>NZ_CP191445.1:2500-1112500 GCF_050500175.1 Neorhizobium sp. DAR64872/K0K18
TGTCTTCTGAAGAAAATAAAGTTTGCATCACTTTTAGGAGTGCTGCCTGTTCTGCAAAATTGTGAAGAGAAGATTGATCTGGATGCTTCCAGGTATTTTTGGGTTTTTGACCCAAAGATGTCCGAGCCCGGTTCTGATGATACCAAGGATGACCTAGCCGGTCGGATCTGGAGGAAGAGCTGGAGTAGGTAGGAAGCATGTCACTCTGGTCGGTCGTTGTTGGTGTTTTGGGGCTTTGCCCTAAACCACCTCTGACGACTTATTGATGTCCGTTTGCTAACCGCGCGGACCCGGATTTAATCTCGAGAAGCTGGTCTTAAAGATCAGGACACAAGTGAACCGCTCGGCGTGGTTCCAATAAAGTGGCCTGATCGAACACGTTGATGGCATCATGAGAAGGTTGGGTTGTAAAAGGTAGCCCTTCCGCTTGCTCTTCTGGAGCGAGCTATATTGATGAGCATTGGCAATGAGAACGATGAAGTGTTTTAAGGGCATTTGGTGGATGCCTTGGCATGCACAGGCGAAGAAGGACGTGATACGCTGCGAAAAGCCGTGGGGAGCTGCGAATAAGCTTTGATCCATGGATCTCCGAATGGGGCAACCCACCTTAGATATCTAGAAAATCTGTTTTGCTAGACACCTTTAATGTTCTGAACGGTTTGCGTGGGACTTCCCATACAGACCTTTAGGTCGTCGCCAACAGTTTGGCGCGCCGTCCGCAGCGCAGCGACCGCAAGGTCGCGACAGCGTGAGGACAGAACAGACCCGGCAATACCGGGTTCGAGGGTTCAGCAGAAGAGGTTTCTAGATATCGCTAATAAGGTATCTACACCTGAATACATAGGGTGTAAGAAGCGAACTCAGGGAACTGAAACATCTAAGTACCTGAAGGAAAGGACATCAACCGAGACTCCGTAAGTAGTGGCGAGCGAACGCGGACCAGGCCAGTGGCAATGTTGAATAAAGCTGAACAGGTTGGAAAGCCTGGCTAGAGTGGGTGATAGCCCCGTAAGCGTAGAACAGACATTGTCCTTGAGTAGGGCGGGACACGTGAAATCCTGTCTGAACATGGGGAGACCACTCTCCAAGCCTAAGTACTCGTGCATGACCGATAGCGAACAAGTACCGTGAGGGAAAGGTGAAAAGCACCCCGACAAGGGGAGTGAAATAGAACCTGAAACCGGATGCCTACAAGCAGTCGGAGGGCGCTCTTTTTAGTAAGGGGCCTGACGGCGTACCTTTTGTATAATGGGTCAACGACTTAGTGTATCTAGCAAGCTTAAGCCGGTAGGTGTAGGCGCAGCGAAAGCGAGTCTGAATAGGGCGATTTAGTTAGATGCATTAGACCCGAAACCGAGTGATCTAGCCATGAGCAGGCTGAAGGTTGGGTAACACCAACTGGAGGGCCGAACCCGCATCTGTTGCAATAGATTGGGATGACTTGTGGCTAGGGGTGAAAGGCCAATCAAACTCGGAGATAGCTGGTTCTCCGCGAAATCTATTTAGGTAGAGCGTCGACCGAATACCCTCGGGGGTAGAGCACTGGATGGGCTATGGGGACTCACCGTCTTACTGATCCTAACCAAACTCCGAATACCGAGGAGTACTAGTCGGCAGACACACGGCGGGTGCTAACGTCCGTCGTGAAGAGGGCAACAACCCTGACCTCCAGCTAAGGTCCCCAAGTCATGGCTAAGTGGGAAAGGATGTGAGGATCCCAAAACAACCAGGATGTTGGCTTAGAAGCAGCCATCATTTAAAGAAAGCGTAACAGCTCACTGGTCTAAATAAGGGTCTTTGCGCCGAAAATGTAACGGGGCTAAAGCCATGCACCGAAGCTGAGGATATGCACGCAAGTGTATGTGGTAGCGGAGCGTTCCGTAAGTCTGTGAAGGAGGACACGTGAGGGCCTCTGGAGATATCGGAAGTGCGAATGTTGACATGAGTAACGATAAAGGGGGTGAGAGACCCCCTCGCCGAAAGACCAAGGGTTCCTGCTTAAAGTTAATCTGAGCAGGGTTAGCCGGCCCCTAAGGCGAGGCAGAAATGCGTAGTCGATGGGAACCACGTTAATATTCGTGGGCCTGGTGGTAGTGACGGATCGCGTAAGTTGTACCTCCTTATTGGATTGGATGTGCAGCGGGGCGGTTCCAGGAAATAGCTCCACCGTATAGACCGTACCCGAAACCGACACAGGTGGTCAGGTAGAGCATACCAAGGCGCTTGAGAGAACTATGTTGAAGGAACTCGGCAAATTGCACGCGTAACTTCGGAAGAAGCGTGACCCCTTTTTACGCAAGTGGAAAGGGGTGGCACAGACCAGGGGGTAGCGACTGTTTATCAAAAACACAGGGCTCTGCGAAGTCGAAAGACGACGTATAGGGCCTGACGCCTGCCCGGTGCTGGAAGGTTAAAGGGAGAGGTGCAAGCTTTGAACTGAAGCCCCAGTAAACGGCGGCCGTAACTATAACGGTCCTAAGGTAGCGAAATTCCTTGTCGGGTAAGTTCCGACCTGCACGAATGGCGTAACGACTTCCCCGCTGTCTCCAACATAGACTCAGTGAAATTGAATTCCCCGTGAAGATGCGGGGTTCCTGCGGTTAGACGGAAAGACCCCGTGCACCTTTACTATAGCTTTACACTGGCATTCGTGTCGGCATGTGTAGGATAGGTGGTAGGCTTTGAAGCGGGGACGCCAGTTCTCGTGGAGCCATCCTTGAAATACCACCCTTATCGTCATGGATGTCTAACCGCGGTCCGTTATCCGGATCCGGGACAGTGTATGGTGGGTAGTTTGACTGGGGCGGTCGCCTCCGAAAGAGTAACGGAGGCGCGCGATGGTGGGCTCAGACCGGTCGGAAATCGGTCGTCGAGTGCAATGGCATAAGCCCGCCTGACTGCGAGACTGACAAGTCGAGCAGAGACGAAAGTCGGTCATAGTGATCCGGTGGTCCCGCGTGGAAGGGCCATCGCTCAACGGATAAAAGGTACGCCGGGGATAACAGGCTGATGACCCCCAAGAGTCCATATCGACGGGGTTGTTTGGCACCTCGATGTCGGCTCATCGCATCCTGGGGCTGGAGCAGGTCCCAAGGGTTTGGCTGTTCGCCAATTAAAGCGGTACGTGAGCTGGGTTCAGAACGTCGTGAGACAGTTCGGTCCCTATCTGCCGTGGGTGTAGGAATATTGACAGGATCTGTCCCTAGTACGAGAGGACCGGGATGGACATATCTCTGGTGGACCTGTTGTCGTGCCAACGGCATAGCAGGGTAGCTATATATGGAAGGGATAACCGCTGAAGGCATCTAAGCGGGAAACCCACCTGAAAACGAGTATTCCCTATCAGGGCCGTGGAAGACGACCACGTTGATAGGAGGCGTGTGGACGTGCAGTAATGCATGAAGCTTAGCCTTACTAATAGCCCGATTGGCTTCATCGTTCTCATTGACTATGCTCATCAAGGTGCTGCGCACCTCGATGATGACATCTGTTTTGTCCTGACGCGTGAAAAACGCTCCGGACGGGCCGCCGAACGTTCGGCGACGGCCTCTGGCCTTGCGGAGCTACGCTCCGACAAACCAGACGGCAAACAAGACGTGTTCAACTAAGACAAATGGGGGTTCGCCCCCGCCAGCTTCTCGATAAAGCGTTGCAATGGTCGCCCATTGCCACGCATACATTGCCCTTAATCGACCTGGTGGTCATTGCGGGGTGGCTGCACCCGTTCCCTTTCCGAACACGGCCGTGAAACACCCCTGCGCCAATGGTACTCCGTCTTAAGACGCGGGAGAGTAGGTCGCTGCCAGGTCTATTAAAGGCAATGCCATCCATAAGGATGGACCAAACAATCTTCTCACACATAACAAACCGGCCCCTGGCCAAACCAAGGGCCGCTCCCAAAGCGGCCTTTTGTCGTTGCTGGGGTTTAGAATTGCCGAAGGGACGTCTGGCTCGTAGTCGGTGCGTCCCTCAAAGGAGACAAATCCTTCGGATTTGCTTCGGCAGAGGCATCACAGCTTTGCTGTGACGCACCGCGAAATTTGGCAATGCCAAATTCGCTTGGCGCGGGGTGGAGCAGCCCGGTAGCTCGTCAGGCTCATAACCTGAAGGCCGCAGGTTCAAATCCTGCCCCCGCAACCACTGTAACTTGTAAATTCTCCCACTCGGGGTAAAGAAGACGAAGCTCCTCGGCATACTGGCCGAGGAGCTTTTCGCGTTTCTCCTCGGTGTCGATCTCACCAGACGCAATCCGCGCCATCAGATCGTTGCCTGCCGCAGCGATGAACTGCTGCTCCATCTGACCTGCCACTGAAGTTTCATCCGGCTGCGACTAGAGCCTCGGCGGTTTTTGATACGCCAAATGGCGCGATGGGAGCAACCGGCGGAAACGCGAAGTTTCCACTTTGCGTAGCGTTGGAGTCGGTTGCGGCGATGATCCCGGCATAGTCCGCCGGGCTCTGGTATCTGAGCGATGAGTGGGGCCGGAAGTTGTTGTAGTCGTCGGCCCATTCCGCAATGGCGCTGCGGGCATGATCGAGACCAAAGAACAAACTTTCATTGAGCAGTTCATCGCGCATGCGGCCGTTGAAACTCTCGACATAGCCGTTTTGCATTGGTCTTCCAGGCGCAATGTAGTGCCATTCGACCTTATGATCCTTTGACCATGCAAGGATGGCATTCGAGGTCAGTTCGGTCCCGTTGTCTGAAACGATCATGCCGGGCTTGCCCCGTCGCTCGACAAGTGCCGTCAGTTCTCGCGCGACACGGCGACCGGAGATCGATGTGTCCGGGATCGCCACCAGGCATTCGCGCGTGACATCATCGGCCACATTCAGGATGCGGAAGCGTCTGCCGCAGGCGAACTGGTCGTGGACGAAATCCAACGACCAGCGGGCATTGGCCTTTGCTTCGACCAGGATCGGCGCTCGTGTGCCAACAGCACGACGTCTGGCTTTCCGCTTGCGCACGGAAAGCCCTTCCTCGCGATAGAGCCGGTAGATGCGATTGACGCCGGAGGGCTCTCCGTCTCGTCGAAGCAAGATGAACAATCGACGATAGCCAAAACGGCGGCGCTCATTGGCCAGATCGCGCAATTTCGCTCGCAGATCGACTTCCGGCGGTCGAGAGGATCGATAGCGGACCGTCGTTCGGTCTGCTGATATGATCTGGCAGGCCCGCCGTTCCGAAAGCCCCATTGTGACCTTCAGATGCGCGACAGCTTCACGCTTGGCGGCAGGCCCTACCATTTTTTTCCGAGAAGCTCACGAAGTGCGGCAACATCCAGCATCTGCTCAGCCAGCAACTTCTTCAGCTTGGCATTCTCGTCCTCCAGCGCCTTCAAACGTTTGGCCTCCGACACCTCCATGCCGCCGTATTTGGCCTTCCAATTATAAAAGGTCGCCTCAGAAATCCCGTGCTTGCGGCAAAGATCAGCGGCCTTAACGCCTGCCTCCTGCTCCTTCAGCACCCCAATAATCTGCTCTTCCGTAAATCTCTGCTTCTTCATAAGTCCGTCCTCGATGAGCCGGACTCTAATCCATTCTGGAGGAAATTCTCAGTGGTAGGTCAGATCTTCTGAAGAGCTTGTCCCCTATAGATGACGGCATGATGGCCAACATCCGCGTCAAGTCGTTAGCCGTTGCTTGAAGCCTTGGCAGAACGCCTTTTACGCCGCAGTCGTTCGGTGAGAATCAAGTGTTTAGCGAATCTAAGACGCTGGTCGAAGGTTCGTACCCGCTCAAGACCAATACAGGTTTACTACCTTGCGTCGCGGTGAAGCGTTTAAACATCAACCATTGTGTGGGATGCAGCAATGCTGTCAGTCGCGAGCCTGGTTCTCGCCTGTCGAGGCGATCGTCCTGTGCGGGAATGGCCTGCTTGCACGCCTACTAGCCTATCAGCCCTTTGCTTGCGATGCCCTTCGTCAGCTCCAGCGCCTGCAACTCGAAGAGTCCACGATAGATCCCGCTCTTGCGCTGTATAAGGCTTGCATGAGTGCCTTCCTCGGCGATACGTCCATGTTCAAAGACTAGCAGCCGATCGAGCGCGCGAACCGTTGACAGCCTGTGAGCGACGACGAGCGTTGTGCGGCCCTCCATTAGCTTTTCCATTGCCTCTTGAATGAGCATTTCCGATTTTGAATCGAGGCTTGAGGTCGCCTCGTCGAGGATCAGGATAGGTGCGTTTGCCAGGAATGCCCGGGCAATAGCGATGCGTTGCCGTTCGCCACCGGAAAGTTTGATGCCGCGTTCGCCGACAAGCGTCGCATAGCCTTTCGGCAGCGCTTCTATGAAGTCATGGGCGCTGGCGAGCCGCGCAGCCGTCTTGATATCTGCCTGCGTAGCAGTTGGTCTCGCATAGGCGATATTTTCCGCAAGCGAGCGGTGAAACAGGATCGGTTCCTGCTGCACGATGGCGATCTGGCGGCGAAGAGATGTCTGCGTCACCTTGGAAATATCCTGCCCGTCGATCGAAACCATTCCGCTGTTGATGTCATGCAGGCGCTGGATCAGCTTGATGAAAGTCGTCTTTCCCGAGCCGGAATGGCCGACGAGACCCACCCGTTCGCCAGGCTTGATGGTGACCGAAAAATCATTGTAGAGCGGAGCATGGTGATTGCCGTAGTGGAAAGTGACGCGATCGAACGTGATCAGGCCAGCCTTCACCTCGAGATCTGGCGCGCCTGTAACATCTTCCACGCCCAAAGGCTGGGCATGGATGGTGACAAGCTCCTCCATATCGTTGACCGAGCGTTGCAGGTTGCGGATATGCATGCCGATTTCGCGCAGATAGCCCTGCAGAATGAAAAACGCGGTAAGGACGAAGGTGATGTCGCCAGCGTTTGCCATCCCATTGGCCCAGAGCCAGAGGGCAAGACCCAGCACGCAGCCACGCAACAGGCTGAGCAGCGCATTCTGGGACGTGCCATTCAGGGTGCCCCGCGTCCAGGTGCGCCTTGTGCGATCTTGCCACTTGCGAGTGACCCGGGAAAGACGCTCGTCTTCCCGGTCTTCGGCGCCAAAGGCCTTAACGACCGCATTGCAGGTCACTGCATCGGCGAGCGCGCCGCCAAGGCGCGTATCCCAGTTATTGGCCATGCTTGCCATCGGCGCAACATAGCGCAATGCCATGACCGCGGTGAACACGATGAAGAAGACTGACCCGGCGCCGACCAGCAATCCCATCATCGGCCAGTACCATGTCATTAGAATCGTCGAGCCGATGAGCATCACCAGCGACGGGAACAGCGCTACGAAGACGGTGTCATTGAGGACGTCAAGCGCCCACATGCCGCGCGTCACCTTACGGACAGTAGACCCCGCAAAGCTGTTGGCATGCCAGTCGCTCGAAAACCGCTGGATATGGGCGAAGGAGTCTGCGGCAATCTCAGACATCGACTTCAGAGTGAAGCCTATGATGGCGGTGAACGTCGCATGCCGTAGAACGACGGCGCCGATCGAAAGCACCATAAGCCAGCAAAACGCGTTGACCGCATTGTTCCATGTTGTGGCATCGCTCGCTTCCCCGGATACCACGGCATCGACCAGCCGACCGGAAAATAGGGGCGTTAGAACATCCGCGAGTGTTGACAGCATGACTGTAGACAACATGAAGGACGCGCGGCAAGGCTGGCGCTTCCAATGAGCCCAGCAATAACGGAAAACACTGCGAAAAGCTCCGCCACGGCGAGATTTGAAACCAAATGCCATTGATGTATCCGGCCTTCGCCGGCTCCTTCACAGAGAAATATTTTCGCGCAAAATGATTTGGTGAGGAACGGTTGAAGAGGGGCTTATCGCCACTTCATCAGGTTCTGGGCGTGAGAAAACGCTGCAGGCTTCAGGCGATATTCGCGGAAGCCGCTGGGGAGTTGGAAAAAACAGCCATCAAAAACTCCCCAAAACCGTGTTGATAATAATAAACCCTAGATCGATTGGACGCGCAGGCCAAGTCAAACGGGCAAAATTTTCGCCTGAGCCGTGAGGTGCGGCATACTTGCAACAGCTAAAAAAGGTTGCTCAGACAAACACGGAACAAAATGCAGGAGATGCTGGGGCGTACGTCCATCCGCGAGGCGATGAAGAAAGTGGCGCCCGAGCGCCGACGCTTCGGGTATCGGCGCATCCATGTGATGCTGGACCGGCAGGGATCGTCATGAACTTGAAGAAGCTTCGACGTCTCTATCGGGAGGAGAAGCTGACGGTGCGCAAGCGTGGTCTGGTCGGATTGCTGTCCAAAGAGCTGCCACGCTCTATGGCAGCTTAATCCGAGCCCGGCTTCCAAGACAGAAAGGTCCGTTTCCGGCCCGGAGCGGACGTTAAGACTCGCATGGACTTTTAAATTCGACGTTGACGGTTCAGTATTAGTGCTAGGCGACAACGCAATATGGCAGCAAATCAAATATGTTGACGCGTGGTAGGAAAGTAGCGTTCGTCGATAAGTGGGTTGTGCGAGTTGTGATGACGGTCGCCGCCATCGGCCGCTTTTGGCGCATCGGCGCATCGGCGCAGTGGCGGTCAGGGCCCCGAAGCCGTCATTGGGTCACAATCGGCAGTCCCTATGAGCGACTATAGCGGGAGGGGCGGCGATAATGGCCACATGTTTGAAGGCGTGTATTTTTTCGGTGATGGCGTGCATTGCACTGTCAACGACTACAGCTTCGGCAAAAGTCTCCGGGTCTGACGAGCGGCGTATCCAAGCTGTCGTTTGGCATTTAAATGTGAGAATGCGCTCATTCAGACTGGTGATGGCACCTAATTTGAGATTAGTCGGTGTGATTTTCCATGCAAAACGCCTTCCTGCGCGGCGATATCCATCTGTAATATAGGTCATTTTCTCATTGAGGCGTGGCCGTAAACAGCCATCTTTTCCTGGCGGTGAATCTCACATTAAGTGCCAAATTCCAAGATGGAATCTCAAGTTAAGTGCCAAGTCTCAAATTAAGCGCCAGGCTAACTTGTTGAAACTATTAGGGGGCAGAATCCCACGGTTAAATGCAAAACGACACGTGACGATGGAAAATACTGGATTGGTCGGCTGCGACAACGGTCCCTATGAAGTGTCGGGGGGATGCATAGGGTTCCCATTCATCGTGGGCGGGATAACTTCAACGCCGACGACCGCTTGCGCCGAAAGCCGACCTACCGCCGACTTCTAATGAGCTGGCGGTTGCTATGCAGAAAAACCGCGTTCTGGCGGTCATGCTAACGCTGGTATCTTAGAAGGTTATATCGATGCTGCGAGGGAAGAAATGAAAGTGGAATGTAGCTGCGCTGCAAGATTTCTGACGCGGGTACTTCATGCAGCAGGCGTCTTGGACGTTAGCTGTGTTGTCACCCAGCAATGAGTCGTTATGGATAGGGTTCAATATACACGACCTGGAGGTATGGCTGGGTGGGATCAACGATGGCGATCCGGCCCGCGCCATAAGCGTAGTAGACGTTCGGCTTTGTGAGGATGGCCTGGCGAGAAACGCAGGAGGGGTCCGGGCCCTCCCAGGTCATAGGGCAGTTCTTCGTCATTCCGGCGAGAATGCTCGCATTTACTGGATAGGACGAAGCCACTTTGGCGGGATCGAGCGGACCTGCTATCCAGGGCGAATACCCATCGTCTCCGCCTCGGAACGGCTTCAACGCGTTCAGATATTCCAGCCCCATTTCTCCAAGAATCGGCCGGAGGTCCTCTTCGAGATTATAGGTTTGTATCCGACCTGAACCATAGCCGCGAACCTTGATTGGTTCTCCAGAGAAGGGCCCCTCGATCCGCAGGCCGATCGGCTTAAACATGTCTGGGTCCAGGTGGGCAGGCTTGGCTAATTGAGCGGAAATAATTGTGTAGGAAATCAGTATGATCGGCAAGGCGATGATGCATAGTACGACGCGCAAGACGAACTTCACCGGACAGTTTCCCGTAGCCCGGTGCCGATATCCAGTTTGGTCGCCCGAAAAGTACGCTTCTCGCCGCGCAAGACGAAACGCGCTGGACTGTTCCACCAGCTCGAGTCGAATACGAACTGTGTCTTCAGGAGGTTCGGTGCCACGCTTTCGAGGTCGTCCCCCGGCCATTTTTTTGTGGCAGTTGCCAGCATGGACACGATGGTGATCGGACCGTTCGCCGCTAGTTCGAACGGAGACCAAGACGTGGGGTTGTCGGCTGTAGACACGACATAGCCGTATTTCTCGCGCTGCCTACTCAGCTTTCCGAGTTTGGCACTGCAGGTCCTCAGCACGTCAACCTTTCCGATGTCGAGAAGCACGCGCTCCGCGAGCCCGCATAACTCCGTCGGAACAAGGAAAACTCGCCCGTCGCGCGCCTTGAAGGAGAGCAACGTGCCGTATCTCTGCAGGCAGCCCCCATAGTTGATTGTTGCTACCCACCGTCTTGAGATGCTCCGCTGTCGATAGACGGTCGAGTGCAGGACCTCGCCGCCGACCCTGATTGTGCCTTGGAGCTCATATTGGCTCACGTAAGTGCAGAGGGGGTTGAGCGTGGTCGGAGGACTCGCCCAGTACACAACTCCGAAGCCGATAAGCAGAACTAGCGGTGCAAAGGCAAGTTCTAGGACGCGCTCGGGGATCATGTAGCTGCCGCTCCCAATGTGTCCCATCTTCAGACCGAGGGACGGGGACTACCATATGCACGCCGCGATTGCCGATGGGTTAACCCGATGGCTAACTTTGTAACAGCTATTTTGCGCTAATGCATCCTGACTAGCCGTGCCCCGTGCGTGATACTTCCGAAGTTGAGGAGGTCGCTTTCAATGGCAACTCAAAGGTGCAAATTGGGCAACAGAGAGCTTTCAATTCATTAGTGAGGAGTGGGTCGTAGGTTCGATTCCTTTCAAGGCGGCCGATCGGACGGTCTGTGTCGGCGCGCCTCCGATCCGTTTGTACGTTTGGCGGTGACACATTCAGTGCATGATATTCGCCAAAAATCGCCGCGTGCTATCATGCGAGGGAGTGTCGAAGAACGCGTTGGGCTCATTGACCTCGATCACCTCTCCTGCTTCCATGAACACGACACGGTCTGCCACCTTTCGTGCGAAGCCCATCTCATGGGTGACGACGATCATGGTCATCCCTTCTTCTGCAAGCGTGACCATTGTGTCGAGAACCTCTTTCACCATCTCCGGATCGAGAGCCGAGGTTGGCTCGTCGAACAGCATGACCTTCGGCGTCATGCAAAGCGCCCTTGCGATCGCCACGCGCTGCTGCTGCCCTCCGGACAGCTGACCGGGGTATTTGTCGGCCTGTTCGGGGATCCGCACCTTCGCCAGGAAATGCATGGCCATCTCTTCCGCGTCTCGTCGACGTTTTCCGCGGGCCAGGATCTGCGGCAGGGCGCAGTTCTCCTTGACGGTCAGATGCGGGAAGAGGTTGAAGTGCTGGAACACCATCCCGACCTCCCGCCGGATCGCATCCAGGTTCTTGACGCTGTCGCCAAGCGTGATGCCATTGACCGAAATACTGCCCCGCTGGTGCTGGGATTGATTCTGTGATTTTGGGTCCTGCCTTGTCGGGCTACCAGCGTTGAAACGTGGACGCGGATGACAGTCGATGGCTAGCTGGAGGCGTTTTGCGGCGTCTATCCCAAACAGTCGAGCGACAATATCAAGACCAAAATCTATACCGGCTGTTATCCCGCCCCCTGTTATCACCTGCCGTCCTCAACGATCCTATCGTGGACAGGGATAGCGCCGAATGTGGAAAGTAGAAGGTGGATGTTCCAAAGTATTCCGGCTCGCTTACCTTCCAACACGCCAGCCGCACCGAGCACCAATGATTCTGTGCAGACCGCGGTGGCATATATGGCACCATCGGCCATCTCTCTGACGAAATCTAACGTTTCGCTGGATGTAGGTTCCCTCCAAGCTGAATCACTTGATGAGCTACGGCACGTACCAGCCGGCGGTCGTGACTTGTCAGCAAAAGGCTCATGCCTCTTTCATCGACGAGTTCGCGCAGTAGGCGCATTACGTCACGCTGGACGAGCGGGTCCAGCCGCGACGTCGGTTCATCCGCGACCAGGCACAGAGGATCGAACAGCAGCACGCGAGCGATGGCGATGCGTTGTAGCTGCCCGCCTGACACTTCATCTGGCCTCCGGTCGAGCAGCGCCGGGTTGAGTTCAAGCCGCTCAAGTAGCGGTGGCAGATCGCGTTCCATAGAGCCCGGCTGCAGGACCGAGCCGAGGTCGGCAAACTGCCGCCGCAGCACGCGCCCTGGCAGAAATGCCGAGGCCGGATCCTGATGTAGCTTCTGATAGCGCGAGCGAAGACGCGGTCGGCGGACGCAGTGAGGATCTGTGCCGTCTTGCCAGCGCACCGTCCCGGTTGAAGGGCGTGCGAGGCCAAGGATGACATTTCCCAGCATCGTCTTGCCGCTTCCGCTCGGGCCGATCACGGCAGTGATGCTCCCGCGGAAGAGCTTGACGCACAGATCCTGGAAAAGCACACGGTCGCCAATCCGATAGGCAAGATTTTGGGCTTCGACCACGGGGCTATTGCCTGCGGACGCCGGACGCAGTTGCCAGCGATCTGGATCGGCAGCGAGCCAGGCGCGGGTGTAGGCATGGCTCGGCGACGCGATCACGGTATTCACCTGACCGTGTTCCAGCATCCGGCCTTCGCGCATCACCGCTATCTGGCCGTCAAGCCCGCGGGCGACGCGAATGTCGTGGGTGATCGCAAGGACGGCACGGCCGTCGTCGAGGATCTGGCGCAGGCGCGCGACGGCTTCCTCGACACGGTCGTCGTCAAGACCTTTGGTCGGCTCATCGGCAACGATGACGGTCGCGTCGGTAGTCAGGGCGCCGGCTACCAGGACACGCTGCGCCATTCCGCCAGATAGCATGAATGGATACTGTTGCTCGACGGCAGGGTGCAGACTGACATCGAACATGGCGGTGCGCGCACGCGCTTTCCCATGCGCTCCGGCGATCTGCGGCAACACCCGCATGGTGGGATCAAGTGCGGCCCGCGGCTCTTGTGGTACGAGCGCCAGATGCTGGCTCCAGTGGCGCCGAAGTGCCGGCCTGTCTGTGAGATCCACGCTCCGCCCAGCCAATTCGACCTGCCCGTTGACGGTGAGTCCCTCCGGCAGAAGACCGAGCACGGCCTGCGCAACGAGGCTCTTGCCGCTCCCGGTTTCGCCGATGAGGACGAAAGCTTGGCCGCGATCCACCGAGAAGCTGACGGCATCGATAAGCAAGGCGCCCGCTCGGTCCCAAACCGACAGGTCGCTGACGCAGAGTGCCGGGCGTGTCATCGTGCCTCCGAGAATCGCCGCGCCGCTGACATGCAGGCAAGAACAGTGAGAAAGAGAGCGATGCAGGGTGCGGCGATCTGAACCGGCGCCACGTCAATGTGGGGCAGAAGCTCGGTGATCATTGCACCCCATTCTGGGGTCGGCGGTTGTAGCCCCAGTCCGAGAAAGCCGAGGGACGAGATTGTCATGACGGCACCACCTACGCCAAGCGTGGCCAGCGCCGCAGTCTGGCGCAGAACACTCGGCATCACCTGCCGCATGAGGATGCGCCACTCGGCGAGGCCCGCAAGGCGCGATGCCTCGATGTGTGCCTCGGTCAGGATGGTCGCGGCGATACTGCGCGTCATTCGGGCAAACTGAGGCCATTGGGCCAGGGCAATGCCGAGAAGGACGGGGAGGGTACCGCCTCCCATCAAGCCCGCCAGCACCATCGCCAGCAGAAGACCAGGAAAGGCGAGCGCGAGATCGGTGACGCGCATCAGCGCACCATCGACAAATCGATTTGAAGAGGCGGCTACAAGTCCTGCCAGCGTACCGACGATTGCCGCCGCCGCCATCGCGGTTGCGGAAATTCCGATGGACCGCGGCAAGGCATGGAAGAGACGGGCGAGGACATCTCTTCCGAGATGGTCAGTCCCGAGTGGAAACCTGCCGCCGAGCGTGACGCCGTCGCGCATCTGAAGTCCGTCATGGGCCTTTCGGAACGGCGGGCCTGCCAGATCATATCCGCTGACCGAAAGACGATCCGCTATCGGTCCTGGCGCCCGCCGGAAGTCGAACTGCGCTCGAGGCTGCGCGATCTCGCCAACGAGCGACGACGCTTCGGATATCAGCGACTGTTCATCCTGCTTCGGCGGGAGGGACAGCCGTCCGGCGTCAACCGCATATACCGGCTTTATCACGAGGAAGGTCTTTCGGTCCGCAAGCACAAAACGAGGCGGCGTGCTGTCGGCACGCGTGCGCCGATCCTGGTGGAGGCGAAGGCCAATGCGCGATGGTCACTGGATTTTCGTTCACGACCAGTTCGCCTGTGGCAGGCGCTTCCGCGTGCTCAATGTCGTGGACGACGTCACACGCGAATGCCTCGCCGCGATCCCGGACACGTCCATCTCCGGTCGCCGTGTCGCCCGAGAGCTGACGACGCTGATCGAGCGGCGAGGCAAGCCCGGCATGATCGTCTCCGACAATGGGACTGAACTCACCTCGAATGCCATTCTTGCCTGGTCGAAGGATCACAAGGTCGAGTGGCACTACATCGCACCGGGAAGACCGATGCAGAATGGCTACGTCGAGAGTTTCAACGGCCGCATGCGCGACGAGCTGCTCAATGAAAGCCTGTTCTTCGGCCTCGATCATGCCCGAAGTGCCATTGCTGAATGGGCGACCGACTACAATCATTTCCGGCCGCACTCATCGCTCGATACCAGACCCCGGCAGCCTATGCCGGGACCATCACTGCAACCGGCTCCAACGCTTCGCAATATGGAAGCTCCGCGTTTCCGCCGATTGCTCACACCGCGCCATTTGGCGTATCAAAAACCGCTGAGGCTCTAATCGCAGCCGGATGAAAGTTCAGTGGCAGGTCAACACCGCGTAACAGTTGTCTGGTCCCGTAAGCAGCGGACTCCACCGAATTTGATCAGAAGGCGACATGCAAAGCGAGGGCCTACCGAACCCTATGAGATCCCTATTTCTTTGTCATCCAGTCATGATCGAAAACATATGGGCATGTCGCTAGGTTTGTCTTGCCGCTGATGCGGGCACTGACACAAGGACATCACACATGTATGGACGCCTGGGATACTTCTACCACCTTCATCTCGCTGAAGCTCGAGGACAAAGACAAAGGCTCGCCGCCACCTCAGCCGCCGCGAGAAAAGATTGCGTCGAAGCAACCGGCAGAAAGCGGCTCACTGCATCGCTAGTGGTTTTCTGCTTGACGGTCGCGACGCTTGGCATGCTCTTGGCTGCAAGTGTGGTCGTTCGCATAGCTGCGATCTAAACGTCAGATCGCAACCTGCTCTCCAAGCTCAACGACACGGTTCGGAGGCAACTTGAAGTAAGCCGACGGGTCAATCCCAAAGTCGGCAAGCGCGATATACAGGCTCTCCTGCCAACGCGGCAGGCCCGTGTTCGGGGTTGAAACCAGGTTTCGGCGCCCAAGGTAGAATGAGGTCTGCATGATCTCGAACTTGAAGCCTGCCTTCCTCGACAGCGAGAGAGCCTTTGTGACGTTCGGCTCGTCCATGAACCCGAACTTCATCTCAAGCCGCACGAAATGCTTGGAGAGCCGCGTCAGGTTTACGCGCTCCTCTTCCGGCACATAGGGCTTGTCCTGCGTCGTGATGGTCAGGATCACGTTCTGCTCGTGAAGGACGTGATTGTGCTTGAGGTTGTGGAGGAGAACGCCGGGCGTCATATTCGGGACGCTCGTCAGAAACACTGCGGTCCCTGGAACTGTCACGGGAGCGCTGGCACTTTCTCGTCCGATCGAGCTTTCGATTGACTTGATGAAGGTCTCAAGCGGAATGTCGTTCTTGGCGATCTTGGTTCTCAGACACCGCGAACCCTTGGTCCAGGTCCACATGACCAGGATGATCGCGGCTGCAAGAGCAAGCGGGACCCAACCGCCATCATGCACTTTCACCATGTTGGCCATCAAGAAGACGGTCTCGATCACCAGGAGCGGTGCGAGCACCAGGCCGGCAGTGACCGCCTTGAAACCCCATACCGACCGCAGGAACTGGAACGACATCAGCGTCGTCACCACCATCGCACCCGTCACCGAAATACCGTAGGCGGTCGCTAGCGACTCCGACGAGCCGAACGAAATGATCAGCACGATGACGCCGATCAGCAGGAGCATGTTCACCGCTGGCACGTAGATCTGTCCGGTGTTTGTCTCTGACGTGAACTTGATCACAAGGCGCGGGAGGAAGCCCAGATGGACCGCTTGCCGGGCAAGCGAAAACGCGCCGGTGATGACCGCCTGGCTGGCGATAATGGTCGCCATCGTTGCCAGGATGACCATGGGTAGCAGCGCCCATTCCGGGTAAAGCAGGTAGAAGGGATTGTCGATGGTCGCCGGATTGCTGAGAACGAGGGCGCCCTGGCCGAGATAATTCAGCCCCAGCGCCGGAAACACCAGAATAAACCAGGCGACGCTGATGGGTTTGCGGCCGAAGTGGCCGAGATCGGCGTAGAGAGCCTCCGCCCCCGTGACGGTCAGAAAGACGGCGCCGAGGACGATCAGTCCCGCCCATCCCGCATGCGTCACGAACCACAGGGCGTTGACGGGATTAAGGGCTTCCAAAATGGTCAGGTCGTCGCCGATATGGATCAGCCCACCCCAGGCCATGGCCAGAAACCAAACGACCGTGATCGGACCGAAGAACTTGGCGACGGCTTCCGTACCCTTGGACTGCACCGCAAACAGGCCGACCATGATGGCAACAGACAGAGGAATGACGTAATCCGAGAACGCGGGCGTCACTAGCTTCATGCCCTCGAGTGCGGACATCACCGACAGTGCCGGCGTGATCATCGCATCGCCGATAAACAGCGCCGAGCCAATCAGACCCGCGAAGAAAAGAACGGGCATGTAGCTCCCCGTCTTTTTCATCAGGAGGGCAAGCAGTGACAGCGTTCCGCCTTCGCCATCATTGTCTGCGCGCAGGAGAAACAGGACATATTTGAACGTCACGATGATCGTCAGCGTCCAGATCATCAGCGAGATGAGGCCGACCACTTCCACATGCTGGATGCCGTCGCCCGAAAAAGGACGCAGGGCTTCGCGGAAAGCATAGAGCGGGCTGGTGCCAATATCCCCGTAGACGACACCGATCGATCCCAGCAAGAGCACAAGAAACTTCCGCGTCTCGGACGTATCGGCGGACGCAGGCGCGTGGGATGTCATCTTGGGCCTTTCAGGCGGTTACGGCCGTCTGGCCCTTCGGGCTATATGGAGCAATCCGATCATAGGGCAAACGCTTCAGGAGCGATCGCCGCAATTTCAGATAGCACGCGCGGTCTTATAGTCCGCGGCGCGCTTCTACCAAAGGCAGCACTGCACTTCCACAGTTCGAAAGGGAATAAGACGAGGCTGGTTATCCCGCCTTGCGGAACTCCAGCTCGATCGCCGCATCGTCCAGTACGGCTATGAGTTCTGGGTGCCTGTCAGCCTCTTCGATTGCAAAATGACGGGCTGCTGCTTCGTTGACGAAAATGCCACCGACCAGCCCGAGGCGGTCGTTGACGATCCATCCACCCCGACGACCTCTGCCAATCAGAAATCTCGGTCCGGCGAAAGCCATGTCGCCCGGGTGGGAAACGCTCATGTCGGCGGACTGTTCTTCGATCGTCATTTCGTTTTTCCTTCTGCTTAAGGCGCGTTCAACAGCGCCAAAAGAAACTAAGCCCGAGGGCATGTGGAAATCGATGTGGCTTCGTGGCAAAGAAATATAGACCGCATAGTGTTCAGGCTGCGGCGTGGTTCACGGTCGCTCCGAAAGTCTCCGCGCATGCAGCGCGCAGGGCGATTTCTTCGTCCCGCTCGAGCGGCACCAGCGGCAGCCGAACGTTGGTGGGAAAGGGGCGATCCAGCGAGACGGCAAGTTTTAGTGCCGCGACGTCGCACGCATCCAGCTGGGGGATAGACCTCGCATCGACGGTCCGGTTCGATGACGTCATCGGCGCTGGGCGGATGTTGGTCAGCGCCGATATGACGCCCGATCCACCCAGCGCCAGGAAGGAAGACATGGAGTGGTCGTCCCGGGATAAATGGTTGAACCGGGTGCGCAGCGAGGTCTTGAGATTGGCGAAGTGGGCGAGACGTCCGGGGCCGTGGCAAACACCGACAATCCCGGCGAGGTCGGCAAGACCGACCAGCAGCTCTTCCCCGAAATCTCGCGCCGTCCTTGACGGATCGTCGTCGATCAGGATCGGAAGCCGGACAACAGCTTCGATCTGTCGGAAATGATCGATCACGCCTTTTAGGGTTGGCTTCGTGTAATAGGGCACCGTCAGCAACAAGGCCTTTGCACCGAGCTCCTGCGCCCTCAGGGAGTGTTCGATCGTCTTTGCCGTACAGTTCGATCCTGTCGCGGCGATGACAGTCAATTTGCTGTCCGCACGGCGGACGGCCGTTGTCAGAAGCAGGTCCTGCTCCCTGTGATCGAGTGCGCAGCCCTCCCCGATGACGTCGTGAACGACGATAGCATCGATGCCTGCTCCGACTTGGCGGCCGACTTCGGTCTCGAAGACTGCGATATCGATCCCGGTCCCAGAGAACGGCGTCAGCATCGCGGTGATGGCGAAAGGGCCAGGGCCCTGAAAACAAGTCATGGTGATTTTCCGTTGAGACCAGATCAGACGTCGAACCGATCGCTTCTCTTTCAGATGGATGGGGTTGGTCTTTCAGATGGATGGAGCCGGCGAACGCGTCGATTTTCCGTGTTCCAGCAGGGCGTCACCCCGTCAGGATTGCAAAAACCTCGTCACCGGTCCTCGCCGCCCGTAGCCCTCGAACAGCGTCGCCCTCTCTAAAGCGCCTGGCGACGCATGATAGGACATTGAGAGCTTCCGTCCGCGACGAAGCTGGTGTCAGGAGCAGAATGACGATGTCGACGGGCTCGTCGTCCACGGCTTCGAAGTCGATCGGATGCGCCAGAAGAACCACGAGGCAAAATACCGATTCCAGTCCATCGACTGCCGCATGGGGAAGCGCCACACCGCCCCCGATGCCCGTAGAGCCCAGGCCCTCGCGGTCGGATAGCGCTTTGGCGATGAGATGCGACGAAACCGAAGTCGTTTTGCCAGCCTTCTCAGATATCTGCCGCAACAGCTGTTGCTTCGACGACGAACTCAACCCAACGGAGACGTTCTCCGCCAGGAGAAAATCTTGGACTAACATTTCCTGTACTCCGTCAAATTCTTAGAGCTCAGCTCGTTGCGATGTTGGAGATGATCATCGCCACAACCGTGACCGCACCGAGAACGCAAACTGTTCCGAAGATGACGTCGGAGCCACGGCATGCCCTCGTTACGTCGCGGCGGGGAAAGACGGATTGGCGGAAAAAGCGGGCGAATATTACGAAACGCACTGAAGCCGCTCCCGACACCACTGAATGCGGGCGGCACAAGCCACGATGGTCGCAGCGCCACTCGAATCGTCGAAAATCATCTCGCACCTTTCGCTGGTCGATGCCCAGGCGCCGGTTGCGGAGGGTCTTCGTCTTTATGCGACCAATCGGCATAGGAATTCGAGACGGGGAGAAGCACAAGAGTATATAGGCTTCATAGTGATTTTCTAGGCGGACTGCACAACCCGATCTTACGGATCCATACGCGACATGAGTGAGATACTTAGCACAGCTAGTCGCACTTCGGCGCGTCATTAGCCGCCGCGTCATACGCAGGAACTTCCTCTGAGTCCGGATCTAACTCTAGTTTCGCCATCTGAGAACGGCAGGCGGGTTCCGGTGTTACCCAGCGTTCACAAAGCTTGAGCTAGGGCTGCCAGTTGACCTAATGCTGCGTCAGTGCCACCACATGTTCACGATCGGTGGCCAATTTCCTCATTTGCGGCACAGCCAGCCGATACGAGGAACTTATAAATAAGGATGTCCGCGGCATGAACATCAAGCAGATGGAAGTGCTGCGGACGCTTTTGGCAACCGGCTCGACGATTGCATCGGCAAAGGTGATGGGGCTTAGCCAGTCAGGCGTAAGCCGCATGCTGCAGCAGCTAGAACAGGATCTTTCTATCACGCTTTTTGCCCGTGATAAGGGACGGCTCGTCGCCACACCAGAGGCGCTAGCGCTGGGGCGCGATGCAGAAAATGTGCTGTTGGCCGTTGAGCGCATGACTACCCATGCTGAAGACCTGCGGGCCGGCAAGTCCGGCCCGGAGATCGTTAGAATCGGTCTACCAAGTAGCATGTGGGAGAACTTTGCCCCGGCTATGTTAATGGACTACGTCCGCGATTTCCCCAGCGTTCGCATCGAGACCTTTTTCGAAACAACGACGGCGATCAACAAACTGGTCGGTGAGCGGGTGATAGACATCGGCTTTCTGCGCATGGAGGGCGAAACGGCACCCAGCATCGCTGTTAAAAAAGTCGCGAGCGGCACCAGCGTCTGCGTCGTACCTGAGGATCACCCGCTCGCGCAGCTGGAAGAGGTCTCCCCGAAGGACCTTCGTAACGTGCCTCTGATCCTGATAGGGCGGCAACGGCCTAATCGCATGTCGCTCGACCAGACCTTCAAGCGGGCCGGTGTCAAGCAGATGGTGAAGATCGAGACGCATACCAACAGCTCCGCCTGCTCCTATGTAGCGCACGGGCTAGGCGTCACGATCATCAGCAGCTTTTACGCCAACCTTTACCGTCATCTTCCGGTGGTCCAGAGACCGTTTGTGCCACGAGCCTCACAGGACTTCGGCCTAGCCCGGGCAGCAGGAGTTCCTTTGTCGATCGCTGCTCAAGCCCTCAGCGCCGCGCTGGAGCGACAGATCCTGCGTTCGCAAATGAGCTAATATAAATTCAGGTGATTGATCATAAGCAGTCGCTGCTATTCGCGGACAGATTCTGTGTACGCCGCATAAGCGTATGAAATTTGTCATACTATTGCGCAATTCTCTCAGTGTCCTCATAGTCTGCCGCAATGAAACCGATGGTGACCGGAGGGAAAGCCGGCCATCAATCGCGGGGATAC
This sequence comes from Neorhizobium sp. DAR64872/K0K18, assembly GCF_050500175.1. Lineage (NCBI taxonomy): Bacteria > Pseudomonadati > Pseudomonadota > Alphaproteobacteria > Hyphomicrobiales > Rhizobiaceae > Neorhizobium > Neorhizobium sp. DAR64872/K0K18. The sequence continues at coordinate 23,479 of NZ_CP191445.1, forward strand.
TATGCTGAGATTTATCCTGAGCCGTCTCATGATGGCGCTTCCAACTATCGTGCTCGTTTCGATCACCGTCTTTGCCCTCATTCGCTTTATTCCCGGTGACCCGGCCGCCCTGATGTTGGGCGACATGGCCCAGCCCGAGCAGATCGCCCAAATGCGCACCGAACTCGGGCTCGACAAATCGATGCCGCAGCAATTTGTCATCTGGGCTGGCAATGTACTGCAGGGCGATTTCGGCAAATCGATCGTCAACGACGAGCCGGTGCTACCGCTGGTGGTGTCGCGCTTCGCTGTCAGCGCCGAGATCGTTCTGGTGGCGGTGCTGCTCGCCAGCCTGATCGCCGTCCCGGCAGGGGTTATTGCCGCATGGCGGCAGAACAGTGTCATCGATTTGGCGCTAGTCGGGACAGCAACGGTTCTCTTGTCGATCCCGACCTTCTGGCTCGGCCTGCTGCTGCTCCTATTCTTCGGTCTGAAACTCGGCTGGCTGCCCGTGCTCGGCTATGTGTCGATTGGAACCAACGTCGTCGGCGGGCTGCTCTACTTGGTGCTGCCGGTCATGACGCTGGTCATCCACGAGGCCGGCGTGCTGATCCGCATGGCGCGCGCCTCGACATTGGAAGTGCTGCGCCTCGACTACATCACCCATGCCCGCGCCAAGGGCCTGTCAGAGAGTGCTGTGCTCTGGCGCCACGCCTTCAAGAATGCCTTTGGCCCGACTTGGACGATGATCGGCCTCATCCTCGGCAATTTGCTCGGCGGCATCGCGGTCATCGAGACGGTATTCACTATCCCAGGCCTCGGACGCCTGATGGTCGACGCCATCTTTGCCCGCGACTACCCGGTCATCCAGGGCTGCCTGCTGTTCGTCGCCCTGTGCTACGTGCTGGTCAATCTCACCGTTGACCTACTCTATCCCCTCTTTGATCCGCGGGTTGTTGCCGAATGAAGACGTTCACCCTCAACGGCATCATCGGCGGGATCCTAATCGCCGTCTTACTCGCCACCGCTGCCCTCGGTATGGTCTGGACGCCCTTCGATCCGATGAAGCTCTCGTTCACCGCGCGCCTGGCCGCCCCCAGTGCCGCGCATCTACTGGGCACCGACGAGTTCGGCCGTGATGAACTGAGCCGCCTGATGGTTGGCGCCAAGGCGAGCGTCTGGATCGGCTTCTTGACCGTTAGCTTTGCTACTATCTGCGGCACGCTGATCGGGCTTGTCAGCGGCTATGCCCGCGGCTGGGTGGATGGCGTCATCATGGCGATCAACAATGCGCTGCTGGCTTTTCCCGGCATCCTCCTGGCGCTCGGCCTGCTTGCCGTCTTCGGTGCCAACCAGTACGGCATCATCTTTGCGCTCGGCATCGCCTATACGCCGTCGATGGCGCGTGTGGTGCGCGGCGCGGTTCTGTCACTGCGGGAACGGGAGTTCATCGAGGCTTCACGGGTAATGGGCAATGGCGAGCTGTTCACCATGTTCCGCCACGTCCTGCCCAATTGTCTAGCGCCGATCACGGTGCTCGCCACCTCGATGTTCGGATGGGCCATTCTATCGGAAAGCGCGCTCTCCTTCCTCGGTCTCGGTGTGCCGCCGCCAGCGCCCACCTGGGGCAACATGCTGGCCGCCGGCCGACCCTTCATCCAGCAGGCCGTCTGGCTCGGCCTCTTCCCCGGTCTCTGCATCGCGTTGACCCTGCTCGGCATCAATCTACTGGGCGATGCCCTTCGCGACCGGCTCGACCCGCGCATGAGAGGTCTGAAATGACGACGGAAACGCTATTGAGCGTTCGCGGCCTATCGCTGGAGGTCGCGCGCACCGGCCACGAGGTCGTCAACGATATCTCCTTCGATATCGCTTCCGGCGAAATCTTCGGCATCGTCGGCGAAAGCGGCTCCGGCAAGACGCTCGCCACCCGCGCGCTGATCTCGCTGCTGCCGCAGGCCATCCAGGTCACCGGCGGATCCATTTCGTACAAGGGTCGCGACGTGCTCGGCCTCAACGCCGGTCAGCTTCGCCGCCTGCGCGGTGCCGAAGTGGGCGTTGTCTTCCAGGAGCCGATGACCTCGCTCAACCCGTCGATGACCATCGGCCGGCAGCTGGAGGAGGGGCTCATCCTCCACACAAAGTTCTCGCCGGACGAACGGCGCGCCCGCATCCTCGAAATGCTCCGCCGCGTCGGCATTCGCGATCCGGAGGGCGCGCTCGGCGCCTATCCGCACGAATTCTCCGGCGGCATGCGCCAGCGCATCATGCTCGCTTCCGTCATGCTGCTGAAGCCGGCGCTGCTGATTGCAGACGAGCCGACCACGGCGCTCGACGCCGTCATCCAGCGCGACGTCATGGAACTGATGGTGGAGCTCACCCGCGCCGAAGGCACCGCCGTCCTGCTGATCAGCCACGACCTGCCGATGGTGGCCCGGTATACGAGCCGCATCGTCGTGATGGAAAAGGGTTCGATCGTCGAGCACGGCCGCACCGAAGACCTGCTGGAAGCACCGCAGCACCACTATACGAAGAAGCTCTTGTCCTCGCTGCCGTTCCGGGGCGAACCGCGCATGGTCGACATGTCGAAGGCGCCGATGGTGTCGGCGAAGAATATCGTCGTCGACTACCCGGGCCGCAAGTCGCTGTTCCGCAAGGCCAAGGCGAAGCGTGCCTTGCACGGCGTCAGTATCGATATTCACGAGGGCGAGGTCGTCGCGCTGGTCGGCGGATCCGGATCGGGCAAGACGACGCTTGGCCGCACCATTGCCGGTCTCGTCCGGGAAAACGAAGGCGAGATCCGCTTCCAGGGAAGGGCGCGCGACGAGGACTGGCAGGACTACCGGATGAACTGCCAGATGGTGTTCCAGGATCCGTATTCCTCGCTCGATCCGCGCATGACGATCCTCGCTCTCGTCGAGGAAGCCCTGCGCCTGGTGCCGAACCTCGATGCGGCAGCCAAACGCAAGCGGACGCTGGAAACGCTGGAGGAGGTCGGCCTTGATGCCAGCTATGCCAGCCGCTACCCGCACGAACTTTCCGGTGGCCAGCGCCAGCGCGTTGCCATCGCCCGCGCGATGGCCCGCCGCCCGCGCTTCCTGATCGCCGACGAGCCGGTCTCGGCCCTCGACGTGACGGTGCGGGCGCAGGTGCTCGACCTCTTCTCCGACTTGCAGAAGCGCTACGGCTTTTCCTGCCTGTTCATCAGCCACGACCTTGGCGTCGTCGAACAGGTCGCCGACCGCGTCGTCGTCATGCAGGACGGCCGGATCATCGAGGAGGGCGACCGCGACGCGATCTTCGACAGGCCGAAGGAAAGCTACACGCGCCGGCTCCTCTCCGCCATTCCGGCGCTCGACCACAACGCGACCGGCGGCGTCTCCCTCAAGTGGCGCTTCGACAACTGATGCTGAACAGGACCCCGATCATGACAACCTCCGACACGCTGAACGCAATCTGCGATGCGCAACCCTTCGTCACCCGCTTCATGGTGCGCAATCTGCTGACCGGCGAGGAGATTACCCGCGGCGCCGACGATGAGACGCCGTCCGGCAGCACTCGCAAGACCTCGATCATGATGGCGGCGCTGGAGGCCGCGCACGCGGGCGGCATCAACCTCGACGAGCCGATCACCTACGAGAAGCGGCTGGCCGAGGAAGTCGCCAGCGGCATGTTCCGCTTCATGACGCCGGGCATCGTCATCTCGCTGCGCGACGCGATCACCGGCATGATGGTGCTGAGCGACAATGTCTGCACGAAAATGGTGCTGGAGCGGCTGACGCTCGAGGAGGTCGATGGCTATTGCAAAGCTCTCGGCATGGTGAACACCCATCACCGCTTTCTCATTCCGCCGCTGGCGCTGCCCGCCGATCACGCGCTGACGACGGTGACGACGACGTCTGCCGCCGACCAGGTGCTGCTGCTGCAGACCATCCTGGACGCGCAATCCTCCACGCAAGCGCAGGAAAAGCTCGGCTGCAGCGCCGATCTCTGTGGCTTTGCCATGGACACGCTGAAGCATCAGGTGCTGCGCTACGGCATCCGCTCGCGCCTTCCGTTCGAGACGCTGGTGGCGAGCAAGAGCGGTCGCGGCAAGCGTGGCCGCATGGATGCGGGCATCGTCTACAAGGACCGCGCGCCGTTCTTCATCATCACCGCCTACACCGACGATGTGCCGCAGGTGATGGCGGACGGTACACCCGGCTACACGGTGTCGCTCGAGACGATCGGCAGGCTCGCCGAGGCGGCCTGGAACGGATTTCAATCTTAAAAATCAACAAGAGAAACGAGGGTAGAACAATGAAAAAGCTTCTTCTTGCGGGCGTTGCAGTGCTTGCCTTTACGCACGGCGCCGGCGCGCGCGACATCACCATCGCCCAGAGTTCGGACCTGCGCAGCGCCAATCCGGGCGTCAACCGCGACGGCAATACCGACGGTATCATCCTGCACATCGTCGAGGGCCTCGTCGGCTACAACAACAGTGGCGAAGTGAAGCCGCTTCTGGCCAAGAGCTTCGACATGTCGGCCGATGGCCTGACCTATACGTTCAAGCTGCGCACCGACGTGAAGTTTCACAACGGCAAGCCGCTGACCGCCGAAGACGTCGTGTGGAACTGGACGCGCTATCTGAAGCCCGACACCAAGTGGAGCTGCCTCTCCGATTTCGCTCAAGGCGGGGCCGCCCACGTCACCGGCGTCAAGGCGACCGATGCCTCGACCGTGACCATTACGCTCGAAAAGCCATCGGCGGTCTTCCTCGGCCTGATGTCGCGCCCGGAATGCGGCTATACCGGCATGATCTCGCCGGACTCCGTGGCTGCCGATGGCAGCTTCGTCACGCCGATCGGCACCGGCCCGTTCCAGTGGGACGAGTGGAAGAAGGGTGAATACATCCACCTGAAGAAGTTCGCCGATTACGTTTCGCCCGAAAACGACGGCAAGCCGGACGGGATGGTCGGCTCCAAGCGGCCGCTCGCCGATGGCGTCAAGTTCATGATCATTCCCGATGCCTCGACCGTCAAGGCGGGGCTTGAATCCGGCGTGCTCGACACGGCCGAGATTTCGCCCGACCTGATCCCGGAATTCAAGTCGAGCGAGAAGACGCAGCTGATCGTGTCGCGCAACAACGGCAAGAACCTCTTCTACATCCAGACCCGCGACAAGGTCTTAAGCAATCCGGGCGTGCGCCGCGCGATGGCCATGGCGCTCGATCTCGATGAGCTGGTTGCTGCCGCGTCGAACGGCACCGGTGAGGCGAACGGCTCGATGGTGTCGCAGGACAGCGTCTATTTCAATCACACGCAGAAGAAGCGCCTGCCTTACGACGTCGAGGCTGCCAAGAAGGAACTGGCAGCCGCCGGCTACAAGGGCGAGCCGATCTCGATCATCGCCAACAAGCGCGGCAACGTGCCGAGCTTCCCGGCCGCCATCATGGCCCAGGCGATGATGCAGCAGGCGGGCCTCAACGTACAGATCGAGGTGCTCGATTATGCGACCCAGGTCGATCGCCGCCGCTCGGGCAACTATCAGGTGATCTCGCAGTCGGTCGCGCCGCGCCTCGACCCGGCTCTGATGTACGCCTTCTACGTCGGCAACAAGGACAAGAACGCCTCGCTGATGTGGGACGACCCGAAGGCTGTGGAGCTGATGAGGGCCGCCTATGTCGAGCTTGACCAAGAAAAGCGTCAGAAGATCTTCGACGAATTCCACGAACTGATGCTGAAGGAGATGCCGGGCATCTTCCTCTACGACATGGTCGATGTCTGGGGCGCCACCAAGAAGCTCAAGGGCATGCCGGTCTGGCAGTCGAACGCCCGCCTCTGGGAAGTCTCCGTCGAAAACTGACACCCGAACACTGACCACAGTGCCGCACCGGCAGATCCGGCGCGGCATTCCTTATTCATCGAGATGATCCGGCACTTCAACCGCCGGCAGGTTTTCTGCGCCCGTTGAACGGGCCTGGGACCGACTACGAGGACATGCCATGAACCGCGACGCCGTGACGTCGATTGCCGACGCAATCGAGCAGATGAAGCCCGAATTCACCAGGCTGAGCGACAGCATCTGGGATTTTGCCGAACTGAAGTTCGATGAAAGGCAATCGTCCGCGATGCTTGCCGAAAAACTCGGGGAGAACGGTTTTGCGGTAACGCGCGGCGTAGCAGGCATGGAGACGGCCTTCATCGGCGAGTTTGGCAGCGGCAAGCCGGTGATTGCTATTCTGGGCGAGTTCGATGCGCTGGCCGGCATGAGCCAGGCCGCCGGCATTGCCGAGCACAAGCCGCTCGTATCGGGCGGTACCGGCCACGGCTGTGGCCACAATCTTCTCGGCGTCGGTTCGCTGATGGCGGCAATCGCGCTGGCAAAGCACCTGAAGGACAACAACCTCGCCGGCACCGTGCGCTACTATGGGTGCCCGGGCGAGGAGGGCGGTTCCGGCAAGACCTTCATGGTCCGCGCCGGCCTGTTCGACGACGTCGATACAGCGCTGACCTGGCATCCGGCGCCGTTCAACGGCGTGCGCTCGACCAACAATCTCGCCGTTCTCGAATATTACTACCGCTTCAAGGGCCTTGCCGCGCATGCCTCGAACGCCGCCCATCTCGGCCGTTCGGCGCTGGACGCCGTGGAACTGATGAATGTCGGCGTCAACTTCCTGCGCGAACACATGCCGCAGGATTGCCGCGTCCACTATGCGATCACCGATACCGGCGGCCGGGCGGCGAACGTCGTGCAGGCGCAGGCCGAGGTCGTCTACCTGATCCGCGCTCCGGAAATGCCGCAGGCGCTCGATCTTGCCAAGCGCGTCGACAAGGTGGCGCGCGGCGCTGCCATGATGACCGAGACCGAGGTCGAGATCGTCTTCGACACGGCCTCCACCAACCTGTTGCCGAACATCACACTCGAAACCGCCATGCACGAGAACATGGTGGCGCTTGGCCCGGTTGCCTTCGACGAGGCCGATCTCGCCTTCGCCAAGGCGGTCCAGGACACGTTCACCGACGAGGCGATCAAGAGCAGCATCCGGCTCTACGAGATCAAGGGCGACGTCTTCTCCAACGCCAAGGTAGACGGTTCGACGCCGCTGCATCTGGGTCTGCGCGACTTCGAGGGCCAGTCGCATTTCCGCGCCGGCTCGACCGATGTCGGCGATGTCAGCTGGGTCACTCCGACGGCGCAATGCTGGACGCCGACATGGGCGATCGGCACCAACCCGCACACCTGGCAGGTGGTGGCGCAAGGCAAGAGCCCGGCGGCCCACAAGGCGATGGCGCATGCGGCAAAGGCGATCGCAACCACCGGCCTGTCGCTGATGACCTCGCCGGAACTCTTGGCGGCTGCGAAGGCCGAGTGGGCGGAGAAGACCGATGGCAAGGCCTATGTTTGCCCGATCCCGGCGGACATCGTGCCAGGGATGCAGTCGTAGGTCAGACCGCAGCAGCAGCTTAACTAGGCAAGTAACAGCCAATGTAGAGGCCTGGCGCGATGCAGGAGGCACACCGGCTTCTGCGACCAGGCGGTTTTTCATGCTCTTCTGTGCCTGCAACCTGTTTCATCACTCCGGCGTTGGGTTGGAAAAAAGGACGCCAACGGCCGCACAACTGGGCTTCGGGTGGTCGGTATTTTGACAGATCCACCTTCGTGGTGCATTGGCTCCCCGGAGATCGTCCCAAGGGCGCGAACACAGCCTTTATGATAGCCGCTTCAAGGGCGGGCGTTTGAACCATAGCTGGACTGCACAGACGGTTTTGGCCTGATCAATAAACAAGCTTAACGCCACCAGCAGATGCATAGCGGCTTCCTCCCAGTTTCGCTTGTCTGCTGTTCCCCTCTGGAGGTTTCGACCTTCATACCTTATGGGCTCCGGATTATCCGCGAGCCATTTTGTGCAGCAGCTTGATGGACGGTTTGGGCCGACTGTTGAGACTGCTGGGCAGGTCTTCCTATTAGGTCAGTAGGGGAGAGCAGCCAGCCAGCCATCCTAAGATCATCCAACTACGGCAGCCTAAGAATACAAGGGGCAGGGGTCACTGGTTCGATCCCCATCAAGACGTGGGGAGCGTTGGTAGATAGTCGATGCATCTTAAAGCCGCACACGGTCATTGTAAGGCGAGAGCTGTTGACCATCAACTCGTCCTAACCAATACGCCTTCCTGATTCCTCATCAAAGAGATGGATTGCGCCCCGTGAGAGGGACAGCTTCTGACGGCTGCCGACGTCGAATTGAGGCCGGTTGCGAAGAACGACGGAGATTGAATCTCCGTCCATCAGCATCTCCAGGAATGTCTCAGATCCGGTCGGCTCGATGTTTGTCACCGTGGCTTCCAGACCGGTCTCGGCGCCGATATCGATTTCCTCCGGGCGCTTGCCGACGAGGATCTTCTGACCGGGCCGGGCGTCTGCCGGGGCTCGGATGCCCGTAGGGCGGCGGCCTGCAAGGACGAGGCCGCCATCGGCGACGACAGCCGGGAACAGGTTCATGGCCGGCGAACCGATAAACTGCGCGACGAAAGCATTGGCGGGCCGATCGTAAAGTTCAAGCGGGGTGCCGACCTGTTCGATCCGCCCGCTCTGCATCACCACGATCCTGTCGGCCATGGTCATGGCCTCGATCTGATCGTGGGTGACGTAGACCATTGTCGTGCGAAGCCGACGATGAAGCGACTTGATCTCGCCCCTCATCTGCACCCGTAGCTTGGCATCCAGGTTGGACAAGGGCTCGTCAAACAGGAAGACCTGTGGATCGCGCACGATCGAGCGGCCCATGGCGACGCGTTGCCGCTGGCCACCCGAGAGGGCCTTCGGCTTGCGTTCCAAAAGAGGTACGAGGCCGAGGATTTCGGCCGCCTCCCGTACCCGCCTCGACTTCTCTTCCTTGCTGGCACCGGCAAGGGTCATGGAGAAGGCCATGTTCTCTTCCACCGTCATATGGGGATAGAGGGCGTAGTTCTGAAAGACCATCGAGATGTCGCGGCTCTTTGGCGGCAGGTCGTTGACGACCCGGTTGCCGATCGAGATCGTACCGCCGGAGATGTCTTCTAGGCCTGCGATCATGCGCAGGAGCGTGGACTTGCCACAGCCCGACGGCCCCACCAGGACCACGAATTCGCCGTCGGCGATCTCCGCGTCGATCCCGTGAACCACTTCCAGGCTGCCGTAGGTCTTGACGACCTTGCTGATCGTGACGTTCCCCATGATGCGTTCTCCTAGGCTGCCCGGATACGGATACGGGTCGACGACAAGGCGCCCTCGTAGATCTCCATGCCGGCTGCGCCGCCGGCAAAGGCGTCATCCTGCGCCTCGAGCGTGACTTCGCCGACGGTAACGCTCAGGCGATCGCCCTTGGCTGTAGCAACCATGGTGAACGCTGTCTCGAAGGCCGTTTCAAGCGGCACGGACGCAAGGATGGTCTCGTCGGCATCGCGACGTCGGACGACTTGAAGCTCGCCCTGGCGCGTGACACGTGCCGCGTAATAGCGCCGTTGTCCTTCCGCCCGCAGGACAAGGCCACCGTAGTCGCCCAGGTGCAGCATCAGGTCCGCCTCGACGGCATAGTCCGTCCAGTCGCGTGTTCCCTGCAGGATGATGCCGGAACCACGGTTCTGGCTGATCCGGATATCCTGCGGAAAGTGCTTCGAGAAGAAATGGACGTTGGAAACCCAAGCCCGCCGCCAGAAATCGCCCGCACCCTGCGGCCGGCGGAATGTGACATCCGGGCATCCGTCCCAGGTCAGTGCGGAGAGAAGAATACGCCCGTCGGCGCGTCCATCGCGCGAGACAAGCACCACGCCAACCTCGGCGATCGGCTGGTAGCCCGTTTCCGGCACGACCCATTCGAGCGTAACCGTTTCTCCCGCCGACAGTAGCTTGCCCATCGGCATGTCAATGTCTGCCAGAGTGTCGTCGCTCGTGTAGTGCCGGATACGAAGCTTCGCTTCGACCGTCCCTCTGTTCGCCTTATCGGCGTGGACATGGGCGCGAAGTATCTGCCCGGCGTGAAGGCGCGGGCTCGCCATAAGGTCGTAGGTTCGCATCTTGAGGACGTCGTGGGGTATGAAGACCGGCGTCGTGGTTGCTGCCTCGCGGCCCGGAGCGAGCGCCTTGAAGTCGATCGCAAGCGCCGTATCGTTACCGCTCACCCTCAGATCGTCCACCGCAATCTGGCTCGGCTGCGGACGGAAACCCTGAACGGAACCGGGAAGCGAGAAATGAAACTTCGCGCCGTCCTTGGGTGCCGGTTGGGCCGGGATGCCTGCAAGTTTGCGGCCGAGATTGGCAAGCCAGAGCGAGATATCGACCGCATCAGTGATCGAACGGCCGCCATCTGCCGAGGAGATATACAGGCGGTCGGCAACGGGTCCCCGCCAGTCGGGACCGGCCTCGAGCCCTTCAAGTCCAAGCATGATGCCGTGAAGGCAACCAAGGTTGCCAGCGTTGCAGTCTGTGTCCCAGCCGGATGTGTTAACGATCATCTGCCCGCGCTGGAAGTCGTGCGGCGCGTGGAGCAGCGCCATGATCATCAATGCATGGTTCGGCACCACATGGCAGTTGCCCGGGTATTTGTCGTAGCCGTACGTATCCTCGATCTTCTGTCGCGTGGCTTCCCAGTCCTCGTTGCCCGATGTCCAGGCGCGGATGTCGGCGACAAGCTTGGCGATCAGGCTGTCCTTTGGAATGTAGGACAGACCCGTATCGAGGAGATGATCGACATCCTTGCTGAGAAAGGCCTCCGCCTCCATGGCTGCCCAGAGGACGGCCGCATTGACAGATTCTCCGTCATGGCTGACCGAGCCGGCGGCACGAGCCAGTTTCGCGGCCTGGGCCGGGTTTCCCGGCGAGACCAGTGCCCAGCCGTCAATGAAAATCTGCGCACCGATCTGTTCTGCCACAGTGGCGCCGTTGGTCTCGATCGAGCCTGAGGCCGGTGCGGGTATGCCGCGCGCCAAATTGAGCCAGGCCGTGTGTTCGGTCGAATTTCCAGCGCCGCCCCACCAGAGGATCGAGCGCTCCTCGATGATGTAATTCAACCAGGCCTTGCCGATATCTTCCGCGGAGAGATCCGGCGAGATGCCATAGTCGTCGAGCGCTCTGGGGAAGGTGAACGTGCCGGCGATATCGTCGTCGGTCACCACCAGTGGGTCGCCGAGCCGCTCGTGGACGTAATAGGTGATCGGGCCGAGCTTCTCGAGGATGTCCTTGTAGCGCCAGTTCTCGAAGGGACGGCCGAGATAGACGCCGATGAGCTTGCCGAGGACGCCCGCGTATACGCGGTTGGTGTAGTCGGTGGGAATGGACATGTTATGCTCCTGTTAGCCTTTCACCGAGCCGCCAGCCATGCCGTCGATGAAACGGCGCTGCAGCAGGACGAAGAGGACGACAATGGGAAGGACGATAATGAGGGCGGCGGCCATGATGACGCCCCAGTCGGACGCGTACTGGCCGGAGAGAAGAAAGAACGAGACGACAGCCGTCAGCTGATCCTGTCCCTGCAGGAAGGTGGTCGCGATCAGAAACTCGTTCCACGAATAGAGGCCGATGATGAGCGCGACGGTAAGGATGCCGGGCGAGACGATTGGCAGAAAGACCCTGGTAAAGACCTGCCAGTGGGTTGCGCCATCGATCAGCGCGGCTTCCTCCAGCTCCTTCGGCACCGCGAGGAAATAGGTTCGCAACAGCATGATCGCGAAGGGGGAGTAGACCGCCGTGTAGATGAAGGCGACGGCAATGGGATTGTTGATCAGGCCGAAGCGGGCAAAGCCGAAATAGAGCGGGAACAAGAACAGCTGGATCGGCGCCGTCGTACTGGCCAGCAGGTAGAAGGTCAGGATCTTCCACGTCTTGATCTTGCGTCGGGCAAGAACGTATGCCGTCAGCGAACCGGTCGCACAGACAAGGACGATGGTCATGGCCGTGAGAACGGCCGAATTGAAGAGTGTGCGACCGAAATTCGCGTCGCTCCAGGCTCGCGTGAAATTGTCCCATCGCAGGTGCGTAGGCCAGGCTAGCGGGTTCTGGACGATCTCCGCCGAAGGTTTGACGGCGTTGAGCACCATCAGGGCTATTGGGAAGAGCGTGATGATCAGCAACACAGCCAGCGTGATGTGGACCATCCACTGCGTAAGTCGGCTTTCGGTCATGTTCATTGATCGAACTCCCTGGCCTGGACGCGGATATAGACGACAGTGGCTGCAAGGCCGAACAGGCTGATGACGACGGAAATTGCAGCAGCCTTGCCGACGGCGAGGTCGTAAAACGCTGACCGGTAGGCGAAGGTGGACAGCACTTCGGAGGAATAGGCGGGACCTCCCTGCGTCAGGATGTAGACGAAGTCGAACACGAGGAAGGACCAGATCACGGTCATGATCATCATCAGGGTGATCGTCGGCATGATGCCGGGCAGAAGCACGTAACGGATCGTCTGGAAGAACGTGGCGCCTTCAACCCGGGCGGCCTCGATCTGCTCGGAGGGAACTTGCCGGAGCGCTGCAAAAAAGATGACGCAGAGAAACCCCCACCAATGCCAGAGATCGACAACGGCGATGCCGTAAAGCGCGCTCGAAGTTTCCGTCAGGGGGTTTGCGACATCGATGCCGTAGCGTTGGAGGAGGCCCGTAATGCCCGTGACGGGGGAGTAGATCATGCCCTGCCACACGCGGCCCGTGATCGCCGTCGCGATAATGACGGGCAGAAAGTATATGACCTGAAAGAAATTGGCGCTCCGCCGCGCAACGAGCATCATGGTTGCGGCTAGGAGCCCCATCGTGATGGGAACGATGAGAAAGATGATCGTCCACACCACATTGTTGGTCAGCGCGGTCCAGAAGACGCTGTCGTCCCAGAGTGTGCGGAAATTGTCGAGGCCGACGAAGATCGGATCGCTGATGCCGTCCCACTCAAAAAAGGCGAGCATGACCGTCATCAGCGCGGGTATGGCGATGATGACGATATTGATGATCAATGTCGGCAAGACATAGAGACGGTGCATGAGGTGTACCTTTTGAAACCGACCAGTCCGCCGGCACCCACTGCGTGATGGGGGAGCCGGATCGCGCGCACCGTGGTCGGCGCGCGGCGGTTCGGGATGACGAGGATCAGCGTGCCGGGACGGCGGGCACCTTTCCGGCTTTCTTTTCCTTCTGGAAGGACGCATCCAGCTTGGCGAGGAAGTCCTGCGTCGTGCTCTTCTTCAGCCACACCTCCTCGATGCCGTTGATCAGGTAGCTGTCCGTCGCCGGCGGCAGAAAGGTCCAGGTCGTGTAGCCGTAGTCACCATCGCTGACGGCGGCAGTCAGGGTCTTCATCGTTTCAGTGAAGAGCGGGGTGACCTCGCTCGCCATCTTTACGGTGGAGATGTCCTTCAAGGGAATGTTCCATTCGCCCTGCCAGGCGGAGTTCATGGTCCCGTAGACTTCGGGCGAGAAGACGTAGTTGATGACCGCTGCAGCGCCATCCGGGTTTTTCGCGCGCGTGGCGATGGAGAACGTGGAGCCGATGCCGAGGGGGAAGACGGGATCGCCGCTGGCACTTGGGAAGCCCACGAAACCGGGCTCCGTTCCTGCCTTCTTGCCGTAGCTCGCGACATTTTGGAATTGCCAGGTGCCGGTCGGCATCATGCCGGCGCGACCGGAAGCCATCATGTCGGCCGCCTGCTCGCTGCTTGTCAGCGAAAAGTAGTTCTTGCCAAAATAGCCCTTCTGCCACCAGCCGTCGAGCCGGTCGATAGCCTTGACGAAAGGTTCGGACGTCCAGGGCAGCTCGCCGCGCAGCGCCTTATTCATGTTCTCCGGGCCGGCGACCGAGTTGAGAGCAAGCGTCACGAACCATTCGTTGGCGCCGCGCCAGTCGGCATTGCCGGCCGCAAAGGGCGTTACACCTGCCTTGAGCATAGCGTCGGCCAGCGTCTCCAGCTCATCGAGCGTCTTGGGTGCCTGCCAGCCGTTTTTCTCGAACAGGGTCTTGTTGAAGAAAAGACCAACTGTTTCGTACGTCTTCGGCAGCGCATAGATCTTGCCGTTGTACTCACCCATCTTCAGGAAGACCGGGAGAATGCGGTCCTGCCATTTGAACTTGGCGGCATAGTCGTCAAGTGCCATGAGTTGGCCGGACTGGGCCATAGGGGCGACATAGCTCGGGCCTGCGGTGTAGACGACATCAGGGCCATTGCCGGAGAGCATGGCGACGCGCAACTGCTTGTCGAGTTCGCTGCCGCGATAGTCGACGGCGAGGACGCTGTCCGGGTGAGCGGCGTTAAAGGGCGCTATAATGTTCTGCTGGATAAGTTTCTGCTGCTCCGGCGTGGCCTGTTCATACCACCAGGAAACGCCTCCCTGGCTGAATGCTGCTTGTGCGGTGCCGAGCAGCAGCATAGCTGCGATGGCAAGTGAACTCTTCCTCATTAAGTTTTCCTCCCTGTTTTGATCTGGTGTTATTGGGGCTGTCGAGGTGCGGCAACGGAAGCCCGGATGATCAGTTCGAATGGCATTTCCTCGGTACGTCCGGGATCGATGTGCCCGCTGGCAAGACGCGCAAGCATGCAATCCGCAGCGTGCGCTCCCATCCGATCCTGGAATTGTGCGACCGTCGTGAGCGCAGGCGTGACCAGGGCAGATGCCAGAATGTCGTCAAAGCCTGCCACCGATACGTCAGCGGGGATGGAAAGGCCGTTTGCGATGAGACTTTGCATGACCCCGATTGCCATGAGATCGTTGGCAGCGATGATCGCGGTGACAGGGCGGCCGCTGGCCACCAGGTCATCGGCAGCCTTGCGGCCTCCATCGACCGTGAAGTGAGACGCCTCCAAGGCGATTGGTTCTGCCCCGATTGCTTCCATTGCGTTGAGATAACCTCTCAGGCGAACCTGCTGCGGGCCACCCGGCGCTGCGATCATTGCGATCGCACGATGGCCCAGGTCTCCAAGGTGTGTCGTTAGCGCACGCGCGGCGGCTTCGTTGTCTATGAAGAGATCGTCGATCGGGAGCGGTCCGCCGGATTTGCGGCTGGCTTCGATCCGGACGACTGGGATACCCGCCTTTTCAAGCGGGGCGAGATCCTTTGCGCCGAGTCTGAAGAAAACGCCGACAATGCCATCGAAGCGCCCCTGTTGCGCGGCCGCCACCACCTGTCTTTCGTTGGTCAACTCACCTTCCGTGTCGATGGTGATGACTTCGTAGCCGGCAGCTCGAACAACCCGTTGCACTGCGACAACGAGGGACGGGTAAAAGGGGTTGGCAAGGTCCGGGACAACGCAGGCAATGATATAGGTGCGACGCGTTCGAAGCGCTTGAGCAAAGCGGTTTGGCTGGTAGCCGAGATCCGCAATAGCCGTTTCTACACGCTCAGCCGTTTCAGTGGTGACCTTATCGCGGCCACCATTCAAGACAAGTGAAACGGTAGCTTGCGCGACGCCTGCTCGTTCAGCGACCTGCCGTTGAGTAACTCTACGATCCCGCATGATTTCCTCGGTTGATACGTAATAACTATAATTGCTACGTATCAACCGGTCAATGGATAGGACAAAAAACATCCTACCCTAAACGGCGGGAAGGCGAGGGATTCCAGGAAAGCTGCGGCGACGCCTGCGGTAACGGATATTCTCCAGCACCCGCGTCGAGGATATCGGTGCAATACGCACCTCGCAAAATTCCAAAATTTTTCGCTGAAAATGACGTGATGAAAGATCGTGTTTGGACATGCTCATTCCGTTTCTCTCTGGCATCAGTGCCGAGGGCGAGCGGAAATAGGGACGCGCCTTTAACAAAGCATCTATGGTGAGTGCATCTCGCCAGGTGTGGCGCGGCATTCAAGAAGACAAAATTAATGATATATAAACAGATCAATTAAGGCATAATGATCCGTATTTATATCTTACCTGTTGACTGAGCTCAGAATTTTTGCAGATAGTTGGCTCTGCTACACGGAGAACTTTTAGGTAGGTAGGATGGCACCGTCTGAGTCAGATGCCTTGCTGGAAATCGGGCAGTTGCTGAAGGCTACGCGTAAAGGCCTGCAATTGACCCAGGAGCAGGTTGCCGACATGTCGGGTATATCGCGTCCCCGCTATCGTGAGATAGAAGCCGGAAGCACTGCTGCGCGTACGACAACCCTCATCAATATTGCTCGCGCTCTCGGACTTGAGTTAATGCTCATCCCACAGGCGATGGTTCCGGCCGTCGATGCGTTGCTGCGGCCGCATGACGATCTTGATGATCTCCCGGCGTTCATGGCTCATCCAGACGGGGATGAGAATGTCTGAAGTTTTATCTGATCCGAGATCCATCTCGTCGCTCGACGTGCTGCTGAACCATTTGAAGGTCGGCACGATCGTCAGGACGCCCGGCGATTTCAACGTCTTCAGTTTCGAGGATAACTATCGCGCAACTGGCGGCTTTCCTGTGGTCAGCCTTTCTTTTCGCGCAGCCACCGGAGGCTTGCGCAAGAATCCGAAACCTGTCGCCAGAGCGTTGCCAGCGTTCTTCGCCAATCTGCTCCCGGAAGACAAACTGCGCGAGGCGATGGAAAAACACCACGCGGGAAGTATTCGTGCAGGAAACGATTTCGACTTGCTCGTCGCGCTGGGTTCGGATCTGCCTGGCGCTGTCCGCGTCGTACCGAGTGACAGAACGATTGCGAGTCTCGACAAGCTGCCTGTTCCGAAGCCGAAGGCGCGGTTCTCGCTTGCCGGCGTCCAGATGAAGCTTTCGGTCATCAAAAATACGGGGAAGGGCGGCGGACTGACACTGCCGCTCGGTGATGACCAGGGATCCTACATCGCCAAGTTTCCATCGACCTCGTTTCCCGGGGTGTCGGAAAACGAATATGCCAATCTCGCATTAGCTGAAGCCATCGGCATGGAGGTTCCGGAACGCGAACTGGTCGAGCAATCGGAGTTCGAAGGTATCCCGGAGGAGTTCGAGACGCTGTCGGATGGGAAAGTGCTGCTCGTCAAACGCTTCGATCGCGAGGCAGGTGGCGATCGGATACATATTGAGGATTTCGCGCAGGTGTTCGGCGTCTATCCTTCGCGGAAATACGAAGGTGCCGCCTATCATGATATCGCGGCAGCCTTGAACGTTGCCGTATCGTCCGCGGCCGCACTCGAATTCGTGCGTCGGCTGGCTCTCGCTGCCATCACTGGGAACGGTGACATGCACTTGAAAAACTGGTCAGTGATTTATCGGGATAAGGGCGACAAACCTGGGCTTTCGCCGGTCTATGACGTACTCTCGACCATTCCCTATATTCCGGCAGACGCAATGGCGTTATCGCTTGCAGGCGAGCGCCCCTTCAAAGCGCTGAATGTGCACCGATGGAAAGCATTCGCCAATCGTGCGCGCCTGCCGGAGGCCGCCGTCCTGCAAGCCGCAACCGAAACTGTGGAGCGGGTGAACCAAGCATGGTGGTCACTGCCAGAGCGTGAGGTCGTTCCGCCAAGGGTGCTCGAGCGTATCGATGCGCACATCAAATTGATGACGCCAATCATCGGCATGCACACCAACTAGCGCTGTGGTTCCGCGGATCGACGGTTTATGTCCGTTCAAGGCGACTGAGCCGCAAATGGACGTTAAGCGGAAATAATTTCCGCTTAACGTTGGGTGCCAAAGGTTCGAATCCCATCAAGGCGAAGAAGCACCGAGACGCCTAAGCCAAAGTCGGGTCAAAGTTCCATGGCTGGTTTACGCCGGAAACGCTCGAGGGCGCTTCGTCCTGCCCCCCCCCAGCGGATTCTTGTGTCAGAACGGGGGCGCCCCAGTTTCGTCACAGCCCTTTTTTGACCGGCGACTTCATTGCGTTCTCGCGTTCTCGCGCCTTCGGTGTCATGCATCGGCACCTGGGACAGCTGCCCGCCCGACGCTGAATATGCCGGATGAACCCAACCGACACGGGAAGGTGTGGACCCGCATGCCTTAGGCGGGAGTGCACTTACCTCAGCTGATTAGATATCCGCCGTCTATCGGCAAGACCACGCCGGTAACGAAGGATGCTGCGGGGCTGCAAAGAAATGCAACAGCGCCTGCGATATCCTCCGGTCGGCCCCATCTTGCTAGGGGAGTTCTGTCGATAATGGGTTTCGAGCGAGCGGCATCATCCTGCAGTGCCTGGGTCAAAGGAGTTGCGATCCAGCCTGGAGCCACCGCGTTTACTCGGATCTTTTCCGCTGCATAGGCAATTGCAAGAGACTTTGTCAGCTGCGCAACTCCGCCTTTACTGGCGCTATATGCAGGAACCAGGCCGCCACCGAAAAAGGACAGCATCGACGCTGTGTTAACGATGCTTCCGCCGGAGGCTGCAAGTTTGGATCTCGCAGCCGAGCAGACGCGCATCGTGCCCGTCAGGTTGATCGACAATACCTTTTCGAAGACGTCAATCTGATGCTCTTCCGCACGTCGGATAACGCCTGCGCAATTGACGACGATGTCGATACGATCGAGGTCCTCAACCAGAGAGGTGACGGCAGCTTGATCGCACACGTCCAGTTCCTGTGCGGACAGTTTTAGCTCCGGCCGGCCCTCAAACTTGCTGGCGCCTAGCCCCGCGGCAACCACGGTCGCCCCCAATTCGGCTAAATGGGTGGCAATTGCTGCGCCAATGCCCGTGGTGGCGCCGGTGACGAGGGCGACCTTTCCGGAGAAGAGATCCGTTTGGAATGTCATGGTAATTTCTCGTGCAATGAAAACAGAATGCGTCGATGAAAGGACCGACCATCCGAGACCTTGCAGGGCCAGGAATGGACAGGCCAGAATACTGATCAGCGAATGAACTGCTCAACATAGTCGCGTCCCAGCCCGACGGACTCGTAGTGTGCTCGGCACATGTCGATCTTGGTGAAGACGTCCTCGTAGCCGTTGTTGTTACCCCACGGGTCAACGTAATACATGCAGCCGTTTACCTGGAAATAAGTGATCATCTCCTCGACGCCCTCGTCGACTACCAGCGTATGGATCTCGCCCGGGGGTTCGAATGCATACGAACCTTCTGTCGCCACCCAGTCATGTTCGAGGTAGCGCCAGCTTCCCTTCAATACCAGTGCGTGAACCGGGCCTGGATGCCGATGTCGGCTGAGCACGCCGGATTTGCGGACCTTAAGCAGGTTCATCCAGTAGCCGGCGGATCGGTTCAGACAGAGCGGGCGAAACCAGACATTTTCGGACTGCGGCACCCAAATACGATCATCCTTGGGAATTGCGTCCGGAACGACGAGGTCAGGGAGCATGCCCTCAGGTTGCGGTTTCTGATACGGCATCCGGCGGATGGTTTCCGCATTCATCTGTTCCGGCGTCAGATTTTCCATGATTTCCTCCTTGATGCGGTCGGGTCAATTGCTTCATTGCGACCCCAACGAAAATTGATGAAAGCTGAAAACGAACAAAGAGTAGAGACATTGGCGTCCGTTTTTCCCCTCACTCATTTCCTCCGATTGCGAACGCTAACACGAATGAAGTTGACAATCATCAGATGAATGTGAAAAATCATCTCATAATTGGGAGGATACATCTGATATGTCCGTAACCGCGCGGATACGTCGCTCGGATAATGTTCTTGATCGGCTGGGCGCCGATATTGCCGCCGGTCGTCTCACAACCGGACAGACGATACCGACCGAGACCGAACTGATGGAGCTATACTCCGTGGGACGGTCTTCGGTGCGCGAAGCGGTCTCGACACTGGCCGGTCTCGGCATGGTCACAACCGCACCCCGCCGTGGAACGACCGTCACCAATCGCTCGGAGTGGAATACGCTCAGTCGTGATGTGCTTCGCTGGTTGATGGACAGCAAGGTCATGACCCCGGGCATTCTTGAAGCGATAGACGAGGCACGGCGGGTCTTCGAGCCGGCGTCCGCCGCTCTTGTGGCAAAACGGGCGACGCGGTTGCAGATTATCGACATCGAGACTGCCTACGCACAAATGGAGGACGCAGCCCTTCGTGGCGACGCGGAGGCAGCGGTACTTGCCGACCGTGAGTTCCATCTCGCCATACTGAAGGCAACCGGCAACCCGATCCTGCAGGCGTTCGATAGTGCGATTGATAGCATCCTCGGGGTGCTGTTCGGGGTCACCGCCAACCACATGGAAAATTTTCGCGCCAATCTCAGCAATCACCTGGCGGTTCTTGAAGCCATACGGCTTCGTGATCCAACGGCCGCCGAGCGCGCAATGCTCGATACGATCCAGTTCACGACGGAGAAAATGAAGGTCGCGAAGCTGATCGAATAGACCAAGGCATAGAGGAGGAGAAACCAATGCCATTTATGAAATCCCTGATAATATCGGCCGCCGTCCTTGGCGTATCCGCAGGCGCAGTTCTTGCGGAATATCCGGAGAAAGCAATCACGCTCATCGTTCCTTGGGCCGCTGGCGGCGGTACGGACGCGATCGCACGCCTTCTGGCCGGCGGTATGGAGAAGGAACTCGGTGTTTCGGTCAACGTCGTCAACAAGCCCGGCGGCGGTTCCGTCATCGGCCATTCGGAAATGCTGTCGACTAAACCTGACGGCTATACGTTGGGATTCGCGACAGCTGAGCTCGCAAGCTTCTATTGGGCTGGCCAGAGCCAGTACAAGGCAACAGATTTCAATCCAATCGCTCTTGTGAACTTTGACTCTGGCGCCTTCCACGTATCGACGTCTGGTGACTGGAAGGATGTCAAATCCGCTCTCGCGGATATCAAGTCGAAGCCGACCGGCACCTACACCGTGACCGGCACGAGCACAGGCGCAGCCTACCACCTGGCATTTGCCGGGTTCCTGAAAGCAAATGGGGTCGATCCGCTTTCGGTTACGCTCGTGCCGTCGCAAGGTGCTGCACCCGGTTTCCAGGAACTGGCGGCAGGGGGCTCAAATGTCGTTTTGTCTTCGCTACCTGAAGGCATCGCGATGATGCAGGCGGGGAAGACAAAGCCGCTGACCGTGTTTGCCGAAAAGCGCATCGCAGCGTTTCCGGATGTACCGACTGCCGAAGAGGCAACGGGCGTCGCGTTCAGCGGTGGCACCTGGCGTGGGGTGGTTGGACCTCAGAAGCTTCCTGCGGACATCCAGAAGAAACTCAGCGATGCTGTCGTCAAGGTGGCCAGCTCTGAAGACTTCATGAAGTTCATGAACGATAAAGGATTTGGCATCCGCGTTCTTGATACAGCGGGCTTCGGACAGTTTCTGACCGAGCAATACACTCAGGTCGGTACAATCATGAACGATCTGGGCATCGCCCAGCGCAAGGAGTAGTACAATGCGCCTGCCCGACTTCTGGACGGGCCTGGCCTTTGCAATCTTTGGCGTCACCATTGCATTGCTGGCACAAGGCTTTCACGTTTCGGCAGGCGCGGCCTCCCCAAAACTTCTTCCGACGATCATTGGAAGCATCATGGCCGTCTTGGGCGGCCTGATCGCGTTGCGCGGCTGGCGCAACGCAGGGGACGTTGCAATGCCTGCATGGATTTCATCACCGCGGCAGATGGCGCTGATCGCCTTCATTCCGGTGGCTATCATCGCCTATGCAGTACTTGCACCGGTGCTGGGGTCGATGATTATGGCGGTTGTCATCGTGACTGCGCATTGTCTACTCTACGGAGTCAAGCCGCTCACCGCAGCGATTGTCGGAGTCGCAGCTGGGTTGGTTGTCTCACTCCTGTTCAGTCACCTGCTCGGAATACCATTGCCACAGGGCATTCTAGAGGAGATGATCGGATGACAGGTTTTCTTGATGGGCTTGCCCTCGTGATGCAGGTCGATGTGCTCGTGACAATGCTCGTCTCGGCCATGTTTGGGCTCTTCGTTGGCATGATTCCAGGGCTCAGTGCGACCATGGCCGTAGCATTGCTGGTGCCTGTGGCGTTTACACTTTCGCCGGTCGCCGCACTCGCCACGATCATTACCTGCTCCGGTATGGCGATGTTCGCGGGCGACATTCCCGCCGCCTTCCTGCGTATTCCTGGGACGCCTGCATCTGCTGCGTATACCAGCGACATGAATGACTTAACGCGCTCTGGCCGCCTGGGCGATGCGCTCGGGATGTCGGTAATGTCTTCTGCCATCGGCGGCATCATGGGCACGATCGTGCTGATGTTCGGCGCGCCGTTCCTGGCAGATTTTGCTATGAATTTCTCGAGCTACGAATATTTCTGGCTCGCATTGCTTGGTCTGTCCTGCGCCACTCTGGTAGCAGGCGATGACGCGCTCAAAGGCTGGATCTCACTGATGCTAGGCCTATTTCTGTCCGTCGTCGGGCTTGATTTCGTCACCGGAACCCAGCGGTACACGTTCGGTAACATGAACCTCCAAGGGGGTATTGGATTTATTCCGGTGATGATTGGCGCATTCGCGTTGGCCGAAATTTTCCGAAAGGCGTCAAGCTTCGATGGTAGCAGCCTTGATGCTTCGATTAAAATTACGGGTCGGCCATATCCAAGCGCGGCATCGCTTTGGCGCGAGCGTAAACATATCGCCAGGGGTGGCGTTATAGGAACTCTTGTCGGTGCTCTGCCAGGCGCTGGAGCCGACATTGCGGCTTGGGTGACTTATGCGGTATCGAAACGCTTCGCCCGTGAACCGAAGCTATTCGGCAAGGGGTCTTCCGAAGGCGTGGCGGGGGCTGCTTCAGCAAATAACGCTGCTCTGTCTGGCTCTTATGTGCCAACTTTGGTGTTTGGCATTCCAGGAGATTCGATTACGGCAATCGTCGTCGGTGTGCTGATCCTCAAGGGAATACAACCGGGACCTCTTGTCTTCGTCAATTCGGCTGACATGGTCAACGCGATCTACATCATCTTCTTGCTGGCAAATATCATTTTGATCCCGCTCGGCATCGCCTCCATCTATCTTGGCCGGTTCGTCATTTCTGTCCGTGAGCAGATCCTTTATCCGTTGATTCTGTTGCTCTGCATCTACGGCACCTACGCCGTTAGTAATAATATATTCGAGTTGTGGGTGGTGCTGGCCATCGGCCTTCTCGTCTGGATCATGCAGGAAAACGAGTATCCGGCGGCGCCGCTCATTCTCGGACTCGTGTTGGGACAGGTGGTCGAGCAGAACTTCATGTCTTCGATCATCAAAGCGAACGGGAACAACATCAACTTCTTCAACCGTCCGATTTCAGGGACGCTTGGTGTGGTGACACTAATCGTATGGTCTTATCCGCTGATTGCCGCGATTGTCAGGCGCCGCTCAGTGGCAAAGTCAGGGAGGGCGTAGCCGTATTCCCGAAAAAAAGAACCTGCTACCATGCCCGACGTCGGGCACCTTCACTGGATTGCGGGATCGTGAGACGAAGGCAGTCGTTTATCGACGCCGGGTCTGGTTGCTGTGCAGGATCTCCGATGCCAAAGGGGGAGTGGGCCCTTGTCTCCGTCAAGACGCCTGAGGGATAACCGACGGTTTTCGAGACTCTGTTGAGTGGCGCGCAGGGCTCAAGATTGTCGTACAGTGCATCAAACGGTGATCGAGCACTGCTATCCGATCCGGCCTGAACTACAGTGGCGGCAAAGGCATATCATTGGATCGGTGGTCTGATGCTGTTTCAATAGCAATAGCATAACCTACGCGCTAGGAGCCGCCGTGGATTCGCGGATAATCAGTGAATAGTCCACCTCGTAGTGGTTTGGGATGCGATGTCCCTCCAGCCGAGCAAGAAGATATTCACCGGCTCCTTTCCACGTCAGATCTGTCGGGATGTGCAAAGTTGTTAGAGCCGGCCGCAAATGACGGCTCCAATCAAGGTCATCGAACCCGATCACCGAGAGGTCTGTCGGGACGCCAAGTCCTCGACGCTCAGCTTCAAGCATGACGCCATAAGCAAGCACGTCATTGCCGCAGGCGATCGCCGTTGGACGATCTGACCCGGTCAGAATCTGACGTGCGGCTTCGCGGGCATCGTCCAATGTATAGCGCACTTCCAGGTGCCATTCGGCTGGAAGCGCGAGACCGTTTTCGCCCAGAGCGCGGCGAAATCCTCTTATGCGGGCACTTGCGCGATCATTGTTGCGTTGCAAGGCGCTGACGACGCCGATCCTTTTGTGGCCGAGCGAAACCAGATGCATCATCGCGCGGTATGCAGCAATTTCATTGTCGACGCCAATACTGGGTGCGCTGCCGCTCGGGTTGTAGACACCGACGTTGATGAATGGGAGGTCCCGTGCGACGAGCAAATCCCGCAGCGCCTGATGATGACAGTCACCGCGCAGGATCAAACCGTCGATGCCGCGGCTGACGAGGTTGCGTGCCTGCTCCAGCTCAACATCGATGTCATAGCCGTTGGTGGCCAGAATGAGCATGTAACCACGCGACGACAGGTGTTTCTGCAAGGATTCAATGCCGCGGGCGAACATCGCATTGTCGATCGTCGGGATGATCGCGCCGATCGTGCGGGTGCGATTGCTTGAAAGCGCCCTGGCCATGCCATGCGGCACGTAGCCTGTCTGATCGACGATACTCGTAATACGCAGTCGCAGTTCCTCACTGACGCTCTGCGGATTGTTCAGGGCGCGCGAGACCGTCGCAGTGGAAACTCCCGCAAGTCGGGCGATGGCGCGTATCCCGGTTTTTTCTTTTTCAACACTCATCTGCGAGCCTATATGTAACGTTACATACCCTAGCAATCATTTCCAGTCGTCTGTCAAATGGATTGTACGCTGCTCTGCAGCAGTCGTGATGACTGCGAATACTCTGTTGACAGCGTTTTCGGATAGGGTCTATGTAACCGGTTACAAGATGTGCGTTCGGGAGGAATGCAGATCGATGTCGCTCAAGGAGGAGCGTAGGAGGAACACCGCCTTCGAAGGCGGCGAAGTGGAGGAAAGCATGCCGAATATCTCCGCAGCCCGTATCGTGCTCGCATCAGTTCTGCTGGCCGGCGTTGCCAGCCCAGCACTTGCCTTCGACTGGAAGGCGCATGACGGTGACACCGTTTCGTTTCTTGCCAACAACAATCCCTGGTCTCAGGCATTGCTGTCCTACAAGGACGAGTTTACCAAACTGACCGGCATTACGCTCAAGGTCGATTCGTACCAGGAACAGCAGATGCGCCAGCGTCTGGTGACTGTCTTGAATTCCAAAAGCGACGAAGTCGATGTGTTCATGACGCTGGCGTCGCGCGAAGGTCAGCAGTTCGCCGCCTCCGGTTGGTATGCAGATCTCTCCGCCTATACCCAGAAGGACGTTGCACCCGATTACGACTTCGCCGGCATCAGCCCGGCTCTGGTCAAGGCAGCGACGTTCGGGGGCAAGTTGACCAGCGTGCCCCTCAATCTCGAAGGCCCTCTGCTCTATTATCGCACTGACATTTTCCAGAAATGCGGTATCGCCAAGCCCGCGACCCTGGATGATGTGAAAGCCGCAGCTAAGAAGATCAGCGAATGCGAAAGCGGCGTCTCGCCGATCACGTCGCGCGGCTTGAAAGCGGCGCTTGCCTATACGTTCAGCAATGTGCTGCACAACATGGGCGCCCAGTATGTCGTCGACGGCAAGTCTGCGCTTTGCTCCCCAGCCGGCCAGAAGGCGATCGGCTATTATGGCGAGCTGCTCAAGGATTACGGACCTCCGGGGTCGTCCAACTACAGCTTCTATCAGATCTCCGCGCTCTATCGTGCCGGCCGCGCCGCCATGGCGTTCGAATCCTCCAACGAACTGCGGACCATCATGGAAGGCGGCGAGCGGCTGAAGGATACCGATGTGATCCCGCTGCCTGCCGGTGAGGCCGGCAGCGTGCCGACCGCGATCGGATGGGGCCTGTCGGTTTCGGCCAATAGCGCTAACAAGGACGCAGCCTGGTACTTCATCCAGTGGGCATCGAGCCCGGAAATGCAGAAGCGCCTGGCGATCCAGGGAGTCGCAGCGCCGCGTGCTTCGGTTTCGGACGATCCGGAATACAAGAAGTGGATCGCTGAGGCGCCGGTGCGCGCGAGCTGGCAGTCAGCGCTCAATGTGCTGGCGACCAAGGGTTCATCGGAGGTCGGTTATCCGATCGTCGCCAACCCGGAATCGCGAGACTATATCGGTCAGGCGGTTCAGGACGTGCTCCTCGGCCAGAGGCCGGTCGCGGAGGCCTGCGCTGCCGCTGACGCGGCGCTCGACGGGCTGATCGTCCGCAAATGATGTGCGCTTAGGCGCCTTGTGAAATGCGCTCCGCTTCGGCGGAGCTCTCAATCCCAATGCGATACCGGAGACCGGTTCATGACCTCAGGCTCGAACAACAGCCAGGGACGGCAGCTTGCTGCCTTGTCCGCTCCGGCGGTGGTGTTCACCGTCGCGATGATCGCCTTTCCGATCGTCTATACTATCTGGCTCAGTTTTCGCTCCTTCTCAAGCACCGGCGAGTCGAGCTTTGCCGGGCTTGGGAACTACTCCCAGTTGGTCGGCGACGGCGAGTTCTGGAACGGTCTCTATGTTACGTTAGCGCTCTATATTCTTTCGATGATCCTGCAGCTGGTGCTTGGCATCTATCTTGCGATGCTGCTTTTTCATTCCAAAAAGCTGTCGGGTCTGCTGCGCTCACTGCTGATTTCACCCTTCATGATGCCGCCGGTCGTTGCTGGCATGATGTGGCTTGTCATTCTCGATCCGTCCCTCGGGGCAGCCAATTACATCCTCGAATCCGTCGGTCTACCGGCATCCGAATGGTTGGCGTCGCCTACCTGGGTCATTCCAACGATCGCATTGATCGACACCTGGCAGTGGGCTCCTTACGTGGCACTAATCGTTCTGGGTGGCCTTCAGTCGCTGCCGCCGAGTGTCTACGAAGCAGCACAGATCGATGGAGCATCTCCAGCCCGGATCTTTCGCCGCATCACGCTGCCGCTTCTGCTTCCGACGATCGTCACTGCGGCGGTTCTGCGCAGCGTCGATCTCCTTCGGTTCTTCGACATCATCTACATCACTACCCAGGGCGGCCCCGGCAATGCGTCCAATACGCTCAACATCTACGGTTTTAGGGTCGGCTTCGAGTTCTTCAACATCGGTTACGCCAGCGCCCTGATGATCACCTTGTCGGCCATCGTCTTGGTGGCGGTGCTGATGCTCAACCGTCTGCGCGCCGCAGTCGCCTGGTAAGGAGAAGACGATGAACGGAACAAACCGCTCTGACCGCTGGATCCACTGGCTGAACACAATCCAGCTGACGATTGCCGGCATTTTGATCTTGGGCCCAACTGTCTGGATGGTGCTGTCTTCGTTTAAGCCCTCCTTCGAGGTGACTTCCTATCCGCCGACTGTAATCTTTCAGCCGACTTTCGAGAACTACGTCATCCTTTGGGAGACGACGCCGTTCCTTTCCTATGCGGTGAACAGCTTTGTCGTCACCATCGGCTCGACACTGCTCGGTCTGATTTTCGGCATCCCAGCCGCCTTCGCCGTCTCCTGGTCGCGCGTCACCTGGCCGGCAATCCTGACGCTTGCCGCGCGCATGGCGCCGGGAACGCTCTTCCTGCTGCCCTGGTACATCATGTTTCGTGAGGTCGGGCTAATCGGCTCCTACACGGCGCTGATCCTCAGCCATGCGGTTATCACCATGCCGATCGTCATCTGGGTGCTCATGCCCTTCTTCGACAATATTCCGCGCAGTATATTTGAGGCGGCGCAAATCGACGGATGCTCAGTAACCCGCGTCCTTTGGAAGATCGCCATACCACTGGTCGGCTCGGGCATTGCCGTCGCGTCGATCCTCGCTTTCGTCTTTTCATGGAATTTCTTTCTCTTCGCGCTGATCCTCTCGGATTCAGACACGAAGACCCTGATCGCCGCCGCATTCAATTTCGTCGGAGAGGGCTCGACCCAATGGGGATCGCTGATGGCTGCAGCGACGCTGATCGCGCTGCCACCATTGCTGCTCGCCATTTTGGTTCAGCGCTGGCTCGTCGCCGGTCTCACTCTCGGCGCCGTCAAAGGATGACTATGATGACAGACAGACAAAAATCCCGCATGCGTGCCTCGGTCTTTCATGGCGATCGCAAGATCACGGTCGATACTCGGGACATACCCGAGGTCGGGCTGGGCGAAGTCCTCGTCAAGGTGCTGCGAACCGCGCTGTGCGGCTCCGACTTCAAGCTATGGTACAAGGGCGCTGAGTTCACCGCCGGTCACGAGATCTTCGGGATCGTCGACCAGCCTGGCCATCCACGCCATGGCGAACGGAACGTCGTCTATATACCGCTTCATTGCGATCACTGCGAGGCCTGCCGGGCCGGCGATACGCAGATGTGCCTCGAGGTCTCCAGTCTGATCGGCTGGAACCGGCCGGGCGGTTATGCCGAATATGTGCCGGTGCCGAAAAACTGCCTGCTCCCCGTGCCGGACGACATCGAAGACGACCTCGCGCCGCTGCTGCTCGATACGATCGGCACGTCCGCCCACGCTGTCCGGTTCGCCATGCCGCTTGTCCCGCCGGAAGAAAATGCACCTATCCTGGTCATGGGGGCCGGGCCGGTCGGCCTGGGCGTCGTGCTGGCGCTTCAGAGCCTCGGTTACAAGGATATCCACGTCGCCGACCCCAACGAGGAGCGCCTGTCGATCGCACTGTCCTTCGGTGCCAAGGCACACCCCGTCGGCTCTCGGGAAAAACGCTTCAAACTGATCTTCGAATGCTCGGGCGCGCATGCCGCCCGCAATCTCGGCATCGAGCTGGTTCTGCCGCGCGGCGCGTTGATGCTGGTCGGCGAGAATGCAGCGCCCTGGACGATCGAAGAGGGAAAGATCTTCCGCCGAAAGGACTTCTACATGATCCGCACCTTCTATTTCCCGATCCGGGATTTTGCGCCGAATGTCGAACTGCTGCGTAGCAACAAGGAGCGGTACCGGCGCTTTGTCGACGCGTCTTTCGGTCTGGACGCGCTGCCGGACTATTTCGCCCGCTTTGCCGAAGGCAAGCTGATCAAACCTGTCCTCTCATTCGGGTGAACCATGGCCTCCATCAGCATCAAGAACCTCGTCAAGAAATTCGGCGAACTGACCATCATTCCCGGTCTCGATCTGGAGATTGCGGACGAGGAATTCGTCGTCTTCGTTGGTCCGTCCGGCTGCGGCAAATCCACACTGCTGCGCATTATCGCTGGCCTCGAGCCGTCGACCTCAGGTGATCTCTTTATTGGCGATACCAAGGTCAATGACGTGCCGCCGTCGAAACGCGACATCGCCATGGTGTTTCAGGATTACGCGCTCTATCCGCATATGACCGTCTACGACAACATGGCATTCGCGCTCGAACTGCGCGGCATGACAAAGGCGGAAATTGACCAGCGTGTCCGCCGCGCTGCCGGTCTGCTTCACATCGAACCTTTCCTCGAACGAAAGCCAAAGGCCCTGTCCGGCGGCCAGCGACAGCGCGTCGCGATGGGCCGCGCGATTGTTCGCGATCCGAAGGTCTTCCTGTTCGATGAACCGCTGTCCAACCTCGATGCAAAACTGCGCAACCAGGTCCGCACCGAGATCAAGGGGCTGTCGCAGGAACTGAAAACGACGATGATCTTCGTTACCCACGACCAGATCGAGGCGATGACGATGGCGGATCGCATCGTCGTCTTGAAGAGTGGCGAAGTGCAACAGTACGGATCGCCGGAAGACGTCTACGAACGGCCGAATAACCAGTTCGTCGCCGGTTTTATCGGCTCCCCGGCGATGAACTTTTTTGATATCCGC
The DNA here is from genome assembly GCF_050500175.1 of Neorhizobium sp. DAR64872/K0K18. Lineage (NCBI taxonomy): Bacteria > Pseudomonadati > Pseudomonadota > Alphaproteobacteria > Hyphomicrobiales > Rhizobiaceae > Neorhizobium > Neorhizobium sp. DAR64872/K0K18. The sequence continues at coordinate 53,072 of NZ_CP191445.1, forward strand.
CGGTCGGGCGAGGGCTTTTCGCTGGTTGGAGCATCCGATCTGGCAGCGCCCGTTCCGGCTGCCACTTTGGCGGTGCTCGCAGGGGCGCAGGTTGCCGTTCTCGGCATACGCCCGGAACACTTCATCCACGCGCCGGAGGACCCACGTGCCTTTGCGGTGACGATCGACCTCGTCGAACCGCTCGGTTCCGATACGCTTGTGCATTTCATGCTGGCCGGCGTGAAGACGGTGGCGCGAGTCAATCCGGAGCTTCGGCCGAAGGTAGGCGAAACGCTAAAACTCGCAGCCCAGCCAGGCAAGCCGCATGTCTTTGACAAGGCTTCAGGGGAGGCAATCCGGTGAGCGGGTCGAAGATCGGACCTGTCACGATCCCAGATGCGGCGCATCCCCGTGTCATTTGCCTGGGGCTATCGGCACTCGACCGCATCTGGCGGGTGGAAGCGCCATTTTCCGGCGGCAGCGAAAAGATTCGAGCCGGGGAACATCTGACGGAGCCGGGCGGCATGGCGGCGAATGCGGCCGTCGCGGTCGCAAGGCTCGGTGGTCGCGCTTCCTTCTGGGGCAGGGGCGGCAATGACGATGCCGGTCGCGCCATGTCCGAGGCTTTTGTCGCTGAGGGCGTCGATGTCGGCTGCTTCCGGCTGTTCGACGATGGTGCGTCTTCCGTCTCGGGCATCATCGTTGATCAGACCGGCGAACGGCAGATCGTCAATTTCCGCGGCTCCTTTCCGACAGATCCCGCATGGCTGCCGCTGGCAACCCTCGATGCCGACTGCGTTCTTGCCGATCCCCGCTGGCCGGAAGGTGCCGTTGCCCTGTTCACCAAGGCGCGGGAGCAGGGAATTCCGACCGTGCTGGATGGCGATGTCGCCGATGCAGACATCTTCGAACGGCTGCTGCCACTGACGGATCACGCGATCTTTTCCGAACCCGGCCTGTCCGGTTTCGCCGGCCCCGATATCGGGTCGGCTCTTGAAAAGGCAGCGTCCTTCGGTTCCCGCATGGTGGCGGTGACGCGCGGTAGCAAGGGCGTTGCCTGGCGCGAGGACGGTGTGGTGCACGACCTGCCGGCGCCCAGTGTCCGTGCGATCGACACGACGGCTGCCGGCGATGTCTTCCACGGCGCCTACGCGTTTGCGATCGGCGCCCACTTCGAAATCCGTGACAGCATGGCGTTCGCCAGCGCTGCCGCCGCCTTCAAATGCACCCGCGCAGGCGGCCGTGCCGCCATCCCGACACTCGATGAACTCAGGTCTTCTTGAAAGGAAACGTCATGCTTACACTCGGTAAAACCCGCGGCCTTGCTCGTCTGGCCAACAACGAAGGGCATTTCTGCATGGTCGCCCTCGACCAGCGGCCGCCGTTGTTCGAGGCAATCGCTGCAGCCCGCAAGATCGACAAGTCGCAAGTCGCGTTTTCCGACGTGATCACTGCCAAACGGCTGCTGGTTGAAAACCTGTCGCCGCATTGCAGCTCGATGCTGTTTGATCCGAACTACGCAATTCCCGCGGCAATCGATGTTCTGCCCGCCGATTGCGGCCTGATTGTCACGCTCGAGGACCATCGCACGGAAGAGACGGAAGGGGGCCGCAAGACAAAATCGATCGCGGACTGGAGCGTCGAGAAGATCCGCCGTCTTGGGGGCGATGCGGTCAAGGTTCTGGTCTGGTACAGGCCGGATGCCTCTGCCGAGGTCATCGAACACCAGAAGGCCTATGTCCGCCAGATCGGCGACGACTGCAGGCGCTACGACATCCCTTATGTGCTTGAGCTGCTGGTCTTTCCATTCCTTGGCCAGGCAGGTCATACCGCGGATTATGTCGAATCCCCGACCAAGCTGCCGGAGCTGGTGATCGAAAGTGTCCGCGAGTTCGCCAAGCCGGAATATGGCGTTGATCTGCTGAAGCTCGAAACCCCGCTTGCCGCCAACAGCCTGCCGCCACGCGACGGCAGCGAGGCTTCGAAGGCTGCCCAGCGCGAGTTCGATGCGGTCGGCAAGATCTGCTCCGATGCCGGCATTCCCTGGGTGCTGCTTTCGGGGGGCGCTGCGTCTGCCAAGTTCGAACTGGTGCTGGAATACGCCTATGCGGCCGGTGCTGGCGGCTTCCTCGCTGGTCGAACGATTTGGCTGAATGCCATCCGCTCGCATTTTCCAGATACCGCAGCCGTTGCCAAGGCGCTGTCGGAAGAGGGCGTCGGCGTGGTCGATAGCCTCAGCAAGCTTACCAAAGAGAAGGCGCCGCGCTGGAGGGCCCCGGCCCCGGCCTTCCAGTCGATCAGCAAGGAAGGTGATCTGGCCAGCAGCTACGCTGCCGCCTGAGGGCGTTGAACCGCACTAAATAACCGGCGTCCCGAAATGCTTGTTCGGGAAGCCGGATCACTGCCATTGATGATGTTCGGAAACGAGGCAAGCATGCAGGATCCTTTTAGTTTTTCGCCCGGCTTCCATGCGGTCGTCGTCGGAGGCGCCGGCGATATCGGCTCGGCGATCGCCGAACTGTTCCTGGCACGCGGAGCGACCGTCACGGTCACCGGACACGACCAGCCGGCGCTCGATCGCTGCCGGCTGAAAGGGCAGGAGGGTGTCGTCGTCGAAATACTGGACGTTACCTCGGATGCCGGCGTCGAGAAATTTGCCGCCGGATTCGAACGTGTCGATGCCGTCGTCAACTGCGCTGGCATTCTGGCGCGCGATGAAGAGTTCAAGATCGAGATGTTCCAGCGGGTGCTGGACGTCAACCTGACAGGGACATTTCGCATCTGTATGGCGTTTCGGCCACATCTCGTCGCCTCACGCGGTTCGATCGTCAATGTTGCTTCGATGAATGCCTTCGCCGCGCTCCCCCGGATTCCTGCCTATTGCGCCAGCAAGGGCGGCGTCGTGATGCTAACCAAATCGTTGGCGCTCGCATGGGCAGAGGACGGCATTCGGGTCAATGCCGTGGCGCCTGGCTATATCGAGACGGCGATCAATGCCGAGGGGCGCAAGGACGCCGCTCATCACGAGCGGATCGCGGCACGCACCGCGGTAAAGCGATGGGGCAAGCCGGAGGACGTGGCGGGCACCGTCGTGTTCCTGTGCCTGCCGGCATCTGACTATGCCACCGGTACCGTCTTTGCGGTGGATGGCGGCTTTCTGGCTGGGTGAAATGAAGGAGGTCACATGATGGATCCAGTAACGATCATCTCCGCGCGGACGCTTGTTTTTCGCGTGCCATTGGCGAAACCGGTTTCTACATCTTTCGGGACCATGTTCGATCGGCCCGCTGTTTTCGTTCGACTGGAAGATGAAATTGGAACCGTCGGATGGGGAGAGATCTGGTGCAACTGGCCGGCCTGCGGCGCGGACCATCGCGCCCGGTTGCTGACGACAGATATCGCTCCGCGCATTCTTGGCCGACCTTTACCTGCGCCTCCGGAAGTATGGAGGCAACTGACTGCCGCCACCGAAATCCTCGTGCTGCAGACAGGCGAGGTGGGGCCCTACGCGCAGGTGATCGCCGGTTTCGACGTGGCGTACTGGGACATTACAGCGCGCCGCGCCGGTGTGCCCCTGGGAAAGGCGATGGCGGACGGTGCCGCCGAAAGGGTGCGCGCTTATGCCAGCGGCATCCATATTCTCGATGCCGAACAGATGATAGCGCAGGCACGCATTGATGGTTATCGCGACTTCAAGGTGAAGGTCGGGTTCAATTTCGACCGCGATCTCGATCTGCTGCGTGGCCTGCATGCAGATCTCCGCCTGGGCGAGACATTGTACGCCGATGCAAACCAGGGTTTTCCACTGGATAAAGCACGCGCCTTTTTGCAGGCTACCGACAATCTCGGCCTCGGATGGATGGAAGAGCCGTTACGGGTGGATTGCCCGGATACGGTCTGGCAAGAACTCGGTGGAGCAACGTCGACGCCGCTTGCCGGCGGCGAAAACCTTGTCGGTGAGCAGGCGTTTGAGGCGGCGATTAGAGCCGGCAGCCTTTCGGTCATACAGCCGGATGCGGCAAAATGGGGAGGTCCGAGCGGTTGCCTTGCCGTCGCCCGTTCAGCCCGCGCGGCGGGGCGACGTTATTGCCCGCATTTTCTGGGTGCCGGCATCGGCCTGGTTGCCTCTGCCCATATTCTTGCAGCGGCCGGCGGCGATGGATTGCTCGAGATCGATGTCAATCCAAATCCGCTGCGTGACGCCATCGTGCCCCGCTGGCCGGTCGTCCGGGAGGGCTTGGTCGAGCTGCCTGCAGGTGCAGGGCTCGGTGTCGAACCCGACCTCGACCAACTGGCACCATTCGAAACGTTAAGTCTTAGCGCAGAAGGGTAGTCGCAATGCCCAGCGGCGGCGTTGCCCTTTTCATCTTGCTCTCGTTTGCTGCGGCCTATGTCCAGACACTCACGGGGTTCGCGTTCGGGTTGTTGCTGATGGGTGCAATCGCTCTGACGGGTCTCATTCCGCTTCCAGACGCTGCCGTCATCATTGGCTTCCTCACCTTGGCCAACGCGGTTGTCGTGCTTGCCAAAGGTTGGCGCGCAATAGCCCTGATGCCATTTCTGCTGTCATTGCTCGGTGCAATCCCACTGATCGTTGTTGGATATGTGTTGCTGAACCTCATGGCTTCGTCATCTTTGGTGGCGCTGCGGCTGGTGCTTGGTCTCGTCATTATCATGTCCAGCCTACAGCTGATCCTCCGGCCAGCGGCCCGTGGAAGCCTGTCATCGAAACCAAGTTTCGTTTTCTTCGGTGCGCTTGGCGGTCTCATGGGAGGCCTGTTTTCGACCGCAGGGCCGCCGCTGGTCTACCACTTCTACAGGCAACCTCTGTCGCATGCGGCGATCCGCGAGACGCTTGTGGCGGTTTTCGCGATCAATGCCATGTTTCGTCTCGTGCTGGTAACAGCATCAGGCGAATGGCCAGCGCTTGCCTCGACGTGGGCACTGGCCGGACTTCCCGGGGTGCTGGTTGCGAGTTATGCCGCGCGCCGATGGCCACCGCAACTTTCGCAGAACACAATGCGACGGCTCGCTTTTGTATTGTTGCTGATGTCGGGCCTGTCTCTGGTTGTCCCGGTGATTGCGGGATGAGTGTTGCGCTGTCGGCATCGAAGGCCGATAGAGGTTTGGCGAGTTAAGGCGGATCTGAGCGCTTTCTGGGAGGAACCCATGGGTGAATGTTGTTCGGGAGCGGCGCGAGCCGGGGAAGGCCAGGCGTCGGTAGGAGCGAAAAGTTTCACGGTTCGAGGTCGAGCGGGCCGGACGATTGCGGTGAACGGTGGAGAGAGCTTCGTCGGCACCCATGATCCCGTCATCGCCGCCGATGGTGAAGGACCGGAGCGGAAGGTCTTGCTGCAGGATTTCCATCTCGAAGTCGAGACCGTCACGGTCGCCCGCTTTGCGGACTTCATCGAGGCGACGGGCCATGTGACGGAATCGGAGCGGTTCGGCATGTCGGCCGTGTTCTCGCCGCTCCTCAAGAACCAAGCCCTCGTGACCGGCGGGGTCGTCAACACGCCTTGGTGGACACGCGTCGACGGCGCGACATGGAAGGAGCCGGAAGGCCCTGGCAGCTCGATCGAGGACCGTCTGGATCATCCGGTGACGCATGTTTCCTGGCACGATGCTGCGGCATTTGCTGCATGGGTGGGTGGCCGCTTGCCGAGCGAAGCCGAATGGGAGCATGCCGCTCGCGGTGGCAACCGCAGGCGCCGGTATCCCTGGGGCGACGCTGAGCCGAGCGACGATCTGACTTTTTGCAATATCTGGCAGGGCCGGTTCCCGAGCCAAAATGCGCTTGTCGACGGCTATTTCGGAACGGCACCGGCACGCAGCTTCGCACCATCAGAAGCAGGCTTCTACAACCTTTCCGGTAACGTCTGGGAATGGACCGCGGATCCCTTTAAGATACGCTCGCTGTCTAGGGTTGCGAAGCTTCGCAACGACCAAGCGAAAAAGTCCGCTGACAAGGTCCTGAAGGGTGGCTCTTTCTTGTGCCACAAGAGCTACTGCTATCGCTATCGGATCGCTGCCCGCATGGGCCTTTCGGCCGACAGTGCGTCGAGCAATACGGGTTTTCGTGTCGCGTATGACGTGCTGCCTTAACCGTATCTGTTACCAGGGGAGGATCTGGCCATTGTAATCGTAGAAGCTCCCGGTCTGGTGCGGGCCGGAATGATCGATGACCTCACGCATCCGCGCGATGCTCTCGGATATGCTCAGTCCGCCGTCCCCTTGGCGGGCGACTTTGCCGGGGTGAAGGCCAAGCACGCAGATCTGGCGGGGACCGAGATCGATGGCAAGGCTCTTAATTACCATGTTGAGGCCTGCCTTGCTGGATCGATAGGCATAGGAGCTGGCGGTATTGTTGAGCCCGATCGACCCCATGCGGCTTGTTATGAAGGCGATCACCTTGCGCTCGCTGCTGGCTACGTGCTCGGTGAAGGCCCTTGTGACGACGAAAGGTGCGATCAGATTGACTTCCAACATATTTCGCCAGAGCGTCAGGTCTGTTTCTTGCAGGCCCGGATGCGGGCCGGGAATGCCGGCATTGTTGACCAGCACGTCGATCGCAACGCCGTTCAGCTCCGCAGCGAGGCGCAGGACGGATGTTTCATCGGTTACGTCGAGCTTGACGGCTTCTATATTGGGGAAATTTCTGTGCCGTTTGCCAAAAGCGTCGGGATCGAGGCAGGTGGCGATGACCCGGTCGCCTCTGGCCGCGTATTGAAGCGCGAATTCTTCGCCAAGTCCGCGATCGCAGCCGGTGATCAAAACGGTCGCCATTGGTCCTCCTCCTCCCCGCCGGCATGGCTTGCGTCCACATCGGGCGCAGCATCATTATATGGTGCTACAGATTTTGGCAGACGAGAACAGCTGGTTCTTGAGAGTATGAGGGGCTTGGGGTCGCTCGGACTGCAAGCTGGTGTTGGACAGGGAGGAACATCATGTCAAACGAGAAGAAGAAGCCGAACATCATCTTTGTCATCACCGACCAGCAGCGGTTCGACACGATTGCTGCCGGCGGCTTTCCCTACATGAAGACGCCCAATCTCGACCGGATGGTCAGGGAAGGCACCTATTTCCGCCAGACCTATGTCACCTCGCCCTCCTGTGCGCCGTCGCGCGCAAGCCTGTTTACCGGCGTCTATCCGCATACCAACGGCGTGTTCCGCAATGACGAGCCCTGGGCGTTCAGCTGGGTGCAACTGATGGCCGAGGCGGGATATCGCTGCGTCAACGTCGGCAAAATGCACACGTCTCCCTTCGAGGATTCGTTCGGTTTTCACGAGCGGCACGTGGTGGAAAACAAGGATCGCGCCACGCCGCGGCTGCCGTTTTTCCTTGACCAATGGGACAAGGCAATCTGGACGCGTGGCTTGGAAAAGCCGAGCCGTGCGACCTATCGCCGGCGGGAGGATTACCGCTCCTCGCTCGGCGCCTTCGTCTGGAACCTGCCGGAAGACCTGCATTCCGACAACTTCGTCTCCGGGCTCGCCCAGATGTGGCTCGATACCTATACCGGCAATGAACCCTTCTTCCTGCAGATCGGTATCCCGGGGCCGCATCCGCCCTATGATCCGACCCAGGAGTTCCTCGACATGTATGCGGATGCCGAGCTGCCGGAACCCATTCTCAGCGACGCGGACATCGCGGCCCAGCCGGCGGCGCTGAAAAAGCTGCGTGACCAGCATCTGGCGGTCGACCACGACGCCGTCGTGCATCTGTCCCAGCCGACAAGGGAACAGACGCGCCGCCAGCGGCAGCACTATTTCGCCAATGTCTCGATGATCGACGCGCAGATGGGCAAGCTGATCGAGGCCGTCGAGCGGCGCGGCGTACTGGACGGTACGATCATCATCTTCACGTCTGACCACGGCGACAGCCTCAACGACCATGGCCACAGCCAGAAGTGGTCGATGTACGAGCACAGTGTCCGCGTGCCGGCAATTGTCTGGGCGCCGGGGCGGGTGGCCGAGGGCAGGGTGGTCGACGATCTCGTCTCGCTCTTTGACTTTGCTCCGACTGTTCTGGACATGGCTGGCGTGCCGGTGCCGGACTGGATGGAGGCACAGTCGCTGATGCTTTATCTGCGCGGTGAGGAGTGCGAGCCCCGACGATACGTCTTTTCCGAACATGCCGGCGACCGCATATTCAGCGGCACGACGTTCATGACGATGATCCGCAGCCGGCGCTACAAGCTCGTGCATTTCGTCGACAGCCACGAAGGCCAGTTGTTCGACATGGACCTCGATCCGACGGAGGTGAACAATCTCTGGTCCGACCCTGCGCACCAGGCCGTGAAGCAGGAACTGATCAGCGCGATCCTCACCTGGCGCATCGAAAGTTCGCTGAAGACGCAAGGCTGGACGCTTGCAAGTGTGCGACTTGGCGCCAATTCCAGCCGCACGCCGGAAAGCAGATCGCGGCAGGACGGCGCCTAGCCGTCTTCCTCAGTTGCGTCCCGTTGCGTGCTCTGGCGGGCAACGAGTTTCCAGTCAACGATGGTCGTCTGCGGTTCGCCGCCGTTGATGCGGGTGACGATGGCATCGGCGGTCAGGCGACCGATCCGCTCGCGATCAGGACGGATGGTGGTGAGGGGCGGGGTGATGCAGGCGGCGGCTTCGTTGTCGCCGAAGGCGATCACGCCGATGTCCTCGGGCACGCGTTTGCCAAGCTTTCTCAGGCCGCGCAGCACGCCGAAGGCGACGACATCGCTGTTGCAGACGATGGCATCGATGCCGGGATGGCTTTGGAGCACGTCAAGCGCCAGCTTCTCGCCGAGATCGGGGCTGCCACCTATCGGTTCCGTGCAGGTGACGACCGGTGCAATCCCGGCTTTGACCGCTTCGGTTTCGAGGCCGAAAAGACGTTTTCGCGCGCGCCGGTCGTTTTCACGCAGGCTGCCGACGAAGGCGAGTTTTCGGTAGCCGCGATCGATCAGATGGCGGGCCTGGGCTGCCCCCACCGCCTGGTGGTCGAAACCGATCGCCGTGTCGATCACTGGACCGCTCGTATCCCACATCTCGATGATCGGAATGCCGGAGGACTTCAGGAGCTCGACCACTTTTGGCGGATGGTCGATGCCGATAATTGCCACCGCCGCCGGCCGCCAGCTCAGGATCGAGCGGACCAGCTTCAGCTCCTGGTCGGGATTGTAGCGGGTATTGGCAAGCATGACCTGCAGGTCGTGTTCGAGCAGGGATGACTGCAGGGTATCGATGACGCTGGCAAATTCCGAATAATACAGCGAGGTCACCACGACGCCGACGATATCGGTGCGCGTGCCGGACAGGCCACCGGCCAGCCGGTTGGGTACGTAGTTCAGCTCTTCCATCGCCACATTGATGCGTTTCCGCAGTTCGACCCTTACCGTATTGGGTGCCCGAAGTGCGCGCGATACGGTGTTGACGGAAACGCCCACCCGTTCGGCGATCGAGGCGAGCGTTGGGGCAGGGCGGTCCTTCCTCTCACTCGTACTCCGGTCGTCGTCCCCGTCCCTGGCTTTCGCACTGATCGTCATAGGTCCAAAACCTGCCAACTAACGTCGTTCAAGCAGCGATAGTGATCGTTGCGTTATCGATAACTTTGTGTCATCCATTGCTTCGAGAGGCAAGCGAAAGAGGGGGATTGTTCCTTCGCATGTTGTAATGTCCGCCGCGCCGTTTGGCTGCAGCGGGGAGGAGCGATTTGATGGCTGACAAGCCGAACATCATTTTAATCATGACTGACCAGCAGCGCTACGATTCCATTTCGGCGCTCGGTTACCCTTACGCCCATACGCCGAATATCGATGCGATGATCGAAAAAGGCGTGGCGCTGACCAACTGCCACATTACCGCGCCGAGTTGCGTGCCATCACGCGCAAGCCTGTTTACTGGCTATTACCCGCATACGACCGGCGTGCTCGCCAACGGCCAGAAATGGCAGCGGACCTGGGTGGAAAGCCTGCGCGACGCCGGTTATCGCTGCGTCAATGTCGGGAAGATGCACACCATCCCCTATAATTCGGACAGCGGTTTCCACGAGCGTTACGTCGTGGAAAACAAGGACCGCTACATGGAGGGACGCTGGTACTTTGACGAGTGGGACAAGGCGCTCGCCGCTCAAGGTCTCGTCAAGCAGCAGCGCGAATTCTACCGCGAGCGTGCGGACTATCGGGAGCGGCTTGGATGTTTTGACTGGGAGCTTCCAGAGAACATGCATTCCGACGCCTTCGTCGGCGACATGGCGAAGTGGTGGGTCGAGACCTACCCGCCAACAGAGCCGCTGTTCCTGCAGGTCGGCTTTCCCGGCCCGCATCCGCCATTCGATCCGCCGGCGCGCTATAGCGACCGTTATCTGAAGCGCAACGATCTGCCCTTGCCGAAGCCGACGAAAGAGGAACTCGACAGCCTGCATCAGGAGCTGAAGGACAAGCGTCAGCACGATGTCGAGGTTGACCACGATTCCGTCGTCTGGAGCCTGGATCCGAGCGAAGACCAGATGCAGCGACTGTGGGCTCACTATCTCGGCAATGTGACGCTGATCGACGAGAAGGTCGGCGAGCTGCTCGCCTCATTGAAGGAGCGTGGATATCTGGAAGATGCAATCGTCATCTTCACCTCCGATCATGGTGAGTGCCTTGGAGAGCACGGCCTGATCCAGAAATGGTCGATGTACGATATCGTGACCCGTGTTCCGACAGTCATCTGGTCGACTGCCGGCCGGTTCGAGGGCGGCCGAACCGTCGACGGGCTCTGCCAGCTTTTCGACCTGGGGCCGACCATTCTCGACTATGCCGGCATCACGCCGCCGAACACGTTCGAGGCGAAAACCCTACGGCCTGCACTGGAAGGCAAGGACTGGACGCCCCGCACGCACGTCTTCTGCGAGCAGATCGGCGACGTGGCGATGGCCGGCGGCACCGAGTTCATGACCGGTGTGCGCAGCGACAGATGGAAACTGGTGCATTTCAAGGGCTCGACCGACGGACAGTTGTTCGACCTCGAGAATGATCCGAAGGAGGTAAGAAATCTCTGGAGCGATCCGGACCATCAGGATCACAAGCGAGAGCTTCTGGACGTGATGCGCGACTGGCTGATCGAATCGAACTTCAAGACACGGGATGTTATGGCAGCGGCACGCTGACCGGATGACGGACTGGCCGAAAGCTCGGGAGGAGTGATCTTGGCAGTTATGGAAAGTGGAAACACATCGGATAAAGCAAGGGGGATACCTTTGCCGACTGGCCCCCTCGCCATGCTGGGGATCAACATCGTTGCCGTCGTCTTCGGTATCTCGATGTGGGCCCTGGCGACATCCTATGGCGTCGTCGGACTGCCGACCCCGCTGGCGGTCGCCAGGCAAGCTGTGATCCAGGCGCAAAGCGGCCTTCTATGGTCCGACGCGCTGGCAAGCCTCGGCCGCGTCTTTACCGGCTTTGCGCTCGGCATTCTCGTTGCAATTCCAGTCGGCTTCCTGATGGGCTGGTACAAAGTCGCCCGCGCCATCATCGAGCCCTACGTCCAGTTCTTCCGCACTATTCCGCCGCTTGCCATCATTCCGCTGGCGATCGTGACGATGGGAATCGACGAGACGCCGAAGATCTTCGTCATCTTCCTCGCATCCTTCCTGTCTTCCGTTGTCGCCACCTATCAGGGCGTCATCAGCGTCGACAGGACGATGATCAATGCGGCGCGGGTGCTGGGTGCCAACGATTTCACCATCTTCCGGCGCGTCATCGTGCCGGCTTCGCTGCCTTATATCATGGTGGGCGTCCGTATCGGTCTTGGCTCGTCGTGGTCGACCGTGGTGGCTGCCGAGCTGATCGCAGCACAGTCGGGCCTCGGCTTCCGGATGCAGCAGGCACAACTCTATTACGATCTTGCGACCATCTTCGTCAGCCTGATCTCGATCGGCATTCTTGGGCTGATCATGGATCGCATTGTCATGGCGATCGACAGTGTTCTGACCGCCTGGCAGGAGAAGCTATGACCCCGAAAATCTCGTTCAAAAATGTCAACAAGACGTTTGATATCGCCGGTCGGCCGGCGTTTACGGCGCTTGAGGGACTGAACCTCGATATCGCGGACGGCGAGTTCGTCACCGTCGTCGGACCCTCCGGGTGTGGCAAGTCGACGGCGATGAATATTGCAGCCGGCCTGACCGCGCCGTCCTCCGGACAGGTTCTGGTCGATGACACGCCAGTCAGAGGGCCGGGACCGGAACGCGGCGTGATCTTCCAGCAATATGCGCTTTTCCCGTGGCTGACAGTGCGGCAGAATGTCGAGTTCGGCCTGAAGATTGCCGGCCATAAACGGGATGAGCGGCGGCGTATCGCCGATCATTTCATCGCCCTTGTCGGGCTAACCGACTTTGCGAATTCACTGCCGAAGACTCTGTCTGGCGGCATGAAGCAACGCTGCGCGATTGCCCGTGCCTATGCGGTCAATCCGAAGATCTTGCTCATGGACGAGCCGTTTGGAGCGCTCGATGCTTTGACCCGCGTGCAGCTTCAGGATCAGTTGCTGACGATGTGGAGCAAGGAACGGCGCACGGTGATGTTCATAACCCATGATGTCGACGAGGCCGTCTATCTCGCAAGCCGTGTCGTTGTCATGGCAGCTCGGCCGGGCCGGCTTCACAAGATTGTCAATGTCGACCTGCCCTATCCTCGCACGGAGGATATGCGGCTCTCGTCCGAATTTTCAGAATTGCGCAACGAGGTCTGGCGGGCGGTGTATCACCCTGCCGCAGCCGCCTGATCCTTGCCGAAAAAACCTTACAGCCCGTCAAAGGAGGAATGACCATGCTGACGAGACGAAATCTTATGGTAACGGGCGCCGCACTTGCCGGCGCTAGCGCGTTTTCCATCGGCGGCCGGGCCCGTGCCCAGTCCGCCGAGATGACGATCGGTTATATCGCCGATTTCCCCAATGCCAGTGTGCTGGCAATCGCCAAGGACCAGAAGCTGTGGGAGGCAGAAGGTCTCGAGCCAACAGTGAAGGTCTTTACTAATGGTCCGATCCAGATCCAGGCGATGGGTGCGGGCAGTCTCAACTTCGGGACGATCGGCCCCGGCGCCCTCTGGTTGCCGGCGAGTGGCCGCGCAAAGGTGGTGGGCGTCAACGATATCGGCTTTTCTGACCGCGTGATCGCCCAAGCCGGTATCGCGTCGATGGCCGATCTCAAGGGTAAGAAGGTCGGCGTTCCGCAGGGAACGTCTGGCGATATGATCTTGCGCATGGCGCTGACAAAAGCTGGCATGACAGTCTCTGACATCCAGATGGTGCCAATGGACCCGTCCACCGTTGTCGCGGCCTTCACGTCGAAACAAATCGATGGCGCGGGCATCTGGTACCCCCTGATCGACACGATCAAGCCGCGCGTGCCTGACATGAAGGAACTGGCCTCGAACCAGGATTTCTATCCTCAGACGTCGTTCATCAATACGTTCGTGGCGCGCAACGAAATCATCGAACAGAACCCGGACGTGGTGAAGAAATTCCTGCGGGTGATGAAGAAGGCGATGGACTACCGCGTCGCCAACCTCGATCACTCTATCGAGATCACCACGGCGTTTCTCAACGCACCGAAGGAAGCAACCGACAAGGTTGCCCGCAGCCGCAAGATGCTGACCTCCAAGGAACTGGAAGGCTTTACAAAGGACGGCACGGTCAACAAATGGCTGTCTGACTTCAACAAGATGTTCCAGGATTTCGGCACGGTTAAGGACCCGCTGGCGCCGGAGAAGTTCTACACCGCCGACCTCTTTACGAGCGCTTGATCATTGCCGACAGAAGACAACGTCAGGGATTGGTAGAACAGTCGGGAATGGCTCCCGACTGTTCTACCAGCGCGCAATTCTTGGGGAAGCTGAAAGCCTTACTGTAGACGCTGGCTTGTTGATCTAGACGAGCAGACCAGACGACGGGTCATATGCGCGATGTCGAAGCGAGCGTTCCACCAAGCGTAACCTATGAGCTCACGCAACTTGGCCAACCCTTCGCTGGCCAGGTCGCGGCACTTGTTGAATGGAGCCGAGACAGCAAACATCAGATCGAGCTTGCGCAGGAGAGCTTTGACGCACGACAAGGCGCTTGAGCCGTGCGTCTATGATCATGGGAAGCAGGAGGTCAGCGTCATCGATGACTAGAAACGCCTGACCCACTGAGCAAGGCTGAACCGTTATCTCGCAATCGGCGGGTTGATCCGTGCGAACCCTTCCTGCCGGTAATATGGGAAATGCGGATAGGGTGCCGTCACCTCGCTGGCATCATTGAGTTTGGCGACATGTTCGGCAGAAAGGGTCCAGCCGACCGCGCCGAGATTTTGGCGAAGCTGAGCCTCGTTGCGCGCGCCGATGATGACGGATGACACGGTTGGCCGCTGGACCAGCCAATTGAGTGCCACCTGCGGTACTGTCTTGCCGACCTCTGCGGCAACCGCTTCCAGCGCATCTACGACACGGAACAGAAGCTCATCGTCTACGGGTGGGCCAAAGCTTGCCGTATCGTGGAGACGGCTTCCGTCCGGAATGGGATCACCGCGCCTGACCTTGCCGGTCAGCCGTCCCCAGCCGAGGGGGCTCCACACCAGAGCGCCAAGACCCTGGTCTGCTCCGAGCGGCATGAGGTCCCATTCATAGTCGCGGCCAACCAGCGAATAGTAGACCTGGTTGGCAATGTAGCGCGGCCAGCCGTAGCGATCGGCCGCGGCGAGCGCCTTCATGATCTGCCAGCCGGAAAAGTTGGAAACGCCGATATAGCGAACCTTTCCGGCGCGAACAAGCGTGTCGAGCGTGGACAGGACCTCTTCGACCGGCGTTGCTGCATCGAAGGCATGAAGTTGCAGAATGTCGATGTAATCGGTCCCGAGCCGCTTTAGCGCGTCCTCGATCGATCCCATCAGCCTGAAACGCGAAGACCCCGCATCGTTTGGACCATCGCCCATCGGAAGGCTGGCCTTGGTCGAGATCAGAACCTTGTCGCGACGTCCCTTGATGGCGGCACCGAGCACGTGTTCGGATGCGCCGTTGGAATAGACATCGGCGGTGTCGAACAGGTTGACACCGGCGTCCAGGCAGATGTCGATCAGCCGTCGCGCTTCCTCAACATCTGTGTTGCCCCATGCGCCGAACAGCGGCCCTGAACCACCGAATGTGCCGGCGCCGAAGCTGAGCACCGAGACCTTGAGACCGGAGCGGCCGAGATAGCGATAATCCATTGTTTGTCCTTTGCAACGAGCGGGGGTTCAGCGGTCGCTCAAGTGGCAGGTCGAGAGCGTTGGCCACGACCTGTCTGGCAACCCCTGGTGACCAGACCACAAAGTAGACGCTTGCCAATTTCCGATATAGTCTGCCCAGAAGAACATCATCTGTGAATTGAAAGACCAATGGCGCGCTCTGATATCAACCGATCCGGTGAAATGGAGGTCTTTGTCTGCGTGGTAGAACGCGGCGGCTTTTCGGCCGCAGCGCGCGCTTGCCACATGACGCCGTCCGCGGTCAGCAAGCTTGTCGCCCGGCTAGAGGCACGGCTTGGGGCTCGATTGGTCAACCGATCAACGCGGGCTTTCCAGCTCACAGCCGAGGGGTGCGCGTTCTACGATAGGGCGACCCTTATTCTTGCCGACATCGGCGATGCCGAGCGGAGCGCCGGTGCCGGCGAGCAGCCGGTGGGACGCATACGTCTCAACACCAGCGCATCCTACGCCACGCATATTCTCGCTCCGATCCTGCCGGAGTTCCTGGAGCGCTATCCCGGCGTCACCCTTGATCTCGTGCAGACCGACGTGGTTGTAGACCTGATGGCGGAGCGAACGGATGTGGCAGTTCGCGCAGGAGCGCTAAAGAGTTCAAGCCTGGTGGCGCGCAAGCTTGGGGATACAGCCATGATTGTCGCAGGCAGCCCTGCATACATAGCCCGCTTCGGTGAGCCGCAGACCGTTGAAGACCTCGATCACCACAACTGTCTTGGCTTCTCCTATGTCCGTAGCGTGGATGGATGGCCGATGAAGACGCCTGCCGGAACTGTCGTCATTCCGGCCGTCGGGCGGGTTCAGGCGGGCGACGGCGAAGCGCTGCGCCGTCTGGCGCTTTGCGGTGTCGGGCTCGTGCGCCTTGCCCGATTCACGGTCCAGGACGACATCGATGCCGGGCGTCTCATGCCTGTTCTGGAGGACTTCAATCCTGGCGATCGCGAGGCCTTCCATGCGATCCACACCGGCCAAGGTGGACTGCTCCCTTCGCGGGTGCGTGCGCTCCTGGATTTTCTCGCCGAGCGTGGGAAAGTGCGCGGTTAACGCTGAAGACCTGTTCGTTGTCGCCTGCTAAGTGTGAGTTGGTACTGATAAATTTTCCCGAACTCGTCACTAACGGGACGCCGTACGTCGCGGCATATGAAGTTTTCCGAAACAGCGGGCCGTATTCGCGTCTTCCATGGTGCGCAGGAATGGCCTGACACCTTGTGCTAAACTTGTTCTCGGTACTGAGAAACAACGGGTCTGTGGTTCGAATCCCTTCAAGGCGAGACAACTCGGCTGAACGAGGCGTGGGTGTTTCCACGCCTCGTTTTGATCAGGCTTCTATAACACAGCCGAGCCGCGTGAGAGACGCGTCGACCCAGGCACGGTCGTTCTTGCCGAGCTTGATGTTTTCCATCTGCTTTGTCTCTGCCGCGTGCTTCTTCGATGCGGCTTCGAAGACCGTTTCGACCGAGGACAGCGGCACAGAGAGCAGGCCATCGGCGTCGCCGCAGATGAGGTCACCCGGCTCGATGACCATGCCGTTGATGGCGATAGGCACGTTGACTTCGCCGGGACCATCCTTGTAGGGGCCGCGATGGGTGACACCTGCTGCAAAGACGGGGAATGATCCGGCCAGCAGTTCTTCGCTGTCGCGGATGGCGCCGAAGATAACGATGCCGCCGAGACCGCGCTGTGCTGCATGCGCAACCATCAGTTCCCCAATGATCGCATTGCTGAGATCACCACCGGCATCGACAACGACGATGTCACCAGGCTCGGCAATGTCGAGTGCCTTGTGGACCATCAGGTTGTCGCCTGGGCGCGCTTTGACCGTCACCGCGGCGCCGACCATTCTCGGACCCGTATAGAACGGTCGAAGCGGCGCGCCGCCCGCCGTCATGCGGGACATGACATCACTCACGTTGGCGACAGGCAGAGTTCTGAATTTCTCGACCCATTCCGCGCTGACATTCTGGTTACGCTTGCATACTCTGAAACCCAACATTTCGATTCCTCTGTTTTCAAATTTGGTGGTTTAGTTCTGAGCGAGGTTCTGGTTGGCGAGTGCCCGACGATCAAAGGGCGCGCCGGTGAGGACATCGACGATGTGCTGCGCACTCTGTACGGCCATGTTCTTCAGCGCTGATCGACTTGCCCCGCCCACGTGAGGCGTTGCGATCAGATTTGGCAGAACCCAGAACGGGTGATCGGTCGCGGGTGGTTCCTGCTCGAAGCTGTCGAGTGCGGCACCTGCGATGCTGCCGTCCTTCAATGCATCCAGAAGAGCAGCCTCATCGATGACGGCGCCACGAGACGTGTTGACGATGAAGGCCGTGGATTTCATCGCCTTCAGCCGGTCGGCGTTGATAAGGTGATGGGTCTGCGGTGTCAGCGGGCAATGCAGGCTGACGATATCGCTCTGCGCGAGGACCTCCGACAGGTCGCGGCTCACGCGCGTGCCATCTGCATCCTCCGCAAACGGGTCGTATGCGATGGTTTCCATACCGAGGCCCTGCGCAAGCTTAGCCGTCCTGCGCCCGATCTCGCCAAATCCGATAATGCCGAAGCAGGCGCCCGCGAGGTCGCGTCCGACATATTTCGTCTTCGGCCAGGCGCCGCCCTTCACGGTGTCGCTCAGGCTGCCGATGTCTTTCATCAGCGTCACGGACAGGGTGATCGCAAGTTCAGCGACCGACTGGGCGTTCGCTGCGAGGGCGCGCAGAACCGGGATGCTGTGGGAAGTGGCGGCGTTTAGATCGATATTGTCCACACCACTGCCGTGTTTTGCGATCACGCGAAGTCGGGAGGAGGAAGCGATGACCTGATCGTTTATCTGGCCTTGTCTGACGAGGATCGCATCGACCGCGTTTGTTCTTGCGATCTCAGCGAGATTTTCCGAGCCGCTGTAGCCGTCCGCATAAACGATCTCGATTGCATGTCGTTTAAGAAGTTCTGTTGCTTCAGGCGCCAATTCCGCCCCAGTCACAAGAACCTTGAGACCCCTCGCATTCGCCGTTGATAGGTTTTCAGCAGCTTCCGCTGCATTGATTTTGTTCACTAAATCCTCCCGAACTCCGGTGCGTCGCCTGACAGGTAAGCGACGGTTGACGAATCCTCATTATCGGTTATTGTACTGGATGAAAAGGTGTTGTACCTAGTACAATATCTTTTTGAGGGAGGTTTGAACCAATGCCAGGCAATTCTTCAGGTGTCGCAGCTGTTGAACGCGCTGTCTCGATGCTGGAAGCTTTTACCGATGTCGACTATTCGTTGACGCTCGGAGAGCTTGCGCGTCGCACGGAACTCGACAAATCCACGGTGCTGCGCATCGCGCGCTCGCTCGCGAAATCCTCCATGCTCGTTCGCAATGATGATGCTAGCTGGCGGCTAGGCCCGAAGCTCGTGCGTCTCGGCGGGCTTTATCAATCTACATTCAAATCAGCTGCCATCGTTGAGCCTTTGCTTGCCCAGATCAGCGATGAGAGCGGCGAGAGCGCTGCGGTCTACGTGAAAGAGGGAGATGTCCGCGTCTGCCTTCATCGGCACGATTCCACACAATCGATCCGCCACTCGGCGCGTGTTGGCGATTCCATGCCGCTCGATCGTGGCGCGCCTGGGCGTGTCATTCTGGCGTTCACCGGATCCGCCGGAAAGCTTTACGACGATATTCGCGCCAAGGGGTTTCATGTCACCATCGGTGAGCGTGACCCACAGGTCGCGAGCGTCGCCGTTCCCGTCTACCGCGACGGACAAGCCCTCTTCGGCTCATTGGCTTTGACCGGCCCGCCATCGCGTTTCAACGACGAGGCCGTGTCAAAAAATCTCGAAATTCTCCGCGTTGCCGCGCGCAAGCTCAGCGCTGCGCTTGGAGGACACCCCGGCTAGTTCCAGAGCGGGTGCCGGGCCCGCATAGCGTTCCTTGGGAGGAGCATATTGATGAATATGATGAGAACGGCGATATTGGCAGCCGGCACTTTGCTTGCAACGATTGGCTCGGCCCATGCCGAATGGCCGAAGGATCGACCCATTCAGATGATCGTTGCCTTTGCGCCGGGCGGCAGCACGGATGTCATGGCGCGTGCCATGCAGCCCTATCTTGAAAAAGAACTCGGCGCAGATATTGTCATCGAAAACCGCCCCGGCGCATCGGGCGAAATCGCGTATACGGCGTTGGCAAAAGCCAAGCCGGATGGCTACACCTTCTCCTACATCAACACGCCCGGTTTCCTGTCCATGCAGGTGCAGAGAAAGCTCGGCTATGATCCAAAGACCATCAAGCCGATTGCCCGTATCGTAGACGACCCTGCGGCTATCGCCGTTCCTGCGGCGTCAGAAATCAAAACTATCGCGCAATTCATCGAAGCAGCGAAGGCAAAGCCCGGTGCGGTTTCGTTCGGCTCATCCGGCATCGGCACGGATGATCACCTCGCCATCATCATTCTCGGGGCCGAAACGGGCACTAAGATGACGCATATTCCGTTCAACGGTGCCGGCGAAACCCGCACCGCGATCCTTGGCGCACAGGTGACCGGTGGCGGTCTCAACGTCAGCGAGTTCGGCGGCAACGATACGTCCGGCCTGCGGATGATCAATACTTTCGGCAAGGAACGCTCGCCTCAGCTTCCGGACGTCCCGACAGCCATCGAATCCGGATTCAATGTCGAGATGACATCCGAGCGCGGCATCGCTGCTCCCCGCGAAGTGCCGGCTGAAATCGCCGACCGTTTTGCTGCCGCCGTCAAGGCAACTCTGGATAACCCTGAGTTCCAGAAGCAAGCCAAGCAGATGGCGCTGCCACTTGCCTATCTCAGCGGTCCTGATTGGGAAAAGGAAATGCCAACGCGTCTCGCTCGCTTCCAGAAGATCTGGGACACAACACCTTGGGTGCAGCAATGAGCATAAAGCCTGCAGCAAACGGTCGGGACTTTCCCGATATTCTTGCGGGTGGCGTACTGATATTTCTGGGAGCGCTTGGCCTTTGGGCCGGGCGCGACCTGACATACGGCACTCCGGCAATGATGGGCCCCGGTTTCCTTCCGAAGTCCCTATGCGCCATCATTGCGCTCATCGGCGTGATCGTCCTCATCAAGGCACTGTCCAAGCCACATGAGGCACTGGATGCGGTTAACCCCAAGCCGCTGCTTATTCTGGTCGCCGCCATCGCAGGATTTGCGTTTGCAGCCGAACGCTTCGGCTTTGTCGCTGCAACCATCTGGCTTCTGGTTGTGGGAAGTCTTGCCGATCCGGAATCGCGCTGGAAGGAGATTTTCGTCTCGACCGCAGTTCTGACGACGCTCGGTGCGCTTCTCTTCGTTTACGGACTTGGCGTCCAGATGCCGATCTGGCCCTTCTGACGACCTTTCCTTATTTGATCGGATTATTTCGATGGCTTTTATCGACGTCCTTATGCTCGGATTCTCCGAGGCCCTGACACCCACCAATCTGATGTTTTGTTTCATCGGCGCGCTTTTAGGAACCCTGATCGGCGTCTTGCCGGGTATCGGCCCGACCGCAACGGTGGCTATTCTTCTGCCGGTGACCTTCTTCCTGCCGCCGCTTGGGGCTTTGATCATGCTGGCCGGCATTTTCTACGGCGCGCAATACGGTGGCTCGACGACAGCCATTTTGGTCAATCTTCCCGGGGAAGCCTCAGCGGTGGTAACCGCGATCGACGGGTACCAAATGGCACGAAAGGGCAGGGCGGGTGCCGCCCTGGCGATTGCAGCGCTCGGCTCCTTCTTCGCGGGCACGGTTGCAACGATCGCTCTGGCCGTTGCCGGACCGACGCTGTCTGCCTTCGCACTGTCCTTTGGACCAGCCGAATATGTTGCGCTGTGTATTTTCGGGCTCCTCGCTGCCACCATTCTCGCCCACGGTTCTGTCGTGAAAGCCATCGGCATGGTTTGCCTCGGTCTCGTGCTCGGCATGGTTGGCATCGACGTCAACAGCGGTTCGGCCCGCATGACCTTCGGCTCAACCGACCTTTATGATGGTATCGATTTCGTCGTGATCGCCGTCGGTCTGTTTGGGATCGCGGAGATTGCCACCAATCTTGAATCCAAGGAAATCCGCGGCGTTCTGCAAAGCAAGATCGGTCGGCTGTGGCCGACGCGGGAGGAATTCAAGGACAGCTGGGCAGCAGTTCTGCGCGGCACCGGCGTTGGAACCATCCTCGGCGTTCTCCCGGGCGGCGGCGCCACGTTAAGCGCCTTCAGCGCCTATTCCGTCGAAAAGCGCATTTCGAAGACGCCGGAGAAATTCGGTCACGGCGCGATTGCAGGTGTTGCCGGACCCGAGGCTGCGAACAATGCCGGTGCCCAGGCATCGTTCATTCCGCTTCTGACGCTGGGTATCCCTTCGAATTCGATCATGGCCATGATGCTGGGCGCGATGACCATCCACGGCATCACCCCCGGCCCATCGGTCATCCAGAACCAGCCGGAACTGTTCTGGGGTCTGGTCGCATCGATGTGGCTCGGCAACGCCATGTTGCTCGTCATCAATCTGCCGCTGATTGGACTGTGGGTGAAGCTGCTGCAGATCCCTTACCGCCTGATGTATCCGGCTATTTTGCTTTTCTGCTGCGTGGGTGTTTACAGCGTCAGCAATCGTGGCTTCGACGTGGCACTGGTCATCCTCTTCGGTATCCTTGGATACGTCCTGCGGAAGGCAAAATGCGAGCCGGGTCCTCTGCTTCTCGGCTTCGTTCTGGGCCCGCTTCTGGAAACAAACCTGCGCCGCGCGATGCTCTTGTCTCAGGGTGACTGGTTGGTTTTCTTCGAGCGACCGATCAGTGCCGTTCTCCTTGTCATCACAGCTCTGATGCTGCTGACGCTGATCCTGCCCACCATTCGCAAGAACAGAAAAGCCGCTTTCGAGGCGAGCGAAGATTAGAGAAGAGGGCGCCTTTAGGGGCGCCCTTTTTCATTGTCTTAAACTCAAATCGAAACGCCGCCGATGTGGTCATCGGTGAAGGTTGAAAATTATGGTTTCCGCTCTTTCTGCTTCGGCGGGGCACCGCCTGCGCGATGTCCTGTCTCTTGGTGATTTCGAGCTTCTGGCGAAACGTCATTTGCCCGCGCCGCTTTTTGGATACATCGCCGGGGCAAGCGAGACGAATGCCTCGCTGCGCATGAATGAAGCGGCGTTCAGGGAGATAAGCCTCACGCCACGGGTTCTAAGAAACGTGTCGACCAGAACCACAAAGACAATCTTGTTCGGCGAGGAATGGAGCGCACCGTTTGGGATAGCGCCGATGGGTATAAGCGCCCTAATAGCGTACCGCGGCGATCTTGTTCTTGCCCAAGCTGCGCAGGATGCCGGGATTGCCATGATCATGAGCGGCTCATCCCTGATACGGTTGGAGGAGATCATCGAAGCTGCACCTCGATCATGGTTTCAGGCCTATCTACCGGGAGAGCCGGACCGGATCGATGGATTGATAGATCGAGTGGCTTCGGCAGGCTACAAAACTCTAGTTCTGACGGTGGATACCGCCGTGCTGGCCAACCGGGAAAATAACATCCGCGCTGGCTTCTCGACGCCTCTTCGGCCAAGCCTCCGTCTTGCCTGGCAGGGAATGACCCATCCGGCATGGACGATTGGAACTTTCGCACGTACGATACTCAATTACGGCATTCCCCATTTTGAGAACTCGTATGCGACGCGCGGTGCGCCGATTATTGCGTCGAACGTCATGCGCGACTTCGGCAAAAAGGATCATCTGAGTTGGGACCACTTCAGCCGGATCAGACAAAGATGGACCGGGAACTTGGTCGTGAAGGGGATACTTCATCCCGAAGATGCAGCCATTGCCGCAGAGCGTGGGGCGGATGGCATCATAGTTTCCAACCATGGCGGCAGGCAGCTTGATGGCGCGATAGCACCTATGAAAGCTCTGCCTGCGATAGTGGATAGAGTAGGATCAGAAACGGTTGTCATGATCGATGGTGGCATTCGTCGGGGGACAGATATCGCAAAAGCCCTCGCGATTGGTGCGAAATTCGTATTCGTAGGGAGGCCATTCCTTTACGCCGCAGCAGTAGGTTCAAATAACGGTGTCGCGAAAGCCGCAAGCATCCTTGCGGATGAATTGCATAGGAATATGGGGCTGTTGGGTGTGACAGAAATTATTGAGCTTCCATCAATTTCTATTCGCGTCTGAATTTCGCTCCGCCGCTCAACTCGAAAATCCATCGTCATTGGCCGCAACGGACGAATGCTATTAGTATGATGATTGCTCACGCTTTCGTATGGTGCTTTTAAAAGCGGCCATCAGTCCTATCTCTTCGATTGTCAGCGTATCGAGACTTCCCGCTGCATGAGCGCGATATCAGCACTGGAGCAGGGCTCACCCTCACTGTTGGTCAGCATGGCAATTGCAGCGTCCGCTTCCGCCGCAGAGCGAGTGGCACGAACAAGGATCGTTCGGCGACCGTGTCGAGCATTGTCTGCTCGTCGCTTCGGACCAAGGCCCAAGTGATCCACAGCATTCCCAAGACTGGAACACCCGCGCCCAGGATGCCGGGGATGAGCAGCCGCGATGACTTTAGAACGCCGCAGGCTGCCCTCCCATTGCTGCCATCTTCTTCCCCGTTACACCAGTACAGGTGAATTGTCATGAATAGAGACCGAATGGAGAATGCTGACCGCCCACTCAAGACATTAGTTTCTAATTTGAGAGCTCAGGCGATCAGTCAGGTCGGGAATGCGATTATAATGGGTTCGTAATTTGCGGCTACATGCCGTTAATCGCGAACAACGCGTCTGAATGCACCGGACGAATCGAAGCGACACTCGAACGTGGTGACCCGCGATCCCTCGGGTGGGAACTGGCCGTAGACAGTGAACCCGCCCCCCGTGCGCTCCACCGGGAGAGTAAGGATTTCCTGAGGCCTGCGGCCGAACGTGGCTGATGCTTCTCCCTGGCAGAATTTACCCATGCTTCCGATGGAGACCCTCTGCCGCGACTTCGTTTCGATGTCGCGTTCCGGCGGCGGTGAATACGTGTTGCCGCGGAACGGGAAGTCCGGCTTGTCGCCACGGGAGTTCGGACATTCGTAGCTCATGGAGTACCAGGTCACCGGTCCTGGAACGCTGTCGCCGAGGAGCCCTCCGGCGTGGCTTTCACTGAAAAGAACGTGGTATTCACCACCGCAGACGCGCTGGGCTTCCTGGATGCATGCTCCGCTGTTGCCCTTGCACTTCGTCTGGTGAACGTCGTTTGCGGACGCGGGGAGGGCCGACAGCAGGACCACGCCCATGAGAGATTTCGCTACGAGACGCATTCCAAGTCCTTTCGTTCGAACGTTGCGGCACGAAGGCCATGAGGTGGATTTCTTAGCGACCACTGGCCTTCGAGGTTCACTCCACTGCGTTGATCGGCACGTGGCCGAACTCCAACATGAAGACAAATCCAGTCCAGTCATTGATGATATGGGCGCCCGCGGAGACCCAGAGATTTCTCGTGACGATATAGGCGAGCGTGAGTATCAGGCGGGCAAAACCGATGCCGATGAGAGACTGTGCAAAGTGCCAGTCATAGGTCGGCAGATGCGCCGCGCCGAAGAGCAGAGACGAAACGACAACGGCGATAACGATCCCCAACCTTCGTGACAGGTGCAAACGCTGTACGCACAGCCACAAAACAGCGAGGAAAGGCAGTATTCCGAAAAGCTCTTCCCCTACCAACTGGATGCCGGTCACGAGAAGCGTGGCACTCACCTGGGTTGGCGACATCGCGGCGATCGCATCCGCGACGGGATTGGAGTAAAGTTCGAAAAACTGTTGCAGGACCAAGCCCATCGCCATGGATCCCAGCAGCGTAGCAACCCCGAACAGCACCATCAGCCCCACGGATCGAAATCCGACAGGACGGAACAGGCAGTTCCAGTGTGGCCCGGCTACCTTGCGAAGCGCCAACACGGGGACTGCGACGAACAGCAGCGCCGGAATGAGATTGTAGGGGAAGGTGCGAAGGGGAACGAGGGTGAGCACAAGCAGAGCGCTCGCCAACGATACAATGACAAGGAGCCAGCCCAGTCCATCAATTTCGACGGGCTTGCCGTTGTAGAACGGGAAATCGCGATCGGTTGAAATCACCCTTCGAACCTCGACATTTCCGGACGACCGTGTCGCACGCGGTTCGGATGACTACTCGACGTAGAGCGTGAGATCGTAACTCGCGGTCTCATTGCGCCTTGCGGCATTGCGCATCAGATAGACGTCGATGAGGTACTTGCCGCTCGACGGGATCGTGATGCTGGTGCCGTTTCCATCGATCGAGCTGTTGTACATCGCCGCATCGGCGCCCGGAGCGGTCACATTGAAGTAGAGGCTTGTATTGCGGGAATCGAGCTGGACGCTCATCTTCTGGCCGGCCGTAACCGACAGCGCGTACTGAACCGTCTGGTAGCCTTTGACCGACGATTTGATGGTCGAGCTCGAGGATCCCGTAGCAAAACGAACCGTCTCGCGCCGCATTTCGTCGGCGACAGAGGGCACGGCTGCCATCATGACGACCCCGAATATCAGGCTTTTCATCATCTTCATCGACTGGCTCCTCCCGTTCGATCTACGAGCAAAGTCCCAGGCACGGCTTAGCGCCTTGGCGAAGTTGTTCGGGTTCATGTGACGACCTCACGGTGTCTATTTCAAAAACCTACATTAGCTGAATCGGCATGGGAAGCCTGTTCGGCCAAGTCCTTCACCGTGGCAGGTGCCCGCCTGCGCGCAAAGACAGGGCACTGCACAGTGACGTCTGGTGCCGACGCTGGTAAGAGGGTGCAACCACACGCAGGCATCAACGGAAAGGACTGGCACGTGGACTTCATGAAATTGCTGAAGTCGCTCGAAGAGCTCCTCTACGAGCTGGTGTCATGGCTGGTCTTTTATCCCGTCACAATGTGGCGTGCAGTCGTCAGGCCACTCAGCATGATGCGCTACGCAGACATCGAACTCGCCGACGAGCCGGAAGAACAGTATCAGGACACGCTTAGTCCGCCCCTGTTCCTGCTCATTACGCTGCTTCTTTCACAGGCGCTGTCTGGAGCACTGCCATCGGTCTACGATCCGACAGAAGCGGCCCGCGAGCTCGGCTCGGGCTCCAATCTTCTGATCGCAAGAGGCGTGATCTTCGGTATCTTTCCGCTCTGCATGGCGGTGACGCTGCTGCGATCGAAGAGAGTCAGAATCACCCGCAATTCGCTCCGCCCGCCCTTCTTCAGCCAGTGCTATGTCGCGGCACCCTTCGCCTTCCTTCTCGTGCTGGGCTTCGATTTCTTCAGCATGCCGCAGGAGCAGGGAAATCTCGCCGGCGGCGTCGCAGTGGCGGTTGCCACCATCTGGTACGCGCAGGCGCAGGTCCGCTGGTTCAGGCACGACCTTGGCGTCAGCGCGCTAAAAGCGATCGCTATTTTCGTCGGCGCATTCCTGTTTGCCACCATCGCGGCGTTTACCGTTGCAGCGGTGATTACTCTCGACGCTAAGAGC
This sequence comes from Neorhizobium sp. DAR64872/K0K18, assembly GCF_050500175.1. Taxonomy (NCBI): domain Bacteria; kingdom Pseudomonadati; phylum Pseudomonadota; class Alphaproteobacteria; order Hyphomicrobiales; family Rhizobiaceae; genus Neorhizobium; species Neorhizobium sp. DAR64872/K0K18. The sequence goes on from NZ_CP191445.1 coordinate 79,769, forward strand.
ATCGCTCCCGCCCCTGGTTGATTGACTGGCGGAGATGCGCGACCGTGCCATGTCGTCATTTTCGTCCTTGACGGATGATCAGCCACAAGGGGATGAAAACTCCGATGACGGCCCAGAGAAGCACAAAGGCACCGAAGTGAAGTCTTCCTGTTACGGCAAGTGATATGCCGAGGACAACGGCCGCTACGGTTGTTACCAAGACTGTGGCGGACATGATGATCCAGAAAAGCATTGTGATTCCATGATGATGTGATCGGCACGGTACTTCGCAGGACCATCCCTGCCGACGGGGGTCACGCCGGCCTTGGCGCAGATAGAATCTCAAACCGGCTCCCGCGATCAAAACGCGTGCGCCGTTTTGATGGCCTTGCAGCATCAAGGTCTCTGTGTGACGATCCAACACTCAGGAGGGACCTCATGAACCGCGGCGAAGATTTTGCCCACATCGTCTACACGCTTCTCGTGGTGGAGAAGCAGATGTCGGTTGAGGAAGCGGCGGCCGCCTTGGGGATGAGCTACGCCTCGCTTCACTCGCGACTGATTGCTCGCAGCCCTTTTTCCGCCGACGAGATCCAGGCTCTGATCAGATTGTTACCGGACCCGAGGCTGGCGTCTTATCTTCTGGACGGAAGCGTCTTTGTGGCAGCGGAGCGTATAATGCCTCCGGTCGAGGGACGCCTTGCCAACGAAGCGGTACAAAGGGGAGCGACAAAGGTCGTGGTCGAAGCGGCCGATATCCTTGAGCTTGTGGACGCTGTGTTGGCAGGCGGCGGGCTGGACCACCGTCACAAGAGGCTTCTACTGAAGGATATCGTTGAGGCCGAACGAGCGCTTGCAACACTTCGGTTGCAGATCGCAGATGCTTGACCGACGGAGACAGCAGGCCATCAACGATACAAGCGGTTCTGATCCAAGCTGCAAGATTGAACGGTTGTAGCCGCCTGAAACCGTGTTTTCCAACTGATCACGAATTCGACCGCTTCGAAGTTCCCCCAAGGCCCGCCCCGATGGATGACCTCGGCTTGTAGAAACCGTTGATCGTTTCGGTGAGGGCGTTGTCGTAACTGTCGTCGACGCTTTCGATAGAAAGCTTGATGCCAGCTTCTGCCAACTGCATGGTGTATTTAACGCCCCTGTCCGAGTGATGCACGAGGCCGCCTCCATGAGCGGCACGCCGAGCTCGAAGAGCCTGCTTGAATGCATCGAGGACAAAGCGAGCATTCGCCGTCGGCTCGCCCGCCCACTCGTGCAGCGTGGCTGGCGAGCAGCCGATCTTGGCCGCTATAGATGAAACGGCAGCTCAGCGTGATGAATTCTCGGCTGGCGGTCCAGCACCATACGGATGGCAACCGCACGGACTTCAGGTGAAAACTCGTTCTTTGTCTTGGTCATGATGGCTCCACTTTCTCTGAAGTTGGAGCCTCCGGCAAACCCGGCGGTTCACTGTCTCCTATGACCAGCCCATTTCCTGTTCACCTTCGACCAGCAAAGTCCAGCAATCCTTGGAGGCCGGGACGTCGCTGTTGAGGTCAATTCGGCGGCGCATCCGGTTACGCGGCGTCGCGGCCGTCGAACGCTTGGCGCGCCCGCTCCACCGCATCCAGATGCTCCATGGTCCAGGCATGGAGTGCCTGAAAAGGGCCGAGTAGCGAACAGCCAAGCGGCGTGATGGTGTATTCAACCCCAATTGGCGAGGTCTCTATGACCCGGCGGGAAATGAGGCCGTTGCGTTCCAGCCGCCGCAAGCATTGTGTCAGCGCCTTCTGCGTCACGCCCCCCAGGTGCCGCTTGATGCCATTGAAGCGCATAGGTCCCGCGTCCAGCACGCTGAGCACCATCATCGACCACTTGTCGGCGATATTGTCGAACAGCGAGCGGCTGGGACAGTTCTCATCAAAGTGCTGGCAGACGGGCATAGGGTTTCCTTGGTGATACCTAGGCGACTGTAAGTGCGTTCTTGCAACTTAGTAGCAGAAGTATACCTATCTCGCAAATCAAGGAGGGAGGCTCCCTATGACTTCAACCGACGGTCTGTTCCGATCCATCCGCGTCGGCTCGATGGAGCTAGCGAACTGGATCGTCATGCCGCTGATAATGCACAGCTTCGCTCCCACCCGGACTCCCGGCCCGGCGCATCCCGCGTACTACCGGCTGCGGGCGGCAGGCGTCGTCGGCCTGCTCGACCGATCCGCTTCGTCTAACGTCGGTGAAGTAACGTGATCGGCCGATCAAGTTGGGGCGTTCAGTCACTCCCAAGCAGCAAGATCATCCACAGCCGGGAAAAGTCAGCCAGCTAATCAATTTAACCAAGTTGACCTGCCACTGAAGTTTCATCCGGCTGCGACTAGAGCCTCGGCGGTTTTTGATACGCCAAATGGCGCGATGGGAGCAACCGGCGGAAACGCGAAGTTTCCACTTTGCGTAGCGTTGGAGTCGGTTGCGGCGATGATCCCGGCATAGTCCGCCGGGCTCTGGTATCTGAGCGATGAGTGGGGCCGGAAGTTGTTGTAGTCGTCGGCCCATTCCGCAATGGCGCTGCGGGCATGATCGAGACCAAAGAACAAACTTTCATTGAGCAGTTCATCGCGCATGCGGCCGTTGAAACTCTCGACATAGCCGTTTTGCATTGGTCTTCCAGGCGCAATGTAGTGCCATTCGACCTTATGATCCTTTGACCATGCAAGGATGGCATTCGAGGTCAGTTCGGTCCCGTTGTCTGAAACGATCATGCCGGGCTTGCCCCGTCGCTCGATAAGTGCCGTCAGTTCTCGCGCGACACGGCGACCGGAGATCGATGTGTCCGGGATCGCCGCCAGGCATTCGCGCGTGACATCATCGACCACATTCAGGATGCGGAAGCGTCTGCCGCAGGCGAACTGGTCGTGGACGAAATCCAACGACCAGCGGGCATTGGCCTTTGCTTCGACCAGGATCGGCGCTCGTGTGCCAACAGCACGACGTCTGGCTTTCCGCTTGCGCACGGAAAGCCCTTCCTCGCGATAGAGCCGGTAGATGCGATTGACGCCGGAGGGCTCTCCGTCTCGTCGAAGCAAGATGAACAATCGACGATAGCCAAAACGGCGGCGCTCATTGGCCAGATCGCGCAATTTCGCTCGCAGATCGACTTCCGGCGGTCGAGAGGATCGATAGCGGACCGTCGTTCGGTCTGCTGATATGATCTGGCAGGCCCGCCGTTCCGAAAGCCCCATTGTGACCTTCAGATGCGCGACAGCTTCACGCTTGGCGGCAGGCCCTACCATTTTTTTCCGAGAAGCTCACGAAGTGCGGCAACATCCATCATCTGCTCAGCCAGCAACTTCTTCAGCTTGGCATTCTCGTCCTCCAGCGCCTTCAAACGTTTGGCCTCCGACACCTCCATGCCGCCGTATTTGGCCTTCCAATTATAAAAGGTCGCCTCAGAAATCCCGTGCTTGCGGCAAAGATCAGCGGCCTTAACGCCTGCCTCCTGCTCCTTCAGCACCCCAATAATCTGCTCTTCCGTAAATCTCTGCTTCTTCATAAGTCCGTCCTCGATGAGCCGGACTCTAATCCATTCTGGAGGAAATTCTCAGTGGCAGGTCAAAGTCAATCGACACAACACAGTCAGGAACCTTCCGTGATCCGCTTCTTCGCCCTCCTCCCCCGCCGCCCCAATATCGACCGCCAGCGCTTCCACGACCATTGGCGTCACCCGCACGGCACCATGGGCCGCCAGATCCCGGGCATGCTCACCTACGTCCAAGGGCACCAGTTCGACACCGACCGCCTCGGCCCGGGTCAGGACAAGTACGACGGCGTTGCCATGCCGTCGTTCGATTCCCCGAAAGACGCCGCCGCACTGGTCGACGAGCCCTTGTTCGTCGACAACATCCGCCCCGACGAGCCGTTGTTCCAAGACCTGCCGAATGTCATCTTCTTCATCACCGAGGAGGATGTAATCGTCTCGCGGCCTCCAATGGGTGCCGTATCCGACGTTGATCGACAATGGGACGTGCTGGAGCGGCCGACGAGCATCCATCTCCTGCAATTCGTGCACCTTGATGGCAATCCTGACTGGGTGGGCGCTGATGACGCCGAGCTCGGCCTGCGGATCGGCGCGCTGCGTCACGCGGTGAACCGGCCGAGCGCCGAGGTGCACGGCGACGGCGCACCGTTCCTAGGCGCCCGCCAGTTGTGGTGGCCTACATTGACGGCGTTCCAGGACGGCGTGGACACCGATCGGGCCGCCTTCGACGAGCTCCTCACCCGAGCCGGTCAAGCCGTCACCATGTTGGCGGTCTCAGAGCGGTTTGTGCGGTGAGGCGGAGTTTTTTGGAGCGGCCGACAGGGCGCTAACCCTGCCGACCCTTTACGTCTTATCTGATCGGACTAACCCGCAGAGACACTGTCAAGCCGCTGCGGGTTAATCGGACTGAAGGGGAGCGCTGAAGGTCGCCATAGGGGGGTGAGAGGTTTTCGTATCGCTTTGCCTTAAGGAGGTCGATCTCTCCCCAGCTCAACACGGAGCCGTCCAGTCCACCACCACCGCTGTGAGGTGTATTCCGCAGAGATGGTCTTGTCTGATGCTTTGCTGAGACAATGTAACTGTCAAATGACCCGCGAGACAGTTCAATTAAATGGGGACGAGCCATGAGAGCGAATGCGGAATCGACCATTTTGAGTTTTGTTGCCAGTCGACCTGATGGGACGACGTGCCCGAGCGAAGTTGCGCGCAGCCTTGCAAATGATCACAACGCCCCGCTTGAGTGGCGTGACTACATGCCAGCCGTCCATGAAGCGGTTGATGCCTTGATTGCGCGAAAGGAGATCACCCTTTCCTGGAAATCTGTCGTAATGGGGGAGAGAACCGGTCCCTACCGTATAAGCGCTCGCAAGCAAAATCTCTAATGCCGAGACGTCTGCAGCCACTTTTTAGCGCCCTAGACGAGCTCAATGACAGGAAACCGTTCAAGCACATCGCGACCGTGCTGATAGTCGCGAGCCCAATTTAGCATCTCTATAAGCTTCGGGTCAGTAAGTGTGCGCGCAAGAGCGGTCCGGTTATCGGGACTCGGGGAGCTTAGTCGTTGCCCGATTGATGTAATCGACCAGGCCGCGGGCAGCGGCGAATGATTTTACTATTTCCTCGACGAGATTGGAGGACACGAGCATCTCGTCAGAAACGTTGCGACAGGCTCCGAAGTTTTTGAGATTGAAAAAGTCGAGCGCGTCGTGATTTCTGACGTACCCGCTGGCGCTCAAATCATGACCGCCCGTCAGACCATTTGGGAAATATGTCCGAAATAATGGACCCTCGACGATCCCTCTCCATTTGCCGGTGTGGCTTGCGATTGTTTGCCGCAAAATGCGGGCAAGCCGTGGCGGGGGTAGCAGCGCTCCGCCTCCACTGTATGAGCTGTGCGGAGAGATTTGCACGAAATATGTCGCGGCTGCGTTCTTCGAAGGCGAAACTCGCAACGTGATGCAGCATGTGCCTTTCGAGATAGACGCGGCACTCAAACATTTGCGGGGATCTCGGTTGGCCTCATCTACGCGCTTGTCGATCGACCCTGTGCTATTAGCCAACGCTAAGGTGAATTCAATTAAGTCGCGGCGCGCGCAATCAAGTCTAGCTCGGTTGTCGTCAAGCCACTCGGCGAAGTGATTACTGGAGGCTTCCTCTAGAAATTCAAAAGTCGATCGGTTGATCATCCACTGTCTCAAACATGGCAAACTGGCCTGTCATAGGGCAGGCGGAACGTAAAGTGAACGGAAATAGATCGAGCGAACATGAAAAGAGTTGGAAGTCGGGTGCTTCCAATCGCTGATTGCTTCCCCCAGATAGGGTAGGGCTCGTGGAAGTGCCACTTCGGTAACTGAGCGGCGAGTGGTTCGTTCGCATTTTCGTAAACACGTTGAGTAGGAGAGGATCCATATGGCGAGAAAGGTCAAGAAAGCGGATCTGCCAATAAAAACGTGTGCGACATGCGGAAAACCTTTTGCATGGAGGCTGAAGTGGGCCAAGAACTGGAGCGACGTGAAGTACTGTTCTGAACGCTGCCGCCGCTCTAAGCTCAAGCCACCACATCCAAAGTTATAGAATCCTGCCCGCCTGCAGATGCTTCGAAGGCTGCCGTACAAGCCGCTTCCGGCTATGGTGGAGCAAACTTCGGACATTCTGAGCTATTTTCGGTGACGAAAGATGGAGGCGAAGTGTCCCGGCACCATCACGGCTGCCGAAGAGATGATCCTAATGCCTTTGATCCTCTTGCTTTGCGGGTCGTATTGACCCCTGGCGCAACAGTGGCCCGATCAGGTCGTGACGACTTCGCGCCCAGTCACAGCCGACACAATCCGGAAAAGACTGCCGAGTTTACTGCATCGTACCACCAGTAAGACCGGGTAAGTCGCGCAGAGCCCCAAGGTCTGACACAAGTCTTTACGACAGCTACGCAAAGTTTTACCGATCGATTCACCGCGGTGCCTACCGTGCCGGCAAGGGGCAGCGATGGCTGAAAAAGCGTTATTGGGTTTCGGCTTACTGCTGATCGTTGCCGGGCTGATCTGGGCGGCCCAAGGAGCGGCTTCTTTCCCTATCCCGCCAAGAGTTTCATGATCGACCCACGACCCTAAATCGTCGGTGGGGCCCTCACAGCAGCTTGCGGCATGGCGTTGCTTTTGTGGTCACGACGGTATTGAGGATGCAGAATAGTCGAGGCTTATTCTGCCAACGCCACAGTATCGCCGATCGTCTCTTACGTTCCCGTGGTACACTGACATTCGAACCTTTACCGCGGCATGGCTCCGGCATCTTCCTTAAAAACCTGCGGCGAAGAGGCAGTTACACTCGCACCGCGAGACACGCGCCACTGATTCGCGTCGCCACGAACGGCGATGAACTTTCTCATCAGAGCCGCGGAAACTGGAGGCTCGGACCTTGCCGGTTGAAGCTGACGATGCCCTGCGTTTCGGCGACTGGGATCCGCGGAAAGCTGCGGTGACAGTTCTGCCGCCGTCTTAAATTAATTTTTGCTTGCGAACACCAGATCATGCTGTTAAACGTTTAACGGTAAAACGTTTAACACATGAGTCCTATGGCCAAAAAGAGATCCACGATAAAAGAAGTTGCGGCTCTCGCAGGCGTTTCGATTGCGACGGTTTCGAATGTCTTCAGCGGCAGCAAGCCGGTGAATGATGATCTGCGCCGTAGGGTCGAAAGGGCCGCGAAGGACCTCAACTACCAGATCGACCGTGCTGCTTCACAGCTGAGATCAGGGCAGGCGAGGGTCGTCGGCGTACTGGTGCCGGATCTCGACGACGTTTTTTTTACTTCCCTGGTGTCGCGGCTCGAAGTTATGGCACGCAAGGACGGGTATGATGTCATCGTGACCAGCTCACGCGACGATGTCGAAGTGGAGAAGTCAAGGCTGCGGGCGCTGCTCGGATGGCGCCCATCCGGCCTGGTGGCTATCCCGTGCTCGGACACTATACCGGATCTGTTGCGCGACGAAGCCGGCTCGATCCCTTTGGTATTCGCCGACCGTGTCATTCTTTCGGAGGCCTTCGCCGATACGGTGACAATCGACAATATCGAGGCGGGTGAGATGGTCGCCGACCACCTTCGGCAGTTCGGTCACCGCGATGTCGTCATCGCTGCCTCCGATCTTTCCGTCGCGCCGATCAGGGACCGGATCCAGGGTGTCCGCAACGTCTTCCTGCAGCATGGTCGCGAGCCTACCGTCGTTGAATTGGGATCCAATGCCGAGCGCGGTGCAGAAATTTTCGCCAATTGGCTCGAGGCAAATTCGGTGCCGAGCGCGATCTTTGGGCTGACAAATGTCACCACCCTTAGCGTGCTTGCGGCACTTGCTCGTCACCACATTGATGTGCCCGAACAAAGCGCCTTGGTTGGATTTGACGATTACGTGTGGATGAGCGCCCGCAAGGTGCCTTTGACGGCCGTGCGCCAGCCAATTGACGCCATGGCGCAAGCCATTTGGCAGAGGCTACGCATTCGCATGGCAGGTGAGCTCGAGGAACCTCACCACACCGTTCTGAACGTGTCGCTGCAAGCGCGGAACTCAGTCCGTCAGATCGGCAGCGACCCATTGCACTCGGACGACCAGGCGATCGAGGAGAAGGCTGGTTACGAGATCCACCATAAGGACATTGTTGGGGCCACCCCCAAAGTCTGAGATACCCATTTGCAATAAGGTCGGGAGGACCAAACTTGCGCGCTAAACGTCTGCCACAATTGTTGCCCTTGCTGGCGCCCGTTCACATTCTGATCCTGAGCGTGATCGTCGTGCCGTCAATCTACGTGATCTGGCTCAGCCTTGGACAATCGAGTTTTGGCCAATCCTCGTCTTTCGTTGGTTGGCGCAATTATCTCGCAGTCATCTCCGATCCTGCCTTTCACAGGGCCCTCTGGAACACGGTCGTGCTGGTCGTGGTTGCGGTGCATGTCGAACTTGCCATCGGCCTGGGCATGGCGTTGCTGTTTGCAAGCGGCATTCCGTTTAGGCGGTTTCTACTGGTTGCCGTTCTGGCGCCCTATGCGGTGAGCGAAGTCATTGCCGTCGTCATGTGGCGCTTCCTGTTTGATCCGGATGCGGGGCCAATCACGCTGATGTTGCAGGCGTTGGGCCTGCCGATCCTCGATTGGTCGTTTGAGCCCACGCACGCAATGATTCTGATCGCCTTGCTGACCATCTGGCTGCACCTGCCGTTCACGTTCATTATCCTCTACGCGGCACGGCTTGCTGTTCCGAGCGATCTTTACGAAGCCGCTCGCATCGATGGCGCTACCCCACTGCAGAGGTTTCGCCGGGTGACGTTGCCGCTGATGGGGCCGGCAATTGTTGTCGCGCTGCTGTTTCGCTACATCTTCGCCTTCCGCATTTTCTCGGAAGTATGGCTGCTGACGCAAGGCGGGCCAGCGCGTTCGACGGAGGTTGTTGCCGTCTATCTCTACCAAGAAGCATTCAGCTTCAATGCCTTCGGCACGGCGGCGGCCACGGCCTGGATCATGGTGTTGTCTTCGCTGTTGCTGGCGGCCGGCTACATCTTCATTCTTCGCAAGCAGGTGAACGCCAATGCGCACTAAAAGCCTCACCGTGCGTCTTGCCAAGGCATTTGCTGTCCTTGTGATCCTGTTCTGGTCGCTGTTTCCGATCGCCTTCATCGTCATGTCGTCGCTGAAACCCGGCCAGGACATCTTTGCGGTGCCGCCAAAGTACCTCTTCGTCCCGACCTTGCAGCACTACGCATCCCTCTGGAACCAATGGGGCGTGTTCTTTCAGGGCCTGCTGAACAGCACGGTCATCACTGCCGGCGCTGCGGCGCTGGCCGTTGTCGCCAGCACCTGCGCGGGATACGTCTACTCCCGCAACAGCAGCCGGCTTCTCAACGGAAGTGTCCTTTTCCTGATCGTCGTGCGGCTCATACCGCCGATTGTCGTCACGCTCCCGCTCTTTCCGATCGTCAACGCGATGGGGCTCAACGATACGCATATCGTGCTGATCGTGCTTTACGCGACGTTTTTCGTGTCGCTTGGCACCGTGTTGATGCGGACCTTCATCGATCAGATTCCGCGCGAACTTGACGAGGCGGCCATGATCGATGGCGCAGGGCGACTGACGATCCTGCGCAGGGTCATCGTGCCGCTGTCGACCCCGGGCATCCTTGCTGTCGCGGTCTTCGTCGTCGTGTTCGCCTGGAACGAGTTTCTGTTCGCCTTCATCTTCACCGCGACCAAGGCAAAGACCGCTCCACTGGTCATCTCGGAGATGATCGGTTCGATCGATGGCGTCGACTGGGGCATCCTTTTTGCGGCATCGACCGTGCAACTCGCGCCTGTGCTGCTCTTCGTTATCTTCATGAATCGCTTCCTCGTGGCCGGCCTGACAGCCGGTGCGACGAAGGGGTGAACCAAAATCTGCCAAGGGAGGAAACTATGTCAGATACATCCGCATATGCAGTCACGCGCCGTCGGTTCATGGGTACGGCCCTGGGGGGAGCTGCCGTCTTGGCGGCCGGGCCGTCCTTCTCAGCCGGAAAGGTCCTGAACATCCTCAGCCACAAGGTGCACCAGACGGTTCTCGGCACCGGCGACGCCGATTTGCTAAAGGACTGGAAGGCATCAAACGGTGTCGAGCCGACCTTCACGACCTTCGATTCAAATCCGCTTCAGGATCGGTTGTTCCGCGAAGCAAGCCTCGGGGAAACTGAGTACGGCGTCGGCTACATGGTCGACAATCGTCCGACCAGAGAGATTGCTGCACTCTTCGAACCGCTGGACGAGATGCTGAAGACAGATGCGATCGAGGATTTCGCTGATATCGCGCCGGGTCTGGTCCAAGGCATGACGGTAGACGGCAAGTTAATCGGGATTCCCGTCCGTCACGCGACGCAGGGCCTCTTCTACAACGAGGCGCTGCTGGAAGAGGCCGGCATCACGGCGCCTCCCACGACCCTTGAGCAGCTTGTCGAGCAGGCGCGCAAAACGACCTTCACCTCGAAGGCTGGAACGCCGGTTGTCGGTATGATCCTCGCAAGCGATTTGGCGGTGTTCCCGGTGATGTTCGCTCGTGCCTTCGGCGGAGACTTCATCACCCCGGACTTCAAGCTGATGCCGGAGCCAGCTGCGTTCGAAAAAGGGCTCGATGTGCTGCGGACACTGTTCGAGGCCGGTAACCTGCCACGCAGCTATGCAACGACGAAGAATGACGATCAGGTCACCTGGTTGCAGCAGGGCCGCGCCGCTTTCACGGTGCTTCCGTTTGCTCGCAACGGTCAGCTGAACAATCCCGAGCAGAGCAAGTATCCGGGCCGGATCAAGGCCGTCGAATTTCCAATCTCTGCCGCCCTGAAAGGCAAGATGCCTATGGCTTCGGTCGTGGAGGCTTGGGGCATGGTGATCCCGAAGAATGCCAAAGACAAGGAGCTAGCCTGGAAATACATCAAGGAGGTTTCAAGCAAGCGCGTCACCACCGGCATGGCCCTTAACGGCAATGGACCCGTGCGGGTATCGGCTTACAGCGATGCCGCGTTGAAGGCCAAGAACCCGCTTGCCGCGACGGAAGCGGCAGTCCTTTCCAACGCGCGAGGTGCATTTCCGCCCTTTCCGCAGGCCGCGCGAGCGCAGGCTACCATGCTTGAAGAGGTGCAACTGGCAGTGCTCGGACGCAAGCCTGTGAAGGAGGCCGTCGCCGCGATCGCCGAGCGCGTGAAGCACATGATGCCCGCCTAATGAGACAGCCCGTCGGCGGCGCAGCGTCAGGCGCGCCGCCGAACCAATGATGACAGTGAACCGCGCACAAGACAGCTGGCGCGCAATGACCGAGGTTTGAATCATGTTGAATCCTGCAACCCGCTCCATCGAAGAACCGGCCCGCACCCTTCAGGTGTCCGCCGAATACGACGTGCTCGTCGTCGGCGGTGGACCGTCCGGTCTGACTGCCGCTCTGGCGGCGGCCGAAGATGGTCTCCGCGTCGGGCTGATCGAAAGCCGCAGCTTTGTCGGTGGCAATATGACAATCGGCCTGCCGGTGCTCGGCTTCCTTGGACAGAAAGGCAACCAAATCATCGATGGCCTGCCCGAGAAGTTCATTCAGCGGCTGCGCACCGAAAGGGATGGTGCCAGTGAGCACAGGCCATGTCCGTTGCACATGGGGATTACGCTTGTCGAACCGGAAGCGGTCAAGACCGTCGCTCTCGACATGCTGACCGAAGCCGGCGTCGATGTGACCTTCTACACGTTCTTTGCTGGTGTCGTGATGGATGGAGATACTATCCGCGGCGTCATCACCGAAAGCAAAAGCGGACGCACCGCCATTCTTGCGAAAGTCGTTATCGACTGTACGGGTGACGCAGACGTTGCCTACCAGGCCGGCGTTCCGACTGAAAAGGGCAACGCCAATGGCGGCATGCAGCCGCCGACCCTGATGTTCTGCATGGCAGGCGTCGATACGGAAAAGCTTAGGACAAGCATCGCAACGGAGAAGCGGACCTACCTCACCGATTTCATCCCTGCCGAATATTTCGGCCAAAACAACCAGTTCATCGTGGTCGGACTTCGCGAGCTGATTGCCAAGGCGCAAGAGGAACGTGGCCTTCACATCCCCAATGAGCGCACGATCATCATCACTGGCCTGAAGAAGGGCGAGGTGTGGATCAATATGACCCGGGTCACCGGAACCGACGGGACCGATGCCAAAAGCCTGACCAATGGAGAGATCGAGGGTCGTCATCAGATCGATGACATCGTCACCTATCTGATCAACTATGTGCCAGGCTTCGAGCACGCTCATTTCACCAAGACCGCGCCGTTTATCGGCATCCGGGAAACACGCCGGATCGTTGGCCAATACATGATGACGCAGGAAGACGTGCTGAGCTGCCGCCACTTCGACGATTCCATCGCTGTCGCCAGCTATCCCATCGATATCCATCGACCGTCGGACGAGGGCTGCACGCTCATCTGGTGCGGTGACTGCTACGATATTCCCTACGGGTCGCTCGTTCCGCAGAAGGTGAGCAATCTACTCGTGGCCGGGCGCAGCATTTCCGCCACGCACGAGGCGATGGGCGCCATCCGCGTCATGGCAACCTGCATGGCAATGGGCGAGGCGGCGGGCCGCGCGGCAAAAATCTCCGTGCGGGGCAATCGCGCGCCGGCGGACATCGATATCGACGAACTTCGCCGACAGCAGCTCGAGCACGGCGTTTATCTGCGAAATCCGGACGGCACGCGTGCGACGCCGCTAGGCGGACGCGAAAAAGCGGCCTGAACCGTCGGGCCGGGCGAAACTCGCCCGGCACCCTTTCTCTTGAAGGCTGTTCTCATGACCAACCATTTCATCGGCATCGATGTCGGCACTGGTAGCGCGCGCGCTGCAATCTTCGACGCGCGTGGCAAAATGATCGCGACCGCCAAGCGGGACATCGAGCTTTTCCGGGACGGCGCGCATTTGGCCGAGCAGTCGAGCCGCGACATCTGGAGTGCGGTCTGCTCCAGCGTTCGTGAAGCTGTGGCGCAGAGCCACCTACGGCCAGATGAGATTGCCGGGATCGGCTTCGATGCGACATGCTCGCTTGTGGTCTTAGGGCGGGAGGGAAAGCCTCTGGCGGTCGGAGCCCATGGGAATGAGGACCGCAACATCATCGTTTGGATGGACCACCGTGCGATTGACCAAGCTGCGCGCATCAACGCAACCGGCCATCCCGTTCTAAAATATGTCGGCGGGACGATTTCGCCGGAAATGCAGACGCCCAAGATCCTCTGGCTGAAGGAGCACCTGCCGACGACCTATGACGTCGCATGGCAATTCATGGATCTCGCGGACTTTCTCACCTGGAAGGCCACCGGAAGCTTGGATCGGTCTGTTTGCACCGTTACCTGCAAGTGGACCTATCTCGCGCATGAGTGCCGCTGGGACGACACTTACTTCCAGGCGGTCGGGCTCGGCGATCTTACAGAAGACGGTTTCAAGCGGATCGGCACAACGGTCGTGCCCGGCGGCCAGGCGCTCGGCACGGGATTGACGGCGTCAGCCGCATCAGAACTAGGGCTGACCCCGGGAACTGCTGTCGGCGCTGGACTGATCGACGCGCATGCGGGCGGTGTCGGGTCGCTTGGCGATTCACGTGCGGAGGGCAAAGCCACAACACGCCTTGCCTACGTGTTTGGAACCTCCGCCTGCACGATGGCGAGCAGTATGGAGCCATTGTTCATACCGGGCGTGTGGGGACCCTACTTTTCCGCGATGATCCCCGGCCTGTGGTTGAACGAAGGTGGCCAGTCAGGTGCGGGGGCTGCCATCGACCATCTGGTGACACATCACGCAGCGTATCAGGAGGGCTGCGATGCGGCCGCCCGTTGCCAAAGCCCGCTGCCTGCCTGGCTGGCGGATCAAGCGACGCGACGCGTTTCAACTCCCTCGGATGCGGCATTGCTTGCCGGTGACTTGCATGTCGTCCCAGACTTCTTGGGCAACCGGTCGCCGATGGCGGATCCGCAGGCACGCGGCCTGATCGCCGGACTTGCCATGGACAGAAGCATCGATAGCCTCGTCTCGCTCTACGTGGCTGGCATCTTGAGCATCGGTTACGGCCTTCGCCAGATCATCGAGACGAGCCGGCAAAAGGGCGCATCCATAGACTCGATAGCAATTAGCGGAGGCGCCGGCAGCCATCCGCTCGTGCGCCAGTTGCTGGCCGATTGCACGGGGCTTCCGGTGCTTGTTCATCGCGAGAGCGATCCCGTGCTGCTGGGGGCGGCAATGCTCGGTGCAGCGGCAAGCGGCTCGATGCTGAGCCTTCAGGCGGCGATGAAGGCCATGACGCAGCCGGGAGAGACCTTCCTGCCGGCAAGTGGCGTCATCGCCGAACTGCATCATCGCCGCTACCGGGCCTTCGAGGCCCTGCAACACACTGCGCGCCTTGTACGCGATATGTCCTGAAGGAGAACCACAGTGGCAAGTCTTGCACTTAAATCCGTAAACAAGAGTTTTGGCAGTTTGGAAGTAATCAAGAACGTCGATCTCGAGGTCTCGGACGGGGAGTTCGTCGTCTTCGTCGGTCCATCTGGCTGCGGCAAGTCCACGTTGCTGCGGATGATCGCCGGGCTGGAAGACATCACCGGTGGAGAGCTCCACATCGATGGGAAACTCTGCAACGAGGCCGAACCGCGCGAACGCGGCATTGCCATGGTCTTCCAGTCCTATGCGCTTTATCCGCATTTGACGGTCTACGATAACATGGCGTTCGGTCTGTCTCTGAACAAGACGCCGAAAGCCGAGGTGGAGCGTCGCGTTCAGGAGGCGGCGCGCATCCTCCAGCTTGAGTATTTGCTCGACAGAAAGCCGAGCCAACTGTCGGGCGGTCAACGTCAGCGCGTCGCCATTGGCCGGGCGATTATCCGAAAGCCGGCCGTGTTTCTGTTTGACGAACCTCTGTCAAACCTGGATGCAGCACTGCGCATGGAAACGCGGGTGGAGATCGCACGGCTGCACCGGGAGCTCGGCGCAACCATGATCTATGTTACCCATGATCAAGTTGAGGCCATGACGCTTGCCGACAAGATCGTCGTGCTCGAAGGCGGAGTGGTCCGCCAAATCGGCACACCGATGGAGATCTACAAGAAACCAGCCAATCAATTCGTCGCCGGCTTCATCGGCTCGCCCAGGATGAATTTCCTCGACGTGCGTGTCGATGGAGTGAGCTCTGGAAAGGTTGACGTGTCGTCCGACATTCTGCGCCCGATCGCGGTCGACGGGCAGGGATTTGTCAAGGGTGACAAGGCGATCCTCGGCATCCGTCCGCAATATCTGAAGCGCGGCGAGGGGGTGCAGTCTGCCGCATCGCTGGGTGGTGTCGTGACGCTTGTCGAAAGACTGGGAACGGAGACGATCATCGGATTCCAGATGCCGTCCGGTGAAAACATCTGCGCTGCCTTTTTTGAGGATGAGGCAGTCGAACTGGGAAGCCAGATTACCTGCGTCTTCGATCCTGCACAGGCCGTGTTGTTCCCAAGGGCGTAAAACCGACGACCGGTATTCCCATCAAATCTATCCATCCCAGCGAAAAGGAATTCCCACATGTCTCAGGAACTGGTCGGTAAATTGGCCGCCATCACAGGCGCGGCCTCTGGGATAGGGCTTGCCTGTGCCGCCAAGCTTGTCGCCAGTGGCGCCGATGTCGTTCTCGTGGATAGGGATGCGGGTGCACTGGAGGCGGCTCGTGCGGATCTTGGGTCCCGGGCGCATCCCCTCGTTATCGATCTTATGGACCCAGCGAATGTCGCAACAATGCTACCGGGGATTCTGGAGCATGGTGAGCGCCTGCACATCTTCCACGCGAACGCCGGGTCCTATGTAGGTGGCGAGGTCGCCAGTGGCGATCCCGACGCTTGGGATCGTATGCTGAACCTCAATATCAACTCGGCTTTCAGGACCGTGCACGCCGTATTGCCACACATGATCGAGGGCAAGACCGGTGACATCATCTTTACCAGTTCCATTGCCGGCCTTGTCCCCGTCGTTTGGGAGCCGATCTACACCGCCTCGAAACATGCCGTTCAGGCTTTCGTGCATACGGTTCGCCGTCAGGTTGCTCCGCACGGCGTAAGGGTCGGCGCCGTCGCGCCCGGCCCGGTCGTTACCGCACTTCTGAAAGACTGGCCGAAGGAAAAGATGGATGAGGCGCTGGCGGCAGGAAGTCTCATGGAGCCCGAGGAGGTCGCAGATGCCGTCTATTTCATGCTGACGCGCTCGCGCAACGTCACTGTGCGCGATTTGGTCATTCTTCCCAATGGAACAGACCTTTAACCATCAACGGACAACGGGACCGTTTTGGCAGTCGGCGCGAAAGCGAGGACGAATCGACTTTTGGCGGATCAGATGCTCTATATGCAGTTTTTAAAAGACACGTTTGATGTTGACTTCGACAATTGACAGATCGTTGGTTCAAATCCCTTCAAAGCAGGTGATTTTACAAGTCGCGGTACGTCAACGCCCCCGTAACCAACAAAACTTGCTGTTTCGAACAGTCCAAATATCTGCTTTTAAGCTCCTCGCCGCAGAAGTTGAGGAGCTTTTTCAGTTTGTCCCGCGGGTCGATCTCGCCGGCCGCAATTCGGGCTATCAGACCGTTGCTGGCTGCCATGAACTGCTGCTGCAAGGGATCGAGGACTCCCATCGAAGCCATGATGTTGGCAATTGCGCGATGCATCTGCAGGAATGCCGGCTGGTGGCCTGGTGTCTTGCCGGTCGCCACCGTCGGGACCAGGTCGCGAACGATCACCATTAGACGCCGCTTGGCTTCTTCGTCGCCATTGTTACGGGCGAGGAACAACAGCTTGCGGATGGCAACCTCGACATTGTTGGTATTGAACTGCTGTTTCAGATTGCCGATCTTCTCCTCAAAGTCTTCCACCGGCGTGTATATGCCGGTAAGTTCCAGGACAAGCTTTTCACGCGTGGCTTCCAGTTCATCTAGCTCGTCATCGAGGATGGCAAGGCGGCGACCCTCAGCGCGCCTGCTTGCTTCCGCGACAATCCAAGAGTCGAGCTGGAACCGAGGTTATGATGTTCTTGGACGAAGTGGCGCAGGAGGCTTGTCGATCACCAATACAAATTGGCTCTTCCGACAAAAGGTGTGTATCCTTAACTTCGGTCCCACTCTCATCATCTGTCCACGACCAGCAAGTCCTTCGCCGTCGCCATGTAAGGAACTTCAATGAGCGACGATGCGGCCAGCATAGCTGCATACGTAAGACTTTTCATGCGCATGGATTTGTCTCTTTCCGACAGAGGCGTCGGGTCCCCGACTATAATCACCAGTAAGCCATCAGTTGGTAGTGCCAACTGACATCAGTTGGTTTCACTGCAATATCAAAATACATCCTGCCAGGCGTCGATTGACCAACAATTTCTTCGTGTTCCAAAACAAACCGTATCCGGGAAATCCCATTCCACCTCTAGAACGTCCTGAGACAGATGTTTTGCGGGAGTGGGCCTGTCACTTCCTTCGTGAGCCTGCCGCAAGCAGCGTGATTGAATTCTACGGTTCATACCAAGAATAGAAAAATTTCGCTTCCACTCTGTTAACTGCGATGTCAGACTGGAAAACTGAGAGGTTACGAGAGCATGCTTGATACTGAGGCTTACGTGTCTCCCGCGCCGCCGGAAGGCAAAGCGGGAGTGGCGGAACGGGCGTTGAGGAGCGCGATCGTCGGTTGCGTTCTGATGCCGGGAGAGCGTCTCTCGGAGACTTCGCTGACCACCGAATTCGCGCTCGGTCGCGGTGCCGTACGCGCCGCACTGGCGCGGCTGAAGGCGAGTGGGCTTGTATCCTCGACTGCCCGCAGTGGTTGGGAGGTCGCTCCGATTTCCGCGGCAGAGATCCGCGAACTGATAGCCGCACGCCGCCACCTTGATCCGATACTGTGCTCGGCTGCTCTCGACGACGCCGCCAAACGGCGGCTGACCACGCTGTCCCAGATGCATATGGCGCTGCTGCAGCGGCCGGATGTGGGTGGCGATGTGCTTCCCACCATTCGTCGCTGCGAGCGGGACATGCTGGATCTGCTATCCAACGCCCTCGGCATGCCTGTCGTTGCGGGTTTTCTTGCGGACCTCTGGGATCGCTCCAACAGGCTCGTGAACTTCTTCGAGCGGAACGGGCGCGCAAAGTTTCTGCCGACGAGGCTTTCGGCTTTCGCGGAGGCTCTCGTCGAGGGCCGCAACGCCGATGCAATCGCACATCTCGCGTCCGCCAGCGCTGCGCTGGAAGCCTATCTGCTGGATCGTTTTCTTGAGACCGACGCGATGGTTGGACGCAACTCCACCCGTCGCACCGCGAACAAAGATAAACCGGGTCGCAATCAGCGACCTCAACCGCCCACTGGAAAAACAAGGACATTGTAGATGATGATAGTCAGTCGTTCGATGCGCGCCTCTCTGGCAGGCCTGCTTCTGGCCTGTTCGCCAATGGTCCTGTCACAGGCAATGGCCAAGGATCAGCTGGTCGTCGATCTCGTCAACGAGCCTTCGTCGCTCGATCCGCACAAGCAGTGGAACCCGGACAGCTACTATGTCTATCGCAATATCTTCGACAATCTCGTCACCCGTGACGATGCCGGTGCCATCGCGCCGCAGATCGCCACCGAGTGGAAATATTCTTCCGACAGCGAAATCGTCTTCACGATCCGCAGCGACGTCAAATTCCACGATGGCACGCCGCTGACTGCCAAGGACGTCGCGTTCAGCGTCAACCGCATCATCGACAAGAAATTCGCCAGCCCGCAGCTCGGCCAGTTCAACAAGATCCTGTCGGCGGAAGCGACCGGCGAACACGAGGTCACTATCAAGACGGACGGCGCCTATCCGGTGCTGCTCGCCCAGCTCGTCAAGCTGTCGATCGTGCCGCAGCACGTCGTCGAGGAAAAGGGCAATGACGGCTTCAATGCCGCGCCTGTCGGTTCCGGCCCCTACAAGTTCGCCGCCTGGCAGCGTGGCGTTTCGGTTTCGCTTGCCCGCAACGACGACTACTGGGGCGAAAAGGGCGTGTTCCCGACCGCCGAATTCCGCGCCGTGCCGGATGCCGCCACGCGCATTTCCAACCTCGAAGCCGGCGCCAGCGACCTCGTCGTCGGTCTCGATGCGGATCTTTCCGAGCAGCTCAAGAGCTCCGGCGCCGCCAAGCCGCTATCGGTTCTGACCGAGCGGATCGGCTATGTGAAGCTCAACCCGAACCTTCCGCCATTCAACGACAAGCGCGTGCGTGAAGCGGTCGCTCGCTCCATCGACAAGCAGGGGATCGTCGACGGTCTTCTGGGTGGCGTCGACAAGCCGCTCGACCAGATGGCGACATCGGCGCATTTTGGTTACGTGGAAGGCCTGAAAGGCTACCCTTATGATCTTGATGAGGCCAAGCGCCTGATCAAGGAAGCGGGTGCGGCCGGCAAGTCGGTCGCCTTTGCGACATCTCCGACATTCGACCAGCGCATCGTCCAGGCGGTGGCACAAATGATCAGCGATACCGGCCTGACCGTCAACATCGAGATGACGGATATGGCGACCTATCTAAAAAAGGCCCAGAGTGCGCCGGCCAGCCAGCCGCCAATTTCCTTCGGGCGCTGGTCCTGCGCCTGCCAGGATGTCGATGGCGTGCTGTTCTCGCTGCTGCATTCGTCCAGCGCGTGGGCTTCGATCGCCGACCCGAAGATCGACAAGCTCTTGGAAGACGCCCGCAACACGCTGGATGAGAAGAAACGCCTCGAAGCCTACAAGACGGTGAGCACCTACGTCGTTGAGGAGGTGCCTATGGTGCCGATCTATCAGGCGGCGATCATCTACGGAGCAGCCAAAAACCTTGAGTGGCAGCCGACGGCGAACGAAAGCCTGTTTCTCAACCGGATGAAGTGGACCGATTGATTTCGGTTCAGGGCCGGCCCCGGTTGCGGGGCCGTTTTGCCCGCAAGTCACGAAGTGGACTGCAATATTGCCGGCATTCTTCCTCAAGCGCGCGTTCCAGGCCGTTATCGCCATTATCGGCGTGATGACGCTGATCTTCTTTCTGCAGCGGCTTGCGGGGGATCCCGTTCTGCTGCTCGTGCCTGAAAATGCGACCAAGGCGGATATCGAGGCGCTGAGGGCGTCGCTCGGCTTCGATCGGCCTCTTTCGGTCCAGTATCTCGAATATATGGGCGCACTTCTGACCTTCGATTTCGGCCGTTCCTATGTTCAGAACGTGCCGGTCTGGACGCTGATCGCCAGCCGTCTTCCCTATACGCTGATGCTGGCCGGCGGCGCTCTCGTCGTCGCCTTCGGTGTCGGCATTCCACTGGGTGTGGCAATGGCCGTGCGCCGCGGCTCGGCGGATGCCAAGGCGATGATGGGCGTGGTTCTGGCGGGGCAGTCGATGCCGACATTCTGGAGCGCGATCCTGATGATCATGGTGTTTGCGGTGTGGCTCGGCTGGTTGCCGCCATCCGGCGCGCGCGACTGGCCAAGCATCATCATGCCGTCGATCTCGCTCGGTCTTCTCTCCATGGCGACCTTCGCCCGTGTGGCGCGCACCGCGGTGCTGGATGAACTCGAAAAGGATTATGTCCGCACCGGCCACGCCAAGGGGCTGCCGATGATCCGCATCGTCATGCGCCATCTGCTGCGAAACGCCGCGATTCCGGTGGTAACCGTTGCAGCTCTCGAAATCGCCAATCTTCTGGCGGGTGCCGTGATCGTCGAGACGGTGTTTGCGTGGCCGGGGCTCGGCCAGTTGACCGTGCAGGCCATCAACGCGCGTGATTTCATGCTGGTTCAGGGCGTCGTTCTGCTCGGCGCCATCACGGCCATCGTTCTCAACCTCGTCGCCGATCTGCTCTACAGCATCATCGATCCGCGCATCCGCATCGAAGGGAGCGCCTGATGGCAGTGACCACTCCCGCACCGCGGACGGCGTCGCGTTCACGACGCATGCCGTGGACTGTGGTGCCCTTTGCCGCCATTCTGGTCGCTCTGGTGCTGATGGCGATCTTTGCGCCTCTCGTGGCGCCGCTCGATCCCAATGCCCAGAACCTTCTGGCGCGCTTGAAGGCACCGGGGTTTCAAAGCCGCGGCCTTGTCTATTATCTCGGCTCGGACGAACTCGGCCGTGATGTTCTCAGCCGGACGATCTATGGCGCACGGGTGTCGCTGCTGGTTGCCTTCGCCTCGGTCATCCTGTCGGGCATTTTCGGAAGCGCGCTCGGCATGATCGCTGCCTTCTATCGCGGCTGGGTCGAAACCATCATCATGCGGCTGGTCGATATCGTCTTGTCGGTGCCCGCCATTCTTCTCGCGATCATCACGGTTGCGGTACTCGGCCCGAGCCTTTCCAACGTGGTCATCGTGCTGGCTCTGACGCGGTGGCCCCGTTACGCGCGCGTTGCCTACGGCCAGACGCTGTCGGTCGCGAACATGCCCTATGTCAGGCTCTCGCGGTTCATGGGCGCCGGGTGGTTCCGGCTGCTGTGGCGCCACATCCTTCCCAATATCGCCGGCGGCCTGATCGTCGTCGCGACGCTCGAGTTCGGCCTGATGGTGCTGTTCGAGGCCGGACTTTCGTTCCTCGGCCTCGGTGTGCAGCCGCCAACGGCGAGCTGGGGCGCAATGCTTTCCACCGGCCGCAACTATGTCGGGTCCGCCTGGTGGATCGCAACATTTCCGGGACTGGCGCTGTTTCTGCTGGTTCTCTCGATCAACCTGATTGGCGATCATGCCCGCGACCGCCTCGATCCGCGTGGGCGATAGGAGTTTTCATGAATTTCGAAAATGAGTTCAAGGCCAAGAAAGTCATCGTCACAGGTGCCTGCGGCATTATCGGCGGATGGATCGTCGATGCGTTTGCGCGCGAGGGCGCAGAGGTTTGCCTGACCGACCGCGATACCGAAAAGCTTGAGGCGAAAATGGCGACGCTGCCCGGCACCGGCCATGTGGCGATCGCCGCCGACCTCACCGATACCGGCTCGATGACCGCATTTGCGGAAGAAGTTTCGGGACGCTGGGGCGCGCCGGATATCCTCGTCAACAATGCCGGCATCTATCCGTCGGGGTTTCTGCTCGACATCTCGATCGATGACTGGGACGACATCATGGGCGTCAATCTGCGCGCACCGTTCCTGCTGTCGCAGCTGTTTGCCAAGCAGATGATCAGCGCCGGCAAGCCGGGCTCGATCGTCAACATCTCGTCCGGTGCCGCGCGGAAAATGCGCACGACAGTGGTTCCCTATTGCACATCCAAGACAGCGCTCGACCGCCTGACCAAAGGTTTTGCGCTGGAACTCGCCGAATACGGGATCCGCGTCAATGCGGTCGAGCCGGGGTTCATTTCCGGCAGCGATGTCAGCGCGCTGGCGCAGGATCATATCGACACGGTGACGGCCTCCATACCGCTTGGCAGAACGTCGTCGGCGCAGGATGTCGCTTCAGCGGTTCTCTACGTCACGTCAGCCGGCGGCGCCTACATGACCGGCGCGACCTTGACCGTCGACGGCGGCAATTCGATCGGCTCCCAGGTCGTCTTCCAGGCAAAGAAAAAGGCGCTGTAACAAGCGCTTCAAGCGAGGTCGGATGTCAAAACCCCTGCAGATAAAGTCCCCCTGGCCGGCCTATGAGTGGCCGCAAGACAAGCAGTCGGCAGTGCTGCTGTCGGTCGACGTGGATGCGCATGTGCCGTTCATGTGGGCGAACAAGGACCATGTGCCGGACCGGATGGGCACGCTTGAAATCCGCCGTTTCGGTCCGCGCACGGGGATCTACCGGTTGCTCGACCTGTTCGCCCGCTATGAGGCAAAGGCCAGTTTCTACGTGCCGGCGCTGACGGCCGAGACCAATCCCGAGATGCTTGCCGCCATCCTCGAAGGCGGCCACGAGATCGGCCTGCACGGCTATTTCCACGAGATCGTCTCGGAAGTCTCTAACGACGAATTTACCGGTGCGCTCGAGGCCAGCATGGAACTGCTGACCCGGGAAACCGGGGTAAAGCCCGTCGGCTTCCGCTCCCCGGCCTGGGAAATGACGCCGCATATGCTGACCGAGTTGCGTCGTGTGGGCCTCGCCTACGATTCATCGCTCTCGGGCTTCGATCATCCCTACGAGATCGACGGTGTGGTCGAGATCCCGGTGCAATGGGCGCTCGACGATGCGATCTTCTTCAAGTTCGAAGGGGGAGGCCGCGACAAGTGGCCCTATCAGTCCGGCCGTGCGGTGCTGCAGGACTGGATCGCGGAATGGCAGGCGCTTCACCGCTTCGGCGGGTTGTTCACGCTGACGGTGCATGACTGGATTTCCGGCCGTGCCCAGCGCATCGCGCTTCTCGAAGAGCTGCTGGATACGATCACTGCCGAAAAGGCCAGCTGGATCGGGACGGCCGCCGAGATTGCCCACCACCACGCCACATCCGGCAATGCCGGCCGCTTTGCCGTTGATGGCAAGGCTCCCGAGGCGATCGGAACCCGCAGGTTCGGACAGGATATTGGACACAGCCATGGGTGAACACTGGAACGTCCACAAGGGCGAGCGGCGCAGTGCCGGCGGGCTCGTCGCCTGCCAGAACTGGATGGCAGCGGAAAGCGGCGCCGATGTGCTGTCGCGCGGCGGCAATGCCATGGATGCGGCCGTCACGACTGCACTGACACTCAGCGTCGTCGAGCCGTGGCTTTCGGGTGTCGGCGGTGGCGGGTTTTTGCTGCGGGCCGACGGGCAGGATGGCCTGGTCGATACGCTCGATTTCAACGTCCGCTCGTCGCGCAACATCGATCCAGCCGATTATCCTGTCGTGGCAGGCCGTGACGGAGACTGGTTCGACTGGCCGCAGGTGCGCGATGATCGCAACCTGATCGGCTACAGCTCCATCTGCCTTCCCGGCGCCATTGCCGGCCTTTCGGCGGCACTGGAACGGTTCGGCACGATCAGCTTTGCCGAGGCGCTGCAGCCGGCGATCGAACATGCCCGTCGGGGCCTCGCGCTCGACTGGTTCACGGTGCTCTGTCTCGCCATCGATACGGAAGGCCTCGCACGCTTCCCGGCATCGTCGCAGCTTTTCTTGAAGGATGGCCGTGCACCGCGCGTGCAGGAAATCGGACCGGGCAGCACGATCCCGATGCCGCGCAAGGCCGCCATGCTGGAACGACTGGCGAAGGCCGGTGCCCGCGATTTTTACGAGGGCGAAACCGCAGCATCGATCGTCAGCGATCTCAACGCCGGCGGATCGCCAATCGACCTTGCCGAAATGCGTGACTACCAGCCGCGTTGGTCCGACCCGCTCCAGATCGATTACCGCGGCATGACGATCAATGCGATGCCAGGTCTTTCCGGCGGTCCAACGCTCGTCGAGGCACTCTCCGAGCTTGAAGGGACGCTGCCGCAGGATGGCCCGTTGTCCGGCGGGACGGCGCTTGCGTTTGGTCGCGCCATTCGTCGCGCCTCGGAACATCGCTTGCGCACGCTCGGCCACGGCAGCAGCGGAGAAAGCTGCACCACGCATATCAGCATTGTCGACCGCGACGGCACGATGGTGTCGCTGACTAATACGCTTCTGTCACGCTTCGGCTCGAAAGTGGTTCTGCCGTCGAGCGACCTCCTGATGAACAACGGTATGATGTGGTTCGATCCACGCCCGGGCCAGCCCAATTCGATCGCGGCCAACGCTCGGCCGCTGGCCAACATGTGCCCGATTATCGCCACGCAGGGCGGGCGGCCGAAGCTTGCTCTCGGGGCTGCCGGCGGACGTCAGATCATGCCGGCGGTAGCGCAGATCCTTTCCTATGTCGCGGCCTTCGGCATGTCGCTGGAAGAGGCGATGCATGCGCCGCGGATCGATGCGAGCGGCGTCACGCTGCGGGTCAACGACAAGGCAAAACCCGATGTCGCATCACGGCTCGGCGAGGAGTTTCCGGTCGAGATTATCGCCGATACGCTCTATCCGGTGAATTTCTCCATTCCGTCAGCGGTTCTTCGCGACGGCGCAGAGAATATCGGGATGGCACATCCGAACCATCCGCTTGCGGCCGTCGGGGCGGAGCGCACATGACCGGACCCGTGCTTGTGGTTGACGACCTCCGGGTTTCGATCGGCGCGCAGCCGGTGGTCGATGGCGTCAGTTTCCACGTCGACCAGGGCGAGATCCTGTCCGTCGTCGGCGAGTCCGGTTGCGGAAAGTCGATGACGGCGTTTTCCGTGATGGGCCTGCTGCCAAAGGTCGCCCGGGTCGATGGCGGCCGCGTCCTGTTCGGTGGAGAAAACCTGCTGACGGTGCCGGAAGCCAAACGCCGGCAGTTGCGCGGCAATGATCTTGCGATGATCTTCCAGGAGCCGGTCGCCTCGCTCAACCCGCTGATGAAGATCGGCCGGCAGATCGAGGAAAGCCTCGTCGCGCATCGCGGGCTCGACGGCAAGGCGGCCCATCGTGCGGCGATCGCCATGCTTGAAGAGGTGGGTATTCCAGAGCCTGAAATCCGCTCCGGCCAATACCCGTTCGAGCTTTCGGGCGGGATGTGCCAGCGAGCGATGATCGCCATGGCGCTGATCTGCAAACCGAAACTGCTGATCGCCGACGAACCGACCACGGCGCTTGATGTCACCATCCAGGCGCAGATTCTCGACCTGATGAAACGGCTGCGCGACGAGACCGGAACCGCCATCCTTTTGATCACCCACGATATGGGTGTGGTTGCCGATATGGCCGACCGGGTCGCTGTCATGTATGCCGGGCGGGTCATCGAGGAGGCGCCGGTCGATACGATTTTCGCACGGCAGGAACATCCCTATACGCGGCTGCTGCTATCGACCATCCCGCGGCTCGACGGGAAGCCGAAGGCGCTTTTGCCGACGATCGAGGGGCTTGTGCCCGACATCGGCCAGTGGCCGGTCGGCTGCCGCTTCAGCCCGCGCTGTCCGCTGGCCGACCAGCACTGTCTCGACGAAATCCCGCCGCTTGCGCCTCGCCGTGACGAGGGCAGTGCCGCCTGCTGGCATTCGGAACGGGTGGGAGAAATGCTATGACTGAACCGCTTCTGTCGCTGTCCGGCCTCAAGGTGCATTTTCCCATCCGCGGCGGCCTGCTCGGACGTCCGACCGGGTTCGTCAAGGCGGTCGACGGCATCGATCTCGACATCGCCCACGGCGAAAGCGTTGCTCTGGTGGGCGAGTCCGGCTGCGGGAAATCCACGCTCGGCGCGGCCATTCTGGGCATGACCAAACCGTCGGCAGGCAGCATCCTGTTCGAGGGCAAGCCAATCGTTCATGGCGAGACCGCGTCTCGGCGCGCCCTGTCCCGCGAGGTACAGATCGTTTTCCAGGATCCGGTTTCGGCCCTCAATCCGAAAATGTCGATCGGCGAGAGCATCGGCGAGCCGCTGGCGATCCACGGTGTCGGCAATGCTGCAGAGAGGGCCGAGCGCGTTGCCGAGCTTCTGGCCCTCGTTGGACTGCATCCACAGCATGCGGAGCGCAAGCCGAACGCGTTTTCGGGCGGGCAGCGACAGCGGATCGTGATCGCGAGGGCCTTGGCGCTCAACCCCAAACTGCTGATCCTCGACGAGCCTGTCTCCGCCCTCGATGTGTCGATCCGCTCGCAGATCCTCAACCTGCTTCTCGATCTGCAGAGGCGGTTCGGTCTGTCCTACCTGTTCATCAGCCACGACCTCTCCGTCGTCCGGCATTTTGCCGACAGGGTTGCGGTCATGTATCTCGGGCATCTGATCGAAACGGGCCGGACGGACGATGTGTTTGCGCGCCCGGTGCATCCCTATACGGAAGCCCTTTTGTCGGCAGTGCCGCTTCCAGATCCGGTGGCGCAGCGAAAGCGCCAGAGGATCGTGCTGAAGGGCGATTTGCCCAGCCCCGCCAATCCGCCCAAGGGTTGCAAGTTCGTGACCCGCTGTCCTCTGGCTGTCGATATCTGCCACGTCACGCACCCGCCGCTGGTCTCGACCGGGCCGGGCAGGGAGGCTGCCTGCCATGTCCGCGCCGGATTATGACCAGACGGCAGCATTCCCGCCGCTCTGGGAGCTCAAATGGCCTCCCATACCAGTAAGGCTGACATTCGATTCTGAGTGATCTCAAACAGATAGCTGTCGCAATCACAGGGTCGTCGGTTCGTATTCGTTCAGAAGCTTGAGAGCCTTAGCAGGCTCCGAGCGGCGTCGATCTGGAATGCCGAGAGTGCAACTGGTAACGCACAACAGCTGCCAGCTTTAAGGCAGGAATGATGGTGCTGCTTTGCCGACTGCTTTTGCCACAAAGATGGTTGAACCTCGGCCCTTGTCCCAGTCATTCGTCAAAATCAGCAGCTCGTCCGTGCCAGGGCGGATAACCATGGAGGTTGAACGGAGATTGTGCCCGTCATCGCGACCGGGCAGCAGGTACTGGGCGATCGGCAGCCCCAGCGGATTGAAAACCATGATCCGCCCCTGACCGTACATCGCCACGTAGACGTTCCCGTCGGCGTCGACGCGCACGGAATCGGGTCCTCCGCCGACGAAGTTGTAGACGACAGATGATCCGAACGGCGCGATGGTGGTGGCGTCGGCAAGGGAGATGCGATGCAGCTGGCCACCTGCCAATTCCGTGACCCAGAGCGTCTTGCCATCCGGGCTCAGGCCGATGCCGTTCGCGATCCGCAGGTTCGGCACGACCATCACCGGCTTACCGCCGCCGGGTGCGATATAGTAGACGCCTCCGGATGGCAGGCTGGAGCCGCCTTTGAAATCGGTGAAGTAGAAGCCGCCCTCCTTATCGAAGACGAGGTCGTCGGGTAGAAAGCCGTCATCTCTGGAGACAATGGTGCGCACGTCAATTCCGTCGGCCGCCATCGAGACGACCGAACCTCGCGATTTGAAGTCCCCAAGTTCAGCCATGTAGACACGGCCATCGCTGTGGACTGCCAAGCCTGCAGGACGAAGCTCCCGGTCGGGCACGACGCTCGACAGTTGCTTGTCTGGCGTGAGACGGAATACCGTTCCGCCGAAGACCTCGCAAAACAGCAGATCGCCTTTCGCATCGAAGGTTGGGCATTCAAGCTGAACGCCTTTGTCGGACACCTTGAAGTACTCCCGTGCCTCCACCGAAGGCAGTTGCGATTCCGCCATCGGCAAGGGTACGACCCCTTGCAGGGACTGGGGAATGTCGAGTGCGGGCAGTATCGGCTTGTCATCGGCAGCTTGGGCGGCGGCACCGATCAGGATCAGGGCCACACAGAGAGCTGACGTGCGTAGATCCAGGGGCATTGTTTTCTCCTCTTATCGTTCGGTATGCTGACCGGCTGTTCAGCCGATCAGCTTCATGATGGCCGGAACGCTAAGAATCGCGGCATAGTAGCCCATGAACTGGACGCCGGTGTTCATGCCGAGTACGCGGTAAAGCAGGCCGCCGACGAGACCGACCGTCACGATGACCAGCAGAGCGAGCAGTCCCCCTTCCCAAAGACCGATCACCAAGATCAGACCGACGAATGTCGCGATAATGGCTTCATGGCTGATGTACTTGGCGACGAAAGCTGCAGCACTTCGTGCATGGTTCATAGCGAAGGGATAGGCGATCGCCGCCGCGATGACGACCGACACCAGCCCCCAGATCAGAAACTCCGACACTGACATCATCGTGTGAAGGTTGTTGACGACGCCGGTCCCGGCATCGACCGTGAAGCGTGGCGGCGCGTTGAACAGCGGCGCTGCCGGGCCGGCAGCGACTGGGCTGAGCGGCAGACCAAAGGCAATGAGCGGGATCAGCGCTTCGGCAATATAGGTCGACTCTGTCACGCCGTTTCGGACAGCCAG
Organism: Neorhizobium sp. DAR64872/K0K18; assembly: GCF_050500175.1. NCBI lineage: Bacteria > Pseudomonadati > Pseudomonadota > Alphaproteobacteria > Hyphomicrobiales > Rhizobiaceae > Neorhizobium > Neorhizobium sp. DAR64872/K0K18. The sequence goes on from NZ_CP191445.1 coordinate 108,567, forward strand.
CACGGAGGTCAGCCGGTGATACGCGTGCTTGATGCGCGCGCCGACGATCTCGCCGGCAATGACGGTGACGGCGACAGGGCTGAACACGAAGGTTGCACTGGTCACGGCAGCCGCTGTCGCGGTCGTCACCACTTGGCTCCGGTCAAGCACGCGGAACGGATTGGGGAAGTAACCACCCCAGCCTTTCACGTCGGGTGCAAGCGTAGTCTGCCGAGGCTCGCTGCGGTCCATGCGTTTGCGCTCGAGCGGCGACACGGACGAGAAGAGCTCCGCAACCAGAGGCCCCACCGCGATGCCGAGGAAGTAGCTCACGCCGAGCTTAACGTTGTGCGTGGCGGTGTAGCCCTGCAAGGCTACGATCAGCAGCGTGAACGGTATCAGCGCCAGGATGGACGCCCAGCGACCGGCCGAGAAATAGGCGATGATGAGTGCCGCTCCGATGAATAGCCACGGCGCCGAGGCCGTGATGTAGGTTCCGAACGGGGAAAGAATGACCGCAAACAGGACTGCCAGCGGAACGGCGATGAATGCGGAGATGACGGAGCCCGCCAGCATCTTTCGCAGAGCGACATGGGGTGCCCCGAGATTGCGAAGCGCCGTTGCCTGCTGGAGAAGCGGCAATGCCATGGTATCGCCGGGAATTCCAAGGAGGGCGGTCGGTACCGCATGTGTCATGTGCTTGGAGACGGCCGCACACATCCAGAAGGTGAAGACGGCAACAGGCGGCGCACCCAGAAGAACGACGAGGAGCGTGACCGGGGCGATCGTGGTCGTTTCATCCGTTCCCGAGATCAGGCCGATGGCTGAAAACAGGATCGCTCCGAGAAGGCCGAGCGAGATGGCCACGATGATTTCATACAGCATGCCGTCCATGTCACTCTCCCTGCCGGCCGGCGCCGGGCCGGTCCTGGTACGTCTTGAACAGGTCGTAGAGACCGACCTCGCGCATTTCCTGAGCGACTTCGGGCGGAAGATCCTCAACCCGGCCGATCGGGCCTCCCTCCTGTTCTAGCTGTTGGAGGATGTCGGTCTGCCATTCGGTGCCGGTCTGTGCCTGTTCCACCACAATGCGTTTGGGCAAGAACAGCCGCGAGCAAATGGCGCCGCTGACAACCGAGCCGACGATGCCGGTCAGCATCGCCAGCGCCTTTCCGATGGCCGGAGTGGCAGCCATGGGCGCGATCGTTGCGAGCGTGACGTAGTAGATCGCAACGCTCAAGATCGCGCCGATGATCATGGCCTTTCCGAGTTGGGGTCGAGATACGACGTCTCCCCAGATCTCGGCAAGTTGACCGTGCGGGCCGGCGGCGCGCGCACCATTCTGTTCTGTCATCAGATAACCTCCCCAGGTGTCGGCCTGTCGGCCGAAAAAAATTCCCATCAGTGCCCGGCAGCCGGCAAAGCTCCCCCTTTGCCCGGCTTGCGGTGTCAGTCCTACTTTCGCAATTCAGCGAGAATTTCCTCGGCCCGCGCAGCGCGAACGTCGTGATCGGCTGCAAGCCGGCGCGCAACGGCATCGATTTCATCACCGGAAGCCCCGGCGCCGATCGCGATGTTACGTGCATGCAGCGCCATATGGCCGCGCTGGATACCCTCCGTCGCAAGCGCCCGAAGCGCTGCCATGTTCTGTGCGAGGCCCACCGCGACCGTCACTTCGGCCAGCTCCACGGCTGAGGCAACGTTGAGGATCTGCAGGGCTGCCTGCGCCGCCGGATGGGTCTTCGTCGCGCCGCCAACCAGGCCGAGTGCCATCGGCATCTCGATCGTGCCGACAAGTGTCCCCTTGGCGCTGATCTCCCATGTCGTCAGCGAGGTATAACGGCCGGAGCGCGCGGCATAAGCGTGGGCGCCGGCTTCGATTGCGCGCCAGTCGTTGCCCGTTGCGACGACGACAGGATCGACGCCATTCATGATCCCCTTGTTGTGGGTCGCGGCCCGGTAGGGATCGACGGCTGCGAATTCGTAGGCGTCGACGATGCCCTCCATCATCCGGCGGCCGGAAAAATCCTTGGTCACAAGGGCTTCTTCCGTGAGCTCGATACGGGCTCTCGCAAGCCTCAGGTCGGCGAGGTTCGACAGGATGCGCAGACGGACTTCACCTCCGGTGATCCGCTCGACAATCGGTGCGATGGCTTCGGCCATGGTGTTGACGGTGTTTGCCCCCATGGCATCGCGGACATCGACCAGCAGATGCAGGACGACCATCGGACCGCGGGAGGTCGATGGGAAGACATGCACCTCAATGTCGCGGCAGCCACCGCCGAATTTCACCAATACCGGATCCTTGGAATTGGCGAGGGTGATGATTTCGTCGCGCGCGGCCAGAATGGCCAACCGGGCACCATTGGGATCCGACAGGCCGATGATCTGGACCTGGGCGCGCATGATGGGCGCCGTCGATGACGTCTGGAAACCGCCGCAGCCGCGCACGATCCGCGCCATATAAGAGGCGGCAGCAACAACCGAGGGCTCCTCGACAGCCATCGGCACCAGATATTCCTGACCGTTGACTAGAAAGTTCGTCGCCACGCCGAGCGGCAGCTGGAAGGTTCCGATGACGTTTTCAATCATTCCGTTCGCGCGCTCGACGGACAGAGCGTCCGGTGCCGACAAGACGGCGCGTGCGCTGTCATCCATCTGCGTTGCTGCCGCAACCTGTACCAGCCTCTCGGCTGGAGACAGATTGCGCATGTTCTCAATGCGCGATGTCACGGTCATTTTCTTCAACGGCTCACTCCCAAATCAACGCATACCCTTGCGTGGATGGCAAACTGTCCTAGAATGTCGGCGATGAGCAAGGGACAGTTGGCAGAATTATTACCTGTACTGTCCCAGCCGAAGGGTGGGACGATCGGTGAAGGTGGTTGATAGGATCCTTGGCGTTGTCAGCGAGCAGATCGCCAGCGGTCTGTACAAGCCCGGGCAGAAACTGCCGTCTGTCCGGGGTGGGGCCGAGCAATTCGGTGTTTCCAAGAACACGATGGCGGAAGCCTATGACAGGCTTGTTGCCCGAGGGCTGGCCACTGCGCGGCAGGGCTCCGGTTATTACGTGGCGGAGAACCGCCCAGCGCCGGTGCCGAGGATAAAGCCCGACGTCTCCGAGGCGACCAGCATCATGTCGCTGTTGCGGGAACAGCTGGACCAGAATTATCAAACGCGTCCTGGCGATGGCCGCCCGCCGGTCAGCTGGACGGAAGATTCCGACATGCGCCGTATCCTGCGCACGAGCCGCAACGCCACCGCGGAGGTGGATTTCGGCTACGGCAGTTCCTGGGGGCTTGGCCCGCTAAGGGAATGGCTTCGGGTTTCGCTCGCAGAACGGTCGATCGCGACCGAGCCCGACGGCGTCATGCTGACGAGCGGGGTCAATAACGGACTCGACCTGATTATCCGCCATTTCCTCGAGCCTGGCGACACGGTGTTCGTCGACAGTCCAGGCTATTATCCCCTCTATGCGAAGCTTCGGTTGGCCAAAGCAAACGTCATCTCGATAAGCCGGCTCCATGACGGTCCCGATCTCGACGAAGTGCGCCAGAAGCTCGCGCGCTATCGGCCGAAGCTGTTCTTTACCCAGAGCCAGGCCCATAACCCCACCGGCGGCACGCTCACGCCCGCGCATGCCTTCGCCCTCCTGCAGATGGCAGAGGTTCACGATTTTCGATTGGTTGAGGACGATATTTTCGCTGACCTGATCGCCGCGACACTGCCGCGGCTCGCGGCATTTGGCCAGCAACAGCGGGTCCTCTACGTCGGATCATTCTCGAAGACCCTGTCGGCAAGTCTGCGATGCGGATACATCGCAGGCGCGCCCGAGACGATCCGTAGTCTTGTCGACCTGAAGATGATTACGATGGTTGCCACGTCCCTGCATGTCGAGCGGGTGGTGCTGGAGATGATCGAGAGCGGTCAGTATCTGAAGAACCTTAGGCGCTTGCGCGGGTGGATCGAGCATGGGGCAAAGGCGACCGCCCAAGCTCTGACAGCCGTCGGTTTGGAAGTTTCGCTCCCCAAAGTGCAGGGCTTCTACATCTGGGTACCGCTTCCAGCGGCTCTGGACGAAAGCGCCTTCTGTATCCGGGCTGCGAAAGCCAATATTTTCATCGCGCCGGCAAGTGTCTTCTACGCGGATCGCGAGAAAGCCATGCCGGCGGCGATGCGGGTGAATGTTGCGTATGGCGCAGATCCACGCTTCTGCGCCTTTCTGAAAGACGAGATTAAAATATTGACGGTCATTGGAGGACACGATGGATAACGTTCGGCTGGTCGAAGTGGGGCCTCGCGACGGACTTCAGAACGAGAAGCGTCCACTCAGCGTCGCTGATCGCGTGCAGATGATCGAAGGTCTCATCGAGGCCGGCCTGACAACGATCGAAGCAGGCAGCGTCGTTTCGCCGAAGTGGGTGCCGCAGATGGAAGGATCGACCGAGGTTCTGTCCTCAGTCGGGCATCGCAAGGGGATCACCCTGCAGATGCTCGTCCCGAACTTCAGAGGTTTTGAAGCCGCTCGCGATGCCGGCGCCGAAGAAATCGCAATCTTTGCATCGGCATCCGAGAGCTTTTCACAAAAGAACATCAACTGCTCGATCGCCGAAAGCTTCGACCGATTCCTGCCGGTCATGGAGGGAGCGCGCAACGCTGGGATGCGCGTGCGCGGCTACGTGTCATGCGTCCTGGGTTGCCCCTATGAAGGCCCAGTCGCACTGAGTTCCGTCGTCGCTGTCGCAAGCCGTCTCCACGCGTTCGGCTGTTACGAAGTCTCGCTTGGGGACACAATCGGTATTGGCACCCCGAGGGCTGCAGCCACGATGGTCAGAGCGGTTGCAGCCGAAATCCCGGTTTCATCGATCGCGCTGCACGAGCACAACACCTATGGTCAAGCGCTCGCCAATATCCTGGCCTGCCTTGAAGAGGGCGTGAGCGTGTTCGACAGCTCTGTGGGCGGGCTCGGCGGATGCCCTTATGCAAAAGGAGCAACGGGAAATGTAGCCACCGAGGAGCTGGTGTTCATGCTGGACGGCATGGGCATCAAGACCGGTGTCGACCTGCCGAAGCTGGCACGTGTGGCTGTGGAGACGGCGGCAAAACTCGGACGTGATCCCGTCTCTCCGATCTCGAGGATTTTGGCGGCCTCATGAGCCCATATCCGGGGCGATCGGCAGAATGACGTCATGTCTCGGAGTAATTCCCAACGCACGTTTGTACTCGCGATGGAATTGTGACACGCTCCCGTAACCGACGGTGTAAGCGAATTGTGCAATATTATCAGTCACCGCGGTGACAAAGGAACGCGCATGCAGGAGCGCATCTGCTTCTGGTATTGCAGCGGCGTCATTGACGTCATCGCGTTGAAATGCTGGTAGAACGACGGCGGGCTCATAGCGGCTGCAGCGGCAAGCTCTTCCACTTTGATCGGCTGCTGATAGTGCATCCGGAGGGTTTGGACGGCTTCCAGAACACGCCGTACCTCACCTTTGGCCAGCACCGGTCGGGTCGCAATATCAACAGGTGTCGGGACTGCTAGCGCGCGCGCTGTCCCTCATCCATCGCGACCAGTAGGGGGCGCTGGAAGTGATGCATCGGGCAACGGCGCTCCGCGCCAGCCTTCACCGTGGACCTTCACTCGGATGTCACAGGAATTGCGCTACGCAACCGTATGATAGCAAGCCATACGCGAGAGAAATTGCGCACTGCGTGCGAGCAACTGCTGTCGGCGGCTCGGCACCCCGATGCCGTGACGGTGCGGACGATCACCTGTCTTGCGGGCACCAATGTGGCGGCGGTCAACTATCATTTTGGAACCCTTCAGCATCTGATTTTTTCGGCTGCCGAGCGCGTCTATCTCCGCCTCAATGCGGAGCGCCTGGCATTGCTTCAGGCGGCGGTTCAACGGGCCGATCCGGCACCTGCCTGCGCCGGCGATCTTATCGCAGCGCTTGTCGGGCCATCCATCCGCTGGAGCCTCGATCCCCATTCCAGTTACGGGGTGCTGCGTCATCTGACGACGCTTGCACAATCCAGCGACGACCCGGAAATATTCCGGCCGATGGTCGAGGATATCGAGCATCATCGCCAGTTCGTCCCGCACTTCAGAAAAATCGCGCCATGGCTGAGCGAGGTCGATGTCGGATTCCGCATCTCGTGCCTTCTCGGGGTGCGCACGCAGATGACGAGAAGCCGCGGCCGCACCGACGAACTGACGGACCACCAGCTCGATCTTGGCAATGCCAGCAGCATCATTGCCCTCGTTGTTGCAGCAACGGAGCCGATGTTTACCACGCCGATTTCAAACAGCGTTTCAAAGCCGTCATCCCGCTGAGACGGGAAGCGCCTAGACAGGCTCCAACGCAGGAGCTCCCCATGGTCGAAACGACGTTCATCCACATCACCGATCTACATGTCGGCAATCCTTCCGTCGCCGATAGCCATCTGTTCAGCGACACCTCGGCCACGCTTTCGCGCGTGCTCGCGCTGATCGGGTCGATGGATCAGAAGCCGCAGTTCATTATCGCCAGCGGCGATCTCACCAATCGCGGCGATGTCGAGAGCTACCGCCAGCTGCGGTCGCTGATGGCGGCCACCGACGTGCCGGTCGTCTACGCGATCGGCAATCATGACACGCGCGCCGGCTTCTACGAAGCGATGCTTGACCGAACCAACGATCTCGATGCTCCCTATGACCACGACCAGGTGATCGGCGGCATCCATATCGTCACGCTCGACACCACGACCCCCGGCGAGATCGGCGGCAGCCTGACGCCGGCGCAATTCGCCTGGCTCGCTCAGGCGCTCGACCGGCACGGCGATCTGCCCAAGCTGATCGTTGCCCACCATGCCCCGGTGCTGGGCGACGCTGTTCCATGGGACCACTGGCGCACGATCGAGTTCAGCCAAAGCCAGCAGCTGGCCGGCGTGCTCAAGGGCCGCAACATCCTCGGGATCCTCTCCGGTCATATCCATCACGACCGGTTCTCCTCATGGCATGGCATCCCCGTCATCGTCGGCATGGGCCAGCATGCAGCAACCGATATTCTGACGACAGACATACTGCGCATGGTCGAAGGCGCCTCCTTCGGGATCGGCACCATTCGTACCTCGGGCCTGACCATGGCGCTCGTTCCCCTGCCGCAGACCCGCAACGAACTCAACCGCTACGACCTGTCCCTGCTGCGCCACAAACAGGATGCGGCCATGGCGGGCGCCACCGAATGACCAATTTCTCCCAACAGGAGCTTCCCGCGATGAGAAAACGCACCTTCCTCGGCCTTGCGGTCGCCGCAGTCCTCGGTGCCGCCGGAACAACCGGCGCCGCGCATGCCGAAATGGCTGTAGAGATTACCAAGCCGGTGACCATCACCTTCTACAACTACAACCTCGCCACGGCGAGCGCCGGTGCCGACGCCACCCGCGAGATGATCGCCAAGTTCGAGCAGGAAAACCCGCTGATCAAGGTGAAGACTGTCGGAGTTCCCTCCAACGACATCATCACGCGCCTGCAGGCCGATATGGCCGCCGGCATGCAGCCCGACGTTGCCCAGCTGGTGTTTCGCGACCTCATCTATCTTGCCTCCGATCTGGGTGCACAGCCGCTCGAGGACATGGCCGGGGCCAAGGGCTACGCTGCCCTTACCGACGGACTGATCCCGCGTGGCGTCGACCTCGGCAAGATCAACGGCAAGACCTATGGGCTTGCCTATACGTTCTCGACGCCGATCCTCTACTACAACGCTGATCTCTTCCGCAAAGCCGGCCTCGATCCCGAGACGCCACCCAAGACCTGGGCCGAGGTGAAGACGGCAGCCGAAGCCATCGTCGCCAAGACCGGCGTGGACGGCTTCTTTCCCGGCGCCTATGGCCCGACAGACGGCACCTTCGTCTATCAGGCGATCCTGATGTCGAATGGCGGCAAGGTCCGCGATGGCAACACGCTGACCTTCGCCGACAAGAATGGCATTGAAGCGGTTCAGATGCTGCGCGACATGGTCGACAGCGGCGCCCATGCCCGCCTCGACCCGGCCAATCCGCAGGAGGCTTTTGCCGCCGGCCGGCTGGGCATGTATCTCTACACCAGCGCCCTGCAGAACTCCCTGTCCAAATCCGCCGACGGCAAGTGGGAACTGCGCGTGACCGGCATGCCGGCCTTCGGGACCAAGCCGACCGCGCCCACCAATTCGGGCTCGGCGCTCTATGCCTTCTCGCAGGATCCGGTCAAGCAGCGCGCCGCCTACGAGTTGATGAAGTTCCTCACCTCCGACTACGGCTACACAATCATCACCTCGAAGATCGGCTATCTGCCGCTTCGCCTCAACATCGTCGACGATCCAAAGCTGCTCGGCCCCTGGACAGCGACGCACCCGCTGATCCGTCCGAACCTCGAACAGCTGTCGCGTCTAACCCCCAATGTCGCCTTCCCCGGCCCGAACTATCGCCAGGCCGAAGCGATGATGAAGGAAGCCGTCTCGGAGGCCGTGCTCGGTCCCAATGACGTGGTGAAGACCCTGACCGAGGCGCAAGCCAATGCCCAGGCGCTGATGCCCTGACCACGCGCGAGTGGGGCGTTGCATCCGCGACGACGCGCGCCCCCAAATTGTACCAAGACAAACAGACCGAAGCACAGCAGGAGGCCGCCATGCGTCACTGGACGCTGCCCGACACCCACAACATCCGCGATCTCGGCGGGTACAATCGGCAGGCCGGCGGCACCACGCAATGGCGCCGGATCCTGCGCGGTGAAGCGCTGCACCCGCTGACGAGCGACAGCCTGGCGACGCTTGTCGCCGATGATCTCTCGCTCGTGATCGACCTGCGCGGGCCGCACGAGACTGCGGTCACCAGCCACCCCTTCATCGGCCACGAGACGGTGTCCTACCGCAATATCGTGCTCTTCGACGCGCTGGCGCCGATCGCAATGGTGCGGCAGCCCTTCGACATGGCGGAGCGCTATTGCAGCGCGCTGGATCATTGTGGCGCGCAGTTCGCCACGGTCTTTCGCGCCATCGGGCAAGCCCGGCCGGGGATGGTGCTGTTCCACTGCACGGCCGGCAAGGACCGTACCGGCGTCGTCGCTGCCATGCTTCTGGCCACCGCCGGCGTCTCGCATGCCGACATCGTGGCCGACTATGCGCTCACGGCCTCCGCTGAGGGCCTGATCGCGCAGCTTCGCGCCCGTTCGCTTGCGGCAGGGATCGATGCCGACCATGTGGAGCGGATGCTCGCCAGCGATGCCGTGACGATGGAAGCCTTCCTCGCCTGTCTCGATGCGGCGCATGGCGGGATCGCGGCCTATCTCGAACGTATCGGTCTTAACGCAGCAGAGATCGACGCGCTGACGGACCGTCTGTGCGCGTAACACACCCGTCGCGCGCTTTTGCCACGACCGGACCGACGGAAAAGGCCAACGCCTTGCAAACCCACTGGAGCGTAGAATGGCCTTGGCCACACAAGCACCGACCCGCCGCAGACGGATGACCCAGTCGCGCTGGGCACCCTGGCTCTACCTGTCCCCGGCCATCATCCTGCTTGTGGTTTGGATCTACTGGCCGCTTGTCGATGCGCTGCGTCTGAGCTTCTACCAGTGGAACATGCTGCCCAATTCGCCGCAGATCTATGTCGGCTGGAACAACTACACGCGCATCTTTGCCCTGCCCAAATTCTGGCAGTCGCTGCGCAATACCGGGATCTACATTTTCGGTCTTTTGCCGCTGGCCGTGCTGATCCCGCTGGCGATCGCCATCTATACTCATGACCTTCCCGAGCGCTCGCGCAACATCTACCGCGCCATCATCTTCGTGCCGATGATCATCGCGCCGGTGGTGGCCGCCGCCGTCTGGCGCTGGCTGCTCGATCCCGGCTACGGCCTAGTCAACCAGATGCTCCAGGGCATCGGCTTCAAGCCCGTGAAGTTCCTCTCCGATCCCAACACCGCCATCTGGACCGTCATCCTGATCACCGGCTGGAAGCTGATCGGGTTTTCGACGCTGATCCTGTCTGCCGCCAATGCCAACATCAACCCCTCCCTGGTGGAGGCCGCGCGCATGGACGGCGCCAGCAAATGGGAGATCATCCGCGACATCCGCCTGCCGCTGCTCAGTTCCACGGCCCTGTTTCTGGTCGTCATGACGATCCTGCTCGGCGCGCAGTGGAGTTTCACCTATATCAACGTGCTGACAGGCGGCGGCCCGCTCGGCTCCACCTCCAACATCTACTATCTCCTTTGGGATTTCGGCTTCTCCACCATGTCGGTGGGCTGGGGCTCGGCTGCGGCCGTCATCCTTTTCCTCGGCTTCGGCGCAGTGGCCTTTGTGCTCTTCCGCCTGATCGACAGGTATACTTTCCATGACAACTGACGTCCTGCACGCGCCCCGCCCGATGGCGCGCCCGCTTCGTCGCATCTCGGACAAATACGGCCTCGACACAGCGGCCGGGCACGTCCTCATGGTCCTTCTGTCGATCCTGTGCCTTTTCCCGGTCTACTGGATGCTGGCCAGTTCGCTGCGTCCCGCCAATGCCATGTTCGAGACGAGCCTATGGCCGACGAGCATGTCGCTCGACAATTACCGGCAGGCTCTGGAGGCCATCCCGATCGGCCGCATGCTGGTCAACACGCTGGTCTTTTCCGTCGTGTCCACGGCCTTTCAGCTTCTGACCGGGCTTCTTGCCGCCTTCGCCTTCGCCCGCTGGACATTCGCGCTCGACAAGCTGGTGTATAGCGCCGTGGCGCTGACCTGGCTGGTACCCTTTCAGGTGGTGATGATCCCGAATTATCTGCTGATTGCCCAGATGGGTCTGCTCGATAGCATCGTGGCGCTGATTCTGCCGAACCTTGTCTCGGCGCTTGCAATCCTGCTTCTTGCCCAGGCCATGCGCAGCTTCCCCCGGGAAGTCATCGAGGCGGCGCGTATGGACGGCGCACGCAACTGGCGGATTCTCTGGGAGGTGATGGTGCCCAATCTGCGCGGCACGATCGCCTCGCTTGCAATCCTCATCTTCATCTCGACCTGGAACGAGTACTTCTGGCCACTGCTGCTCAGCCGCACGGCCGAAAATTCCGTCATCCAGATCGGCATCCAGATGTTCATGACGGCCGAGGGCAACCAGTGGGGACCACTGATGGCCGCCTCGACGCTCGCAAGCCTCCCGGTCCTCGTCATTTACGTCGTCCTGCAGCGCCAGGTCGTCCAGTCCTTCATGAAATCCGGTATCCGCTGATGCGCGGCAGACCCATTCTCGCAGGCATCGGCCGCGACACGTCCACGATTGCACACCTGCACAACCGTCGTCCGGGAGACATCTGATGGCTGATCTGACACTCTCAAACCTGAAAAAATCCTATGACGGCAAGCCGGTCCTGCATGGCGTCGATATCACCATCCCCGATGGCCATTTCGTCGTCATCGTCGGTCCGTCGGGCTGCGGCAAGTCGACCCTCCTGCGCATGATCGCGGGACTGGAGGAGGTGACGTCAGGCACGATCTCCATCGGTGAAATGGTGATGAACGACATCGAGCCGGCCGATCGTGGCTGTGCCATGGTGTTCCAGAACTACGCGCTCTATCCGCACATGACCGTGCGCCAGAACATTGCCTATCCGCTTCGGATCGCCAAGCTGCCGCGGCCCGAGCGCGACAGCAAGGTCGAGGCTGTGGCGAGGATCCTGAACCTGACGGAGTATCTCGACCGGCGCCCGGCGCAGCTCTCCGGCGGGCAGCGGCAACGCGTGGCCATGGGCCGCGCGATGGTGCGCGAACCCGACGTCTTCCTGTTCGACGAACCGCTGTCCAATCTCGATGCACTGCTGCGCGTCCAGATGCGCATCGAGATCAAGAAGCTGCACAAGCGCCTCAAGGCGACGTCGGTGTTCGTGACGCATGATCAGGTCGAAGCGATGACGCTTGCCGACACGCTGATCGTGATGAATGCCGGTCGCGTCGAGCAGATCGGATCGCCCGCCGAGGTCTACCGAAAGCCGGCCTCGGTCTTCGTCGCCGGGTTCATGGGGGCGCCGGCCATGAACCTTTTCCCGGCCGCCATCGGGGCAGGCGGTGCTCTCGTCATCGATGCGCCAACTGGCGGGGTCGGCATCGGCCGGACAAGCCTTGCCGAAGGCACTCCGGTCACCGTCGGCGTCAGGCCCGAAAACCTCCTGCTGAGTGAAACTGCCGGGACAGGCCTTCCGGCGACGGTCGACTTTGTCGAGGAACTGGGTGGCTCGCGCGTCGCCTATTGCACCCTTGGCGACCGGGAGATCGCGGCGACCCTGCCACCGGGCGACCAGCCACTGGAAGGCAGGCCGGTCGCGCTGACCCTGCCGCCAGAGGCACTGCACCTCTACGACCGGACCACAGGACAACGCATCGACGTGCCGGTCCATGCCGCCAGGAGCAGCATCCCGAGCGCTTTCGCGCCGTCCATGTGATGTGATGCATGGAGGCAGCGTAATGTCGCCCGCGTGGTCCTGCGATTGGTTGTTACTCGACAGCAGGTGTAGGCGTCAGAGATCCCGTATCGTTGGATCACCGCCGGCCAAGCCGTGCAAAATCCCGTCAAGCATCACGTTCGCAAGCGGGTTGTAGACCCACTAGCGAACGCAAAAACGCGGCTATTTGCAGAGATATGCGCGTGACATTTAGAGCGTCGGGAGCGTTCCAACAACTCTGAGGGATAGACCCTCGTAGGGCTCCAGATTGATAGTCAATGCGCCATCTTCTGTAAGGTCGCCTTCGATTGACTCCGCAATCATGTCGACGACAGGTCCTGGCCTGACGTTCTGCAAGATCACGACTTCGGAGATCGCCGAGGAGCTGAAATTCAGGGCGGTCACCTGCGTGCCTCGTAGATCCGGAAGTTCGTGGACCATGATGAGCAAACCTGGGGCGGTGGTATCAGGTATCGAGACTTGTCGACTGGCCGCGATCCCATAAGCTTCCCGAACGGCCAGCAGGCGTTTGAGCTGCGAGGCAAACGAGTCCGGCTGCGCGAGCTGCTCGCTGATCGGGCCGTATAGGGCGCGGGCACGCGGCATGCCGTCGGCGGAAAACTCCTCGCCAGAGTTCTGACCCGTCAGATCATAGGCGCCGCGTTCGATCCAGCGGGTGTCGCCGTCGGCCATCAGGTGCTGCACCTGAGCCGGCGTTAATGGCAAAGCGCCGACCAGATCCCATCCGGAAAGCGCGAATACGCCCGGCTGAAAAGCGTTGTACATCACCAGCAGAAGGTGAATTTTCTGGATCAGCTTTGTCGTCTCGTCATCGATGCTTTCCAGGTCGGCAATGTCGAGGGCTGCGGCAATGACGCTCGCTGTCGTGCAGGCGATTCCGTTCGTGACAAAGGGAAGGTTATAGGGGGCGTTAGGTCCCGAAAGGCGCTCGCGTATTACGTCGCGAATATGCATGCGCAGCGTACGCCCCTGCCAAGTCTGGCCGGCAAAGGTGTAAATATCGTCTGCATGCAATGTCCAGAAATGCACGAGTTCCGTCGTCAGTTCATCGTGATTCTGAAGCGCATGAATAAGCGACGCAGGATCGATGCCAAATTCATGGACCATCCGCAGCATCATGCGCAAGAACTCGGTATTGCCTGTCAACAGCGCGTGATGATAGGCCGGGCGCGTGATAAAATCGTAGGACAGATCCGCTCCACCCTTCGACATCGCGGCAATATCATCGATCGTCAGGTTAAGCTCCTGAAACGAAAACCCGCCGGCCTTGCGGATCATGCCAGCGAGCAGTGCGTTGCCCGTCACGGAAAGCGGATGGCTTTCCGACCATGCCGGCCCCTCCACTCGGCGCTCGACGCCGAGAAATCCATTCGCGTCCAACCGCAGGCCACGGGCGCCCATCTGGTCGATCGAATGCAACGCATCGCCGATGATCATCTGTTGCGCGGCAAATGATGGATCCAGCCAGTTCAGGCTCGGCTGCCCCTCCTTGAAGTAGTGCAGGTAAACCCAGCGGCGCTCCTTGCCGTCGACGCCGGTAATAGGGCCGGTCGCACTCCAGTCCGTCTCTTTGACGCCGGGCTCGAAGAAAATGACCCGCTGGAGCTGGCCGACAATCAAGCCACGATCCCTCAGGTAGTCAACGGTATCGGCAGGCAGGTTGACCGCCTCCCGGCCCTCAGGCACGTCCGGAAGACGCTGCCATTCTTCCTCTGGAATTTCGACCATGTGATAGAGACCAGGGTAGGTCGAATGATTCATTTCGGCGAGCCGAAAATCCGGACCCTTGCCCGTGTGTGAAGGAATGACATCGTCAATGACAATGGCGTTGTGTGCCGCCGCCATGCGGCTGATGGCAACGAATTCCTCGTTCGTGCCGAAAGTCGGATCGATGTCGAAGCTTATTCTGTCGAAATTGCCGTCGATCGTCGGGCTGTAGACGCCGTCTTTCATACTGCCGGCACGTTTCATCGGTCCCGTGTGAATACCGCGTACGCCGATCGCCGAAAGGGCTGACCACAGATGTGCGTCGCCAAGGGTCTTGAGAACGGATTCGCCGGGCAACGGGATTACCGAAGGGGGATAGGCCGTCATCCATACCGATGCGATCGATGAAGCGACACGAGGCCGCGCCTCTGCATAGGGCCGCTGCCATAGGCGCGACTGCCCGCCGTAGGCCTCGGCAAATGTACGTGCTTGTTGCAACATCGACAAAGCGACGAGCTCTTCGATTGATTCATTGCTTGGTAGCGTCATTAATGCCTCGAAGCCGGAGCGGGAGTACAGGGATTATTGCAGGCCGATGCAGGTAGCAAGCCTCCCGAAAAGAGCCTGCCTATTGGAAACTGCATCCTCACTTACCCCGGAGTTGTCGGTTCTACCAACAGACTTCTTGCTTTCCTCACACCCAAAGCGTCCGAACACCGATAGCGCGACATCCTCAAATCCAGGTTTCGCGGTGCCCAGTAAAGAGCGGAGCTGCCGGCACACCCACTCTGCAAACCGCGTAAGTACCGAGTCGACGGTTCCTTTGGGTTTAAGGCGGTCGAGTTTTCAGATCGCTGCGCCATCAGGCCCCCGCAACCAAATCATCAAAAAGCACCCGTAGCTCTAAGCTGCGGGTGTTTTGCGTTGCGGCGGACCTCGCCCAGGATGGCTCCCGCCGCGCCGATCCCCGCCGTCAGTCCGCGGGTTTGTCCTCCGACCTGCTATGTCGAAGGGAGAGAAACTCGAAGAGACGCGCGACTGCCTCCGCGCCGGGGTCGATGTGACCTTCGAGCTGCCGGGCATTCAGGTAAGCCGCCCGGCCTGCGCGTGCGCTGAGATAGGTTGCGGTCAGGTTGGCGCCGGCGCGGGCTGCACTGGCCGCTGCTGCAAAACCCTTGTCATAGGCGTCCAGTGCAGGCGAGAGCGCATCGACCATGGTGCGGTCGCCGAGCTCTGCGCCGCCGATTTCCTGCATGCGGGCAAGGCCGGCTTTGAGCGCGTCGCGCATGCCAAGACCACTCGAGGCCCCATCGCCTGCCGCGGCAAAGAAGATGGCGAGCAAGACGCCGGAAGAGCCGCCCATGGTCTGGCTGAGTTCCTGGCCCATGGCGCGAAAGAGCTGGGTGTGATCTGCAAGCGGTAGCCTATCGAGGGCCTCGATCAGGGCACGCGCGGCGCTTGCAAGGGTCGAGCCGGTGTCACCGTCGCCGGATTTGGCATCGAGCGCGTTAAGGTCTTTTTCCGCCTCGATCAGGAGCTTGCAGCACTCTGTGAGGAATTGACGGGTGGGCAGATGCTGCGAGGCAAGCGGCGCGATCGGGGTCAGTCCATCGGGCAGGGCGATGACGTTGACGGGTCGCATCGCCGTCACGCCTGGCCATGCTGCAAGGCCGACCGGCTTGGCCAGCAAGTCGAGATCGGCCTTTTCCGCCGGCAATACGGAAATCGAAAAGCCCTGCATGTCGAGCGAGGTCATCATCGCAGCAGGCCCGACGATATGCGAGAGGCGCGCGCCGATCGCCGATTGAACCAGTTCGTTGACGACCACGGCCATTTCCAGCACGGAGGTGCCGCCGAGATTGTTGACAAGTACGACATGCGGCTTGTCCTCCATGCCCGCCGCAAGCCGGTCCACCATGGCGGCCACGGCGCCGCGCACGCCGTCATACTCGATCTGCTCCACACCCGCCTCACCGTGGATGCCAAGGCCGAGTTCGGCGTGACCTTCGGGAATGCGTTTTTCCTTCGGCGAGCCCGGCACGGTACAGGTGTCGAGTGCAATGCCGATCGAGCGGGTATTGGCGATCACCCGCCGCGCAGTGTCGATGACGTCATCAAGACTTGCGCCGTTTTCCGCCATCGCACCGGCGATCTTGTGGACGAAGAGCGTGCCCGCCACACCGCGGGACTGCGGCAGATCGGGGAGCGCGATGTCATCGTCCACGATCACCATGCCGACATTCAGCCCAAAGGCACGGGCGCGTTCGGCCGCAAGGCCGAAGTTCAGCCGGTCGCCTGTATAGTTCTTGACGATCAGCAGGCAACCGAGCGGGCCAGTCACCGCGAGGATTGCGGTCAGGATAGCGTCAACGCTCGGCGAAGCGAAGACATCACCACAGACGGCGGCTGTCAGCATGCCGCGTCCGACGAAACCGGCATGGGCCGGCTCATGGCCGGATCCGCCGCCCGAGACAATCGCGACCTTCGATTTGTCCCAGTCGGATCGCAACACGACGCGGATGTGCGGATAGCCGTCGAGGCGGCTCAGCGCTCCAGCCGAGGCCATGAGCATGCCATCGATCGCCTCGGTGACGGCATTTTCGCGGCTGTTGAGGAATTGAGACATGAGACCCTCCCTTAGACGAGACGCATTCCGGCCGCATCGAAATAGATCGGCTGGTGCGGCTGGATTTTGATGATGTCGCCGCCCTTGAGGGCGGTGTGGGCATCGGTGACGGTGATGATCGGATATTCCCCAAGTATGAGATGAAGACGCGTCTGATCGCCGAGATGCTCCACCCGGACCACCTTGGCTTCCTGCCCTTCTCCCTGGAGAATATGCTCGGGCCGAAGCCCAATCGTATGGGCCCCCGCCGATGCTCCGGGGAAGAGGTGTGCGGGGAGCACGTTGATGCGCGGCTGGCCTAGCCGGGTCGCGGCATAGATGCTGACCGGCGCCTCGTAGATCTCGCGCGGCGAACCGAACTGCATGAGGCGTCCTTCCTTGAGCACGCCGACATGGGTTGCCATGGTCATCGCCTCGATCTGGTCATGCGTCACGTAGAGGAAGGTGGCGCCGGACCGGGCCTGGATGTTCTTCAGTTCGACCCGAAGGTCGGCGCGGAGTTTCGCATCGAGCGAGCTCAGCGGCTCATCCATGAGATAGATCTGCGGATTGCGGACCAGCGCCCGGCCGATCGACACGCGCTGCATCTCGCCGCCCGAAAGGGCCGTTGCCCGGTTGTCCAGCTTGTGGGCGATCTGCAGGACCTCGGCGATTGCCTTCACCTTCTGGTCGATCACCGCCTGCGGCGTGCGCAACAGCGGCGATTTCAGCGGAAATTCGAGGTTCTGCCGCACGGTCATGTGCGGGTAGAGGGAATATTGCTGGAAGACCATGGCGACATTGCGCTGTGCGGGCGTCAGCCCCGCCATGGACTGTCCGCCAATCCTGATGTCGCCGCTGTCCTGCGTGTCGAGGCCCGATACCAAGCGCAGCAGCGTGGTTTTGCCGGCTCCGGTCGGACCGAGAAGCACCACGAATGCGCCGTCCGGTACGGTCATCGTCACGTCGTCGAGCGCGCGGGTGGCGCCAAACGACTTGCGGATGCTGGAGAGAACGACTTCAGCCACGGGCGAGGACTCCTTCATTGGCCTCGGACACCAGTGCCTTTCCGCTCTCTGGATCAAACAGGGTGAGTGAGCGGCGATCGAATTCAAGCCCGACGGGAACGTCCGTCCTGATGGCATCGCTCGACGCCGTCCGCGCCTTGATCTCGCCATGGGCCGTCTCGATCGTGACGATCTGTGTGGTGCCGAGATATTCGACGGCGGCCACCCGTCCGCGAAGACCGGCTGCGTCCGACAGGTGGACGTGTTCCGGCCTGACGCCGAGCGTGAGCGCACCCTTGCGGCCTTCGCGGGATTTGGGAACCTCGATGCGGGATCCACCGATCGTCACCGCGTTGCCCCCGTCGTCGATCGCACCTTCGAATTCCAGGAACGACATCGGCGGCGAGCCGATGAATTTCGCCACGAACTTGGTTGCCGGCCAGTCATAGATCTGCTGGGGCTTGCCGAATTGTTCGATCACGCCATGGTTCATGACGACAATCTTGTCGCCCATCTGCATGGCTTCCAGCTGGTCGTGGGTGACATAAACGGTGGTCGCCCCCATGCGGTCGTGCAGGGCGCGCAGCTCCTCTGCCATATGCTCGCGGAACTCCGCATCGAGCGCGCCGAGGGGCTCGTCCATGAAGAAGGCCTTCGGCTGGCGCACGATCGCGCGGCCGAGTGCGACGCGTTGGCGGTCGCCGCCCGAAAGCCCGCCGACCGGTTTGTCGAGGATGGATTCAATCTGCAGGATGCGGACGACTTCCGATACGCGGCGATCGACTTCGGAGCGCGATATCCCCTGGCTGACCAGGGGATAGGAGATGTTCTTGCGCACGTTCATGTGCGGATAAAGCGCAAACATCTGAAAGACGAAGGCGATGTCGCGCTCGCTCGCGCGCTTCATGCCGACCTCTTCGCCGCCGATATAGATCTCGCCACTGGTCGGCAGTTCCAGGCCGGCCATCATCCGCAGCGTCGTCGTCTTGCCGCAGCCGGACGGGCCGAGCAGCATGAAGAACTCTCCATCCTCGACGGTGAAGGAGGACGACTTCACCGCATTGAAGGCTCCGAAGTCCTTGCGCAGGTTTTCAACGCGAATCTGGGCCATGATCTACTCCGGAAAATGACTGACGACGATGAACATGACGGTTCCGATCAGCGTCACCGGAAAGGAGAAGGTAAAGAGTGTCAGAGAAAGCGGCTGCATGAGCATGACCACGCCGAGCGCGATCAGTGCCGAGGCGAACATCTCCCATTCGGATCGCCGGAACCGGCGCAGGCGGGCAAGGAAGTTGATCATTTGCGCACGGCTCCGAAGGTGATGCCGCGCAGCAGATGCTTGCGCAGCAGCACGGTGAAGATAATCACGGGCAGCAGGAACAGTGTCGCTGCAGCCGCAACGGCCGGCCAGTCGATACCGCCGCCAACCGACAGGATGGTCGGGATGAAGGGGGGCGCCGTCTGGGCATTGCCACTCGTCAGCAGGACTGCGAAAGCATATTCGTTCCAGGCGAAGATCAGGCAGAAGATCGCGGTCGAGGCGATGCCTGTTGCCGCCTGCGGCAGGACGACCTTGTAGAAGGCCTGGAAGCGGGTGTAGCCATCGATCAGTGCCGCTTCTTCGTATTCGCGCGGGATTTCGTCAATAAATCCCTTGAGCAGCCAGACCGACAACGAAAGGTTGACCGCCGTATAAAGCAGGATCATCCCGAGGTGCGTATCCGAAAGCCCCAGTTGACGGAACATCAGGTAAATCGGGATCGCGACGGCGATTGGAGGCATCATGCGGGTCGACAGGATGAAGAACAGGAGGTCATCCTTGAGAGGCACCTTGAAGCGGCTGAAGGCATAGGCGGCCAGCGTTCCGAGGAAGATCGACAGGAATGTCGAGCCAAAGCCGATGATGACCGAGTTCAGGAATCGTTGCCCGAAGCGCGACGGCCCCGAAATGATCATGCCCCTTTCCCGTGTGATCTTGTCATACCACGTGGTGGGTGCGGGCAGTTTGGCGAGGTCTTCCACCGAGGCGCGCGACTGTGTCGTGAAGAGGTTTACGTAGCCTTCCAGCGTCGGCTGGAAGACGACCTTCGGCGGATAGCTGATCGAATCCGGGCCGGACTTGAAGCTCGTCGAAATGATCCAGATGAGCGGGATCAGCGTGATCACCGCATAAAGTCCGACCAGGATGCCGGCAATCCACTTCGAGGCGGGCGACGGTTCGGTGACGGAATGGGCGCTCATCGTTCCTTAACCTTGTTCAGGGCCATCACGTAGATGGAGGCGAGGCCGAATACCGTGACGAACAGGACAATTGCATAGGCGCTGGAATAGCCGGTCCGCCATTTCTCGAAGGCCTCGCGCTTGAGGTCGATCGAGGCGAGCAGCGTCTCGTCCCCCGGCCCGCCGCCGGTAAGGAGGACCACGAGGTCGAACATCCGGAAGTTCTCGATGCCGCGGAACAGGACTGCAAGCATCAGGAATGGCAGTGCCATCGGCAGCGTGATCGTCCAGAACTGCCGCCACTTCGATGCGCGGTCGACTTCCGCTGCTTCATAGATGTAATCGGGGATGGAGCGCAGCCCGGCGAGGCAGATCAGCATGACGAAGGGCGTCCACATCCAGGTGTCGACAATCACGATCGCCCAGCGCGCCCAGCCGCCGGGGCCAAGCATCGAGAAGCTGTCGGCGGGAATGCCGGTCAGGAATTCGACGGCGTAGTTCACGAGGCCGATCTGCGGCTGGTAGAGGAAGGTCCAGAAGTTGCCGACCACGGCGGGCGAGAGCATCATCGGGATGACGATCAGCGTCGTCACCAGGTCGTTGCCCTTGAACTTGCGGTTGATCAGCCATGCCAGGGAGAAGCCGATCAGCACCTGGAAGGTGATCGTCCAGATGAGGAAATGGGCGGTCGTCTGCATGTTCGCCCAGGTGTCGGCGTCGGTGAGGATGCGCGTGTAGTTGCGCAATCCGACCCATTTCACCTCCGCGTTCGGCTTGTTCGCGGCAAAGTTCGTGAAGGACAGGCGGATCGTCCAGATCAGCGGAGATATGTTGACCGACAGAAGCAGGAAGATCGTGGGTGCTACGAAGATCCAGGCGATGGCCCTGTCGCTTAAGCCCCGGATGCGTCTGGCAACCGGTTGTGGCGTCGCACGGGCGAGGCGGTCTGCGGGTGTGTCGGTCATCGTCCGGATCCGTGTGGCGTTTCCAAAGGGCAACCGCATGCGGTGCCGTGGCCGGTGAGGCAACAAGGCAAAGCTCGGGTTGTGCCGGCAGGCTGGGTTTCTAAAGATGTGCAGGCGGCAACGCTTGGCTTTGGCTTTCCCCCGGCATTACCGGGGGAAAGATTAGAGACACTGCGCCAGGATCAGATCCAGGAGCCAAGATCTTCTTGTGTCAGAGCTTGCCTTCGTCCTCGAACGTTTCCGTCCAGTCGGCAATCAACCCGTCCAGAGCTTCCTTCGCGGTGCCATTGCCAGCGACGACATAGTCGTGGAACCGCTTCTGCGATGCCTGCAGCAGCGTCGCATAGGACGGCTCGGCCCAGAAGTCCTTCACGATCGCCATGCTGTCGAGGAAGGTCTGTGCATAGGGCTGGCTCTTGGTAAAGTTCGGGTCTTCGACAACGGCGCGAAGGCACGAGAAGCCGCCCATGGACCACCATTTGTCCTGTACATCCTTCTGGGCGAACCATTTGATGTAGCCCAGTGCGCCGTCCATGTTGTCTGTATTGGCGACGACCGAAATGCCCTGGCCGCCGAGCTGGGCGAACTTCTCGCCACCGGGCCCTGCGGGATTGACGAGATAACCAGTCTTTCCGCCCCCGACATTCGGATCAGCCTCGAACCCCGGCCAGGTAAAGGCGAAGTTCATCTGCATGGCGACCTGGCCCGATTTGTAGGCGTCGATGCCTTCGCCCATGTAGGTGTTGGATGTGCCCGGTGCGACGCAGCAATCATAGAGGGACTTGTAGAATTCGAGGCCCTTCACGGCGCCCTCGGAATCGACAAAGCCTTTCATATCATATGGTTTTTTCGGATTTTCGTACTTGAAGCCATAGCTGTAAAGCACGTCCATCACGCCCATCGTGATGCCTTCCGAGCCACGTTCGGTATAGATCGAGGCGCCGTAGACAGTCTTGCCGTCGATCTTGCGGCCCTGGAAGAATTCGGCGACCTGCTTCAGTTCGTCGAAGGTTGCGGGCGGCGTCAGGTCGCGACCGAACTTATCCTTGAAGGCTGTCTTAATTTCGGGCCGCTCGAACCAGTCCTTGCGGTAGGTCCAGCCGACCACGTCCCCGAAGGCTGGCAGCGACCAGTAGTTCGGGGTGTTCTTCGGCCATTCGGAATAACCCGTGACGGTTGCCGGAACGAAGGCATCCATCTTGATGCCTTCCTTGTCGAAGAACTCGTTGAGCTTCACATACCAACCGTTCTCGGCGGCGCCGCCGATCCACTGGCTGTCGCCGATCATCAGATCGCAGAGCTTTCCGCCCGAGTTGAGTTCGTTGAGCATGCGGTCGGCGAAGTTCGGCCACGGGACGAACTCGAATTTCATCTTGATGCCGGACGACGCCTCGAAGCCCTTGCTGAGTTCGACGAGTGCGTTTGCCGGGTCCCATGCTGCCCAGCAAAGCGTCAGTTCTTTTTCGTCGGCATGCGCCATCATAGTGCCGAAACCCATCGAACAGGCGACCGTTCCGGCAGTAAGCAGACCTTTCACGTAAAGCGATTTCATCATGTCATCCTCCCAGCGCCGTCCGGTCTCCTGCGGATGGCGAAACGCCCTTGCGGGCCAAATGCCGGCTCCGGACCCTAATCTCTGGCCGGCCTCCTCCAGCGGAACGGGGTGTAATGGATGCCTCTCCCGAACCCAGATGGAGGCTAATTGATGTGCGCACCTCAAAGCAAGTGATTTTTGAGGTGCGCACATCAATTCTTGCGTTTGCTGATGTTTTGAAGGAAAGCTCTGGAAGGCGGAAATCATGGGAAGTCGTCATGCGTCCAACAGCGAAGGATCTGGCCGAGGCTGCAGGCGTCAGCCTTGCAACGGTCGATCGTGTCTTGAACGAACGACCGAATGTGAGCCTGAAGGCCGCCCGGCTGGTCAATGACGCAATCGAGCGGATCGGCTTCGTTCGAAATCCGGCGGCTGTCAGCCTTGCCCGCAACAAGGTGTACCGTTTTCTCTTCCTGCTTCCGGCAAGCGGCGATCTATACCTCAAGGAGCTCCTGCGGCACGTTGAAGAGCTGACTGATGCGCTCAAGGGCGACCTCACCGAGATTGCGTATCGCCAGATCGGGATCGACGATGCGCACGGTGTGGCAAAGCTGCTCTCCAGCCTCGACAAGGAGGAGGTCGATGGCGTGGCTGTCATGGCGCCTGAATCGCCTCAGGTGCGTGACGCCATGGCGCGGCTTCTCCAGCGCAACATCAAGGTGGTGCAATTCCTGTCCGGTCAGGAAAAGCTGCCAGAGGCTGATTTCGTCGGCATCGACAACTTTGCGGCGGGTGCGACTGCGGGCAAGCTGATGGGCATGCTGGCAGGTCCCCAACCGGGAAAGGTCATGGTGATCGCGGAAACCATGCAGTCGCTCGACAGCATCCAGCGCCGCCTTGGCTTCGACCACGTGATCAACAGCGCCTTTCCGCATCTGACCTGTCTGCCTTCCATTGAAACCCACGCCGACGAGGCACGCAGCCGGCAGGTAATGGCCCGCGTGTTGGCCGGCAATCGCGATGTCTCTGGAATCTATGTGCTGAGCGCAGAGGCTCGCGTGCCGATCCTGGCTGCTGCCGGAAACGTCGATCTCGGCACCATTGCCGTGGTTGTCCACGAGCGAACTCCCTTCACCGAACAGGCGCTCCGGGACGACCGTATCGATGCCGTGATCGCACAGGATCCGGGCCATGCGGTGCGCAGTGCAATTCGCATCATGCGCGCCCGCTCGGATGCCCGCGAGCCGCTCGCCGCACAGGAAAAGATCCGCATCGAAATTCTACTCAAGGAAAACCTTTGAGCCGTACGAAGGGCCGGCGAATCCGCGGGCAATTTTTCAGACTCTTTTGGGTCAGCCGGATGCGCAGCAAATAAAGGAGTGCTTGCAACAGTTTACTGGATTTGATCCATTGTTTGATTGAGGGATCTGATTGTGTTCAGGGGGCAAATTATGAGCCTCTGTGCGCTCGGCACCCGGAATCACTGAACCTTGCGAATTTCCGGTAAACTTCTCTTTTCGAGTTTGTGTTTTATGTCGATTTTGCTGGCAGCGATCATGGCGACGAATTGTTCTGCGCAACTGCGGCCAACTGCTGCTCCATCACATCGAGAACCTCCATCTGTGCGGAGGCGATCAGTCCGGCGCACGATCTGATTTTGGCTCGACCTAGCTCCAGTCGAGAGTGTGTCTGAGTGAACCTTGATGAGCCGTCCGTCCGGCTGACTCCAGCCTTCTTGCCGACAGGTCTCCCATCCAAGTTGTCTATTTATCCGGAAGAGCACTCCACGAGTTTCTTAGGCATGACGTCGCGATGGCCTTATCCAGCGCGCCATGACGACGGTGGGCCGCACGCTCTGTTGCGATTTCGACGAAGACTCACGTTCGGCACGGATCTCTCTTGAATAATGCGTCGATCTGAGGTGCGTTTTGAGAAAACAATTGCCAGAGGAGCACGGCCAGAACGAACATCACATTCCAGGCAATCACCACGTCCGAGAGGAAGTGGCCTCCGAACATCACTCGGTTGAATGAGAAGGCTGCCGCGACAATGCCGACCGCTGCGAGATAAGTTGTCCGGTGTCTGGGGGTGACGAACACGACAAGTGTGAGCAGCGCAAAGGCGCTTGCGGCCTCTCCCGAGATGAAGGAACAATTCCTGACGCATTGGTCGGTGAGCTGCCACGGAGGGGTAAAGATCGCACTGCCGCCGAATTCGTCGAGTGCTCTTGGACGCGCTCTCCCGACCAGCATCTTGATGACTTGAACGCCCAGCCCCGGACCTGCTGCAAAGAACGTCAGCACGAATAACAACTTATGCGGTGCGGCTGAGTATTTCGGGTTCCTGAGGAAAGGACTTGCAAGCAAAAGCACGATTGC
Organism: Neorhizobium sp. DAR64872/K0K18; assembly: GCF_050500175.1. Taxonomy (NCBI): domain Bacteria; kingdom Pseudomonadati; phylum Pseudomonadota; class Alphaproteobacteria; order Hyphomicrobiales; family Rhizobiaceae; genus Neorhizobium; species Neorhizobium sp. DAR64872/K0K18. Next base: position 133,419 of record NZ_CP191445.1, read on the forward strand.
AAACCCGATCACGACCCAAGGCAGAAGCCTGTTGAGGTCACGAAACGCAATGAGGAAACTGTTTTCCTCGAAAGCGAAGCCCGCGATGGGATCCCAGAAATAACGACTGACGATCAGGTCGATTTCCGGCACAGTTGCAAAGATCAGCGATACAAAACCCAGAAGCATAAGCGCCTCTGGAAGCAAACGGTGTGCTTCGTCTTCAACGGTCTTCGGATTTGCTTTTTGAACGTGGTTGAGATCAGTTGCGTCCATGGGTGGTTCCTCTGTGAGGACCACGTTCTCTCGCCGGATTATCAAGATTTGACCGAGAACCGGAGAAGAGCATGTCAAAGTCAGAGAGTTTGACGATGATCTCATCGCTCGTGCTGGTCGTCGAGGACGACCAAGAGATTGCTTCCCTTATTGAAAAATATCTCGCAAGAGCCGGCTACAGGACGGTAATGGCTTCGACAGGGCTTACGGCTCTCACCCATGTCCAGAGATTACAGCCCGACCTGATCCTGCTCGATATCGGCCTGCCTGACATCGATGGCTTCGATCTTCTGGCGAGGGTCCGGGCAAATTCCAGCGTGCCGGTCATCTTCCTGTCGGCGATGGATGACAGTACCGACAAGTTGCTCGACCTGAAGCTCGGCGCCGATGACTATGTCACCAAACCGTTCAACCCGCAGGAAGTCGTGGCGCGGGTGGGCGCTGTCCTCAAGCGCACCAGAGGCGTTGGCGCTCATGAGGTTGTCCGGCACGACGGGGTCGAGGTTCAGCTGGAGGCCCACATCGCGATTGCCTCGACGGACAAAGGCCGGGTCGAACTGCCGCTGACCGCAACGGAGTTTCGCCTTCTCGTTTGTTTCGTCCGGTCGCCGTTTAAGACCTTCGAAAGAGCATCCTTGCTGGACGCGTGCATGCCCGAAAGCGATGCGCTCGATCGAACCGTCGATACGCATATCGCCAACCTCAGGCGAAAGCTGGCGAGTTGCGGCCTGGACGGCTTTATCGTTGCCGTGCGCGGGATAGGCTATCGTTTCGCGAGGTCGACAGGTGTCTAGACCGGCTCTATCAACACTGACGGCGGCTCTGGTTTCCGTCATTCAACTGATGACCATCGCGCTCCTCTATATCCTGACCGACTGGTATATCGATCATGCCGAATTATCGGCACTGGACGCGCTGCCCCCCGATGCGAAACGTGCCTGGGTCAGCATCAACAATGGCGAGATCCCCGCACCGAGCGATCTCGCGGCACTCGCGCCGCTCTATCCGACACTGGAAGAGGCGACCGAGGCGTCCCCTGTCGAGGGTGTTTTAGGTTTCGGATTTCTGCTGATCGTGTTTAGCAGCGGCATTGGCGTCGTCCTGGCCTACAGGCTCGTCGCGCCGCTCACCCGCCTGACGGCCGCAGCCGAAAAGATCCGGCAGGGCGATTTTCAGGTCACGGTCGAACCGGGCGCAACCAAGGAAGTCGAAACGCTTGCGATCACCATCAATCGCATGGCGAGCGAGTTGCTTGCATTGGAGACCCGCCTGAAATTCAACACGCGCGCGGTGGCCCACGAACTGCGCACACCACTGACGGTGCTGCAGGGCAATCTGCAAGGCATGACTGACGGCGTCATTCCCGCCAGCGAAGACCAGTTGCGTGCGCTCTTGGCGCAGACACGGGGCATGTCGCGGCTGGTGGACCAGCTGAACACGCTCTCACTGGCGGGCACGATCGACTTTGTGACCGCGACCACGGCGACCGACCTGGCCTTGCATGCTTCGGAGACGGTGACCCTGTTCCAGATCTCCGCAGGCGGTGATGTCAATTTCCGAACCTACCTTGCGCCCGCACCGGCAATGATCGATCCGGACCGTTTCCGCCAGGCTATCCTCGCTCTTCTGGAAAACGCACGGCGATACGCGGGCAATTTCGGGCCGATCGATGTTCATACCGGGGTGGATGACACGGGGCGGTCGTTCATTTCTGTCCAGGACAAGGGTCCAGGACTACCAGACTATGCGCAGCACTCCTCTTTCGACATGTTCTGGAGAAGCGAGAGGCTCAGCGGTCGTGGCACAAGCGGTTCAGGGCTTGGTCTGACGATCGTCAAAGCGATTGCGGAAGGCCACAATGCCCGCTTGGAGGTCGGAAACAATCCTGACGGTGGCGCATACGCCAAGGTTACATTTGAGGTCGCGTAGACCTAAGCGATCCCGAGGACGCTCCAACTGAAATGGAGGCGAACAGCGCCTGCCTGTCGCACCGGGTAAGAATCTACCGCTTCTGACCGGCAGCGGAAATGCCTCCGCCTTGCGCGTCAAATTCGGTCGTCAAGCACTGCATCGCTCAGTTTAGACAGTTGGCCTAGCTTCGTGGCGTCGTCACGTCGTCGGTGTGCATCGTCCATCCTGTTGAACGTAGCTTCCGGGATGGGCCCGCTGTTCGCACAATCCCGTATTCGCTACTTCCCTGACACAGAGGTGAAGCCTTGCCTGCAGCGCTCATAGCGCTCCATCAGGGACAATTTCACGCAAGTGGCGATGACGAGGAGACGTTTCATGGCTGGAAGCGGCAAAGCAACGGGCGCTGTCCTGATCGGCCTGGCGCACGCCCATGCCGAAGCGCCACCGGTCGACGTGATCATCGTGGGAGGCGGGTCCGCCGGAGCGGTGCTTGCGACGCGCCTCAGCGCCGATCCTCATCGCACCGTACTGTTAATGGAAGCGGGGCCTAATTTTGAGCCGAGCGCCTATCCGCAGAGCCTGACCGATGCCGGCACTGTGGGGACTCCGGATTTCGATTGGCACTATCACAGCGACGACACGACAAAGCTCGGCCATGACATTCCATTGCCGCGGGGCAGGGTCGTCGGTGGCAGTTCCGCCGTCAATGGTACGGTCGCCATGCGGGCACGGCCGTCCGACTTCGCACGCTGGGCGGCGCGCGGGATCGAAGGTTGGTCCTGGAACGATGTGTCGGCCGCTTACAAGGCTTTGGAAAACACCCCGACCGGCGACGATACCCTGCATGGTCGATCCGGCCCCTTTCCGGTCCGGCAGCGAACCCTCGAGGAACTGACCGCGTCCTCTCGCGGCTTCGTTCACGCCGCGTGGGCCTTGGGTCTGGCTGACGTTTCGGATTTTAACAGCGCGGCTGCGGACGGGGCAGGGGCCTATCCGCTCAACGTCGTCGACGAGAGGAGGATGAATACCGGCATCGTCTATCTCACCGAGGAGGTTCGCGCCCGCCCGAACCTCACCATCCGCGGCGAGACAGAAGTGGATCACGTTGTCTTCAGCGGCAATCGGGCCTCGGGCGTCCGGCTGGTGACGGGAGAGGTTTTGACCGGCGGCGAGATCATCCTGTCGGGCGGGGCGTTCGGAAGCCCGGCCATGCTGCTGCGCTCCGGCATCGGGCCTGCCGGCGATCTCCGCGCGCTGGAGATCCCTGTTCTGGCGGATCTGCCGGTCGGATCCCGTCTCCAGGACCACCCGTTCTTCTACAACGTCTACGCCCTGAAGGCCGCCAACAGGGCCATGAGCCCCGCAGCCGGTGCGCTTGTCTGGACGGGCTCATCGTCCGCAACCGGCGGCGATCTCGACCTTCAGGTATCCGCGACCCACTTCATCGACCCGAAGGCGAGCCCGACGGGCGGCGCGATCATTCTCGCGGCTGCGGTGACGCTGCCAAAGTCGGTCGGCAGCTTCCGCCTGGCCTCGCGCGATCCGCGCGTTGCGCCGCGCATCCACTACAATTTCTTCGACGACCCGAGCGATCTCGACAGGATGGTGGAGGCGGTCAAGCTGTCCCGCGAAATCGGCAGAACCGCTCCTTTCGCGGGCATGGTCGATCACGAGATGGCGCCCGGCGATGCCGTGCAAAGCGACGCGGACCTGCGCGCCAATATCATCGCCAACATCGCGGCTTACCAGCATCCGACCTCGACGGTTCCGATGGGGACAGACACCGACGAGACCGCCGTCGTCGATGCCTTCGGGCACGTGCGTGGCATCGAGAACCTCCGCGTCGTCGACGCCTCCATCCTGCCAGACATCCCATCGGTTCCGACCAACGTCACCACCATCATGGTCGCCGAGCGGATCGCCGCGCGCATCCTCGCCTGATCGATCGGACCGAACGGTCAAGCCGACGGTCTCGCCCATCATCGCCCACATACGAAGGAGCATTCTCATGACATCTCTTAAAGGCAAGGTGGCGCTGATCACCGGAGCATCGCGCGGCATCGGCCGGGCGATCGGCGAACGGCTCGGCCGCGAGGGCGCAACGGTCGCGATCAATTATCGCAGCCGTCCGGAGGAAGCGGCGGAAGCGGTGCGGGCCGTCGAGGAGGCCGGCGGCGTGGCGCGTCCCTTCCAGGCCGATGTGGCCGATATGGCGGATATCCGGCGGCTGTTTGACGAGGTCGATACGGCCTTCGGCGGCCTCGACATCGTGGTCGCCAATGCCGGGCTGCCGTTCATCGGCGTGCCGGTCGTCGACGTGAAGGAAGAGGATTTTGACCGAATTTTTGGTCTCAATGCCAAGGGCTCGTTCTTCGTGCTCCAGAAAGCGGCCAAGCGGGTGCGGGACGGCGGAAGGATTATCGACATCTCGACCTCGACCACCGCGTTCACGGCACAGGGCATGGGCCTGCACGCGGCCTCGAAGGCCGGATCGAAGCTGATCGTCGAGGTTCTGGCGATAGAGCTGGGTCACCGCGGGATTACCGTCAACTCGGTCATGCCCGGCGCAACCAACACCGAGTTCATCAAGGATGCGCCGCAGGAAGAGCGTGACCGGATTGCGGCCGGGTCGCCACTCGGACGCCTTGGCGAACCCGACGAGATCGCCGATGTCGTCGCCTTCCTAGCTTCCGACCAGGCACGCTGGCTGACGGGGCAGCATGTTCTGGCCAACGGTGGAGCACGGGTATGAGCAAGAGCTATGTCGCTGCCTATACCGCGACCCTTGCCGCAAGCCCGGAACGGATCTGGTCCGTCGTTCGCGATTTCGCAGCGGTCGCCTCGTGGAACCCGATTGCGCGTGAAAGCCGTCTGCTCGCCGACGGAGAACGGGAGCTGGTCACGACCGACGGGACGACTGTCCGCGAGCTGCTGATATCCAGTGATGACGGGGCGCGTCATCTCACCTACCAGATGGTGACGTTTCCCATCCCGGTCAGCGCCCAGACGAACCAGATCCTGGTTCGTCCCGGCGAGAGCGCCGATGAAGCCAGCATCCGCTTCGAGGCGTCGTTCGTCCCGGTGGATGGGATCGATTCGGAGGTGGTGATGGGGATCAACCTCTCGGCGTTTGCGGCGGCATCTAGAGGGCTGGCCGATCATCTCGGGGTTGCGCTTGTCAGGGCGTCTCTCTAATGCTTGTCGTGGTCTCCTTGGAATTGGCCCATCAACAAACGGCCTTTGGCGGTCTTTGCGCCGATCTCGTAAAGGGACTGAACCCGTGCTCGACCTCAATGATTTCCGTACCTTCGTCCAGGTCGTCGACAGCGGCGGCCTGACAGCTGCAAGCCGCAGCACGGGCGTTGCGAAGTCGACACTCAGCCATCGGTTGCAGCAGCTTGAAGCCGCCCTCGGCGTCCGGCTGATCAATCGAACGTCACGGGTGCAGACGCTGACCGAAGCGGGCACTCTCTTCTATCGCCACGCGCTTGTCATGCTTCAAAACGCCGACATCGCCGAGAACGCGGTGCGCCAGAGGCTGGAGGAGCCGACGGGGGTTATCAAGTTCACGACGGCAATCGCGACCTCGGTCTATGTCCTGCGGCAGATCATACCGCAGTTCGCGATCGACCACCCGAAAATCCAGCTAGTCCAGCACACGGGCGACGAGCAGACGGACATCATCGGCGGCGCCTTCGATCTCGCGATCCGGGCTCACGAGGGGCAGATGACCGATTCGGCCCTGGTGCAGCGGACGCTCTCTCCGGCGCCCTGGTTCATTTTCGCAGCGCCGAGCTATATCGAGCGTCGCGGCGAACCGAAGACACCGGACGACCTATCGGAGCATGACCTTCTGGCGATGCACCGTCCCGGGCAGGCAACGGTGTGGAAGCTCAGCCATCCCGTGATCGGCGACCGGGTGCTTCCCGTCCAGCCACGAATGGCGGGCAACGACCTGATCATGCTGAAACAGGCTGCGGCAGACGGCATCGGGATCGCGGCGCTTCCCGGTTACATCTGCCGGGAAGACGTGCTTGAGGGCAGATTGCAAAGGGTCATGCCGGAATGGCTGGCCGGCAAGGCGGAGATCACCGCCGTCCTGCCGTTCCGGGATTACGTGCTGCCATCGGTGCGTGCGTTTCTCGACTATCTCATCATCGAGCTGCCGAAAGTGGTCAATTTGGATTCTGATCCCGTTTGATCCGCCTTTTCGTCAGCATTCTCATTTGGAGCCTTCATGTTTGAACCTAAGCCGCTGCACTTCGTGACCCTTCTCGGAAGCCTGCGTCATAAATCCTACAATGCTGCAATCGCTCGCGCCCTGCCGTCTCTCGCCCCCGAGGGCGTGACCATCACGGCACTCGGCTCGGTCGGCACGTTCCCGCTCTACGACGAGGATGTGCAGGCGGCAGGGTTCCCCGCGGAGGTGACGGCGATGGGTGAGGCGATCCGTCTCGCCGACGGCGTAATCATCGTCACGCCCGAGTACAACTACTCGGTCCCGGGTGGCATCAAGAACGCGCTGGACTGGCTTTCACGGCTGCCGAACCAGCCGTTTTCCGGCAAGCCGGTGGCCATCCAGACGGCGTCAGCCGGCATGCTCGGCGGCGCCCGGGCTCAGTACCATCTCCGACAGATCCTCGTTTATCTGGATGCCGCCGTTCTCAACAAGCCGGAGGTCATGATCGGGCATGTCGCAGCCAAGGTGCACAGCGAAACGCTGGAACTGACCGACGCCGACACGCGTCACTTCCTGGAAAAACAGGTTTCGGCCTTCGCGCACTTTGCGCAAAGGTACCGAGTTTCAGGCTGAACGCCGCCTGCAAAGCGTGCGGATAACCGACGGACCAGGCGCCTTTTGGCTCAGTAGGTCGGAACCCGCGTTTTCATCGCCTTGTCCTCCGGCGCATACGGAAAGGCCGCCTCGGCAACAGTCGCTTTGAGAAACGACCTTTAGCTCAGGCCGAGAGGCGTGGCTTCACCTCGCGGCCGAGCATTTCGATCGACCGCAGCATCGCCGGCTGGTCGCTTGCCGCGGAGCTCATCTGGAACGTCAGCCGGTCGATGCCGCCGAGGTCTTCGGACGTCTGCCGGATCTTTGCCGCCACCGTATCGGGATCACCGACGAGGAACGCGCCGCCGGGCCGAACCAGGTTGTCGAACTGCGCGCGCGTCGACGGTGCCCAGCCACGCTCGAGGCCGATCTTGGTGAACATCGCCTGCCAGCCGGGGAAGAAGCGATCCTCCGCCTCGCGGTCCGTCTCGGCCACGAAGCCGAGCGCATGAATGCCGACGCGCAGTGCTTCGGGCGCGTGCCCGGCGCGTGCTCCGGCCTCCCGGTAGAGATTGACCAGCGATCGAAACCGCCGGAATTCCCCGCCGATAATCGCCACCATCAGCGGAAGACCAAGGATACCGGCACGCGCGAAGGATTGCGGCGTGCCGCCAACCCCGAGCCATATGGGCATCTTTGGCTGGGCAGGACGAGGGTAGACACCCTGGCCGTCGAGTGGCGCCCGAAACCGGCCGGACCATGTCACATTGGTCTCGTCGCGCAGGGCGAGCAGCAGTTCCAGCTTTTCCTCCGACAGGGCATCGTAGTCGTTGAGGTCGAGACCGAACAGCGGATAGGCCTCGATCGAGGATCCCCGACCGACGACGATTTCAGCCCGTCCCCGCGAGATGAGGTCCAGCGTCGCGAACTCCTGGAAGACGCGGACGGGATCTGCGGCGCCAAGCACCGTTACCGCGCTGGTCAGCCGGATCGACTTCGTCCGCGCGGCGGCGGCGGCAAGGATGACGGCCGGTGCGCTGTCGAGATAGTCGCTGCGGTGGTGCTCACCAATGCCGAACACGTCGAGGCCGGACGTATCGGCCATCTCGATCTCGTCGAGCAGGAAACCCATGCGATCCATGTCGCTGACACCCTTGACGGTTGCCGCAAAACTGTCAATTCCGATTTCCAAAACCATAGTTCCTTCATTTGCAGTCGATCGCCGGTGATGCGATCGTTTTGAGTCATGGGCTCCGGCATCAGAAGGGACACGAGCAGGACGCTAAGTCCAGCACGTTGGACAGAGGTAAACGCCGCAAGCGTCATGTCAGAGGGATTTCGCGGCTGTCGCCGATAGCTCTTCCAGATCGAGGTCCCGCTCCAGGTCATGCAGCGTTTCGTCACTGATCTGGTGGGCGCGATGAAGGCGCACGAGTTCGGCCCGGCCGGCCCTTACCGCCTCGAGGACGAGGTCGTAGTGGGCCGTGATCTCGTCTACGAAAGTGTCTTCGTCGTCCGCGTTCTGGAATGCCTGGTCGGCGCGCCGCTGGAAGCCCTCGAGCAATCGCGGGTGGGCAAGCGTTCCGTCGTCGGTATAGGCCTGCGACCGGACGGCGACGAGCTGGGCTGCTGCGACCGCCGCTTCCGCCTGTGCACGGCTCAATGCCGGGCGCACGCCCCGATCAGACAGGTTCGCCGCGCGGATAACCAGCCCAAGCGTCGTCCCCTGGAGAAGAACAGTGACGAGAATGGCGGCGAAAGCTGCGACCAGCATGAGGTCGCGACCTGGCATGGTTTCGGGGACGGTCAGGGCAACAGCGAGGGTGACCACGCCACGCATGCCCGCCCAACTCATCACCGTCGCGGCCCTCGGGCCGAGCGGGTCGTCGATGGGAAATCCGAGCCGGTTGAGCAGCGCCAGAACGGCGTCGCAGCCGAAGATCCAGACGAAGCGCGCCAGCGTCATCGCGACGATCACGCCCACGACCGGAACCGCCATGGTGGCAAGGACAGTCTCGAATCCCCCGACGCGCTCCAGCACGCCGCGCAGCGAAAGACCGATGAGGATGAAGATCATGGCCTCCATCAGGAACACCATGACGTGCCAGAAGGCGCCGGCGCGGATGCGAACGCTCGCGGTAAAGACGACGTGCTGGTACCAGCCGAAAACCAGGCCCGCAGTGACTGTGGAGATGACGCCCGAGACGTGGATCGCTTCGCCAGCCAGATAGGCGGCCCAGCCGAGGATCAGGGAGGCAAGGATCATCAGGGTCTCGTCGCCCAGCCGTCGGAGGAGGAAGGTCCAGGCCCCACCCACGACGGCGCCGACCATGACGCCGCCAATCGCCAGGAAGCCGAACTCGAGGCTCGCATCCACGGCATCAAAACTTCCCGTCAGGGCTGCCGCGACAGCGAAGCGGAAAAGCACCAAGCCGCTGGCGTCGTTCAGGAGGCTTTCACCCTCGAGAAGCGTTGTCAGCCTGCGGGGAAGCTTCACGCGCTGCAGAACCGCCCGTGCCGAGACGGCATCCGGTGGCGAAACAATGGCGCCAAGGGCGAAACAGGCGGCCCAGGGCAGCGCCGGGACCAGCCAGTGAACAACAAGTCCCACCACCAGGGTGGTGAAGACGACCGCGCCGATGGCCAGCGACAGAATGCCGGCGCTGTGGCGGCGGAAGGCGGCAAGCGCGGTATAATAGGCCCCGTCCATCAGGAGCGGCGGCAGGAAAAGCACGAGAACCAGCTCGGGATCCAGCTCGATCACCGGCAGTCCGGGAAGGAAGGCCAGGGCCCCGCCGCCGACGAGAAGGGCGACAGACGGCGGAAGCTTGGCGCGTTCGGCAAACCAGTGCAGGGCGAGGATCGCGAGAAGCAGGGTGAAAACCAGTTCGAACGTTTCGGCCGGATGCATCTCTCTCTCCCCAAGGTGCCAATCTCTCTGATGGCGGCATACCTCCAGAGTATAGGGCCAGTCGCCCAAAATTTACGGTATGTAACAGATCAATGGATGTGCATTGCTGCTCCTGCACCCGTAGGTATTCGAACAGCTGCTTAAGGCAGTTACTCTGAGCATTTGCGACATAGCAAGAACGGCCGCCTGATCCCAACGCTGCTGATGAACCGACCATGTGGTTCGTCGCGGGCATGCAGACCAAAAGATAGGATGGGTCGCGCTAGCGGGCCACACCTGATCGAGTTCGCGGTGCCTCAGGCGGGTTGGATGCCGGCTGACGTCCTGATCGATGGGCCGTCAGCCTTGTTGTGTGCAGTCGAGGGATCAGCGGGCGATGAAGCCGCCGTTGATGAAGAGGGTCTGCGCGGTGACCCAACTGCCGCCTGGGCTGACCAGGAACTCGATCAGCGGCGTGATCTCGTCGATTTCGCCCAGCCGGTTCTGCGGGCTCATGCCGGAGAGGAAGGCCTTCGATTCCGCGCTTTCCACCGGGTAGAAGAAGGAGGTGTTGAGCGGGCCGGGTGCTACGGTGTTGACGGTGATGCCCCGGTGGCCGATCTCTTTGGCAAGCGCGCGCGTGAAGTGTTCGAGCGGCGCCTTGGAGCCCGCATAGATCGCGTATAGCCCGGTCGTTGCCGCCTGCAGCGTCGTGCCGATGTTGATGATACGGCCGTTGTCGGCGATCCTTTTTGCGGCTTCCTGCATGCAGAAGAACGCCGCCTTGCTGTTGATTGCGAAGCTCTGGTCGAAGTCGGCCTCGGTGATCTCGACAAATGGCTTCTTGACCACCTTGCCGACCGTGTTCACCACGATGTCGAGCTGGCCGAACGTCTTGTCGACCGCGTCGAACAATCTTGCGACATCGGCGACCTGGGTCAGGTCGGCGCTGAACAGAAGGGGCTCGGCACCGTGATGCTTGATCTCGGCGGCAGTTTCTTCCGCTTCGCCGCGGGAGGCCTCGCCGTGATAGTGGACGGCCACGCCGCGGCAGCCGTTGCGCGCCAGCATGACGGCATAGGCCCGACCCTGGTTGCGCGTTGCACCCATCACCACTGCAACCTGGCCGTCGTTGTTTTTGATCATGTCGCTGGTCGTCATTGTCTTTCTCCTTGTTGATGACCAAGGAATAGGCGACATGGAGGGGGTGCGGCTTTCAGGATACGCGCATCGTTGTTAGTAAATCCGCACGCTGGACGGGAGACAGCCATGTCAGATGCCATTCCGCCCGAAGTACCGCATGTCGCCACTGCCGACACGCCGGTGCCGAACTGGGGTCGGCTCGTCCGGTCCGATTTCGGGACGGCGGCGTGGAACCGGCGGAACGCAGGCGAGATCAGCCAGTCGATCCCCCATCATCTCGTGCTCTTGTCGTTCAAGCCCTTCAGCAACCGCGAGTCACGCCTTGGCGGGACGCGGATCCGCACCGCCTCGGCTGCGAGCGGATGCTGTGAAATCGTTCCGGCAGGCGCAGACTACTGGGCGCGCTGGCATGAGCCCAAGGAAGTGGCGGCATTCTCGCTGTCGCAGCCATGGCTCGACGGTCTCGCCCAGTCCGACCTCGATCTGCCGGCCGCAACCGTCGTCGCAGATGCCTTGCCGGTCGTCGACCGGCGTGTCGGGTTGATCGGTGGCATGCTGCGCGACGAACTGCGTTCAGGCACGCATGGCACGATGGCCGGCCTCGAGCTCGAACTCGCTTCTCAACCTGCTTGGCATCCACCTCATCCGGCAATACGGCGTAGCCCGGCCCCAGAAGGATCTGGGTGGGCTGTCTGATCGGCAGTTCCGACAGGTGCGCGATCACATGCAGGCGCATCTCACACTGGGTGTCAGGCTCGAGGACCTGGCCTCGCTGGTCGGGCTTTCGTCGAGCCAGCTGCTTCGCTCGTTCAGGCGTCGAACGGGAACGAGCCCGCACCAGTACTTCACCCGACTTCGCCTCGACGAGGCCCGTGCACTGATCGTCAACGGGCCGCTGCCCCTGGCAGAGATCGCACTTACCTGCGGCTTCTCCAGCCAAAGCCACCTGACGGCCATCATGCGCCGGGAAGACGGCCTCACCCCCGGCGCGCTGCGGGTGTGATGAGGTCCGGATCATTGAGGTTTCCGACGGTCTCATGCTTTTCAATTCAGCCGGTGAACGGCCGAAGTTCGCGGCGCAGGTTCTAACGATCTCGGGCAAGCCAGCGGGACGATCGTGTTGGCGTGGGTGCCGGACGCGTACATGGCGCCAGTTCCTACCGGCGTTCGATCATCCAACGCAAAGAAGCACGACCAACCATCCTTACCGACAATGGCGGACCAGAGTTCTGCCAAGGTTGGCGGGAAACCGAAACCTTCGCACATTATCGATCCGAACAGCGGGGCCTGTTCGAACTGTACCATTCGCGTCTGGACCCGGCTGGCCCCCGGGATGGTGCCTGCGTTCGCGCTGCGTGTAAGCTTCGTCCAGCCGAGCCCATCTTCGAGAAGATGTTTCGATCGGACCCGGTCTCTTACCTCGTCAGACGCTGTGTCCAAATTCAGCTGCAGGTAGCGGTTCCTGACTTTCGGCGCAGCCAATCATACCCCGTTTCCAGATCCTCGACCAAGCTATCCCCAGAACACGATTAAGGCCGATCACAGGTGCATCCGGGAGCGAGATCGCACAGCCTCCGTTGATGGAAATGCAGTCGAAATGCTCCTCTTTGCGAAGGCGACTTGGTGCCACCCTATGCAGATCGAGGAACGCCATGGCTTCTATGGCGTCTTCCTGCGCTGGGAGCGAGGGATTTGGTGATGGACATTCCACGGCAGCTCCTTGCGGCCCGTTCAAGACCAAAGAGCAGGTGTGGCCTAAAATAAAGCCCGAGTTCGGTACCGGGATGAGCGTCTGGCCGACGACCAAGCAGCCGTTGGAAGAGGAGGTCGTCGGCGCTTCAGCGCGACCCTCGCGGGGTCGCGGCGGCTGCATCTGTCTGCGTCACTTGACCTTCTCGACGGCTCTTCGGCGTGAAAGTCGGAAGGGATAGTCATTCAGATTGGGGCATCTCACAGCTCCTCCAACCGGAATGCATGATCGTCGGTGCCGGTCTTTCCGAGTGAGTGATCTAATCCTGGAACGCCCAGTCTGCCACCTGCCAACGCAACGCCCCGTTATCGGCGACGATACGGCCGAGTCCAGGGAAAGGCATGTGCGTCGCCGCAATCAGCGCGCCCTCAGACGCGGCACGCGGAAAGAAGCGATCACGCATTGCTTTGGCTGCGGCCTGATCCTGTTCGAACAGGAAGAAGACGTCAGTTGCGACCGGGTGCACGACCGGGAAAACCATGTCCGAAACCATGATCAGGCTTTCACCGCCGTCTTCGACCCGCACGCCTACGTGGCCGGGGGTATGACCCGTCAGATCGACAATCGTAATTCCCGGCATGATCTCCCGCTCCCCGTCAATTGCCTGGAGCCTCGGATAAAGCCGTACGACCTCTTCTGCCATCTTGAAGCTGGTCTGAAGGTAGTCGGGCGCTCCCGCACGCTTGGCAGGGTTGGTCCAGTGCGAGACGTCGCGACGGTCGATGTAGACCTCTGCCTCAGGGTAGTTGTTCTTGCCTCCTAAAACCAAGCCGCCCATGTGATCCTGATGCATATGCGTCACAATCACGGCGTCGATCTGGCTGGGTTGCAGGCCGAGCGTGACAAGGGCCTGTGGCAAACGACCGGTCTGCCCGATCGAACCTGCCGCACCGGCGTCTATCAGAATGCGGCGTTCGCCATCCTCCACGAGATACTGGTTAAAGAGGAAGCGGACCCCGCTCGGTCGCGCAGTGGATTGTGCGCTGGCCATCTTCTGCACCTCGGGCGCCGCGCGTCCTGGGAAGTAATCATACGGCATATCTGCATACCCGTCTGTCAGGGCAGTCACGGTAAACCGCCCTATGCGGATCTGAGCGGACGGGGTGACGGATAGAGGCGTCCTGCCAGCCGTTTGTGTTGCCGCGCTGGCGGGGGAGTTTGGCAGCAGGGTCCCACCCAGCAGGCTTCCCCCGATGAGGCCGATAGGCAGGGCGCTGGCAAAGGCACGACGCGAAAGTTGAGGCATGACATTCCTCCAGATTGGCCAAAGACGTTCGCAGCCTTCGGCTACGTCCGGCAGGGTGAATTTCTTCGCATGCAGTTCCCGAGGCCTTCGATGATGGTGCGCATCATCTGGCTGTCCGAGCTTAGGCTTCGTTGTCCCCGGTTAACGCTATGAGTAGGTTAGATCCGGCCCGGCCTCAATTTGGATCTTGGTCAGGCGAAACTAGACGAAAGCACTGCGAACCTAGACCTTCGTCTATCAATCTGGCCTAACGCTCCGCTAGAAAAAAGCTTAGCTTTCCAGTCTCCGACGAAGCGCACGAGCCGAGAGATGGACTTGCAAAAACAGGGGAATGCCGATGCGATCATCGACCTGATCCCGGCAATGGCATGGTCAGCAACGTCCGAAGGGATGCTCGATTTCGCAAATCAGCATTTCCTTGAGTTTATCGGGCTGCCCTTGGCAGCGATTGCAGGGGAGAACTTCTACCGTTTATTCCACCCCGACGACGTGGCGCGCCTCGCGTCGGAATGGCACGACATCATGGCGACAAAGAACGTCCGTGAAGTCGATGGACGGATCCGGCGGGCCGACGGGCGTTTTCGCAGATGCAGCCTCCGGCAAAAGCCAAATCTCGATATCGAGGGCAACGTCGTGAAATGGTACGGCGTCGTTCTCGATATAGAGGATCGCAAAAAGGCCGAGGATGAACTCGAGCAGACAAAGTCGGCACTCGCGGCCAGCGAAGAGAACCTTAGACTTATTATCGACTCGCTTCCTGTCCTCGTCTGGTCGGCGCGGCCCGACGGAAGTGCTGACTTCGTCAATCAGAGTTGGCTGGACTATGCCGGTCTGCCGGCCGATCAAATCCTCGAATGGGGGTTTTTGAACCTCTATCATCCCGATGACATCCCGGAGATGGTGGAGATCTGGAAACGGGACCTTGAGCATTCCGACTTTACGCAGTTAAAGGGCCGTATCCGTGGTGCGGATGGACGGTACCGCTGGTTCTATTTTTCCGGTCGCAAGCTTACGGATGCGAATGGCCTTGTACGCTGGTTTGGGGTCAACATCGACATCGAGAACCTGCAGTACGCGGAGAATGCTCTTCGAGAGAGCGAGGCCGCGCTGAGGGAGAGCGAACGCAAGCTCAACCTCATCATCAACACGATCCCTGCCATGGCTTGGTCCTGCACGCCAGACGGACAGCTTGAGTACTGGAACCAGAACCTGATCGATTTCGTCGGTCTGCCTTTCGAGGAGATTGTCGGGTACGGCTTCTACCGTATGTTCCATCCCGACGATGTCGACCGTATGCGCATGACCTGGGAGGACATCATCGCAACAAGGCAGGGGCGTCCAGTGGATGCCCGCATCAGACGCGCCGATGGCGAGTACAGGTGGTTCAACCTGCAACAGAATCCACTGCTCGACGCGGATGGAGATGTCGTGCGGTGGTATGGCGTCGTGGTAGATATCGAGGATCGCAAGCGGGCTGAAGAGTCCCTGCGTCAGAGCCAAAGTAACCTTGCACAGGTTACCCGAATGACCACCATTGGCGAACTAGCGGTATCAATAGCGCACGAGATCAATCAGCCGCTCTTTGCAATCGTTACCAACGCCGGGACCTGCCTGAGATGGCTTCAGGACGGGCTCGTGGATCTCAAGCAGGCTAGATTGGCCGCCGAGCGGGTCGTGCATGACGGTCACCGTGCCGGCGAGATCGTTGCCAGCATACGTGCCATGGCACAGAGGTCACCCGTGCGAATGGAGAGAACGGACTTCAAGAGGACCCTGCGCGATGTGCTTTTCCTTCTTCGGGAAGAGCTGCAGTCGCGGGGCCTGCAGGTGGTCGCGGATCTTCCTCCGGAACCTGTCGAAGTCTTCGGAGATCGGACCCAGCTACAGCAGGTTCTTCTGAACCTGATCATGAACAGCGCCGAGGCGACGCCCGATGCTGCGGAGGCACTGATCCGCATTGCGTGCACGCTGCGCGAAGGCGAGGTCGAGGTGAGCGTTTCGGATACCGGGGTGGGAATACCGGCGGAGCAACTCGATCGGGTATTCGAGGCGTTCTATACCACGAAGTCGGACGGAATAGGCATGGGGCTTTCCATCTGCCGCTCCATCGTGGAGGCCCACGGAGGGCGCATCCGGGCCACGGCCAACCTTCTTGGAGGAGCCTCGTTGAGCTTCACGCTTTCCAGGTATGAGGACACGACCGTTGATCGATGACAGAAAGAACAAGCGACCCACCGTCATCGTCATAGACGACGATCGGAGCGTCCGCGACGCACTCAAGGGACTGTTTGAGTCTGTGGGCCTCAGTGCTGAAACTCACGGCTCAGTGAGAGAGTTCATCGCGGCTGACGACCCCGAAAAGGCTGGCTGTATTGTCCTAGACATCCGTCTTCCTGGCCAGAGCGGGCTTGAGTTTCAAGAGGAACTGGCAAGGAGCAGTGTTCGCCGGTCCATCGTCCTGATCAGCGCCCATGTGGACGTGCCCATGGCGGTCCGAGCGATGAAAGCGGGTGCCATCGATGTTCTCAGCAAGCCGGTTCGGGAGCAGGACCTCCTGGAAGCAGTCAATCGCGCGATCGCGGAAGACGCAGCTCGTCGAGAGGAAAGCACAGCGAGAGCTGCCACTACGTCGAGATACCAGACACTGACGCCACGCGAGCGACAGATCATGACGTTGGTGATCGCCGGCAAGCTGAACAAGCAGATCGCAGCCGAACTGCAACTAGCGGAGCCGACGGTGAAGCTTCACAGAGGCCATATGATGCAGAAGATGAAGGCGACATCCGTCGCTCATCTCGTCAGGATTGCCGATAGACTTTGATGGCGACCAGTTTAATTTCGCTCCTGGGGTTTGGGTTGCTGTATCCCGGGCGGTAGCGGCGGGTTGCGGGCGAAGCCACCCTGGCTCTACAGTACCTCATCACCTGGCGGGTTGATGATCCGATAAAAACTCCGCCGGTGTTAGCCAACCGAGGCCCGAGTGTGGGCAATGGTCGTTGTGGTCATTGCGCCAGCTCAAGAGAGCTGATGGAACCTCGGTCAGTGACGAGAAGACGCCTCATTCGAGAGATGATCTCGCGGCCGGCGCATTGAAACTTTTGATAAAGCGTTCTGGAATGGCTTACCCGGCGCGATGTAGTGCCATCGCTGCTTGATCCTGTGCGTCCATTGCGGGAGCGCATCGCTGGTAAACTCGCTACGTTGTCGCTGACAATCAACCCTCGTTTGCCAAGCTTCCCGACGAACTGACCCCGTTCACAGGCAACCTGCAAGCCGGAGAGCGACATGACCACGCTCGGACATTCTCTGGTGCGATCATCGACGATCGTTAGACCTGGAACCTGCCGATCGGCGTTGCTGATTCGACATGAGGTCCAGCGACCAGCGATCGTTGGCGGCAAGCGGGATCAGCATCGGTGTTCGTATGCCTATCGCTCGCTTCCGACCGCCGCGCTTGCGCCCGTCAGTCACTCTCCTCGATAAAGCCGGAAGAGCCGCTTGCGGGTCACAATGTGACCTTCACGTCCGAATTTGGGGACGCAACACAGTCGAAGTCGAAGACCCGTCGCACTTGACAACGCAGTGCTGCCTGTATTTTACTCAAGCTCGCGGAATAGGCATGCGCCGCCGCATCACATGACTTCGATTGTCTCCAGGCAGTTTCGCCTCACATCGCCCCGCCCCGTGCGGGATCTGCGTTGTGGGTTTTTTTGGTTTTGGTGCACCCGCATGAGCGACCCGATCAGGATTGGCATTCTCTTTTCGACAACCGGACCCTATGGGTCGATGGGGCGGGACGCGCGCGACGGTGCCGATCTCGCGATTGCCGAATTCGGCGACGCGTCTGATGGCGGCGTCGATGCCGTGTTCTTCGATCCCCATGCGGATCTTGCCGCCTATCTCGACGGGGCCCGCAACCTGCTGCGGCAGGGATGCCGCCACATCGTCGGCACCATCACTTCGGCTGCCCGCAAGGAAGTCCTGCCTCTGATCGAAAAGCACGACGGTCTTCTCTGGTACATGTGCCCCTACGAGGGGTTCGAGGCCAATGAGAGCGTCATCTATCTCGGCGGCTGTCCGAACCAGCATCTCCTGCCGCTGTTCGAGTATCTCATCCCGCGCTATGGCAAGCGGCCCTATCTGGTCGGCGCCAACTATGTCTGGGGCTGGGAAATGAACCGGTTGGCGCGCGAGCTGGTGGGCAATGCCGGCGGCGAGGTTCTCGGTGAGCGTTACCTGCCGCTTGATGAAACCGCCGTCGAACGGATCATCGCGGAGATCGAGCAGCGGCGTCCGAGCTTCATTTTGAACAATCTTATCGGGCCGTCCAGCTATGCGTTTCTGGCCGCCATGCGGGCGCTGGCTGACAGGGATCCCGCATTTCGGCCCGAGGTCTGCCCGGTCGTCAGCTGCGATCTGATGGAATGCGAGCTTGGCGATATCGCGCCGGGCGCTGCCACCGGGCAGCTTTGCGCTGCCTCCTATTTCGATACGCTGGCGACGTCTGAAAATGCGCGCTTCAAGCAGAATGTTCATGCGAGGTTCGGCGAGCGCAGGGTTTCGAGTGTCTTTGCGAGCGCCTATACGGCGGTCAAACTAGCGCTTGCGGCGATTGCAGCTGCTAAAACCGACGATCCGCGGGCCGTGCGGCAGCAGCTCAGCCGCCAGCCCTGGCCGAGCCTGTTTGGGCCGCTTGCCATCGATGCGGAAACCAACCATGCGGCGCTGCCCTTCCATCTCGGCCGCATCAACAGTTCCAACAGTTTCGACGTGATCGCTTCGCGGCCGCCGCTTGCGGCAGATCCTTATCTCACCGGCGGCAATCGTCTGCAGCCGAGACTGCGGGTGGTGTCATGAGGCAGACCCCGACTTTCGCCGGCTCAAAGGTGACGATTCTCCACCGCGAGGACGGCAATACCGAAAAGCTCGTGCGCCAGCTTCGCCTCCTCGGTGTCGAAGAAAATGTCCAGTGGGCGCCGCTGTCTTCGAGCGATCTGCCCGACATCATCATGGTCGATGCGGACCAGGGCTGGGACGATCTCCTGCCGTTCGACAGGCAGGCACCGCTTCGCCCCGTCGTGGCACTGCTCGGATCGGAAGCGCCCGGTCGCATTGCCTGGGCGCTGTCGCAAGGGGCGGGCGCCATCATCGCAAAGCCCGTCGCCAGTTCCGCCGTCTATCCCGCGCTCGTCATGGCGCTGTCCATCCAGCAGGAGCGCGAGGAAGCACAGGATCGCATCCGGCATCTGGAGGAGCGCTCGCGCCTGAGGCCGCTGGTCTATGCGGCGGTCGAGCGTCTGATGGTCTCGCATGCAATCGGCGAGGATCAGGCCTATCGGACGCTGCGCGAATGCGCGATGCGCCGCCGGTTGCCGATGGAGCAGATCGCTGCCTTTATCGTCGCCGGCGCCGAACCGCTCCCGGAGGCAATCTGATGCGGGTGATGAAAGAGCTTCTGAGGCAGCCGGTCGCGTTATTCGGCATTCTCATCGTCCTCACTGTCGTCATTGCAGCGCTCGCCGCGCCGATGATCGCGCCGTTCGATCCTGACAACCAGATGTTCGACGGGCTTTCGCTGGAGGGTGCGCCGCTGCCGCCGGGCGGACCGTTCCTGCTCGGCACCGATACGCTGGGCCGGGATCTGTTCTCGCGTCTTCTCTACGGTGCCCGGACCTCGCTGATCATCGGGCTCGTCGCCAATGGCGTGGCGGTCACGATCGGACTATTCGTCGGCATCGTCGCAGGTTACGTGCGCGGCTTCTTCGGCACGCTGTTGATGCGCTTTACCGATCTGATGATGGCGTTTCCGGCGTTGCTGCTGGCGATCGTGCTGGCCGCCCTGCTTCGCCCGAGCCTCTGGATCGTCGCGATGGTGATCGCGCTGGTCAACTGGGTGCAGGTCGCCCGCATCGTCTATACCGAAACCCGCGGGCTGGTGGAGCGCGACTTTATCATGGCCGAACGCTCGCTCGGTGCGGGCCACGGGCGGATCCTGTTCCTGCATATTCTGCCGCATCTGATGCCGACGGCGATCGTCTGGGGCACGCTCGGCATCGCGACGACCGTGCTTCTGGAAGCGACGCTGTCCTTCCTCGGGATCGGCGTGCAGCCGCCGCAGCCGTCCTGGGGCAATATCATCTTCGAGAGCCAGAGCTATTTCCAGGCGGCACCGTGGCTGGTGTTTTTCCCCGGCGCGATCATCCTTTTGACGGCACTCTCCTTCAACCTCGTCGGTGACGCCCTTCGCGACATTCTCGATCCGACGCAGCGGGGGCGAGGCTGATGGCGATGCTCTTTCTCCGGCGCGTGGTGCAGATGGCGCTGATCCTGCTCGGGGTCGCGGCGATCACCTTTGTGCTGCTCTACGCCCTGCCGGCGGATCCGGCCCGGATGATTGCCGGCCGCAGCGCAACGGCGCAGACGGTCGCCAACATCCGCCGCGAACTCGGCCTCGACCAGTCGTTGCCGGTGCAGTTCTGGTCCTATCTCTCCAACCTGCTGCAGGGCAATCTCGGTCGCTCCTATGCGCAGAAGACCGAAGTCGCGACGCTGATCATGGCGCGACTGCCTGCCACCCTGACGCTGATGTTTTCCGGCATCGTCGTTGAAGTGGTGCTCGGTCTGACCCTTGGAACAATCGCAGCAGTCCGCCGCGGCGGGTTCGTCGACCGGTTGGTGATGATGGCATCCTTTGTCGGCGTGTCGGCGCCGCAATTCGTGGTGGCGCTGCTGCTGCTTTATGTGTTTGCCGCGACGCTCGGCTGGTTTCCGATGAGCGGCTACGGCACGTTCTCCCATGTGGTTCTGCCGGCCGCCACGCTCGGCGTGCTCGGTGCCGGCTGGTATGCCCGCATGGTCCGCTCGGCAATGATCGACGTGCTGAACCAGGATTACGTTCGCACGGCGCGCGCCAAAGGGTTGTCGTCGCGCCGCATCACCTTGCGCCATGCGCTGCCCAATGCGGTGCTGCCTGTCATCGCGATGATCGGCATCGATATCGGCCAATTCATGGGCGGCGTTGTGGTGGTCGAGGCCGTCTATGGCTGGCCGGGCATCGGCCAGCTTGCCTGGCAGGCGATCCAGCAGGTGGATATTCCGATCATCATGGGCGTGACGCTCACCTCTGCGCTCGCCATCATTCTCGGCAACCTCGTTGCAGACCTCATCGCGCCGGTCATCGACCCGCGCATTAGAACCCGCTGACAGCAACAAAAAGGGGAACGACATGTTCAAACGCTGGCTTCGAAACACAACCGTGGCAACCATGGTGGCAATCGCCCCCGTGGGCACCATGTCCGCCATGGCGCAGGGCGCACCGCAGCAGGGCGGCGATATCGTCGTCACCTACAAGGACGACATCACCACGCTCGATCCGGCGATCGGTTACGACTGGGTCAACTGGTCGATGATCAAGAGCCTTTATTCGCGCCTGATGGATTACGAGCCGGGCACGCCGAACCCGGTGCCGTCGCTCGCCGAAAGCTTTGAGGTCGCTCCGGACGGGCTGACCTACACGTTCAAGCTCCGCAAGGGCGTAAAATTCTCGAACGGTCGCGAAGTCGTCGCCTCCGACGTCAAATACTCGATCGAGCGTGCCGTCGATCCGAAGACGCAAGGCCCCGGTGCCGGCTTCTTCGGCGCCATCAATGGCTTCGAGGACGTAACGGGCGGCAAATCGACGACATTGTCGGGCATCGAGACGCCGGATGCCGGCACGGTCGTGTTCAAATTGTCGCGTCCGGATGCGACCTTCCTGCACGTGCTCGCCATCAACTTCGCCTCGGTCGTGCCGAAGGAAGCCGTCGAGGCAGCCGGTGGTGATTTCGGCAAGAGCCCTGTCGGCTCCGGTACGTTCACTCTGAAGGAATGGACGATCGGTCAGCGTCTCGTGTTCGAGAAGAACCCGGCCTATTACGTCAAGAACGTGCCGCATATCGACAAGTTCACCGTGGAGGTTGGCCAGGAACCTCTCGTCGCATTGCTGCGTCTACAGAAAGGCGAGGTCGATATCGCCGGTGACGGCATCCCGCCGGCAAAGTTCCTGGAAATCAAGAACTCGCCCGACGGCGCTCAGATCATTGTCGACGGCGCGCAGCTGCATACCGGCTACATCACGCTCAACACCAAGATGAAGCCGTTCGACAACGTCAAGGTGCGTCAGGCTCTCAACATGGCGGTCAACAAGGAGCGGGTCGCGCGTATCCTCAACGGCCGCGCCACGCCCGCCAACCAGCCGCTGCCGCCGCTGATGCCCGGTTACGACAAGTCGTTTACGGGTTATGCCTACGACGTTGCCAAAGCCAAGGCGCTGCTTGCGGAAGCGGGCTTTGCCGACGGTTTCGAGACGGTGCTCTACTCGACGAATACCGATCCGCAGCCGCGCATTGCCCAGGCGATCCAGCAGGATCTGGCAGCGATCGGCGTCAAGGCCGAAATCCGGGCGCTTGCCCAGGCGAACGTGATTGCTGCCGGCGGCACGGAAGGCGAAGCGCCGATGATCTGGTCGGGCGGCATGGCCTGGATCGCCGACTTCCCGGACGCCTCGAACTTCTACGGTCCGATCCTCGGCTGCGCCGGCGCGGTACAGGGCGGCTGGAACTGGTCCTGGTACTGCAACAAGGATCTTGATGCACGCGCCGTTGCGGCCGATTCGATGTCCGATCCGGCAAAGGCTGCCGAGCGTACCGCTACCTGGGGCAAGGTCTTCACGGACATCATGGCCGATGCGCCATGGGTGCCTGTGATCAACGAGCGCCGCGTCGTCGCCAAGTCGCTGCGCATGGGCGGAGCCGACAACATCTACATCGATCCGACCCGCGTCATCAATTACGACGCGATCTTCGTGAAGCAGTAAGCCTTCTCGCAGTTACCCTCCCGGCCAGGAAGCCGGGAGGGTTTCGATAAGAATGAAGGGAGAGACCCCATGTGCATAGCCTGTACCCACACCATTCATCGCGCTCAGCATAATTTCGGCTGGAATAAGGATTTCGAACCGGCAGTGGTCGCGAAACCGGGCGAGACGATCCATTTCGAGTGCCTGGATTCCTCCGGCGGCCAGCTCGGGCGTGATGCGACGCTGGAGACGCTGAACGGTCTCGATTTCGGCAAGATCAATCCGGTTTCCGGACCTGTTTATGTGGAGGGCGCAAAGCCGGGCGATGCGCTGAAGGTCACGCTGCGCAAGTTCATTCCGTCAGGCGTCGGCTGGACGGCCAACATTCCGGGCTTCGGTCTTCTGGCCGACCAGTTCAAGGACCCGGCGCTGCATGTCTGGACCTATGATACCGCTACCATGGCGCCGTCGCTGTTTGGCCCCGGCGGACGGGTGCCGCTGAAGCCGTTTGCTGGGACGATCGGTGTCGCTCCTGCCGAACCGGGCACCCATTCGGTGGTGCCGCCGCGCCGGGTCGGGGGCAATCTCGATATCCGCGACCTGTCGGCTGGCGTCACGCTCTACCTGCCGGTTGAAGTTGAGGGTGCGCTGTTCTCGATCGGCGATACGCATGCAGCCCAGGGCGACGGCGAAGTTTGCGGCACGGCGATCGAAAGCCAGATGAATGTCGAGGCGACGATCGAGCTGGTCAAGGATGCGAAGCTCCAGTCGCCGCGCTTTACGGTTACCGAGCCGGTGACCCGCCATCTCGACGGCGCCGGATACGAAGTCACGACCGGCATCGGGCCGGACCTGATGACCGGTGCGCGAGAAAGCGTCATGCGGATGATCGATCTGTTGACCGTCGAACACGGCTTGAACCCGGTCGATGCCTATATGCTCTGCTCCGTCTGCGGCGATCTCAGGATCAGCGAGATCGTCGATGCGCCGAACTGGGTGGTGTCGTTCTACTTCCCGCGGATCGTCTTCGCGTGAACGAGCATTCCGCCACAGCTGCAATGCCGATCCTCAGCGTCCGCGATCTCGATGTCGATGCGCGAACGCCCGAGGGGCGCAAGCCCGTTCTGCGAAACGTGAGTTTCGATCTGGCGGCGGGCGAAACGCTCTGCATCGCCGGCGAATCCGGGTCGGGTAAATCCGTCACCTCACTGTCGATCATGGGACTGTTGCCGAAGGCCTCGCTGACGGTGACCGCGGGTAAGATCCTGCTCGGCGATCGCGACCTGACATCGCTTTCCGATCGGGCGATGCGCGCGGTGCGGGGCGGCGATATCGCGATGATCTTCCAGGAGCCGATGACGTCGCTCAATCCCGTGATCTCGATCGGCGCGCAGCTGACCGAAGCGATCCGCGAGCATCAGGGCCGCGACAATGCCGACGCCGTGGCGCTGCAGATGCTCGACGCGGTGCATATGACCGAACCGGCGCGCCGAATGAAGCAATTTCCGCACGAGCTTTCCGGCGGCATGCGGCAGCGGGTGATGATCGCCATGGCGCTGTCCTGCCGGCCAAAAGTGCTGATCGCCGACGAGCCGACGACCGCGCTCGACGTGACGGTACAGGCGCAGATCCTGAAGCTGATGCGCGAATTGAAGCGCGAGTTCGACACCTCGATCATCATGATTACTCACGACATGGGTGTTGTGGCGGAAATGGCCGACCGCGTCGTCATCCTGCAGAACGGCCGCATCGTCGAGCAGGGCGGTGTCATCAATATCTTCCACCGGCCGCAGGCGGCCTATACGCAGCAATTGCTGGCCGCCGTGCCGATCCTTGGTGCGCATGCGGGAACCGACGGTCCGCCGCGTGTCTCGGCCGAGCCGAAACAGCCGCTTCCCGCGCCGGATCGGTCGCCTGTCCTCAATGTCCGCGATCTCGGCGTCAGCTATGGCAGCGTCGCCGGCCGGATTTTCAAGGGCAAGCCGCCTGTGAATGCGGTCAGCGACGTCGCCTTCGATATCCTGCCCGGCGAGACGCTGGGTCTGGTCGGCGAAAGCGGATCGGGCAAATCGACCACCGGAAAAGCGGTCCTCGGCCTCATTCCCTTCACCGGCCATGTGATGATCGACGGCCGTGAGATCGGCATGCTTAGCCAGCGCGATATGCAGGCGGTGCGCCGGTCGGCGCAGATGATCTTCCAGGATCCCTATGCCTCGCTCGATCCGCGCATGGCTGTCGGTCGGGCGATCGCCGAACCCTTGGTCATCCACGGTATCGGCAACAGAACCGAGCGGAAGGACCGGGTCGCAGACCTGCTTCGCCGCGTCGGGCTGCCGCCGGAGGCTGCCAGCCGGTATCCGCACGAGTTTTCAGGCGGCCAGCGCCAGCGCATCTGCATCGCCCGGGCGCTGGCTCTCGAACCCAAGCTCATCGTCGCCGACGAAAGCGTTGCGGCGCTCGACGTCTCCGTGCGGGCGCGCGTGCTGGACCTGATGCTGGAATTGCAGGAGACGATGGGGATCGCCTATCTGTTCATCAGCCACGACATGGCAGTGATCGAGCGCATGTCCCACAATGTCGCGGTGATGCGCGGCGGGTCGATCGTCGAGATGGGCAGCCGCCGAGACGTCTTCGAACAGCCGAAGGACGAGTATACGCGGGCGTTGATGGCTGCGGTGCCGATCCCCGATCCCGCTGCACGTCGGCATCACGGTTAAGGCGACGCGTATTCGTGGATTGCCTGACCTCGATGCGGGACTGTCTTGCCACGGTGCAGCGGCTGACGATAGACGCTTTACGACGAGGATAACGTTGGAGCGTCAACACGTATGCCGAACACAAGACACGGATTTCGTTGCTACTCATCGATTTTTTTGACAGCTTGTGCCGCAGATAGCCTTGGCCATCACACCAACGATACAACTCTATCAGCTATAACGGAACTCGTATGACAATGTTGAAGAACATCCCAAAGCATTTGAGCCCGGATGTGCTGTGGGCACTCGCAGCAATGGGGCACGGTGATTGTCTGGCTGTGGTTGATGCCAACTACCCAGCTTATTCTCGTCATCAACGTGTCTTACCGATTGTGGGAGTGCCGCTCGTTTCAATCATCACCGATATATTGAAGCTGATGCCGGTCGACGACTTTCTCGAAAAACCCGTAGTTAAAATGGTCCCTGACGGAGACCTGGGATACGCCGCGTCGGTTCATCACGATGTCGAAAAGATAGTAAACGACACGGAGGAGCGGCAGGTTAACTTCGAGCCCGTCGAGAGGACGAAGTTTTACGACGTTGCGGCTCGCGCATTCGCTGTTGTCGCGACTACGGATGACAGGCCCTTTGGTTGTTTCATTTTCACAAAGGGCGTCATCCGATCCGTCTAGTTTCCGTCGGCGCCATCGGTTCGATTTTGCGAGACTTCTGATATGGTTAGGCGTCCTTTGATCTCTGATTCAAAGCTGTCGCGATCATGACGTGAATGCCCTTCTTCATGTTGACGACCTGCGTGATGCGATTATCGGCCGCCAAGCTGCAGCGGGCGTTCATGTCACCGAAGCCGTCTGCGGCTATGTCGGATCGAGTGCTGTCAGGTTAGAAGCAGATCGAGGTTAGGTCGAGACCACACGCAACCACCAATCAGCCGCTTTTGCAATAGGCGCGCCAGCCTCCGTATCGGCTAATGTCGTTTGCGCCTGTCTCGAGCGCGATCTGTTCGCAGAGGAACCCCTTTGCCGACGTTCCGTCCGAAAGCGAGATCGTGCCGATCCCGAGAGGTGAGGGGATGGCCGCGACAAAACGGCCGAAGGCTGCGGGGGGCAGGCGCCAGATCTCGACTTCGATTTCGCTACCCTGTCCCTGGGCCACTTTCAGCATGCCCGGCTTGGCGGGAACGGTGCCGGCGAGGGCGTAAAGGCGGTAGTCTCCGGAAGTCCGCGCCGTTCGTGAAAATTTTCCATCGAGCGCGATGAGCTGTTGGTTGAGCGGCATTCCCGAAAGATGCGCGCCGACCACGACCAGATCGATCAGATCATCTGCCGTTACCACAGGCGGTGCCTCGGTCGGAGCCGGTAGCGGCCAGCCCGTTGCGCTGAGCGTCAGCCCGCTCGCGGCGTGAAGATCGCGGGCAAGCGTCGCTGTCAGCCCGTCCTTGCCGGCCGGCGCTAGAAGGGTGACGCTTGCCGGCAGGCCATCCGGTCGCTTGCCGGTCGGGACGGCGATGCCGCACATATCGAGCAGATTGACGAAATTCGTATAGGTGCCGAGGCGGGAATTCTCCCGGATCGGTTCGGCTTCCAGCTCCGCGACCGTGAAATGGCGCGGTGCCGTGGGCACGCAGAACAGATCGACGGAACCGATGACCGGCGCGAGTTTCTTCTTCAGCGCCTGCAGCGCATAAAGGCCGTTGAAAGCATCGGCCGCCGAGAGGGCTTTCGCTCCGCCATAGATGCTGCGCGTTACCGGATGGAACGTGTCCTCATGCGCATCGAAGAAGTCCTTCACGGCTGCGTAGCGTTCTGCAACCCAGGCGCCTTCGTAAAGCAGGTCCGCTACCTCGTAGAAATCGGCAAAGGGAATTTCGACGAGCTTGTGTCCGAGGCCCGTCAGTGCGGCGAGGGCCTGTGCGTAGGCCGCTTCCATCGACGCGTCGCCGAAGAACCTCAGGTCGGCCGCTGCGGGAACGCCGATCGTCAGCACGGGAGGCGCCGCGCGATAGCCTGTGGTCGGGATCGCCCTCGAATAGGCGTCGGTCTCATCCGGTCGGGCTGCGACGGAAAACACGGTCCAGGCGTCCTCCACCGTCAACGCGAAGACCGAAACGCAATCCAGCGTCCGGCACGCGGGAATGACCCCCGTGGTGGAAAAGGCGCCAAGGCTTGGTTTCAAGCCGACGATATTGTTGAGGCCGGCCGGAATGCGCCCGGAACCCGCCGTGTCCGTTCCTAGCGCGAACGAGACGATACCGTGTGCGGTGGCAACGGCCGATCCTGACGATGAGCCGCCCGGCACGAGTGTCGGGTCAATGGCATTCTTCGGGACCGGGTAGGGCGAGCGCAGGCCGACAAGGCCGGTGGCGAATTGGTCGAGATTGGTCTTGCCGATGACCAGCGCTCCCGCCTCTTTCAGCAGGCGCACGATGGTCGCATCTTTTTCCGGCGTGTAGGCGTAGTCGGGGCAGGCGGCGGTGGTCGGCATGCCCGCGACGTCGATATTGTCTTTTACCGCAAAGGGTATGCCGAACAGCGGCTTTGCGGGATCGAAGGCGCCGAGCTTTTCCGCTTCCGCCAGGATCTCGGCTCTATTGCCCAGGTGGATAAAGATACCGGGGTCATTGACCTCAACAATGCGGGCAAAAACGCGCTCGACGATCTCGGTGACGGTGCCGCCGTTGCGATAGAAATTCGAGAGTGAGGCGATGTCGAATGCGGGTAGATCTGGGGAGGTGGATAAGGTCATGCCATGCTCTCTTCAAGTATCTTCACGGGCCGGTCCCACTGGATCAGCACCACACATCCTTCCTTGCTCCAGACCGAATGCTCGGTCCCGGCAGCGTTGACCACGTAACTGCCCTCACTGTAATCGCCCGCTTCATCCGATTGCACGCCGTCGAGAACGAGGATGGTTTCGAGCCCCTCATGGAGGTGGCGCGGCACGGATGCTCCCGGCTGATATTTCAGGAGCGCCACGCCGGGCTGGTCGTCCTCGAACGGTCTGATCCAGTGGATGGTCACGTCTTTGCGGAACGGTCCGAAGTCCAGGTCCTTCCAGCCTCCAGACGTCAGCATGGCGCGTGTCGTTTCAGGCATGGGGCAGTCCTTTCAGGATGTCGTCGATATGCGCCGTCCAGCCGACGATCGCGCCCTGGGCGCGGATCATGGCAATGGCGGCGGCCTTGAATTCTGGGAAATAGCTCTCGGTCGCCTCCTCGCAGAGCAGGCATTCATAGCCGCGGTCGTTTGCTTCACGCATGGTCGTCTGAACGCAGACCTCGGTGGTCACGCCGGCAAAGACGAGCTGAGTAATGCCCTTCTGCGTAAGGATTTCGCCGAGTGCCGTCGCATAGAAAGCGCCCTTGCCGGGCTTTTCGATCACCACTTCGCCGGCGATCGGCGCGAGTTCGGGCAGGATTGCCGTGCCCGGTTCTCCCGCAATCAGCACGCGGCCCATCGGCCCTTCGTCGCCGATCCGAAGCGCGGGGTTGCCGCGATCACGCTTGGCCGGCGGCAGGTCCGACAGATCGGGTCTGTGGCATTCCATCGTGTGGATGACGGGCAGGCCCGCGGCGCGAAAGCCTTCGATGAGCCGCTTCACATCCGGCACGATCCGGGTGATGCGAGAGACGTCGTTGCCAAGGCTTGCGCCGAAGCCACCTGCTTCGGCGAAATCGCGCTGCATATCGATGACAACAAGCGCCATTTCGGCAGGTCGTGTTGGGAAATCGAACGGTTCGGCCTTGATCATCGACATCAGTGGTGCCCCGCCATATGTGCCCCGATCACGCCGATATCGGCGCCGCGAGCCGGCGTCTCGTAGACCAGCCGTCCCTCGGAAATGACGATGATGCGGTCGGACATTTCGAGAAGTTCGTCCAAGTCTTCAGAAAGCAGCAACACGGCCGTTCCCGCATTGCGCGCCTTCATGATGCGAGCACGGATTTCCGCAACGGCCGAAAAATCCAGCCCGAAACAGGGGTTGGAAACGATCAGCAGATCGACTTCGCCTGTCAGTTCGCGGGCAAGCACGGCACGCTGTACATTGCCGCCGGAAAGCGCCGCGATCGGCGATGACGACGACGCGGTCTTCACCTTGAAATCAGAAATGAGCGCGGTTGCCCGTTGCTTCATGCCGGCCTTGGAAAGCCAGAGTGCATCCCGGCCATCGGCCTTGAGGTCGAAGGTTCGGAAGGACAGGTTCTCGCTGACAGTCATCCGTGGTGCGCATGCATTCTGCAGCGGCTCTTCGGGAATGAAACGCACGTTGTTCGCCCGCGTTTCGGCACGGGTCGCCCCATAGGCCGAACCATTGACCTCGATGCTGCCGGCGCTGAGAGGTCGCTGACCGGACAGGATCTCGGCAAATTCCTTTTGTCCGTTGCCGGATATGCCGGCGATCCCGACGATCTCGCCTTCGCGGACCGAGAGGTCGTCGATCTCGATCGTCCTCAGCCCAGATCGATCCGGCGCCCTGACGTTGCTGAGCCTGAGCACCGTTTCCGCAGATTGGTTGACAGGCGCGCGGCTGTCCAGTTCAGCGAGCTTCACATTGCCGATCATCATCGCTGCCATGTCGGCGGTCGAGAGGTCACTGACCTTTCCCGTCCCGACTAGCTTGCCGCGACGCAGGATCGAGACGTCGTCGGCGAATTTGGTGATCTCGTGAAACTTGTGGGATATCATCAGCACGGTCAGTCCGCCGCTCTCCGTCATGCCGCGCACGAGGCCTAGCATCTCGTCGGCTTCGGCGGGAGTCAGAACCGATGTCGGCTCGTCGAGAATGAGGAAAGACCGACCGAGATAGAGCTGCTTGACGATTTCAAGCTTCTGTTTCTCGCCGGCGGCAAGCTCGCTTACCGGTCGGTCGAGCGGGATCCGGAACGGCATACGCTCCATGAATTCAGCGAGTTCGCGGCGCTCCATCACCCAGTTGATCACGGCCGGCACTTCCGCCCGGCTGATCACGAGGTTCTCGGCCCCGGTGAGCGATGGGACTAGGGTGAAATGCTGGTAGACCATACCCAGCCTGTGGGTGGCCGCATCCCGTGGAGACGCGATCGCGACTTCGCGTCCGTCGACCGAAAGCGAGCCCGACGTCGCGTGGTAAAAGCCCATGATGCATTTGACCAGGGTCGATTTGCCGGCGCCGTTTTCGCCGAGAAGTGCATGAAAGGAACCGGCGGGAACGCTGATCGAAACGCCATCGAGCGCAGTAAATGTGCCGAACCGCATGGTCATTCCAAACGTTTCGATGCTGGCAGCCTTGCCACGCTCCGGAAGAGGGGTATCGCGAACAATGCTCACTTCATCTCTCCTTTTCGACGATGATGGCGACAGGTCCGCCACCGGGCGGTCCCTGATGCTCGGCGCCACCAGAGACATAGAGATCGGTTATGCCGAAGACGCCCGCGAGCACGCCGCCGACAAAAGCGCGGGCATGGCGGGTGCCGGCAATGTCGGAATCGTCAAGCATCGTGTGACGCCGACAACCGACCATGCCGGAGGGGTCGGGTTCCGCCTTGGCCAGTACAGCGGCAATCGTCGCTTTTTCCGGCAGGCGCGCACGGGCGTTGTGCACAGAAGCAGTGTCGATGGCGCTCGCCATGACGGCGTGATCGATCGCAAGCGGCCCGCTCCAGGCTCGGCTCATGCCAAGCACGATGATCTCGTGATCGGTCAGTTCGACGCCAGCAGAGGCGGATGCGCGACTTGAAAAGAGATCGTGGCGGGAGCCGATGACATCATCGGTGATCGTTGCGGCATCCACTTCGCCGAGTGCGATCGCGACGCCCAGCGCCGAGGCTCCGCGCGAAAGTCCCATGGATTTGAGTGTTTCGCGCGTTGTGACGGTGTGGCCTGCGGCGTCCGCTTCGGCAATGCGGGCAAGCGTTAGGAGCGGGCATTTGATCTGGACGAAATGCACGTCCGCCGGATCGTCGATGCCTGCATCCGCCATTGCGACGCGTACGCCTTCTGCGACCAGAAGCGCCTGCTCACGACGCCCGAGATGATGGAATGGGAGGTGGGGCGTTCTGGATGTGCCGATGCCAAGAGCGGGCTCACCTCCACCTGCGGCGTCATCACTTGAATCCTCGCGCGCAAACACGGTCCAGTGCGGCGAAAGGGCTCCTTCGGTGCCACCGGACATCACCAGCGAGACGCCCTCGACGCCGTGGCGTGCAAACAGCGCCTCGAAACTCGCGGTGGCAAAGCCGCGCGTGAAGTCGTTGACGCATCCGTTGCCCTCCGTCTTCCCAAGGATCGCAACGACGTTTTCCGGCTTCAGCCCTGCCGCGAACAGGGCTTCCACGCCCGATACATCGTCCGGACCGCTCGCCGCGACCCGAAAGACATGAGCACGCCTCGTCTTGGTGACGGCAGCCATCATCACGGCAGCGCCTCGATCAGCATTTTCGAATTTGCGACCGCGCCGAAGACGCCGCCCTGCATCTTGACCATCTTGATCGCAGCAAGGTGGTTGCCGTAATCGGTCGCGCCGCAGCAATCCTCCAGAAGCAGGCATTCGAAGCCGCGATCGTTGGCCTCACGCATAGTCGTCGATACGCAGACATCTGTGGTGATGCCTGTCAGAATGATGTTCTCGATGCGCTTCTGGTGGAGGATCAGCTCCAGATCCGTCGCGCAGAAAGAACCCTTGCCGGGCTTGTCGATGATCGTTTCGCCCTCGGTCGGATAGAGTTCCGGGATGATGTCCCAGCCCGGCTCGCCGCGGGTCAGGATGCGGCCGCAGGGGCCGGGATCGCCGATGCCAGCGCCGATGCGCTGCGATCGCCAGCGCTTGTTGGCGGGAAGGTCGGCCAGATCCGGACGGTGGCCTTCACGGGTGTGGATGATGTGGTAGCCCTTGGCACGCATGGCCGCGAGCACCGATCTGATCGGCTCGATCGGCGCCTGCACCAGCGACAGGTCGTACCCCATATGGTCGACATAACCGCCCTTGCCGCAGAAGTCCGTCTGCATGTCGATGATGATAAGGGCGGTATTGTCGGGCCGCAGCTTGCCGTTATACGGCCACGGATAGGGATCGGCACCGATATAGCTGCCAGTTGTTTCGACCATCGCATCCATGATGTCTCTCCTATTCCGCTGCCGGCTTGAGGGTTTCGCCATAACGGCGCGACGGCTTGTCGAAACCGCATGAGGTGCCGTCGGTGACCTTGACCTCGTTCTCCCAGGGCAGCTGATATTTGCCGGCGATCAGGTCGTGCATGTAGCTGTAGGGCGCATCGCCGGCGCCGCCTTCGACTGCGACGTAGCCGCGATGGCCGAACTGGTAGATATTGTTTTCCACGCCCCAGCCGCGCCGCGCCTCGCGCACAAGATCCGGACGGACTTCCGCTGTGATGATCTCGTTCGGCCGCCCGGACGTCCCGTGTGCAATGACCGAGCCGTCGAAATTGCAGATCATGCCTTCACCCATGCTGTCGAACGTGCCGTCCGAGCCGCACATGCAGACATTGGCGGTGACCATGAGATTGCAGAAGGCATTCGACTGGTTGGTAAAGCACCAGGCCTCGCGGATCGGGGCCGTATAGCCTGCCGTCCGGATCATGATCTCGGCGCCCTTGTAGGCGCATTCGCGCGCCATCTCCGGGAACATGCCGTCATGGCAGATGATCAGTGCGAGCTTTGCGCCCTTGGGCCCGTCGATGACAGGTATGCCGAGATCGCCGGGTTCCCAGGGCTCGACCGGCACCCAGGGATGCATTTTGCGATAATAGAGCTTCAGCTCACCCTGGTCGTCGATGACGATGCCGGAATTGTAGGGCATGCCGCCCGGGTTCAGTTCCATGATCGAGAAGCAGCCCCAGATCGCATTTTTGCGGCAGGCTTGCTTGAACGCAGCGACCTCCGGCCCGTCCAGCGAGCACATGATCTCAGGATTGATGTCCATCGAGAGACCGTGCAGCGCATATTCTGGGAAGACGACGAGATCCATGCCGGGCTGGTTGCGCCGCGCCTTCGCGACGAGATCGACGATCACCTGCGTCTGGCGGGCAAGGTCCGCTTTCGTCACTGTCACCGGCAATTGCAGCTGCACGAGACCGATACCGACGCCGTGTTCGGATTTGTTGAGGCCGCCTAAGCCATTCATGTCGCAACTCCTATCATTTCGTCAGGGAAAGCGCGCCCGGCGCGCCGGAAAGCGCGCGGTGGGGCGAGGATGTGGCAATCAGTATGGCAAGCGTCAGCACGTAAGGCGCCGCGTAGAAGAGGTAGTAGCCCTGCGTCACGCCCACCGATTGCAGCGCCGGTCCAAGCGCGCCTGTCCCGCCGAAGAGAAGGGCGGCGAGGAAGCAGTGGATCGGGTTCCAGCGGGCAAAGATCACGAGCGCCACGGCCATGAGGCCCTGGCCGGAGGAAATGCCCTCGTTCCAGGAGCCGGGATAGTAGAGCGAGAGATAGGCTCCGCCGACAGCCGCCAGCGATCCACCGAGCGCGGTGGCAAGCAACCGCACGCGGTCCGGGTTGATGCCCATCGCGCGGGCCGCATCGGTGGAGTCCCCGACGACGCGCAGGATGAGGCCGGGACGGGTATTGCGGAAGGCCCAGAACAGAAAGAGAGAAAGGGCAAAGCCGATGAAGAAGAGGACATTGATATTCAGCGCCGCCTGGACCTGCGGATAGGACGACCAGTTGCCGAGCGGGATGGACGGCAGCTTTGGCGCGGAAGGCTGGATGAAGGGCTTGCCGAGGAAGAAGGCGAACCCGAGCCCGAACTGCATCATGGCAATGCCGATCGCGATGTCGTTGACACGCGGGAAGCGGCAGATAAAGCCATGAATGAGCCCGAAGACCGCTCCTGCCGCCATGGCCGCGAGCACACCGAGCCATGGCGAACCGGTGAGGACGGCGACGGCGTAGGCCGTCATGGCACCGAAAACGAGCGTGCCTTCCAATCCGAGATTGATGCGTCCGGAACGCTCAGTAATGGCCTCGCCCAGCGAGACGAAAATGAAGGGAGTAGAGACCCGGATTGCCCCGGCGAGGATCGCAAGCGGCACGCCCCAGAGACCAATGTTTGTCTCGTCCATCACGTTCTCCTTTTCCAGAGGTCGGGATTGAAGACCTTGAACCTGCCGTAAAAGGTCTCGCAGAAGAGGATGACGATGAAGAGCGTGCCCTGCAGCGCAACGACGGTCGCATCAGGCAGTCCCATCCGGCGCTGGATCAGGCCGCCGGATGCCTCGAGCCCTCCGAGCAGAAACGCGATCGGGATGATTGCCAGTGGATTGTGGCGCGCCAGAAATGCCACGAGAATGCCGGTGTAGCCGTAACCTGCCGCAATCGAGCCGTTCGCACTGCCCTGCACGGCCGCCACCTCCAGCATGCCGGCAAGCCCGGCGAATGTGCCGGCGATCGCCGTGAAGCCGACGATCAGTCGACCGACCGGCAAGCCCTGGATCTGTGCGGCGCGTACATTTCCGCCGGCCATCCGAGCGGCAAAGCCGTAGCTCGTCATCTCGATCAGGATCCAGGAGCCGACGCAGGCTATGATGCTGATGACGAGGCCCCAGTGAACATCCATTCCGGGGATATCGCCGATCATATATCCTGGTGGCAGCGGCATGGTGGAGGGCTTGTTCAGGCTAGCCGGATCCCGCAACGGTCCTTCCACGAGCTGGTTCATCAGCGCGATCGCGATATAGGCCAGAAGCAGCGACGAGATCGTTTCGTTGACGCCGCGATAGTGCCGCAGAAACCCGACCGCACCGATCCAGATGCCGCCGACGATCATGGACGCGAGCGCCATGGCGATGAGCGCCGGATAGGGAGGAAGGATGCCGGTCAGCGGTGCGGCAACCGCCGCTGCCGCGACGCCGCCGAGCACCAGCGCGCCTTCTCCGCCGATGATGACGAGGCCCAGCCGCGCCGGCAGCGCCACGCAGAGTGCTGTGAGGAGGAGGGGGGCTGCGCGCGACAGGCTGTTTTGCAGCGAAAACCAGCTGCCGAAACCGCCGGTATACATGAGCTGGAAGAGCGCGACCGGCGATTTGCCAATCGCGAGGATGAAGAGGGAGAAGAGCATGAGGCCCGCCAGAATGGCAGCAGACCCGATCACGACAGGCTCCGCCCGCCGCGCCAGCCATTCCAGAAGCGGGCGGAGAGTGGTTCTTCCGCCGGCATTCAACGACAGGGCTGGATCGTTTGCTTGAACTGTCATGACGCTTCTCCCTTCTTTTTTCAGGAGGTGGAGCCGACGACGCCCTCGACGAGGTAGGCCATGCTTTCGAGATCGATCGCGTCCTCCGCATAGGCCTTGTCGGCCGCGATCACGGCATTGCCTTTGTTGTCCTTGAGGGGACCCTTGAACACGGAAAGCTTGCCGGTCATGGCCTCGGCAAGCGCCGCATCGAACATCTTGCGGCCTTTCTCCGATACACCGGGACCGAGCGGGCTCATCTTGACGAAGCCGTCCTTCAGTCCACCACGAACGAAGTTCCCGAGCTTTTCTCCGGCCTGGGCCTTCTTGATGAAATCGGTATAGACGTTGCCCCAGGCCCATTCGGCACCGGTCAGGTATTTCTCTGGCGCAAGCGGGCTCTGGTCGGCGTGATAACCGCAAACGAACGCGCCGCGGCCGGCGGCGGTCTCGACAACGACCTTCGGGCTGTCGACGTGGCAGGTGATGACATCCACCCCCTGATCGACCAGCGCGTTGGTGGCTTCGGCTTCCTTGATGGCGAGCGACCACTCACCCGTGAAGATCACCTGGCAGGTGATGGTCGGGTCGACGGAACGAGCCCCGAGCAGGAATGCATTGACGTTCTGAACCACCTGCGGGATGGGCTTCGCCGCGACGAACCCGATCTTCTTGCTCTTGGTCGCGTTCCCGGCGGCAACGCCGTTCAAATATTGACCCTGATGGATGTAGCCGAAATAGGATCCCGTATTGGCCGGGTGCTTGCCCGCCTGCCACAGGCCACCGCAATGGCGGAACTGGGTGTCGGGATACTTCGCTGCCATAGCCAGCATGTGGGGATCGAAATAGCCGAACGACGTCGGGAAAACCAACGACGCGCCATCGAGGTTGATCATCGATTCCATCGTCTTCTGGACATCGACGGTCTCGGGCACGTTTTCCTCTTCGACGAGCGTGACACCCGGCATGGCCTTGATGACCGCAGCACCTTCGGCATGGGCCTGATTGTAACCGTAGTCATCCTTCGGTCCGACATAGATGAAGCCGACCGTCAGCGCGGTCTGCGCCAATGCCGTTGTCGGCGTGAGACCGGGAAGTGCGCTTGCGGCAAGTCCGGCCGCAGACACCTGCAGAAAATTCCGGCGGTTCATGGAAAGGAGTTTCGTCATCGTCATTCTCCCTCGCGGCGCTCGGCCGTTCGCTATTGGACAAGGGACAGCAAGCAACAGGCGTGCCACTTTGTAAGTCATTGAAAACGCTGATGCCGTTTGAACTGCCAACAAGAACTGACAAAACTGCATGCAGTTTTGGACGAGCGTGCTGATTTTAGCGTCACTGTATGAAAAATATTCGGGGAACCGAGATGCACTCCCAGCGCTATCAAGGATGTCTGGACGAAAAGCATTTAAGTTCAATGCATTGAGGAAAGCGTTGACATGGCGGAACACGAACTGCATCTGTATGCACTACGTCTAAAGCGCCGAGAGTGTCGTGACTGAGGTGAAGCGAAGAAGATTAGTCCGGGCCGGAACGACTGTGGAGCAGATGGTGAGAGCCATTGCCGATATGATCGTGACCGGCGAGATGCTGCCTGGCGAAAGGCTTGACGAGCTTTCGCTTGCTGCTCGCTTTGAGGTTTCCAGAACACCCGTCCGGGAAGCACTGCGGGAACTCGGTGCCATGAACCTCGTTGGCAGGGAGCCCAATCGCAGCGCCGTCGTGATGAACGTGACACAGGCCCGCCTTCACTCGATGTTCGAGGCTATGGCGGAACTGGAAGGCATCTGTGCCAGGCTCTCTGCCGAGCGCATGACGGTCGACGAGCGACGTGGCTTGGATATCGAACATCGCAGTTCGATACATCTCGTGCATTCGGGCTCGCCGGAGGACTATTCCGCTTACAACACCGAATTCCACAACAGGCTTTACCGAGGAGCTCACAACGATCACCTTCTCGAATTGGCAACACAGACCAGGGCAAGGCTGGCGCCATTTCGCCGCGCGCAGTTCCGTCTGACCGGGAGGCTCTCGAAGTCATACGATGAGCATGACCGGATCGTTACCGCCATTCTGCGCGCCGATTGCAAAGCCGCCGGGCAGGCGGCCTTCGACCATGTGTCGATCGTCAGCGACGCCAGCGCGGTTTTTGTTGCAGCGCATGGTTGAGGTTTTGACGTCGCGGATTTTCGAAAGGCTAGCTCTTCGAGAGGCGAGGACGACGGTTTGCTTCCTGTCAAGGAGTGCGAATGTTGGGCTGTGACGAGATCTCCGCAAAATTAAATTGAGACCGTTGGGAAAGACTATATTTGTCTTATTCAACGGCATACCGATTGGTGCTGCTGTATGACCTGTCCAATGAAAGCGTTTTCATGCCGTATGCCGCCGCACCTGCAATCCTGCTAGATCTGGATGGAACTCTAATCGCGTCGGAACCCGGAATTCTGTCGAGTTGCAGGGCAGCCCTTCGTTCCCTTGGACATGATACTGATCCTGCCATGGACATCAGGTCGATCATTGGCCCGCCGATCGAGGACGTCATGCGGTACCTGCTCGGACAGTTCGGCGACGACCGGGTCACCGAAGGGGTCGATGCCTACCGGCAGGACTACGGGTCGCGAGGCCTTCTTCTGAGTGAGGTCTATGACGGTATCCCGGAAGCTCTTTCCAGGATGAAGAAAGAAGCCAGGCTTTTCCTCGCGACATCCAAGCGCGAAACGTTTGCGCGCCGCATACTGGAAGACAAAGGCCTAGATGCTCTGTTCACCGGTATTTATGGATCGACCCCGGCCGGCGACATCGACCATAAGCCTGAACTGATTGCGCACATCATCCAGCAGCATGAGCTTGACGCGGATCGTTGTGTCATGATCGGCGATCGAAAATACGATGTCACCGGCGCCCATGCCAACGGCATGCGGGCTGCGGGTGTGCTCTGGGGCTACGGTGAGCAAGCCGAACTGGAGAGCGCGGGAGCGGATCGCCTGGTCGTACAGACCGCGGAACTGGCCGATGTCGCGCTTGGCATGGTGTCCAGCGCCGAACGATAATCCAGGCTGTCGCTTAATAACCGAGCGCGATGCCGTCCTTGCGGTGGTCGGTGGCTCCCAGCAGAACGCCCCGCTCGTGGTCGATGTAGATTGCCTGCGCACCGCCGATCGGTTCGTCCGCCCAGACGGTTGTGTGGCCGCGACGTTCCAGATCCATCCGCACGTCGTCGGAAATGGTTGGCTCGAGACTGAGCTTGCCATCGAAATAGAAACTACGCGGCTGGTCGCTCGCCTGCTGCGGATCCATGTCTCGATCGAGGATTTGGCTCAGCAGATGGCAATGGCCGACCGCCTGGTATTGCCCGCCCATGACCCCGAAGGTCATGCGCGTCTTGCCGCCCTCGGCCAGCATGCCGGGGATGATCGTGTGGAAGGGCAGCTTGCCGGGGCCGATGGCGTTGGGGTGGCCTTGTCTGACCACGAAGCCCGCGCCGCGGTTCTGC
This sequence comes from Neorhizobium sp. DAR64872/K0K18, assembly GCF_050500175.1. NCBI lineage: Bacteria > Pseudomonadati > Pseudomonadota > Alphaproteobacteria > Hyphomicrobiales > Rhizobiaceae > Neorhizobium > Neorhizobium sp. DAR64872/K0K18. The sequence continues at coordinate 172,592 of NZ_CP191445.1, forward strand.
AGCAGCACGCCGGAGCGTGGCGCGTAGATGCCGCTGCCAAATGCGAAGAAGATGGAGTTGATCAGCGAGACGGCGTTGCCGTCGCGGTCGACCACGGTCACGTAGACGGTGTCCTTATGCGTCGGACCTTCCCAAGTGCCAGCCGGAGCGGCCTTTTCAAGGCTGATCTTCGAGCGGATCGCGTCTATCGAGCGATCCGACAGGATGGCATCGACGTCGGCCGTCATATGGGCGGGATCGGAGATCACCTGGTCACGCCAGGCATAGGCTGCCTTCGATGCTTCGGCGAGAAGATGGATGCGGTCTGCCTCCGACAGCGTCGGATCGCGCAGGTCGAAGCCGTCGAGGATGCGCGCAATCATCAAAGCGGCAAGCCCCTGGCCGTTTGGCCGGCATTCCAGCACATCCCGGCCCCGATATTTGGCCGAGATGGGTGCGGTTTCAAAGGCGGCGAAACTGGAGAAGTCACTTTCCTCGTGCAAGCCACCTAGCGACTGCAACAGGCCGACGATCTCCTCGGCCACCAGGCCCTTGTAGAAGGCGTCGCGGCCGCCCGTCGCTATGGCGCGCAGGGTGGCGGCCAGCGCCGGGTTGGTCATCCGCTGGCCGGTCACCGGCGCCTTGCCGTTCGGCAGGAAGTAGCTTGCGGAGCCTGGGAACTTACCGACGCGGGGGCTGTAGCGCGCCCAATCGAGCGCGACGCGTGGGGTGATGCAATAGCCGTCCTCGGCAGCGGCAATCGCTGCGGCCAGAACACGGTTCATCCCGAGGCTACCATGGCTTTCGATCAGCCGGCACCAGGCATCCACTGCGCCGGGTACGGTTACGGCATGTGCGCTATCGTCGGGGATGGAGGAGAAGCCTTTGTCGATGAAATAGGCTAGCTCGGCCTTCTGGGGTGCACGGCCGGATCCGTTGAGCGCGACTGGCGTTCCGCCGGCCGGTGAATAGAGAGCAAAGCAATCGCCGCCGATGCCGGTAATCAGCGGGTCGATCACCGATTGCAGCGCCACCGCCGCCACCGCCGCATCGACCGCATTGCCGCCGGCGCGCAGGATATCGACCGCCGCCAAGGTCGCCTGGGGATGGGAGGTCGCAGCCATGCCGCGGTCCGAAATGGCGACCGAGCGTCCCGGCTTGAAAAAATCGCGCGATGTCATGGCATCTGCTCCTGATCTGCGAAGATTGGGTATCGGCGGCCGGCCGGTGGTCTCGCATCCGGCCAGCCGCGTGTTTCGTCGTGCGCTGCCGTCAGCGTGTTTCGGTCATCCAGCCGAGGATGTTTTTCCAGAGCCTAGCGTAACCTTCCCATTCGCAGAAAGCCGGCGAAAGCCAATGAGGGCCGATGTCCGAAGTCCACGCCACGGTGCGGCCTTCGCCATGGGTGCCGGTCACCAGCAGCGGATGGCCGCCTTGGTCTTCGGGCAGGCGGGCGAGCACGTCCACATCGGCGCGGTCGCGCACCTCCACCTCGTTGACGCCCAGAAGCAGAGGCCATTCGCCGCTAAGGCCGGCCATCACCGGATGGTCGGGCTTGAGGACGACGGCGGTCGAACCCTCGGGTATTTCAACCCGATCGTCGTAGGGCAGGCAGGTGACGGGCAGCGTGTCCTCTACGGCCGTGCGGCGCCAGCGTGCCTTGCCGTCGATGCCCTGGAACGAGAAATATCCGCCGACCATCAGCAGTCCTCCGCCCTTTTCCACCCAGGCCTTGATGAGCTTCAGCCGGTTGGGCACGGTCTTGGAATGCAGCCATACGGCCGGCGGCAGCAGCAGCGAGTTGGCGCCGATATCCGAGAGGATGATCGCATCGTAGGCGTCGAGCCCGGCCATCTCGAAGGGGAATTTCTCGACCGCGTCATGGGCCGGCATATAGGTCAATTCGTACTCGCTGCCATCGAGCGCCTTGACCAGCGGCTCGGCGCCGAGGTGGAAGGTGACGCTGCCGAACTGGTCGAAGCCCTTGTAATGGGTGGCGGAGCTGATCCAGCTTTCGCCGACGAGAAGCACTTTCTTAGTCATGTCTTACCGGTCCTCGTGAGGAGTTGAAATATCGCTCTTGGTGGCGTCGGTTGCACCTTGAGCGAGGTGGAAGATGGCGGGTCCAGTGGCATCGGCTCAGTCGCGCGGATCGAGACGGTCGCGTAAACCATCGCCGAAGATGTTGAAGCCGAGCACAGTCAGGAAGATTGCAGCACCCGGAAACCAGGCGAGCCAGGTTGCCTGGTCGATAAAGCTGATCGCATCACGCAGCATGCTGCCCCAGGTCGGGGTCGGCGGCTGGACGCCAAGACCGAGGAAGGAAAGATAGGACTCCGTGATGATCGACGAGGCAAGCAGCAGCGATGCCTGGACCAGGACGGGCGACAGGGCATTGGGCAAAACGCTGCGGGTCATGATCGTCAGATTGCTAAAGCCGAGCGCCCGGTTCGCCTTCACGTAATCGAGGCTGGAGACCAACATGGTCTGGGCGCGGGTCACCCGGGCGATGGTCGGCGTGTTGATGACGGCGATCGCGATGATCGTGTTGGTAAGCGACGCGCCAAGCGCCGCTGTGATGCCGAGTGCCAGCAGGATGCCCGGAAAGGCCAGTAGAACGTCCATGCAGCGCATCATAACCGCATCTGTTCTGCCACCCAGGTAGCCAGCAACAAGGCCGATCGGCAGGCCGACAAAAACCGCGCCACCGACGCTGATCACGCCGACAAGCAGCGATACCCGTGCACCGGACAGGATACGCGACAGCACGTCGCGACCGAGATCGTCGGTACCGAGAAAATGATCGGCGGACGGTGGGGCAAGCGTCGCCATGAAATCGGCAGCGTCAGGCGCATAGGAGGACAAGACCGGTCCGAACACGGCAGCCAGGACAAGGATGCTGACCAGCGCCATGCCGAAGGCACTGCGGCTGTCTTCCACAAGACGGCGTATCAACGAGGGAGATGCGGGAGCTGTGGTCATGCACGTTTCCTCAGTCTGGGATCGAGCGTCGCGTAAAGAAGGTCGGTGGCAAGATTGATGAAGACGAAGAGTACGGCGGATGCCAGGATGGCACCTTGCACAACGGGATAGTCACGCGCGAAGATCGCATCGACCGTCAGCTTGCCGATGCCCGGCCAAGCGAACACCGTCTCCGTTACCACAACGCCGCCCATCAACTGGCCGAGCTGCAGGCCGACCAGCGTCGTTACCGGGATCAGGGCGTTGCGCAGCGCATGTTTCCAGACCACACGTCGAAAGGGCAGGCCCTTGGCGCGCGCCGTCCGGATATAGTCCGCATTCAGCACGTCCAGCATGGCGGCGCGGGTCATGCGCATGGTCGACGCGGCCATGGCGACACCGAGCGTGATCGCCGGCAGGGTGATGTGGCGTAAAGCGCCAACGGGATCTCCCCCGATAGGCACATAGCCGGAGGAGGGGAAAATCTGCAGACGGATCGACAGGAAGAGGACAAGCAGGATCGCCAGCCAGAAGCTTGGCAGCGAAAGGCCTGCCAGCGAAATCAGCGAGACGCTATAATCGGCGACGCTGTTGCGGCGTGCTGCGGAAATCACTCCGGCCGGAATGGCGATGACCAGCGAGATCAAAAGCGCCGCTAAGCCGAGCTGCATGGTCGGCACCATGGCGGTCATGACCATGCTGAGGACCGGTCGGCCCGACTGGATGGAACGACCGAGATCGCCGATCAGAAGATGCCCGAACCAGGAGATGAACCGGAGCGGCAAGGGCTCGTCTAGAGCAAATTTTGCGCGCAGCGCGGCGATCGCTTCCGGCGTGGCATCCATGCCGAGCATGGCGGTGATCGGATCTCCGGGGATCATCGCGAGCAGCGTGTAGGAGAGCACGCAGAGGCCGAAGAGGACCGGAATGACCGAGAGAACGCGGGTGACGATCAGCTTCATGTCAGATCTCCTCAACCTGTTGCGTTTGGCGGTCACGGGCGCGGCGATAGGCGGCCATGCGGGCAGAGGCGGATGTGCCCGGCAGGGTGTCTGGGAGCGTCTCGACCTGCGGAAGCGTCGTGGCGAAGAAACAGGCCGACAGGTGGGCCGCATCCACCGGCACGAGTGGCGGCTCCTCCTGCGTGCATCGGTCCTGCACATAGGGACAGCGCGCGGCGAACCGGCAACCGGCGATGCGGTTGGTCGGATCGGGTGGCTCGCCTGTCAGAAGCACATGCGATTTTCTCTGGATCTCGACGCGGGGTGCGGCGGCCAGAAGCGCCCGGGTATAGGGATGCTTGGGATTGTCGAAGAGTTCGCGGGTCGGCGCCTGCTCGACGATCCGGCCCGAATACATGACCGCGACATCGTGGGCCAGATGGCGAACGACGGCGAGATCGTGCGAGATGAAGATGAAGGCGACGCCGGTATCGCGCTGCAGGTCCTGCAGAAGGTTGACGACCTGCGCTTGCACGGAAACATCCAGCGCTGACACCGGCTCATCGCAGATAATCAGATCCGGCTGCACCGACAGCGCCCGGGCGATCGCGATGCGCTGCCTCTGGCCGCCGGAAAACTGGTGAGGGAAGCGGTCCAGCTGTTCAGCGGACAGACCGACCGCTTCCATCAGGGCGGCGGCGCGCTTCAATGCTTCCGGCCTGTCGCAAAGCCGATGCAGCAGCATGGGGCGGACCAGGACCTCGCGAATGCGTTCGCGAGGATCGAGCGATGCAAAGGGATCCTGAAAGACGACCTGAACCCGCCGACGAAAGCGGCGAAGGCCATTGCTGTCGAGAGCCATGGCATCCTCGCCGTCGAGACGGATGCTGCCGCTGTCGGGATCCTGAAGGCGCAGCAGCAGGGAGCCGACCGTGCTCTTGCCGCAGCCGGATTCACCGACGACCGCAAGCGTGCGGCCACGCTCGACCGAAATGCTGACAGTGTCGACCGCATAAAAGCGCTTGGGCTTTCCCCAGCCGGTGGAGACGGAAAACGATTTCACCAAATTTTCGGCGGCGAGCAGTGGCGTCATGCCAGGTCCTCCACGGGCGCGCGCCAGCAGGCGACATGGTGGTCGACGCCAATCTCGCGCAGTGGCGGGAGCTTGGCGCATTCGGGTGCCGCAAACGGACAGCGCGGCGCGAAACGGCAGCCGAGCTCCTCCTCCCAGGGCGGCGGCATGCGGCCGAGGATAGGCTCGAGGCGTTCCACCGTCGCGCCCAGATGCGGCATCGCTGCCAGGAGGGCGAGCGTATAAGGGTGCTGGGCATCGGTAAACAGAGAGGCGGCCGGCGCCCTTTCGACGATGCGGCCGGCATACATGACCGCCACGTCGTCGGCGATTTCCGAAACCACGCCAAGATTGTGGGTGATGAACAGGATGCCCATGCCGGAGCGCTCCCGAAGCTCCATCAGCAAGGCAAGGATCTGCGCCTGAATGGTCACGTCGAGCGCCGTCGTCGGCTCGTCGGCGATCAGCAGCGACGGTTCGCAGGCCAGCGCCATGGCGATCATCACGCGCTGGCGCATGCCGCCTGACAGCTCGTGTGGATAGGCATCGAGCCTGCGCTCGGCGGCAGGAATATGAACGCTCTGCAAAGCCGCGAGCGCTTTTTCCCGGGCTTCGGCAGCAGATACGTTCTGATGAAGTTGGACCGCCTCGGCAATCTGGTCCCCGATTGTAAAGACCGGATTGAGACTGGTCATCGGCTCCTGAAAGATCATCGCCATGCGGCTGCCGCGCAGCTTGAGCATGTGGCGTTCGGTGAGTGTCTTGAGATCGTTGCCTTCGAACAGCGCCTTCTCTGCCGTCATTTCCGAAATATCGTCCGACATGAGCCGCATCAGCGACATGGCGAAAACGCTCTTGCCGGATCCTGACTCTCCGACAACGCAAGTGATGCGGCCAGGGGCAATTTCCAGCGAAACATCCCTCACGATCCGAACTCGCTTGCCCGGCGGACCGAGGGCCACGGACATGCGATCGATGTCCAGAAGAAGGTTCTGTTCTGTTTGCGCCATCACGTCAGGCCTCCGTTTTGCAAAGGGCGGAGAGTTCGGCAGGGCTGGGCAGTGCGCGGAAGGCGCCGGGACGCGTGGCCGTGATGGATGCAGCAGATTGGGCATAGGCGATCGCCTTCTCCAACGAATGGCCGAGCGAGAGGGTCGCGCACAGCGCGCCGCAAAACGTGTCGCCGCAGCCGGTCGTGTCCCTGACCTTGACGGCAATCGCTTCGTGGTGCCGAGTGGTGCCGCTCGAGTGCACCAGACAGCCGTCGCCACCGAGCGTGATGATGGTGGTTTTTGCGCCTCGTTCGTGAAGCCTTGCGGCCGCAGCGATTGGATCATTCAGGCCACTGATGGCCTCGGCTTCACCACGGTTGATAACAAGAATATCGCAATGGGCAAGCAGCGGCGTGGCATCCCACCAGATCGGGGCCGGGTTGAAGACCGTATAGGCGCCGCGGTCGCGTGCGGCCTTGAACCCGGCAAGTGTCGTCTCCTGCGTCAGATTTCCCTGGGCAAGGAAGAGATCGCCTGCCTCAGTCTTGGCGGCGAAGCGGGACGCGGCTTCTTGAGAGAAGGCGGCGGCACAGGCGCCGGCGGTGACGATGCTGTTTTCGCCATCGGGCAAGACCATCAGGAGCGAAAAATCGCTTGAGCCTTCCGACCGCTGCGGTTCGAAGACCAGGTTTTGTTCGGCACCGAGGATTCGGATGATCTCCTCGCCCATGCCGTCATTGCCGATCGGGCCGGCAAAGCGCGTATCGGCCCCCGCGCGGGCGGCAACGACCGCCTGATTAAGGCCCTTGCCGCCAGGCGCACGCATGGCACCGTCGCCGAGCAGAGTTTCGCCCCGCTCGGGCAGGCGTGGCATCTGCAGGCTGATATCGAGCCCGGCATTGCCGAGTACAAGGACCTTAGCCACGCGCGGTCAGCTCCTTGCCTTCTTGACGGCCTGCATAAAGACGTTCAGGCGCTCGGGATCGACCGGGTTCCACCAGACGCCATCGCGTTTCAGGTAGCTTGCGACGATGACGGCGTCTGCGACCGAAAATATATCGCCGACATTGTCTGGCGTGACGCCGGAGCCGACGGCGACGGGAAGCGACGTGCCGCTATCGATGGTCTGGAGCTCTTCCATGGTGGCGGAATCGCCGGTGCGCTGGCCTGTGGCGATCGCTACGTCGGCGTCGAAGAATTCGTTGTCGCGGGCAAGTTCCTGGATGGTGCGGTCGCCGGTGATCGCATGGGCGCCGTGCTTGACGTGCACGTCGGCGAAGATCTTGATGTCGCGGGCGCGGAGGTACGCACGGTAGCGCGCAGCTTCGCCGGCAGGTCCGTCCATCAGGCCTTCGTTTGCGACATAGGCATTGGACCACTGGTTGACGCGCACGAAGGCGGCGCCAGCGGCCTTGGCGACGGCGATCGCCTGGATCGCGCCGTTGGCCAGAACATTGACGCCGACCGGGATGCCGGTTGCGCGACGCACCGCATCAGTCATGACAGCCATCGAAGCGGCGGTTTCCGGGCCGAGATTGTTCGGCTTGGCGAACGGGATGTCGCCGTGGTTCTCGACGATCAGTCCATCGACGCCGCCGGTCTTGTAACGCTCTGCCTCGGCAACGGCAAAATCGACAATCTCGGACATCGGCTGACCGTCATAATCCGGTGAGCCTGGAAGAGCGAGGGAATGGATCACGCCGATGACGGCCTTGCGGCGGCCGAAAATCTGCTCGATGGCATTTGGCTTCACGCGGAAGACCGGTTTTGCCTTTGGTGTATCACTCATCTGGTTGCCTTTTTGCTTTTGCAGTCTTTTGGCACCGTCGCGACGCAGCAGGGCGCGCGACGGTGTGTCGTGAAGTTAAAGGAGAGCGGGAGGGATCACTTCTGCAGCCACGCGTCTCCGAGGCGGAAGGCGGTGTCCGGGTAAGGGGTCCAGTGAAGCTTCTTGGTCGAGCCCTGCAGCGTCGAGTCAAAATGCAGGAACAGCATTCCGGCGTCGTCGGAAATCATCTGCTGTGCCTGCCTGTACATCGTAGCGCGTTCGGACTGGTCGGCGCTGACACGGGCCTTTTTCATCAGGCTGTCGACGTCATCATTGCTGTAGCCCGAGAAGTTGTTCGGACCGCCTTTGGTGAACCAGTTGTACATGTTGCCATCCGGGTCCGGGCGACCGGTCCAGGGCGACCAGGAGATATCAAAGTCCTTCTTCTGAAGGACCGAGATCAGGCTTGTCGCGTCAACCTGACGAACCGAGACCTTGAAGCCGGCTTCCTGCGCCTGCGCCTGGATGATCTGTGCGACGCGGAGCTGCAGGGGCGAGGCGACGACGGTGATCGCGAACGGCACACCGTCCGGATGGCCGGCCTCGGCTAGCAGTTGTTTGGCCTTTGCAACGTCACGCTTGTAGGGCTTGAAGTTCGGATCGAACGCCCAGGTGATCGGTGGTGGAACGGGGCCAAAGGCAGACGAACCCGTATTGAAGTAGGCCACCTTGTTCACGACGTCCTTGTCGACGGAATACAGCAGCGCCTGACGGACCTTCATATCGTTGAAGGGGGGCTTGGTATTGTTGATCGAGAAGGCATTGAAGCCGAGGCCCGGAATGTCGGCCACATTGACAGATGGATCGGTCTTGATCTGCGCCAGGCTCTGCGGCGGGACGATGTCGACCAGTTGGAGATCGCCACTTTTCAGGCCGGCCGTGCGCAGCGTTTCGTCAGGGATTGGTCGAATGATGACCTTGTCGAGGGGGGCACGTCCCTTGTGATAGCCGTCGAAGGCAGAGAGCACCATCTGACCGTTTTTGGTCCAGCTATCGAGCTTGAAAGGTCCGGCACCAACCCCCTTGGTCGCGAAATCAGGACCGAGTTTCTGCAGCGCGGTCGGCGAGACGAAAAGGCCCGCACGGTTCGTCATCACCAAGGGAAATTGCGCGTAGGGCTGAGAGAACTTGACGGTGAAAGCAAGCGGCCCCGTAACCTCAACCGATGCGATCGGGCCGAGATCCGAACGACGTGGCGAACCGGTCTTTTGGTCCAGCATGCGGTCGAGATTGAACTTCGCGGCTGCAGCGTCGTAAGGGGTTCCGTCCTGGAACGTCACGCCCGGCTTGATCTCGAACGTGTAGGTGAGGTCATCGACCTGTTTGTAACTGGCAATGCCCGGGACGACCTTGAGATCCGGCGTCATGGTCAGCAGGGGTTCGTAAATCAGGTATTGCTCGTAAAGCTCGAAATAGGAGGCGAAGAAGGCGGGATCCAGCGTCACGGGATCCGAGACGACGCCGATGTTCAGCGTGCCGCCTTTTTCGGGCGTCTGAGCGGAAGCTGCGACGGGCAAAAGAGACAGGGAGAGGGCTGCTAGGCCCAGAAACGAGCTGCGTATAGTCGTCAACGTCATGTTCCTTCTCTGGCGATTATTATTGTTGTCCTGTGTTCAGTATTCTTCGGGACGCACCTGTCCTGCGCCGGGAAGCCCGTCGGGACAGATGGATACGAATGTTGTGAGTATCGACGGCTGCCGAAACGGCACGGATAGCCGGCAGAGCCCCCGACCAAGCCGCGGGCTCCTGTGTTGCGATCAGCCTTTCGAGCTGTCAGGCTTTGATGAGCTTCACGTGGAAGCTGTAGCGTTCTGCGAGATAGTGCAGAACGACGTATTCCACTGGCTGCCTGTCGGGCATCCAGGAGGTTCGGTGGCAGATCAGCACGACCGCCGGCTGCCGGACGTTGAGGATGCGGGCCGTCATGGTGTCGGCCATTGCGGCTTCGATGCGTTCGTCGCCACCGGCGAAAACGATGTCGTCGCGCCGCAGTCTTTCGTAAAGCGAGCCGCTATCCAGTTCCTCGATCGTCGGAATACCCGACTTCTTGAACAGTTGCGGGCGCAGATATGTGATCGAGGTTGCAAGCGGCATGCCGTCCGCCAGCATCGTCCTGTCGATCTCCACCACGTCGTCGCCGGGCTGGAGTTGTAGCTCCAAAGCGATTGCCGCACTGGCGGACACGACCTTGACGGATCGTGTTCGATAGCCGGGTGTCAGACCGCGCCGACGCATGTCTTCCGAAAACGAGGAGATCTGGTTCAACGGACGCTCGACACGCGGTTCGATGACGATCGACCCGACGCCGGAGCGTCGCTTGATGAGACCTTCGGTTTCCAGATAGTCCAGAGCTGCCCGTGAGGTACTCCGGCTGACACCGAAGCGCTTGTTGATCTCCGCTTCCCCCGGCAGAACATCGCCAGGCTTGAAACTGCCGCTCTCGATGTCCGTCCGCAACCGGTCCGCAATCTGCGACCAGCGTGGTATCGGGCTTTCTTCAAGATCGGTATCATTCCAGCTCATGGCGATAGAGTATAACGTCATGACATTTCGTCAAGGCTATTTTTGAGCAATTTGCTGTGCGCTTAGTTTTTGGGCGAGTTGAGTATTATTGAACAGCGCTCGCCGATGGACGGTGCCGAGGTGGCCGTCGAAGTGCGGTCCCTCCAACGCGGTAAGTATGTTCGTGGTCGAGTGCTCCACCGCCTTGGAGCCCTCCATCTTGGGGTAAGGTCAAGTCGGGGCGGCAGGACGGCTCGTCAACATAAGCCGTCCCGTCGCAAACGGAGCGAGCGTTGCTCTTCCACCATCGCCAGCTTCCTCACATTCAAAAGCGCTGAACTCTGACATCATCGAACACCAACGCCGATCCATGGGAAAAGCCGAGGAGTTTATCGCAGCAGATATGCAGTTTCACACGCGCATCGCGCAGATCACCGGAAACCCGATCTTAATTGCAGTCAGTGAAGCGATGCTGGCATGGCTGATGACCTATTACACGGACGTGCTCATCTGGACCGGCAAGGAGAAATTCACGCTGGTTGAGCATGAAGAGCCTCCATCGACTGGCGGCTAAGGATGTTGGCGGTGCGGTCCTTACGCACCTTGGACGGTCGAGGGCATCGTACACGCGATAGCAAGACCATAAAGGGACGGATGTTCTGACGGCAGGTCGATGGTTCTCGTCCGTTCAACTTGAAGGCTCGGAAGCGGATGTCGCGATAGCGCTTCTCTGTGGTAAAGTTTGGTCACGGCTGAAATGGAATGGTTCGCCCAGGTTGGCGCGCCTGACCCTTGGTGTATGAAACGCCATGCACCTTGACGCCATCGACGTTCAACAGAGTTATGATCCCTCCCTTGTTAGACAAAGCGGCTGGTGACTTGATCTCGATGCTCATGGTCGCGCCAGCAGCGATCGTGCCGGACAGCGTCATCGTATTCTTCTGCTTATCCTTGATCATCCATCCATCGAGCTGAACGGCAACGTCGGCCGTATTCAGTAGGGTGACGGTCTCGCGTTCGGGGGTGCGCACGTCGTTGACAAGTGCTGCGATGATCCGCACCAGTCCATCAGGAACGTCAAACGGCGGAATTCGGTCGCGATCTACCGGCGTATGTGGCTCACCATCGTGATCTGGATTGGCCGGGACGATCGGATCGGCGCTATCGTCGTCGGAATGCCAAGCTTGCGTCTGAAACTTGAGGAAGATCGCCACCCACTGGTTTTCGTTCGGGAATTCGAAAATCAGCGCACCATCTTGGAATCTGCCGTTGTCGCTCGCGAATTTACCGGGCGGGTTACCCTGGTTCATATGGATATCATGAATGCCGCGACCTGGCTTGAAACCGAAATACTTGTCCGCTTTGTCGGGTTCTGGACCCCAGGTTTCGCCAAATGCATAGATCCAAGACTCTTCATCGGACATGGCGCGCTGCACATAAGCGTCGATCTTTTCGTTCAGGTCGTTGTCTGGCCCTGTGGCTGAAAGCGGCAAGGGCTTTAGCTCCCAAGGCTGCATGAGATTGCTCCGAATGAAGTCGAGAGCGATGCCATCTGGAACGCTTGCTGCGCGGTGAAGCCCCTCGGACAACGCCGCAATCTTTTCCGTGATCGGATGCTCAAAGGCCGAGCGGACCAAGAACTGTACTTCGCTCCCGTCCTGTGATCTGACATTGATCGCAATGCGATGCATGGTTCCGTTTTCGGATACCAAAACCTGATAGTGGGGATTTGCGCCTGTTGCGAGGCGGTTGTTCGTCGGACGTCCCTTCAGGACGGCGTAGTTTTTCAGCGGCATGTCAGGGCTCCCACAGTTAGAATTCATCGAATAGCAGTGTCGTGACAATTGCAGGTTGGTTGATCGGCTTGAGAACGACAGTTTCTGTAAAGTCTGACGTCCTCCGTTTGCGAGTGGATCAGTCAAAATGACAGGGCAAGCCAACGCGCCGCGTGCCTGCGGCAGTTTAGCCTAAAGCTTTGGCGCCGCCCGCCTCACGGCTTTTGCTGCGAACGAAATCTCGCCTGTGGCCGAGACCGTAAATCGATACGCCTCGTTCATAAGTTTCTTGCCTGAGTGAGTGAAAGCGAGCACCCGCTCACCATCTGTCCTAACGTGAGAGATACCGAAATTGGTTCGCTCAAAAGCGAACACCTTCCTCGCGGCATCCTTGGGGTCATTCACAGAGCCAAGGACCTTGAAAAAAGCCGCGAGCTCAGTGCAGAATATGATGGAAGGTGTTGTTCGCCCGGCTTTTCCAAGAGCTGCTATAAGAGTGGCGCGTGGGTGAATGTATTCCTTAGCTTCGCTCTCGTCTCCTGACGAAATCAACGACACGACCGGAGAGACCTCCTTGAGAAACTCCATGTCGAAGTCGGCGGACCCATGGTGAGGCGCCTTCAGGATTTCCGCGCGGACGGCTGCACCGGGTAGCGCCTCTCGCAACCGTTGCCCGGCCTCCTGGTTCATGTCGCCGGTAAAAAGAAACCGAACGTTGCCGTAGCGGAGACGGAAGTTGATCGAATGTCCGTTGATCGTATGAGACGCGGAGGGAGAGCCAACCTTGGCGGCGACAGTCCCTAACATGAGATTTGCATCGTCCGGTGGTTCACCCAAAAACCGCAAGCCGACATCCTTGTCGATAATATCGGTAATGGGGCCAAGAAGCTCCACCGAGATATTGTCGGCGGCGAGAAAGTCGAAGGCACCTACACTTGTGTGATCAAGACGCCGCTTCTCAATCGGCTTCCCGGTTGCGCGTTCGACGCGTGATCCCCACGCTTCGAGGGTCTCGACCCAAGTGTTGAACTTCCCGTTTCTGTCAACTTCCGGGACGGTAGCTTGATCGTCCACGAGGTCGACAATGAATACCCTTCCATCTGCCTCTACGGTCCTGCCGAACATCTCGGTTTCTTTTCGGCGTTCGCCGGTAAGCTTCTTCAGCGGGCGTTTCACGATGCCATTGTGAAAAATCCGCTTCGGGGCGACAAATATCCGCTTTTGAGGTCTCGTATCGGTTTCCGACTTTCGCAGTTCGGTAAGGCCATCAAAATGGTCGGCGTCACCGTGCGTGATGAGAATGAGATCGACAATCAGTGGATCGTCATCGCTTGTTTTCGGAAATCGCGCATTGGCATGCCGAGCAAAGAGCTGGTTGTCGCCGCCGTCGATGAAGATCACTTTACCGCTCGGCGTTTCGATGATCAGGCCATCGCCTTGCTGGACGTCGACCATCGACAGACGGAGCAATGCATCCGACCGAAGTCGAGCCCGCCCATCGATAAATCCTCGGTCTACAACTCCCCGGAGACCGACGATCTCAACCTCTTTTTTGCCCTCTGGCTCAGACAGGACATTGCAGCCATCACCCCAGTAGTACTGGGCTTCCGAACCGTCGGGTCGCCGAAGATTTACGATGTCGTCATCAAGATATTGCATCAAAACTCCTCCACAGAGAACGATCAGAAACAAAAGTTTAGATTAGTATTCTATCGAGTCAACTAGAGTCTAAGATTAAAATCGGCCAAAAGCAGTCATCAATTATTCATAAGGTTCAAGAATATTGTATTTATCAATGCCATGTGAAAAGAGTGACTGAACTCCGTCAAAGATGCGAAGCATAGGCCTTTAGTGCTGATCGCAGCGGTTTGCGCTTGCCTTGTTGGGTGGCGGATCGCGCACCATGCTCTCTCGGTGTCCTGCTGAGGCGGGCAGTCAGCCAGGAGCATCAGTGTTATGTAAAGCAGCCGCGTGACGGCTGACGGCTCCTAAACCGATCGACCGTGTCTCGAATGGACGCGATCCAAGCCTGCCTCGATCTGGCAATCCTGTGCGACAGATAGCAAGCTGAGGCTGTAGGAATGCTCCGGACGAAGACGCTCGCCAAGATTCGCAATGTCGACGAAAAAGTCGAGCAGCGCGTCAGCTGGCCCAGTCACGTCGCGGTCGACGGTGGCCATACATTTGTCATTTCACTCCATACCCATGTTGACTTATAAGCACTTTTCCGTGGTATAAAGCTTACAACATAAGTAGGTGGAGGCGTATGTTAGTCATTCTTGCGGACGACCTGACCGGTGCGCTCGACTCGGCGGCGCCTTTTGCCGGGCGAGGTATTCGCACCGACGTGGCGCTCAACCTTGATTCAATTACTAGGATCGTCGCCGATCGCCCCGACGTTCTGTCCATCAACCTCAACACCCGCGAAACAAGTGCCGGCGAAGCACGTGCCGCCACGGCTGCGACAATCGCCTTGCTGCCGCCGGGAATGCGGCTGTTCAAGAAGGTCGATTCCCGCCTCAAGGGGAATATCGTTGCCGAACTGGACGCCATCCCTTTCACCCATGCCCTCGTTGCGCCCGGGATACCAGAGTTCGGTCGGGTCGTTGCGAACGGATGTGTCACAGGCTTCGGTATCGACGCTCCGATCGTGATCGCCGACAGGCTCGGTGCGCACACAGCTCGTGCCCATATCCCTGACGCTAGCTCAGCCGCCGACATGGACGTTGCGCTCGACGTCGCTGAACACAACGGGACCGATCTGCTGATCGGCGCTCGCGGTCTTGCAGAAGCGCTCGCCCGTCGCATGACGAACAAGGTCGATGCGCAGGCAGCGACCATCCCGTCCGGTCCGATCACATTTGTCATCGGATCGCGCGATCCGATCACGCTTGCGCAGATCGATGCCCTGCGCAACGGCCACAGCCTGACATATCTGCCTGCGCCGAACGGCCGGCTGGACGCGGAAAGTGGGACAAGACCTGATCTGACGCTGGTGCACGCGACGCCGGGTGAGGAAAAGGTCGATGCGCAGCTTGTGGCGGAAGCTCTGGCTGACGGCGTGCACGAGAACCTTGCCGGTTACGACGGAACGCTGCTTCTCTCCGGTGGAGCGACGGCCGAGGCGGTGCTGCGTCGGCTGGGCCTGTCGAGGCTGCGTCTGCATGGCGAATGCCTGCCGGGTCTTGGTCTTGCGTCGGCACAAGGGCGCTGCATTATTGCAAAATCGGGTGGCTTCGGTCATCCCCATACGTTGAAGCAAATTGCAGACATGGTCCTGCGAAAGGCAGGTTGACGATGGGACTGGAAACGGGAACCGCCCGCAAGGGCCTTGCGGATATCGTGTTCGAGCGGATGCTGCGCGCAATCAAGTCCGGTGCCTACAAGCCCGACGAGCGCCTGCCGACGGAACACGATCTGGCCGCCGAATTCGAGGTTTCCCGACCCGTCATCCGCGAAGCGCTGAAACGCCTGCGCGACCAGAGCCTGATCTATTCGCGGCGTGGTGCCGGCAGTTTCGTCCGCTCGGTCGGGCTTCGCAATCCGCTCGGTTTCGGCCAGCTGGAAAACGTAGCCGACCTTCTCAACTGTTACGAGTTTCGCCTGACGATGGAGCCGGCTGCCGCCGCTGCCGCTGCCGCCCGTCACGATGCCGACAGTCTGAAGGCGATCCGCCAGGCGCTGGAACTGCTGCGCGATGCCACGAACCGCCAGTCACACCGCGAGGATGCCGACTTTCAGTTCCACCTCGCCATCGCCCGCGCCGCGCAGAACAATTATTTTACCACCGCCATGGAGGCCCTGAAGGATCATATTGCCGTCGGCATGAAATTCCACGGCGCCTCGATCAAGCGCGAAGCGTCCGGCCTGTCGCGCGTGTTTGGCGAGCATGAGGCCATTGCAACAGCGATCGCCAACAGCAATGAGGAAGAAGCGCGCCGTCTGATGTTCGAGCATCTGAAGGGGTCGCGGGAGAGGCTCTTTCAGTCGTCGCATCTGTAGGCTCGATCTTGAGGATCGCGAGCGATTTGACTTCGGTATAGTACGCAAAAGGCGGTGCTTGGCGGCACCGCCTTTTTCACTGGAGCGAGGTTCTCAGAAGCTCGCGCGATAGATCGCCAGAACGTCATCCACGCTCATATCGGCCGGGTTGTTGTCCATGAGGCGACGGATGGCATGCGCATCTGCGGCAAAGCGCGGAAGATCGGCTTCGGTCGCGCCATGTTTTGCCAATGACATCTCGATGCCGAGATCAGCACAGAAGCCATAGGCCTGCGCGGACAGGTCGGCCTGCGAGAGATTTTGGCCTAGCCCCAGCGCCTGTGCTACTTCCGCAGTCTTGTCCTTTGCCACTGGCGCGTTGAACGCCAAGACGTGGGGAAACACGATGGCATTGGCCAGTCCATGCGGCAGATGCAGCAGCGTGCCGAGCGGATAGGCGATGGCATGGCCTGCCGCGGTATTGACAGGCCCGAGGCAGATGCCGCCGTAATAGGACGCCAGCATCAGCCCTTCGCGGGCCTCACGATCTGCGCCGTCCTTGACCGCGCGGCCCAAGAACTTGCCGACGAGGTGAATGCCCATGCGCGCAAAACCGTCGATCATCGGATGCGAACGCTTGCTGGTGAAGGCCTCGACGCAATGCGCCATCGCATCGACTCCGGTTGCAGCGGTGACCGCCGGCGGAACCGAGTAGGTGAGTTCCGGGTCTAGCACTGCAAGATCGGCGATCAGGTGAGGGGATTCGACGGCAATCTTCGCGCCCTTTACGGGATCGGTGATCAGCGAGCGGATGCCGGCTTCGGAGCCTGTTCCAGCCGTGGTGGCAACCTGCGCCAGGCGCGTGCTGCGCCCCGCCACTTTGTTGGGTCCTGCGACATCGGACAGGGTCTGCTCGCTATCCCAAAGGGCCGCGACAAGCTTGGCGACGTCCATGACGGAACCGCCGCCGAGGCCGACGACGAGATCCGGCTTTGCGGCGCGCGCTGCCGCCAGTGCGGCATCAAGCGTTTCGATCTCCGGCTCGCCTGGAATGGCGTCGAACAGGGTAACCTTGCCCGGCAGTTTCAGTCGGTCGATGAAGCCGGCTGTAATCGGTGTTGCGATTACCAGCGTGGAGGAAACCGCTCCAGCCCAGATGCTGACCTCGCCGACGCTACCGGCGCCGATGACAAGTCGTTTTGGTTGATGCAAGACGATTAATGGAGCGCTGCTCATGTCTGCTCTCCCTTGCCGCCGGCTACCAGTTTGCGGGCATAGGCGATGGCCGACAGCATGTTGCCGTGGTTGGCGATGCCCTTGCCGGCGATGTCAAAGGCTGTGCCGTGGTCGACGGACGTGCGGTCGATGGTAAGATCGACGGAGACGTTTACGGCCGTATCGAAAGCGACGAGCTTGATCGGGATATGGCCCTGATCGTGGTATTGCGCGACGACCAAGTCGAAGCCGCCGGAATAGGCACGGTGGAACACGGTGTCTGCCGAGATCGGGCCATAGGCGTCGATGCCTTCGGCGCGGGCGGCAGCCACGGCCGGCGCGATCTGGTCGTCATCCTCGGTGCCGAACAGGCCGTTTTCACCGCAGTGCGGATTGATACCCGCGACCGCGATGCGTGGACGCTCGTAACCGGTGCGCTTCAGGTGATTGTTGCCGGCCTTGATGGTGGCCAGCACCCGTTCCGTGGTTGCGCGGCGGATCGCTTCCTGCAGCGAAACATGGGTGGAAACGTGGATGACCTTCAGCTTTTCCGAAGCGAGCAGCATATAGGCGGCTGCCGATTTCGTCAGGCTGCGCAGCATGCCGGTATGGCCGTCGTAATGATGGCCGGCAAGGTTGAGGGCTTCCTTGTTGATTGGGGCGGTCACGATGCAGCCGATCACGCCGGCTTCGGAATCGCGCACGGCCTTTTCGATAAAGCGGAATGCCGCATCTCCGGCGACCGGTGAAAGCTGGCCCCAGGGTAGCGGTGCCCCTTCGATCGGCAGGTCAACGACATAGGCCGCAAGATCGATCTCGACGTTCAGCGCCTTGCGGGCGGCTTCCAGCGTCGGCAGGTTTCCATAGATGCGCGTGACCGCACGATCCGCGTCGCTCATTTCGGCCAGCGCCCGCACCGTGATTTCAGGTCCGACGCCGCAGGGGTCACCCATGGTGATGCCGATGATATTGCTCATGCTTGTTCTCCCGCTGCTGAACTGGCCCAGCCTGGCGCCAGACGAACGTATTTGATGGCGCGCCTGTAATAGGTGTAGGCGACATGAAGACTACCGTCGTTACCCTCAAGCAGCGACGGATAGGACATTTCCTTGTTGTGACCGTCGACCGAATTATTCGACAGGCAGGTGCCGGGACCATCCTCGATGATGATCCGCTGCGTGAAGCTTTTTGCTCCGTCGTCGGAAATGCAGACGGCAACCGGCGCACGGGGCACACCCCAGATCGGCACGCACCCACCATCCGGATTGGCATCCGGTCGGTCGTCGTCTTCACCCAGCTCGTCGTAGAGCGAGGCACGGCGGTCTGCGGACATGTCCGCATTGGTCGGGTTGCAGATCATCGCGATACGGCCATCCTGCAGGCGGGTTGCGGCGATCGATGAATTGTTGTTGGGAACGTCGGTCGCTTCGGGCGCGGACCATGTACGCCCGCCGTCGGCACTCTCGGCGCGAAAGACGAAATCGGCCTGCCTGCGGCGGAACACGGCGGCGTATTTGTTGTCTCCGATGGACACCGGGCTCATATGGACGCAGCCGGTCGACTGCTCGAGATCGTCCAGACGCCAGGTTTTGCCGTGATCTTCGGAAATGCCGAGGGCTGCGCGATCATGGCTGCCGTTCCATTTCTGGCCGGGACGCTGGATGCAGCGGAAGATCGGCAATAGCCAGGCTCCATCGTCGCGAACGGTCAGCGGTGCTCGAACGAAGCAGCCGCGCGGCAAATCGAGATAGCGTCCATCGCTGACCGTTAGTTTGGTCGCGTCACCGGCATCGCGATTTACCTCCGCCATGCGGATACGGCATTCGTCCTGATTGCCCGAAGGCTGAGACGTGTGGAACAGGAGCAGGCCGCCTTCAGGTGCCGCAAACAGAACCGGGTTCTGTTCGGAATGGGCGGGGTCGAAACTCAACCGCTGCGGCTCGCCCCATGTGTCAGACCCCGGCGCCAGAACGGAAGCAAAGATCGAGATATCCGACTTGCCTTCCAGCGTGCCGCCGAACCAGGCGCAGATCAGCGCGCCGTCTTCGGCAAGGTGCAGGAACGAGGCGTGGTTCTGGATCATCGGTGAAGCCAGTGTGGCCTCGTGTCGTCCATTTCCGACGGCTTTCACCGTGCCGGTCATGACGGTTGCAATCTGTTCAGGCGTCATCGGCGTCTCCTCTGGCCACCGTGAAAATCACCAAAATAACAAAGTTGTCAAGTTTGAAGGACGTTGAAATTTGAAGATTGAGGCCAGTTCTTCAGCCTCATCATCATGATAATAAATGGATTTATCCTCACGAAAGTTTGTCCAAATCCTATAGCGGAATAATTAATTTGACAAACTTGGTCAGACATCAGATGGTCTGCGTCAGCCCGCTTATGGCGACGAAACGGACGGAGGCATCCCGACCGACGCACAGGGCCACACGGAGGAATGCCTGAAGCGCACAGTCGGGAGACCATCGCAAGATGAGCACTGACCAGTGCGATCCGCAGCTAGAGGGAGGAGAATGACATGAAAACTTCGCATCTATTTGGAGCCTTTCTGTGCTCTGTCCTTGCACTTGGTACCGGTTTTTCTCCGGCGCAGGCTGCGTCGAGCGACATCAAAATCGTCTTGCCTGAGGAAGCCGACCTGCTTGAGCCCTGCATGGCGACGCGCTCCAATATCGGCCGCGTCATCATGGAGAATGTCAGCGAAACGCTGACCGAGCTCGATGTGCGCGGCAAGCAGGGCGTGATGCCGCGACTTGCTGAAAAGTGGGAGCAGACCGGCGACGGCACCTGGCGCTTCCATCTCCGCCAGGGCGTGACATTCTCCGACGGCAAAGCCTTCGGCGCCAAGGACGTCAAATACAGCTTCGATCGTATTTTCAGCGACAAGAACATCTGCGAATCCCGCCGTTACTTCGGCGGCATGAAGTTCGACGTGAAGATCGTCGACGACACCACCATCGATTTCAAGGTCGATCCGGTTCAGCCGATCCTGCCGCTGTTGCTCTCGCTCGTCACCATCGTTCCCGAGGGCACGCCTCTGGAATTCATCCGCGAGCCCGTCGGCACCGGCCCGTACAAACTGTCCAACTGGACGCCGGGCCAGCAGATCGTGCTCGACGCGCGTGACAATTACTGGGGCAAGAAGCCCGCCGTTACCAAGGCAACCTATCTCTTCCGTTCCGATCCGGCCGTGCGCGCCGCCATGGTTCAGACCGGCGAAGCCGACCTTGCTCCATCGATCTCGCAGGTTGAAGCGACCAACGAGAAGACGGACTTCTCCTATCTCGACAGCGAAACCGTCTATCTTCGCATCGATGGCAATATCGCGCCGCTCAATGATGTCCGCGTCCGCAAGGCGCTGAACCTCGCCATCGACCGGGAGGCCTTTATCGGCACACTAGTGCCGCAGGACGCGGTTCTCGCAACGGCGCTTGTGCCGCCGACGACACTCGGCTGGAACCCGGATGTGAAAGTTTTCCCGTATGATCCGGACGAGGCGAAGAAGCTGCTCGATGAGGCAAAAGCTGACGGTGTTGCAGTCGACACGCCGATCACCGTCGTCGCGCGGACGGCCAATTTCCCGAACGTGACGGAAATCATGGAAGCCATCCAGGCTCAGTTGCAGGATGTCGGCTTCAAGATCGACCTCCGGTTTGTCGAAGTAGCCGAGCACGAGGTTTACTACTCGAAGCCGTTCAAGGAAGGTCGCGGTCCGCAGATCGTTGCCGCCATGCACGACAATTCCAAGGGTGATCCGTCCTTCACCATGTTCTTCAAATACGACTCGAAGGGCACCCAGTCGGGTTATTCCGATCCGAAGGTCGATGACCTCGTGTCCCGCGCCTCCGCTGCCACTGGTGATGAACGTGCAAAGTTGTGGTCGGAGCTGATCGCCTACGTCCACGACGATCTCGTCGCTGACGTTCTGCTCTTCCACATGGTTGGTTATTCCCGCGTGTCCGAACGTCTCGATTTCAAGCCAAGCATTGCTACCAACTCGATGCTGCAGCTCTCCGAGATCGGCATCAAGAACTAACGCGGACCATACTCCGAGGACGTATTTTGATCGTCCCAATCGAAGTGAAATGGGCGGCGCTCCTGCCGCCGTCCATTCCAGCAAGATCGAGGTCACCATGCTCACTTTCGTTCGCAAGCGCGCCTTTGCCAGCCTCATCTCGCTCGTCGGGCTGCTGGTCATGGTGTTCTTCCTGTCGCGCCTGACAGGCGACCCGGCTTCCCTTTTTCTCCCCGTCGAAGCATCGGCCGAAATGAAGGCCGAGTTCCGTGCACTGCACGGCCTCGATCAGCCGCTTCTCGTGCAGTTCGGCCAGTATGTCGGCAATGTCGTGACCGGCGATCTCGGCGAAAGCCTGCGCAAGGCGCGCCCGGCGCTCGATGTCGTGCTCGAAGCCTTCACTTGGACGCTGTGGCTTGCCGTCATCACCATGACGCTGGTCACCATCGCGGCGATCGTCGTCGGCTCGCTTGCTGCGTTTCGCACTGGCGGCTTCTTCGACCGGTTTTCCTCGATGGTGTCGCTGATCGGTGCTTCCGTCCCGGATTTCTGGCTCGCGATCGTCGCAATCGTGGTGTTTGCCATCCAGCTGTCCTGGCTGCCAACCTCCGGCACGGGTACGCTCTCGCACTGGATCCTGCCGATCTGCGTGCTGTTCGTGCGCCCATTCGGTATCATCGTGCAGGTGGTGCGCGGCTCGATGATTTCAGCGCTGTCTTCGGCCTATGTGAAGACGGCTCGCGCCAAGGGCGTCAAATCCGGGCCGATCATCTTTATCCACGCCCTGCGCAACGCCATGCTGCCGGTCATAACAGTGATCGGCGATCAGGCTGCCAGCCTTCTCAACGGCGCGGTCATCGTCGAAACTATCTTCGGTTTCCCGGGCGTCGGCAAGCTCATGATCGACAGCATCCTGCAGCGAGACTTCAACGTCGTGCTGGCGGCGATCCTTGTCACCGCTTTCGCCATCTTCCTCATGAACCTCGTGATCGATCTTGCCTACGCTCTGCTTGATCCACGCATCCGCTACTGAGGATCGACATGACAATGGCCGTCCCATCCCCCACGCCCGACAATACCATCGCCGCCGAGCCGGGCTTCTTCGTCCGCATGGCGCGTATGCTGTGGGCCGACAAGTTCGCGCTCTGCGCCGCGATATTTCTGGTGTTCGTCATTGTGATGGCGATCATCGGCCCGACCCTTCTCGATGATCTCGCGACCAAGCAGAACCTTCGCGGCCGCAATCTGGCACCGTTCGATTTCAGCCGCGACTGGTTTATGTGGCTCGGAGCCGATGCGCTGGGTCGCCCGCTCTGGCCGCGCATCATTGTCGCCACGCAAAACACGATCATGGTCGCGGCCGGCGCCGTGCTGATCTCCGCTGTCATCGGCACGCTGCTTGGCCTGATCGCCGGCTTCGCGTCGGAGCGGACCAGCCAGATCATCATGCGTATCGCCGACGTCATCATGTCCTTCCCGTCGCTGCTGGTTGCGGTGATCGTGCTTTATATTCTCGGCTCATCGATCCTCAACCTGATGCTGGTCCTGTCGATCACCCGTATCCCGGTCTATCTGCGCACCACCCGAGCGGAAGTTCTCGAAATTAAGAGCCGCATGTTCGTGCAGGCCGCCCGCGTCATGGGCGCATCGTCCAAGCGCATACTCTTCCGACACATCCTGCCCGTCGTCTTTCCGACGCTGATGACGCTTGCCACGCTCGATTTTGCCTATGTGATGCTGGCGGAAAGCGCGCTTTCCTTCCTCGGCATCGGCATCCAGCCGCCGGAAATCACCTGGGGCCTGATGATTGCCCAGGGGCGCCAATACCTGACCAATGCCTGGTGGCTGTCCTTCTGGCCCGGTCTTGCAATCATTCTGACCACGCTTTCGCTCAACCTTCTGTCCAACTGGCTGCGGATTGCGCTCGACCCGGTTCAGCGCTGGCGCCTGGAAATGAAAGGATCGAAACATGGCTGATCATCTTCTCGAGGTCCGCGATCTCTCCGTCGACTTTCACACCGTGTCCGGCACCGTCCACGCCGTGCGCAACATTTCCTACTATCTCGACCGTGGCGAAACGCTCGCCATCCTCGGCGAAAGCGGTTCTGGCAAATCGGTATCGTCGGCGGCGATCATGAACCTGATCGACATGCCGCCGGGCAAGATCACGTCCGGCGAGATCCTGCTCGACGGCAAGAATCTCTTGAAAATGTCGGGGGAGGCTCGCCGCGCGGTCAACGGCCGGCGCATCGCGATGATTTTTCAGGATCCGCTCAGCCACCTCAACCCGGTCTATAGCGTCGGCTGGCAGATGCGCGAGGCGCTAAAAACCCACGGCATCAGCACCACACAGGCGCAGGCCGAAGCCTTGCGTCTCTTCAAGCGCGTGGCGCTGCCGGATCCTGAAGCTGCGCTCGACAAATATCCGCACGAGTTTTCCGGCGGCCAGCGTCAGCGCGTCATGATCGCCATGGCGCTGGCGCTCAAACCCGACCTGCTGATTGCCGATGAGCCGACCACCGCGCTCGATGTCACCGTGCAGGCGGAAGTGCTGGCACTTTTGAAGGAATTGCAGCGCGAAACGGGAATGGGTGTTCTGATCATCACCCACGATCTCGGCGTCGTCTCTGAGGTCGCCGACCGCGTCGTCGTCATGGAAAAGGGCCAGCTTGTCGAAAGCGGCACGGTGCGCGACGTCTACCGCAACCCTCAGCACGCCTACACCAAGAAGCTGATCGCCGCCGCCCCCGGCAAGGGCGACATGCACGAGCCGGACGAACACGGCGCATCGATCCTCAGCGTCAAGGATGTCCGCAAGTTCTATGGGGGATTCGAAGCGCTCAAGGGCGTGTCCTTCGAGCTGAAGCCCGGTGAAACCGTCGCCGTCGTTGGCGAAAGCGGGTCGGGAAAATCGACGCTTGCCCGCGTCCTGTTGCGCCTCGAAGAGCCAGATGGCGGCACTGCGCGCTGGAAGGGCAAGGACCTCTTCACGATGTCGCCGGGCGACCTGTTCAAGCTGCGCCGCGATCTGCAGATGGTCTTTCAGGACCCGACGCAGTCGCTCAATCCGCGCATGACGGTCTATCAGCTGATCTCCGAGGCCTGGGTCATCCACCCGGAAATCCTGCCCAAAGCCAAATGGCGGGAGCGTGCCGCCGAACTGCTCGAT
The DNA here is from genome assembly GCF_050500175.1 of Neorhizobium sp. DAR64872/K0K18. Classification (NCBI taxonomy): domain Bacteria; kingdom Pseudomonadati; phylum Pseudomonadota; class Alphaproteobacteria; order Hyphomicrobiales; family Rhizobiaceae; genus Neorhizobium; species Neorhizobium sp. DAR64872/K0K18. The sequence goes on from NZ_CP191445.1 coordinate 197,022, forward strand.
CAGGTCGGCCTGTCGCCTGAGCATATGGGGCGCTATCCGCACCAGTTTTCCGGCGGTCAGCGCCAGCGCATCGCCATTGCCCGCGCCCTTGCACTCGAGCCGCAACTGATCGTCTGCGACGAGGCCGTGTCGGCGCTCGACGTGTCTGTCCAGGCGCAGGTGATCCGGCTGCTCGACGGGTTGCGCAAGAAGATGGGCATCGCCTTTATTTTCATCGCCCACGACCTGCCGCTGGTGCGCGATTTCGCCGATTACGTGATGGTCATGCAGAAGGGCGAGGTCGTCGAGTTCGGCACTGTCGCGCAGGTCTTCGACAATCCGCAAATGCCCTATACGCAGGCGCTTCTTGCCGCGAGCCTCGATCCGGATCCGGATGTGCAGGCCGCAAACCGCAATGCGCGCCTCGCACGCGTTTCCCAGATTTGATCCCGGAGTAGAATAATGACCAAGAAAGCCTTCGTCGCGATCGTGACATGCTTCAACGACGACGAGACCATCAATTACGAGGCCACGCGCGCTCAGGTGCGCCGCCAGGTCGCGGCCGGCAACAACATCATGTGCGCCGGCACCAACGGCGATTTTTCGGCGCTGACCCACGGCGAAAAGATCAAACTGCTCGAGGAAGTGGTCGATGAAGTCGGCGGCAAGGTCGATGTCATCGTCAATGCCGGCATGCCCGCGACATTCGAGACGCTGCAGCTTGCTAGGGAATTCGACCGGATCGGCGTGACCGGCATCGCCGTCATCACGCCGTTCTTCATCGCCTGCACGCAGGATGGCTTGGTCCGCCACTTCTCGACGGTCGCTGATGCGGTCGACACCCCGGTCTATCTCTATGACATTCCCGCCCGTACCCAGAACCATATCGAGCCGGAAACCGCCCGCAAACTGGCGACCCACGGTAATATCGCGGGCATCAAGGATTCCGGTGGCGCGCAGGAAACGCTCGCCGCCTATCTTCAGGTCTCCAAGGACGTCGACGGTTTCGAAGTCTATTCCGGTCCCGACCATCTGGTGCTCTGGGCGCTGCAGAACGGCGCTGCGGGCTGCATTTCCGGTCTCGGAAACGCTATGCCTGACGCCTTGGCCGGCATCGTCGGCGGATTCAATTCAGGCGATATCGCAGAAGCCGAACGTCAGCAGGACATCTACACCGCTTTCCGCACCGATCTCTACGCCCACGGCTTCCCGCCGGCCATGGTCAAGCGCGCGCTCTACCTGCAGGACCCCTCCGTCGGCGCCAGCCGCCAGCCGGCACTGCTGCCGAATGCGGATCAGGACGCCCGCATCGGCGAAACGCTGAAGACGTTCGGACTGCTGTAAGCAACGACTGAGATATTGAAGGTCCGGACCGGAACCGTGCTGCAGTCATGCAGCGCTGACGCCTGATGCTGCGCTCAGCTATTCTGGGGCACTCGGCCATGAAGAGTGGAGTCAGGCAGCACGAGGCCCGATTAACGATCCAAGACTCGTCCGAGGACTGGATTGGCGAGGCATGCTCCCCAAATCGAGCGCCGGCTGCCTCTGCAGATCTAGCTGGAGAGATCACGCACTGCGGAGCTTCCAACAAGAGCGCGAATCTCCGGCAATAGGGGATTGCGGTTTTCGCTGCTCCATATGGCATGCAGTTCCGCGATGCATTCTTGCCTGAGGTCGAGCGGGCGGAAGACGACGTTGTCGAAGCATGCGTGGCGGGTTGCCGCGGGGACGATGGCGAGGCCGATGCCGGCGCTGACCAGCGACAGGATGGCCTGTGAATGCGTCATGCTCTGGACGATGTGGGGCGTGATGTTGTTGTCGGTCATCAATGCGGCGAGCTTTTCGTGTAGATAGCGGGCCTGGGGTGAGAACATGATGATCGGTTCGCCGTTCAGCGTCTCGAGCGGGGGCCTTCGCCTCGACGCCAGCGGGTGAGCCCGCGGGATGGCAAGCATCATCGGCTCCTGCACAACGCACAGGCTCTGCAGTTGATGCGCGCCGGAAAGCGGGCGGGAGAAGCCGAGGTCGACATCGCCGCGATTGATCGCCTGCAACTGTTCGGCCGTTTCCATCTGTACCAGGTCGAGTTCGATCTGCGGCGTAAGCGTCCGGGCGGCTGATATGAAGTGCGGCAGAAAGCCGTAGGTTGCGGCGCCGACGAAAGCGATCCGGATGGAGCCGGCGCTGCCGCGGGCGGCGCGGCGTGTTGCCGTTATCGCTGCATCGCCTTGTGCCAGAAGCTTTTGCGCTTCGGCTAGAAACGCGAGGCCCGCCGGGGTCAGCGTGACGCGCCGGCTGTTGCGCTCGAAGAGCGTCACGTCGAGTTGCTGTTCCAGCAATCTGATCTGCCGGCTGAGTGGCGGCTGGGTCATGTTCAACTGCCTCGCGGCGCGGCTGAAATTGAGTTCCGACGCGACGGCGACGAAGGATTTCACCTGAACCATATCGAGCATCTATTCAATTCCTGTATCGCTGAGCAACAATCTTCGGTTTGGACTTAAATTGATCGGACGCGTATTCGTCAAGAAGGACGCTCCTTGCGGGCGCAGGACAGGAGGGTTCGGAGACATGGACGCGCAAATGGAAAAGAAGACTGTATCGCAAGCCGTTGTTGAGGCGGATAGCATTGCCTGGATCAAGCTGTCTTCGGTCTTCCTGCCGCTGAAGACGCCGATCAGCGACGCGAAGGTGCTGACCGGGCGGCAACGCCCGCTCACCGAAGTGGCGTTCCTGTTTGCCGAGATCGAGACGAAGCATGGCCATTCCGGTATAGGCTTCAGCTATTCCAAGCGCGCCGGAGGTCCTGGCCAGTACGAGCATGCCAAGGAAATCGCCAATGTGCTGATCGGCGAGGATCCGAACGATATAGGCAAGCTGTGGAATAAGCTGTGCTGGGCGGGGGCATCGGTTGGGCGCAGCGGGCTTGCGGTGCAGGCGATCGCGGCCTTCGACGTGGCGCTGTGGGACCTTAAGGCCAAGCGCGCCGGGCTGCCCCTCGCAAAGCTGCTGGGTGCGCATCGCGATAGCGTGCAGTGTTACAATACGTCCGGTGGATTTCTCTCTTCTCCGATCGAGGAGGTTCTCGAGAATGTCGAGCAGTCGATCGCGGCGGGTATCGGCGGTATCAAGATCAAGGTCGGCCAGCCGGATATGGCGAACGATCTGAAACGTGTGGCGGCCGTGCACGAGCGTATCGGCGAGCGGGCGGCGATGATGGTCGATGCCAACCAGCAATGGGACCGCCCGACCGCCATGCGCTTCGGCCGCCTGATGGAGCCCTATCACCTGACCTGGATCGAGGAGCCGCTGGATGCCTATGACGTCGAGGGGCATGCGGCACTTGCAGCCCAGCTTGATACGCCCATCGCGACCGGTGAGATGCTGACGAGTGTGCTGGAGCATGTGGCGCTGATCCAGAACAATTCGGTCGATTTCATCCAGCCGGACGCCCCGAGAGTGGGTGGCATCACGCCGTTTCTGAAGATCTGCGCGCTGGCGGAGGCGAAAAAACTCCAGCTCGCCCCGCATTTCGCTATGGAAATTCACCTGCATCTTGCCGCAGCCTATGAGCTGGAGCCGTGGGTAGAGCATTTCGACTGGCTCGATCCGCTGTTCAACGAACGGCTCGAGATCCGAGATGGGCGCATGCTGGTACCAAACCGTCCGGGCCTCGGGATCACGCTTTCGGAACAGGCTGCCCACTGGACACGCGGCACGGCGGAGTTCGGCAAGCGGGCCTGAGGCTCAGGCGGTTCCTCGGACGACGATGTGGAAATCGATATTGATCATCGCTTCCACATTCTTGTCGCCAGCAATTTTTCTAAGGATCGACTGGGCTGCTTTGGTTCCGATATCGCGGCGATCGATGCGCACGGTGGTCAGCGGCGGGTGGGTGTGAGGCGCAAAGTCGAAATCACCGAACCCGACGATGGCAAGTTCGTCCGGCATGCGGCATCCGCGGGCGTAAGCTTCCGCCAGTGCTCCATGGGCAACCACGTCCGACGAGCAGAATACCCCGAGAGTTCCCTTTCCGCGATCGAGAAGTTGTGCCATCGCCAGCCTTCCGTCGCGGAAGGTGGAGGGCGAATTCATTTCCAGGTCCGGCAGTTCGACATCGGCGACGCCTCTCAGGCGGCTGACGAAACCGTCGCGGCGCTGGACGGCGCGCGGATCGTTGGCGCCAACCTGTGCGTAACGGTCATATCCCCGGATGAGAAGATGGTCGGCAACCAGTGCACCGACGGCGGCATGCGAAAACCCGACGGCGGTATCGAGTGGCGAAGGTGTCGAATCCCAGATCTCGACGATTGGCAGGCCGGCGCCCGTCAGCATCGCGCGGGTTTCCTTGAGATGTGTGATGCCGGTAAGGATCACGCCATCGGGCCGGCGGGCAAGAATGGCGCGGGTCAGTTCCAGTTCGCGCGCTGGCTCATAGCCGGAAAGGCCGAGCAGCAGCTGATAACCGGCAGAGACCAGTTCGGCATTGAGGCCCTCGATTGTTTCGGCAAAGATGGTGCTGGCAACAGAGGGAACGATCGCGGCGATGAGCCTTGTCCTTCGGGAGGCGAGGCCGCCCGCGAGAAGATTGGGCACATAGCCCGTCCTCGCAATGACTTTCTCGATCGCCTCCAGCGTCCGCGGTTTGACCAGAGCGGGCGTGTTGATAGCACGCGACACGGTGACAGGCGAGACCCCTGCGAGCTTCGCGATATCGGCAAGTGTCACCGGGCTGTTGCTCGTCATGCGCTTGATATTGAAATCGTCTGTCATCGTGAGTGTCCCCGTCAAAATGAGTTACGCTTTCATTTCAGAACTAATCAAGTGGGCGTGGAGAAAATCCTGCTGCTAGAAGCACAAAGCATTGATTTAAAGAACTTTAAAAATTTGCCTTGGAGGTTGCGGTCGTGGATTTTGGCGATAGAATGAAAGCGCTACCATTTCTTCGGGAGGAGGGTTTCGAAGAGTGGTTAAATGGGACCGGCTAGATGCCGGATAAGTGGAGGAAGTACTATGAACCTCAAGCGTTTCATGACGTTGGCGGCCGCTACGGCCGTGATTTCAGCAGTCGGCATGACGGCTGGCCGTGCGCAGGACTATCCGACCAAGACCGTGACCGTCGTCGTTCCCTTTGCGGCCGGCGGCAATACCGACACATTCGGCCGCCTCGTCGCGGAAGAACTCGACAAGCGGTTGGGCCAGCGTTTCATTGTTGAGAACAAGCCAGGCGCCGGCGGCAATATCGGCCTTGGCGATCTCGCCCGCTCCAAGCCGGATGGCTACACGATCGGCATGGGCACAGTCAGCTCGAACGCGATCAACCAGACACTTTACAAAAACCTCCCTTACGACCGGGAAAAGGGCTTTGCGCCGATTTCGCTGATCGCCAGCCTGCCGAACGTGCTCGTCGTCAACCCGGACAAGATCAAGGCGAACACTGTCGAGGAACTCGTCGCGTTCCTGAAAACGGAGCCGGGCAAACATACCTACGCTTCGTCAGGTGTCGGCACATCGATTCACCTTGCAGGTGAGCTGCTCGCGACAAAGACCGGCATCAAGATCACGCATGTCCCCTACAAGGGTAGCAGCCAGGCCATCCTGGACGTTGTCGCCGGACATGTGGATATGATGTTCGACAATATTCCCACTGCCGCCCAGCAGGTAAAGGCCGGCAAGGTGAAGGCGCTGGCCGTCACCAGCCTGGAAAAGGCCAATCTGCTCGCTGACGTGCCGACCATGGCAAGCGTCATCCCAGGCTTTGAGGCGACCTCCTGGCACGGGCTCTTTGCTCCTCCCGGCACGCCGCCGGAAATCGTCGAAAAGCTCAGCAAGGAAGTGCAGGCGATCGTTGCCGATCCCGCGATGAAGGCAAAGCTCGAAGCGATGGGCGTGACACCTGTCGGCAATACGTCGGCCGAGTTCCAGGCCTTCATCGACAAGGAAACGGCGAAGTGGGCCGAAGTCATCAAGGCCGCCAACGTGCCGCTGCAGTGAGACAATCTGCCGGCCGGGTCTAGTCTCCGGCCGGCACATCTTTCACACCTGAGTATCAAGCCATGCTGAAAATTAGAAACGGCCGCGACTTCGTCGGCGGCGTGACGATGATTTGCGCCGGACTTCTGTTCATCTGGTTCGGCCGCGAGCTCGCAGTCGGCACCTCGTTTCAGATGGGCCCCGGCTATTTCCCGATCATGCTGAGCCTGCTCCTGATCGGGATCGGTGGGCTGATCATCGTGCAGGCACTGATGGTCGGCGTCGAGGCGAGCGAGCCGGAGGTCTGGAACTGGAAGGCCTATGCCCTGGTGATTGCGGCGCCGGTCGGCTTCGGCCTGTTGCTCTCGGGCCTTGGTCTTGCGCCTACGATGTCCCTCATGATCGTCGGGGTCGCGACCGCAAGCCGATACGCAAACTGGCGGCACTCGATCCTGCTGGGGCTGTTTCTCGCGGTCTGTTCCTCTCTGCTTTTCACAAAACTCCTTTCGCTTCCTGTCAGCGCCTTCGGCCCATGGGTTCCCTTCATCGGCGAACTCATCTGACGCTCGCATCTGATGCCTTAGGGCAGCCGACGAAACCGGATTGGATTGCATATGGATCTCTTTTCTAACCTCTGGCTCGGCGCCTCGACCGCCTTCATGCCGATGAACCTGTTCTATGGGTTTGTCGGCTGTCTCTTGGGCACCGCAATCGGCGTGCTGCCCGGGCTCGGGCCAACGGCCACGATCGCCATGCTTTTGCCGATCACCTTCGGACTGCCGCCCGAATCCGCCCTCATTATGCTCGCCGGTATTTTCTACGGCGCCCAGTATGGCGGCTCGACGACGGCGGTGCTCATCAACCTTCCGGGCGAAAGCTCGTCCGTCGTCACCGCGATCGACGGTTACCAAATGGCCCGAAACGGTCGCGCCGGAGCAGCGCTTGCGACCGCAGCTCTCGGATCCTTCTTCGCCGGCACGGTCGCGACGATCCTGCTTGCGGTCGCAGCACCGCCGCTTGCCGCAGTCGCCCTCAATTTCGGGCCGGCGGAATATTTCTCGCTGATGGTTCTCGGCCTCGTCGCGTCCGTGGCGCTTGCCAGCGGATCGCTGCTCAAGGCATTCGCGATGATCGTGTTCGGACTTATCCTCGGCACGGTCGGGACAGACGTCGAGAGCGGAACGCCGCGCTATGTCTTCGACATTCCGGAACTCTATGACGGACTGAATTTCGTCGCCGTCAGCATGGGTATATTCGGCATCTGCGAAATCCTGCGCAATCTGGAAAGCGAGCAGGAACGCTCGGTAGGCATCAAGAAGGTAACCGGCCTGATGCTGACCAAGGAGGATTTCAAGCGCATCATCGCGCCGGTCCTGCGCGGCACGGCACTCGGCTCCTTCCTTGGCGTGCTGCCGGGTGGCGGGGCGATGCTTGCGTCGTTTGCCTCTTACGCGGTGGAAAAACGGATCTCTCCGAACCGCGCCGAATTCGGCAAAGGGGCGATCGAGGGTGTGGCTGCGCCGGAAGCGGCCAACAATGCCGGCGCGCAAACCTCGTTCATCCCCATGTTGACGCTCGGCATTCCCGGCAACCCGGTGATGGCGCTGATGGTGGGCGCAATGATCATCCAGGGCATTACACCCGGCCCGAACGTGATCTCCGACGAGCCGGAACTGTTCTGGGGCATGATCGTCTCGATGTGGTCGGGCAATCTGATGCTTGTGATCCTCAACCTGCCCCTGATCGGGCTCTGGGTGCGGATGCTGACGGTCCCCTATCATTTGCTGTTTCCGGCCATCATCGGCTTCTGCTGCATCGGCGCCTACAGCATCAACAACAGCGTGTTCGACGTCTTCGTCATGGCAGGCTTCACCGTCATCGGTTTCGCGCTCAGCAAGATGCGCTTCGAGCCGGCGCCGCTGCTTCTCGGTTTCATTCTCGGACCGATGCTGGAGGAAAACCTGCGTCGCGCGATGCTGATCAGCCAGGGCGATCCGTCGATCTTCGTGCGCAGCCCGCTCAGCCTGTCGCTGCTGATCTTCGCCGTCGCCGTTCTCGCGCTCGTTCTGGCGCCGAGCATCAGCCGCAAACGCGAAGAGGCGTTTACCGAATAAGCGATCATCTTGATCTTGGAGAGTGCCCTCGCGGCACGGGAGTTTGGAATGGCAGGCAGGAAGACTTACGAAGAACTACGCTCGGCGCGCTGGATGATGCCCGATGACCAGCGGTCGTTCGGACATCGGTCGCGAACGATGCAGATGGGCTATGCCCCGGAGGACTGGGAAGGCCGGCCGATCATCGCGATCATTAACACCTGGTCGGATGCGCAGCCCTGCCACATGCATTTTCGCGAGCGTGTGGAATGGGTAAAGCGCGGCGTGCTGCAGGCGGGCGGTTTCCCGATGGAGCTGCCTGCGCTGTCGCTGTCTGAAAATTTCGTCAAGCCGACCACGATGCTTTATCGCAACATGCTGGCCATGGAGACGGAAGAGCTACTCCGCTCGCACCCCGTCGACGGCGCCGTGCTGATGGGTGGCTGTGACAAGACCACGCCCGGCCTGGTGATGGGCGCGGTATCGATGGGCGTTCCCTTTATCTATCTGCCGGCCGGACCGATGCTGCGCGGCAATTATGCCGGCAAGGCGCTGGGCTCCGGCACGGACGGGTTCAAATACTGGGACGAGCGACGGGCAGGCACGATTTCCAAGGAGGAATGGCAGGGGATCGAGGGCGGTATCGCCCGAAGCTATGGGCACTGCATGACGATGGGCACGGCCTCCACGATGACGGCGATTGCCGAAGGCATGGGGCTGACGCTGCCGAACGCCTCTTCCATTCCGGCTGCAGATGCCAACCACCAGCGCATGTCGGCCACCTGCGGGCGTCGCATCGTCGAGATGGTGTGGGAGGATCTGACGCCGGACAAGGTGATCACGCCGGCTGCCGTGAACAATGCCGTGACGATCGCGATGGCGACGGGGTGTTCGACCAATGCGATCATTCACCTGATCGCCATGGCGCGCCGGGCCGGCATTCCGCTCGAACTCGACGACCTTGACCGGATCGGCCGCACCACGCCCGTCATTGCCAATATCCGCCCATCCGGCAGCACCTATCTGATGGAAGACTTCTTTTATGCCGGCGGCCTGAGGGCACTGATGAAGCAACTGGGCGACAAGCTCGATCCGACGGCGATCACCGTCACCGGCCTGCCGCTGACCGAAGGGCTGGATCAGGTGAAGATCTACAACGAGGACGTCATTCGGCCGCTCGACAATCCGGTCTATCATGAAGGGTCTCTCGCCGTGCTGAAGGGCAACCTTTGCCCGGATGGAGCGGTGATCAAGCCCGCCGCCTGCGATCCGAAATTCCACAAGCACCGTGGCCCGGCACTGGTGGCGGACAGCTATGCCGAACTGAAGACGATCATCGACGACCCGGATTATCCGCTGACGCCGGAAACCGTGCTGGTCCTGCGCAATGCCGGGCCTCAAGGCGGGCCGGGCATGCCGGAATGGGGCATGATCCCGATGCCGAAGGCGCTTCTGAAGCTTGGACTGCGCGATATGGTCCGCATTTCCGATGCCCGCATGTCGGGCACGAGTTTCGGCGCCTGCGTGTTGCATGCTTCGCCTGAAGCCTTTGTCGGCGGTCCGCTGGCACTGCTGAAAACCGGTGACATGGTGGAACTCGATATTCCGGAGCGCAGCCTCAACATGCTGGTCTCCGGCGACGAGCTCGACGCTCGTCGCGCCGCCTGGGTGGCGCCGGAACCGCGCTATGAACGGGGCTACGGCTTCATGTTCACCAAACATATCGAGCAGGCCGACAAGGGCTGCGACTTCGACTTCCTGAAGACGGACTTCGGCGCCAAGGTGACCGAGCCGGCGATCAATTGAGCAAGCATCAAGGAGAGACTATGAACCCCGCAACCCGTGACAAACTGATTGGCGTCTCCGTCGCGACGCTCTGCTCGGCGCTCTACAAGCGTGGCCTCAGGAACCAGACAATTCAGGACGTGCGGCCGGTTAAGCCGAAGGGTCGAAATATGGTCGGGCCCGCCTTCACGTTACGCTACATGCCGGCGCGCGAGGACCGCAATCCGATGACGGTGTTTCGCAACCCTCAGCATCCGCAGCGCCACGCGATCGAGACCTGCCCGCAGGGCCACGTGCTTGTGATGGACAGCCGAAAGGACGCCCGTGCAGCGTCGGCCGGCGATATCCTGATCACCCGGCTGATGGTGCGCGGCGGGGCAGGGGTCGTGACCGATGGCGGCTTTCGTGACGCGATGGTAATCGGCGAACTGGACATCCCCGCCTATCATCACCGACCCTCCAGCCCGACAAACCTCACCCTGCACGAAGCGATCGACATCAACGTGCCGATCGGCTGCGGCGACGTCGCCGTATTCCCGGGCGATATCGTGGTCGGCGACGACGACAGTGTCATCATCATCCCGCTGGAAATCGCCGATGACATCGCAGACGAGGCGGTCGAGATGACGGCCTACGAGGATTTTGTCGCCGAACGGGTCAAGGCCGGCCACACGATCATCGGCCTGTATCCCGCCACGGACGAGAACAATTTGTCGATCTTCGCCGAATGGAGAAAGGCGAATGGTCGGTGAGGGGATGGAGGTCGGGGTCCAGGGTGACGGTAGGCCAAGACCTCTGGAGAAGGCGCTTGCGGAGCTATCCAGGATTTCCAGGATATTTCGTTGTGAGGATACGTGATCCGTGGGTGTGTGAGTTTCAAATTGCAACCAACAAGAAGCGCTCATCCGGTGTTAGAAAGCAGCGAAGGGCTAGCCTTGTCCGGTCAGCAGGAAGTTCTACAGGACAAGTTGTAGACCAGATGCGAGTAGGTTCGGACCCCACCAAGGGTGGGTATGGCCGGCCACACGCCAAAACAGGGTAACGTCTTTAGGAAAGCCTGCAGCGCAACTGCGTTCAGAGGAATTACATGAACCGTTACCCCGTAACTGCTCCGACGTCGCAACATCAGTCGTCTGCATGGCATAACTCTTGAAAATCCATCTTCATTACGTCTCATGCTCGTCTGCGCGAATTTCCTTCGTGCTTATTCGCGAAATCATATCGTTTGACGATCTTTCAGGAAATTAGTTCCTTGGCATTCTCAACAAGACGAGGATGCTTTGACCAAAATCGGATTCAGAATGCTGGAGCGCACAGGCGCTCCCGTACCCCGCAACGTCATCGACGCCTTTCTTAGTATCGGCGTGGCTCAGGCGAGTGATTGCATGGGTCGTCTCTACGGCTCCCGAGAACTCACTGCCATCCACGGTACAAATCAGCGCATGGCGGGCACAGCGCTGACGGTAAAAACACGCCCTGGTGACAATCTCCTCATTCACCAGGCAATCGCCTCCGCGCAGCCGGGCGATATCATCGTCGTGGACGGTGGCGGCTGCACAGCCAATGCTCTAGTCGGAGAACTGATGCTGAAGCAGGCGCAGGCGCGCGGAATTGCCGGCTTTGTCATCGATGGCATGGTTCGCGACGCGGAAGCATTCGAGCGCGAGAAATTCCCGTGCTTTGCGCGCGGACTTTCTCATCGCGGCCCGTTCAAGGACGGCCCCGGCGAGTTGAATGTTCCAGTCGCAGTCGGTGGTCTCGTGGTGCAGGCAGGTGACGTGATCATAGGCGATCTGGATGGTCTGCTGTCCATACCGGCAAGCCATGCAGCCGAGGTGCTGGCGATGGCCCAAGCGACGGAGGCCAGCGAACAGAAACGGATGACAATGATTGCCGCCGGGACCTATCAAAAGCCGTGGCTTGTCCCGGCACTTGCAAAGCTTGCCGAGGACTACGCATGACCATTGTTGCTCAGCGGATGCGGCAGGTGAAGCTGTCGCCCAGCGTCGCCGCCCGCATTGTCCTCAATCGCCTGCGCGAAGAGGGACGTCGCATTATCGACCTGACGATCGGCGAGCCCGATTTTGATACCCCGGCCCATATCCGTAGGGCTGCGGTCGAGGCCATGGAATGTGGTGAGACCAGGTATCCGCTGTCGCAGGGAACGATGCCGCTCCGCCAGGCAGTCGCCGATCGCCTGATCCTCGACACTGGCGTCAGCTACCCCGTCGACCAGATTATCGTCAGCACCGGTGCCAAGCAGGTTCTCTACAATGCGCTGATGTCATCGCTGGAGACCGGTGACGAGGTCATCATCCCGGCCCCTTACTGGGTCTCCTATCCGGACATGGTCGAACTTGCCGGCGGCACGCCCGTTGTCCTGTCGACCGATGCAACCCGCCGGTACAAGATCGATCCGCAAGCCCTGGCGAGAGCAATCACGCCCAAGACGAAGTGGCTGATGATGAATGCCCCGAGCAATCCGTCGGGTGCCGTCTACGACGAGGCGGAACTGCTGGCCTTGGCAGAGGTCCTGCGCGCCAACCCGAATGTCTGGGTGATGACCGATGATATCTATGCGCGGCTCACCTTCAACGGCCGCCCTGCGCCGCACATTCTCCAGGTGGCCCCGGATCTCGCCGAGCGCATCCTGGTGGTGAACGGGGTTTCCAAAGCCTATGCCATGACTGGATGGCGCATCGGCTACGGCGCAGGTCCGAAGGATCTGATCAAGGCGATGGCCGTGGTCCAGTCGCAGAGCACATCGGGGGCCTGCTCGATCAGCCAGGCCGCCGCTCTCGCAGCATTGACCGGCCCGCAGGACTGCGTCGCCGCTTTCGCGACTTCGTTCCAAAAGCGTCGCGATGCCGCTCTGGCAATTCTATCGACCGCGCCTGGCCTTCAAGCCGTCTCGCCAGATGGCGGCTTCTATATCTTTCCGGATTGTACGGCGTTGATCGGCAAGACCGCACCCGACGGCACCGTGATCAACAGCGATGCCGAACTTGTTCAGTATATTCTAAAGGAAACCGGGGTTGCTCTGCTCGACGGGGGCTCCTACGGCGTGCCCGGCACATTTCGCCTCTCCTTCGCCTCTGCCATCGACGACGTGCGCGAGGGGTGTGAAGCTATCAGGGCGGTGTGCTCTGCACTGTCTGAATGACGAAAGACCAACCACCCGGCCCAAAAAGTCGGCTCTAAAAATAAAAAGAGAGGGAATAATGACAATGAAAATTCTTGCCAGCCTTGCGATCGCTCTGCCCATTGCTTTTTCGGCAGTTGCCGCGAAGGCGGACCAACTCGAAGACATCAAAGCACGCGGAACGATGGTGTGCGGGACGCTTGGCACCTCGCAGCCGTTCAGCTTTCAGGACAACGCGACACGCACGCTGGTCGGCTACGACGTCGACGTCTGCAAGTATGTCGCCGACAAGCTGGGGGTAAAGGTCGAGTACAAGCTACTCGCCGTCGCAGCCCGCATCCCGGAACTGCAGAGCGGTCGCGTGGATATCGTTGCCGCCAACCTCGGCTGGTCGAAGGATCGCGCCGAACAAATCGAGTTCAGCCATCGCTACTACACGACGCCGCAGAAGCTTCTGGTACGAGCAGACAGCGACATCAAAACAATCGAGGATCTCGCCGAAAAGAGGATCGGCGCAACCAAGGGGTCCAGCTCCGAAAGGGTGATCCAGGAGCGCCTGCCGAATGCCCGCGTCATCGGCTACGCCGATAGCCCGGCCGCCTTCCTGTCGCTGCAGCAACGCAAGGTCGATGCGCAGTTCGCTTCGGAACTGGTGCTGGTACGCCTCGTCAACCAGAGCCCGGACGGTTCGCCGACCCGCATCCTCGACAAGGCCGTTGTCGATGAGCCATGGGGTCTCGGGATCAAGAAGGGTGAACTCGGCCTCCTGAAGGCAGTGAACAGCGCCCTCGACGAGGCCGAATCCTCTGGCGAGGGACAAAAGATCTACGACAAGTGGTTCGGCGACGCGACGGACTACAAGCTGAAGCGCTCCTTCACCATCGGCCCGATCGCCGCCGAATAATCGAGGTCAACCGGCAGGTTGCGCTCCTTTGGCAAGGAACGCGACCTGGCTTTGCGTGAGGCGAGAATGGACCTACTTACGGCTGATCAGATCCAGCAACTGCTTTGGGGGCTGAAGACCACCATCCTGCTGTTTGCGGTGTGCTGGTTGATGGCTTTCACCATTGGGCTCGCACTCGTGCTGGTCAGAGCAACCGAGATCGCGACCTGCCGATGGATCGTTGATGCGTTTGTCGCCTATCATCGCAATGTGCCGCTGCTCGTGCAGGTCATGTTCTGGTATTTCGGCATGCCGGAATTGTTGCCGGAGGGCCTGCGCTACTGGCTCTACGACCACAATGCCGAATTTTGTTTCGCAGCCATTGCGCTGGCACTCGGCAATTCCGCCTATCTCGCCGAGGACATTCGAAGCGGCCTCCGCGCCATTCCGCACACCCAATTCGAGGCGGCACGGTCGCTCGGCTGCAGCTACATGCAGACCATGCGCTACATCGTCGTACCACAGGCATTGCGCATTTCGCTGCCGCCGCTCGTCGGACGCGCCCTGCTGCTGTTCAAAAACACCAGCGTCGCCATGGCTATTGGCGTGGCCGAACTCACGTACAAGACGCGCGAGATCGAAAACCTGACCTTCAAGACATTCACCGTCTTCGGTATTGCCACCCTCCTCTACCTTATCGGAACCCTGTTGATCATGGCTTTCGGCTCGTGGCTGGAAAAGCGGACCCGCATCGGTGAGAAGGACGCTTCCCATGCTTGATATCATCCGCGAGTACTGGCTGAGCTTCCTGGTCGGGCAGTATCCGAACGGGCCGCTCGGCGGTCTAGCGATGACGCTGATTGTGGCGGTCATCAGCATTCTCCTGTCCTTCCCGCTCGCCATCGGCCTGGCACTGTCACGCCTGTCAGCCTTCCGCTGGCTGCGCCTGATGAGCGCATTCGTCGTCAACATCGTGCGCGGCATCCCACTGTTGATGCTCATTTTCTGGTGCTACTTCGTCATTCCGATCGCGACCGGTTATGCGGCCAGCGGATTTTGGACCATGGTCTGCGCGCTAACCATCTACGAAGCCGCCTATCTGTCCGAGGTCGTGCGTTCGGGGATCGCTGCTCTTCCCAAGGGGCAGTTCGAGGCATCCCGATCGCTGGGAGCGGGCTATGGCCTGACTATCCGCAGCATTGTGCTGCCTCAGGCGCTGTTCAACGTATTGCCAAGCATGACCAGCCAGTTCATCTCCACCATCAAGGAAACGTCGCTCGGCTATGTCATCGCTGTCAACGAACTGACCTTTGCGGCCAACCAGGTGAACGGTCTGCTTCTGACGAAGCCGCTGCAAGTCTTCACCATTCTCGCTATTACTTACTTCATCGTCTGCTTCCTGCTCACCCGCGGGCTGACGGCGCTTGAAACATCCATCCGCCGCAGGAGAGGCCTCGCATGAGCGACATCGATATCAGCACTGCCATGGTCTCGTTCGACAAGGTCAACAAATGGTACGGCACTCATCAAGTGCTGACCGACGTTTCTTTCCAGATACCGAAAGGCCAGGTTGTCGTGGTCTGTGGTCCCTCGGGTTCAGGCAAGTCGACGCTGATACGCACGATCAACAGTCTGGAGCCGATCCAGGATGGACGCATTCTCCTCGACGGGGTGGACGTCCATGGCCCAAAGACGGATCTCAACCAGTTGCGCCAGCGCGTGGGCTTCGTTTTCCAGCAGTTTAACCTCTTCCCGCATATGAGCGTTCTGGACAACATTACCTTCGCGCCGATCAAGATCCAGAAGCGGCCGCGCGCCGAGGCGGAGGAGTTCGCTCGTAAGCTTCTCGACCGCGTCGGGCTCTCCGAAAAGGCGGGAAGCTTCCCCGGCTTTCTGTCAGGCGGACAACAGCAGCGCGTCGCCATTGCTCGTGCTTTGGCGCTTCGCCCTCCGGTAATCCTGTTTGACGAACCAACAAGTGCGCTCGATCCGGAAATGGTCGGCGAGGTGCTGGCGGTGATGAAGTCGCTTGCAAGCGAAGGCATGACTATGGTCTGTGTCACGCACGAAATGGGTTTCGCAAGAGATGTCGGCGATCGCGTGATTTTCATGGACCAGGGTCGGACCGTCGTTGATACGACACCCGAGATGTTCTTTAATAATCGCGAACATCCACGGGTACAGCGCTTCCTCTCCGACATAAAGGGGCAACACTAGGCAGCCCGTCTGAACCGGGGAGGCCGCGGCGTGTATACTCTGAAGCAGCTTGAAGCCTTCTGCGCAACGGCTGCCTGCGGAAGCTTCACCGAGGCGTCCAAGCGCCTGATCCTCACCCAGTCGACGATTGCCAAGCGCGTGGGCGAACTGGAAAGCAGCGTCGGTACCCGTCTTTTTCACCGGGACGGAAAATCGCTGCATCTGACGCAAATCGGCGAGCGGCTTTTGACGCAGGCGCAGGAGATGATGGCGCTGCACGAGCGCATCACCAAGACGCTGACGGACGTCTCTCAGTTCGACGGACGCCTGCGGATCGGTGCGACGGACATTATTGGCCTCACCTGGCTTCCCGCATTGATACAGTCGGTCAGGACGCATTTCCCGAAGGTGAAGATCGAGCCGGAAATCGACGGCGGCGTTCGGCTGTATGAACGGCTTGACCGCAACGAGATTGACATCGCCTTGATGCCCGGTCCGTTTTCCAGCCCGACAATCGAATCGCGCCAGATCGGCCAAGTCGAGAATGTCTGGATGGCGGCACCGGGCTTCGTCGTGAAGGAGGGCACGCTTTCAGCCCAGGATGTTTCGGAACTGCCATTCATCGGTCAGCCGGACAATTCCGCTCTGACGTTGCTCTACCGCGACTGGTTTGCCGAAAACGGCTTCAACATCCAGAAGGTCCTGTCATGCAACAGCCTCGGGATGGTCGCCAAGCTGACGACCTATGGCCTGGGTCTCAGCCACCTGCCGAAAAACTACTTTACCCCAATGCTCAGCGCCGGAGAACTGAAGATCGTCGATGTCTGGCCAAAGCTGCCGCCGGTCCAGTATTTCGCGTTCTACAAGCGCGACCATGCGCCACGCTTGATAGACGAAGTAATGACCATCATTCGCGAGGTGGCCGATTTCTGAAAACGCTCGTGCGTACGAGGGCTAACATGCTTCTCTTACGATTGCTTAGGCCAAGGTCCGTCTCCCGTCGAACCGGCCATTTTCTAAACCTTGGTGCTATCAGGGCCGGGCATTCAAGCATTCCTTCCACATTCTGGCATTCAGAAGGGGTGATCTTTAGTTCTTCGCCGTACCGGTGGAGGGCTTCCGGTCGTTTGTCTTCTGTCGTCGCTAAAAATAGTCAAAGGCGAATTCAGTATGTGACTTTGTCCTAAGCGCAACGAGCACCGGAGTTAGCTTGAAACTGGAACGCGACGTTTGAAGCGCTCTTCCATTCTCTGCATGACGACGAAGAGCGACGGTACGAAAACGACGGTCAGGCAGGTTGAGCCCATCATGCCGGTCAGAACCGCGAGCCCGATCGACTTTTGCGCGCTCGCTCCCGGCCCGGTCTGCAGCACGAGCGGCACGACGCCGAGGATGAAGGCGATCGACGTCATCAGGATCGGTCGAAGCCGCGTGATCGCAGCCCTTATGGCCGCATCCACGGTCTCTGCGCCGTCATGCAGCCGCAGATGCCGCGCGGTTTCAACGATCAGGATCGCGTTTTTGGCCGACAGTGCCACCAGCAACACCAGACCGATCTGCGTGTAGAGGTTGACGGCGGCATTGAGCGACAGCAGCGTCGTAGCCGTTCCGATCAGCGCGAGCGGGACGGTCGCGATGACGCTGATTGGTGCGTACCAGCTCTCATATTGGCCAGCCAGAACGAAATAGACTAGAAGCAGGCTCAGGCCGTAGACCAGATAAATCTGTCCGCCGAGTTCTCGTTCCTGGTAGGACACAGCCGTCCATTCCCGTTCGAAACTGTGAGGCAGCAGCGACTTTGCGATCCCGTCGAGTGCATCGAGCGCCTGGCCGGTCGAATAGCCTTGCGCCTGCGAGCCGATGATTTGAGCGGATGGATAGAGATTGTAGAGGCTGATCAGCGCAGGCCCGGTGGCCAGCTTCACATCTCCGATCGAACCCAGGGGCACCATCTGGCCGGAGGCGCCGCGCAGCCTGATCCGCTCCAGGTCGGCGACTTCGGCGCGCCTCGAGGCGTCTGCCTGCAGGTAAACCTGGAAAATGCGGCCGAAGAGGTTGATCTGGCCGGAATAGGACGATCCGATGTACTGGCTGACAGCGTCGTAGGCCCCGCCGACATCGATCTCGGCGCGCTGAGCCTTGCTTCGGTCAATCGAGACGGCAAATTGGGGGGCGTCGGCACGGAACGGACTGAAGGCTTCGCGGAATGTCGGATCAGACCCTGCTGCACGGGCGATGCTGGCCGCCACTTCTTCCAAAGCCGCATAGTCGAAGGCGCCGTCACGGGCCTCTACCTGCATGGTGAAGCCCGCCGCGTTGCCGATACCCTGGATCGGAGGCGGCGGAAGCACGAGCGCCTGTCCGTCCGGGAGATCGGCAGTCAGGCTCCGCAGGGATGTGTAGAGCGACAACAGGTCATCTCCCTGTTGTCGAAGGCTCCAGTCCTTGAGGATCAAGTAGAGGACACCCGCGTTGGAAATGCTGGCATTGTTGTTGAGGGCGGAAATGCCGCTGATTGCGACCGCCGTTTCAACGGCATCCAGCTTCTCGACCCGCCCGCGTAGGTTTTCGATTGCGCGGCGGGTGCGCTCGAGCGACGCGCCCTCGGGCAACTGGACAGATACCAGAAAATACCCCTGATCCTCGATCGGCAGGAAGGCCGTCGGCACCTGTGTCAGCAGGGAGAGCGAGAGCGCGACCAACAGCAGTGCCACCAGCGAGACTGTCACACTGAAACGGGCCATGATCCTCACCAGCACTGCATAGACCCGTTCGACGGCGTCGTAACTTGCGTTGAAACCGCGGTAGACGATGTTCTTGCGCGGCTTCAGGGCATGTGGTTTCAGCCATAGGGCGCATTGGGTCGGCTTCAGGGTCACGGCGTTGACCGCGCTGATCAGGGCCGTGGCGGCAATGACCAGCGAGAACTGGCGATACATTTCGCCACTGAGGCCAGGCAGAAAGGAGGCCGGGAGGAACACGGCAAGCAGCACAAGTGTGATGCCGATGATCGGGCCCATCAACTCGTCCATGGCAAGCGCCGCCGCCTCCCTTGGCGTTTTTCCATCATCGAGATGGCGAGCAGCGGCCTCGACCACGATGATTGCATCGTCAACCACGATGCCGATGGCAAGGATGATGGCGAACAGGGTGGAAAGATTGATGGAGAAACCGAACAAGGCCAATGCGCCGAAGGCGCCGATGATGGTGACAGGCACCGTGGTGGCAGGCACCAGCATCGCGCGCCAATCCTGCAGGAAGATGAGGATGACAACCAGCACGAGGAACGCGGCTTCCACCAGGGTGTGGTAGACATCATCGATGGCGGCCTTGACGAACAGCGTCGTGTCGAACGGCACGGAGTGGCGAAGCCCTTCGGGGAAGTCGGTCGACATGACCTCCAGTTTTGCCTTGACCGCCGCTACGACGTCGAGCGCATTGGCCTCGGGCAACAGAAAGAGTGCGAGGCCTGCCGCCGGCTTTCCATCGAGACTGAAATCCTGGCTGTATTGCTGAGCACCCAGCTCTACCCGTGCCACGTCGCGCAGGCGCACAAGATCACCATTGTCATTTGCGCGCAGGACGATGTCTTCGAAGGCCGCTACATTGGCGAGCTTGGAGTCGAGCTTCAGCGTGTACTGGAAATCGCGTCCCTCCGGCACTGGTGGAAGGCCAAGCTGGCCGGCGGACGATGTGCGGCTTTGCTGACGGATCGCGTTGTTCACATCTGACGGCATGAGACCGCGTGCCGCCATCAGGTCCGGATCCATCCAGATGCGCACCGCATAGTTGCCGGCGCCGAAAACCGAAACACTACCGACGCCGGGGATGCGAGCGATCTGATCGATCAGGTTGATGGTTGCATAATTGGTCATGAACAGGCTGTCATGATCCGGGTTGTCGGAGGTGAGTGCTACAATCGCCAGAATAGCCGTCGAGCGCTTGGCCGTCTGCACGCCTTGTGCCTGTACGGCATCCGGAAGGGAAGGCGTCGCACTCGCCACACGGTTCTGCACCAGGATCTGCGCCGCGTCGGGATCGGTGCCGATCGCAAAGGTCACGGTGAGTGCGTAGGTGCCGTCACTGGTGGAGGTCGATTGCATGTAGAGCATGCCCTCAACTCCATTGACCTTTTGCTCGATCGGCAATGCCACATCCTGGACGATCGTCTCGGCGTTGGCGCCGGGATAGCGTGCCGTCACCTGCACCGAGGGCGGTACGACATTCGGATATTGTGCGACAGGCAGGCCGACCAGCGCCACCAGACCGAGTATGACGGTCAGGAGCGCGATCACGTTCGCAAGCACCGGTCTATCGATAAAGAACCTGGCCATCCTGGGGCATTCCCTGTTTCTGTAAGCAGATCAATCGAGTGCCGTCACGACTTCGACGACTTCTCTGGCACGCAACCCAGCCCCGCCCTTGACGATCACGCGGTCGCCCTCCCTTACGCCGTGGACAACTTCCCGTCGGCCACCGGCGGTTTTTTCTCCGAGCGCGACCTTGACGGTTGCGACCCTGCCTTCGGCATCGACGATTTGAAGCGTTCGGCCCAACTGGGAATTGCCGATCGCGGCTTCCGGCACGGTCAATGCCTTGCGCGTGACGATCGGGACTCGGACGCGGGCAAACATGCCCGGCGATAGCAGGCGTTGCGTGTTGGCAATGACGCCGCGAAGGGTCATGGTTCCAGTCGCGCTGTCCAGCTCGGGGGCGATGTAGTCGAGATATCCACTGTAAGGGTAGGTCGCGTCACCCTGAAGACCGGCTTCAACTCGGATCGCCCCGAGGCTCCTCAGGTCTATATGGCGCTCAGCCATCGCGCGGCGAATGGCGATTACCTGCCGCTCATCGGCCGAAAAGATTACGTGGAGCGGGTCCGGTACGACCAGCGATGCGAGCTTCGGAGCCGATGCGGGATTGATAAAGGCGCCGAGATCGGCCGCGCGTGCGGATAGGATACCGGCGAAGGGCGCCTTCACTTCCGTGTAGCTGAGGTTAATGTCAGCACTTCGCACCTTGGTCTTGGCTGCTTCGACCTGTGCCTCGGCTGCCAGTCGCTGTGCCACGGCCGATTCATTTGCGCTTTGTGATACGACCTGCTTGGCAGAAAGTCCTTCCTGCCGGGCCGCGTTTGAGACGGCCTGTTGCAGGTTGGCCTGTTGCTGACGCAGTTCTGCCTCGGCAGCTGCGAGGCTGATGCGATAGGGTTCGGGCTCTATGAGAAAGACGACGTCACCTTTTCGCACGGTGTCGCCGTCATTGAAGTTCACTTTCTCGAGCGTACCGGAGACTCGGGCGACGAGGTCAACCTGGTTGACCGCGCGGAACGTTCCTGTCGTCTCCAGGTACAGCGTCACCTCGACGAGGGTAGGTGCCTCGACCATGACTTTCCGCTTCTCGGCCTGGGCGCAGGTCTGCCCGACCCAGCCAATCAGCAGAGCTGCGGCCACCAGGGGCAACAGTGCATGTTTCATGGAAAGATCCTTCCCTTGCGCATGTCGTGGCAGGCCTGCTCAGGGAGCGGCAGCTATTTCAGCGACTGCAACTCGTTCGGCGTCAGGAGTCCGTTCTTGTCCTTGTCGATCCGGCCAAACGCCAGGTTGTAGCGACCGGCCTGCTTGACCTTGAGGGCTATCGGCTTTCCGGACGCGGCCATCGTGTCGATGAAAACCTTGAATTCGGGTTGGTCCAGCATCGTGTCGGCGTTCTTGTCTGCGGTCATGAAGGCCTCCTGTTGCGCATAGCCGCTCGAAGCGACGGCGAGCCCCCCGAAGACGATCAGAACAGGGGTGATCAGCTTAACGTTTGCCATTTCGATCTCCTTTGAGTGTTGCGATATCCGCCAGGTTGATCCCTGTGTCGGGAGCCTCCTGCCGGGCGGACGCGGTCAGCAGTCCATTCTTCAGTTGCGGAACTGCCAGCATCAACTAATCCGGACCAATTCTTCGCGACGAGGCCGCAGGACCTGCTCCAAGGGACTGGTCAATGTCCCTGCGATGCTGGACGGCACGATCAACCAAAGGCTGCAGTGAAGCCATCCCATGTTCATGGGGTCTGCACCTCGTCCAGTGTGCCAGCCACCGGGGCTGCCGTGGCGCGCCTTTCAGCAAGGGAGACATGGACGCCATCTGGCGCGAGATCGAAGCCGGAGGCTTCGATCACTTCAAGCAGCAGAGAGCGGATCAGGGGAATGGCGGTCACCGCTGCGGCACGCGCCAAATTGAAGCTCAACACCAGCTCCCTGGTCTGCAGATGGGCTTCAGGCGGGCTGATGGCGATCTTGCCGACGATATCGGCCTGAAGCCTGGTTTCGCTTCGAAGGGTCGACGCCGCCAACCGCAGTAACCGCGCGTGCCCGACGGCGTCCGTTTCGTTCTCCAGTCTCTGGCTCACCCGAGCGAGGACGAGTCCGCGACTGCGGCTGACAACGGTCTCGATCTGGCCGTAGGGAATTGTATGCAGCCTGTCATCCAAGCCGCGCAGTCTGAGACTGCGGATCAGTATCTGCTCCACCCTGCCGGGAGTGGAGTCGATCTCAATCTCTTCGCCGAGCCGGAAAGCATCGTCCAGCATCCAGAAAATGCCCGATATTACGTCCTTCACCAACGCCTGGGACCCGAGACTGATGGCTAGACCCAAAATGCCGGCGCCGGCTATGATGGGAGTGGTGTCGACCCCTAAAACCGACAGGGTCACCAGCGAGAAAATCGATCCGATGAGCCCCAGCAAGACCACACGAAGGATCGGCAGAACCGTTGTCATACGCGCAAGGTGCAACTCCGCGTCTTCCAGCGAGGTGAGAGCCTCCTTCGGCATCATGCGCGACTCTACCCATGCGTGGGTAACCGCGGCGAGCACGGCAGCGAGCACCAGCACCATAAGCGAAAAATTGATCTGCCGAGAGTATCGCGGCCAATCCTGTTGCGGGATGACCGCAAGCGTGCCGACCAGCCAGTACTCGACGATCAGCCTGAGGATGACAGCTGCCGCCAAGGCATCGATCACCACCCGCACCACGAACAGTCGACGCATCACCTCGGGCTTGCGCGACAGCTGGATCGAGAGGGCGATCGAGCGATCGAAGGCCAGCGCCAGCATAAGGGCGATCGTTGTTCCCTTGATCCCCTGGTACAGGTCAAACTGCTGCATCAGCCAGCCCCATATCCACAAGCCTGACACCAGCAGGATCATCCAGGCGGCGACCATGTGTAGCCGCGGCGTCAGGCCGTGCCGGCGCAGAAGATGCAGCAATCGAAGAGCCGCCGCCGTCATGGCAAACGCGCCGAGTATCGCCAGCAGCCGCACCGAGTTCGGCGGCATGCCGACGCGGGCGGCTGCTGCCAGAAGGCACACCATCAGGTATCCGCACGCCAGGATCACGGCGCTTCGCCTAAGTCCTTTTTCCGCGCCGCTCTCGTCCAGCGGCAGAAGCCGCAATTGAGGAGTGCGGGGCGAAAAGACAATGCCGAGAAAGGTAATGGCAGACAGCCAGTAGATGACGGAAACGAGAAACTCCCTGGCAAAACCATCCCCGAGCGGATCGGCGCTCAGCAGTCGAACGGCTATTGCGCGCCCCACCGCGATGGCGGCCAGCAACGGCACAAGGCTCCAGGCCGTCCGTTTCAAGACGGCGAGGAATGGGACGCGTTCGCGCGCGGCAGCCTCGCGTCGGCCTCTCAGCCCGTAACTGCTCAGCAGAAAAATCAGCATGACGACACCGCCGGCGCCAAGGCTGAGGGCGAGAACCCTGGGCGCCGAGGTCATGGACACCGTGCCCGCCCATAACAGTTCCCGATCAAGATGTGGCAGGGCGAGCGCCGTGTCCACCAACGCCGTCTCGAGACGATCGACGACCTGCTCTGCACTGACGATCCAGTCCGCGACGTTGACGACAGACTGATCGGGGGCCGGGGACGGGCCTGTTGCAGTCGCGGAGACGTCCATCGTGCCAGTCCCGTTCGCACTTGCAGAGAAACTACGGCTCGCCGGGCAAACCGGCCTGGCGAGCAACCGATAGTTTCAACCATTAGGTGCGTTTAAGATGCGCATCCACCCCATGTTCATGGCGTATTCGCGGCACCGGAAACGGGCATGATGGGGGCAAGCCGGTATCCGTCGGCGCAGTTTAGAATCCGGGAGACATTCGCCATGAAACATCGCCCAAATGGTTTCAAGGCCGCATTGGCCCTTACCTATCTTGCCGTGCTGGCAGCGCCAATTTTCACGGCCGCGCCGGCGGCGGCCGTCGTGTATTGCAACGCCGTCGGCGTCCCAAAAGGCTGCGTGGTGCGCCCCCCGGCCGCGGTGGTCGTCTACTGCACGGCGCCGGGGGTTCCGCTTGGTTGCGTGGCGCGTCCCGTGGCAAGGACCGCGATCTATTGTACTGCTCCGGGCTTGCCGGTTGGCTGTGTCCGCAGGCCGGGCGTTCGCGCACCCGGTCTCGGTGTAGCGCCGGTCAATCGTGGTGGCCCGAGGAACCGTCTCGGCATCAGATAGTCCAGGCGATGGAAGTGTCTCCGCGCTCGGTTCCTATGACCTTATCCGCGCGCTCCCCGCTGGCATCAGCCCCCTAGGGCGGCTTCGGGGAAGTCGGCGGGTAGCAGCAGCGAGACCGTCGTGCCGAGCGGTGCGCTTGTAACGGACAGGGTCACATCGCAGAGGGCTGCGCGCTTTTTCATGTTGAGCAAGCCCCGGCCCTGCACCGTCCCCGCCCCATTCACCGCATCGACCGCAAAGCCGCAACCGTTGTCCCTGACGGAGATCTGGCCCCTCGCGTCGCCGTCGGGGCCAGCTATGGTCTCGATCATGATCGTCACGATCGATGCGCCCGAGTGTTTGATCGCATTGGTGACAGCTTCGTCAAGCAGCCTGATAACCTGGATAACGTGCCTTGGACGCAGGCCTGGATAGACGGGAAGTCCGTGTGACGACTGTACGCTCCAAACGAGCTGCATGTCGTGGGCGCGCAACTGGCCTGATATCCGCTCCCTCCAAGAACCAAGGGCAAGCATGAGGTCGCCATCGATCTCTTCCATTGCGTTGATGACCAGACGAAGATCGCGCAGCGCAGCGCGAGCGGCATCTCCGATTGTATTCGTTGTATCTCTCGGCTGTTCGGCAAGAGCGACGATGCTGACGAGTTGCCCGCCCAACCCGTCATGCAGGTCCCGCATCAATCGCGTCCGCTCCGAGGCCAAAGCCGCCGCCCTTGCGCGTTCTTCTTCGCGGGAAAAACTTGCCCTGAGCTTGACCTCGGCCTCCGACACTTGCTTCACCAACCGGTCGGCGAAACTGTCGGCATCATTCAAAGCTTGGACGAAACGCCAGGTCAGCCAGACTCCGATGACGATCAGGACGATCGAATAACCGAACCAGCCGATAAAGATCCGTTCACCCGGAAGGAGCCGGCTGACCGTCAGGATATCGTTCATGGCGCATCCCAGCATGACTGAGAATACAGGCGCCATTATCAGCGCCTTTCGGTTTCCGCGCAGAGCTGCGTTGCCCAAGAGCACGCAAGCAACGGCGGCGCAGAGAGCAATCGTTGGTGGCCCTAGCGGCAGGAAGATTGCGTGAAGTAAATCATGCTGTCCCGTAAGGCCCGCCAAGGCAATGATAATGCCGGGTACGAATGTGAGATGAAGCCAACGCGGTGGCGGCATGTCGATGAAGCGTACGATGAAGTGCAGAACCAGCGGCGCTTGCGTAACAACGGCAGCGCCGACGAGGCCGAGCGTCTGTGGTGATGCTGGCATCGAGACGAAATACTGAAAAAAACCGATCAGCATGGCGAGCGCAAGCAGCCCATAGCTGCGATCGTTCCGGCGGTTGATCCAGATCAGGCCGAGGATCGCTCCTAATGTCGCCTGTCCGGCAACGAGGATGAGGGGCAGGGTCTCGAACATGATTGACCGCTGATCGTGAACCGGTCTGAGGACCTTGTCCGGACCGGCATAAACGCTGTCCAGATAGCCGCCGACCGGCCCCCATGTGACGAGGTGAATGATCAGCTCATTGCGCCCCTCATGCAGCAGGCTTTCCGGAATCGTCGCTATGGCGGACGTATTGCGGTCGGGTCTGCGGCTCATAACATTCCGGTGCGTATCGTGGATCATTGAGCCGTTAACCTCGAATTGTACGCCCGTGGTAAAGCGCGGCACGAAAATGCTCCATGCCACATCTTTCTGCGTGGTCGGTCGTTCGAGTGAGACGCGATAAATCGCAGAGGAGGTCGCATCTTCGGAGACGGGGCGAAAGTCCGGGAGGTCCACAGAACGGAATTGGTCTGTCGCGTCCTGGAGCTCAACGCCGCTCAGTTTATAGACCGCAGGAGGCAAGGGCGGGCCGATTTGGCGGGCCAGAATGCAAAGGACGATGATGACAGGTTGAAGCGCCAGGTACAGCAGCAGCCAGCCGATCCTGCCACGCGGTCGAGCCATCCTTCTAACTTGGTGAGCGGCAGCTTTCATCCTAAAGCTTTATCAAGCCCTGCTGCAAGGCTTCGAATACGGCCTCACCGCGGGTATTCACCTCGAGCTTGCGATAGATGTTCTTTATGTAGCCGGGAACGGTCTGGCGTGAAATACCCAGATAATCCGCGATGTCGGCGTAGCTGAAACCCTTTGCGATGCCCCACAGAATGTCGATTTCGCGCGCTGTCAGCTTGGCGGTATTCAAGTCCGTCCCGACGACGGGATCCTTGACGCCTTGCGTCCGTTTGACGATGAAACGGGCAATCGAGGCCGAGATTGGCGAGTGGCCCCGCATAAGATCGCGCACCGTGTCGGCGATGTCGGTCAGCAGAGCGTCCTTCAGCAGATAGCCGTTGGCACCGAGTAAAATAGCCGAAATGACGCTTTCTTCATCGCCCAGGATGGAGATGACCAAGATCTCGGTGGTCTGGCTATGCTGCCGGACGTCGCGGATCAGGTCCATGCCATGGCCATCGGGTAGCTGGAGGTCAGTCAGAAGCACATCAGGATAACCAGACCCCAGCACTTGGCGCGCCTCCGAGAGCGTTCCCGCCTGAAGAACCGAAAATGCGGA
Source organism: Neorhizobium sp. DAR64872/K0K18 (assembly GCF_050500175.1). Taxonomy (NCBI): domain Bacteria; kingdom Pseudomonadati; phylum Pseudomonadota; class Alphaproteobacteria; order Hyphomicrobiales; family Rhizobiaceae; genus Neorhizobium; species Neorhizobium sp. DAR64872/K0K18. The sequence goes on from NZ_CP191445.1 coordinate 224,119, forward strand.
AGCGTCGGACAGGCCGTCAGCGATACGCTGACGTGTTGGTCCATCGTCCTCGACGATGACAACGGATATAGGTCCGGCTCTCTCCGTTTGGGTGTTCAAGATAACACTCGCTTTCAGGCCTCGGCTTGGCCAGAAAGGATTATTGAGCAAATTCCCAAACCGCGCCAGCCATGAACATGGGGGTGTGGCGGGTCAGAATTGGCGGACCGCAAGGGGAAAATGCGGAGAAGAAAGCCGCAGCGGAAAAACAACGGTGCCAGCTGCGCTCAGCAAAACCGGCCAGAACGATTTCTGCAAGCCGTCGGACGCGGCCACCCGGCTCAAGAGCGTGGTTACGCTTGTCGCCATAGGCATCAATCATTCAATCCGACTGTCCGTTTCCGCATCGAACAGATGAATGTGTTCCTGCAGGAAATTCAATCCGACGGTTTGACCGCCGGTTATTGGAACGCGTCCGTTTACGACGACGACACATGCGGGCGTCGTTGCCGTTGTGACGAAGGTCGTTGACCCTGTCGACTCGACCAAGGCCACTGGTGCTTCCAACAAACCCTTGCCGTCTTCGGCGATGGTAAGATGTTCGGGCCGCAGACCGACGACAAGATTTCGATTGGCCGGAATGGTTCTGTCGAGACCGATCGTCTGTGGCCGGCCAAGATCCAGGATGAGGCTTCTTCCATCCGGTCCTGTCGTTGCCGGAATGAAATTCATGGCCGGCGATCCTATAAATCCGGCAACGAAACGGTTGACCGGTCGGTCATAGAGTTCAAGCGGCTGGCCCTGTTGCTCGATCACGCCCTGGCGCATGACCACGACGTGATCAGCCATTGTCATCGCTTCGATCTGGTCGTGCGTGACATAGACCGAGGTCGCGCCAAGCCGGTCATGCAGTGCCCTGATTTCCTTGCGCATATGGACACGCAGGGCGGCGTCGAGGTTGGACAGTGGCTCATCAAACAGAAAGGCCTTGGGATTGCGGATAATGGCCCGGCTCATCGCGACACGCTGTCGCTGTCCGCCCGAGAGTTCGCGGGGATAGCGATGCAGCAGGTCCGACAGGCCGGTAATGGCGGCCACGTCGTCTGCCGCCTTCTTCGCTTCTGCCTTCTTGGTGCCGCGAATGCGCAGGCTATAAGTGAGGTTTTCCTCAACCGTCATATGCGGGTAAAGCGCATAGGACTGGAACACCATGGCCAGATCCCGCTTGCGGGGTGGTACGTTGTTCATGCGGTCGCCGGCAATAACCAGGTTTCCTTCGGAAATCGATTCAAGCCCTGCGAGGGCGCGCAGAAGCGTTGATTTGCCACATCCGGACGGTCCCACCAGGGCGACGAAAGCGCCTTTGCGAATAGTGAGGTCGATGTTCTTCAGCGCGTGATAGGCACCGTAATATTTGTTGACACCCGACAATTCGATTTGATTGGTCATTTGAGAGCTCCCGATGTGAGGCCGGAAACGATGCGGCGCTGCAGAAGGACGAAGATGGCAAGGATCGGGGTTACGTACATCGTTGCGTACGCCATGATGTTGTTCCATTCGCTGGTGTTTGGGCCCATGAACGAGTTGAGACCGACACTTGCGGGCTGCAATTCGATGTTCTGGATCATCGACTTCGAATAGACGAACTCGCCGAATGCCTGCATGAAGATGAGGATGGCGCTGACAAGAATACCGTTGCGGGCAAGCGGGAGCACGATGTTGAAGAAGGCACCGATGCGCGAGTTGCCATCGACCAATGCGGCCTCCTCAAGCTCCATCGGCACAGCCATGAATGTCGCCCGCACGAGGACCACGAAGAACGGCATGCTCTTTGCCGCTATCGCCAGGATGACGGCAAAGCGCGGGTAGTCCAGCAAGCCGACTTGGGAGAACCCGACGAAGATCGGCGTGATCATCAGCGATGCGGGCAGAACCTGCAGCATCAGAATGAGGAACAGGCCCACATCCACCCAGCGGTTACGGTACCGCGCCAGTACATAGGCACAGCCGGTACCGAGAACGGCGATGAGCGCCACCGATCCAAAGGCGATCAGCGTTGAGTTCCAAAGGTAGCGCCCCATGTTCCGGCTTTCCCAGACATACGCGAAGGTGCTCCACTGCGCTGTCGATGGCCAGAAGCTGGGCGGGGTGGCAAACATCTCAGAGCCCGTTTTGAGAGCCGTGACGTACATCCAGTAGAGCGGAAACAGGTAGATCGCCGCCATGATGATGGCGATGGCGAGCATCAGGCGGTTTCGGTTGGTTTCAGTCATCCGCGCACCTCATGACGGGTCGAGCGCACATAGACGATAGCCGCAAACATCACGAACACAGTCATGATGACCGAGATCGTCGCGCCTTTGCCAAAGTCGTATTGCCGGAAGGAGAGGTCCCAGGCCCAGTATTGGGCGACATTGGATGAGTTGTTCGGCCCGCCATCCGTGATTGCCGCGAACAGATCGAACTGTTGCAGTGTGAAGATAAGCCCGAGCGAAATGATCGCACCGATGGTGGAGCGCATCATGGGCAATGTGATGGTCCAGAAGCGCTGCCAGGCGTTTGCACCGTCCAGCTCGGCTGCTTCATAGAGATCGCCGGGTATGGCGGAAAGACCGACGGACAGAAGGATCATATTGAACGATGTACCAAGCCAGATATTGGCGAGCACGACCGCCCAGAGCGAGAAATTGGGGTCTGAGCGCCAGAAGATATTGCTGTCGATCAGGCCGCTTTCACGCAGAAAGAAGTTCAGGACGCCAAAGTCCCCCGAGAGTATCCAGTTCCAGATCGCACCGACGACCAGACCCGGCATGACCCAAGAGACCAGAAACAATCCACGAAGCCACGATGATCCCGGAAAGTTGACCCAGAAAAACAGTGCAAGGCCAAACCCGATGAGAAACTGGCCAGCGATCGAGCCGACCACGAAAATGACGGTGTTGAAGAGAATGGGCAGGGTTTCGGGCTGCTTGAACAGATCGATGTAGTTCTTGAAGCCGACGAATGGCCTGATGATGCTTCCCAGGCTGAACATGTCCACTTCCTGAAAGCTCATCAGGATATTGTAGAGCAGGGGCAAGCCCGCAAGAATGAACAGGAAGGCAAAGGGAACTCCGACCAGGCCAATGTCGAAGCCGCGGCCGTCCGTGATGCTGGAAAGTATCCTTTTCATGGAAACCCCATAAGATCCGGTGTGGAGCTGTCCGCTCTTGACGAACGAGACAGCTCCTTCCGGGAGGAAAAGGTGGATGGCACGAGTGCCATCGGCTCCTGAGAAAGGCAGTCCTGCCTCAGCCTTCGATAAGCTTGATCTTCTCTGCAGCCTGATCGAGCGCGGCCTTAGGCTCCATCTGTCCGGTCAGCGCCGCCTGGACGGCATCCTGAATTGCCTTGGAAATCTTCGGCCATTCTGGCGAAGGGCCGCGTGGCTTGGCATATTTCAGCTGTTCCACGAAGGTCTTGAGGGCCGCATCCTTGAGCGCATTTCCGGTCGGCGGGATCGGCAGGTCGGAACGGGCAGGGATCTGGCCGAAATCCTTGTACATGGTGACGTCTTTGGAGGCGAAAAACTCAAGCGCCTTGAACGCCTCTTCCGGATGTTTGGTATTGGAGAAAATCGCCCAGTTGTAGTCGCCCATAGCGGAAGAGCGCTCGGCACCTTCCTGCGGCACCGGCAAGAGCGCGGTTCCCCAGTCAAACTTGGCATCGGTCACCATGCGGTCGATTTCCCAAGGTCCGGATATCGCCATCGCCGCATTGCCCGCATTGAAGGTTGCCGTGGAATCCCACTGGCTGCGCGTCAACGTGTCCGGAGATGTCATTTTGCCGTCGAGCAATTGCTTCCAGATCGTCAGCGCCCGGACAGCCCCATCACTGTTGATGGACTTGTAGGTGGCGCCGCCCATCTGTGCCCAGGGCAGGAACTGGAACGTGCCTTCCTCATTGGCTTTGGCCGAGAAGGTGATGCCGTAAACATTCTTGGATGGGTCGGTCAGCTTCTTGGCGGTCTCGAGCAACTCGTCCCAGGTCTGCGGCGGCTTTTCCGGATCCAGACCAGCGGCCTTGAACAGGTCCTTGTTGTAATAAAGCGCGATCGTATTGGTCGCTTTCGGCACGCCGTAATATTTTCCGTCCCAGGTGGCGGAGGCGAGCGGGCCGGGAAAGTAGTTTTCCGGCTTGATCGTGCTTGAACCGGCAATCATGTCGGTGAGGTCCAGAAATGCCTTGCGGGACGCAAACATGGCATGATTTGGATTGTCGATTGCGATAATGTCAGGTGCTTTACCGGTCGAATAGGCTCGCATCGCCTCGCTGACCACATCGTCGAACTGAATCTGGCGATATTCGATCAGGATGCCGTTCTTCTGCGCGTTGAATTCCTTGATGAGATTGGGGGCGGGCTGAATGTCTCGGTCGAGCGACCATAGCGTCAGCTTGACGTCTTCTGCCTGAGCGCTGAGCGCAAAGAGCGATGCAGTTGCTGCAAACGCCGTAGCGATGGCGATCGTATATGTTCGGATACCCAATTTGTCCTCCTTTGTGGTTCTCCGGAATGCACTTTCGCGCGGCGCGGCCTCCTCCTTGCCGCGCCAACATTGAACGATCTAAACCGGGTCGACGACGAAATCGCCGCCGCGCGCCTGTTTCAGGTGATTGAGACCGTGAACCTGTCCGGTCATCTCCAGCCCATCCCGATAGACCGGGTCGTGCCAGCCTTCGATGTCGATGGAGCCGGACCAGCCCGCCAGTCGCAGCTCGGAGATGATGTCCGTCCAGTTGCTGTCGCCGAAACCGGGTGTGCGCATCAAAACGAACGGATGTTTGCCGAAAATGCCATGTTCGCGAATGACGTCCCACCGAATGGTCGCATCCTTGCCGTGGACGTGAAAGATCTTCGAAGCCCATTTGCGGATCTGCGGCAGTGGGTCGATGAGGTAGACCATCTGATGGCAGGGTTCCCACTCAAGCCCGATATTGTCATCGGGGGTCTCGTTGAACATCAGCTCCCAGGCATCCGGATTGTGAGCGATATTCCAGTCGCCCGTCGCCCAGTTGCCGTCCATGGCGCAGTTCTCAAAAGCGATTTTCACACCCTTGTCCGCCGCCCGCTTGGCCAGCTCACTCCAAATCTGCTTGTAACGTGGAAGGCTGTCGGGCAGGGGCTTGTTGCGGATGCGGCCGGTAAAGCCGGCAACGCACGTCGCTCCAAAATGGTGGGCGTTGTCGATGCAATCCTTCCAACCCTGCAACGTCTGAAGGTCCATGTCGGTCTCTTCGAGCGGGTTACCGAACATGCCAAGTGTCGACATCGTAATGTCGCGATCTCCAATCGCCTCGCGGCAGCGCTTGCCGAGCTCGGCAATGTCCTGACCATTGGTCGTCTGCCAGAAAAAGGGCTCGAAACTTTCAAACCCCATGTCGGCGATCTGCGAAATGCGTTCTGCAGCCTGCCCCTTCGAGGCGCTGACCATGGTGCCGATGCGAATGGATTTTTCCTGCTGGTTGATCAATGTCACGGTCCCTATGCTGAAATGTCGACGGATTGGCCCGACTTGGCGCTTTCGATGGCGCCAAGCACCATGGCCAGACTTTTGATATTGTCGTGGTTGACTGTTTCGGGTTCGCGCCCGGTGCTGATGGCATCGAGGAAATCGGCGATCACGCTGGCGTGGCCGTGGGTTTCCTCGTCTCTGGCAGGGGCAGGGACGTCGATTGACGTAAAGCCCGGGAGGAGGCCGGGATCGTTCCCGGCAACGGCAGCCCTAAACGTATCTTCGCCATCCCAGGTCAGCATGCCTTTCGAGCCGACAATGCGCCACGCGCTTTCCCAGCTGGTGCGCTCGCCTTCGGCACACCAGGAACCTCGATAGGTAAAGACCACATCGTCCGAGAAACGGAAAATCGCATTGGCCGCAGCGCCATGGGCGTACCATGAGCCGGTCGGATTGGTTTCAACGCAATAGACCGAGAGGGGCGCCTTGCCGGACACGAAACGCGCTGCATCAAACGTATGGATCGCCATGTCGAGGAGCAGGACATTCTCCATCTCTTCTCGAAAGCCACCGAAATGTGGGCCGAGGAAGAAATCGGAATGAATGCCCGTGACCTCGCCGATCGCGCCGCTTTCGACCAGACGACGCATGCGGCGGACGCCTGCAATGAAACGTCGGTTCTGAACGACGGCATGAATACGACCCGCTGCGCTGGCGGCACGGCGCAGATCCTGCGCTTCCTCCATGGAGGTTGCCATCGGCTTTTCGCTTAAGACGTGGCAGCCATGGGCGAGGCCGGCGCTGACCACCGAATGGCGAGCGTTGGGGATGACGACATCCAACAGGATGTCTGGCCTGGTCTCCGCGAGAACAACTTCCAGATCCGTCCCGATAACCGCTTGTTGAAGGTTGAATTCGGTTGCAAGCGCCTCAGCTGTCGCTCGGTCGAGATCAACGAGGCCAACGATTTCTATGGCATCTTTGATGTGGGGCGTGTCCCGCACCGCCCGGAGCCAGCCTTTGGCCATAGCTCCGCATCCACACAAAACAGCATTGTATGTCACTGGTATCCTCCTCCTTACGGAAATCGAAACTCCTCTTCCGATTTTCCGTAAACGTTTACGGTAGTATGGACAGGAGCCAGAATTTGTCAATATTGTTTTGGGCGACGCATTCGGGTCCGCGGAAAGGCAGTTCATGAAGGGCATTCGCCAGCTGGCAAATTATCTAGATATATCAATAGGAACTGTGTCCCGCGCCTTGAACGGAAAGGCGGACGTGAATGAAGAGACGCGGCGCCGGGTTCTCGAAGCGGCCACTAGACTGGGCTATGTCGCCAACCAGTCGGGGCGTTCTCTGCGCAAGGGGTCGACAGGCGTCATCGGCTTCATGATGCAGACGGGACCCGAAATTACCGGCCAGGGCGACACGTTCTTTATGAGTGTCTTTGACGGCGTGCAAACCGTCCTTGCCCGTCACAAGCTCGATCTCGTCGCGCTGCTGTGTTCATCCGACCAAGACCCGGACGCCTATCTTCAGCGCGTCGTCGCGCGTGGCTTCGCGGATGCTGTCATTCTCTCTGCCACCCGTCTCCACGATGCGCGTTTTGAACTGCTCGCTCGCCACAATATTCCCTTCATCACCTTGGGGCGAAGCCAGACCGATGTCGGCCAGCCTTGGATCGATCTGGATTTCGAGGGCATGGCGGAGGTCGCCATCGAGCGGCTTGTGAAAAGCGGTCACCGGCACATCGGCCTGATCTGGCCGAATGGTGATCTGAACCTCGGCCATCTGTTCGTTCACCGATCCCAGGAGGTTCTTGCCCGACACAATCTGTCGCTTTCGCCGGAGCACATTTTTCGTGCCACGCCGAGCGAAACGGGTGGCTATGGCGTGGCTCGTCAGATCATGGACTGCGAAACCCGTCCGACGGCTGTTGTCCTTGTCAACGAGACGTTGGTGACCGGGCTCTACCGTGGGCTGGAAGAGGTCGGGCTGATGCCCGGCAAGGACATCGCCATCATCGGTCGGCAGAGCCCGCAGGCCCAGTTTCTCAAACCAAGCCTGACCTGCTTCAGTCTTTCTCTTCGCGATCTCGGCATAAGCCTTGCCGAGGGTCTGTTATCTGTCATGCCGGAATACAAGCTGCACTACCCTGATGCCGTCAAACGTTTGGTATGGCCCATGGACCTGATTGAAGGTGAGAGCAGCTGAGAACTGCCGCCTCTGTAGATCGGGTCGTCGATCCAAGCCAAACCAAGCAGTGGCGGTAGAATAGACAGGCGCGACGCCAATCGCGTTATGACAGACGCGAGGCGGAAGGTCGGATTCTTAGGGCACGCAGGGCGTTGAGGATGACGGCGATATCGATGATTTCCTGAAACAGTGCTCCTTGCACCGGCGTCAAATACCCCGCTGCGGCGAGGATCATCGCGCCTACCGATAGACCGATGCCCGCAAAAACACTCTGTAGCGCGATCCGTCGACAGGCGTGCGCAATCGCGATGCCCTCCACAATCCTGTCGAGCCTCTCGACCAACAGAACCGCATCGGCCGACTCGATGGCGGCAGCTGAGCCATGCGCACCCATGGCAAGTCCGATATTCGCTGCAGCAAGGGCAGGCGCGTCATTCACGCCATCGCCGATCATCATCACCGGCGCGCGTGTCTTTTCATCCTTGACGATGTCGATCTTTTGGCCTGGCGAGAGGTCGGCTCTGACCTCATCGAAAGGCAGGCCGGCGGTGATTTGGCGTGCGACAATCGCGCGGTCGCCCGTGGCCAGAATGATCCGCGTTACCCCAATTGCCTTGAAACCGTTCAACGCCGAAGCAGCTCCCGCCCTGAGTTGATCCGAAAACAACAAGATGCCGGCAAATTTCCCGTCGATCGCGACCGCTGCGGCGATGGTTCCTGGTGTGTGTGCGTCGTTGATTTCAACGCCGTAGGCCGAGGCGATGAAGTTGATGCCACCGATGGCAACCTTTCTGTCGCCAACCGTCCCGGCAATTCCTTCGCCGGGTTCCTCGCTCACCTGTTCCGGCGAAACAAGGCTCAAGTTCCGGGCATGCGCTGCATCAACCAGCGCCTTGGCGGCCACGTGACTCGATGCCTGATCGAGCGAGGCGACGAGGCGCAGAAACTCGTCCTCTGGCCAAGATGTAGAAATTTCTCGCAGGGTCGGTCTGCCATCGGTCAGCGTCCCTGTCTTGTCGAGCACCAGCGTCCGGATCATGCTTAGCTCTTCAAGGATTTTTGCCCCCTTGATCAGAAGACCGGAGCTTGCCGCCCTTGAGACACCAGCAGCCCAAGCGATCGGTACGGCGAGGATGAGTGGGCAGGGTGTTGCGACCACGAGGACAGCGACGGACCTGACGGGATCCCCGGAAATCCACCAAGCCAGCAAAGCGATTGCGATTGTGACGGTCAGGAAGACCAACGCATACCGGTCTGCCATGCGGGCCATCGGCGCCTTGCTCTGCTGGGCCGCCTCAACAAGCTTCAAGATGCCCGCATAGGTACTGTCGGAGGCTGCTTTTGTGGCGGTCATATTAAAGAGGTCACCGACATTGGCGGCCCCGCTCATGACGATATCGCCCGGGCGTTTCTTGGCAGGCAGCGGTTCGCCTGTCAGTGCGGACTCGTCAAGAACAGCCTCCCCGTCGTTCACGGTACCGTCGACCGGCACCAGATCGCCACGCCGAACAACAAGGCAGTCGCCAACCGCTATGGAATCGACCGACACTTCCTCCATCTGGCTTTCACGGCGCCTCGTTGCCACATGAGGTGCACGCGAAAGAAGCGCGGTCATCTCCCGTCGGGCTCTGCCCTCGGCGACATTCTCGAGATATTGACCGCCGGAATACATCAAGGCCACGATCGTCGCCGCAAGGTATTCGCCAAAAAGAAGGGCTCCGCCCATGGAGAGAAGCGCGATGACATCCAGACCGATTTCACCGGCGCCAATCCGCGCGATGATCTGGGCAACGAGGGCGACCATGACGAGGCCGGTCGCAAGCGCCAGCGATGTGACATAGAGATCCTGAAATCCGCCGTGCCAGGCGATCAATCCAATTGTCAGCCCGATGATCGGGGCCGCGACGAGAAGGGGCCGTAACGGCCGGAGCCAGTGTTCCAGGGGCATAGTCATCCTCGTCTTCAAGCGCCTGTTGTTGAGGCAGGGGACCGTCACCGGGATCCGCTACCAGGGACCGATCGCATGATCAGGATTGCAATCTTAGATTGCGGTATTCCCACCCCGGTTGCCGCCGAGACGATCTGTATAGGATCGACCGGGTCAGCGACGCGGGAACGTGCTGGACGGACCAAGCCCTGAACCACGAGAACCATCGGGCGCGCGACGGCCATGAGGCCGTCAACGCGCCGGACGGAACGAGAGGCCCGACCGCAGCCGATGCGCCTAAGGTTCGGAGACTGTGCGTGACAGCCGCTCATCGGGCCATGAATATCGGAAAATCCGAAGATTCCAGCAAGGTTGCCGTCACACCGCCGAAGATACGTTCATGCAGCCGCGAATGGCCGTAGGCTCCCATGACGATCATGTCGCAGCCGGTTTCCAATGCATGCTGCGTGAGAATGTCCTCGGTTGCTCGGCCGCCGCTCGCCAGCTGTTCGACGACAACCTTGATGCCATGTCGCGAGAGAAATGCGGCAACGTCTGCGCCAGGCTCGCCCCCGTTTTTGAAGTAGGCACCATCCGGATCGACGAGAACGACATGCACGGCATCGGCTCGTTTCAGAATATCCAGTGCATCCTTGGCGGCTGTTGCGGATTCCGCTCTGGAATTCCAGGCGAGAAGAACATTTTTGGGCGGAAAAGTGATGTTGCCCTTGGAAGGGATCAGCAGGATCGGCGTGCGGGCGTCAAAGGCTGCAGCTGAGACCACCAGACGTCGCAACCCTCTTTCGCGCCGGACGCTGTTGCCGAGAATGACGAGGTCGGCATACATGGCGCGCACGCCGATATTGCTCTGAAGAATGAAGTTGTCGTCGTAAAAGTGATCGATATCAAAGGAAATGGCGCTCTGGCTGCACAGCGCCTCGGCGGCCGTCTTGACGTTGACCAGCGCCTTTATCTCTTCCTGCCGTTGCTCAAGCCAGGCGGTCGCCACGGGATAGTCGGACGTGATCGGCTGCAACGCCGTGCCGATGACCATGATCGAAAGATGCGCGTCTGACTCAATTGTCAGCTCGATGGCCTTGGCAATATCGGCGTTGGCGCCGTGTTCACCGACGACAGCAAGAATAGTTTTGAACGACATGGTTGGCTCCATCCATTTCAGAGGTCTTGGATGAAGCAAGCCTAGAAGCCTCGGACGAGATGGCGATGATCTTTGTCAATCGATGGGTACGAAAGCGCTTTCGGGAGACCGAACAGGACCAATATCTTCAGACCGGCCTCTTCGCACGCGCGTTGCCCGGACTGGGGCGCTCGAAGCGGTGATCGTTGATGAAGATCAAGGACGGCCCGAGCCGCGGGTTTAACCTCCCCATAACGAGGGAGAAAAGACCATGCAGACCGTGCGATCCATCATGACAGCAGATCCGATTTCTGTTCACCCAGACGCCAAGATCTGGGAGGCGGCCAACACCATGTTGGATTGCGGGTTCAGCGGTCTGCCGGTGATCGATAATGACGAGCAGGTACTGGGCGTGATCAGTGAAAGCGATTTCCTGCGACGCGGGGAGCTTCGGTCGCAGGCTTCGCCCGGGATGTGGCGTAGGCTGTTTTCGTCACGCGGTGCGTTGGCGGAGGATTACGCGAAAGCTTTCGGGAAAGAGGTGAGCGAAGTCATGTCCTCGCCGGCGATCACGGTCGAGCCATGGATAACCGTCGAAGATGCCGCGAACCTGATGGGCGATCGCGGCATCAAACGCCTGCCGGTTGTCGAAAATAACAAGCTCGTCGGCATCGTCACGCGAGCCGACATCATGCGCACCCTGATCCGACAGATGTCAGCGTCCGCCGTCGATCGAATCGACGCGGATATCAAAGCCGGACTTGAGGCTGAATATGACCGGCAACGCTGGGGTGACACCATCACGGTGGCCGTCGACGCGACTGTGGTCACACTGGAAGGCAGGGTACTGGATGCACGCGAAAAGACGGCTGCGCGGGTCGCGGCTGAGAACACTCTGGGTGTCACCAAGGTGATCGATCAGATTCTGGTTGTCGGACTACCGGAGATGCCAGTCTCACCTCCAGGATTTTAAGCCGAACAGTGCCTGCGCAGGACGGACCGTACGAAATCGCTCGCGCATGATCGTCTTTGTTTTGAGGGGCGGTCGCCGCCTGCGCCGCCTATGTGGACAACCGACAGGCGTCAGACAGGGCGAACGTCGCGTCAGTGGTCCATTGTCTCAACGCAGTTGGTTTCGAAAATCAGGCCGGCTACACCAGCAACGCTTTCTGCCACCACTTGCATGGCACGCCTTTGCGCAGGCGAGGGGACAGGGCCGAAGATCTCGACGATCGAATTCCTGACCTCAACTGTAAGTCGCTCTGGCTCGAGGCCGAGCTCCGAGCGCAGCCGCGTCAAAACTGCAAGCCGCAACGCGACATCTCCTTTTGCCACCGCATCGCGGTTTGCAGTCACGGCCCGCATGATATCGCTCCGACTGATGATCCCCACGAGCCTTTCCGACTGAAGAACGGGCAACCGTTTGATACCATGCGTCCTGACAAGCGCTGCAACATCCGCAAGCGACTGTTGTGGCGAAACGGAGATAACGTCCTTTGTCATGGAATCTGCCACGGTGGTGCCGTGCGCTCGCACGTAATTTTCGAAGAAACTATCGTCAGGATCTTTCGGTGGAGACTGCGGGCCGAGATTGAAGACGCTCCGACTCAAGAGATCGCCTTCCGTCAGCATCCCGACGACTTGACCATCGTCGCTGATCACCGGCAGACCGCTGACCTTGTGATCGAGCATCAGCTGGATCGCATGTTTGATACTCGTGTTCGCCGACACGCAGATCGGCCTCTGTGTCATGAAGTCCCTGACCAACATCAAACAATCCTCTCGCAGCTTTTGTTCACTTTGACAGATGCGATGCTGGAGACCTTTGATCTTTCGCAACGCAAGGCGCCCGAGACGCAGCCACTGCCGGAATTCACGCCTTCGCCCGTAACGCCGCCATAGGGCTGTCTAGAGATGCTGAAGCGCGTGTGCGCAGGATTGGCAGAACGGCGTGTGCGGGACGACGTCGAGACGTTGGTCGCTGATGGCATTGCCGCATTTGGCGCAGATACCGAAAGTGCCTTCCTTTACCCGGTGAAGGGCGGCCTCGATCGCCAGCAGCTCCGTTTGCCCCGCCTCGCCGAGCTCATCCAGAACCTCGTCGTTGTTGCGTTCGACCGCACGATCGTCGTCGTCGCGATTACGAGGTTGTTCAAAGTCATGCTCGATTTTTTCGAGGCGTGTTTGCAGATACTGCTGTCGTTGGAGGAGGATCGCCTTGAACTTCGTCTCGCGCTGCTCCCGCTGCTCAAATGAGAATGTCGTCATCGTGTCCCCGAGTTTTAAGTGTGAGACCGGATATTCTTCCACTCGCAGGAAAGGGCATTGATCGTGGTCAAGGGGACTTGGTGCTTCCGCTCAAAGCAGCCCGAGCGTGATGAGGTCGGGCTGCTTCGTGTGATGCCCGGCCTCTTATCCGACCGTCTTGGAGGCTTTCCATTTCCAGTCGCGAATTTCCGGCATGTCCTCGCCATGTTCGCGGACATAGCGTGTGTGTTCCGCCAGCTTGTCCTCAAGCATCGCGATCACGCTGCCTGCCTTGTCCTTCAAACCGGGTACGCGTTCGATTGCCTCGATCGCGAGATGGAATCGATCGAGTTCGTTCAGCACCGTCATGTCGAATGGAGTTGTCGTCGTGCCTTCTTCGATGAAGCCTCGAACATGGATGTTCTGGTGGTTGGTGCGTTTGTAGGTCAGCCGGTGGATGAGGTAGGGGTAACCGTGATAGGCGAAGATCACCGGCCTGTCGGTGGTGAACAGACGATCGAACATCTCGTCTGAGAGACCATGGGGATGCTGGTCCTGCGATTGCAGGGCGAGCAGGTCGACGACATTGACGACGCGGATGCTGAGTTCCGGGATCGCGTCCCGCAGCAGGCAAACCGCCGCCAGCGTCTCGAGCGTCGGCACGTCACCGGCGCAGGCCATCACCACGTCGGGTTCGACCGCACCGTCCTCGTTGCCAGCCCAGTCCCAGATGCCGATGCCGGCCTCGCAATGCCGGATCGCTTCGTCCATTGTCAGCCATTGCGGTTCAGGCTGTTTGCCGGCAACGATCACGTTGACGCGGTCCCAGGTCTTCAGGCAGTGATCGCCGATCCACAACAGAGTATTGGCATCCGGCGGCAGGTAGATGCGCACGATATCCGCCTTCTTGTTGGCAACGAGATCGAGGAAGCCCGGGTCCTGGTGGGAAAAGCCGTTATGGTCCTGCCGCCAGACATGCGAGGTGAGCAGGTAGTTGAGCGAAGAGACTGGCTTGCGCCATGGCAGTTCACTCGACACTTTCAGCCACTTGGCGTGCTGGTTGAACATCGAATCGATGATGTGGATGAAGGCCTCGTAGCAGGAGAAGAGGCCATGCCTGCCGGTCAACAGATAACCTTCCAGCCAGCCCTGGCAAAGATGCTCTGAAAGCACCTCCATCACTCGGCCGTCGCGGGACAGATGCACGTCGTAGGGCTCGATCTTCTCCATCCAGACGCGGTCGGTGACCTCAAAGACATTGCCGAGCCGGTTCGATTCCGTTTCGTCCGGACCAAAGATGCGGAAGTTCGAATTCGCGTCGTTGCGCTTCATTACGTCGCGCAGATACTTCCCGAGGATCTCCGTCGTCTGCACCATGTCGGCGCCCCGCGTCTTTACGGGCACCGCGTAGTCGCGGATGTCGGGAACGATGAGTTCCTTGCGCAAAAGGCCGCCATTGGCGTGCGGGTTGGCACCCATGCGGCGTTCGCCGCCGGGCGATAGCGCCCGCAATTCCTCCTTCAGCCGGCCGTTGGCGTCGAACAGATCGTCCGGATTGTAGCTCCGCATCCAGTCCTCAAGGACCTTGCGATGCTTGTCGTCCTCGCGGCAGCCGGAGACCGGCACCTGGTGCGCGCGCCAGAAACCCTCGACCTTCTTGCCGTCGACTTCCTTTGGTCCCGTCCAGCCCTTGGGGCTGCGAAACACGATCATCGGCCAGCGTGGGAAGCCTTCCGACACCGTACCGTCGCGGGCTTCGGCCTGTATCGTGCGGATGCGATCGAAAACCGTCTCGAATGCCGCAGCCATCTGCCGGTGCATATCGGCAGGCTCATGGCCCTCCACGAAAAACGGTTCGTAGCCGTGTCCGCGGAAAAGGTGCTCGATGTCTTCGTCGGCCATGCGGCCGAGAAGCGTTGGGTTGGCGATCTTGTAGCCGTTCAGATGCAGGATCGGCAGCACCGCACCGTCGCGGGCGGGGTTCAGGAACTTGTTCGACTGCCAGCTTGCGGAAAGCGGTCCGGTCTCTGCCTCGCCATCGCCGACGACGCAGGCGACGATGAGGTTGGGATTGTCGAAGGCTGCGCCATAGGCATGCACCAGAGCGTAGCCGAGTTCGCCGCCTTCATGGATCGAGCCCGGGGTTTCCGGGGCCGCATGGCTCGGAATGCCGCCAGGGAAGGAAAACTGCTGGAACAGTTTCCGCATACCTTCGGCATCCTCGGAGATGTCCGGATAGATTTCGCTATAGGTGCCCTCGAGATAGGTGCTCGCCACCATGCCGGGACCGCCATGGCCGGGTCCGCAGACATAGATCATGCTGAGATCGCGGTTGCGGATCATCCGGTTGAGATGCGCATAGATGAAGTTGAGCCCGGGCGTCGTGCCCCAGTGGCCGAGCAACCGTGCCTTGATATGCTCCGGCTTCAAGGGCTCCTTTAACAGTGGGTTGTCGAGAAGATAAATCTGCCCGACGGAGAGATAGTTTGCCGCCCGCCAATAGCGGTCGATGAGCGTCAGCTCCTCGATGCTGATCTCAGGCGTGACGGGCAGGTTGTTACGTAGCTGCATCTTCTTGCTCCTTCGAAAGGGCGAGTGATCGAAAATTACTGTCGTGACTGGGAGCGACGCCTCCGGGGTGCCGTCAGGTGGCGGGATTTTCCCCCGCGCGAAAAACGGACAGGCACTCCTCCGCGATCATCTGTTCTTCATCCGTAGCGATGACATGAAGGGCAACGCGGCTTGCCGCGGTGCTGATCGTGAGCGCGTTGTTTTGATTGGCCGAACCGTCCAGCTCTACGCCCAGCCACAAAAGCTGGTCTGCAATACGCCTGCGGATCTCCGGTTGGTTCTCGCCAATGCCGGCGGTGAAGACGAGGCCGTCGAGCCCGCCGAGCGTGGATGCAAGTCTCCCGACCTCGCCGGCGATCCTCAGTGTGAAGAGATCGATTGCCTCCCGCGCTTCTTCACTGTCGTTCTCCAGGAGCTCGCGCGTATCGCCGCTAAGGCCTGAAACACCCAGCAGGCCGGACTTGTGGTAGAGCATGTCCTCCACGTCTTCGACCGACTTGCCGAGCGGCCCCAGAAAATGCAGCAGCACACCGGGATCAAGCCAGCCGGGTCGCGTTGCCATCGGGATTCCGTCCAGCGTCGAAAAGCCCATGCTGGAATCGCGGCTGAGACCGTTTTCGATGGCGCAGAGGCTGGCGCCGCTGCCCAGATGGGCGATGATGACCTTGCCGTCCGCAATACCGGGCGCCTTGGCGGCCAGTGCACCGGCGACGTAGCGATAGGACAGTCCATGGAAGCCGTACCGCTTGATACCCTCGTCATGATAGGCGCGCGGAATTGCGAGACGCCGCACGAGGTCGGACTGTGTCGCATGGAAAGTCGTATCGAAGGAACCGGTCCGGAACAAATCAGGGCGCAGGTGCCGGACGGCTTCGATCATCCGTAGCGCCTGGGGCTGATGTAGTGGCGCAAGTGCCGTCAACGACCGAACCTTCGCAGCAGTCGCGGTCGTCAGTTCCACGGGACCGTCGAAGACGTCGCCGCCATGGACGATGCGGTGACCGGCGGAGGTGACGGCGTCGAGATCGAAATGGGCACTCAGTTCCCCGAACACCTTGTCCATCAGGCCGGCAAGATCGTCGCCGGAAGCGCCTTCCAGCGACAGTTCGAACTGCGCCGGACCTTCCTTCAGATGCAGCGACACGGGGTCGCTTGCAAAATCGACCACGGCTTTGCCGATCCGCTCAGGCCTTTCACCGTCCACTCTGAAGATGCCGATTTTCACGGATGAAGATCCGGCATTGAAGGTGAGGAGAAGCTTGTCCGTCATAAAGGCGTCCTTGTTTCACGTCCTCTTGCAGCCCGCGGCTCGACACGGCGCTGTAATGGCAATCATTCAGTAGTCCTGCAACCGCATGGCTGGGCTTTGGGGCCGCGTGTTCAAAACGGTCGTTCTCGGTGGCTCGCCTCCGGTAACTCTTTCACCCGGAATGGTGCGGCTCTCATTGATAAAGCGCAATGCAACGGGGCGTTGATCGTTGAGCCATTGCGGGTCAGGCGTTTGTGGCGCAGCGGATGTTGGCAGAGGACCAGTTGAAGACCGTCGCCTGATTTCCGAGCAGGCATGCCTTCCAGGTTCATCGGGCGAATGGATAAGCACATCCTTGCGCTCTCCTTCGATCCTCACGCTACGCGCTGAAGAAGGCGCTTCAGCGTCCATATTGCGTCTTTCTTCACCCGCGCTGACCCTTCGACATCTGCAGTCATTGCGTTGACCGCCGTCAATGCAGGCTCAGCCGGTCCACCAAAGAGTAACGGTGCAATGGGGGGATGGAGATGGATGCGGACTATACGGTCAGTGCACTTCGAGCCTCGGACGTTGCTCGTGCTTACGCAATCGTTCGGCATCTCTTTCCGAACATTGATCTTGCCGAGTGGCAGGCAGCGACTTCCACAGAAGACCTCCGGAGAAATTGGCTTACTGTAATCGACCCGGCAGGGGTTGTCCGCGGGATTTCCCTGGTATTTGTCAGCCCGCAAAGTGGCTTGAGCAAACAGCTGGAAGTTCCTGTTCTCGCGTCCGTAAGTCTCCTCAATGAGCACAGCGTGGCAGGGCGCTTGTTGGAGTATGCGAAACGCCGCGCTGCAGAGGAAGGATGCAATCGCATCCACGTCTGGCCCGTCGCCAAAACGGACCACTGGCTTCTGGGCGACACCTCGACTTTCAAAGTACCGCGGGCCGGTTTAACGTATGACCTATCGCCCTCTAAGCAACCTTCGCCACGCTGACGCGTGCGGCGAACATGTAGCCGACGCCCCGGATGGAGCGAATTATTTGCGGCTGTTTGGGGTCGATCTCCACCTTGCGCCGGATCCGGACGATTTGAGCGTCGATTGCCCGATCATAGGCATCGAGATGGCGCCCTTTTGTTTCCTCTAGCAAGAAATCTCGCGACAGCACGCGTCCTGGATGGGCCACAAAGGCAGCAAGGAGGTCGTATTCGCCTGTTGTCAGATGGATACCTTCGCCATCCGCTGATGACAGCTCGCGTCGCGTAAGGTTCAGAGCCCAGCGGTCGAAATGGACGATCTTGTCGGTCTCTTCCTGCTCGGGAGGTTGCACGTTTCGCCGGCGAAGAATGGCTTTCAGCCTGGCGTGCAGCTCCCTGAGGTTAAACGGCTTCGCGAGATAGTCGTCGGCGCCCATCTCAAGCCCGATGATCCGGTCCACAACGTCATTTCGACCGGTCAGCATGATGATCGGGGTATCGGACGCCGCTCGCACCTCCCGAACAAGATCAAAACCATCGGCCCGTCCGGGCAAAGAGACGTCCAGCAGGATGAGATCGACCTGTGTGTGCGCAAGTTGCAGGCGCATCTCCTCACCGTCCTTGGCCTCGCTGGTTAAATAGCCCTCTTCGTTGAGATATCGCTTCAACATTTGAGTGATCCTCACATCATCATCGACGATGAGGATGTGAGCTGTCGCAGGATTTTGCCGCGCCATTATCCCCTCCTGTTACAATGTGTTACGCAATTCCATAGATTGTCACGGAAACAGCATCCGCCCGTCACGCCACGCGAGTCAACTGCGCGCATCGAGATTGGAGGCACGGTCATGCTCAGTACAACTCAGAATTATGAAAGTGGGACGACTGCTCTTCACGCAGTCCATCACCAAACCAGCCTTCACAGCCTGTTCTGCAAGCAGCCGTTTGAACATTTGACAGCGGGAAAAGCGCTTTTCTTTGAGAGCGACGATGCGGTCGATGTTTTCGAAATTCTCGAAGGTACGTTGAGAATTTTTCGGATCATCGCCGACGGACGGCGGGTGATTACCGGCTTCCTCTATCCAAACGATATCGTCGGCATCTCGCTTGGCGGGCGTTATCTCTACAGTGCCGAGGCGGTGACGTCTGTAACCCTGAGGCGATTGTCACGACGCCGGTTCGATGCAGCGGTGACCGAGAGTGATCACTTGCGCCCACAGCTCTTCGCTCTGGTCTCCGACGAGATGGCGGCAGCGCAGGATCAGATGGTGCTCCTGTCATCCAAGAACGCGGAGGAACGCCTTTGTTCCTTTCTGCTGGCGACACTCCGGCGCCAAGCGGCTTCCTCAGGCAACCGGACCACGCTGGAGCTTCCCATGGGGAGGCAGGACATAGCCGATTACCTTGGACTGACAATCGAAACAGTCTCGCGCACCATGACAAAGCTCATCGGCAAGGGTGCCATCCAAATCGACGGTGTGGCGGCTCGAAACGCGATAACGATCTGCCGTCCGGTTCTGCTTGCGCAGATGGCCGGAGATGAAGATGATCGTTCCCGCGAGCCCCGGTTAACGATCGTCCGCGGGGGACGGTCCCACTGAGCGTGCGATCATGGGAAAGCTATGTCATATAGAGGCAGTCGAGATGAGCTCGAACGACAGCTTTCTGCTGTTACAGGCTTGCTGGATGCGGCAAACATCATTGTTCACGGAACGGATGGTATCATCCGCAGCTGGACTGCAGGATGCGAAAACCTCTACGGATGGTCACGCATCGAGGCCGTTGGCCAAGAGGTTCACGAGCTTCTCGGCACGCAGTTCCCTGAATCTGTTGAAGAACAACGAAACCGGTTCTTGGCTGCGCAGTCTTGGAGCGGCGAAGTCATTCATCACCACAAGGATGGCCGTCCTCTCTTCATTGCGACCCACTGGGTTCTTCTGTCGCCGCTGGGCTCGGCCGAGCAGGTCGTGGTCCAGACAAACAACGATGTCACGGCCATGAAAGTGATGCAGGAAACCGTCGCCGAGCGCGAGGCCCACCAGCTTTCTATCCTGGATACCGTTCCTGACGGGATGGTCGTCATTGATGAAGCGGGCATCATCTCGTCGTTCAGCGCGGCTGCGGAACGGCTGTTCGGATACAAGGCAGCAGAAGTCTGCGGACTGAATGTCAAGGTTTTGATGCCCGACCCCGACCGAGCGGCGCACGATAGCTATATTTCCAATTACCTGACGACCGGCGAACGGCGCATCATCGGATATGGCCGGGTTGTGACCGGACGACGCAAGGACGGCTCGACCTTTCCGATGGAGCTTTCGGTGGGCGAAGCAGCAACCCGCAACAAGCGGATCTTTACGGGCTTCATCCGGGACCTGACGAGCCGACACAAGATAGAGGAAGAACTGCGCCAATCGCAGAAGATGGAGGCAATCGGCCAACTGACCGGCGGTTTGGCTCACGATTTCAACAATCTTCTGACCGTGGTCAGCGGCAATCTGGAAATGATCGACAACAAGCTTGAGGATCCAAAGCTTCGAGTGCTTCTGCGTGAGGCGCAAAGCGCGGCAGATGACGGTGCCAAACTGACAAGCCAGCTTCTCGCATTCGGACGGCGTCAAAGCCTCAATCCGAGAACGGTGGATATAGGGCAACTCGTCGGAGGCTTTTCGGACCTGTTGCGCAGAACCCTTGGAGAAGCCGTTGAGCTTCGCACGGTTATATCAGGCGCGGCCATCGAGGCTTCGGTCGACGGATCGCAGCTCCAGAATGCCATTCTTAACTTGGCGATAAATGCGCGCGACGCTATGCCAAAAGGCGGAAGGCTGACGATCGATATCTCCAGCGTCAAACTCGACGCTGACTACGCGAAAACCTATCCGTCGGTAAGGACTGGTGACTTTGTCTTGATCTCAGTAACGGACACGGGTTCGGGAATGACGGCCGAGGTTCGCGAGAAGGCTTTTGACCCGTTCTTCACAACGAAGGGCCTTGGTGCCGGGACAGGTCTGGGTTTGAGTATGGTCTACGGTTTTGCCAAGCAATCCGGTGGAAACATCCAGCTCTACAGCGAGCCCGGGCAGGGAACGAGCGTCCGGCTCTTTCTGCCTTCCGCCCGGTCAAAAGCTGACGAAGAGATCACGCATTTCGACACGGCAGAAACCGCTCCGCTGCCCCGAGGCTGGGAAAAGCTTTTGGTCGTCGAAGACGATCCGAGGGTGCGTCGAGTTGTGGTCGCACGGCTTGCAGACCTCGGCTACCAGATCATCGAAGCAGCAACTGGAATTGAGGCGCTCGAACTCCTCCAAAAGCACAATGACATCTCGCTCCTCTTTACCGACATCGTCATGCCAGGCGGCATGACAGGCAACGAGCTTGCGGATCAAGTGAGGATGGCAAAGCCGACGATAAAGGTTCTGTTCACGTCCGGATACGCCGAGCCAACCATCGCAGGTAAAGAACTGGCTCAGTCAGGACGATGGTTGCGGAAACCACATACTGCTCGGGAGCTCGCGACCGTCTTACGCGAACTTTTGGATTGACTCCCCTGAACACGGCGTCTGTTTTTTTCTGCTTTCGCATACGCTTTGAATGATCGGTCTTTCACCCCGTATAACTCTATCCGTGACCGCAACGGCTGCCGCGGATGAACCTTTCCACGGCGACCGGCACGGTGTTCGGGCCGTCCGGAACGGGACGTCGTGGCGGCTGGGTCTCTCTACCTGATGCAATCGCGAAACGCTTCGAGACCGCGTCATGGCAGCGGAGGCAGGCGTTGGGAAATGACCCTGACCGCCTTCAGTTCAATGTCAGCTTCGGCCTCTAGTCGATCATCGTGACAACCGAAGGAATGAAACGGTGCGTGTGAGACTGAAGTCCCCGCACCAAGCGATCTCGATGATCAAACCCAATGCCCCGTCGACGCTCACATCCGACCGCCCCATGCGACGTCTGAGACAACCACGATGGAAGGATCACCAATGACAACGTCTAGACCTATATCATTTTCCGTATCTCAACGCGTCCTGCATTGGCTTACCGCTGCGCTCGTCACTTTCAACCTCGTCCTGCCCGATGGCATGAGCGACTGGAACCGGAGTATGGAGCGAGACGGGATGGCCTCTGCCGACCAAGTGGCAAGTGCCAATATTCACGCCTATGTGGGCATTTCTACTCTGGCTCTCGTCGTGCTTCGCCTGATCATCCGCTTCACCAGTGGCGTTCCGGCATCCCCGCCGCAGGAACCCCCGATTTTTCGGATGGCTGCCACAGCCGCGCATGCCGCGCTCTACATTCTGCTCGTCGCAATGCCGCTGACTGGCATGGCTGCATACTATCTTGGCTACGGCAGTGCAGGGGAACTGCATGCCGATGTCCTCAAAGTCGCCTTATGGGTGCTGATCTCCGGCCATGTGCTGGGCGCTCTTGTCCACCAGTTCTATTGGAAAACAAATGTTCTGCGCAGGATGACGACTGGCTAGAAGGCTGCGCCGGCCGACACAGGTGACGCCGGCCCCGGCTCACGCCCTCGGATAGACTCGCCTCGTCAATCAAACGGCCGCTCGAGAGAGGACGACGGCTGCGTGAAGAAGGCGGGGCCCTCTTCGGTCATGTAGATGATGTCTTCCAGGCGCACGCCGCATTCGCCGTATAGTGCAAGCATCGGCTCGTCGGAAAACACCATGCCTGGAGCAAGAGGTGTCTTGTTGCCGCGAACGATGTAGGGGTCTTCGTGCATATCCATGCCGAGCCCGTGTCCGGTCCGGTGCGGCAGGCCGGGAACCTGATAGTCGGGACCGTAGCCGGCATCGGTCAGCACCTTGCGGGCGGCAAAATCAACCTCTTCGCAGGCGATCCCGATCTTTGCCGCGTCAAAGGCGGCGCGATGGGCTTTCTGTTCGAGCGACCAGATCTCGCGCTGCCGTTCCGTCGGCTCTCCGAAGACATAAGTGCGGGTGATATCAGAGCAGTAGCGGTGGATATGCGCGCCGAGATCGATCAGCACCATGTCGCCCGCCTTCAGCGTCTGCGCATAGGGAACGCCGTGCGGATAGGCGGTCGCTTCGCCGAACTGCGCGGCGGCAAAGATGTGTTTCATGCCGAGCTTGGCATGCGCAGCGGCAATGAAATCGGTGACTTCCGTTGTCTTCACGCCCTCGTAGAGACCTTCCCAGACGGCCTTGTGAACACCAAGGCTCGCGGTCATCGCGGCCTGGATGATCGCGATCTCGTTCGCCGACTTGATCTGCCGGCACTGGGCAATCAAGTCCTTGGCGCCGGTAACCGTCAGGCGGTCGCCGAGATGCGTGGTGATTGGGCTGGAAAATGCGAACGGCGTCGCCGGATCGAAGGCCAGAATGTTCCCGTCTGCGGCAAGGCTGCAGATCAGGTCAGCGACCAAACGGGCCGGATCCTCATGCTCCTCCCAGACCGCGATCTCGCCGGGGATCGTGATTAGCGTCTGGGTCTTCGGCTCCTCGAAGGCTGGGCTGATATAGATCGGAGCGCCGCGCGAAGGGATAATCGCACCATGCATGCGTTCGCTCGCCCCGAGCGTCATGGCGGTAAAATAGGTGAGGCTCGTCGATGTATCGAGATAGACCGCCTTGACGCCTCCGTCGCGCATCAGCCCCTGCAGCTTGGCTATGCGCGCGTTCAGTTCCTCCTTCGAGATCGGCGGAACCGCGGCAGCAATATTGTCAAAACCGGCAAGCGACTGTTCGAACGATATGTAGGCAGGGGCACTCATGCTGGGACTTTCCTGAAAGCGCTGTTCGGCGGGCGGGGCCTACGCGAGGGGTGAGATCTTTGAGCGTGCGCAGTTGGCGTAGCGGTAGCGTTGGGCGATGAATATGCTGCTGGCGACGGTCGTCAAGACTTTCGTTCGAATTGCCGGACGGGCTGACGACGAGGAGAGGATGCAGTAGTGCATGAATGACAGATAAAAACTTTGTGGGTGCCGGCATGGACGACAGCAATCAAAATCATGCGCTGGAGCGCAAGAGGGGGTCCGGCGCGAGGCAGGTCTATGACCTCTTGCGGGATGAAATCCTTGATCTTCGCCTCGCCCCTGGAAGTGCGATCGACGAAGTTCAACTGGCAACGCGGTTCGGCATGTCGCGCACGCCGATCCGTGAAGCTCTGGTGCGGCTTGCCGGAGAGGGGCTGATCGAGACCCTGCCGAACCGGTCGACCATGGTGTCGAACATCGACTTTCTCGGCATGCACGCCTATTTCGATGCGCTGGGTTTGATGTACCGGGTCACGACGCGGCTCGCCGCGCAGCACCACAAGGCAGGTGACCTCGACATCATTCGAGCTCATCAGGCAGAATTCAAAGCGGCTGTCGAAGCCCAGGACGCCTTGGCCATGATCGCAACCAATGCGGACTTTCACGCGGCGATCGCTGCGGCTGGCCGCAATGAATACTATGCGCGCTTCTTTGAGCGTCTGCTGGGCGAAGGGCGGAGAATGCTGCGTCTCTACTACCAATCCTATGATGATCGGCTGCCATCCCGCTTTGTGGACGAACACGAAGAAATCATCGCGGCGATCGAAGCGCGAGACGTCGAGGCCGCGGACAGGCTCGGCCGCGCTCACAGTGAGCAGATCGAAGCCCAGATCGAGCGGTTGCTCACCCGCCATGACAGGCTCGACATCCTCCTGTAGGTCCTTGTATTTTTCTTGTCGACAAGATTGAAGAAGACGCTATGCTGCTCGTCGATAGGGATAGTGGCGCGTTTCCGTGCGCCGAAACGAAGGAGCTTCCCGTGACTGCAAGCATATTTTCGGGCGTCGTTCCCGCGCTGATGACACCGTGCACCGCAGACCGCATGCCGGATTTTGACGCGATGGTCCGTAAGGCACAGCAGTTGATCGAAACGGGCATGTCGGCAGTGGTCTATTGCGGATCCATGGGTGACTGGCCCCTGCTCACCGATGCGCAGCGCATGGAAGGCGTCTCGCGTCTGGTTGAGGCTGGCATCCCCGTGATTGTCGGCACTGGCGCGATCAACTCCGCATCTGCCGTCGCGCTTGCCGCACACGCCCAGAAGGTCGGCGCAAATGGTCTCATGGTCATCCCGCGTGTTCTGTCGCGCGGCTCCGTGATCGCCGCCCAGAAGGCGCATTTCAAGGCAATCCTGTCCGCGGCACCGAACCTGCCAGCGGTCATCTACAACAGCCCCTATTACGGCTTTGCCACGCGCGCCGATCTGTTTTTCGCGCTTCGCGCCGAGCACCCGAACCTCGTTGGTTTCAAGGAATTCGGCGGTCCGGCCGACATGCGCTATGCGGCCGAAACCATTACCAGCCGCGATGACGGCGTGTCTTTGATGATCGGCGTCGATACGGCCGTCTACCACGGCTACGTCAATTGCGGCGCAACCGGCGCCATTACGGGCATCGGCAACGTTCTTCCCAGGGAAGTGCTGCATCTGTGCAACCTCGCGAAAGCCGCGGCCACGGGTAACGCCGATGCACGCTTGCGCGCCAAGGAACTGGAAGAAGCGCTCGGCGTGCTTTCCTCCTTCGATGAAGGCCCGGATCTGGTTCTCTATTTCAAGCACATGATGGTCCTGAAGGGCGATGCAGAATATGCACTGAACTTCATCGAGACGGACGTGCTCAGCGACAGCCAGCGCGGCTATGTGGAAGCCCAGCTGACGCTGTTCGACACCTGGTATGCCGACTGGTGCAAGCTCCCCGGCGCTGTACAGACCTGCAAGCCCTGATCTTTGCGCTCGCGGGTAAAACGGTTCCTGTTTCCGCGACGATAAAACCCGTGGCCGTGTTGAACTCAACGCGGCCACGGCACTGCGGTGATCAAAGTCATTGTCGTCCCGCCGATTTCCGGCCGCCAGTGAAGCTGCAGAATTTCAAATCAACGCGCCCTGGAGCGTAAGCGCTGCCCGCACGTCGTCGGCCGAAACTGTTGCGCTCGAGGCGCGCAACGCCGCGGCAATGCCGGCTGCATGCCCTGTTGCGAAAGCGGTTCCCATCACCCGCAGCGAACCATAGGCTGCCTGATCGGCCCCGGCGACGCGGCCCGCGAGGTAAAGATTGGATGCTCCGGCAGCCTCGATCGATCCCATCGGGATGTCTGCAAATCCTTCTCCCCCAAGATCGACGAAACGAACTTTTCCAGGCGCCTCGTGAACTTCCATCGGCCAGGCTGCGCGGCCGATACCGTCTTCGCGCCGCTCGCCTTTTGCCAGGGCTGCACCGGTCAGATCGTTGCGCGGCCGTGGCCGGCGCGTTTCGCGGATGCCGATCTGCGGTCCGGTCGCTGCGATGAAGGCTGTTTCAAAGCCCGGTAGCTGCCGCAGCAACTGAAGGTTTCGCCACGCTTCTCGTCGTGCCTGGCGTTCCGCTGATCCAAGACTTGCGCCGCTCAAACCGTCCGTGTCGAGGTCGATCGTCATCCACCAGTAGTCGTTCGATGTCGGAAGCCGCAGCATAACGCCCCCGTCTGCACGGTGGATTTGCGTATCGCCGCTCTCGTTGTGCCTTGCAACCAGATCTGCCATCCGCGCCCGGTCGAATGAAACCCCTGGCGCTACTCCGCCGATGCGAACCGGCATGGAGGCCGGCTGAACCTTGTCGCCTGCCATGCTGTTGACTGTCATTTCGAACCCGGCGAGCGATGCGAGCGCTGCCTCGCCACTGGCATCGACGAATGCGGCGGCAGTGATCTCGTAGCAACCGGCGTGGTCAGTCACGGTGATTGCGGTCAGGCCGTCCGAGCCGGTTGCGACGGCTGTCACGCGAGAGTGCAGCAACACGTCGATACCGGCAGCGTCGGTCATCTGGTCGAAGCCGAACTTGATTGCCTCCGGATCCAGCATGACGATCCAGTTGCCGCTGCTCGACCTGATCGGCGCGACCTCCTGGCCGAGCGCGCCGAGGGTGTGCAAGAGATCCGCACCTACGCCCCGCACGGCAAAGACCGGGGCGGGGCCTTTCTGGTAGAAGCCGCAATAGGCGAGAACCAGAGAATTTGCGGCTGCGCCGCCGAGAAAGCCGTACCGCTCTACGAGCAGAACTCGTGCGCCAAACCGGGATGCGGCCACCGCCGCGCTCATGCCGGCTGCACCGCCTCCGGCCACCACGACATCATATCGACCACCACGCATAATGCTCATCCTATGGTTCTCAATCGATGATGCTCACTGCGGTTGCGAGCATAAAGGCGACGATAGGCGGCCGCGGGTATTGACGCCAATACAGTTTCCGAACGAGGGTATAACCCGGATTTATAGGATGGAGACCCGTGGCGGATGCCGAACCCCAAGCTCAAGGAACGGCAGATTGAGATTTTCCGGACGATCATGGCGATGGGATCGCTGACGGTTGCCGCAAGACATCTCGGCGTTTCGCAGCCCAGCCTGTCGACTGCGATCAAGCGTCTGGAGGACCAGCTCGGCATCGCGCTGTTTGCCCGCATCTCTGGCCGGCTGGTCCCGACACAGGAGGCCGAACTCATTCTTGCCGAGGTCGAGCATGTTCATCAGCAGTCGGAAATACTGTCCGATGTCATCTACTCGATTGCCCGGGGCGACGCGTCCACCTTCCGCTTCGGCTCCACGCCAAGCCTTGGCGCCCGGCTGATCCCGAAGGCACTGAAGCGCTTGCAGCAGCAAGGCACCGCCGGCACTTTCTACAGCGATTCCTTGTCGCAGCGCGATGTGCGTGACTACCTCCTCTTTGGCCAAGGGGCCTGCGTCGCGACGATCGCGGAGGTTAACGATCCGGTTATCCAGACTGTCCCGATCGCCACCGCTGGCCTGGTCTGCGTGGTGCCTGCTGGCCATCCGCTGGCAGGTAGACGGTCCGTCAGGCCAGCGGATCTTGCGGACGAACAACTAATTTCGTTTGGCGCGACCACGACGCACGGTCTTCTGATCGATCAGACCTATCAGCGCTGGGGCGAGACGCGCAAAACGGCGGTCTACGTCCATTTTGTCGACGCCGCTCTCGCCTTCGTCGCCGAACGTATCGGCATCAGCGTTCTCGATGCCTTTTCGGCAATCGACTGCGATGTCCATGGGTTGGTGGCAATACCGATCGAAAACAGCGCCAGCGTTTCCGCCTATGTTCACGTCTGCGACCGTCGTCCAAGACAGAAAGGCGTCGACAGCCTGATCACCGCGCTCCGAGAAATCGCGGCAGCTGTGACACACACGCAAGCAGGAGCAAAAACCGATGAGTAGACCGGCAAACGACCTGTTCCCGGGGTTCAAGGACCGTCGCGTCCACACGGCTGATGTCGATTTCGCCGTCCTCACCTCAGGCTCCGGCCCTGCCATCCTGCTGCTGCACGGCTATCCGGAAACCCGTTCGGCCTGGCACCGGATCGCGCCCGTGCTCGCTGCGTCCTATTCCGTGGTCGTGCCCGACCTGCCGGGTTACGGTAATAGCCGGGTCACCGGGACGCTCAAAGATATGGGGTCCAAGCGTCGGATGGCGAAGAGCCTGCACGAGATGATGGGAGCCCTCGGGCACGACGGCTTCGTCGTCGTCGGCCACGATCGCGGCGGAAGGGTTGCCTATCGGCTCGCGCTCGATTTCGAGGAGGCGGTTCGCGCACTGGTTTCCGTCACCGTCGTGCCGACGCCGGAAATGTGGGAAGGGGCAGGCAAGGCTTTCGGGCTTGGCGCCTGGCACTGGTTCATGCTGGCGCAACCCGCACCGCTGCCTGAAACGCTGATGGCGGCCGATCCGCGTTTTCTTATCGACTTGACGCTCGGCAAGATGGCCGGCGACATCCGCCTGATCGATCCTGTGGCACTGGAAGACTACCGGATGGCCTTCGGCAGCGCCGAGGTCCGTCATGCGATGTGCGAAGACTACAGGGCTGGCGCGTCGGTGGACGAGGCAGACGACCTTGCCGATCGCAACTCCGGTCGAAAGATACAGGCGCCGGTGCTGGTGCTCTCCGAACAAGGCCGGCTCTACGGTGGCGGACGCACGCCGCTCGACATCTGGGCTGACTGGGCGGTCTCGGTAGAATGCGAGGGTCTTCCAGGCGGACATCTGCTGCCCGAAACGGCGGCTGACCAGATGATCGAGAGGTTGCTGGCCTTCCTTAGGAAAATCACCGATGCCCGCTGAGAACGACGACCACCAGCACAGGGTGCCGGCCACCACCGACGGATTGCTGAGCCTGCGCCAGATGGAGGTTTTCCATGCGGTAATGCAGGCGCGTTCGATCACCGGCGCCTCCAAGGTTCTCACCATATCGCAACCGGCGCTCAGCCGCACGATCCGCCGGATTGAGGACCTGCTTGGAATCGCGCTTTTCGCCCGTGATCGTAACGGGCTGGTGCCGACGTCCGAGGCGCTGGAAATATACGCGGAAATCGATCCGTTGATCCGCCAGCTGACCGGTGTTGGAACGCAGATCGGCCGTATCGCGCGCGGCGAAACCGCCGTGTTTCGGGTCGGCTCGACGGCCAGCGTGGCGCGGGCGCTGGTTCCGCAGGCGCTGCGGACGCTCTCCGTCGAAGTGCCGGGTATCGAGTTGTTCTTCGACGTGCTGCCGGTCGACCAGATCGAGGAATATCTGATTACCGGCCGCGGTGAAGCGGTGGTGACGATTGCATCGCTGGACCATCCGCTGATCGAAAGGGAACATGTCGGGCGCGTCGATCTGGTCGCCGTCATTCCCAAAAGCCATAGCCTTGCGGCCCGTTCCGTCATCCATGCAGCGGATCTTGCCGACGTGGACTTCATCAGCTTTGCCGCCGGGGGTGCCCATCAGACAATCGTTGATCGTTTCCTCAGCCGCGAGAAACTGAAGGTCAACACCCGTGCCGTTGCGCGCTTTTCCGACACTGCCTTGGCGCTGGCGAACGAAGCCATGGGTATCGTCCTTGTCGACTACGTCACGACTCTCGGTCCGGTTGGCAGCAATCTTGTCATCCGACCGATCTACAACGCACCCCAGTTCTCGATATCCGTCCTGTGGAACCGTCGTCGCTCGCACTCTGCCAACCTGCGCAAACTGATCGAGATCATCGCCGCACGACTGTCAGCCCTGCCGCCGCTGCCCTGAGAGGCCGGATAACATGCTCTGAAGGCATCGGAGGCATAATCATTGTTTGTTGTCTTCTGGTGCGGTGAGTGGCAATGAGGGGCACTGGCGTAACGCAACGCCGTCCTTGGAGGAGGATAATCATGAAGTTTCAAATGAATCGCCGTCAGGCACTCATCGGCATGGGTGCACTCGGCAGCGCTGCGGCTTTTGGTCTGCCTGCGCGGGCTGCAACCCGTAACCTCGCCGTGCTTCACCTTGCCAGCCACGCACCGAGCTTCATTGCCTTCGAACGCGGTTACTACAAGGACGCAGGGCTGGACATCGAACTGAAGTTCTTCGAAGCAGCGCAGCCGATGGCCGTGTCAATCGCTTCGGGTGATGCCGACTTCGGCGTTACCGCGATGAGCGGTGGCTTGATCAGCCTCGCGCAAAAGGACGCCATCAAGGTTATCGGCGGCGCGCTGACCGAACAGAAGGGCGTTACCGGCGCGATCATCCTGGCGTCGAACAAGGCTTATGAGGCCGGTCTCACCGACCCTTCGAAACTGTCCGGCAAGAGTTTCGGCATCACAACGGCCGGATCCTCCTTCCATTTCATGGCGCACAAGATTGCCACAGCCAACAACATCAAGCTGTCCGACATCCAGCTGCGTCCGCTGCAGAAGCTTGGCGCAATCGTCGGCGCCCTGACCACGGGCCAGATCGATGCCTGGGCCATTCAGCCGAATGTCGCCAAGAAGATGATCCGCGAAGGCGCTGCCAAGCAAATCGGCCTCGTGTCGGACTACGCACCGGATTACCAGGTGACGACCGCCTTTACCTCGACCAAAAACGCCGCCAACGAGCGCGACATGACAGCGTCTTTCGTCAAGGCCTATTCGCGGGCGATCGCCGACTACAACGCGGCCTTCGTCGACAACAAGGCAGATGACGCCGAGCGCGACGCCCTGGCCAAGATCGTCCACAAATATGTGGAAAGCGACAGCCCATTCGAAACGGCCAAGCAGAACCTGATCGAAGGCGCCATGCGCGTCAACGAGGGCCTCGCATTGTCGCTTGGAAGCTGTGTCGAACAGCTCGAATGGTTCAAGTCCGAAGGCATGGTCAAGGACGCGATCACCAACGAACAGCTGTTCGATACGTCCTACGTCAAGACCATCTGACCGGTCGAACCCGCGGCAGCACTGCGGCCTGCCTGGAGTACCCATGGATCTGAAGCTCAACAACATCAGCCACTCCTATGGAGCCGTCGAGGTTCTGAAGGATATTTCGCTCGACATTCCGCAAGGGCAGATCATCTGCCTGGTCGGACCGTCAGGCTGCGGCAAGTCGACCCTGCTTCGGTTCCTG
The DNA here is from genome assembly GCF_050500175.1 of Neorhizobium sp. DAR64872/K0K18. NCBI lineage: Bacteria > Pseudomonadati > Pseudomonadota > Alphaproteobacteria > Hyphomicrobiales > Rhizobiaceae > Neorhizobium > Neorhizobium sp. DAR64872/K0K18. The sequence continues at coordinate 255,263 of NZ_CP191445.1, forward strand.
GGTGGCCTAGAGCGGCCGACCTTTGGCAACGTGCTGCAGGTCGGCAATCCGCCGGCAGACTCGCTCAACCCGCTGACATACGTCTTCCAGCATTTCGCTCTGCTACCCTGGCGCACGGTCGAGGGCAATATCCGGTTGGTCCTCGAGGACCATGGCCTGAGCGGGCGTCAGATGGACGAAATCGTGACGGATGTTCTCGATCGCACCCGCCTTTCCGAATTCCGCAAAGCCCTTCCCAAGCAACTGTCGGGCGGCATGCGGCAGCGCGTGGCAATCAGCCGGGCGCTGGCGGTCCGTCCCGCAGTCATGCTGATGGACGAACCGCTGTCGGCCCTCGACAGCCAGACCCGCGAACTGCTGATGGATGACCTGATCTCGCTCTGGACGCGCCAGCCGTTCACCTCGGTTTATGTAACCCACAATCTCAACGAGGCGGTCCGGCTCGGGCACCGCGTCGTCGTCCTGTCTCGCCGACCAGGCCGGATCCGCGAGATCGTCGATATCGACATTCCACTGTCAGATCGGCATCTCGGCGATCCCGTATTGGAAGAAAAACAGAAGCAGCTCTGGGACCTGATGCGCGAAGAGGCCATGGCGGCCGACAAGGAGTTGGTCAATGTCTGACGTCACAACGTTTTCCAGCCCTGTAGAGACATCAAGCAGGGGTGAAACAGGAAAGATATCGACCGTATCGTTCCGCGGTGGCGGCTTTGCACCGATCCCGGTGCAGGGCGTCGGCATTGCAGTCTTTGTCGTTCTGATCGCGCTCGCCGAAATCGGCACCCGTAGCGGGTTCATCTCGAACCTGACGCTGCCACGGCCCTCGGCGGTCCTCGATACCTTTGTTCAGCTTTGGCAGACGGGTCTGCTGTGGAAGCATCTTCTGCCTTCACTGCAGCGGCTTTTCGTCGGTGCGTTCATGGGCATCAGCGTCGGCATAGCGGTCGGCGTGCTGATCGGTCTTTTCAGTTATGTCCGCTCCGGACTGGTCCCGCTTGTCGCCGCGCTGTTTCCGATCCCCAAGATCGCGCTCCTGCCTCTGTTCGTCATCTGGTTCGGCATCGACGAAATGTCGAAATACGCACTGATCGCTTTTGGCACGTTTACGCCAACCGTGGTTGCCACCTATGGCGCCGTCGACAACGTCGATCGCACGCTGATCCGCATGGGCCAGAGCTTCGGACTGAACTGGTGGTCGATCGTCCGCAAGATCGTCCTGCCCGGGGCATTCCCGGCCATCCTTTCGGGTCTGCGCGTCTCGATTTCGATCGCGATCATTCTTCTCGTCGCCGCAGAGATGCTCGGTGCGCAATACGGCGTCGGCTCTTACATCCTTGAGGCCGGCTCGCTCTACGACCTGGAAAAGCTCTTTGCCGGCGTCACCATCCTGTCGGTCATGGGACTGCTCGTGAATTTTGTAATCGGGCAGGTCGAAAAGCGCTTTCTGAGCTGGCGCGGCTGAACACCTAAATATTATCGAAGGGAACGACACCATGCTGGCATTGCAAAAGGTCCGGCCCGCCAAAGGCGTGGAGTTTCGCGAGATCGGCGTGCCGGAGGCTCTTGCTCCGCGCGACGTTCTGGTCCGTGTCCATTCGGCCGGCATCTGCGGAACAGACCTGCACATCGCGGAGTGGACCCCGGGTTACGAGTCGATGGAGCGCGCCATGCCCGTCACCCTTGGCCACGAGTTTGCGGGCACGATCGAACGGGTAGGGGAGGCTTTGTCGGAAACGATTATCGGCACCCGCGTTACCGCAAGACCCTCAACCACCTGCGGCCGTTGCGACGCCTGCCTTCGCGGCGACGAAGACAATTGCACGGCGCGCAAAGGGATCGGCATCGGCCGCAACGGCGCATTTGCAGGGTTCGTGTGTGTGCCCTACGATAACTGCCACACCCTTCCCGACAATCTCGACATGGATGTCGCGGCTTTGACAGAGCCGATGACCGTCTGCGCCGAGGCGGTCGCGACTGCGGAGGTCCTGCCGGGTCAAACCATTCTGGTGATCGGTCCGGGTTTCATCGGACAGGGCATCGCCATCATGGCACGGGCGATAGGTGCCAAGGTCGTAGTGATCGGCCGCGATGACGGGCCGCGGCTGGATGCACTCCGCACGGCCGGTTTCGAGCAACTGATCGATACGGCGAAGACAGACATGGCGAGCGCCCTGGCGGACCTTGCGCCGTTCGACGCGATCATCGAGGCGGCCGGCGTACCCGCGCTCGTCAGCGCCACGCTCCCGTATCTCAAGAAGCGCGGGATCTTCACCGTTGTTGGCATCCACCCTCGGCCAGCCGAAATCGACCTCACATCCGTCGTGCGCATGCATCAGCAGATCCGCGGCTCCTACCGGGCACCTGCTGCCGACTGGGACGGCGTCATTGCCTTTCTTGACGCCAATCAGCCGCTAATGCGACAGCTGATTTCGCACACGCTCCTACTGTCGGACGCGCTAACGGGGTTCCAGGCCGCGCAGGATCGGGTCGCATCCAAGGTCGTCCTTCGCATGGGGGAGCCCTGATGATCCCCGCCATTCTCGCGCTCTGGAACGATTATCCCGCCACCATGGCGGAAGAATACGAAGCCTGGCACACATTCGAGCACGTCCCGGAGCGATTGACGGTCGCCGGCATGCGTGCCGCCAGTCGATACGTTTCGGCAGCCAGAAAAGAGAGCTATTTCACCCTCTACGAGCTTGAAAGTCTCGCGGTGATCGAGCAGCCGTCCTATCTCGATCTTGTGCGAAATCCGACGCCCTGGTCTCAGAAAATGCGGCAGCATTTTTCGAGCGTGCTGCGGATCCCGGGCGAGATCGCTGTGAAAGCTGGAAGCGGTATCGGAGGCGCAACACTCGTGCAGGCCTATTCTGTCGAAAGCGGAAAGGCCCATGCATCGATACCGACGATGGAAGAAATTCTGCGCCAGCTGATGACCCAGACCCGCATAACGGGCTTCCAGGTCGTACTCGCCGAGCCCAACCAGGTGTATGAGGTTTTCGAGCAGGATGAAGCGACCGACCCTGATACGGTCAATGTTGTCATCATCGCCGAAGGAACCTCCGTCGAAGCTTTATCGGTCATGCAGGCCGCATTGACGCGGCAGATCGAGCACCGTCTCGAACCCCGCAAAAGGCTGCGCAGCGACCTGTTCAAGCTGCTGATCAGCTACCGCGGCGAAGACTTTCCCTCGCATCGGTCCGAGATCGACACCAACACGATGTGGCATAGCGGCGATCACACCTGATCCAAATCGACGTCAGAAACGGAATGGATCGACCTCTTTCGAAAGACCGATTCCGCGGTCGCTTGGTGGGTGCCGCAGCCGTGCCGATGTGACGATGAACAGGACCGGGGTTGAGTACTGCTCATCGCCTCAAGATGGCGTGATTAGCGGATGTTCTGCGTCGCTAGCAGGAGAATGACATACGCGAGGACCGTCAGGACCAGTCCGCGGAAGGCGAACGACACGCACTTGTACTTACGGCGCGAGATCAGCGACAGGATGTCGGCGTTATCGAGATATTCGTTGAACAGGTAAGAGACATCGCGGTTCGCCGCAGCGAGCTCGAACAGCGGGCGATGATGCGGCCAGGTGCCCCAGAAGAGAGACGTCGAGCGGGGGATGTTGCGGGGGAGGACAACCAGGATTGCGCAAATGATTGAAAAGACTGACGCGCAGGCCAGTATCGCGCGAAGCAATGCCTCCGGAATGTCTGCCTTTGCATAGAGCGCCCAATCGAACACACTTCGCCCTTCCGCAGAAGAGATCAAGAAAGCCAGCATGAACGTGAAGATATAGGCGGCCTTTTGGTCGGCTATCTTGATCTGGTCATAGAAGACGTCGTTGATTTTTCGGATGTGGTTTATGTACTCCTCCGTCACCTCACCGCTCGCCATGGTCAGGTCAAGCATCTCCGTAGGTGCGCTATCAAAGTCACTCACGTGAAAATTCTCCGCTTACAAAGTATCCTCTCTAATAAGACTCTGGCGGCTATTCAATAGTCTTGCTAGGGCGACTACGACACTTGGTTGCTTAAGGGTGGAGCGGCGGGGGATGCCGGATTGTAGAGTGAAACTTTTTAAGGCAGCAACAGTGCTGTCGATGACGACGGCTGTTCTGTTATCGGCTGCACTTGAGCCTGCGGGTGCGGAGCCCGTTCCGCGCTCAGGTACTGCAGCTGGGGCCGTCATCGCACGCAAGACCGGCGAGGAAGTCCGCTTTATTGACGTGTCCGACTGGCAGTCCGTCGATCTCAAACAGGACCTGATGAGCGGCGATATCCTGCGCACGAACGAGGTCGGCCAGCTCGCCATCGTTTTCTCGGACCGTACCCAGGTCAGGCTCGGCCGCAACACCTCGATGGTCGTGAAGCAGATCACCAGCGAGACGAGTTCCGACACGGTGTTGCAGCTTCAGTCAGGAACGATCTGGGCCCGGGCCGAGCGCGGAGGGCCCGGCGTACAGGTCCAGACTGCCGCAGCGGCTGCCGCTATTCGAGGGACCGACTGGACCATGACGGTCAGCGGCAACGACACGTCGCTGACGGTTCTCGACGGGGTCGTGCAACTCGCCAATCCACAAGGCATGGTCGACGTGCGTGCGGGTGAGGCGGCAGCAGCCACCTTGGGTCAGGCGCCTCGCAAGGTGGTTATCGTCGACTCCGATGACCGCGAACAAATGCTGTTCTACCTTCCGCCGCGAGAAGCGTTCGAGCGTATGCCGCCAGCAGCGGTCCCATTTGCAGACATGCGCCGAAATGCCGATCGTATTCTGGCGATTCCACCTGCGAAGCGTTCGACCGCCGACCTGGTCGATCTTGCGGAAGCGCAGTTGTCGCTTGAAGGCCCGGCAAAGACAATGGAGATGCTTGGTGCGCTGGAGCGCACGCAGTTATCATCAACCCAACGGGACCGGCTGATCCTGATCAAGGCCATCATCGCAGCCAACCAAGCGCGATACGGTGAAGCGGCGGCCCTTTTCGCGCAGGTTTCTCACCGCCTCGATCCCCGCAGGAGAGCGATCGCGCTCTGGGGTGGCTATTATGCACGGTCGCTGGCAGATCCAAGCCGTGTCGAGCCGCTGCCACCGAGCAATGGTGGACCGGAAGCCGCATTTCTGCGGGCCTATGCGGTCGGTTTCCTGAAGGACCTGAACGCGTCGATCGAGGCTCTTCGCGAAGCGGAGCGACAGTACCCTTCCGACCCCTCGCTTCCGGCCTATCGCGGCTGGATCGCGTTGTTGTTGAATGACCGCAAGCAGGCGGAGGAGGCGATAAACCGCTCACTGTCTCTCGATCCGCATGAGCCCACTGCGCTGGAGGCGCGATCTCATTTCAAGGCAGGGTTCCAGGGCGATAACGACGGAGCGCTGGCAGATCTCTACGAGGTTCTGAAGGTAACGCCGGGAAGCAGCACCACCTGGAATGCGATCGCCGACATACACTCGACCAGGGGTGCCAATCGAGAGGCAGAGGCAGCGCTTCGAAAGGCGATCGAGCTGGATCCGATCGATCCTATATCGCACTCGAATCTGGCGATCTTCTATCTGGACACAAACCGGGTGAAGGAGGCGAAGCGCGAGATCGATCTTGCCATGGCTGCGGATCCGGCGCTGGATCAGGTTCTGATTGCGAGAGGTCGCTACTATCTCCAGACAGGCGAGCCCGACAAGGCGGTCGAAGACCTGCTCGCAGGCACTGTTTCCAATCCGGCGGATGCCCAGGGGCAAATTGTTCTTGGCGCGGCCTACTACCAGAAAGGGGACCGTGTCGCTGCAGAACAGGCGATCGACAATGCCGATAGACTGGATGACAATGATCCCGTCATCTCGGCGGTTCGGGCCTCGGTGGCCATTTCGGAGTATGATGCGCCGGGTGCGATCCAACATGCGCGAGACTACGTCCTGCGTGCGCGAGCGCGCGGTGGTGAGTACACGTCGCTTGGCGCAAACCAGCAGGCGGGTTCGATTCTCAACAGTGCGTTCCGCTTTCAAGGCCTGAACGCCTGGGGAGAATTCTACAGCGATGCCGTCTTCGATCCATTTTCCGGTGCTGCCTATATCGATGAAAGCATCCGTGGCAGCGTCAACCCTTTCGCGAACAGCTACCTCTATGGTGAGGATGTCATCAACAATGCCCCGAACGGGCAATTCTTTTCATCAACGCTTCAGGGGCTCCTGCTGGAGCCGACACTGATCTCGTCTCCCAGTCGCGGGTTTGACATTCTCACCCGGCCGTTCTTCGAAGTATCTGTCGGAGGTGGCTTCACTGCGGCGGGCGGAGGCACCGGCGGGACGGGCGAGGCAGAGATTCAGGGCTATACGAACATCCCGAACCCGACGAGCTACTATGCCAATTTCGAATGGCAGAAGTCACTCGACGCCCGCGATGCCGGCTTGATCACGGATATCGGGACAGAGCTGGAGGTGCTCGGCGGCAATGTCTTCCTGACCACCAGTCCGACCTATTACGACCGCATCGTTCTCTATTACAACGACGCCAAGAGCACCTTCGACCAAGAGGTGACAAGCTCTGGAGCCTTCCCCCTTGTGAGGAATGAGATCGTCGGGAGAAGCCGCAACGGCGGCTTAGGCTGGAGCCACACATTCGCCTACGAGAATGTCATGAACGCGGCCATTCTGTACAGCGGGACGAGGCGCAATGACACCCGGTACAGCGAGATCGACTTTGGACCTCCGTTCCCGACCCTTCCATTCGCGCGGGAAAGCGATGAGTTTGAAGAAAATGCTTATATTGCCGCAGCCAGCCATACGTTCAATGCGGGTGATCTGACCTGGCGCTATGGTGTTGAAGGAGGCTGGATCTCCGAATCCCAGTCTCAGACGTTAGAAGACCTTCTTAACGGGGGTTCTAGGACCGTCAGCAGCTCGGATCGCACGAGCGTCGCAAGCGTTTATGTCGATCTGCTCCACGAGATCCAGTCAAACTTGAAGGCTGAGTACGCCGTATTCGGTAACTACCTCAGCAACGACGTATCTGACGGTGTTCGCCTAGAGCCGCGTCTCGGCCTTGCCTGGTCACCTGCCGAGGGACAGTGGCTCCGCGCTGCCGTGATGCGCAGCAGCACGGATCTGTCGACGCCGACGCTGTCGCCGGTTTCTGTCGTCGGCCTGCAGCCGAATGCTTTCGACGTTGCACCGGAAGGACGTGCCGATACGGTCGCACTTCGGTGGGATGCGGAGTGGACAGACAGGTTCTTCACGGCTGCGGAGTTCCAGCACCAGGACGTGCGCGACATGCAGATCGCAGTTCCACTGACAGCCGTTCCCTTCACCACCAGCGAGGGGCGCATCGATAGGGCGAGTCTGACAGGCAATCTTCTCTTAGGGCACGGCTTCGGTCTCTCGTCCACGATCGCCTACGCGGATTCGGAAGAAAAAGGCGGTAGCCTGCCCGCCGGCTCATCCTTGCCGTTCATCCCGGAATGGGCGGGCCAGCTGGCGCTCACCTATGTCAATCCGGCCAATGTCCAGGTTTCGCTGGCCGCCAACTACATTGGCGAGCGGATAGGCAGTGCCGGGACTGGCCTTGGTGACTACTGGACGCTCGACAGCAAGCTGACCTGGGAGCCTCTCGACAAGCGGATGGCGCTGGAACTGGAGGCTTTCAATCTGCTCGACGAAGAGTTCGAAGTCGACGCCGGCGTTCCTGCATGGGGAAGATCCTTCAAGGGTACGTTGAAGGTTCGTTTCTAGATGTCAGGTAGTCGGTCGAATGCCCGCGGCGGGCCCATGCTCGGGTCTCGGCAGCTAAAGCTCACGGCGCTGTCACTGATAATCTACGTCGCATTGACGTTGATCGCTCAGCTTCCAGCTTGGTCGCTGCTCGACAACCGTGCGTTCGACTATCTCTCGACCCTCAACCCTTTGCCGCTTGCTTCGGACAGCCCGATCGTCGTTGCGATCGACGAACCCTCTCTCGCCGAAATCCAGAGCCAGTGGCCGTGGCCACGAGGCCTGCATGCCAGACTGATCACGGCGTTGCGCGCGGCCGGTGCCAGGACGATCGGTATGGACATCATCTTCGCGGAGCCGTCCAATCCGGAAGAAGACGCCGCCCTTGCCGCAGCGCTTGGACCAGACGTCGTGCTCGCCGGTGACGAAACGCTTGTGACGTCCGCGCAGGCGGATCAGTTCGTGCGGGTTCTGCCGCTGCAAATGTTCAGTGACGCCTATGCTTTGACGGGCATTGCCTCGATTACGCTTGATCGCGACGGCGTTCTGCGTCGTCTGCCACCCTATGACGATGGCTTCGCCGCCACGGTTGCGACTGCTGCAGGTTTCGAAATTCCTGTGGGAGTGCCGAACAAACTGCTTCAGGTTTACGGGCCAGCCCGCACATACCCGACAGTTTCCTATTACCAGGCGCTCGAGCCGGAGCGGTTTCTGCCCGAAGGGTTTTTCAAGGATAGGATCGTTCTGGTCGGTCTAAGCCTTCAAACCGCAGCGACGGTGGAGAAGGGCGGAGCGGACGCTTTTGCAACACCCTACACCGTCCACACCGGTCACCTGACGGCCGGCGCTGAAATCCAGGCGACGATCGTCGACAACATAAGACTGGGATCTTCCGTTACAGAAGCTGACCAGGCACTGCGTCAACTTCTTCTGTTTGGTGCGGTCGTCATCGGGGCAGTGCTGGTCCGCAAGGATACCGGTTGGAAAACCGTTTTTTACAACAGTGTCGCGCTTGTCGTGTTGCTGGGTGGAGCTTACGCGGCGTTGCGGTTCGGGAGGGTGTTTGTGTCTCCGGTTTCACCCGCATTGGCGATGCTCAGCCTGAGCGCTGCGCAGGCGGGGCTCGATTACGCGAAGGAGCGGGCGGGCCGTCGCCAGATCACGCAAGCGTTCGCTCAATACCTATCGCCCGACCTTGTTTCTCAACTGGCCAGCGATCCGACCCGTTTGAAGCTTGGCGGCGAGAAGAAGAAGCTGAGCGTCCTTTTCTGCGATGTCCGCGGGTTCACCACAATCGCCGAACAGCTGAAGGATGACCCTCAACACCTCACCGAGCTGATAAACCGGCTGTTGACGCCGCTTTCGGATATCGTGCTCTCCCATGGGGGAACGATCGACAAATATATCGGCGACTGCCTGATGGCATTCTGGAATGCGCCGCTCGACGATCCCCACCATGCCGATCACGCGGTTTCAGCCGCGCTCTCAATGCTCGCTTCAATGGAGAGCCTGAACGCCGAGCTCGCGCGTGAGGCGGAGATCGCCGGTCGAACGCATCACGAGCTGCGTATCGGCATCGGCATCAACACGGGTGATTGCGTCGTGGGCAACATGGGTTCGACCAGGCGCTTTGACTATTCCGCACTCGGCGATGCCGTCAATCTGGCAGCACGTCTTGAGGGGGAATCCAAGAACCTCGGCGTCTCCCTACTGATCGGGGCAGGGACTGCGGCCAGCCTGGCCGACACGAGCGGTGTGAGGGAGCTCGGCCGCATCCTCGTCAAAGGCAAGAGCGAGGAAGTCTCGGTTTTCACTGTTGTGCGGTAGGAGATCGGACAGGAAGAATTTGGCGGGAGAAAGCGTGCATCGATAGAGACGAGCCGAAGAGTGTGATCCCGATCAACTGCCGTCGGAATGTCCACCGGCCGGAAGAATGAGCATTCCAATCTTTGATTTGGTCGAGCTATAGTCCAATCCGCGGCGCCGCACCGTCCGGTCACCCTGCGGGCCCGCCTGAATATGGGGGTTCACGTGCCGTATCATTTCCTGGAAGTCGCCGTGACGCCGAGCGTCAGAGCCGCACAGGCGGATATGGGTGTGGATCAAATATGGTTGGGCGACCACGACCGCCCCTCAGATACATTCACGCAAAACGAAATCGCCTTCATCGCCTCGCGCGACAGCTTCTACATGGCATCGGTGTCTGAAACCGGGTGGCCATACGTTCAACACCGTGGAGGGAGAGCTGGTTTTTTGAAGGTCGTCGATCATCGAACCATGGCATTTGCCGATTATCGAGGTAACCGCCAGTACATCAGTGCAGGAAATTTCGCAGCCAACGACCGGGCCTGCCTGTTCCTTATGGACTACGTCCGACGAGCCCGGCTCAAAATCTACGCGCATGTCGAGCGGCTAACGCTCGATGCCGATCAAGCTCTTACAGATCTGGTCTCCGATCCCACCTACAAAGGCAGGCCTGAGCGGTTATTCAAGCTTCGGCTCGAGGCTTACGACTGGAACTGCCCACAACACATCATCCCGCGCTATACCGAGCAGCAGGTCGAGGAAGCGGTAGTACCCCTTCGTCAAAGACTGCACCAGCTGGAAGCCGAAAACGCGACACTGCGCGCCCGCTTGGAAGGCAAAGCCTTGTGATCGACGCTCGAACGATCGTCTAAGACTTACGCACGAGATTGCGTGGTCGGTCGCCGGGCAGCGTTGCCTCAGCCGCTGGTCTCAACGTCCGTCGCCGGATGATGGTATAGCAGGCGATCCCAGCTGTACGTGGCTCGCCCGTTCGCTGATGTGACGATCAAGGGACGCGATCATCTCTTGGGGGCTGTCGCAGCCAGCGCTATATGCCCTCAACAGATAGGCAACCGCTTCCTCCCCCAACACGCTGGTCGGCTCAACGGTGTTAACGGCGCACCAGTCGAGGTGCGCGTCTCTGATCAAGTTGAGTTGCGTAACGTCAAATACACCCGCCGCCATCGTCGTCTCCATTATCGATCTCTTCGCAGTTACCATGAGACCGTTGCGACGATAACGCATGGACGCGGTTCTTGTTGCCGGCGACGAGGCCTGTTTCTCGTGACACTGCCTCGTCCAGGAGACACGGAGAACCTCTATGACGTAGGCCCCGCGCTGAAGGATGGGCATCGCCCGCAGACTTGAACACGGCTGCTCGGCATCACATCTATTGCCGGTAAAGTCCGCTCCATCTTGAAAAACTCATCAAACTGGAACGGTAACGTTTGTTTTCTGCACGCTTCGGTGCAGACTGTCACTTGGAACGATTCCGGTTTTTACTCTTCAGTCGACTCCACGACGGGCTTACTTAACGAGGTACTCGGTGATTGATTTCTTCGGCACAACGCAAGGTTTCATGACGTTGGGAGCGCTGATTGGCGCTGGTAGCTTTGCTCTGGGATCCGCCAGTCGGTCCATCCACAAACTCGGCGTTCTCGTCCGTCCGGGACAGACAAACCGGAACGCGCGCAGCCTTGCAATGCGAACGATGCTGGCTCTCGATGACTACGTCGGGGCCGCCTATGCAGCCGTCCATGACCGGCCTGAGTTCAATCCTATGGACCAGGAAGAGTTCGCGTTCCATCTTCCCGAACCAGTGCTGATCCTTCCTGACGACGCGGACTGGCAACTTTTCGGGGCGGATCTTGGCGAAGAGATATTGTGGTTTTCAAACCGTGTTAGCAACCACGAGAACGCTCTCGAAAGCCTCGATTTGTCGAAACCCGCGCATGACGGCTTTTTCGAGCGCCGCATTGAGGGTTACGCCCGGCTTGCTGCAAGAGCGATGGATCTGATTGCTCGGATCAGCAGCGAGTTCGACCTGACCCTTCCTGAAAAACCGGACTACTATCGTCAGGCGGAAGGGCTGGCCAAGATTCTGCACGGCCTCGATAAGGCGACCGCAAACAAGCTCCAACCCGCCACCGGGAATGCAACCACGAATGTGACTCCACTGTTCCCAAAGTCAGTGTGATCTGCCGCCGGCATCTGCCGATCGACATTTCCAACGTCAGGCCATGTGATCAGGCTGAGCCTGATACGGACCTTTTTTGTCAGAACTTGTACCGGACCCCTACGACATTGGCGTTCGAGCCGCCGTGCATGTCGCCCAGCGTTCCCCATGCGCCTGAGCGATGGTGGAGCCGCCAGAACACTTCCGTGTTCGGGAGCTTGTCGCTCGAAAGGCTCAGCTCAGGCCCAAGGTAGAACAGGGTGCGGGCGTTGCCGTCCCGTTCCTGCTCGTGATCCCGCTCCCGACCTTTCTGGCTTTTGGTGACATGGCTGAGGCCGAACGTGAACGATGGCGCGACACGCACAGGACCAAGCTTGACGCCGTCATGTCGGCCCACGACACCGCCCCACACCTCGCCGCTCGTGCTCTGGCCGAACCGACCAGCAAGACCCGCCTCCAGCCCGAAGCTGAACGTCCCGAACTGGTATGGGAACACCTGGTACCCCAGCCCAATCAACGCGTTATCTTCGTAGTCAGAACCGAACACGTTGGCAGCGTCGAGCATATTCTCATCGACCATAGCGCCACCGAACACCATCACCGACTGATCCAGATCAGGACGGTCTGCCCGCGCATGACCGAGACCCAACTGCAAGACGACGGCCACCAAAGCCACCCTCAGGAAGAAATTCATTCCAGCTTTCCTCCTCAGGAGTTGTTTCGCGCGCCGTAACGTTAGCAAGACAACATACGACCTGATCCGTTGTAGGCAAGACGTCATCGACTGTCGAGAGTTGTGGCAGATCCGAAACGACCGATGGAATTCTGCCACCGTTCGTGTTCCGTTTATAACGAGACGCGTATTTGGCTCGGCCGCACCTGGTGGCCGAAGGCCTCGATCGGTATGGGTCGCGAGAAAAGGTAACCTTGCAGCTCGTCGCATCCCGCTGCGATCAGGAACTCCCTCTGCTCCTCGGTTTCGACACCCTCGGCCGTTGTTGCCTTGCCCAATGTTCGGCTCAGACTGGCGATAGCGGAGACGATAGCGGCACCTTCTGCCTTGCAGCCCAGCAATTGGACGAAGGACCTGTCAATCTTTACGCGGTCGATTTTGAGGTCGATCAAATGGCTCAGCGACGAAAAGCCGGTGCCGAAATCGTCGAGCGCAATTCTCACCCCGCGTGACCTGAGTAGGTTCAGGTTCTCGGCCGCGCCTTCGTCGAGGTTGAAAATGGCAGCCTCTGTTACTTCAAGCTCCAAGCGATCCGGCGAAAGCCCGCAATCTCTCAGAATCGACAGAACCATCTGGGCAAAGTTGCGCTGTCCGATTTGTGACGGGGAGACGTTGACGGCAATCGAGAGATGAGCCGGCCAGGACGCAGCAGCGGCGGCCGCCGTGAGCAAGACCCATCGGCCAAGCTGGTTGATCATCCCGGCTTCTTCAGCAATCGGAATAAACTTGTCGGGCGACAGAAGCCCCCTTGTCGGGTGGCGCCATCGGACAAGAGCTTCCGCACCTGTAAGATCACCTGACCTGTCTGCCTGATGGACCCCTTGGGCAAAAACTTCCAGATGACCTACCCGGTTGTCGCGGATCACCCCTTGCGTGTCACCCGGACCTTCATCTCTTTCGAGCATGATGCGCAGTTCGTTCCGCAGTTCGGTGCGTTCGTTTGCGCGGGTGTCCAGCGAACTATTGTATTCTGCCGCGCGGCCGCGGCCACTTTCCTTGGCATCGTAGAGTGCGACGTCTGCCCGACGAAGGAGTTCCCGGGCGGTGGTAAACGCGCCCTCAGGGGCCGTGTATCCGATCGAGCCGCCGATAGAGACAACAACAGTACCGTTCACAAGATGAAACGGGTCGCTGATGCGCGACATGATCTCGTTGCACAAACCGATGATGCTTCGGTTGTGGCCGAGAGAGGGGATGAGGAGGGCAAACTCGTCGCCGCCGAAACGCGCAAGTGTGTCACCAGGCCGAAGAAGCGACTTCATCCGCTCTACGGCGATACGCAACAGCTCGTCGCCAGCGAGATGGCCGTAGACGTCGTTGACCTGCTTGAACCGGTCGAGGTCGATCAGCGCGACGACAGTCTCGCGGTCTTGTGTCCCGAGTTCGGTAAGACATTGCTCAAGTCTTGTCGCAAACAAAGCGCGGTTGGGAAGACCGGTCAGCACGTCGTGATGGGAAAGATGCCGCGCATGGGTCTCGCTCGCAGCGAGTTGTTTCAGGCTATAGCGCAGGCGCAGCAGCAGGGCGGAAAACAAGATGGTGACGACAAGTCCGGCGGCAGACAGGAAGGGCAGGAGACGCGCGATAACGCGAGAACCAGGCAGATCCGGTTTCCAGACGATAAATCCGATGGGCTCTGCCGTGCGGGTGGACGCCACCTGGAACGCGACCTCACCCGGTTCGTAATCCGCTGTGCGAGCATAACGTGCCCCCGCGAGACCCTGCTCCCTGCTCAACATATCGAGCGTCGGGCCGTCCAGGAACCGGATGGCGATCAGATAGTATGCCGCCTTCACCTTACCCGGATCATCTTGCACCTGATGAACCACCGGAACGATGCCCGCAATCGAGGGCCTGCCTTCCAGCCGGAGCAACTCCACCTGATTCTTTTGGGGAGCGGGAGCGTGCTGCCCATCGGTTTCCAGGCCTTTTGTTACGGCCGAGATCATTGGCCAAAGGACGGGACGAACCCATTTGAAACGACGCACGCTATCGGGGTCAGGCTGGAGTGCGAGTTCTCCGTCGGGCGAAATCAGAAAAACGGCGCTGTAGCCAAAGACGGATGTGGCGATCCGACCAAACGTCTGGATCGACGCGCTTCTGGATATCTCCGTGCCGCTGTCCGAAGAGCCGGGCGATAAGAATGAAGCATAGCCTTCCGCCAGCAGTTGCATATCCTGTGCAACGCGGTCGACCTGATTTTGCAGCCTGCCGTCAACCAGCTCTCGTTGCCTGTCGCGCGCCGCAGAGTCGCTTTCTCTTCCGGCCCAAATGGCTGCGAGAACAACGAGCCCTAATATTGCAAGACCGGTTCCGGTCAGCAGGATCAAAACCGACTGCGACGACGAACGAGCCGACAGTCGCGTCAACAATGAAAACACCCAGTTTGAAGACACGGAATCTCCCCTCGCCCAGGGAAGTGTAGAGGGGATTAATTACGAAATGCTTTTAAAGCATGTCTCAAAATTGAAGCATTCGCGATTGATGACGAAAACACGCAATGCCGGAGGCGGCCGGGGTCAAGATGAGCTTCTGGTTGGCCGCTGACAAGCATGCGAGAGAAGCTCTTAATCCTTGTATGTTCTAATATTCCCAATACGGGAATCGAGCCCGGACGACAAGAGGAGAGCCAGATGCCGAAAATGAACCCCAGAGCGCTGATCACACTTTGTATAGCTGCTTCGTGGCTCCTTTTGCCCACACATAACCTTAGAGAGGCAGTCGCTGCCGACCGGGCAGGAGATCAGAAGATCAAGGTTGCGTTTGAGGGAGGCTTTCCTCCCTTCAACTACGTGGACTCCAGCGGTCAACTGCAGGGTTTCGACGTCGACATCGCCAAGGCCCTTTGTGAGACGGCACGGCTTTCCTGCGAACTAGTCGTCCAGGAATGGACCGACATGATCCCCAATCTGCTTTCGAACAAATACGACATGATCGTATCGTCCATGTCGATGAGTGCAGAGAGACGCAAACTCGTGACATTCTCGGACAAATACTACGACAGTCCCTCCGTCTTTATCGCACGCAAGGACTCTGTCTTGACCACCATATCGGACGAAAGCCTCAAGGGCCTGCGCGTCGGCATCGCGGCGGAGACCTCACAGCAGGCATACATCAAGAAGTTTTTCCCAAGCGCCGAGACAACGGTGTTTCGCTCCTCGCCGGAGCTTTACAAAGCGTTGGCAAATGAGGACGTTGACGTCATGCTTGAAGACAAGCTTGCCGTGTACGACTGGCTCACGAACACGAACGAAGGACGTTGCTGCAAGTTCGTTGGCACCGACGTCAAGGACACATCGATCTTCGGCGAAGGTGCGGGCATCGCTTTCCGCAAGGACGATGCTGCGTTGACGGCAAAGATCAATGCGGCCCTGGCGGAGCTTCAGGCTGGCGAAGTCTATGACAGCATCAACGCGAAATATTTCCCCTTCAGCATCCGTTGATGCGGGCCATCTGGCATTCCTGAAGATCGAAACAGGATGTCGGGTCGACACCCTGCCGCGAACCGGCCTAAGCCGGAATCCTGATACAGCTCAGCGAATGTCGTAGTGGAGATCCGCTCGCATCATTTCGGTCAGTTCCGCACCGTTCCATAGGGCCCGTTCAGCTACCGAGCAACCGTTTGGCAGGCGCGTGTTTGGTTGCTGTCTGGCTCGCTCACGCCCGCCAGACAGCAACCTCATACGGGCGAAGAGTGCGCTCGCCGAGCACGATGCGGATCCCGGTTGGAACCGTCCAGTCCTCCGCACCGTAGTTAAACGCGAAGACGAGCTCGCCGCGTCGCCGCATACGAACATGTTCCGGCAGCTCGAACGTGGGGATGTCCGCAGCGTCCAGAACCAGGCTCATCGTTGCGGCAAGGAGTGACTCATCCGGCCAGCAGGCCAGGTAATGGATCTTCTCCTTGCGGGTGAGGGCCGGCATGCCATCGCCGAAGCGGGCAAGAACATCGCCGGTCGCTTCTATATCTTCGCGCCAGCGGATTGCTGCGCCTGAGATCTGTCCGGTCACAGGCTGGGCAAGGCCCGGCCGCAGGGTGGCGACCTGCAGGACGCGGTGGCCTGTGAGATCGGCGAGCGGACCGGGGGGCAGATTGTCGGGAATGGTGAAGTTGCGGGTTCGGGATCCGGTTCGTGGACCGATCAGGACCACGCCGTCGAATTGGCGGAGTTCCCTCTCCAGATCCGCGGATACTTCCGTGACGCAGGGCAGAACGACGAGCGCGTAGCCATCCAGCGGCGCGCCGGGGCGCACGAAGTCGATATCGACGCCGAGGCGCCGAAGGCTTTCATACCAGCGGAAGGTCAGTTCTTCGTAACGGAAGTCCTTGCCCTGTGGCTGGATCACCGTCGTCCAGTAGCTCTGGTAATCGAAGACAACAGCAACTTTAGCCGTCTGTGTTTCCGGCAGAGTTCCGAAAGTGGCGAGCTCGCTCGCTACCTGTCCAGCTTCGCGGCCGCCGGGCGAAAGTTCGTCTAGGCCGGGAAGGTTCAGACCCGCGTGCATCTGCTCCTGAGCGAAGGGTGCCTGCCGCCAGCGGAAATAGCTGACGACTTCTGCGCCATGGGCCAGCGCTTCCCAGGTCCAGAGGCGCACCATGCCGGGCTTCGGGATCGGGTTCCAGGGCGCCCAGTTCACCGGGCCGGGTTGCTGTTCCATCACCCAGAACCGGCCACGGCCCACCGCGCGATAGAGATCGTGGTGAAACGGCGCGATATCCGGATGCGACGTCTCGGCCCAGCGATTGCGCTCCGCCTCCGAGAACGGAAACTTTTCGACGAAGCCGATCGGGTAGCTGTCCCAGGAGGCGAGGTCGAGATTGTCAGCCACCTGGAAATGGTCGAAATCGAGAACGAAGCCCATGAAGTTATGGGTGATCCAGCGATCCGGCGAATGCCGGCGGATGATCTCGCACTGCATTGCGTCATAGGCTGCGACCTGCTCCGAGTGAAAACGCCAGAAATCGAGCCGCGTCGCCGGATTGCTTTCGGTCACGGTCAGGTTCGGCAGCGCGACGTCGTCGAAGCTCGCGACTTCCATTGACCAGAACACCGAGCCCCAGGCTTCGTTGAGCTGCTCGGTAGACTGGTAGCGCAGCCGCAGCCAGCGGCGGAATGCCTTCAGGTCTTCAGGTCCAAAGGACAGCGTCGTGTCGTGGCAGCCGTATTCGTTGTCAGTCTGCCAGCCGACGAGACCCGGATGGTCGCCGTACCGTTTCGCGACCGCCTCGACGATGCGGGCGCTCTCGCGCCACCAGGTTTCCGAGGAGAAGGTGTAGTGACGCCGCGAGCCGAAACCACGCGGACGCCCCTGTTCGTCATAGGGGAGAATCTCGGGATATTCGTCGATCAGCCATTTCGGCGGTGTCGCCGTCGGCGTACCCAGCACGATCTTGAGGCCAGCCTTCGTCAGAACGTCCATCGCCCGGTCGAGCCATGCGAAGTCAAAATTGCCGCGGCTCGGCTGAAGCCGTGACCAGGCGAATTCGCCGATGCGCACGAAGGAAATGCCGAGTTCGCGCATGCGCCGCGCATCCGTTTCCCAGCGGTCTTCGTTCCAGTGTTCCGGATAGTAGCAGACGCCAAGCATTATCGTGTGAGATCTCCATTGACGACGGCATGGCCGTCGGTATCGAACAGATGGCAGGCCCTGGCCGGAATGCCGATGCGGATAGGGTCGCCCGCCCGCTGGCTTGCAAGGCCGTCGGCCTTTACCGAAATTTCTGCACCATCGGCGAGCGAAACGAAGAACAGGGTCTCGGAGCCGAGATGTTCGGCAAGTTTCACGCGGCCGTCCAGAACGACGTCGCCCGCGCCGGCCGCATCCAGATGTTCGGGGCGAATGCCAAGCGTCATCGTTGCGCCTTTCACAGAGGCGCCATGCGTGTCGAGCGAAAGCGACGCGCCGCCGGGAAGGCTTGCGGTGACGCGGCCGTTCTCCCCTGATGTCACGGGAACGGTGAGGAAATTCATCTTCGGCGAACCGATGAAACCGGCGACGAACAGGTTTTTCGGCCGGTGATAGAGCTCGAGCGGCGCACCGACCTGCTCAATGCGACCTGCCGACAGCACGACGATCTTATCGGCCATGGTCATCGCCTCGACCTGATCGTGGGTGACGTAGATCATCGTCGCCTTCAGATCCTGATGCAGGTTCGACAGCTCCGAGCGCATCTGCACGCGCAGCGCCGCATCCAGATTGGAGAGCGGCTCGTCGAATAGAAAGACATCCGGATTGCGGACGATCGCGCGGCCGATCGCGACGCGCTGGCGCTGGCCGCCCGACAATTGCCCCGGCTTGCGCTGCAGCAGCGGCTCCAGTTGCAGCATCTTGGCCGCATAGGCCGTCCGCTCCGCGACTAGTGCTTTCGGATGGCCCGTCATCTTCAGGCCAAAACCGATATTCTCCGCAACAGTCATGTGCGGATAGAGCGCATAGGACTGGAAGACCATGGCGACGCCGCGCTCCGACGGGCCGACATCGGTCATCTCCTGGCCGCCGATCGAAAGCGTCCCCTCGGAAATTCGTTCAAGGCCGGCGATCATCCGCAACAGCGTGGACTTGCCGCAGCCGGACGGGCCGACGAACACACAGAACTCGCCATCGGCAATATCGAGATCGACACCCTTGATGACATTGACGGCGCCAAAGCTTTTCTTGACGGCGCGCAGGCTGACGTCGCTCATCGCGTCTGTCTCCCATTGTGAGGTGTTAGTTCGAGAAGCAGGGCACTTTCGGGCCGAAGCATCGGCAAGGGCAGGCCTGCAAGCCCGGAATTTGCCAGATCGAAAGCGATCTCGCCGGAAAGCAGTCGCTTCTGACCGTCCGATATGCGGATGAAATCAGGCTCTGTGGGCAGAACAGTTTCGATGCGCCAGGTTCCCCCGAAGCGTATGATCTGTTCAGGCAACCGCAGGGTTGCGGGTTGTTCGCCCACCATCTGCGGTCCCTGCGCAACGATGACGACGATCTTTTCAGCGCTTGCGGCACCCCAGACATAACGGCCATCGATTGGCTCAAGCCGGAAGTTGGCGCCGGGCGCATGCAGAAGCGGGCGAAGCCGCTTGTGGGTTTCGATATAGAGCGCCAGCTCGCCGCGCTCTTTGACTGAGAGTTCCAGCGGGTTGAGTTCGACGCCGAAATGGTAGGCCATCGCCACCAGCGCCCGGAAGCTCAGCGAATGGCGACGGTTGGTCTGGTGGTTGGGGTCTGCGGAAATGTGACTGCCGAGAATTTCCGGCGGCACAAAAAGCGAGGCGCCCCGCTGGATTTCCAGCCGCTCCAGCGCATCGGTGCAGTCCGATGTCCAGACGCGATGGGTGCGGGCGAGCGCTCCAAAATCGATCCGGCCACCGCCCGACGCGCAGCTTTCGATCTCGACATCGGGATGAGCGGCGCGAACGCGGTCCATCAGGGCGTAGACGGCGCGTGTCTGGGCGGCGGTCCTTGCTTTGCCGTCGCGACCGCCGCTATGGGTCAGGTCGCGGTTCATGTCCCATTTGACATAGGAAACCGCGTGGGCGCCAAGCACCGCATCAATCTTTGAAAACAGATAGTCGGAGACGTCCCGCCGGGTGAGATCGAGCACGAGCTGGTTGCGGGACGCGAGCAGGGGCCGCCCTTCCACCTGCAGCACCCAGTCCGGGTGGGCGGTAAATAGGTCGGACAAGGGATTGACCATTTCCGGTTCGAACCAGATGCCGAACTGCATGCCAAGGCTTGTCACGTGATCGACGAGCGGTTTCAGTCCGTCCGGATATTTGCGGGGGTCGATATCCCAGTCGCCAAGGCTCGTCGTGTCGTCGTCACGTTTACCGAACCAGCCATCGTCCAGAACGAAACGCTCGATGCCGAGTGCTGCAGCTGCAGACGCCTGCGCCTTGAGCGAGTCCAGCAGGTGGTCGAAATAGTTGCCTTCCCAGGTGTTGAGCGTGACAGGCCTTGGGCTCATGGAGCCGCCCGGCCACTGGACAAGCTCGGTGCGGACGAAGGCATGAAATGCCTCGCTGTGTGGCCCGGCATAGGCGACCGGGCTCTGGTAACTCTCGCCGGGCGCAAGAATGATCTCGCCGGGTTCGAACAGTTCGCCGAGATGGACGAGGCGCTGGCCGTCATCGGTCCGGTCGATGGCGATCTGGTGATTGCCGCTCCAGCCGAGCGTGACGCCAAAACGCTGGTCAGCGCTTTCGACGAACAGCATTGGAAGACGGTCGTGCGAGGTGCGGCCGCGGCGGTTTTCCTGCATCCACAGGCCATTGCCGAGCGTCTCGCGACGCGTCTGGAATTCACGGCCCCACGAGCCGGTAAAACTGGTGATGGTTGTCTCACCTGAGGGCGCCAGGAAGCTCGCGGCCATGCAGCGATCGAGTTGGTAGTCGCTATC
The DNA here is from genome assembly GCF_050500175.1 of Neorhizobium sp. DAR64872/K0K18. NCBI lineage: Bacteria > Pseudomonadati > Pseudomonadota > Alphaproteobacteria > Hyphomicrobiales > Rhizobiaceae > Neorhizobium > Neorhizobium sp. DAR64872/K0K18. The sequence continues at coordinate 276,057 of NZ_CP191445.1, forward strand.
GCCCGCATTGGAGAGCCGGGTTGCGATCGAGAGCACGCCGGACGCATGGTCCGTAAGCGTGATGGAGATCCCGATCCGTGCGACCGGGTCGTTCGCCGAAAGCACGCTCTGTGCTCCGTCCCGTGCTGCCGACCAGCCGCTGAAGGCGAGAATGAAATCGCGGCCGGCGCGGTGGCCTGCAATCGCCGGCCAGCCGAAAAAGCCCATTCCCCCAGATGGCAGCAGGACGGCGGAGGGGACAGCGACGTCCATGCCGTTGATTCGGCTCGATCGTTCGATCTCAAACAGCGGATCCGCGGCAACCGGCGGGCGGCCGAAGGCCAGGATTTCGGGCATCCCCGTTTCGGGCAGGCGGAGGCTCAGCGCGAAATCGCCCGAGCCGACAGTTACGATGTCACTCATCCCTTGGTTGCTCCAAGTGTCAGGCCGGCAATGAAATGCCGTTGCATCAGGAAAAACATGGCGACCGGCGGCAGGGCCGCGATGATCGATCCGGCGGACACCAGATGCCAGGCGGCAACCCATTGGCCGTTCAGCGAATAGAGGCCGGCGGTGACAGGCATGGCGTGCTGGCCCTGCACGAGCACGGTCGCCCAGAAATAGTCGTTCCAGACGAAGGTGAAGATCAGGACGGAAAGAGCCGCAATCGCCGGCCGCATCAGCGGCAGCACGATATGGCGAAAGATCTTCCATTCAGAAACGCCTTCGACGCGCGCGGATTCAATGAGGGCAAAAGGCAGGCCCTTGATGAAGTTGCGCATGAAGAGCGTGCAGAAACCGGTCTGGAAGGCTGCGTGGAAAAGGACCAGTCCAGTTACGGTGTCGTAGAGGCCGAGTTTCAGCGTCAGGTCGCGAACCGGAACCATCAGGATCTGGAAGGGAATGAAATTGCCCGCGACGAACATGAAGAACAGGACGAGATTGCCCTTGAAGCGATAGACCGCCAGCGCAAAGCCGGTGAGGCAGGAAATGCCGACCGCGCCGATGACCGTCGGGATCGTCACCTTGAACGAGTTCAGGATGTAGAGACCGATCGGAGAATCCCGGAAGACGGCCGTGTAGTTCTCGACACCGGCAAAACCGGAGGGCATGCCGAAGTAATTGCCGGCTGCAAGATCGCCCGCCGGCCGCACCGAGGTGATGGCGACGCCGATCAGCGGCAGCAGCCAGAGGACGAGCGACACAGGCAAGAGCACCTTGTAGCTGGTCCGCATCCAAGGCGATGCGTTCTGAATGGGGGAGGGGAACATCAGGCGTTCCTTTCCTGGACAAGCATCCGCACGATGAAGAGCGAGATGAACACCATCATGATCAGGAACAGCACGACCGCGATCGCGGCGCCATAACCCATGCGGAAACCGTATTCCGACAATGCCTGTTCGAACATGAAATAGGAGAGAACCTGGCTCGATCCGTAAGGTCCGCCGGCGGTCATGATCGAGACAAGGTCAAAGGAGCGCAGCGAACCGATGACGGTCACGACCATGGCGATGAATGTCGCCGGCGCAAGCTGTGGCAGGACGACGTACCAGAGAAGCTTGAGCCCCTTGGCGCCATCCATCCGCGCGGCCTCGACCTGTTCCGGATTAATGTTGTTGAGACCGGTGAGATAAAGGATCATGCAATAGGCCGTCTGCGGCCACAGGCCGGCGATGATGATGCCGTAGGTGACGTAGTGCTCATCCGCCAGAACCGCCACCTGCTCGCCCGTCAGCCATTCCAGCAGTTTCGAAAACGGCCCGAAATCCGGCGCGTAGAACCAGGTAAAGATCAGGCCGACCACGACCTGGCTTATGACGAACGGGAAAAAGAACAGCGACTTGTAGAGCCGGATCCCGGTGACCGACTGGTTGAGAAAAAGTGCTACGGCAAGGCCTGCAGGGATCGCCAGAAGATAGAGCAGCAGCCAGATGACGTTGTTCTTCAGGGAAACGTAGAAGGAGTCGTCATCCAGAAGTTCGCGGTAATTGCCAAGTCCAATCCAGACCTTTTCGCCAAGCCCGTCCCAGTCATGAAAGCTGATCCAGATCGACTGGAAGATCGGCAAAAGGACATAGACGATGAACATGAAAAGGCCGGGGGCGAGAAACAGCCATGGCGTGAGCCATTCCCTGTTGTTCTTCGAGCGGCGCGACGGCTGCGTTGCGGAATAGCTCACGACGATACTCCTGCAGATTCTTTTAGGATTGCGACCGGACGCAGGACCTTGCGGTCGCTGCGCCCGGTCTCCTGGGAGGAAGCGCTACTTGTAGACGCGGGTGCGGACCTTCTCGAGCCGTGCCAGGATGGCGTCGATCTTGTCCGGCTTGACCATGAATTCCTGGAAGCCTTCCATGCCGGCCTTTGCCATTTCGGCATTGGCATCGCGGTCGTAGAACTGCGCGAGGCCCTGGGCGCCCGATAGCATCGTGAAGCCGGCCTCGAGGAAGACGTCCTTCGGCTTTTCGGCCTGATTGTTGACGGGCAGCTGGCCAAGCGTGGCGTTCATCGTCGACTGTGCCTGGGCCGAGCCGACGTAAGCCAGGAATTTCTTGGCGTCTTCCTTGTTCTTTGCCTTGGCTGGAATGTGGAACGTATCCGTCGGCGCTTCTTCGGCCCTCGGCAGGCCGGGGGTGATTTCAGGGAAGGGAAGGAAGCCGATCTGCTCCTCCTTCAGACCACCGTCCTTCATGGTGGCGACGGCGAAATTGCCCATCAGATACATGGCGGCCTTGCCCTGGACGAGCTGCGGGACTGCATCCTGCCAGTCGATCGCCGCATGGTTCTCGATGAAGTAGCCGGGCTTGACGAGCTCGGCCCATTTCTCGAACACGGCCTTTACCTTGGGATCGGTGTAAGGAACCTTGCCGGCTGTCAGATCCATGTGGAACTGGTAGCCGTTGACGCGAAGATTGAGATAGTCGAACCAGCCGCCGGTCGGCCAGAGTGCCTTGGTGCCGATCGTGAAGGGCGTGATCCCCGCAGCCTTGAGCTTGGCGCTCGCGGCAATCAGCTCTGCCCAGTTCTTTGGGGGGGTGATGCCCTTTTCGGCAAAGATGTCCTTACGGTAGTAGATGCCCCACTGGTAATAGGTGTAGGGCATGCCCCACTTCTTGCCGTCGATCGTCATTGACGGTACGGCAGCCTTCATCTGCTGATCGTAGCCATTGGGCGCCCAGACATCGCTCACATCGGCAAACAGTCCCGCCTTGACGAAGGGCTCCATGCGATTGCCGGCATACCAGGCGACGACATCAGGCGCGTCGGCGGTCAGGAAGTTGCGGATCGCGGCCTTGTAGCCTTCGTGGTCAAAGTTGTTCCACTTGACCTTAATGTCGGGGTTGGCCTTCTCGAAGGCCGCAATCAGATCGCCCATCGCCTTTTTCGGCACGGGATCCGAATGGTCTGAATTGACTGTGATTTCGCCCGCGAAAACCGATGGCGCAATTAGAAAAGTCGACAATACGAGGCCAAGCAGCCTCTTTCTTAGAACGGTCATGTGTTCCTCCCTTGTGACCATCGGTAACCGGATGAAGTCCTAGATTTCAGCCTTACCGATCGAGCTCCTCCAGCCCGTCTTGATGTTCCGCCACAAACCCGTAGAGTTCCACTGTATTTCAGGGAATGTTTTCCGGGATCCTAAGATGGATAAGGCCGCATCAACCATTTTAAAGGACGGATCGGTTCCGGCACATCCCGATCTCGATCCGCGGCACCCGCTTGTCGTGTTCGGCGACCATCGGTTCTGCGCGGGCGAAACTCTTGTCGTGCAGCGGATGGCTGGCCCGCATATGCACAGTCAGATCGAACTGAATTTTCTTACCCAGGGCCAGATGACCTACTGGTTCGACGGGCGGGAACTGACGATCGGCGCGGGTCGTCTCTGCCTTTTCTGGGGCATGGTACCGCATCAGGTGACGGAGATCGAAAAAGGTACGCGGTTTGTCTGTCTCTATGTTCCCATGTCCGTTTTTCTTGGTCTTGCCACTCTCAGCCGGTTCCGGGATGCCGTCTTCCGTGGTGCGGTCATCGAAGCGACCGTTATCAGGCCTTTCGATGAGGACGTCTTTCTCAGATGGCGCGAGGAACTCTTGCAGGGTGACGAGGGACTGGCAGAGATCGTCCGAACCGAGCTCACGGCCCGGGTTTTAAGGATCGAGCGGGAAGGTTGGCGGGATCTGCGCGAACACGCCCCTGCCATTGCCGGCCTCTCATCCAGTGACAGCGGGCGCGCCGGTCATGTGGAGCAGATGTTGCGCTTCATTGCCGAACACGCCCTCGGCGATATTTCCGTCGATCACGTGGCGCGGGATGTGGGACTTCATCCAAATTATGCCATGAGCCTGTTCAAGCGGGCGGTCGGCCAGACGATGAACCAGGCGATTGCCCGCCACCGGTTGGACACGGCTCGCTCGCTTTTGATCTCGACAGACATGTCGATCACGAATGTCGCCTTCGAATCCGGCTTCGGCTCGGTCTCGCGCTTCTACGAAGCTTTCACCGACCGCTTCGCCGACCGGCCATCCGCGTTTCGCCACAGGATGCAGGCAAATGCGCGACGCGACTGACACTGCTTGATGACTAGCCGTTCTGGTTGAACGTCCGATTTCAAGTTGAATAGAGCCATCGCAGGCAATTCCTGCAAGCCGCGCTGAGCAGCGGCCCTAACGTGGTCGTGCACGTCGATTGAGGTTGAGTTTGCATTCTGGGCGATACCTCCGTACATCGCGCAGACACAACCGCTAAGCCCTGTAGGAGTATAATTTTGCCGGAGTTCGAACAGACCCTGGGAGCGGGTACGCTCATATCCATTGCGGCTGGCGCCGTTGCGCTGCTGCTGGTTCTTATCATCCAGTTTCGCATCCACGCTTTTGTCTCGCTCATTCTCGTCAGTTTCCTGACCGCGCTCGTGACGGGAATTCCGGCGGGGAATATCCTCACCACCCTCACGTCCGCGTTTGGCTCAACCCTCGGGGGCGTTGCTCTGCTTGTCGGCCTTGGCGCCATGCTGGGTCGCTTGCTGGAAGTATCGGGTGGTGCGCAGGCTCTTGCGGATGACCTCGTCCGCCGATTTGGCGAAAAACGTGCACCGCTGGCGTTGGGCATCGCGTCGCTGTTCTTCGGCTTCCCGATCTTCTTCGATGCAGGCCTCGTCGTCATGCTTCCGGTGATGTTCACGGTAGGGCGTCGCCTTGGCGGAAGCCTTCTTCTCTACGGCATCCCGGTCGCGACCGCCTTCTCGTGCATGCACGTTTTCGTGCCGCCGCATCCCGGGCCCGTCGCCGCAGCCGAACTGCTGGGCGCTGACGTCGGACTCCTGATCATCGTCGGTCTGTTGGTCGCCATCCCGACGTGGGTCGTTGCGGGCCATTTTTTCGGAAGCTGGATCGGCAAACGCATCTACCTGCCGGTGCCCGACAACGTCACTGATGAGCAATCCTCCGACGACGATAGAATCTCCCTGCCGAGCCCTGGCCTCGTCGTTGCACTTCTTCTTTTGCCGCTCGTTCTCATCTTCATGAATACCGGCCTCGACTTCGCGCGCGCACAGGAATGGGTCAGCAAGGATGCCAGCTGGTTCCAGCTTGCCCGCACCGTAGGCTCTACTCCAATCGCACTTCTGATTTCGGTTCTCGTCGCCGGCTACGTTCTTGGGCCAATGCGCGGTCGCGATCCGATCAAGGTGGAGCGCATCGTTGACTCTGCTCTTGGACCTGTCTGCTCTGTTATCCTGATCACCGGCGCGGGCGGCATGTTTGGCGGCGTTCTGCGTGCTTCTGGGATCGGCAATGCTTTGTCGGATGTGCTTGCCGATATCGGTATGCCCATACTGGTGGCAGGCTTCCTGATCTCGACCGCGCTGCGCGTTGCACAGGGCTCCGCGACGGTTGCACTCATCACGGCTGCTGGCCTCGTGCAGCCTGCGGTGCAGGCTGCCGGTTATCAGGGTATTCAGCTGTCAGCGATCGTCATCGCGGTCGCATCCGGTTCTGTCATGCTGTCGCACGTCAATGATTCCGGCTTTTGGCTGGTCGGTCGCTTCTTCAACATGGACATCAAGACCACGTTCAAGACCTGGACCGCGATGCAGACCTTGGTGGGCCTCGTTGGCTTTGCGCTTTCCGGGATCATCTTCTGGCTGGCCTAACAACCCGGTTTCATAGCCAGGCACGCTCTTGATGAAGGCGTGCCTGGCTTCCCCCGCGCTAATCGGCAAATTTCGAGACGGTCGGCAGCGAGCCGCGTTCAGACAGCGCCGTGACCACGGTATCCATTACCGGAAAAACTTCTGCAGAGACGGCCTCAGTCGCAGGAACCCCCGATAGGCCATCTCGAACAATGGCGTGGCGGGAGGCCAGCCTGCGATGAGACCGAGCGGGCGCAAAAGGGGTATCGCCCGCCACATTGCGGCAAAGGCTGCCGCCCCCGACAAAAGCTTGCCCCCTTCTTCGGCATGAAACCGCGACAGGATCTCCACACGATCGACAGGACACGATGCCATGGGATCGCAGGCGTCGATGAAGCGGATTGCATTGCGGCGGTCCAGCCTCCGGATCATCGCGATCTCGCGCCGGCAAAGCGGACAGCCGCTGTCAAACCAGACCGTGACTTGCCCCATCATGACGTCGCAGTGTTGATGAGCATGGCTAATACCTCGAGTGCGAAGAATTCCAAACCATCCCATCTGCACAGATGTTCCGCAAGCATAGGTTACATCACAGCCTACCTGCTGGATCGGTGCCCTCTATCCCCGATATAGGGCACCTTGCGCCCACGAGCGCCCACGTATTCAACCAAGGCCGCATCCAAGATGGAAACCAGAGACGCAGCCTGATCGGCTTGCGGCGGCGGAACCTATGGGGCATTGATGGCCTCAGCCACCGCCGGAGATCGACAGACATGGCAAGACGAATACGACTGGGCATTGTCGGTGCAGGGATCGCCGGCCTGACTCTGGCCAGAGCCATGGCCGACTGTGCCGATGTCAGGATTTTCGAGAAAAGCAGAGGCGTCGGCGGACGGATGGCGACACGGCGAACCGATGCCGTGACTTTTGATCATGGAGCGCAGTATTTCACCATCAGGGACGGACGTTTCCGTGCAGCGCTGGAGACGGCGCAGGCCGACGGAGTGGTTCAGCCCTGGACCGGTGCGCTTGCAACGCTGCCCGACGGCAATCTCGCGGCTTTGTCGGGGGGCGACACCACGCGTTATGTCGGGAGCCCTTCGATGAACGCGCTTGCGAAAGCGATGGCGGCAGGTCTTGATATCCAGACCGACGCGCCTGTGGAGGCGATCAGCGGCACGGCGGGTAAGTGGTTCTTGAAAATCGGCGATCGCCGCGAGGGCCCGTTCGACTGGCTGGTTGCAGCGGCGCCAGCCCCGCAGTCGGCATTGCTTCTTCCTGACGAGTTTACGCATCACGGGGCGCTGGCAAAAACCCGGATGAATGCCTGCTTCACGCTGATGATCCGCCAGACCGAGGATGCAAAGCTTCCCTTTGCTGCCGCCCGTGTCGATGATCCGGTCATCGGCTGGATCTCCCGCAACAATTCCAAGCCGGAACGGCCTGACGAGCCCTGTCTAGTGGTCAACGCGACGGGCAAGTGGTCCGACGATCATTTGGAGGAGCCACTGGAAGATGTTCGTCGGACGATGCTGGAGGCGCTCCAGCGCTATATTCCGATCTCCCCAAGTGAGGCTGAGGCTGTAACCATCCATCGTTGGCGCTATGCCAATGTCGATCAGCCGGCCGGACAGGCTTTCCTTCTCGATGATGTGTCCCAATTGGCGGCTTGCGGAGACTGGTGCATCGCAGGGCGGGTCGAGGCAGCGTTCCTCAGCGCCGCGGCCCTTGGCGATGCGCTCAAACAGATCGTAAAGGTAGCGCCATGACAGTGACCCCGCGGACCATCTCCACGCTTCTGACCTATTGCGGGGCCCTGCCGTTCTGGCTGCTGGCATTTGCCCCCTCGACCGTTCTCGGTTTTGAAACGGCACCCGCATTCCTGTCCTACGGGGCAGTCATCGCATCCTTTATGGCCGGAGCCCTCTGGGGAAGCGCTCAAACCGGCAGGGGCGACCTGGTGATCATTGTCGCCAGTAACGTGCTGGCTCTCATTGCCTTTGCGACACTGGTTGCCAGTCCTTTGCCGATAGCCCTGCTGGTACAGGTGTTGTTGTTTGCCCTTCTGCTGATCGCCGACCACAGGACCCTTTCTACGGATCCTTCACGGCAGTGGTATTGGAAACTGCGCATTCGGGTGACTGCGCTTGTCGCGCTTGCCTATGGCGTCATGCTTTTCCGCTACGTCTTTTGAACGGGTGGCTGAAACTGCGCTCTCAAGCGTCATCAACTCGATAGGTTGGCGACGCCCCAAATATCTCGATGGCACACTGCCGGTGGCCGTCTCAAGACTGCTTCCGTCCTTTTCTAGCTCGCAGGCCCGGTGCGTCGTTTCCCTGAGGCTTTAAGCTCCCGGTTGATCCGATCGGCCGCATCCGCCAATGCTGTCCTGTCTGACTTTGCCCCCGACAATGCGTCATGCACTTCCTCGCCAAGGATTCGTTCGATCGCTGAATATTGCGGAATATTGGGTCGCTGCCAGGTGTGCAGCAGGTTTTTCTTCGCGAGCTGATCGACAAAACGCACGATCGGCGAACTCGCAGCCGCCTCCGGGTCCGCACTCACCGAGAAGCGCGGGGCGATCGGAAAGCCGTTCTTGACATGGGCCTTCATGGCCTCGCGCGACGCCATCCAGGCGATTGCGTCTGCGGCGAGTTCCACCCGGGCTTCGGGCAGATTGGACGGAATGCAGAAAAGGAAACCGCCGATCGGCGAAGCGCGGGTGCCGCCAGGCCCGGAGGGCTGTGGCAGGTACTCGACCCGCCGCTTGACCACGGACTGAACGTCGTACTCGAACCTTGCCGCGCGCATCGTCCAGAAATAGCCGAGACTGGCCTTTCCCTTCATGAACACGTCAAGCGTCTTGTCCCACGCCATGTTGAGAATGCCCGGCGGCGAGATCTCGATCAGGCGGCGCATGAAGTCCAGCGCGGAGAGGGCGGCATCCGACTGGATGGTACAGTGCAGTTCTTCGAGGTTCACACCCTCCAGCGTAAAGCCCGCCCGGGACTTGCGCAGTGAAATGGTCGGCTGGCCGCAAGCGCCGAGAAAGAACATGAAGCTCGACGCGATCGGCATGCCGCGGGCACCGTCCCAGACTGCGCCATACATGCCGTGCTGCGGGGCGTGGAAATGCCGGCCTGCGGCAAGCACGTCCTCGAACTTTCGCGGGAAATCCAGCCCGGCATCGGCAAACAGGTCCCGCCGGGCGGCGAGGATCTCGATCGTGCAGTAGCCCGGAACGCCATAGTCCTGGCCATCCCAACGGGCCGTCGACCAGATGGAAGGATGGAAGTCGAGCGGGTTGATACCGGTTTTCTGAATGAGGGCATCGAAGGGGCGGATGATGTCCTTTTCGGCAAACTCGCCAAGCCAGGGCATGTTGATGGCGAGAACATCGTAGTCAGAGACCGGTTTGTTGCGATTGTCCAGGATGCGGCGATAGAGATCTGGCAGTGGCAGAAGGTCGAAGTTCTTCTTCGATGCGAGGTTGTTGCGGAAGTCGGCCCACATGTTGCGCATGGACGAAAAGTAGTTGTCGTCGTTGAGGAGGAAGCGCAGTTCGATATGCGACTCGACCCGCTTCTGCACCAGTCGCATGGGCGGGATGATCTGCGAGCCCAACGGGGTCCCGCCAAAGTAATAGTCTTCCTCCTGCTCGCCGCCGCGCAGGCCGAGCGTCTGGGCAAGCAGGGACTTCGTCTTTCCGGCATAAGCCTGGAAGGACTGCAGGAGCTTTTCGCTCGGTTGCAGGGAAAAGGTCTTGGCGCCGGGCCCCTTGGGGACTTTCAAAATGTAGCCACTGTCCACCATGCGATTGATCAGCCGCATGGAAGTTGCGTAGGGCAGGCCGGATTCCTGGCCGAGCGTTGAGATGGCGACAGTCTGGCTGTGGATATGGGCCTTGATGAGAAAGACCACGATTTTCCAGCCGGGGTCTTCGTCGAATCCGCCGATCACGTCGCCGAAGGGCCGCCGGGTCTTGTCCAGGAACTCAATCACCCGCAGCATTTCGTAGTCGTTCACGTCGGCCCCCCGTCCGTCGCGTCACTAGACGATGTTCGTAGCCATTGCAGCGCCTCTTGGCTAGGCGCCAGGTGCTGACGCGAATGTGGTGATTATTTTTCCGCTGGCGGCAGCAGACCCGCGCGGCGTTCGGACTGCTCGAACAGCACAAAGAAGTCCTTTTCGGCCAGCCCTTCCGTAAAGGCGGTCTCGTATTGCTGACGGATCATCGATGCCATGTACATCGGGATATGGTCTGCCCGGGCCGCGTCGAGGATCAGGTCGAAGTCCTTCATCATCTGCGACACCGAAAAAGCCGGATCGAAATTGCGCTGGACCAGAAGGTCACGCTTATAGGCGATCAAAGGCGACGCAACTGCACTTTCGCAAATGACATTGAGCATGGTCTCAACCGAGAGGTTTCCCTTGAGGCCGAGCGTCAGCGCTTCGCCCAGCAGAGCCGATGTGGCGCCCACCAGGGCGTTGAGGACGAGCTTCAGATAGCGGGCCTCCTCGGCCTGGCCGACATAGAAGCGACGCGAGGCAAAGCAACCAAAGATAGGATCAAGGCGCTTGTAGGCGTCTTCCGGACCTGACGCCATAACCGAAAGGGTTCCCGCAGACGCGGTCGCCGTGCTGCCCGAGACCGGTGCGCGCAGGTAATGGACGCCGCATGCGCTCATGGCTTCATTCACTTCGGCGGAGATCGCGGGCGACACAGTGCTCATTTCCACCAGCGTCTGGCCGGTTTTCATGACGCTCGCAAGGCCGCCCTTGCCGAAGATGAGGTCCCGCAAAACGGCGTCGTTGGGAATAGTCAGGATCACGACGTCGGATTTCGCGGCCAGATCCTCAAGCGTGTGGGCGACATTGGCGCCTTCCGCAACGATCGTCGCCCGATTTTCGGGCAAGGGTTCATAGACGTGAAGCCGGTAACCGGCTTCCAGCACCCGGCGGCTCATCGGAGCGCCCATCTTGCCTATGCCAGCCCAGCCGACTGAAATTTCTTCGTTCATTGCGTCCTCCCGTCCCAATCGACAACAGGCTGTGACGGACCACCGATCTGGCCATCGCCTGGGGATCCATACGCCCAGCGCGCGCATCGATCTGCGCGGACCAGACATTTCCTCCCTCCAAAACACTAGGGCGACAGCCTATCGAATGCTCTCTGCAAAATATCCATTCTGGACAAAAGGGGGGCTGTGACAGGTTCCGTTATCTACTAGCCTGAAGTCGGACCGTTCAGCGTTCCGTGGGAGGAACTTAGCTGACAACAAGGATCATGGTGCGCGCGCTGTCGAGCGTCGTTCCCCTGTGCCGTGTGTTTCGCAGGATATGTCGAGGATCGGAGGAGGATCCGCCATGCAAGACGATCATTTCAGAAATTTGGATATTCGCCGCTAGCAAACCTCGGCAATGCGTTGGTGAGGCCACTGCCGCCATGTCGCCTCGTGACATCAGAGATTGGCGGGGCGCGGCTGGCAGCGCAGGCAGATGCAGTTATTTCGGGAAGGACAGTCAGATGAAAGCCGTTCGCTACTACACACAGAAAGACATCCGGGTGGAGGATGTCCCGGCGCCTTCGGGTCCGCTCGGGGACGACATGGTGCTGATCGAGCCGCTGGTCTGTGGCATTTGCGGGACCGACCTGCATGAATACATTGCCGGACCGATCGTGACGCCGAGCACGCCTCATGTCTATTCGGGCGCAACACTGCCACAGATTCTCGGCCACGAATTCTCGGCGCGCGTCCTTGAAGTCGGGCGCAACGTAACGCATGTTTCGCCCGGAACCCGCGTGTCGGTGCAGCCACTCATCTCCCCACGCGACGACTATTACGGGCGCCGTGGTCAATATCATCTCAGCGAGAAAATGGCCTGCGTCGGCCTGTCCTGGGACTGGGGCGGCATGGGCGAGCGCGCTGTCGTCAACAGCTACAACGTCTTTCCGGTCCCTGACAGCGTCAGCGACGTTCAGGCGGCCATGATCGAACCGGCGGCGGTCGCGCTCTATGGCGTCGATCGCGGCGGTGTCGAGGCCGGAAGCACGGTCCTCGTGTCCGGTGTCGGGCCGATCGGAGCTCTGGTCCTTCTGGCGACCCGCGCAGCCGGTGCGACGACGATCTTCGTTTCCGAACTCAATCCAAACCGCCGCGCGCTGGCTCAGAAGCTGGTCCCGGAGGCGATCGTCTTCGACCCGCGCGAAACGGATACGGAAAGCCTTTTCCGACAGCATACCGAAGACGGCGTCGGCGTCGATGTGGCGCTCGAATGTGTCGGCGCGGAAGCCTCTCTCAATCTCTGCGTCAAGGCCGTCAAGCGCCGAGGCACGGTCGTCCAGGTCGGCCTGCATGTCAAACCTGCCTCGATCGACGCCATGCTCTGGGCCTTGAAGGACATCACAGTGGAGGCGACGTGGTGCTATCCGGTGACGATCTGGCCACGCATAGCCCAGATGATCGGCGCCGGCATCTTTCCGGTTGAGCAGATTGTGACCGCGCAGATCTCGCCGGAGGATGTGGTCGAGAAGGGTTTCGAGGCTCTGCTCGATCCCAATGCGTCACACATGAAGATTCTGGTCAACATGCAGGGCTGACACCCTGCGCTTGCCGCGGACCGTGACAAGCGCGGCCGCCACGCAGATCCGTCCGACCAAAGGTGATTTGCGGGCGGTCTGCAGCACTTGAAACAGCCTGATCCAAGAGGGTTATCATGCATTACATCGTTCATTGCCTCGACCATCCCGGCGCCGTTGACAAGCGCCTCGCCCATTACGATGCCCATAAGGACTATCTGGCATCTGCCAAGACAAAGACCGTAATCTCCGGTCCTCTTCTCGCCGACGACAACGAGACGATGATCGGCTCGCTGTTCCTGCTCGAGGCCGACACGAAGGACGAGGTGGTGGCCTTCAACCAGGCAGATCCGTTCAATGCTGCCGGCGTCTGGGCGTCGGTAAACATCCATCCCTTTGCCAAGCGGGTGGACAACCGATGAGCGGCTACGAGGGAAAACCCGTCCAGGCGGCCATTGTCGGCCTTGGCTGGTGGGGCAAGAAAATGGCGACGCTGGTCAATGCGGGAGGTGCTGAAATGCACTTCGTGCATGGCGTCGACCCCAACCCGGCAGAGCAGGGCTTTGCCGCGGAACGGGGCATGCGTTTCTCCTCCGAACTCGGCGAGGCGCTTGCCGATCCCGAGGTCGAGGCCGTGATTTTGGCAACGCCACATTCGCTGCACCAGAGCCAGATCGCGCAGGCGGTTGCCGCCGGCAAGCATGTCTTTTGCGAAAAGCCGCTTGCGATGACCAGGAAGGACGCCGAAGCCTCTGTCGCGCTGTGCGAGAAGGCCGGTCTGGTGCTTGGCATGGGACACGAGCGCCGCTTTGAACCGCCGATTGCCGAGATCCTTGATGCCGCGGCCACGGGCCGCCTTGGCCGCCTACTGCAGATCGAAGCCAATTTCAGCCATGACAAGTTCCTGGGGCTCGATCCGTCCAACTGGCGGCTCGATGCCGAACAGGCGCCGGCGGGCGGCATGACTGCCACCGGCATCCATCTGACGGACCTCTCCGTCAAGCTGATGGGGCCGGCGAAGGATGTCCGCGTCATCTGCGAAAACCTCGCGTCGGAAATCCCGCAGGGCGACACCATGAGTGCGCATATCCGCTTCAAGTCCGGCGGGTCGGCCTATGTGTCCGCCACACTTGCAACGCCGTTCATCTCGCGCTTTGCGGTGTTCGGCACGCTCGGCTGGATCGAGGTGCGGGACAAAGCGCATGTGGAATCGCCGGATGGGTGGATCGTCACCGAGGGCTGGAAGGGCCAGCCGATCACGACCCGCGAAGTGTCACCGGCCGAGCCGGTCCGGGACAACCTGCGGGCTTTTGCGCGCGCTGTCCGCGGCAGAGAGACCTATCCGATTAGCGGCGAAGAAATGATCGACAATATTGCGCTGCTCGAAGCGATCATCCTGTCTGCCCGCTCGGGCGCAGTGGAGCAACTTTGAGATTGGCTTTGGGAGGAGCATCATGAAAGCCTTGGTATTCGAAGCACCGGACAAGCCGGTCATTGCCGATCTGGGCATGCCGGAGATTTCCGCAAACGAGGTCCTCGTCCGAACCCGTGCCGTCGGCATCTGTCATTCGGATTACGAACTTCTGGCCGGTCGCTACATCATTCCGATCTCCTATCCGGTGACGCCCGGCCACGAGTGGAGCGGCGAGATCGTCGAGGTCGGTCGCAACGTCACGGGCTTCAAGGCGGGCGACCGTGTGGTCGGCGAATGCGTGGTGCGCACGCCCGAGCGGCTTCATCATTTCGGTTTTTCGATAAGCGGCGCCGACCGGGAGTTCTTCGCCGTCAATCCGGAATGGCTGCATAAGCTGCCGGACGCGGTGGACGACAAGAAGGCGGCGCTGATCGAGCCGTTTACCTGCGGCTTCTATGCGGTGCTGCGGTCCGGCTGCACCAATGCCAGCGAGACGGTCGTCGTCTCCGGCGGCGGAACGATCGGCCTGGTGTCGGCAGCGGCTGCGATTGGCATGGGTGCGCGCGTCATCGTCGTTGATCCGCTCGTAACCCGTCGCGATGTGGCGCTGAAACTCGGCGCAGACGCTGCGATCGATCCATCCGATGGCGGCGCGGCAGATCGGATCCGAGAGATGACCGGTGGTCATGGCGCTGATCTGGTGGTCGAAGCCTCCGGACATGATGCCTCGCTTGCGGCGGCGTTCGACTACGCAAAAGAAGACGGGCGCATGTCGATGGTCGGCATCAACATCGGCCGCAAAGTCCCTGTTGTCATCGGCCAGATCCAGATGAAGAATCTGACGGTCCGGGGCTGTATCGGCTCGCCCGGCGTCTGGCCGGCCGCGATCCGCTTCCTGGAGCGAACGGGCATCGACCTCTCGCCGATCCAGACCCATGACTATGCTCTGACCGATGCGGTGCAAGCCTTCAACTTTGGCAAGGACGCGACCAAGAGCATCAAGATCACTCTTTTGAATGGATGAGAACATGACACATCACGCTCTCATTGTCGGTGCGACCGGCATTGCCGGCAGCAATCTTGCCGAATACCTGCTGGCCCAAGGCGGCTGGGAGATTTCCGGTCTGTCCCGGTCGCAAAGCCCGATTGCCGCCGTCCGGACCCTGTCCTGCGACCTCACCGACGCTGCCTCCGTCGCTGCCGCCCTCGAGGGTATCCGGCCTACCCATGTCTTCATCACCGCCTGGTCGCGGCAGGAGACGGAAGACGAGAACTGCAAGGTGAATGGTGCGATGGTCCGCAACGTTCTCGATGCCCTGCGTGGCCGAGGTGTGAACCATGTCGCCCTCGTTACCGGCACCAAGCATTATCTTGGGCCTTTCGAGAACTATGCGAAAGTCGCGCCGCAGACGCCGTTCCGCGAAGAGCAGGAGCGCCTTCCCAACCAGAACTTCTACTATGTGCAGGAAGACGAGGTCTTTGCGGCGGCAGCCCGCGAAGGGTTCACCTGGTCGGTGCATCGGCCGCACACGCTGATCGGCTATGCGGTCGGTAATGCGATGAACATGGCGGCCACGCTCGGCGTCTATGCCTCCATCTGCAAGGAAACCGGCATGCCCTTCGTGTTTCCGGGATCCTCCGAGCAATGGCAGGCGGCAACCGACGTCACCGATGCGCGCATCCTCGCCAATCAACTGGCCTGGGCGTCGACGACGCCGGCCGCAGCCAACACGGCGTTCAACGTGGTCAATGGCGATGTCTTCCGCTGGAAGTGGCTCTGGCCGCGCATCGCTGCCTATTTCGGCATCGAAGCTGCGGACTATCCGGGCTCTCCTCAGCCGCTCGAGACGAAGATGGCCGATGCCGCGCCCATCTGGGATGCGCTCGTGAAGAAGCACGGCCTCAAGGAAAATGCGCTCTCGCGCGTCGCCTCTTTCTGGCACACGGACGCCGACCTTGGCCGGCAGGTGGAGACGTTCAACGACATGGCCCGCAGCCGCAAGGCCGGTTTCCTTGCCTACCAGGACACGACGGAATCCTTCACGGACGCCTTCGATCGCCTGCGCGCCGACCGGATCATTCCGTGATGACAGGACCACGCGACCAGCAAGGAGATCGACAGGCCATGGCGGACATCGGTTACTTTACGGAGACGAACTCGGTCGACACCGTCAATGCGCGCATGGGCTCTGACGTTGATCCGCGTCTTGCGCAAGTGATGGCGAGCCTTGTGAAGCATCTGCATGACTTTGCCCGGGAGGTCCAACTGACGCAGGATGAGTGGGAGACGGCGATCGGGTTTCTCACCCGCACCGGCCAGATCTGCACGCAGGAGCGGCAGGAGTTCATTCTTCTGTCCGATACGCTCGGTCTGTCGATGCTGGTGGATGCGATCAACAACCGTCGGCCCGAGGGTGCAACGGAAAACACCGTGTTTGGGCCGTTCCATGTCGAAGGCGCCCCGGTGAGGGAGATGGGCGCGCAGATCTGTCTGGACGGGAAGGGCGAGAGCTGCCTGTTCCTCGGCCGTGTGCTCGATCTCGAGGGCAAGCCGATCGAGGGGGCGCGGATCGACGTGTGGTCCGACAATGCCGACGGCTACTATGACGTCCAGCAGCCCGACATTCAGCCGAAATGGAACAATCGCGGCGTATTCGTCACGGAGGCCGACGGACATTACAGCTTCATCGGCATCAAGCCGGTGTCCTACCCCATTCCCGACGACGGTCCTGTGGGAGAGATGCTCGCGCATCTGGGACGGCACCCATATCGCCCGGCTCACATGCACTACATGGTGCGAGCCGAAGGCTATCAGAAGCTGGTGACGCATACGTTTGTCGGTGGTGATGCGTATCTCGAATCCGACGCGGTGTTTGGCGTCAAATCGACCCTCGTCGCACCGTTCGACCGCCTTGAAGACGGCGACACGCTGTGGCGTTCGGAGTTCGATTTCATCCTCGTGCGACCTGACCAGTCAAGATAGGAGCCAGGCTTGGACAATTTCATCTATAATGGAAATCCGGCCCGCGTGATTTTCGGGCGTGGAACGATCTCTCGCCTGGCGGAAGAGGCCGAGCGATTGTCGGCCGATCGGGTGCTGGTGCTTTCAACGCCCGAACAGGCAGACCAGGCGCAGGGGATTGCAGAGGTTCTGGGCTCGCGCTTTGCCGGGCTGTATTCCAAGGCGCAGATGCATACGCCGGTCGACGTGACGGCCGATGCTTTGCGTGAGGTCGAGCGGCTCGGGGCCAATGCGGTTCTGTCGATCGGCGGCGGGTCCACGACTGGGCTTGGTAAAGCGATCGCCTTTCGCACCGACCTTCCGCAGATCGTCGTGCCGACGACCTATGCCGGGTCTGAAGCGACTCCCATTCTGGGTGAGACGGAGAATGGCCGTAAGGTGACGAAATCCGACCCGCGCATCCTTCCCGAGGTCATCGTCTACGACGTCGACCTCACTCTCACCCTGCCGGTTGCCATGTCGGTGACAAGCGGCATCAATGCCGTGGCGCATGCGGTGGAAGCGCTTTATGCCCGCGAGGCCAACCCGATTGTTTCGCTGATGGCGGAGCAGGGGATTGCCGCGATTGCCCGCGCGCTCCCCATCATTGCCCGTCGCCCGGATGATCCGGATGCCAGGGCGGACGCGCTCTATGGGGCCTGGCTCTGTGGCGTGTGCCTTGGATCCGTCGGCATGGCGTTGCACCACAAGCTTTGCCACACGCTCGGCGGCATGTTCAACCTGCCGCACGCCCCCATGCATACGGCACTTCTGCCGCATGCGGTCGCTTATAACGCACCGGCCGCGCCGGAAGCCATGGCGCGTATTGCGCAGGCGCTCGGTGCAAAGGATTCGGCAACGGGGCTGTTTGATCTGGCTCAAGGACTGGGGGCTTCGATGGCTCTTAAAACTATGGGAATGCCGGACGACGGCATCGATCCTGCCGTCGAGCAGGCTATGGCCAATGCCTATTGGAACCCGCGAGTGCTGGAAAAGGATGGTTTGCGCCAGCTTTTGGCCGGGGCTTACGAGGGCCAGCGACCAGAATAACGTCTTATAATGAACGGCCCTTGGGAGGAGGTAGCGATGAGCAAGTGGCTTAGTGATTACTGGCAGGTGATATCGGATTGGCTTCGTGAACTGGGCGCCGCCCACGTCGTGGACGACGGCTCATCCGAGCGAAAAGACAAGCCATGATCAGGCACATCGTCATGTGGAACGTGCGCGGCGAGACGCCCGAGGAAAAACTCGTCTCTGCGCGTCTGATCAAGACCAAATTCGAAGGCCTCAAAGGACAGATCCCCGGTTTGAGTACAATTGAGGTGGGGTTGGACATCAGCCGCATCTCCTATGCCTGCGACGTAGTTCTCTACTCCGAGTTCGACGACGAAGCCGCTCTCAAGCTTTACGCGGACCATCCGGCGCACGCGAAGGTGCGGGCCGAGCTCGAGGGCATCCGGATCGCCCGCCATCAGGTCGATTATATCTGCTGACCACACGTGTCGCCTGACCGCGCGATAAGCGCGGCGCGGCCCCGCCTTCATGCCTTTCTAGGAGACCATCGCATGACTTCCCATTCCAGCAAGACGCCGAGAATTGCTTTTCTCGGAACCGGCGCACAGGGCGCATCGATCGGAGCGGACTTCGTTCTCGCCGGTCATGACGTGACCTTCATCGAGCAATGGCCCGACCATGTGAACGCGATCCGGGAAAATGGGATCACCGTCAATCTGCCGACCCGGACGATCAACGCCAGGGTCAAGGCCTTGCATCTCTGCGAAGTCGCGGAGATCAAGGAGCCGTTTGATCTCGTCTTCCTGGTGGTCAAAGCCTACGACACGAAATGGGCGACCCAACTGATCGAGCCGGTGCTGGCCAAGGACGGCTTGGTCATCGGCCTCCAAAACGGCATGACCCACGAGGACATTGCGGCCATCGTCGGGCGGCAGCGGACTATCGGCGCCGTCATCGAAATCGCTTCCAACATGTTCGTACCCGGCGTCACCAACCGGCAGAACGACCACGATACCTCCTGGTTTGCGCTCGGCGCCCTAGACCCGCAGACCCAGGAGAGGGTGGAGTCGGTGGCCGACCTGCTGCGCTGCACCGGGACCGTCGAGGTGACGGATGATATCCGCTCCGCCAAATGGATGAAGCTCGTCGTCAACGCCGCCGAACTTATTCCGTCTGCCATCGTCAACCTGCCGCTCGGCGATGCAGCCCGCAGCCCGGGAATGCTAGAGGTGATGCGAGCTGCCGGATATGAGGCCATGCAGGCGGCGATTGCCGATGGCGCAAAGATTGTCCCGATCATCGGCATGCCACCGGTCACCACCAACCATCCGGAACGCTACGTCGATCAGATCTTCGAGGAGGTGCTCACCGTCTTCTCGCAAGCCGATACGCTCACGACCTCACTGCAGGACTGGCGGAAGGGCCGGCGGGCCGAGATCCAGGAGGTCAACGGCTGGGTCATCGACACGCTGAAAGCGCATGGCCGGACGGCCCCGATCAATCAGCGGGTCGTAGATCTGGCCTATGAGATCGAGGCGAACACGCTTGAGGCGAAACCAGAAAACGCCGCTTTGCTGATCGAAACCTATGCGGCCAGCATCCCGGCGGGCTGAGGGTGCACTGATATGTTTCCCGTCTCGAATACACTTATCCAAAGCGGATATTTTCAGGGTTTTCGTAGTCTTCAAAATACATACAGTTGATCGGAAGGAGTTCGGAGGAGAGAATTTCCTGACGTATTTGAAGCGCCGGATTGCGTACTTGTTTTAGCAAGAGATGCTGACCGGTCAGAGTGACAAATTCTTGGAGGAGCAAGAATTTGGGCAATCCGCAAATCATCGTGCCTTGTGAAGTTCTGACCGCGCAGCGGTTCGGAGCCAGCTACAGGCTTGCCGAAGCTTGAGGCTGAGGCCGACGATGCTAAGGATCTGTCCAGCAGATTGCTTCCTCCAGGTATGAACCATAACCGGCTCTGGGAGGAGGACGCGATGCCTGATTTTGCTGACAAACCGACGTGTCTCTTTGCAGACTTCAAGGCGGCGTCCGGCGCCGCCGAAGAGATCGGCTTGCGCCGCCCGGCCATCGCCTCGGGTGAGGTGCGATCATCAAAAGGAGCCGACCGGTGAGTGCAGTCTCAACAATCCCCACACGGGCGGACAGCTATGCCCCAGGCCGGATGAAGCTGACGCGGAGTTTCGTGACCGTGGTCTTCTCAACCATGGTCCTTTTGATCGCCTGCCTAGTCTTTGCGCCCTCAAGCGTATCCTGGGGTGCCCTGTCAGGCAGTCTTCCGTTTGCGGCGATCATTGCCATTGTCGGCCTCGGCCAGTTGATGGTGGTTCAGCAGGGCGGCTTTGACCTCTCGCTTCCCGGTGCCGTCTCTCTCGCCGTCGTGGTCTCGACCCATTACCCGCAGCAAAATGACGGATTGCTGTATCAGGCGGTGCTGCTGGCGCTGGCCTTCAATCTGACGATCGGCTTTCTCAATGGCGCGCTCGTCAGCATCTTCCGCCTGAACTCGATCATTGCGACGATTGGCACCAACGCACTGCTTTATGCGACCGTCTTTGCCATGTCGGGCGGGGTGCCGTCGGTCACGACGGACCTGCTTGCAAATATTGCCGGCGGCGAGACCTTCGGCCTGCCCAATGCCGTCTTCTTCGCCCTCGGCGCGACCGCGCTGGTCTCTTTCATGCTGAAAAAGACCGTGGGCGGCCGGCGGTTCGAGGCGATCGGCGCAAGCCCTGCTGCCGGAGAGGCCGCAGGCCTGCGCGTGCGCTCCTATCAGATGATGGCCTATGTCTATGCCCAGCTGTTCTATTGCCTGGCCGGCGTCCTGATTGCCGGCATCACCCGCGAACCCACGGCCTTCCAAGGCGATAGCCTGCTGCTGCCGTCGGTTGCCGTCGTCGTGCTGGGAGGCACGTCGCTGCTCGGCGGGCGCGGATTTCCCATCTCGACGGTGCTGGCGGCCTTCTTCCTCAACCAGCTGAGCCAGTTCGCGCTGTCGGTCGGTGTGCCCTATTCAGCACAAACCATCATCCAGGCTTTGGCCCTCGGTTTCGGCATCGGCGTCTACTCGCTCCGGTGGAGCGGGAAAGTCAGAAAAACAACCTAACAATAACAAGTGGAGGAGCAGACATGAACTACGCAAATTTGAAGAAGGGCCTGGCAGTCTCGGTTGCGACTGCGGTCATCGCATTGGGAGGTGCGGGTCTGGCAAAGGCGGAGACACCGTCCTGGTGCGGGCCCAAGAAGGCGACGCTCGCCCTTCTCGACGGCTACGGCGGCAACAGCTGGCGCCAGGTGACGACGGCATCCGGCAAGCAGACCGTCGAACTGTGCCCCAGTATCACCAAGTATGAGTATGCCGACGGCCAGGGCGACACCCAGAAGGCAATCTCCGACATCAAGGGTATGGCCGCCAAGGGCGTCGATGCGCTGGTCGTCTTTGGCGACGCCGGCCCGGCCATGCTGCCGGCCATCACCAGCGTCTTCAAGGCCGGAAAGATCATTGTGCCCTACCGCGTCGCTGTTGGCGGCAAGGAAGGCATGAATTATTCGAAGTTCATCGGCTCGTCCTTCGAAAACGACGGCGTCACCTGGGGCAAATGGATCAAGGGTGTGCTTCCAAAGGGCGGCAATGTCCTGTTCCTCAGCGGTCCTGCCGGCAACAGCCAGGGTCTGGATGAGCTGAAAGGGCTGAAGAGCGTGCTCGGGCCTGAGTATGTCTTCGTCAATCAGGCGCCTTTCGCCGTCACGAACTGGGATCCGGCGCTGACGCAAAAGGTGCTGACCGCCGAAATCGCCAAGAACGCCAAGATCGACGTCATCGTCTCCGACTTCGGCCCGTCGCTGGTCGGTGCTCTGCCGGCCTTCACCAAGCAGGGCAAATCGATCCCGGCACTGGCTACGTCAGACGGCAACTCGCTCGGCTGCTTCTGGCAGGACAACCACGCCAGCAACCCGGACTTCAAGCTGTTCACCGTCGCCACCGGTAACGACAATGTCCGGTTGGCCGTGCAGTGGGCCGTCGCGCTTGCAACCGGCGGCGAAAAGCCGAAGGAGCAGATCTTCGAGGCGCCTGCCTACGAGGATTCCGTATCGGGCAAGCCCAATGCCGTTCAGTGCCGCAAGGATCTGCCGGGCGCCATCTACATGTCCTCGGCGCTGAAGCCGGAAGACCAGGCAAAGGCCGTCGGCCAGTAACTGAAACTCACGCATCGCTGACCCCGGAGGGTTTACCTTCCGGGGCTCTGTCACCAGGACGGATTGCAAATAATGTTGGCACGAAACAGTCAAGACGTGGCGCTGGACGCTCGGGATGTGGTGATCCGCCTTTCGGGCATCTCGAAATATTTCTCGGTTGTCGCGGCACTGGCCGATGTCAGTGTGGAATTCCGGGCCGGCGAAGTGCATGCCCTTCTCGGCGAGAACGGCGCCGGCAAATCGACCCTGATGAACATCATTTCCGGAACGCTGCAGCCGACCGAGGGAGAGATTCACTTCGAAGGCCGCGCCGTACAGCAAATGACCCCGGAAATCGCCAAGTCCCACGGGATTGGCATCTGCTTCCAGCATCCTGCCATTCTGGACGATCTGTCGATCCTGGAAAACCTGCGCGTGGCCTTGCCAGCCTCGGTGTTTGCGGGCGCAAAGCCCGACGATGTGGGCCGGCGCGTGCTTGCCAAGGTCGGCCTGCATCTCCCGCTTGGCATGCGCGCCGACGGTCTGACGGTTGCGCAGAAGCATTTGCTGGAGATCGCCAAGGCGCTGGCGCTTGAGCCGAAGGTGCTGATCCTGGACGAACCCACTGCCTCGCTCGACCAGGATTCGACCGACATGCTGTTTGCCCGCATCCGAGAGGTTGCGGCCGCTGGCACATCGGTCATCTACATCACCCATCGCCTGGCCGAACTTCGCCAGATCGCCGATCGGGTCACCGTGCTTCGGGATGGTCGCGTGCGCGGCTCCGCCGTCATCGGCGAGATCAGCGATTCCGATCTGGTCGGGCTGATCGTCGGGCGTACTCTGGAATCGGCATTCCCGCCGAAAGCGTCAACGGCCGATACGGAGACCGGTCTGTCCGTGGTGGGCATCACCAACAGGGACCTGAAGAACATCAGCTTCGACGTGCCGCGCGGGCAGATCGTTGGGATCGCCGGTGTCGCCGGCAACGGTCAGCCGGAACTGATGCGGGTTCTTGCAGGGCTGAGGCGTGCCGAGGGGCAGATCGTCTTACGCGGGCGCGCACTCGCCCAACCGGAACTCCTCCATGAGGCGGCCTTCATGCCGTCGGATCGCCACGTCGAAGGTGTCGCCGGTAGTTTGACCGTTCGGGAAAACGCAACCTATTCCGCGCTTGAGAAGTTCGCGGTCGGTGGCGTGATGAGCCGCAAGAAGGAACTGGCGCAGGTCGGCGCGATCTTCCGTGAGCTGGCGGTCAAGACGCCCGGGATCGAAGCGCCGATTTTTGCGCTGTCGGGCGGCAACCAGCAAAAAGTGGTCATGGCCCGCGCACTTTTGTCCGAGCCGGGACTGATCATTGCGGACGAACCGACGCAAGGGGTGGATGTCGGAGCCCGGTTTGAAATCTACCGAATTCTGCGCGAAGTCTCGGAGGCAGGGACGCCGGTTGTGGTGAACTCCTCCGATGCCGTGGAGCTCGAAGGGCTGTGCGACAAGGTCGTCGTGCTGTCGCGCGGGCATGTGGTCGAGATCCTCGAAGGTGACGACGTCACCGAAGAACGAATAGTCGCTGCGGCCGTTGGAGCGCAGACGCATGGCGACAGCAGTTCGACGGTGGCACAGCCGAGTACCGGCAGCCGATGGCGCGACCTGCTGCGGTCGGACAATGCTCCGGCGGTCCCGCTTGCCATCGTGACCGTGCTCCTTGGGCTCTATGTCTATGGCCAGAACGAGAACTTCTTCTCGGTCTACAACATCTACAACATCCTGCTTTTGGCGACCGCACTCGGCTTTATTGCGATGGGCCAGACAGTGGCGCTGCTGATGGGCGGGATCGATCTTTCGGTCGGTCCTCTCGCCGGATTTCTGGTCGTGGTCGCGTCATTCTTCATTACCGACGACAATTCCACTGCGATGATGGCGGTCGGCTTCCTCCTGATGTTTGCCGCCGCCTTGGTGACCGGGGCTATCAACGGAGTGCTGATCCGCTTTGCGAATTTCACCCCGATTGCCGCGACGCTTGCGATGTATATCGCCATCCAGGGCTGCAGCTTCCTGCTGCGCGACAATCCGGATGGCTATATCAGCGCGACGGTCACCGACTGGGTCAACTGGCAATTGGGTCCTTTCCCGGTCGCCTTTCTGGTACTGGTTGTTGCAGCGGTCGGCGCCGAAACGCTGTTGCGCCGGACACGTGCAGGCTGGCGTTTGCGGGCGGTCGGATCCGACGAACAATCTGCGCGCCGGGCCGGCATTCCTGTCGAACTCACCTTCATCGGCGGCTATATCGCCTGTTCGCTGCTGACCGCTGTCGGTGCCATCATGCTGATGACGCAGATCGGTGTCGGTGACCCGCGCCAGGGCGTGAACTACACGCTGGCCAGCATCACCGCAGTCGTTCTGGGCGGAACGAGCCTTTCGGGCGGGCGGGGAACCTTCATCGGAACCCTTCTCGGAGCCGTGCTTCTGACCGAAGTGCTGAACGCGGTGACATTCCTGGGGCTGACCCAGACCTACCAGTATCTCTTCCAGGGATTGCTGGTTGTGGTGGCAGCGTTGATCTACGCAAGCGCTGGCCGGCGGAAATCGCACTGACCTCCTGGTTCTGAACAGGAGTACCTGCCGTCGATCGTGAGAAGACGACCCGGAACGCGCATCTTGACTGATTCCATAAATCCAGTATTCTGGATATATGGAATCAGAAGTCGCTATTCTCGCCCTTGCGGCGCTTGCTCAGCCAACCCGGCTCGAAGCTTTTCGCCTGCTTGTCAGGCATGAACCGGATGGACTGCCCGCAGGTGACATAGCGCGCGCGCTCGCGGTGCCGCAAAACACGATGTCTGCGCATCTCAACATCTTGTCACGCGCGGGTCTTGTTTCTTCGCAGCGCCAAAGCCGCGTCGTTACCTACCGTGTGGAGATGGAGACGTTACGGGAACTGGTACTCTTCCTTCTCAAGGACTGCTGTGGCGGAAACGCAGAGCTCTGCGCGCCGCTGATTACGGAACTCACCCCGTGCTGCCCTCCGGAAAAGGCGCTCTCATGACCGACAAGACATTCAACGTCCTGTTTCTGTGCACCGGCAACTCTGCGAGATCGATCCTCGCGGAAAGTGTTTTGCGAAAAATTGGCGCTGGGAAATTCAATGCCTACTCGGCGGGAAGCCAGCCTAAAGGCAACGTCAACCCAATGGCGCTCGATGTGCTTGTTGGCCACAAGTTTCCCACGGAGGGACTTCGGTCAAAAAGTTGGGACGAGTTTGCGGGTGCCGAGGCTCCGCAATTAGATTTTATCTTTACGGTCTGCGACAACGCTGCTGGCGAATCCTGCCCGGTCTGGCCGGGAAAACCGATGACCGCCCATTGGGGTATCGAGGATCCTGCTGCGGTGGAGGGGACCGACGCGGAAAAGCGCATCGCCTTCACCACAGCGCTACGCTACATGAAGCTGCGTATTGCGGCTTTCGCCGCGCTGCCTTTGCAAAGCCTCGAAAGGATAAGCTTGACCGCCAGGCTTCAGGAAATCGGTCAGCTCGAAGGATCGACAAACAAAAGGCCTGACGTCGCATGACTAACCCTATCGATATCGTCATCTACCACAACCCGGACTGCGGGACCTCGCGCAACACGCTTGCGATGATCCGCAACGCCGGCATCGAACCCCATGTGGTCGAGTATCTCAAAACCCCGCCAGCGCGCGCGCTGCTTAAGCAGTTGATCGACCGGATGGGAATTTCAGTGCGCGATCTTCTTCGCGAAAAGGGAACGCCATTTTCCGAACTCGGTTTGGGCGACCCTTCCTTGTCCGATGAGCAACTGGTCGATGCCATGATGGACCATCCCATCCTGATCAACCGTCCAATCGTCGTCACGCCTGCCGGTGTCAGGCTGTGCCGACCATCGGAAGCGGTGTTGGATATTCTTCCAGCTGGCCAGCAGGCTGCGTTTGCCAAGGAAGATGGCGAAGTCGTCGTCGATCAGGCCGGTCGTCGCGTCGTCTGACGCACGCCATTTAAGCCGAACCCGTGCGGCCCCAGTCTTCATGGCAAGGCTGCGGACGATGTCTATCTGCCAAGGAGGTCGCAAATGCGTCCCGAAGAACCAACACTGCGTCTGTCGTTCCTCGACCGCTATCTGACCGTCTGGATTTTTGCCGCCATGGCACTGGGTGTGCTGCTCGGAACTGTCATTACCGGCCTGCCCGCAGCGCTCGACAGCCTGTCCGTCGGCACCACCAATATTCCGATTGCAATCGGCCTCATCCTGATGATGTATCCGCCTCTGGCGAAAGTGCGCTTTGAGGAACTCCCTCAGGTGTTTGCCGACAAGCGGGTTCTGGCGATTTCTCTCCTGCAGAACTGGATTATCGGTCCGGTGCTGATGTTCGCGCTGGCGGTGATCTTCCTGCGGGACTATCCGGAATACATGACCGGCCTCATCCTGATTGGTCTCGCACGCTGCATTGCCATGGTTCTCGTCTGGAACCAGCTTGCCCGGGGCGACAACCAGTATGTCGCGGGTCTCGTTGCCTTCAATTCGATTTTCCAGATCCTGTTTTTCAGCGTCTATGCGTGGTTTTTCCTGTCCGTCCTGCCTCCGCTGTTTGGTCTTGAAGGCAGTGTGATTGACGTCTCGTTCTGGACGATTGCGGAAGCGGTGTTGATCTATCTCGGTATTCCGTTTCTTGCGGGATATCTGTCGCGCCGCTTGCTGACCGCGAGCAAGGGCAGGGACTGGTACGAAAATGTCTTCCTCCCGAAGATCAGCCCTATGACCCTGGCCGCCCTTCTGTTCACGATCGTCGCCATGTTCAGCCTGAAGGGCGGAGACGTGGTCCGCCTGCCGGGCGATGTGGTGATGATCGCCATTCCGCTGACGATCTACTTTCTCATCATGTTTCTTGTCAGTTTCTGGATGGCGAGGTCGGTGGGGACAGATTATCCGCGCACGACAGCGGTTGCCTTTACTGCGGCCGGCAACAACTTCGAGCTGGCCATCGCGGTTGCCATTGCCGCGTTCGGCCTGGCGTCCCCGGTCGCATTTGCGGCCGTCATCGGCCCGCTCGTCGAGGTTCCTGTGCTGATCCTTTTGGTACAGATGGCACTGTGGATGGGCCGCAGATATTTTGCCAAATCGGCAGGAAGCCCGGCCGTGTAGCGCTCCCAGCGGGCACCCAAGGACGCACGGATCCCAGCGTACTGGTTCAGGCCGGACGGCTCGCGAGATGATCGCCAGACTTGTGGCGGCGCTCCAGTCGCGCAATCCCGACGAAGGCGACAATCGCACAGGCCCCGAGCGCTGTTGTGATGGTCAGTGACCACAGCGTGCCGATATGGGCCATGGCAAACGCCAGCGCAAACGGTGCGGTCGCGGACAGGATCAATCGTGCGGCCATGACCTTGCCCTGCAGCCTGCCGTAGCCAGCGCTGCCAAACAGCATCAGCGGCAGGGTGCCGGTGACGATGCTGAAAAGACCGTTGCCCAAACCGAAGACAACGGCAAACGCCATGGCGCCTGTCACCGACGGAGCGGTGAGGGTGAGGATCAATACACCCCCGGGGATCAACGTGGCGGCAATCGTTGCCAAAGCCAGCGGCGGCAGATTGCCGCCGAGCACCATATTGGCAAACCGGCTCAGCACTTGTGACGGACCAAACAGCGTGCCGACAATGGCGGCCGTGGCCCCAAGGCCAAGACCCGACAGCAGCGGCACCATATGCACCAGGATCGCCGCACTGACGAGAGATTGCAAAGAGAACCCCACCACCATCAGCTTGAACCCGAACTGCCGGACGTCCGGGCTGAGGCACCCTTCGACGACTTGCGCCGTGCCGTTCTGTTTCTGCGACTTCCCCTGGGCAAGGCCGTAGGACAGCCAGGCGTGCAGAGGCAGGCAGACGAGCAGATTGAGCCCGGCAAACACCAGGTAGACATTCTGCCAGGACAGATGGGCGTGCAGAGCCGTTGTGATGGGCCAGAAGATCGTCGAGGCGAAGCCGGCGATGAGGGTCAGATAGGTGATGCTGCGCTGGGCGGTGCGGGGGCTTGCCTGCACCAGCAGCGCAAAGGCCGCGCCATATTGTACGAGATTGGCGGCGATCTCGATCACGATCAAAGCGGCGACGAAGCCGCTCTTGCCCGGCGCATAGGCACAAGCGACCAGCGCTGCCGCGGCAATCGCGGATCCGGCCGTCATCACCCGTCCTGCGCCAAAATGATCAATGGCCCGGCCGAGCCAGGGAGCGGTCAAGCCGCCCAGAAGAAGTGCCGCCGAAAGTGCGGCAAATATCCACTCCGTCGACCAGTTCAGGTCTCGCGCCATATCGGGTGCAAGAATGCTGAAGCTGTAATAGAGAGTTCCATAGCCGATGATCTGGGTGAGGCCCAGGGCAAGGATAGTGCCGATCGGCGGCCGCTCGCTCATATCGACTTCAGATCCACGCGCTGTTCGAGCTTTGCGGCCTCTTCCTTCCTCTCGCTATAGCGGTCTGTCAGGTAGTCGGACGCATCGCGGGTCAGCAGTGTGAATTTGACCAATTCCTCGCAGACATCGACGACGCGATCGTAGTAGGCCGAGGGTTTCATGCGGCCATCCGTGTCGAACTCCTGCCATACCTTGGCAACCGACGACTGGTTCGGAATGGTGATCATCCGCATCCAGCGACCGAGAATGCGCAACTGATTGACCGCGTTGAAGGATTGCGAGCCACCGGAGACCTGCATGACGGCGAGCGTCTTGCCCTGCGTCGGTCGCACCGAACCGGTCGTGAGGGGGATCCAGTCGATCTGCGCTTTGATAATGCCGGTCATCGCACCGTGCCGCTCCGGGCTGACCCAGACATGGCCTTCCGACCAGAGAGAAAGCGCGCGCAATTCCTGAACCTTCGGATCCGTATCCGGTGCGCCATCTGGAAGGGGCAGACCTTCGGGATTGAAGATCTTCACCTCGCATCCAAGGTGCTCGAGGAGCCGTGCTGCCTCTTCCGCCAAAAGACGGCTGAACGAAATCTTCCGCAGCGATCCATAGAGGATCAGGATCCGCGGCTTGTGCTGCGAATAGGGTGGTCGAAGTGCCTCAAGGTCGGGCTGGGAAATGAGATCAAGCGAGGCGGCTGGCAGATCAGCCATTTGGATACTCCGTCGGATGAGATTGAAACGTTCGCATTTGGGGCTCCTATGACCCACACCCGGCGAGTTCTGTAGGCCCGCAACCGACGTCAGATTGGCCCGAACAACAGTTCTCCATCAGGAAATGGGCGAGGCCGTTGAGGGTCTCGAAATTCGCGCTGTAGACGATGGAGCGTGACTCCCGCTGAGCGCTGATCAGGCCCGCATGTTCCAGTTCTTTGAGATGAAAGGAAATGTTGGAAGGCGACACGTTCACAGCTTCGGCAATCATACCCGCCGCCAGTCCGCCCGGGCCGGCGACGACGAGCTTGCGAATGACCTGCAGTCGGGTCTGCTGTGACAGTGCGCCGAACGCATCAAGGACCTGTCGCTCGTTCACCAGTTCATTCCTTGTCCAATAGTGACCAGGCGCGGGCGCTTGCCCGGCCTTCAAAGCCCTGTAAAGGCTATAGACCAACAATTATTCAAGACTTCAAGGATTATTGAAATATTGGCCGAAAACAATATGCGTGACGAAGCCCGCACGCTCGATCCCATAACTCCATCCGGTCTCTCAAGCTGGTCGCAGGGTAGGGGCCGAGCTTTATAAAACCAAGGCTCGAAGCCGCAAAGAAGCTCGCGTTCCGAACGGCTGCCCTGTCGCGTGGACGCCAAACCGTTCGGACGCTTTGCGATCGGTCTAGCGGGCTGGCGGAAATTCCAGCTTCTTTACGTCGTAGCCAAGTTCGCTCGCCTTGCGCACCATGCGGTTGAGCTTGGATTTCGATGGTACGGTTCGCGAATAGATCCACAGGTCCGACATCGACGGGTTGGCGCTGATGAACCAGGATTTATCCGGCGATTTGTAGAGCACGCGGTAGGTGAAGGTGATGAGCAGTGGATAGCGGACGCGCATCGTTGCGTTCGTCGTTCCGTAATCCTGGATCTTCCCGGTCCCATTGATCGTCTTGAGGCGACCGTTTGGAGTATCGACACGACAACCGTCTTCGACCATGACCGTGTCAGGCGTTTTGCCCTTGCGGTAGGTGGAATAACCGGCAACACAGCCGTCGGTCAGGAACATCGGGGTCCTCCCGATTTCCAGCCATGTCCCCCGGTAATGATCCGGCCCGACTTTGACGACATCGGGAGCGGCGAGGGCCTGCGATACGACGCCGATCGCGAAAAGGCATGTGATTAAGTGCAAGCTGAGATGTCTGATAAGATTGTGCATATGCTCATCCTGTCGGTTGCCGATCCCGCGTGATCTCGAGGCAACCGTACTCCCCGGGGAAGTACTCGCTGTTGCCAAACGGAACCACACATCAGCCGCATTCAGGGTCGCCGAGACATGCGCCACAGGCACAACCAGTTTGTTTGCCGGCCAACGATGTGGATCTATGGCTGCGACGGGCAAAATCAAGCGCGTTGCCACGCGCGAACAACTGCTCGGCTGGTCTCGATCCAAGGGCGCGGCTTATCGGGTTGGCCCTATCGCTTGGTAAGCAAGATTGCTGCAAAGGGCTCCGAGTTGACGTTCGTGAGAGGTTGACTTAGGAGGGGCCGCCGTGACGCTTGATGTCCTCGTCTTGCCCCTGTCACAGCGTTGCTGCGATCAGACCTGCCTCGTGGACATCCTGTGGCCAGACCATCATAGAGCCGCGCCAGTGTAGGCGTTTGACAAGCCGGATTTTACACCATGAGTGCCCAACCCGAAGTCGCTGGTTTTTACGACGCGCGTAGCGGCAGCATCCAGTATGTCGTAAGCTGCAAGGCCACGAAGAAATGCGCCATCATCGATCCGGTTCTCGACTACGACGAGAAATCCGGAAGCACCGCCACGCGTCACGCCGATGCGCTCCTTTCACATATCCAGATGCAGGGACTGGACGTCGCGTGGATCCTCGACACGCATCCCCATGCAGACCATCTCACCGCAGCAGCATACCTCAAGTCGAAGACCGGCGCGCCGACCGCGATCGGCGCCGACGTGGTCAAGGTCCAGGCGCTATGGAAGGACATCTACAATGCGCCGGCGATGCCAACCGACGGATCCCAGTGGGACCGGCTGTTTTCGGATGGCGACCGGTTCATGATCGGTGAGATCGAGGGCCGCGTCATGCATTCGCCCGGCCACACACTGGCATCGATCACGTATCTGGTCGGTGATGCGACCTTCATCCACGACACGCTGTTCATGCCCGACAGCGGTTCGGCCCGCGCCGATTTTCCCGGAGGCAGCGCTGAAGATCTGTGGTCGTCGATCGAGGCAATCCTGAACTTGCCCGACGACACCCGGCTGTTCACCGGCCACGATTATCGTCATGGCGGGCGGGAAGCGCTCTGGGAGAGCACCGTCGCGCAACAGAAGGCGCAGAACATCCACCTCCGGTCAGGGCGTGACGAGTTTATCCAGTCCCGCATCAGCCGTGACAAAACGTTGCCGTTTCCAAAACTGATGCTGCATGCCCTGCAGGTCAATCTGATGGCAGGAGAGCTGCCGCCAAAGGAGGCGAACGGTGTGAGGTACCTGAAGATCCCGATCGACGCTTTCCCTGTGGCGGCTTGGTAAGACATTTGTCGGCGCCAAGCGCAACCTCACGAAATAGTGCGGCCGTAGGCGGTTTGATGCTTTTCAGAAGGGGATAATGTTTGCATATTGTCTCGGCAGACGACGATACAGTCGTCGGCAACCCTCGGTATAGCTTGGAGGAGCGATTACATGAAGCGGACGTGGCCTGAGGAATTTGACTTCATACTGGATGGGGCTGAGGAGGTTTCGCTGGAGGTTCCAGTGGCCCGCAAGGGAGATGTTTCGCAGGGCGAAACGGTAACGCGCCATGCTCTTAAGGTCCGTCTCACGCAACAGGATTACGAACGTGTCTGGCCGTTGGCGGAAACACGCTATCGTCTTGGCGGTAGCCGTACTGGCAAAGCGATCACGCTGATCGCCAACAATCCGCACTACCAGCAATGGCACCCGGCCGACGGAGGTTCGGACGCAGGCGATGCCGAGGGCGGCCGATCCTATGCGACCCGCTATGTGGTCGTGTTCTTCCTGCTCGACGAAGTGCGAGAGACTGCAGACGCCTGACCTCTTGAGATCGCAGCCGGCCTAGAAACCCGACTGCACATGAGAGAAAATCTCGACAACGAGAAGATTGAGTTGGCCGCCTATGAACGGGGCGGCCACTGCCAGCGCTACAAAGACAGCAACAATTTTTGGCGCAAAGCTCAGCGTGCTTTCCTGGACCTGCGTGAGAGCCTGGACAAGGCTGATAACCAGGCCGACTGCCATCGCGGTGAAAACCGCAGGCGCTGAAGCAAGGAGCATTGCCCAGACAGAGATCCGCAGGATCTCCAACGCGTCTGCTTCTGTCATTTCACACCAGCATTGAATGTATATTGGGCGGCGAGACCGCGTTTCGTATCTGCCTTAATACAGATTCGGCGGTTATCAGAGTTAAGTATTGTTAAGATGCGTAAAACGTCTGGACTGCGATAAAATAACGTACAATTTGCGTATTGAAGCAGAGACGTAATGCGGAGATGCTTAGCCACCGCAGCTCATATCTTGCTTGTATTACTGCTCGCTTATGTGGCGCCGGACTTGGTTCGGTCCATGAAGATACGCGATTTTATTCAATGGTGGTTGGAGGCGTTATGGACATCGGTCTGTCGGGAGAAGTTCTTCCCTTCGATGAGGGCGATGCCGCCGATCTACTGAAGGTTATGGGGCACCCCGCACGGTTCAAAGTCCTCTGTCTGGTACAGGATCGGGAGCGCGACGTGCGTTCACTCGCAAAGGCGGTGAATCTCAGCCAATCGGCACTCTCTCAACACCTGAAGATTCTCAGAGACGCGAACCTCGTCTCGGCGCGTCGACAAGCGCAGACGGTTTTCTATCGCTCTCACGAGGAAGGTGTCCGGCAGGTTCTCGACTGTATGCAAAGCATATTCTGTCCCGTCGCAGAGACTCACGATGCTGTGGCGGTTGCCTACGCTTAGACCCTACGCAACGACCTTGACGATGTCCCAGCTCTCTTCTGTCAATATCGACCGCTGTCTTGAGAATGCAATGAGCGCGCTGCCGGTCATAGCAGCGCTTACATGCGGCATGAATTTTAAGGCAAAAACTCGTATTTTTGGCTCTATGCTTGACGATTGCCAGATATAGCCTCGGTCAAACGATGGCGCTGCTTAAATCAAGTTCTGCTACTATAGCATGGGGCGAACTATTAACGGTTTTTTAGCCCCTGAATCCTAGATTTGTGGTGCCAGATAGGCGCCGTGGCGCCGCATACCCATGAGGGTTTTATGGCCGTGAAGATCAGGAACAGCCGCCACCTGACAGTCTAACACCTGTTCGGTAGACATCTGGGTTTTTGAGCCCCCTTGCTTGCCCCGCGATGGCTTCGAAGCACGCGCGCCGGTGATGGACTGCGTTCCCGTCAGCAACAGATCGCACTCGCTTTAGCGGGCAGACCAACCATGCCTTGTTACCAAGGGACCGCAGCAGGGGACATACATGAGTACGCAGAAATCAGCACAGGCAACGCTTAACGACCGACTGGACTTCGCCGGTCTTGGTGATCCACAGCGCAGGACACTCGCAGCATTGGCGCCCATCATCAACGGGTCGCTCGATAGCGCGCTCGATGTGTTTTACGCCAAGGTCCGTCATCACCCGGAAACCTCCAAATACTTTTCCGGTGAAAATCACATCACCCAGGCAAAAGGACGACAGGCTCGACACTGGGAAACGATTTCCTCGGCAAAGTTCGACGAAGCCTATGTTGATGAAGTCACCATGATCGGCAAAGCCCATGCAAGGCTTGGGCTTCAACCGCGCTGGTACATTGGCGGCTATGCGTTGATGATCGAGAACATCGTGCGCGCCGTCATCGATAACGAGCTTGGTAGTTTTCTGGTTCGCGGCAAACGCCAAAAGATCGGAGACGACGTAACGACGGTTGTCAAAGCGGCCCTCGTGGACATGGATTATGCGATCTCCGTCTATCTCGACGTCCTTGCGGACGAGAGAGCCAAGGCTGAAGCGGAGCAGGCGACGCTGAAAGCGGAACAAGACACAGCGCTCTCAGCCCTCGAAAGTGCGTTGAGATCTCTCTCCGGCGGTGATCTGACCCGGCCCTTGGAACAGCCCCTCGCGGTCAGTTTCGACGGGCTCAAGCATAATTTCAACGATTCCGTATCGAGCCTCAACGGTGCTCTTTCCGAGATCTCAAGCACGGTCGGCTTCGTTCTCTCGCAGTCGGCCGAAATCGCCACTGCGACCGACGAAATGGCAAAGCGCACCGAACGGCAGGCCACGGCGCTTGAAGAAACAGCGGCAGCGCTGGAACAGATCAGTTCAATCGCGCGGCAGTCTCAAACCCGGACGACAGAAGTCCAGGCGGTCGTAACGGCGTCTGCAACAGAGGCAGCAACGTCCGGAGAAATCGTAGAGCAGGCCGTCAAGGCGATGAGCGACATTGTCGAGTCATCCAAACAAATGAACGACATCATTAGTGTCATCGACGAAATCGCGTTCCAGACGAACCTCCTCGCACTCAATGCGGGGGTCGAAGCAGCCCGTGCCGGTGACCAGGGGAAAGGCTTTGCGGTGGTGGCGCAGGAGGTGCGGGAGCTCGCGCAACGCTCAGCCCGGGCCGCCAAGGAAATCAAGGATCTCATCTCGAGATCTTCTCAGGATGTCGCGCGCGGCGTCGATCTTGTGAACACAACGGGCAAGGCATTGAGAAGCATCGGCAGACAGGTGCAGACGATCGACGAACACATGGTATCGATTGCCATGTCGTCGCGCGAACAGGCGACTGGGATAGCTGAAATCAACTCTGCCGTGGGCAGCATGGATACGATCACGCAGCAAAACGCTGCCATGGTGGAAGAGACGTCTGCGGCGACGATAAAACTCTCCAACGAGGCCGAGAGACTTTCCGAGCTTGTCGCCGGGTTCAAAACGACGCCAAGCGCGGTAGGCCAAAGCAACGGTCGGGCGCATGCGCCTGCAGCTTCGCCTGCGCGACAAATGATCCAGTCGCTTCCTGGCAAACTACAGCGGTCGAAGGCGGCCAATGAAGGCTGGTCGGAATTCTGAGCATGGCGACCCGGTACGCCACATCATGAGGGTAGTTTTGTGAAAATGCTGATCGCAATACCACTCGCACTGCTGGCTGCCGGGCTCTCCACCGCACAAGCGCTCGATAAACTGATCCTTTTGGTCAGGAGGAATCTCGAGCACCTGGACGTCGGGAATACGGCGCAGTTCGATCTGAACATGCTCACGGGGTTTGCGGGTCGCCGAGGGTATAGGTCGGGATCCAAAGCGACCGGGGCCGAATGGATAGAGATGACGGAAGTCGTCGAGTTTGTGACTCGTATTGTGGACGCAAAACTAGCTGGAGGTTTTTCACCCGCGAACCTCTCCATCGGGCGAGGTTGAGGCTAGGGAATGATGACAGACAGAACCTGCGACATGCAATATCGGGTGGATCTGCGGTTCTTGCCGTCACCGGTCGTCCTGCTGTGGCAATCCCCTAAAGTGAATAAGGGTTAGGCCGATGCTTTCGGATGAACGGGCGGCAGCCTCACTCTTTTCCAGTGCGACACAAGGCGGAGATGGGCTGGACGGAATGTTGCAGACGCTGTTTCACATCTCTCCGCTTGCCTATGCCATTTCGACGGCCGGGCCAAACTCCGTTTATGTGCGGGTCAACCAGGCTTACATGGACCTCGTCGGGATGAACGAAACGGCACTGGTTGGTCGCAAACTGACGGATGTCGGCCTGATCGTCGATGGCTCAGACCGTGTTGCCAGGATCAAACTCCTTGACGAGGTTGGGTATTACTCCGCGCAGTCGGGCAAGATCCGGCATCGTGACGGGCGGGAAATTTCCGTGATGATCTCCGCACGCCGGATCAAGATCGGAAACGACCTCTACGATCTCGAGGCGCTGACCGATGTCACCGAACAGACGAGCGCGCAAATCAGACAGGAAGAGGCGTTGCGAGCTGCGGCCGTCACCGATAGCCTGACCGGGCTTCCGAACCGTCTTGGGTTCGAGCAACGGATCGCTCACTTTATCGAAGATCGCGCCAACCATGAGGAGTTCGGGCTCGCAATCTTCGATCTCAACGGCTTCAAGATCGTCAATGACATGCACGGTCACCCGGTCGGGGACGAGTTGCTTGCGGTTATCGGGAAAAGACTGTTGTCGTCCCTGAGAGCGGGAGAATTCGTTTCGCGGCTGGGCGGTGACGAGTTTGCCCTCCTGTTCCAGTCAGACATGGGAGACAGTGAAATGCAGGAGCAGAGGCTCGCCGTGATGATGGACACTGTGCTGGCCGCCGTCACGATCGGAAGCAAAACGCTGCGCGTCGGTGCGGCGCTCGGTTTTGGCTTTGCAAGCGAGGTCAAGTGGTCGAGAACGGCTCTTGTAGCTCTCGTAGATCGGCGCATGTATCACGCCAAACTGACGCGGCGAAGTATTGCGATCCTCGGGCCGCCGGAGGCCTTGGCAACGGCCAGCGGCTGATGCCACCCATGGCGACGTGTAAAGACCCTGCCGGTTACGAACCGGCAGGGTCTGATGTCGTGGTCTAGCGGCGGACAGCCTTGACGTCTTCCGCAGTGACCGGCGGAGCGTCGTTATGCCAGGCCTGGCGCAGGAAGGTGGCAAGTGCTGCCGCTTCTTCGTCGTTCAGGCGGTCGTTATAGCCCTGCATGCGCACGCGCATGGGACGGTCCTTGGTCGAAGGCAGTTCCGCTCCGTGCAGCATGACATCCAACAGGCCCTTTGAAGACTTCGCGGTAACCAGCGAATTTCCGTCAAGCTCCGGGAAGATTTCCGCGGCACCCTTGCCGTTGACAAAGTGGCAGCCACCGCAATTGTCGAGATAGAGGCGGGGACCGAGCGGCATATCCGCTTTGGCTTCCGTCAGCATTTTCTCGGTGTCGGTAACCTCGGCCTTTTCAGGCGCCGCCGAAGGCGTTGCCGGTGCCGTGGAACCACCAGTGCTGCCGATCTTCTTGAGGTAGGTTGCGATCGCCAGATTGTCCTCGGGCGTCATGTATTGCAGCGAATCGCGCACCACCAGCATCATCTCGCCGGTTGCCGTGGAATGCGCGTTGCGGGCAGTCGTAAGATAGGCCGCCAGCTCTTGGGTAGACCATTTCTGCGGTGCGCTTTGCGGGCCGCGCAGGTCAGGTGCCGTATAGCCGTCGATCTCGCCGCCGGTCAGGAAGGCAGCGCTGCTCTCGTCGGTGCCATCCTGTGCCATCAGCAGGTTGCGCGGGCTGTGGCAGGCGGCGCAGTGTCCGGCGCCCTGCACGAGATAGGCACCACGGTTGAACTGCTCGTCCTGCGAAACAGGTTCAAAGCCCGGCTTGCCCAGCGCCAGCCAGTTCCAGGCGCGAATGCCCCAGCGCTGGTTGAACGGGAAGGACAGTGCCGTTTCCTCGACCTTGTTGGAAACTGCAGGCACCTCGGTCATGAAATACTGGTAGAGGGCCTGGATGTCCTGTTCCGTCAGCTTGCGATAGTTTTCGTAAGGCATGGCCGGGTAGAGATGCGCACCGTCGTTGCGAACGCCGTCGTAGAGCGCCGCGCGGAAATCATCGAGCGTGTAATTGCCGATGCCGGTTTCCTTGTCCGGGGTGATGTTGGTGGCCCAGATCGTGCCC
The DNA here is from genome assembly GCF_050500175.1 of Neorhizobium sp. DAR64872/K0K18. NCBI lineage: Bacteria > Pseudomonadati > Pseudomonadota > Alphaproteobacteria > Hyphomicrobiales > Rhizobiaceae > Neorhizobium > Neorhizobium sp. DAR64872/K0K18. The sequence continues at coordinate 314,170 of NZ_CP191445.1, forward strand.
ATCGGGCTGTGGATCGGCCGGCCGCCGGCGAAGGGCTCGCCGCCTTCCGCGGTGTGACAGGCCATGCAGTCACCGGCCCGCATGGCGTATTCGCCACTGCCTGCCGGTGCTTTGTAATCAGCCGGGAGCTGGGCAACCGCGGCAGTGCGCTGGACCGGCACGAAGATGAAGGCGAGAAGGCCGACGACGCCGAGAACGGCGAGGATGAGAATGACGCGAAGAAAGGTTTTCATCGTTGCGCTCCTCACACCAGTGGCCGCGGATTGGACAGGTACTGCGTCCGGATCGCATGCGCCGCCCAATAGGCCAGGCCGCCGACCATGCCGGTCGGGTTGTACTGGGTGTTCTGCGGGAAGGCGCCGGCGCCCATCACGAAGATGTTGTGCTTGTCCCAGGCCTGCAGATATCGATTGATTGCCGAGGTCTTCGGATTGTCTCCCATCACAGTGCCGCCCACATTGTGCGTCGTCTGGTAAGGACGCACGTCGTACATGGCGCCGTCCTTCTTGAAGCCTTCCTGCATTGAGGTCGGGTTCATCGACTTGGCGATCGGCTCCATCTTCGACTTCATGAACTGGGTCATGCGGATGTCGTTCGGCTGCCAGTTAAACGTCATGCGCATCAGCGGACGACCGTGGCGATCCTTGTAGGTCGGGTCGAGGTCGAGATAATTGCCGCGATAGGACATGTGTGAACCGTGCGAGCCGATCGACATCGAGTGGCCGTACCACTCGCCGATGCCCTTCTTCCAGCCGGCACCCCAGGTCGGCGTGCCCGCGGGGAGCGCCATGGAGCGGATCGGCTGACCGTTGGACTGGCCGGCACGCCAGTAGGCGCCGCCGATAAAGCCTTCACGACCGAAGTCGATATTGTCCATGCCGAAATCATCGATCGACATGCCGTTGGCACCGGTACCGATGAACGGATTGAACACCTCGTCCTTGAAGAACATCGTGTAGCCGCCGTTCATCTGGTAGGCATAGCTGCGACCGGTGACGCCTTCGTTCGTTGCGGGATCAAACGGCTGACCGATGCCCGAGAGCAGCATCAGATGGACGTTGTGCAACTGGTAGGCGGCCAGGATTACCAGATCCGCGGGCTGGAACACCTCTTCGCCGGCCTTTTCGTCAAAATAGGTCACGCCGGTCGCGGTTTTGCCGTCGGGCGCCATTTCGATTTTCAGCACTTCCGCGTGGGTGCGGTATTCGAAGTTCGGCTTGCGCTTCAACGCGTCGAGGATCGCCGTCTGCGGCGAGGATTTCGAATAGTTGTAGCAGCCGTAGCGCTCGCAGAAACCGCAGTGGTTGCAAGGGCCCATCTGCATTCCGTATTCGTTGACATAGGCCTGCGAGGCAATGCCGCCCGGGCTCGGGAACGGGTGACAGCCGGCAGCTTTCGCGGCTTCGGCAAATTTGGCTCCGTCCCAGGTCACCGGCATAGGCGGCATCGGGTATTCGCGCGAGCGCGGTGCCTCAAACGGGTTGCCGCCCTCGATTTTCTTGCCATTGAGATTGCCGGCCTTGCCGGAAATCCCCGCGACATGCTCGAACCGATCGAAAAACGGCTCCAGCTCTTCGTAGCTGACGGGGTAATCCTGCAGGTTCATGTCTTCCGGAATGATGCCTGCGCCCCAGCGCTCTTCCACATGCGAGCGCAGACGGTATTCCGAGAGCTGCGGACGCCAGTTCAGACCGTTCCAGTGGGTGCCTGCACCGCCCACACCGATACCCGGCAGGAACGAGCCGAGGCTGCGATAGGGCAGGGCGGCTTCATCGACGTTGCGACGGATCGTCAGGGTCGAATTGCGCGGCTTTTGCATCATGCCGAGACGAACGCCGTATTTCAGCTCGTCGATCATGTTCGGGTACTGGAAATCCGGAACGGTGTTCTGGTCATGGCCGCGTTCAAGCGCAACGATCTCCAGACCCTCGTTGGCGAGTTCCATGCCGAGGATCGAGCCGGTCCAGCCGAGACCGACGATGACGACGTCCTTCTTCTTTGCAGTGCGTGCCATCGTTATGCCCTCTCACCGGAAATCGAAACGGGACCGAGCGGGTAGGCGACGTTGTGCTTCAACACCCACTCCTTGTAGCTGCCGCGGGCACCTGGGAAACCGATATATTTCCAGGCCTGCATGCCGTGATTGCCACCATACATCGGGTCTGCGAAGTAGCCCTCCTTGGTGTTCTGCAAGAGGATCGTGAAGAAGTCGCGCAGTTCGGGCTTGATCTTCATCTCGTCTTTCTGGAGGGAGGTCAGGGCCTTGTCCTGGGTTGCGGCGTCAAGCTCGGCAAATATCTTGCCGTGCGTCTGCTGACACCATGCGTCGAACACCGGGATACCCTGCTGATAGATTTGCAGCGGCGTCAAAGGCGATTGCCAGCCGCGGAACGGATGGGCTGCGGCATCGTGCGGACCTTCCATGTACCAGTCTGCCGCCTCACCAAATCCACCGGCCAGTTCCTTGTCGATAAAGACGGGGACGCGGGCCTCGATGGCACCGGGACCTTCGCCTTCGGAGGGAATGAGCCGCGCCGTGGCAGCCATAACGAAGGCCCACTCAGTGGGCTTGAGACAGACCGGCTGGTATTCTTCGATCGGTGGCGGGGCCGGCGGGGTCTCCGCCTTCGCCTGCATCACCACGCCGACGACGGCCGCACTTGCCGCCGAAGCTTTCAAAAAGCTACGGCGGGACGGTAACCCCGGGACATCTCTCATTGTATCGCTCCTTGGTGTCCCGACAGGGGGCCGGAACCGAATAGGCTGGAAACGTGAGGCACCCGTCGCTGCGACATATGGCCTCATTCGTTGCTGACCTTTAAACCCGCAAGGTTTGAGTATGCAATGCTTATGAGGTACGATTTATGAGAAAAATTTTGCGCTAATTAGCGATGCTGCGATGCGTGCGCACAAACGCCTACCTCTGCGGGAAGTTCGTGGCTTGCTCGACTTCATCGAGTATTATTATCAATTGTCAATTTGCCGGCGGATCGCTGTCGGCGTTCGAAATTCAGGTGGCGGGATCCGCAGGACCGGTCCGATAAAAAAGGTGGGAGGGACACGGCCGGTTGCCGACGTCAGTGGATTGTCGGTGTTTTGCCGGAATACGCGTCCTGGAGGATCACGATCAGCCGCGAGGCAATAGCCCGTATTTCAGCTTGCTCCGATATCGAGAGATCGGCCTCGCTGCGAGCAAGAGTTTCCAGCGCTGCCGTCGTGTCGTTGACCATCCGGGCGACACCCATCCGGCTGAGCGGGCTGAGGCGCCAGTTCAGATGCCGGATGATACCGGCGAGATCGCCAAGCCGCTGAGCGCTGAAACGCATGTTCCTATCCCGTACTCACTACAATTCAGGACAAGGATGAGCGCTAACCCGTCAAAATTTGGTTACAGCGACTTGGTTACCGCGACGGCGCCAGTACGACCGGAAACGGACGCATAACGACGCGGGCTCTAATTTAGCATTAATCCTTCATTAGTTAGTTGCCTCTAAAATTCGGGTATCAGACCGTCGCGGTCGTGCCGTTGCTTCAGATGGAGGGGGTTCGTGATGAAATTCGAAGTTTGCCTGGTTACCGAAAGTGCTCTCCCATGACTTTAAAGTCTTCTGTCAGCACCCTTTCGGACCTCAACGAGATCGCCGTTCTGCGCAACAAGGCACGCGCAATCGACCGTGCGCAAGCGGTCATCGAATTTGATCTAACCGGCACGGTAAAGAACGCTAACGAGAACTTCCTTTCCCTCATGGGCTATTCGCTGGCCGAGGTGCGTGGCCGACATCACTCCATGTTCTGCGAGCCGGAGATCGTCGAAGCTCCCGAATATGCCGCGTTTTGGAGTGATCTGGCGGAGGGCAAGCTCCACGACGGAGAGTTCAAGCGCATCGGACGCGGCGGACGCGAGGTGTGGATCCGGGCGAGCTACAATCCGATCCTCGACGACAACGGCGTGACCATCGGGGTGGTCAAGTACGCGATGGATGTCACAGCGACCAAGTCGGTAGAGGCGGAACTCCTGGGAAAAGTAGCGGCGATCGACCGCGCAATGGCCGTGATCGAATTCGACCTCGAAGGCCACGTCCTCGCAGTGAACGAAAATTTCCTCACCCTGATGGGATTCGCTCGGGAAGAGGTCATCGGTCAGCATCACCGGATGCTGTGCGGAGCCGACCAAACCCGAACACCCGCCTACAAGGCATTCTGGCAGAGGTTGGGGCGCGGCGACTATGAGAGCGGAGAGTACCGTCGTCTCGCCAAGGGCGGAAAGGATGTCTGGATCCAGGCGACCTACAATCCCATCTTCGATCTCAACGGCAACCCCTGCAAGGTGGTCAAGTATGCCTATGACGTGACTGCCAGCAAGATCCGGAACGCCGAGTTCGAAGGCAAGGTCAACGCGATCGGCCGGGCCCAGGCCGTCATCGAGTTCGACTTGCACGGCAATATCCTTGACGCGAACGAGAATTTTCTTGCCGCCGTCGGCTACTCACTGGAGGAAGTCCGGGGCAAGCACCACCGGATGTTCTGCGACCCTGCCTTCACGCAGACAGCGGAATACGCTTCCTTCTGGGACCGGCTTGGACGTGGCCAGTTCGAAGGAGGGGAATACCGGCGCCTCACCAGAAGCGGTAACGACATATGGCTTCAGGCGACTTACAATCCGATCCTCGACCTCGCAGGCCGCCCGATCAAGATCGTAAAGTTCGCCTCTGACATCACGCAGGCGAAACTGCGCAACATCGAGTTCGAGGGAAGGGTCGACGCGATCTCGCGGGGGCAGGCAGTCGTCGAATTCGATCTCGACGGACATGTCGTTTCCGCCAACGAGAACTTCCTACGGGTCATGGGATACTCGCTTCGCGAAATCACGGGGCAGCACCACAGCATGTTCTGCAGCCAGGATTACATCGTTTCGGAAGACTACCGGGATTTCTGGCTGCGTCTCAACAAGGGTGAATTCTTTTCGGGGCGTTTTGCCCGCGTTGGAAAGTATGGCCGGGAAGTGCACATTCAGGGGATCTACAGCCCGATCGTCAATCTGCGGGGCGAGACGGTGCGCGTGGTGAAGTATGCCAGCGACATCACCGATCAGGTCAAGCTCGAGCATGACATCCGTTCGAAATCGCAGCAAATGACCAGCATTGTCGGAGAACTGTCCGGATCGATCGCGGAAATCACCGCTAACACCCGCACGGCCACCACGCTTGCATCCGAGACGCAGGGCAATGCGGAACAGGGTTCAGAAGCGCTGGGCAGCGCGATCGCGGCAATCGATCTCATCCAGAAGTCCTCCACGGAAATCTCCGATATCGTCAAGGTGATTGGCGAGATCGCCAGTCAGACCAACCTTCTCGCCTTCAACGCGGCAATCGAAGCCGCAAGGGCAGGGGAACATGGGGTCGGGTTCTCGGTCGTCGCGGGCGAGGTCAGGAAACTCGCCGAGAGAAGTTCGGAAGCTGCGCACGAGATATCCAAGCTCATCCAGGAATCGACCATGCGCGTCAACCAGGGAACGGACCGGTCGCAGCATGCGAGACTGGCTTTCGAACGGATCGTCGGCAGCGTGAACAAGACCGGCGAGTCCATCCGGGAGATTGCGCAATCGACGGATGCTCAGCAGCGTGTCTCAAGGACTGTTGTCGAGCTCATCAATGACCTGACGTCATCGACGGCGCAACAGCGCAAAGTAGGTTAACCCATGAACCAGATGGTCAGATCTCTCGCGATGCCGGAAGTGCTGAGAGGCAGTCGCCCTGCAACGCAGCAGTTCGGCCTCCTGCGCATTGGCGAGGCGATGCTTGCCATCAATGTCGAGAATATCCGAGAAGTCGTTCCGGCGCCCGGTGGGCTATCGAATGCAGGCATCGCGGCAACCGGCTTGTGCGGGTTGTTCGAATTGAGAGGCAGCACCATCCCGGTTATGGATATCCGACCGATGCTCGGCCTGCCGGCGACGGAGGCCTACGGCGCCGTGATTCTGGTCCTGCGGGTAAGACAGAGGCTGATATGCATTTTTGCTGACGAAGTGCGCGGCATCGCGACAGAAGACGTCGCGGCACTCGATGAACTGGGCGTGTCGCGACCCGCTGTACAGGGACCTTTGGTCACGCATTCATTCTTCCACAGCGGAAAGGTAATCTCGGTCCTGGCAGCGGAGCGCATCTTGGCGTTGCCGGGAATTCCGTCGGTGCAAGAGCCAGTCGCGGAGGCGGTCGCAAAGACGAGCTCGAATGCGAAGCCGCTTCTGCTGTTCACGTGCGGCGCGTTTTCTTTCGGCGTTGCGGCCGGGGTGGTCGAGGCCACCGCGCCGACCGCGCAGTTGAAGGATTCGCCGATGAAGACGGAGACCTGCCTCGGTGTCATCGATCATCATGGCACCCAGGTGCCGGTTCTTGATACGCTTCGGGTGCTTGGCATGGGCGTCCTGTCGGAACGCAAGCAGTCGTCCGTCCTCGTCCTGCGTTACCCCGACGACCGGCTGCTGGGCTTTGCGCTCGATACCGTCGTCGATATACGGCCGATACCGTTGGGCGACATTATGGCGATGCCTGATAATGCCGTAGAGACCGGGTCTGTTCTCAGCGGTGTCTATTCCGTCGACGGACGGACATTGTTTCTCGTCCTCGACGAGCGCACAATGATGAGTGACGATGTCCTGCTGATGTTTTCGCGACTTTCATCCACCAAGCGCAAGACAGCGGCGGCCGGTCGAGCGCCGGGGCAGCGCGGAGACGCGTTGCTGCCATACTTGGTCTTCAGAGCAGGGGGAGACATGGCAGCGCCGGTTGCCGATGTCCGGGAGATCGTCGAGATGCCGGAAGACTACGTTTCGTTGAACAATGTCGGACGCGGCACGATGGGCCTGTTTGTCCACCGTGGCACAGCTATCCCTCTCATCTCCCTTGCCAGACGGCTCCGGTTGCCTGCAGTTCCTCCCGGCCAAGAAAGTCGCGTTCTGCTCGTGTCGGACGGCCTCAAGACGACTGGCCTGGTGGTCGACAGTCTGGCACGGATCGAAATGGCCTCGAAATGTGCGACAGGACCGGACGCTACGGACTCCAGCGGGTTCGAGCATCGGATCCTGGGAGACTTCATGGTTCGGTCAGCGGACGGGCGGCTCCTCCCATATATCGACCTCAGAAAAGCCCTCGCTTGAAAGAGCCCGACTGTTGGTTGCAAAATCCAAGGTCGAGTCTTTACCTTTTGTTAACGTTGAGACGCCAAAACTCGTGTTGACGATCTTCCAACGGATTCTGATATGCCCGTCAGCCCGCTTTCCATTCTTGATCCAAACGCTCTCGACGACTATTGCGACCTGCGTTCGGTGCCGAAGCATCGTCATTTCGGAAAAAACGACATCGTTGACCGCCTGCGGTTGGCGGTTCCATTTGACTACATCTCCATCAGCGGTCTCGACGTCGACCACTACAGGTTCGGTCAGGGTTTTTCGATCGACACCGACATGCCTCCTGCATTCCTCGACGCCTATGACGCGGATCGCCTCTATCTGACCGACCCGTTCGTGCTAGCCGCGAAGGCCTCGAACGTGATCGTGGTCGAGAGCGAGGTCTACGCGGAAAATCCGCCGCCGCAGAGGCTCGTTTACCTCCAACGAACCTTCGGCCTGCACAACCGAACGCTTATCCCGATCCTCAGGAACGATGTCATTTACGGAGCGATCTGTTTTTCCCGCTCGACACCGTTTGACGAAAAAGAGTTGATCTTCCTTTCGCTGGTAGCGGAATCCATTCACACGGCTGTCACCAAGCCGCTGATGGATCGCTTCGCTGCCCACCAGCTTCGGCTTTCCAAGGGTGAAATTGCCTGCCTGACCCAGGCCAGTCTTGGGCTTACGAGCGAGGCGATTGCGGTCGCGACCGGATACCAGAACGATACGGTCAACAGTTACATAAAGTCGGCCGTGAAGAAGATCGGCGCGACCAACCGAACGCAGGCCATTGCCGAAGCTATACGCCGCCGGCTCATCGCATGATCGCATCGCCCTAGCTAAAAAGCGATCTGCCACAGGGCGCGGTCATCTTTCCGACCGTAAGCGCCTGAGGCAACAGCAAAGAAGTAAGAATTGAGCGATACGTCTCGTAACGTCTCTTTCTACTCCAATTCTCATTTCAAGATTCACCTAATATAAATGCCTCCGCCCTAGAATTAAGGCGTCCACAGCGTTGAACACGCAATCGGCATGACGCCGATCTGGGAGGAGCGCGGGGTGTATTCCACCACGCATGCCCCGATGGGACGCTGGCCAATAGGCACCCCCCGTTTTGACAGCTTGTCGCGCGCGCCGCGAGTCTACTTCGTATCTTGGAGTTTCAAGTGATAAACCGCATCATGATCGCAGCCGTCATTGTCGCTGGCGCGCTGCTTCCTCTTCAGGCGACGGCGCTTGACTTGCCGAAAGGCAAGGTGGTGCTTACGGTGACTGGCACCAAGCTCGATCATCCCAACGTCGGTGGCAAAGCCCAGTTCGACATGCCTATGCTCGAAGCCCTTGCGGGCCGCACGGGTGAAATGGAGACCCCCTGGACCGAAGGCGTGGTCAAGTTCTCCGGCCCGCTTCTGCGGTCTGTACTCGAGGCAGCGGGGGCCCATGGCAACAAGCTCAAGGTCATTGCGCTCAACGATTATGCCGCTGACCTGCCGATGGAAGATGCAACCTCGCTCGACACAATGCTCGCCACCCGCATGGACGGCAAGCTGATGTCTGTCCGCGACAAGGGCCCGCTCTTCCTCGTGTATCCTTTCGATAAGGACCAAGGTCTGTTCAACGAGAAATACTTCTCCCGGTCGGTCTGGCAGATCAAGGATATCGAGGTCACTGAATGATCACTGCCGCCCAGCAGAGTGGCGATATCATCCGGAAAGCCAGCAAGGCGACCGTCGTGCTGCAGTGCTTTGCCGTGTTGCTGTTGCTGGGCCTCGTTTTTCTGTTCGCCGATATCTCAAGGAAATACTCCGCCCTGCAGGACGGCATTCGCGAGAACGCTTTGTGGTCCGTCTACCAGCTCGACCGGGAAGCGCGCCGGTTGCACGAGACCCTGCACATCATGCTCGTTGAAAACGACCTGACTCCGGAGCGCATCAAGGCTCTCGGGACGCGCTACGACATTCTGTACTCGCGAATGAACATTCTCGACAAAACCTCGTTCGAGACAAAGTTCAAGCTGGATGCGGCTGTTGCCGAGCAGGTCACTGCCATTCGCGACGCGGTGTTCGGTCGCAGCGCCGTTTTCGACAGACTGGCCGCAGGCGACCCCGTGGATCCGGTGCAGCTAGAGACAGCAGATTCAGAGTTTGAGAGGCTGGTAGAGAACACGGAAAAACTGCTTCTCTATACGAACAGCACCGTCAGCATCGAACGGGCTGAGGCTCGGGACGCAGTCCTTGACCTTCAGATGAAATCGGCGGGTCTCGTCGCACTTCTTGTCTGCTGCGTGGTATTCCTCATTCTTACGCTGCGACGTCAGCTCAAGTCAGTTCAGCTTGCCGGTCTCAGCCTGGAGGCGATTTCGAACCAGCTGAAGGAGTCATATCTCGCGGCGGAAGCCGGGAACCGCGCCAAGTCCCAGTTCATGGCCACGATGGGACACGAGATCCGCACACCTTTGAACGCCATTCTCGGAACTGCGGAACTACTGGAGTTGTCTCCGCTACCGCCGTCAGTTGCCCCTGGCCTGCAGACCATCAGGCGTTCTGGTCAGGCGCTTCTCGAGATCATCAACGAAATCCTAGACTTCGCAAAGATCGAACACGGAAAACTGGACGTCGAGACCCGCGCGGTTGACGTTCGGGCCGTCGTCACAGCCACGGTCGAAATGGTACGAGACAGGGCAACTGAACACGGAAATCGCATTGCGCTGGAACTTCCGATCTCGTTCACCACGCCGGTCATATCCTCGGACCCCACCCGTCTGCGTCAGGTTCTTCTCAACCTGTTGAGCAACGCCATCAAATTCACGAGCGAGGGCACCGTCACGTTGCGCGTGCTGGAGATTGGCGAGCCGCAAGACGCACAGCTGAGGTTTGAGATTGAAGATACAGGCATCGGGATCGACGGTGAAGGTCTTGGCAAGCTATTCCAGCCGTTCTCGCAGGTCGATGCGTCTATCAGCCGGAAATACGGTGGTACGGGACTGGGACTGACCATCTGCAAGCAGATCGTAGAGGCGCTGTCGGGAACAATAGGTGTCAACAGCCGCAAAGGCGAGGGCAGCATCTTTTGGTTCGTAATCCCTGCCAACCCGGCCGAGAAGGGTCTTGTCGACGCCTTGGCGGCAAAGGCCGCGCCCCAACAGTTTCAGTCATGGAATATCCTTCTTGTCGAGGATAACGTGATCAATCAGCAGGTCGCGGCGGGGTTTCTCGCCCATCTCGGCCAGTTGGTCACGATCGCGAACGACGGGCTGGAAGCCGTCAAACTGACGGAGACGACCCGCTTCGATCTCGTCCTCATGGACATGCAGATGCCGAGGCTGGACGGCATAGAGGCTACCAAGCAAATTCGCGCTTCCAACGGCCTTAGCCGGAACGCTCCCATCATCGCGATGACCGCGAATGCTTCTGACGACGACAGGCGGCTTTGCGAGGAGGCGGGGATGACGGGGTTCCAGTCGAAGCCGGTCTCGATGCATCAGCTTCGGGGTATCATCGGGTCTCTGGAGGCGGCTGCGGAAACTGCTGTGGAGGCTGTCCAAAGTCCGAGCATCGATAACGCGTTCGAAACCCGGCGGTTGGAGATCGTGGAGGCACTGGGCGAAGAGACGTTCGACGAACTCCTGTCGAGCTTTTTCGAAGACGCAAGCCTACTCCTCACTGATCTTCACTCCGCCTTGGCCGTCAATGACCACCGTCATACCGATCATCTGCTGCACACTCTGAAGGGCGCAGCAAGCAGCGTCGGTCTTCAAGACGTGGCTGACCGGTCTCAGGACCTCCGTCATGCATCAATCACCGAAACCGTACTTGCAGACCTTGAAGACACAGTCACCCGCTACAGGCAGCTCCTTGTCGCATAAGGGACGTTCACATGCGCATTCTACTTGTCGACGACAATAAAACGAACCTCTCTCTCCTGACGAGACTCGTCGAGAAACTGCCGGACTGCGTCGCCATTCCCTATCTTCACCCCGAAGACGTGCTGGCAGATGCCCCGGCGCTCGAATTCGACATCGCGGTCATCGATTTCCAGATGCCTGTCTACAGCGGCATCGAGCTGTTGACCGAACTTGTTCGCTTCGAGAATTACCGCGACAAGCCCGTGGTATTTGTCACGGCCGATACCGATACGGCGACGCGCATGGCGGCGCTCAATGCAGGCGCGATCGACTTTCTGACGAAACCCGTGAACCCGTTGGAGTTTCAGGCCCGGATCAAGAACCTGGTCGCCCTCGTGGACGCGCGCAACAAGCTTGCCGACAAGGCCGAGTGGCTTCGTATCGAGGTCGAGAAAGCGGTCGTTGAGCTGCGTGCCCGCGAGGAGGAAATCATTGACCGCTTGACTATCGCAGCAAGTTACAAGGACTTCGAGACGGCCCGGCACACGCGGCGCGTAGGCCTTTATTCCGAGGCAATCGCGCGGGCCTACGGCATGGAGGCGCGGGCTTGTTCCGACATCAGGCTTGCCTCGCCGATGCACGATATCGGAAAGGTCGCCATTCCCGATGCCGTCCTCCTGAAGAACGGCAAGCTGACCGAACAGGAGTTCGCGGCCATGCAGCGACATACGGTCGTCGGCTGCGATATTCTCCGGGAATCGAAGTCGAGTCTTCTGCAGCTTGCTGCCGAAATTGCTGGCAGTCATCATGAACGCTGGGACGGGCAGGGGTACCCGTTCCGTCTTTCGGGTGAGACCATTCCGGTTTCCGGCCGCATCGTCGCTATTGCCGATAATTTCGATGCGTTGACGAGCGCAAGGCCCTACAAAGAGGCGTGGAGCGTGGATCGCGCCGTAGCCCACATACGTGAAAGATCGGGGAGCCACTTCGACCCCCGCTGCGTCGCGGCCTTCGACAAGGCATTGTCCGTCATTCTCGAAATCATGGAGACCGATCGCAGGGAAAGCCTGCTTTCAGTGCCTACAAGCTGCATCCCGGTTCACGCTGGGTGCTCGCAGTCGAAGGAATCCTTTGAACGCTGCCGCCGCGCCATCAGCGATGCCCGCGTGGAGAAAAATGACGGTCCACTGACTGTTGCAATGATGACGTCACCAACAACACAGAACTACGAACTCGAAAATCAACCGACCGCTTTGCAAGGACGATGAAATGAACACTTTGCATCCTTCCAATTCTGCACGTTCCGGTGAGACCCTGGAAATCATCGCGTTCCGCCTTCACGACCAGGAGTTCTGCGTCAGGACGGTGACGATCCGAGAAATCCGCGGCTGGGGCCCTGCGACGCCGATCCCGCATTCACCCAGAGAGGTTCTGGGAGTGATGAACCTCCGCGGTGCAGTGATTCCGATCATCGACCTCGCCTGCAAGCTCGGTATGCGGAGTACCGAACCCAATGAGCGGAGTGCGATCGTCGTGGCGGAAGTCCACGGAATGGCCTTTGGTCTTGTTGTCGACCGGGTCTCGGACATCCTCACGATTCCCGTCGAAAACATGCAGCCTGTGCCTGACATGAACGCGGGTGCCGCGACGAGCTATTCCGACGGCATCATCGTCCAGCCCACAGGAATGATCTGTTTTCTAAACCTGGAACGAATGTTCGAAGGTTTGAATACCGCCGGCCTCATCGCCGCCTGATAGCTGCGCCGTTCGCACTCATCCGCCTAGACGCTCCGTGACTGTCAGATGACAGTTCGGTGCACGACCAAACTCGGCTTGCAGAAGCAGGTACAACCTGAAACGCAACTTACGCCTCAATTGCACAACGTATGAGTATTTGATTAAGACGAATTGCTGATTTTCGCATCGTAACCACAGTTTAACGAATCTGCCCTACAAATCGAGGGAGTGGGTAGGCGCTCGTCTTTTGTCAGCGCGAGACCGATTTCAGGATTTGCACTGCCCAGTAAACGGCAACAATTTTAGTTTGGGCCAATCGTCTAGAATTCCTTTTCCGATCGACCCCTGCGGTACCGGCGAGCAAGACGCCTTGCCACTGCATACGGTCAGTTTTTCCAAAATCCAAAATCTGCGACCATACTGACTTCCGGCCCGTTGTGCCGGTGGCAGGTCGATGCCCGATGAGAGGTTGAAAATGTTGATACGAACAAAGCTTCTAGCCTGTCTTTTCGTCCTCGCTACGGCGCTACTGTCGATGGCTGGTTTTGCTTTCTATGCACTCGATGAAGAAGGCAATCTTGCCAATTCCATCGTTGAAGATCGCGTCATCCCCTTGGCGCAGTTGAAGCAGGTCGCCGACAGTTACGCGGTAAACATCGTCGATACGGTCCACAAGGCCCGCGCGAGAACGTTGACAGCCCGGCAGGCGACCGAAAACATCGAGACCGCCATGAAGGTCATCGACCTGCGATGGCGCGAATATCGCAACACGAAGATGACAGCCGATGAGTCGGCGATCGCTACGACCTTCGAGGCGTCTCGCTCAGCGGCCGATGCAAAGCTGAAAGGCCTGCTGACCCTGATTGCATCCGGCGATCTGGATGCCTTGGGACGCTTCGCCGACGCCGATCTTTATCCGACAATCGATCCGCTTGGTGGTCCCATCGACGAACTGGTGAAGCTTCAGCTTCGTGTCGCAGCCGAAACGCTCGCGACAGGAAAGGAGATGAAGGCTGGCCTGACATTGGTCATGGCGATCATTGCCTTCGCGGGTCTTACCGTCGTGGTGATTTCGGTTTGGACGGTTCGTTCTGCGGTTATCCGGCCGTTGACCGAGATGACGAGGGCCATGACCGAGTTGGCGGGCGGCAAACTTGACGTGCGCATCTTCGGCGAGGGCCGCCGCGACGAGATCGGCACAATGGCAGGCGCCGTTGGTGTCTTCAGGCAAAGTGCGAAAGATCGAGCTCGTCTGGAGGCCGAGGCCGATGCAAACCGCAGCGTTTCGGAGCGGGAGCGTATTGAACGCGACCGGATCAGAGCCGCCGAAGCCGAAGCGATGGAGTTCGCTGTCGATAACCTGAAACATGGTCTCGATCAGCTTGCGAATGGGAACCTCGTGCATCGGATCGATGCAGCATTCGTTGCGCAGCTTGATGTGTTGAGGACGAACTTCAACAGCTCCATGGAAAGGCTCGAGCAGACCTTGCGCACTGTCGGCCAGAACGCGCAGACGATCGCGGCGGGTTCCAACCAGATCATGTCGGCCGCCAATGATCTTTCGAAGCGCACCGAGCAACAGGCTGCCTCTGTTGAAGAAACGGCTGCGGCCCTTGAGCAGATCACGACCACCGTTGCCGGATCGAGCAAGCGTGCCGAAGCCGCTGGTCGCCTTGTCACCGAGACAAAGGACAGTGCCGAAAAGTCTGGCGATGTCGTGCGAAAAGCGATTTCGGCAATGGGCGAAATCGAGCGCTCGTCGAACGAGATCGTCAATATCATAGGGGTCATCGATGATATCGCTTTCCAGACAAATCTGCTGGCATTGAATGCCGGCGTCGAGGCGGCGCGCGCCGGGGAGGCCGGAAAGGGATTTGCCGTCGTCGCCCAGGAGGTCCGTGAACTTGCTCAACGCTCTGCAAAGGCGGCGAAGGAGATCAAAACCCTGATCAACACGTCAGGCGAGCAGGTTCGAAACGGGGTTCAGCTTGTTGCAGAAACCGGAAAATCGCTCACTGAGATCGTCTCCCGCGTCCAGGACGTCAGCGTCAATGTCACCGCCATCGTCGAGGCGGCCAAGGAGCAGGCGGTCGGGCTCAAGGAAATCAATATGGCGGTCAATACGATGGACCAGGGCACGCAACAGAATGCGGCCATGGTCGAACAATCGACTGCAGCCAGCAACAGCCTTGCCCGCGAAGCAGATAACCTTTTCACCATGATTGGTCGGTTCACGTTGAGCAAAGGACGTGACCTTCAACCTCGAACCGGAAACGCCAACGGCGCGCCCCATATGCCGTCCGCAGCCAGAAAGCTGATGGCGAGAGTGAACAGCTCTTTTCCAACAAGTGCAGCTGTCGCCGAGGCGTGGGAGGAGTTTTAGCCGCGGTCTGGTAAGGCTCCCAGGTCGGCCGGGATTACAAGCTACCGATGGTCGCGGCTGAACTAGGATTTGCATTTTTTAAACCCGCGGCCACTGCTTTGTCACGCTTCGTCTCTCTCGCTTCGTCTCTCACGCGTCGGCAAAGATAGCCGGAAATGGCGTGCTGATATCGGCGCTTCAGAGGCGGCACGTTGAACCGTAGCGGACGTATCTACCGTCTCAGCCAAGGCCGCTAAGCCTGCTACACGCCATCAATATCCGTTGGTTCCATAATGCATATTATCTGATAACTGGTTGATGCTCTCTGTTGGGCGGCTCGGATTTTCCACGTCGCTGAAACTGCATCTCCCCTTCGCTTTGACGACAGCGCACGGTATCGCTACCGCGCGCTGTCGACGTCATTCGAAGTTGCTCTAATGACCGTCGTAAGGTTCACTTGAACCCCGACGACCCCGCAGCCCGCTGGTGACTAGTTCCGCTTGGCGCGCCCGGGCTGTGCATTGCTGTCTTGCAGCAAGGTCGCCTGATCGGCGACAATCGCAGACGCCTCGTTTTTCAGGACGTCCTTGGCATTCTTGCGCGCATCCTCAAGAGCGATCTCAGCACTCAAGCTACGTTCATTTGCTTGCAGACCATCGTCTTCGCTGCCGACCAGGCCATTGTTGATCTGCTCGCGAGCCTTCAGACGACTGGCGACGGCTGCGAGTTCTGCCCGGCGTTCGGCCTCGTTGAGCGAGATGACCTTTTTCTCGCGCTGCTGCTTCAGTTCGGCAGCGTCCTCGATGAACCGCTGGAAATCCGGGTCATCCTTGATTCGGGCTTCGTGCTGGGTCTGCAGTTGTGGCAGAACCGATGCGACATTTCCGACTGCGGCATATTTGGCAGGCTTGATACGTGTCCATGGCAGGGCATTGTCATAGCTCGCCTCACCCAGCGTCTTCGGGTCAGAAAGGCCCGGGAGGTTGATATCCGGCGTCACACCGCGAAGCTGGGTCGTACCGCCATCGACGCGGAAGAACTGGGCGATGGTCAGTTTCAATTCGCCGTATTTCGATTCGCTGCTGCGCGTCGCCTGATCGAGATCCACGACGGTCTGCACGGTTCCCTTGCCGAAGCTGGGCTCGCCGATCACAACGCCTCGACCATAATCCTGGATAGCTGCAGCAAAGATCTCGGAGGCCGAAGCCGAACCGCGGTTGATGAGCACGCCGACCGGGCCCGCCCAAGCGGGAGCAGACCGATCGTCTTTCAGGATTTCAACCTTACCCTTGGCATCGCGCTGCTGCACGACCGGTCCCTTGCCGACAAAGAGCCCGGTGAGTTCAATCGCCTCAGACAGGGATCCGCCGCCGTTGTCGCGCAGGTCAATCAGGACGCCATCAACGTTTTCCTGTTTGAGTTCAACGAGCAGCTTGGCGACATCGCGGCTGGCGCTCTTGTAGTTCTTCTCGCCTTTGCGTCTCGCTTCGAAGTCCTCGTAAAAGGCAGGCAGAGTGATCACGCCGATGCGGCGGGTGACACCTTTGTCCTCGACCGGAATAATGCTTTTCTGGGCCGCCTGTTTTTCGAGACTAACCCGGTCGCGCACGAGGCTGATAACCCGGTGGCTTCCGGTCTCACCGGTATCTGCAGGCAGCACGTCCAGACGGACGACAGAATCCTTCGCGCCACGGATCATCTGCACAATTTCGTCGAGGCGCGTACCCACGACGTCCTTCATCGGGCCATCTTCACCTTGCGCAACGCCTGCGATGCGATCGCCGACAGCGAGCTTGCCGGAGAGTTGCGCCGGGCCGCCAGGCACGAGTTCACGGATCGTGGTGTAACCGTCACGTTCTTGCAGAACCGCGCCGATACCGACGAGAGACAGGCTCATGGAGATGTCAAATTCAGCCGCTGCCCTCGCCCCGAAATAGTCCGTGTGCGGGTCAACCGACGTCGTGTAGGCAGCCATGAAAGACTGGAATACATCGTCGCTCTTATAACGGTAGGTCCGATCAAGGACGTTCTGGTAGCGCTTGTCGAGCGTCTCGCGGATCGTCGCGTCCTGGGAGCCTGCCAGTTTCAGGCGCAGCCAGTCGCTTTTCACACGCTTGCGCCAAAGGTCGTTGCTTTCCTGTTGCGACTGCGGCCACGGCGCGTCGTCTCGCAGCACGGAATACTCTTCCCGCTGGGTGAAGTCGAAACCCTGCTTCAGCAACTCACGTGCATAGGTCAGGCGCTCTGAAACGCGCTGCGAATAAACGTTGAAAATCGAGAAGGGAAGCTTCAGGTCCTCGTCTTCGATCGCATCGTCGATCTTCTTGCTGTTCGCGGCAAAGCTGTCGATATCGGATTTGAGAAAAAAGCTCCGGTCCGGATCCAGCGACTTGATGAAGCTGTTCATGATCTTGACCGACAGCGCGTCGTCCAGCGGTACGGGCTTGTAGCTGTAGCGGCCGAGAAACTGTGCGCTGATATTGGCCGCCTGTGCCTGCCGATCGAGCGGAGCCAAGACGGGGGGTGTGCCCGGTTCAAAGGAATAGGCTGCTGGTGCGATGGCAAGAAGTAGACCAAGGAAAGAATATCTCAGACGCATTCCGCTATGTTCCAATTGCGATGTCGGTTCGTTTTGCGCAATGGTGGTGCAACAATGATCGAGTTTTGGCAACTGTCTGGGTGTGCAATATTGCGTGTCCATCGCAAGAACCAGGACGAACGGCGTGCTCAGCGGGCCCCTGATTTCTGAAGAATGCCGTTCGCGGGCGTTCGGTCGTCAGGCTTCAATGCATGATCTTCTGAAGACCGCGCGGCAATCTATTCATGCATTCCGTGCTGTCAGAGGTCACAAGGAACTGGTCCTCGATCATCAGGGCACCAAAGCCATTCCCGTAGAAGGGCGTCTCGAGCGCCACCACCATGCCCGGCTGGATCAGCTCCTCATTTCCCATCGAGAAAAATGGCCATTCCTCGATGCCGGCACTGCCGCCGACCGAATGCCCGAAATGCCCACGATGATATTCGCTCAATCCCCCACGGCGGATGGCGGCCGTGACAACCCGATGCACCGCGCCGAATGTATTGCCGGGCCGGATGTGCTCGAGGCCCGCTTCAAATGCCTCGAGGAGGATCTTGTCGAGATCGTTCGCGAGCGGCGACGCCTCGCCATAGACAAAGGTTCGTGCGCTATCGGAAGAATATCCCTCCACCAGCGTTCCTACATCTGCCTTGATGAGCGCACCCGGAACAACCGTTGCGTTCGCGTCTGAAAGATCCGGGCCAACGGAGATGTAGTCCCATGACCCGGACAGGCTGACGCCCTTCCCGATTGCGAACGCCTTCGCGCCGGATTTCCAAGCGTCGGAAAGCGATTGGACAGAGGAGCCAGTCCGTATGGCCTCGACCATTCTGACGATGCCTGCCTCTGCCGCATTGGCCGCAAGACGCAATCGAGCGATCTCGACCGGCGTCTTCACCGAGCGCAGGCGGCGCAGAACCGCAGATCCATCTGTCAACAAGGCGCGGGGCAGATGGTGCTTCAGCGCGGCAAAATCGGCGGCGGGCATGAACTCCATGTCAACGCCAAGACGAGCCTCAGATAGACCGCGCTCGCGAAGCAGTTCTCCCAGCAGGCAGAAGGACGCTTCGCGATCAAAGGTTTCAGGCCTTTCCCCCGTCGACCTACCTCGGCGATAGCACTGGTCGATTTGCGCGATGGAGCCGGCGTCCGATGTATCGACGGTGTCGATCCAGATCCGATGACTGCGCAGCTCGACATCAGGTGCGGATTTGCGGATGCTTGGAAGGGCGTGATCGCTGACGACGGCGGCAAGCGAGAGCCCCGCATCCGCCGGAACAAAAGCGATTGCTGCCCCTGCCCTGCCCCACATCGTTGCGACGCCAGCGGGTGCGCCGATTGCGTAGCGGAATGCCTCGGGTTGGAATAGCAGCAGGCCATCAAGATCGGCCTCTTGCATCAATCGCTCTGCCCTGTCCCGATCGATATCGCCCACTGCCTGCCCCGTCGTCCGTAAAGATGCACCCCATGACATGGCGCACCGGACATCGGCCGGTCAAGATGCGGTGGCTCAACCCGTCGGCATATGTGTTTGTCGAACGTTCGATCCCGGTAGCGTCTGGGGATTGCGAACGTGCCGGGGATCGCGCAGCAGCGAGATCGAGCACACGATCAGTACGAATATGCCCACGAAAATTAGACCGGGCCGAAGACGAAAACTGTTCACCGAGTATAGGCCTTGTTGCTTCTCACTCAGGCAATGATGACGAACGAAGCTGACTCCCAGCTGAAGGGTGGCCGTTGGTCTAGGGCATTCAGGTGCGTGTCAGGATCCGATGCAAATCCGTGGCAATCGAGTTCGCCGAGGATCAACCAGTGCCGATCTACAGTCTGTCCAGAACCGCACCTCCTTTCTTCCGCCCGCGGATGGGTAGCGTTACCCTGGCTGTGACAGGTGCGCTCTATCTGGCGGCCTTTACCAACCGGATGTTTCTCACGCGGGCTTTCGCCTATTTTGACAGTCACCTCGCCTTTGCTGCCTTCATACTCGGTCTCGCATGCCTTTTCGCAGCGTTGATCGTATCGTTGTCGCTCAAGTATGTCCTGAAGCCGGTTCTGGTCTTTCTTTTCGTGAGCGCTGCTGCGGGCTCCTGGTTCATGGACAGGTTCGGAACGATCATCGACGTCGACATGATCCGCAACGCCGTCCAGACGACGTCGTCTGAAGCAGGGCATCTGTTGACACCGGCCTTCGTGCTGCACATGGCTGTTTTCGGTATCCTGCCATCGCTTCTGGGCTGCTGGGTGAAGATCGAACACAGGCCTTTCTTCGGCAAAGTCTTGTGGAACAGCGCGGCAATCGTTCCACTTCTGCTGGTCGCGCTCGCTTGCGGAATGAGCAGCGCTCGCAGCATTGCCTCGGTCACGCGGCTCCACAAAGACCTGATGATGACACTTAACCCCTTCGTGCCGATCGGCAATGCCATCGGCTTTGCCATGGCAACCGGCGAGGACGAAACCGTCGTCGTGAAATCGCTCGGGACCGATGCCCGCGTCATTGCCCCGACATCCTCCGGCCGACCGCGCGTCGTGGTGATCGTTGTCGGCGAGACGGCCCGTGCCGAGAATTTTTCGCTTGGTGGCTACGGCCGCGACACCAATCCGGAGCTCGCCCGCCGAGACATTACCTACTTCAAGGAAACATCAAGCTGCGGCACGGCAACAGCGGTTTCCGTGCCCTGCATGTTTTCCAACCTGACACGGCGGGGCTATTCCCATCGTGCCGGCCTCGCGAACGAAAATCTGCTCGATGTCCTCGGTCACGCGGGTGTCAAAACGGAGTGGTGGGACGACAACACCGGCAGCAAGAACGTTGCAAGCCGTACCGCCTACCACTCGTTTTCCGATGCAAACGATCCCCGCTACTGCAAAGACAGGGAGTGCCTCGACGAGGGAATGATCGCGGCACTCGATGGCTGGCTCTCGACAGTCAAGGGCGACAGCGTTCTGGTCCTCCATCAGATGGGGAGTCATGGCCCCGCCTATTCTGAGCGCTATCCCACGGCCTTTGCCCGCTTCAAGCCGGAATGCCGCAATGCTGAACTGGGCAATTGCAAAACCGACGAGATCGTCAACGCCTATGACAACACGATCCTTTACACCGACCACATCCTCGCGTCGGTTATCGACAGTCTGAAGGCGCGTCAGGACGTCATCGCTCCAGCCATGATCTACATGTCCGATCACGGCGAGTCGCTCGGTGAGCATGGCCTTTATCTGCACGGCGCTCCGTATGTCGTTGCGCCATCGCAGCAGACCCACGTGCCCTTTGTGCTGTGGCAAGGGTCGGAGTTGAAAACCACGACCGATCCGCAATGCCTCTCTTCCCGAGCGGCTGCACCCGCCTCACATGACAATCTGTTTCACACCGTACTCGGAATGATGTCCGTTCGGACTTCGAGCTACAAGCCGGACCTTGACGTAATGGCATCGTGCCGGCGGGTGAGAGACAGTAGCGGCGTTGCCAGCGCGCGTGCAGACTTCTGACCCGTTCGACACTGGTGGTAGTCCGGTCAGACAGTTCTTTTCGACATCGTTTGCTGCGTTGGCAACAGGCCTCTCGTGCTTCGCTTGTGTGCGCACGATTGTCGCTCCACTTCCTGAGATTTCCGGCTATTCTCGCCTTCGGATCGCCGAAGCGAAATGGCAAAGGGATGGAGCGGACTGCTTGAGAGTTCTTCTGGTCGAGGATGACGTGACACTCGGGGAAGCGGTGCGCGACCATGTGGCGAGCGCCGACCATGCCGTCGACTGGACCAAGACGCTTGACGCTGCAGAGAGTGCCCTCTCGACGACCGGCTACGGTCTTGTCCTTCTGGATCTGCGCCTGCCGGATGGCAGCGGCATCGCGCTTTTGAAACGCCTGCGCGCCAAGGGTATCACCACGCCGGTAATCATTCTGACGGCACATGACCAGATTTCAGATCGCATCGAAGGATTGAACAGCGGTGCAGACGACTACCTCGTGAAGCCTTTCAACCTGGGTGAGCTGACGGCGCGCATGTTGGCGGTCAGTCGCCGTTACAGCGGCCGTCCGGTTTCGCTTCTTCGCGTGGGCGATCTCGAGATCGATGCGACCGACCGCCGCGTTACCGCAACGGGCACCGTCATCGAACTTTCCAGCCGAGAATGGGCCGTGCTTGACGCGCTGTCGTCTCGTGTCGGCGCGGTCGTTTCCAAATCACAGATCGAGGAAGCGCTTTACGCCTTCGGCTCGGAAATCGAGAGCAATACCGTCGAAGTCTATGTCAGCCGCTTGCGCAAGAAGCTTGGCCGCGACCACATCACAACACTGCGCGGAATTGGATATCGGCTAGGGTAGATCGATGAGCATGCTTCTTTCCAAGTCGGCGCCTTCCATGACCCGGCGTCTGATTTTGTGGCTGACCGTGGTGATGGCGTTTCTCTGGCTGCTTGCCGTGGGCCTCGGCCTGGTTGTGATGGAAGAGGAGCTCGCCGAAATTTTCGATGGCACTCTGCAGGATACGGCCGAGAGACTGGTTCCTCTTGCCGTCGACGACCTTGAACATCGCAGCCTCGTCGGCGCCTCCCCCCAACAACTACAGACCGCGAGTTCGAGCGGCGAACGGGAGTACCTGATCTATCAGGTGAGAGACACGGCCGGGCGGATCCTGATCCGTTCCCATGATGCGCCGGCAGAACCTTTCGAGGCGCCTCTGAAGGCAGGGCTGTGGCGAAGCGACACCTATCAATTTTATACCGCGGCGAATGGCGATCGGAGTGTCTTCGTGCAGGTCGCCGACGCTTTCGAAAACAGAGAAGAAGCGCTTCGCGAAGGCGCCATGGCACTGTTTCTGCCACTTCTGCTGCTCATTCCCGTCTGCGGAATGGCGATCTGGTTCGTGGTGCGGCGAGCTGTCCGTCCCGTCGGTGCATTGCGCGAGGAGATCGAAACCAAGGACGGCGGCAACACCGAGCCGATCGACGCGACGGCGCTTCCGAAAGAGTTGATGCCGATTGCCGCATCGGTCAATCGGCTGATGCAGCGGCTGCGCACAGCACTTGATGCAGAGCGTGAATTTACCGCCAACAGCGCCCACGAGCTGAGAACGCCGATTGCGGGCGCGCTGGCGCAGACTCAGATGCTGGTCGCCGAACTTGTGGGAAGCCCTCATCGCCGGCGTGCCGACCAGGTTGAAGCCTCATTGACGCGACTGAGCCACCTTGCGGAAAAGATGCTGCAGCTGTCGCGCGCAGAAGCTGGCATCGGCCTCGCCGACCACGCCGTCGATCTCGGTCGCGTTCTGGACATGGTGGTGACCGATTTTCAGCGCGGCATGGCGGATCCGCAACGGCTTGTCCTCCACCATCCAGCCGGCGCGCGCCTGACGGCGCCGGTGAGCGAAGACGCGTTCGCGATCGTGCTGCGCAATCTGATCGAAAACGCACTCATTCACGGGACGCCGGATAAACCGGTCGAGGTATTTCTTGAGGATGGTGGCCCAGTGCGCATTACCAACGGATCGCCGGTTATGAGTGCGATTGAACTCGCCGCCATTCGCAAGCGCTTCGGGCGTGGCCGGACCGAAGCCGAAGGCTCCGGTCTCGGTCTTTCCATTGTGGACCGACTACTCGGTCAGATGAACGGACAGTTGATCCTCGCATCTCCGGCGACAGGACGCTCCGACGGTTTCGAAGCGCGGATAGAACTGCGCCATCTCTAGGCGATCGACGAGCTCGTTCACATCGGAGGCACGACGCCGTTGGTGCCGACAACGACCCGGCCGCTCGACATGGAGCCATCGGCCGCCTTTTCCGACGGCACAAACACAGTCGCGCCTGCCTTGATATCCGCTTCGACTGCTGACGCGAACGTCACGATCGGTGTGCCCTCAGGGATCGAGATCTTTTTCTCCTGGCCATTGTACGTCACGGTGACTGTGTGGCCATCGACGGATTTGACCGCATCGGCAACCGTCGCATTGGTCATCGAGCTGTTCGGCTTCAGATCCCAGGCGTAGCTGCCTTCGCCGGTGCCTTTCATCGCCGCCGGGAAGATCAGAACTTCAAGAGCGCCGTCACCGCCATCGGCAGTCGGCAGCGAGGCGATCCCTACAAAGTCACCAGGCTTGATGTCATCGATAGAGGCCTTGGCAACGCTCGACACCTTCCAGTCATCCTTGAGCATGATCTTGGCATTCGTGCCTTCGCGGGTTTTGACAGACAGGGTCTTGCCTTGGAGGCTCTCGACTGTACCGCGGACCCGGACGGTGTCTGCCGCAAAGGCCGAAACACCGAGCGTGACGGCGATCAGTGCGCCTGAGAGTATCGTAAAGCCGGTTCTGGAAATGGAGGACATGGTCTCTTCCTTTTTGAAACCCTTAAGGTCGTGTCGTGCTGCCGGTGGATTCGGGTTGGAAATCCTCCGACCTTCGCCGAGCGCGGCACGATGCCGGCGCGGAATTGTTGTCGCGCAGAGGCGACAGATCAGTCTCTCGCCCTCATCGGCCACCTGACGATGCCCGCCGCAAACAGGGCGATCCAGATCAGAACAGGCTGTAACGGCAATCGGACAATGTGATAAAGCCACTGCCACTGCGAGGCGTCTGGCGCAGTCAGGCTGGTAACTGCGTGCTTGATATTGGCAGGAAACACGCAGGCTGCGTAAAGCGCCAGGCCAATGCCCGCATACCGACGCGACCACGGAACAAGCAATCCGATCGCGCCTGCGATCTCGCAGAGGCCCGTTACAAGAATCACCTCCGGTGCATCAGGGACCCAGCTGGGTGTGATGCTGAGAAACGGCCGCGGCACGGTAATATGCAGGACGCCCGCTGCGGCATAGAACAGGAAGAGGCCCAACCGGCACCGACGGCGCCAGACGGTTAGGTCCTGTCCCTCGCGTTCCCTGGCGGGTTCAATCCTTTGCATCTGCCGCTATCCGTCGCTCGACCGACCTTGCAATGGAGGCTAAGTCCCTGCGTCGGCCCGCAACGCTTTCCATGGCAGCCACCGCCAGATCCCTTGCGACGTAGTCGGACTTGTGCCCGAGCTTGTGGACGACGATCAGTTTTGCGCCGCGGATATCGCGCGCCAGATGTTTGGCATGGATTTCGGGAGACACGATCTCATCGGCATCACCGGTGATGATCACGGTCGGCGCCTTGATCTTCGGATATTGTCGCGAGGCGGTACGTGCCCAGTCGCTGAGCGCCGAGATTTCCCGCGCATTATGGCGAAATGCGGTTGGGCTCAGCGCCTGAAACGCATTGGTCTCGGCAATATAGCCGGCTGGGACAGGATTGGGAGAGAAGACTGCGCTGGCCGCCCCCTTGATCGCCAGCAGCCCCACCGGTGGAACGACGAGCGCGCTGAAGACCTGGCCCGTGACAGGGGCTGTGGCTGCAGAATAATACCATGCGACGCTTCCGTCCCAGGGGTAGACCGCCGGCGACAGGAAGACGAGACCGGACACCATGTCCGGATGCCGAACTGCAAATGCTGCGGCGATGGCGCCCCCGAAGGAATGGCCGACGATGATGGCCTTGCCGATCCCCCGCTTCCTCATCAGTTGCGCGACGGCATCAGCCTGGCCATCCGGAAGGATATTCTGTTCGCCTCCGATATCGGAACTGCCATGTCCCGGTCGGTCGACAAACAGCAGTCGCGCCCTGCCCTGCAACGTCTTCCTGAACGAAAAGAGGGGATCTTTGAGGCTCGTGCTCGCACCATGGAGAAAAACGATCGGGGGAAGATCCGCTTTTTTGTCCGGCTCGATCAGAACGCTGTTGAGTTTGTAACCGCCGACATCGATCCGGACCGCTTGTGGCACATGGTCATCGGCCGTCACCTGCCGCGCGCCGACGATGCCGAACGCCGCGAGCGCAAACCCCAGAAGCAAGACAATCTTTTGCATTAGTCCTCAATGCGTTTCGCCGAAATGAGCATTTCGCTCCTACTACGCGCTCGGGACAAGGAAAGTTTCAGTCCGGAATGATCAAAGGCGCAAGAGGCGCCCATAGTCGCAACACGCCGCGTTTGACAGCGGCGACGACGGGCGCGTTGCGGCGGATCGCATCTTCGGCCGTTTCTGCGGCAACAAGAATGAATTCGGCCTTCGCCCCCACAGCGATCGGTGGCGCCAGCATCCCCGTGATCTTCTCCGCATCTGTCGACACCATCTCGAAAACGCTGTGCATATCAGCTGCCGTCGAGAGCTGATCGAGATTGGCGTAGAGGCCTGCCATCCGAAGCAGTGAGGCGTCGCCGTACGGTGTGAACGGGTTTTGCACATTGTTGGTGGCGAGCGCGACATCCACCCCGAAGCGCTTCATCTGGGCTGCCGGAGCGATCCCGCGCGGCCGCATCGGGTTGTCGCGCGATCCGTTCAAAAACGCGTCTGTCGCGGGCAAGACGACGAGAGCGATACCGGCCTCGGCCATGCTCCGCGCCATCCTCTCACGCTCGTCAGGGTCGAAGGCTGCAAGCTTCGTTGCATGGCCGACAGTGACACGCCCACCCAAGCCGAAGGCTTCGGTCTGCCTGATGATCTCGGGCAAAATGGAATTTCCGGGATCGAGATCGAAGTCGGCGTGGAAGTCGACATCAACGTTGTAACGACGGGCAAGGCCGAAGATGAGCTCGACATGGGCAACGGGATCAGGGTCCGTATAAGGACATCCGCCAATCAGATCCGCACCCATCCTCATGGCTTCGTGAAGAAGGTCGATGGTTTCAGGCTCGTTGGTCAGGCCTTCCTGCACGAAGGCGCAAAGCTGGACGTCGATGAGACCCGACCATCTGCGCTTCAGCCGCAGCAGACCTTCCAGACTTCGAAGACCTGCGCGTGGATCCACCTCGACGAAGCTGCGCATGCGCTGCGTACCCGCACGCACAGCCAATTCCAAGACTTGCGCGCCGCGCGCTTCGACATCCTCTGCGGTAAAACTGCGTTTCGCTTGCGCCGTCAGCCGAACGGCTTCAGCAAGGGTCCCCTCACACAGCGGGCAGCGGCCAAGGATCATCGCCTTGTCGAGATGGACATGCGCATCCGTCAGTCCCGGCAGGATCAGCACCCCTCCAGCATCGAGACGCGGCGACGATAGCTGTGCGGTCTGCTCTCCGATCGCGACTATCACGCCGTTCGAAACACTCAGCGACATGCCTTGGCGACCGTCCGCCAATCTCAGATTGTCGATGATAAAAGTACTCTGCCCGACAACGCCCATGAGACCACGCTGAGTAAACCGCTTCATAAAGACCAGACGTCGTTACTCGCCCATCACCCAACAATGCAAATATCCCATGTCGCAGTGCAACGCGAGTGTTTCTCAGAGCGACTGCGGGGAGTTGCGTTGGCTGTGTAACGGTCGGGAAATCGGCTTGTTGGGACGATTGCGCGTCGCAGTCTAGCTCACTGGCTCACAAAGTCTGGAGGTTCGCAATTTGGGCTAGAGCATGATTTTCATTGTTTCACGGTTTCGTGATGGCCGGTCTGAAATCCGGGTTCGATAGGGCGAGATGCTCGTTGATGCAGTGGATCTGCGATGGATGAGCGCGCTTCGGGAGATTTTCCGGCCCATGCAAATTGGATTTTTTGATGGACATCCACATCTCTCGCTCTACAAACAGGTCATGGACGGGCTGCAGATGCGCATAACGAATGTGCGTCTGAAGCGCGCTTTTAGTGCGTGACGTCTGACTTGATACAATCCTCGCGATACGCTGATCGGATTGGTTCTGCGCCGGCGATGGCTATATCGCCCAAATAAAATACACGGACGACCTCTGGCCGGAAAGCCTATGCTTCCGCCGTAGAGTAGATCCGACTGTCTAGGAGAATGCCCGCGCTACCGAGCCCGGGCCAAATTTTTAATGGCTTATGCAACTGAAAATGACGCGCCGCTCGAAGTGACACCGACCAAGATCAGTCTAAACAACGTCTACAAAATCTTCGGCGAGCGGCCTGACAAGGCCTTGGACATGATCCGCGCCGGCAAGACAAAATCCGAAATCCATTCAGCGACCGGTTGCTCCGTCGGTGTCAACGACGCGAGCTTCGAGATCAAAGCTGGCGAGATTTTCGTGATCATGGGCCTGTCCGGCTCCGGAAAATCCACCCTCCTTCGTCTGCTGAACAGGCTCATCGAGCCGACATCCGGTGCGATAAAAATCGACGGGCGTGACATCACCCAGATGTCGCGCAAGGAACTGATCGATCTGCGGCGCCGCGATATCAGCATGGTGTTCCAGTCCTTCGCGCTTCTGCCCAACCGTACCGTGCTCAACAACGCTTCCTTCGGTCTCGAGGTCGCAGGCGTCAACGAAGCCGAGCGTCGGCAGAAGGCTCTCGTTGCTTTGAAGGCCGTGGGCCTCGACGGTTACGAGGACAGCCTTCCGGATCAGCTGTCCGGCGGCATGAAGCAGCGCGTCGGCCTTGCCCGTGCTTTGGCCAGTGAACCGACCATTCTTCTCATGGACGAAGCCTTCTCCGCACTTGACCCGCTTATCCGGACCGAGATGCAGGACGAGTTGGTCCGTCTTCAGTCCGAACAAAGCCGCACGATCGTCTTCGTCAGCCACGATCTCGACGAAGCCATGCGGATCGGCGACCGTATCTGCATCATGCAGAACGGCAGCGTCATTCAGGTCGGCACGCCGGACGAGATCGTCATGAGCCCGGCCAATGATTACGTCCGCTCCTTCTTCCGCAATGTTGATGTCAGCCATGTCTTCAAGGCCGGCGATGTTGCCCGCAAGACCCAGGTCACGATCATCGACCGTCAGGGTGTATCGGCCGCCGCCGCACTCGAACGCATGAAGCACTTCGACCGCGAATACGCGATCATTCTTGGTCGCGACAAGACCTACCAGGGAATGGTCAGCCAGACATCGCTAGTCGAAAAGCTGCGCGCCAAGGCGGATGATCCCTACCGCGGAGCATTTCTCACCGGGATCGAGACAATCGCAGCCGACGAACCGCTCTCCAACGTTCTCGGCACGGTCGCCGCCAGCGCCTGGCCGGTCCCCGTCATCGATGACGCCAAGCGCTATCTCGGATCGATCAGCAAAACGACGCTGCTTGAAACGCTCGACCGCGCCAGCTGATTTCCATTCACGACCTTAGAATTGTTGCAGCGCCCTGCCGGCTCATGATGCAGGCGGCGCTGTAGCCGGCCAGAAACCGGAGACAGACATGAATTTCAACATCGGCGACGGCATCGATACAGCCGTCAACTACATCCTCGACAACTTCTCCCCCTTTCTCGATCTGATCGCGTCGGCGATCGGCTTTGTGACCGGGACGATTCAGGATGCGCTGCTTGCGCTCCCGATGCCCGTCGGCATTGCCATCTTTGTTGCGCTATCCCTCTGGCGGGTCGGCCTCGGCTTCGGCCTGCTGACCGGCATCGCACTTTGGCTGGTGGACCACATGGGTCTTTGGAGCGCCATGATGGAGACGCTTTCCCTGGTGATCGCGTCGACGCTGATGGCGATGATCATCGGCCTGCCGCTCGGCATTGCCATGGCGCGCAAGGATAGTGTCGCAGCCATCGTCCGGCCCATCCTCGATCTGATGCAGACCATGCCGGCGTTCGTCTACCTCATTCCGGCAGCGATGTTCTTCGGGCTTGGAGCGGTACCGGGTGCCATCGCCACGGTGATCTTTGCAATGCCGCCTGTCGTGCGACTGACCAATCTTGGCATCCGCCAGGTACATCACGAGTTTATCGAGGCAGGCAACGCGTTTGGCTGCACCTCGACGCAGCTTCTGTTCAAGATCCAGCTTCCCAATGCCCTGCCCTCGATCATGGCCGGTATCAACCAGACGATCATGCTGTCGCTGTCGATGGTCGTCATCGCTTCGATGATCGGCGCCGGCGGGCTCGGCAACACGGTCCTGACCGGTATCCAGCGCCTGGATGTGGGCACGGGTTTCGAGGGCGGTCTTGCCGTCGTCATCCTGGCCGTCATTCTCGACCGGATCACCCAGAGCCTCGGCCAGAAATCCAGAAAGCCGAACGCCCTCTGGCGCGCGCTTTTCAAGAGAAACGAGCGTGAGGATATGGTGACGGCAACCGCCTGATCCAGTCCTTCGCCGAACCGTGCGGGTGATGAACCCGCAATTGCAAACCTCCCAAAAAGGAGACTACATGTTCAAGACCCTCGCAACCCTCGGGCTCGCCGCCACCCTCATCGGTGGATCTGTGACCGCAACGATGGCGCAGGACGCCAAGCCGGTAAAGATCGGCTGGTCCGCTTGGTCCGATGCTGAATTTGTCACCAAGCTCGCCGCCAAGCTCATCAAGGATGAACTCGGCACGGAAGTCGAGCTGGTACAGTCCGATGTCGCTCCGCTCTACCAGGGTGTCAGCCGCGGCGATCTCGACGCGATGATGATGGCCTGGTTGCCGCAGACCCATGCGGACTATTACGACAAGGTGAAAGACAAGGTCGAAACGCTCGGTACCGTCTATGATGGCGCAAAGCTGGGCTGGGTCGTTCCGGCCTATATCCCGGAAAGCGAGATCGCTTCGATCGAGGATCTGAAGAAGCCTGAAGTGCAGAAGAAGCTTTCCGGCATCGTGCAGGGCATCGATCCGGGCGCAGGTCTGACACGGTTGTCAGAAAAGGCCGTGAAGGATTACGGTCTCGACGACTACAAGCTGCAGATCTCCAGTGAGGCGGGCATGCTGACGACGGTCGATCGCGCCATGCGCAGCGAAAAGTGGTTCGTCGCCACGTCCTGGAGCCCCCATTGGATGTTCGGAAAGTACAAGCTTCGTTACCTGACCGACCCCAAGAAGTCGTTGGGTGAAGCAGAGCATGTCGACGTTCTCGCCCGCAAGGATTTCAAGACCGAAAATCCGAAGGTTGCCGGCTTCCTCTCGCGCATGAAGCTGCCGATCGCTGATCTCGAAGCGGGGATGTTTACCGCGCAGGAGACGTCCTACGACGAAGCGGTCGCAAAATACATCAAGGACCATCCGGATCAGGTCAAGGCCTGGGTTGGAGAAGACGGCTGACATAGGCCTCGGGCTTCGCGGTTATCCGCGGAGCCCTTTTGCTACTTGATGCCAGCGTCCAGTTGTTAGGAGCAGACGATGTTTATTGACGGAACGGATCTCGACCAGGCTACCGGCGATACGCTCGGCGGGCGTATCTCCCTGGCACGCGATGCGACTGATCTTTCGGTAGATGATGCTGCCCACATGTCCGGTGTGGAACGGAGTGTCTGGGAGGCCTGGGAGAACGACCGTGACGCACCGATCGCAACCGATCTCGAGATCGTCGCACGCTCCCTGCAGGTAAGCCTCGCCTGGTTGATCACCGGCCGCGGTGTCGGGCCGAAGTGGGACAGCTAGACTGTCAGCGTTGAAGCTCTACCAGAAGCGGAATTACCGCACGTTCAGGCCCGTACGACGCGCTGCAATCCGCTCGACGGCGGAAAGCGTGTCGTAGATGAGGATCGCAAGAGCGCCGACGATCAGGCCGCCTTGCAGGATAAAGGCGAGATTGTTGGCCTGCAGGCCGGCGATGATGACTTCGCCCAGGGTTTTTGCGGCAACGGTCGAACCGATCGTGGCCGTGGCGAGGCTGATGACGACGGACAGCCGGATACCGGCGAGGATGACGGGTGTGGCGAGCGGCAGCTCGACCTTGAACAGCCGCTGCAACCCGGTCATGCCTGTCCCGCGCGCCGCCTCCATTACAGACGGCGGAAGGGTCGTCAGCCCCGTCAGTGTGTTTTCGAAAATCGGCAGCAAACCGTAGAGAAAGAGCGCGACCAGCGTCGGTTTTTCACCAAAGCCCAGCGTTGGAACCGCGAGCGCCAGCACCGCTACTGGCGGGAAGGTTTGCCCGATATTCACGAGGCCCCGCGAGAGCGGCAAAAACTCGGCGCCGATCGGCCGCGTCACGAGAATTGCCATGGGAACAGCCACAAGAATCGCGGCTGTCGTGGCGATGGCGACCGTCCTCAGATGCAGAAGCGTCAGTGTCAGAAGACTTCCCTGATTGTAGATCGCGGGCGCATTCTGCTGAACCAGCGGGCGCAGGATGGGATCGAACAATTCGGGCATCAGCAGGAACGTCAGCAGAAGAACGAGCAGTAACGCCCGCAGCATGAGAGGAAGCCACGCTCTCATGCCAGACACGCCGCGCGCTTGGACAGTCCTTCGACCGAAACAGAACCGATGATCCGCCCATCGGATGCGCGAACAGGCAATGCCTGCTGTCCCGTCCACAAAAGCTTTGATAGCGCTTCTCGCTGGCTCATGTCTTCGGACAGTGGTTCCCCTGTCGCTTGATTGGGCTCGACGGCCTCACCGATAGTCTGCATCGACAGGAGCCGGAACGGCCGCTCCGTATCACCGATCAGGGTCTCGACGAACGGGGTCGCAGGCTGTCGAACCAGCTCGATCGGCGCGCCGTATTGAACGACCTTGCCCTTGTCCATCACCGCAATCCGGTCCGCCAGATGAAAGGCCTCGTCCATATCGTGCGTGACGAGAACGATGGTCGTGCCGAGCACTTTTTGAATGCTGATAAGGTCCTGCTGCGCCTTGGCGCGAATGATCGGGTCGAGAGCGCCGAACGGCTCATCCATCAGGAGCACGTTGGGTTCAGCCGCAAGAGCGCGTGCCACGCCGACCCGCTGTTGCTGCCCGCCGGAGAGTTCATGCGGAAAACGCGACGCGAAATCGGCGGGGTCGAGCTGGAAGAGTTCGAGCAGCTCTTTTACTTTGGCGTCGATGCGGGGCCGGTCCCAGCCAAGGAGACCCGGAACAGTGGCGATATTCTGCGCGACGGTTCGATGCGGAAAAAGCCCGTGTCCCTGGATCGCGTAGCCGATCCTGCGCCGCAGTTCGAACCCCGGCAGGTCGCGATTGTCGACGCCGTCGAGCTTGATGGTACCGGAGGTCGGTTCCACCAGCCGGTTGATCATCCGCAGAAGCGTGGTCTTGCCGGAGCCGGACGTTCCGACAATAACCGTTACCGTGCGCGGTCGGATCGTCATGGTCACCGTGTCGACAACCGTGTTGTCGCCGTAACGCTTGGTGAGGGTCTCGATTTCGATCATGCGGCTTTGCCTCGAGTGCCAACAGGGGCGTTCAGTTCGACGAGTGCGTCCAATATGGTGGCTGCGGTGAAGGCGAGTACGACGGTGGGTACGGCGCCAAGGAGCACAAGATCCATTGCCGTCTGGCCGACGCCCTGGAAGACGAAGACGCCGAACCCGCCGCCGCCGATCAGGGCCGCGATGGTTGCAAGTCCAATATTCTGGACCAGAACGATGCGGATACCGGTCAGAATGACGGGCATGGCGAGCGGCAGCTCGATGCCGAACAGGCGTTGGCGTCCGGTCATGCCAACACCGCGGGCTGCCTCGTTTGCCTCGCGGGGGACGCCCTCGAGGCCAACGACCGTGTTGGCGACGACAGGCAGCAGGGAATAGAGAAAAAGCGCGACGAACGCGGGTGCAGCGCCAATGCCGCGTATGCCGATCGCGGCCGCACCCGGAACGTTGATGGCGATCCAGCCGAGCGGCGCGATGAGAATGCCGAACAGGGCAATCGACGGGATCGTCTGGACGAAGTTCAGCGTGTTGAGAATGCCGGCACGCAAGGAAGTGATACGGTGGGCAAGAACGCCGAGGGGAAGACCGACGACGACGGCTGCAATCAGCGATCCGATCGCCAATGTCACATGTTTTCCCGCTTCCTGCCAGAAGACGTCGGCGCGGCCCGCATATTCCCTGATGATGGAAAGTCCGTCCCAGAGACCCGAAGACAGGACGAGCGCGATGCCCGCTAGGCTGACCGCCAGCAGGGCGATCCGAACGACGGGCGTTGGCCGCAGTCTGGCGATCGCATCGGCGGCGAGCAGGAAGAACGCGAGCATCAAAAGCCAGGCGCCTGAGGCCGGCGATACGCGGGCATAGGTATTGCCTTCAGGCGTCAGGAACGATGCGGCAGAGCCGACCGAGATGGCCAGTCCCGCGAGCACGGCGGCGGCAGCCGCGAGCCTCAGGTATAGGGGCGTTTTGAAGAGAGCGATTAGGGTTGCTGCGCCGATGACGAGGACGAAGCCGATCGACGTGGAGGAGGGCAACGATTCCCAAAGAAGCTTCCCCTGCCCCGGCACGATCCGGTTGGGACGGAAAATCATGAGGGGCGCGAAGAAGGCAGCGTAGACCGCCAGCAGCGCCACGACGACACCCAGCTTATCGAGGCGAAGCTTCAATCCGATCCTCCTTGGCCCTCGGATGATGCATCCCTCCCTTTCGGGAGGAACGCATCAAGCAGACAGTGTTACTTCAGAAAGCCGTTCTTCTTCAGGAAGTCTTCGGCGACGGCTTTCGGTGGTTCGCCACCGAGCTGCACGCGGCCGTTCAATTCCTGAAGCGTCACGAGGTCGAGCTTTTCGAAGACCGGCTTCAGAAGGGTTTCGATCTGCGGATGTTCTTTCAGAACCGCTTCACGGATGATCGGAGCCGGCTGGTAGACCGGCTGGACGCCCTTGTCGTCTTCCAGAACGACGAGACCGGAGGGAGCAATGCCACCATCCGTGCCGTAGACCATCGCGGCATTGGCGCCGTTTGTCTGGTTGGCAGCTGCTGCAATCGTGGCAGCGGTGTCGCCGCCAGACAGCGTGATCAGCTGGTCGGACTTGAGCGTGAAGCCGTAGGTCTTCTGGAAGGCCGGAAGGGCTGCAGCCGAGTTGACGAATTCCGAGGAGGCGGCCAGAACAACCTTACCGCCGCCAGCAACATACGAGCCGAATTCGCTAAAGGTCTTGATCTTGCCTTCGTCCGCGACTTCCTTCCGGATGGCGACGGCCCAGGTGTTGTTCGCCGGCGACGGTGTCAGCCAGACGATCTTGTTGGCGTCGTAATCCAGCTTCTTGGCTTCAGCATAGGCTTTTGCGGCATCCTTCCAGGCTGGGTCTTCCGCCTTTTCAAAGAAGAACGCGGCATTGCCGGTATATTCCGGATAGATGTCGATCTCGCCGGCGGTAATCGCCTTGCGAACGACAGGCGTGGCGCCGAGCTGAACACGGTCCGTCGTCTTGATGTCGTTGGCGTTCAGGATGGACAGAATGATGTTACCGAGGACGCCGCCCTCGGTATCGATCTTCGACGAGACGACGACTTGCGCCGATGCCGTGGCCGCAGATGCGGCAATGGCGAATATGGTTCCGATCACGATCTTGGGCAGGTGCACGGCCGGTATCTCCCTGTTTACAACTAGTCTTGCCTGGCGCGCCCAACCGCAATCGTCCGGACGCAAACGCCTATATATGCCGCCGGTTCAAGAAGAATAGTGGAGCAACGTCACGTCAGTCATTTGCGGTATGCCTCGTCCTGAAACCGAGGCCGTATGCCGTCTCCGGATCCGACAGCCGCTCGGAAACGACTGCCCGGCGGGAGGAACGATCGCGCCTTCTTCGAGTTATGTCGATGCCGCCCCTAGCATCCCTTTCAGCGAACATTTCGGAGGCCCACCCATGGCAGACAACATCAGCAATCCTGAAGGCAAAGGCCCTGCAGGTGGTTGGGGCTCGGTAAAGTCGATTTTCCGGATCTACGGCGAGAGTTCGCCTCCACCAGCGTTTCTCGAAACATTGTCTCGACAAAACAAGCCGGGCGGATTCATGTGCGTCTCGTGCGCCTGGCCAAAGCCCAAAAACTATCACCCCTTCGAGTTTTGCGAGAATGGTGCCAAGGCCACCATGTGGGACCTGACCAACTCCCGTTGCGGACCTGATTTCTTCAAGAAGCATACGGTGGAGGAGCTGAAGGGCTGGAAAGACCACGATCTGGAGATGACAGGTCGCCTGACCCATCCTCTCCGCTTCGACCACGCGACCGGACAATACGTGGAGGCCACCTGGAACGAGGCGTTCCAGAAGATCGGCGCAACGCTAAAGCGCCTGGAGAAGAAGAGCGTGGTCTTCTATTCGTCCGGCCATGCCGGACTGGAAGCATCCTACCTCTATGCCTTGCTGGCACGCGCCTATGGCAACAACAACCTGCCGCAGAGCTCGAACATGTGCCACGAGACGACGTCCGTCGGCCTCACCAAGGTCATCGGCTCGCCGGTCGGTACCATCGTCTGGGAAGATTTGGAAAAGACCGACGCCTTCTTCTTCTTTGGCCAGAACCCGGGCACCAACAGTCCACGTTTCCTCCATCCGCTGCAGGAAGCCAAAAAGCGCGGCGCGAAGATCGTCACATTCAACCCTGTTATCGAGCAGGGTCTCGTGTCGTTCGTGAACCCGCAAAATCCGCTCGACATGGTCACGGGCAACGAGACCAAGATATCCGATCAGTATCTGCAGGTGCAGGCCGGCGGTGACGTCGCTGCCATGCTGGGTCTATGTAAGACCGTCGTCGAGACCGATGATGCGGCGGTTGCCGCTGGCCGGGCGCGCGTTCTCGATGTCGATTTCATCGCCGAGCACACGACGGGCTTCGACAAGTTCATCGAATGCGTGCGCGACACGCCTTGGTCGGACATTGTGCGCGAAAGCGGGCTCACGGAGGCTGATCTGCGCGAGGCAGGCGCGACTTATATTGCCGCCAAGCGCGTCATCGGCGTCTATGGAATGGGACTGACCCAGCACTCGCAGGGCGGCCTCAACATCGCGATGCTGGTCAACCTTCTCCTCCTGCGCGGCAATATCGGCCGCGAGGGGGCTGGTTGCTGTCCGGTGCGTGGCCACTCGAACGTTCAGGGCCAGCGGACCGTCGGCATCGCCGAAAAAACCAAGCTCATCCCGATGGACAAACTGAAGGAACTGTTCGATTTCGATCCTCCAACCGAGGACGGAACGCACATCGTCGATGCGGTCAAAGGCATGATGGCGGGAACCATTCGCGCCACGATCTCACTCGGCGGCAATCTGCTTCGGGCCGTGCCGGATCAGGTCGATATGGAGCGGGTCTGGGCCGAACAGGAGCTGACGGTCATGGTCTCGACGAAGCTCAACCGCAGCCATCTGTTTCCGGGCAAGGAGGCCTGGATCCTGCCATGTCTCAGCAGAACCGAGATCGACATGCAGGCGACCGGAAATCAGTCCGTCACGACGGAAGACAGCTTCTCCCACATTTCCGGATCGATCGGAAAGCGCACGCCGGCATCCAAGCAACTCCAGAGCGAACTTGCGATCGTGACCGGCATCGCCAAGGCAACCCTCGACCATAACCCGAAGCTGAAATGGGACGAATGGACGCGGGACTACAGCCTCGTTCGCAATCTCATCGAGGCAACCTACCCCGACGACTTCAAGCATTACAACCAGCGCATGTTCGAGCCCGGCGGCTTTTACCGCGGCAATGATGCGCATGACCGCAAGTGGAATACCGAGGAAAAGAAAGCGGTCTTTACAACGCCGCATCAGCTCAACGCGTTGTCGTTCGAGGATGCGCCTGGTCGGTTCCGGCTGATCACGATGCGATCCAACGACCAGTTTAACACAACGATCTATGGCTATTCGGATCGATTCCGCGGCATTGAGGGTACGCGAGACGTGCTTCTAATGTGTCCGGAAGACATCGCTGCAGCAGGACTTCGGGAAGGTCAGGTCGTATCGCTCGTCAGTGACTTCGAAGACGGCAAACATCGCGAACTTAGCGGGCTGACGGTTAGAGCGCACAAGCTTCCGCGCGGCACGATCGGCGGGTACTACCCCGAATGCAACGTGCTGAACGCAATCGACCATCACGACGAGATGTCCAAGACGCCGGCGTCCAAGGCAATCCCGGTGAAGATCGTCAGCCACTGATCCCGAACGCGAGTACCGTCCGGTACAGTGCCCGCCACGCCAGGTAAACCAGGTTTGGCGGGCACGCTTCGTTCTGCTTAGGCGCTTTCAATTTCGCCAAGAAACGCATCTCGATTGTTCTGCACGACCGCCAAAAGGTAGTCGGCGACGGCACGTACACGGGGAATGCGGCTCATGTCGCGGTGACGGACCAGGTAGTAGTGCCGGGTCAACTGCACCTCGCGGGGCAGCACCAGCTCGAGATCCGGCTGACGGCGCGCAATGAAATGCGGCAGGATGCAGAGTCCCTGGCCCTGAAGCGTCGCCGTCAGTTGCGCCGAGATGCTTGAGCTCTGAAACCGCGGCCGGATTCCCGGATGGACGTCGCCAAGATAGTCCAGTCCCGGCGCAAAGATCATATCCTGGATGTAGCCGATGAACGGGTGTAGCAGCAGGTCGTCGCGGCTTTTGATCTCCGGTCGCTCGGACAGGTAGGATTTTGCGCCGTAGATGTTCAGCCGATAGTCGGTGATCTTCTCGATCTCGTAGGGTCCGCCCTTCGGCGGATCGAGCGAAATGGCAATGTTCGCCTCCTTGCGCGATAAGGACATGATCTGCTGGATCGTCACCAGCTCGAGCGAGAGATTGGGATGCTGGACGGTGAAATCCCCGATCTGATGCGCGAGGAAGAAGTTCGCAATTCCTTCCGGAGCACTGAGACGGACGACGCCCTGATGAGCAGCGCTCCCCGAGAAGATATCCATCTGCAACCGGTCCGCTTCCGCCTCCATGCGTTCCGCCGCTTCGATGAAGCGTTGTCCAATACCGGTCAGGACATAGCCGCGCGGATTGCGCTCGAAAAGCTTGATCCGGAGACTGAATTCCAGTCGGTCGATGCGGCGCGACACGGTGGCATGGCTGGTGCGCAATTGCCGGGCCGCGACGGAAAGCTGCCCGGTTCGGGCGACCGCCAGGAAATATTGAAGGTCGTCCCAGGTGAAGTTCGGGCTGGCTGTCATGTCGGCGGTTAGCGCTCCAATGTCCCTATCTGTTCAAACGCTGTCACGTGTCTGTTCAAAATTGAACAGAGGCTGTTTGCAATTAATAGCGCGCTCCTCCTTGCGTCAACGTTCGTTTTACTTGACCATACCCACAGGAGGGGCTGCTTTGAGGAGGGTGGCCCGCCAAATTTGAACAGATTCGCGCGCTGTTATCTCTGGGAGGAGACCTTATGCGAAAGACGTTTGTGGCGTCCGTTGTTACACCGCTGGCCGTATTGCTCGCCAGCAGCACTGCATTTTCCCAAACGGCATCCGACGGCAAGGTCAGGATCGGTATCCTTAACGACCAGTCCGGCGTGTATTCCGATTTCGGCGGCAAGTCGTCCGTTGAGGCTGCAAAGATGGCGGTCGAGGATTTTGGCGGCAAGGTTCTGGATGTTCCGATCGAGGTCATCGACGCCGATCACCAGAACAAGCCCGACATCGCCTCCAACATCGCCCGCCAGTGGTACGATACCCAGCAGGTCGATACGATCATGGACCTGACAACGTCGTCGGTCGGTCTCGCGGTCCAGGCGCTGTCCAAGGACAAGAAGAAGATCACCATCAACACCGGTGCGGCGACCACTGATCTCACGGGCAAGTCCTGCACGCCCTACGGCTTCCACTGGGCATATGATACCCATGCGCTTGCGGTCGGCACAGGCGGTGCGATGGTCAAGCAGGGCGGTGACAGCTGGTTTTTCCTGACCGCGGACTATGCATTCGGCTATTCCCTCGAGCAGCAGACCAGTGACTACGTGAAGGCCAATGGCGGCACGGTCGTCGGTTCGGTGCGGCATCCCCTGTCGAGCCAGGATTTCTCATCCTTCCTGCTGCAGGCGCAGTCATCAGGCGCGAAGGTGATCGGGCTTGCCAATGCCGGTCTCGACACGGCCAACTCTATCAAGCAGGCGGCCGAGTTCGGTATTGTCCAAGGCGGTCAGAAATTGGCGGCGCTCCTGTTCACGCTGGCCGAAGTGCACGGGCTCGGACTTGAGGCAGCACAAGGCCTGACGCTAACGGAAGGCTATTACTGGAACCTCGACGACAAGAGCCGCGAGTTTGCCAAGAAGTTTTTTGCCCGGACCAGCAAGATGCCGAACATGGTTCATGCGGGCACCTATTCTGCCGTGACGCAGTATCTCAAAGCCGTGCAGAAGGCCGGTACGGACGAGAGCGATGCGGTTTCCAAAGCTCTGCATGAAATGCCGGTCGACGACTTTTTCGCGCGCGGCGGCACGGTCGGAGCCAACGGCCGAATGATCCACGACATGTACCTGCTGCAGGTAAAGAAGCCTGACGAAAGCAAGGAGCCGTGGGACTATTACAA
The DNA here is from genome assembly GCF_050500175.1 of Neorhizobium sp. DAR64872/K0K18. Classification (NCBI taxonomy): domain Bacteria; kingdom Pseudomonadati; phylum Pseudomonadota; class Alphaproteobacteria; order Hyphomicrobiales; family Rhizobiaceae; genus Neorhizobium; species Neorhizobium sp. DAR64872/K0K18. The sequence continues at coordinate 353,960 of NZ_CP191445.1, forward strand.
CGTGCTTGCCACCATTCCCGGCAAGGAGGCCTATCTCGACCCGGCCAAGGCCGGTTGCGAGCTGGTGAAGTGAGCGATGGCAGTCGCATCGATCTCGACTAACGAGCAGCCACGGGTGGTCTTGTCCGCCCGTGGCCTGTCGAAGAGCTTTGGAGCATTCGCAGCCGTCAAGAATGTCGATCTCGATGTTCACGACGCCAGTGTCCATGCGCTGATCGGTCCGAATGGCGCCGGCAAGACGACGGTGTTCAATCTGCTCACCAAGTTTTTGCAGCCGACCGCCGGTTCGATCACGCTGCTCGGCGCCGACATCACGAAACTGCCGCCGGACAAGGTGGCGCGCATGGGGCTGGTCCGCTCCTTCCAGATCTCAGCCGTGTTTCCGCATCTGACAGTGCGTGACAATGTCCGCGTCGCATTGCAGCGTCCGAGCGGGTTGTCGACGCAGTTCTGGCTGCCGCTCTCCTCGCTCGACCGGCTGGATGCCCGCGCCGACGAGCTGATCGAGACTGTGGGGCTGAAACGCGAGCGCAACGCGCTGGCTGCCGACCTTTCCTACGGTCGCAAGCGGGTACTGGAGATTGCCACGACTTTGGCACTCGATCCCAAAGTGCTGCTGCTCGACGAGCCGATGGCCGGCATGGGCCAGGAGGATATCGGTACCGTGTCCGCCATCATCCGCGAAGTGGCGAGAACCCGCGCGGTGCTGATGGTGGAGCACAATCTTTCCGTCGTTGCAGATATCTGCCACCACGTCACAGTACTGCAGCGTGGCGAAATTCTGGCCGAGGGCGATTACGCGACGGTCAGCCAGGATCCGCGCGTCCGCACGGCTTACATGGGCACGGAGGAAGCATGATGGCGCAACCCCTGCTTCAGGTTTCCAATCTCAATGCCTGGTATGGTGAAAGCCACGTCCTGCACGGCGTCGACATGACGGTGCATGAGGGCGAAACCATCACCATTCTCGGTCGCAACGGCGTCGGCAAGACCACGACGCTGCGCACGATCATGGGCATCATCCGCGAACGGCGCGGCGAGATCCTCTTTTCGGGCCAGGACATGTCGCGGGTTCCATTGCACAGAACCGCCCATGCGGGTCTCGGCTTCGTACCGGAGGAGCGCGGTATCTTCTCGACGCTGACGGTCGAGGAAAATCTGATGCTGCCGCCTGTCGTTGCGCAAGGTGGAATGCCGCTCAGCGAGATCTACGAGCTATTCCCGAACCTTCACGAACGCCGCTCCAGCCCGGGCACGAAGCTCTCCGGTGGCGAACAGCAGATGCTGGCGATCGCCCGTATCCTGCGCACCGGGGTAAAACTGCTCATCCTCGACGAGCCGACCGAAGGGCTTGCGCCTGTCATCGTGCAGCGCATCGGCGAAGTCCTGAAGACGCTCAAAGACCGCGGCATGACGGTGCTGATGGTCGAGCAAAATTTTCGCTTCGCAAGCCGCGTCGCTGACCGGTTCTACCTGATGGATCACGGAAAAATGGTGGCAAATTTTCCCGTCGGCGAACTGCCCGAGAGGATGGACATGCTGCACAAGGTTCTGGGGGTTTGAGCATGGTCGCAATGCAAACGGATCACCGCACGGACGACCTGGCAACGCGCTCGCGTCCAGTTTCGGTAAAATCAGACGACGCCAGGAGCGCCGCACCATGACCATGATTTTCGGCATTCCGCTCCAGGCTTTCCTCGGACAGCTCCTGATCGGCCTGATCAACGGCTCTTTCTACGCACTCTTAAGCCTCGGTCTTGCGGTCATCTTCGGGTTGCTGCGGGTCATCAACTTTGCCCACGGCGCGCAGTATATGCTCGGCGCGTTCGTCGCCATGCTGCTGCTGCAGTATTTCGGCATCAACTACTGGTTCGCGCTTGTTTTCGCGCCGCTCATCGTCGGCCTGTTCGGCGCCGTCACCGAACGCTTTCTGCTATCGCGGCTTTACAAGCTGGACCATCTCTACGGTCTGCTCTTCACCTTCGGGCTAGCGCTTACCATCGAGGGCACGTTCCGGTATCTCTACGGATCGTCAGGCCAGCCCTATTCGGTCCCGCCGCAGCTTGCCGGCGGCACCAATCTCGGCTTCATGTTCCTGCCCATCTATCGCGGCTGGGTCGTGGTCGTGTCGCTGATCGCCTGTATCGGCACCTGGCTTTTGATCGAAAAAACCAAGCTCGGGGCCTATCTGCGGGCAGCGACGGAAAATCCGACCCTCGTGCAGGCCTTCGGCGTCAACGTGCCGGTGCTCCTGACCCTGACCTACGGGCTCGGCGCCGGACTTGCAGCCTTCGCGGGTGTGTTGGCCGCGCCGATCTACCAGGTCTCGCCGCTGATGGGATCCAACATCATCATCGTCGTCTTTGCGGTCGTCGTGGTGGGCGGCATGGGATCGATCATGGGTGCGATCCTGACCGGCTACATGCTCGGAATCGCCGAGGGCCTGACGAAAGTGTTTTATCCGGAAGCATCGAGCATCGTGATCTTCGTGATCATGGCGATCGTGCTGCTTCTGCGGCCAGCCGGTCTTTTCGGCCGGGATGTTTAGGGAAGGATGCCAGAGATGAGCGACATCATCCACACCGCCGCCCCGCCGCGCATAGAGAGGTCGGGCACAGCCACGAAAACCTACGCGATCTTCATCGGGTTGGGACTGGTGCTGCTCCTTGTTGCACCGCTGTTCTTCTACCCGATCTTTCTGATGAAGCTTCTGTGCTTTGCGCTATTTGCCTGCGCGTTCAACCTGCTGTTGGGTTACACGGGCCTGTTGTCCTTTGGCCATGCGACGTTCTTCGGCGGAGCCGCCTATTTTACTGCCCATGTCGTGAAGGTCTGGGGTCTGTCGCCGGAACTCGGCATTCTCGTCGGTGCATTCGGAGCGGCCGTGCTTGGCCTGATCATGGGCTTCTTTGCGATACGGCGGCAGGGCATCTACTTTGCGATGATCACGCTTGCGCTTTCGCAGATGTTCTTCTTCTTCTGCCTGCAGGCGGAATTCACGCATGGCGAAGACGGCATCCAGTCCGTGCCGCGCGGCCACCTGTTCGGCTTTATCGATCTCAGCGAAACGACGAACATGTACTATTTCGTGCTGGCCGTCTTCTTGATCGGCATGGCGATCATCTGGCGGTTCATCAACTCGCCGTTCGGCATGATCCTCAAATCGATCCGCGAAAACGAGCAGCGCGCCATCTCGCTCGGCTATTCCGTATCCCGCTACAAGCTCGGCGCCTTCGTCATGTCGGCGGCGCTTGTCGGGCTTGCCGGCGGAACCAAGGCGCTCGTCTTCCAGTTCGCGACGCTGACCGATGTCGGCTGGCAGATGTCCGGCGAGGTGATCCTGATGACGCTGCTTGGGGGCATCGGCACGCTGATCGGACCGATCTTTGGCGCCGGGCTTGTCGTTGCGTTGCAGAACTACCTCGCGACCTCGGAATTTCCCGTCACGATCATCACCGGCGTGGTCTTCATGGTCTGCGTCCTCCTCTTCCGGCGCGGCCTGATCGGGGAATTCTACGCCTCGCGGCTTGGCCGAAAACTGGGCTTCGAGCATCGCCGCTGATTGGCTGAAGATCATGGAAACCTACGACTACATCATCATCGGTGCCGGAAGCGCCGGCTGCGTTCTTGCGAACCGCCTTTCGGCCGATAGCCGCAACAGCGTGCTGCTGCTGGAAGCCGGCGGGACCGACAACTATCACTGGGTGCATATCCCGGTCGGCTATCTCTATTGCATCAACAACCCGCGCACCGACTGGTGTTTTGCCACCGAAAAGGAGGAAGGCCTCAACGGCCGCTCCCTGTTTTATCCGCGCGGAAAGCTGCTCGGTGGCTGCTCTTCGATCAACGGCATGATCTATATGCGCGGCCAAGCGCGCGATTACGACCTATGGCGGCAGATGGGATGTGCCGGCTGGGGCTGGGACGACGTGCTGCCGCTGTTTCGCAAGAGCCAGGACTTCTACAAGGGCGGCGACGATCTGCATGGCGAAGGCGGCGAATGGCGGGTCGAAAAGCAGCGTCTGCACTGGGCGGTGCTCGACAGTTTCCGCAAGGCGGCGGAACAGGCGGGCATCCCGATGATCGAGGATTTCAACCGCGGCGACAACGAAGGCTCGAGCTATTTCGACGTCAACCAGCGTTCGGGCATTCGCTGGAACACCTCCAAGGCCTTTCTGCGGCCCGCGATGAAGCGGCCGAACCTACGCGTCCTCACCAAGGCGCATGTCCGCCGCCTGATCATCGAAACCGGTGAGGTGAAAGGCGTCGAGTTTCAGCAGAATGGCGTGTCGCAGGTGGCTCATGCCCGTCGCGAGACGGTGCTTTCGGCCGGCGCGATCGGGACGCCGCATGTGCTCGAACTCTCAGGCGTCGGACGCGGCGAAGTTCTGGCGGACGCCGGGGTCGAGATGGTCAAGGAGGTGCGACAGGTCGGCGAAAACCTGCAGGATCACCTTCAGCTTCGGCTGGTCTACAAGGTCACCGGCGTGCCGACGCTGAACGAGAAAGCCTCTCGCTGGCTCGGCAAGGCTGCGATCGGGCTGGAATATGCGCTGAAACGCTCAGGACCTATGTCCATGGCTCCAAGTCAGCTCGGGATTTTTACCCGGTCGGGTCCGGACAAGGAAACGGCTGATCTCGAATACCATGTCCAACCGGTCTCGCTGGACCGCTTCGGGGATCCGGTTCATGCTTTTCCGGCAATCACCGCAAGCGTATGCAATCTTCGCCCCGAAAGCCGCGGTTCCGTGCATCTGAAAGGCCCCGATTTCGCCGCAGCGCCGGCGATCCGGCCGAACTATCTTTCGACAGCTGGCGACCGCAGTGTCGCGGCAAGTTCGATCCGGCTGACCCGCAACATCGTCGCGCAGCCTGCTTTTGCCCGCTACCAGCCGGAAGAATACAAGCCGGGACCGGCATACGACACGGATGCAGATCTGGAGCGCGCTGCCGGCGAAATAGGAACGACGATTTTCCATCCTGTGGGCACGGCCCGGATGGGGTCTGACCCCGATAGCGTCGTCGATCCGCGACTGAAGATGAGAGCACTCGGCCGGTTGAGAATTGCCGATGCGTCGGTCATGCCGGCCATCACATCGGGCAACACCAATTCTCCGACGATCATGATTGCCGAAAAGGCAGCAGCGATGATCCTGGCGGACAATCGATAAGGGGGGACTATGAGCAAGGTTGCATTCGTTGGACTTGGGAACATGGGCGGGCCGATGGCGGCCAATCTCGTCAAGGCGGGACATGACGTCTGGGGCTTCGATCTTTCGGAGGCGAGCAGGAATGCCGCAAGTGCGCATGGCGTCAACGCGGCAAGCACCCTCCCCCAGGCTGTGCTGAATGCAGACTGCATTATCACCATGCTGCCCAAGGGCCAGCATGTCCTCGCCGTCTGGTCGGATCTGGCATCCGTGATCCCCGAGGGAACGCTGCTCATCGATTGTTCGACCGTGGACGTGGAAAGCGCCCGCAAGGCGCATGCTCTGGGAAGCGCGATGGGTTGCCTCTCTCTCGATGCTCCGGTGTCCGGGGGAACGACTGGCGCGGAAGCGGGCACGCTGACATTCATGGTGGGCGGCTCGGAGAGTGCGTTTGCGTCGGGTAAGGCTATCCTCGAAGCCATGGGCCGCAAGATTGTCCACTGCGGCGGCGATGGTGCGGGTCAGGCTGCAAAGATCTGCAACAACATGATCCTCGGCATCTCGATGATCGGCGTCTGCGAAGCGTTCGGTCTGGCTGAAAAGCTGGGCCTCTCGCATCAGGCGCTGTTCGATGTCGCCTCGACCTCATCGGGCCAGTGCTGGTCGCTGACGACCTATTGCCCCGTGCCCGGTCCCGTGCCGACATCGCCTGCCAACAACGACTACCGCCCCGGCTTTGCCACGGCGCTGATGCTGAAGGACTTGCTACTGTCGCAAGAAGCAGCACAACAATCCGGCGCCGCGACACCGCTCGGAGCCCACGCGGCCGACCTCTACGCCCGGTTCGAGGCAGCCGGACACGGCGGCGAGGACTTTTCCGCCATCATCCGGATGCTGCAGGAGATACCGCGGGAATAGGACGGTTTCGGAGTTGGAACGCCGGCATATGCCGCAAATTCAACCCGATATGCCGGTCAGCTCCTTCTGAACTTTAAGCAGTGACGGAATGTAACGGTCAGCGACAGCCTGCATCGGCTCCTCTGACGCGGCTAGCCCGATGTTCAGCGCGGCGACGACCTGGCCGCGGGGGCTGAATAGCGGGACGGCCAGAGAGCGGAGGCCGATTTCGACCTCCTGATCGATGCAGGCATAACCGCGATCACGGATGCGGAGCAGTTCGCCCTTGAGTGTTTCGATGTCGGTCACGGTCTTTGCGGTCCTCGCCACGAGCGGCTTTGATGAAAGAAGATCTTCTGCCTGCTCGACAGGAAGTGCTGCCAGCATCACCCGCCCCATAGAGGTGCAGTAGGCTGGAAGGCGTGAGCCCGGCATCAGCGAAATCGACATGACCCTGCGCTGCGCGGCCCGCGCGACGTAGACGATGTCACTCGCATCAAGAATGGAAACGGATGTGCTTTGGCCTGTCTGTTCGGACAGGTCATCGAGCCAGGGCTGCACGATCTTCGGCAATGGCATCGCTGCCAGGCATCCCGTTCCCAGTCGCAAGACGCGGGGGGTGACGGTGAAGAATTTTCCGTCATAGGCGCAATAGCCGAGTTCGGAGAGCGTCAGGAGGCATCGTCTCACCGTCGCGCGATCATAACCGGTGAGCTGTGAGGCTTCGGCGATGCTGAGACGCGGTCGCTCGGCAGAGAAGGCTTCTATGACCTTGAGGCCCTTTGCCAGCCCGCCCATCATGTCTCTCGTCTTGACGTCCAACAGAGCCTCATTTTGTGCGATAATCGTACAAAGAGACGATATCGCACAAATGGTTTGCCGTCCATCTGTATGGGATTTAGTTGTTTCTGCAGCGGGAGCGGTTTGCGGAGGATACTGATGGACAAAACAATTCGGACTTTGGCTGATGCCGTGTCCAAGATCACCGACGGTGCCACGGTGATGATCGGTGGTTTCGGAGGCTCCGGTGCGCCGATCGAACTCATCCACGCGCTGATCGACAGCGGTCCTAAAAACCTGACCGTGATCAATAACAACGCCGGGAACGGACGCATCGGTATTGCGGCAATGATCGATGCGGGCATGATCGCGAAGATGATCTGCTCCTTCCCTCGCTCGTCCGATCCGCGGGCTTTTACCGATACCTATCTGGCCGGAAAGATCGAGTTGGAACTCGTCCCCCAGGGCACGCTTGCCGAGCGGATCCGCGCAGGTGGCGCCGGCATACCGGCCTTCTACACTCCGACGGGTTATGGAACGGAACTGGCCGAGGGCAAGCCGGTCGCCGAGTTCGATGGACGACAATTCGTGCAGGAGCGCTGGCTCAAGGCCGACTTTGCCATCGTCAAGGCGCATCTGGGCGACACCCATGGCAACCTCACCTATCGCAAGGCCGGCCGGAACTTCAATCCTCTGATGTGCATGGCGGCGACCACCACCATCGCCCAGGTCTCGCAGATCGTTGAACCCGGCGACATCGACCCCGAACACGTGATCACGCCCGGCATCTTTGTCGATGCGGTGGTCGAGGTTTCAAACCCTCAGCAAGAAGAAGAACTCATCCGGGCCGGAGTGGCCTATGCCGGAGGAATGAGCGCATGAGCGGCGAAACTCAGACACTGGACACCCGCGACGACATCAAACTGTCGAACACGCAGATCGCCTGGCGTGCCGCGCAGGATATCGAAGATGGCGCCTATATCAATCTCGGGATCGGTTTTCCGGAAATGGTCGCCCGCTATCAGCCGCCCGGCAGACAGGCGATCTTCCATACGGAAAACGGCATCCTCGATTTCGGCGAGCCTCCGGCAGCCGGTGAGGAAGACTGGGATCTGATCAACGCGGGCAAAAAGGCCGTCACGGTCAAGCCTGGTGCTGCTTTCTTCCATCACGCGGACAGCTTCGCCATGGTGCGGGGAGGCCATCTCGACGTTGCCATCCTCGGCGCCTATCAGGTGGCGGAGAATGGCGACCTTGCCAACTGGCGTGTTGGCTCCAAGGGCGTGCCGGCGGTCGGCGGCGCGATGGATCTTGTGCATGGCGCAAAGCAGGTCTTCGTGATCACCGAGCATGTGACGAAAGACGGCAAGCCGAAGCTGGTCTCCAAATGCACATTTCCCCTCACGGGCGTCGGCTGCATCACGAGGGTCTATACGAGCCATGCGGTGATCGATATCGCTGACGGCCGTTTTGTCCTGCGTGAAAAGCTCGCCGCAATGACCATCGAGGAATTGCAGGCGATGACCGGCGCGCAGCTCCATGTGGACGGCGCTGTTGCCGATCTTGTCGTACCGGCGCTTTGAGGAGAGATCGATGACCGAAGCATTTATCTGCGATTATATCCGTACCCCGATCGGTCGTTTCGGCGGCGCGCTGTCATCGGTCCGTGCGGACGATCTGGGCGCTGTACCTCTTAAGGCACTGATGGAGCGAAACGCTGCCGTCGACTGGGAAGCGGTCGGCGACGTGGTCTTTGGCTGCGCCAACCAGGCGGGCGAAGATAACCGGAATGTCGCGCGCATGTCGCTGCTGCTTGCCGGCCTGCCAGTGTCCGTATCCGGCACGACGATCAACCGTCTCTGCGGATCGGGCATGGATGCCGTGATCACCGCTGCCCGCGCCATCAAGGCCGGCGAAGCCGACATCATGATTGCCGGTGGCGTGGAAAGCATGAGCCGCGCTCCGTTCGTGATGCCGAAGGCCGAGACCGCGTTTTCACGCAACGCGGAGATATACGACACCACCATTGGGTGGCGTTTCGTCAATCCGCTCATGAAGAAGCAGTACGGCGTCGATTCCATGCCGGAAACCGGCGACAATGTCGCGATCGATTACCATGTCTCTCGCGAGGATCAGGACGCGTTTGCAGTGCGCAGCCAGAACAAGGCGTCTGCCGCCCAGCAGAACGGCAGGCTAGCAAGAGAAATCAAAGCCGTCAGCGTTCCGCAAAAGAAGGGCGATAGCATCATCGTCGACAAGGACGAGCATCCCCGCGCAACCAGCTTGGAGGCATTGGCTAAACTCCGGCCGGTGAACAAAATGGAAGGCGGCACGGTCACTGCCGGCAACGCATCCGGCGTCAATGACGGGGCAGCGGCACTGATCATCGCCTCGCAGGAAGCGGCCCTGAAATATGGCCTGACGCCGATTGCACGCATCCTCGGCGGCGCTGCGGCTGGCGTTCCGCCACGGGTGATGGGCATCGGGCCTGCGCCAGCGACGCAGAAACTCTGCGCACGCCTCGGCTTGTCGCCGCAGGATTTCGGGATTGTCGAGCTAAACGAAGCCTTCGCCTCTCAGGGCATCGCCGTTTTGCGCGAGCTCGGAATCCCCGATGATGCGGAGCATGTCAACGCGAATGGCGGTGCGATCGCGCTGGGTCACCCGCTCGGCATGTCCGGAGCACGCATTGCCGGAACCGCGGCACTGGAGCTATCGCTGGGTAGTACGCGATACGCGCTTGCCACGATGTGCGTCGGCGTTGGCCAGGGGATCGCCCTCGCCCTGGAACGGGTTTAGCGGATTGCAGCCGGGCCTCGAACTCAATTCGAGGCTCTCGGCAACCATTGGCGGCTGTCGCTGTTGATAGTGGAGGCGCGCGGCGAGTCCGGATAGCGTCTCCCCCTCGAAAACTCGTAAGGATCGGCAGCATGAACGAACCGCAGGAGTTTGCGCACAGCACCAATGGAGATCGGTGGTTTATAGAGCCCGCTCCCGAGAACCAGCACCCAACAGTTATTCACCGTGGCAACTTGCCGTCCGGTGGCCACGAAACGCGGATTCCAGTGGACGTGTTCTTAAGTCAACACCCACGTGGCTCCGAGCACGACGCGCTTGAGCGGATGCTATCTGCACTTCCCGTGAGGAACTCCACGATTGAGACTGGGACTGCGTCCGGCCTGTCGATGCTGGCCCATCAGTATCTGCGTCTCGGTGGTCGTCGCAGCGCTACGCGTGCATGGGGAACCGATACCAAAGAAGCTGAGGATTTCTGGAACGAGAATATCGCTGTGCTCGACGCCGTGGGAAGGCGTGAAGTCGAGACGTATCTGCCGACGATCGGAGGTCCGTGATCTCTGGTCGACTATAGCAGTAATCGTAGCCACGGGCATCAAACAAGATCGGCCGCGCAGGCTGCGGGCCGAGTTCATTCGATGTCGGGCTGGTGTCAGGCCTTCTTGGCGCGCTTGGCAATCAGGGCAGCAGTCGCAGAGGCGCGGTCTTCAATTTCTTTTGCAAGGCGCGCAGCCTTGAGCCGAGCCGTCTTTGAGTCACGTTCGGCGACGTGTGCGTTTAATTCTGCGACCGCTTCGACGCGGGAGAAAAACTGGGTCTGGGTCTGAGCAAATGCGGCTTCCGCACGCTCGCGCGACTTCGACATTGTTTCCGTCATTTCTTATCCAATCCTGGCGGTAGACGCCAAATAAGAAGGCCGAGCACGTATGCTCGGCCCTCACCAACTGCTACTTCGACAGTGCCAGTACATCCGTGGTCAAAGCGAAGCAAAAATCGAATTAAGCAGCCTGAAGGTTGCAGGCCGACATCTTGCCCGACTTTGCGTCGCGCTCAAGTTCGTAGCCCAGCTTCTGGCCTTCAACGATTTCGCGCATTCCGGCGCGCTCGACTGCGGAGATGTGAACGAACGCATCAGCGCCGCCATCGTCAGGCTGAATGAAGCCGAAGCCCTTAGTGGAATTAAACCATTTTACTGTGCCGGTGGTCATAGTGAACCCTTTCAAAGCATAGAGAAGATATCTGCAAAACGAGATCTTGCAGAAGGTGATAGCGATTTGTTTTGAAGAGGAAGTTCGCTCAGGCGCTTCGTTCGAAGCGCAATAACCAAAGATCAGCAAGCAAAATATCGATAAACGACAAATAGCGGCTACGCTCCCGAAAGTCAACTTTTAGTTTCCCCGGCCCGACTGGAGCGCTTTCGAAGAGGCTGAGTTAGCGACAACGGAACCGATTGTGGATCAGCTTGTTTCTGCTCAGAACGCTAGACTGGAGATCAAACCATGCAAGAAACACGTCGCCCGACACCTCCCCATCCCGCCCAGCATCAGGATCCGCCAGGCCAGACCGCATTGATGGATCCGGCGCCGGATCATGGCGAACACTCCTACAAGGGCAATGGTCGTCTTGAGGGCAAGGTCGCGCTTATCACCGGTGCTGACTCAGGCATCGGCAAAGCTGTGGCGATCGCATTCGCCCGCGAAGGCGCAGATATCCTGATTTCGTACCTCAGCGAACACGAAGACGCTGAAGACACGGCGAAGTGGGTGCGCGAAGCAGGCCGCAAGGCAGTGGTCGTTCCCGGCGACATCAAGTCGGAAGAGCATTGCAACGCGCTCGTGAAGCGCACGGCCGATGAGCTCGGAAAAATTGACATCCTCGTCAACAATGCCGCCTTCCAGCGCACCTATGCCACCATTACCGATATCACTGCGGAAGAGTGGGACGAGACGTTCCGGACCAACATCTACGCACCATTCTTCCTATCGAAGGCGGCTGTCCCTCTGATGAAGCCGGGTAGCTCGATCATCAACACGACGTCGATCCAGTCGCGTCAACCTTCGCCACAGCTTCTCGCCTACGCCTCGACCAAGGGTGCCATCTCCAACTTCACGGCTGGTCTTGCCGAAATGGTGGCAGAACATGGGATCCGGGTGAATGCCGTCGCGCCGGGCCCGATCTGGACGCCTCTCATTCCCTCGACCATGCCGGCTGAAAAGGCGGCGAAGTTCGGCGAGCAGACCTTGCTCGGTCGTGCGGGCCAGCCAGCCGAATTGGCAGGTGCCTATGTTCTATTGGCGTCCGACCTTGGCAGCTACATGACTGGCGCCGTCATTCCGGTGACCGGCGGCGAGATCATGATCTGATCCGTTCATTGTCGTTCGGTTTCGGGAAGGCTCGCTCCTCTCCCGAAACCGCTCTCGAAGAGCGAGTTTCGGTACCCATAGAAACACGAGCCGGATCAGAGGATGTCTCGATCCCCACACAAACAAGCAAGGAAAACCCAATGGCCGATCATTCCCAGTCGCCTGCTGCCGCTTCTCTTCTTCGCGAACAGGCAGCACAACGCGCCCGCACTCCAGACGAAGTCCTGCAACAGGGCCTCGAGGAGACCTTCCCGGGTTCCGATCCTGTTTCATCTTCGTCCACTGCCACAGGCTTTGGCGGCCCGAGCACGAGTTCAGACGAACCGCTTGTCGATGAAGCGCTGGCATCGGTCCACGACCGCGACAACTCGGCAACTGCCAAAGCACGAGATACGCTGACAGCCCTCCGCGCAGAGCTCGAAAGTTTGAAGGACAGAGCCGTAGAGCCAGCAACCTACCGCGAGTACGCGGACGAACCCCGCCTTATTGTGGACGACATCAAGCGCGGTATCCAAAGATCGCCAATCGGAGCCGTTGGGCTTGCGGCGGCTATCGGATTTCTGTGGGGCATCACGCGATAACCACGCTCAACCATAAGTATTTGTGACGAAAACTGGAACACCCAGCATTTCCGCCCGTTCGTTCACTAAGAGATTACGCAAAAGTGTTCATGAACGGAGAATGGAAATGGCTTTCAATGTTCTGATTGTCGAAGATCAGCCAATTATTGCAATGGGTCTGGAAGACGCTGTCGAAGCGTTGGGGCACCATTCGATTGGCGTGGCGAGAAACAGAGCGGAAGCCACGTTGCTTGCGGCCACAGCGGATATGGCTTTGGTCGATGTCAACCTCGATGACGGTCCAACCGGGCCGGGCATCGGGCGCGACCTAGCAATCGCCGACATCACCGTCTTGTTCATGACGAGCGATCCGGGCGCGCTGGGGGCGGGCGTGAAGGGGACGCTTGGCGTGATGGAGAAGCCGATCCTCGATCTCGAGGTCGTGAAAGCAATCCAGTACGTAGCGGACAGACGCGCCGGGATCGAGGGCACGTGCCCGCCGGACCGCCTCAGAACGTTTCCCGTCACAAAGCAGTAAGACTGGCGTCGTCCCGATATAGTGTCGGGACGACCATTAGCCGGACGCAGCGCGCTTCCACCTTTCAATCGAACAGTCGTCTGTCGATTATCCGTCGTGTGCCCGAATAATATCGAGGAACGCGTCGCCATAGCGCTCAAGCTTCGCTTGCCCGACGCCGGATACACCGAGGAGCGCATCGTGGGTTGTCGGCCGCTGCGTTGCAAACGCGATAAGCGTCGCATCGGCAAATACGACGTAGGGAGGGATCGCCAGATCCTTCGCAATCGTCATTCTCATCTTGCGCAATGCCTCAAACAAGACCGCATCGGTCTCTCCCAACTGCGACCTTGGGTTTTTCGAGCCTGACGTTTGCCCTCGTGCCGTCTTGCGGCCGGTCACCGGGTCCTTGCGGAAACGGACGGTCCGCTCGTGGCGGAAGACATCGCGTGCCGAAGGCTCCAGTTTCAAAGCTCCGAAAGCCTGGTGATCGACGCGCACCAGCCCTGCGGCCAGAAGCTGGCGATAGACGGACTGCCACGTCTTTTGTGCCAGATCCTTCCCCGCACCGAAGACCGGCATGTCCACATGGCCAAAGCGACGTGTCTTTTCGTTGTCATTGCCGAGCAGGACATCGATCAAATGGCCGGTACCGAACCGTTCCTCTGTTCGATACACGGCAGCGAGCGCCTTGATGGCGGCCTCGGTTCCGTCCCAGGTGTCCACGGGCTTGATGCAGGTATCGCAGTTTCCGCAATGCCCCGCATGCTCTTCTCCAAAATGTGCGAGGATCGCCTGTCGTCGGCAGCCGGCCGTCTCGCAGATCGCAAGCAACGCATTGAGCTTGGCGCGCTCGACCCGCTTGACGTCGTCGCCGGACGTGCCGTTGTCGATCATCCTGCCGCGCTGAATGACGTCGGCCATCCCGTAGGCCATCCAAACTTCGGACGGCAGACCGTCACGACCGGCACGGCCCGTCTCCTGATAATAGGCTTCGACTGAGCTCGGCAAATCCAGGTGCGCGACGTAGCGTACATCGGGTTTGTCGATGCCCATCCCGAACGCGACGGTCGCGACGAGGCAGAGGTCTTCCTCTTTCAAGAAGGCGTCCTGATTGGCATCGCGAACCTCCCGGTCCATACCGGCATGGTAGGGCAACGCGCGGATGCCTTGCGCACTCAACCACTCCGCGGTTTCCTCGACCTTCGCGCGCGACAGGCAGTAGACGATACCGCTCGATCCCTTGTGATTCTCCAGGAAGCGCAGCAACTGCTGGCGCGGCTGATCCCGTTCAACGATCTCGTAGGCAATATTGGGGCGATCGAACGACGCGGTGAAGACCCGGGCATTGCGCAGGGTGAGCCTGTCGATGAGATCTTCCCGCGTATGCGGGTCGGCGGTCGCGGTCAGCGCCATACGCGGCACGCCCGGGTAAAGGTCGGCGAGTTCACCGAGCTGCCGATACTCCGGGCGAAAATCATGCCCCCATTGCGAGACGCAATGCGCTTCATCGATTGCAAACAGCGCGACCTTGGCGTCTCCGATCAACTCGCGAAACCCTGATGTCACGATCCTCTCGGGGGTCACGTACAGCATGTCGAGCGTGCCGGCCGCGAGCGCGCGTTTGACCTCGCCGAACGTTTCCCGCGGCATGGAGGAGTTGATCGAAGCGGCACGGACTCCGATCTGCTTCAACGCTTCGACCTGATCGCGCATCAGCGCAATCAGCGGCGAAACAACGATGCCGACGCCGTCGCGGCAGAGAGCCGGGATCTGAAAGCACAGGGACTTTCCTGCGCCCGTCGGAAACAGCACAACCGCGTCTCCGCCCGAGACAACATGGCGAACGACAGCCTCCTGGTCGCCGCGAAAGGATGGGTAGCCGTAAACCTTCTGCAAAACCCCGACCGGATCCGCCTGCATACCGCTTTTGCGTTCATCATCTTGGCTGGTTGATTTCGCTTGCATGAGCTCGTTCCGCCTCCATCCTTGCTCGCGAGCCATCTCACACGGCACGACCTTTGCAAAGCCCGCCGACGCAGATATCGCCACTATCCATCAAGCGGTTCGTGCCCGAATGACATTGAGGCACGAAACAAATGACCTGATAGAAAATGTCAATCGACACACCCCTAGATTTAAGGGGGCAGCGGGATCGCGACCGCGTTGCAAAATTAGCAAACGATAATATTAGATACCGATAATTTGAACACTTTAGGAACATTCTAAAAACCTGTCGGCACCGTTCAAAACGGATTGCCAGACGGTCATAGAGAATATCTATCATATTCTGGTCGAAGCAGTCACCATACAGCTACTCTGAAACCGTTTGCAAAAACTGCGGACAAGCCGGCTCTCATGGGCCAGCTTTCTCAGGCCTCTCCGAAACAAAATGCCCGGCTCGCGATTGCATCGCAACATCGTGATGAAACACCACCGTACGATTTGCCGCCTTCCGCGTTACCTGCCGAGCAACTCATCTCGGCAGCGACGGAACAGGCCAAATTACGATGATCCCCACACAGTTCTCCTACCCGAAGAAGGGGTTGCTGCCGCGGCTTGCAGCCATCGGCTGTGCCGTTGCACTTGCCGGCTGCAATCTGCAGGCAGAGGAGGAAGCAAAGCCACCGCGCCAGCCAACGGAAGTCGGGATTGTGACGGCGATGACAGAAGACGTGCCGCTCGTGAACGAGCTTGCAGGTCGCACATCCCCGTTCGAGACTTCTGAGGTCAGACCCCAGGTGTCAGGGATCATCGAGGCTCGCTCGTTTACCGAGGGTGCTTTCGTCAAGAAGGGCGACACGCTCTACCAGATCGATGCAAGCCTGTTCGACGCCTCGGTTGCGGAGGCACGCGCCAATCTCGAAAGCGCACGGGCGGGCGAAGACAACGCGCGGATCGAATTCGAACGTTTAAAGCCCCTGGCGCAAAAGGGAGCGGTTAGCGAGCAGGCGTTTACGGATGCCACTGCAGCGCTCCGGTCTGCCACTGCGGCCGTCGCGCAGAACAATGCGAAGCTTCAGACCGCGGAGATCAACCTGCGCTACAGCAAGGTGACCGCGCCGATCAGCGGCAGGATCGGCCGTTCGCTGGTGACGACAGGTGCGCTCGTATCGGCTCAGCAGACGCAGGCCTTGGCGACCATCCAGCGCCTCGACCCAATCTTCGTCGATATTCAGCAATCCTCGACCGCGCTTCTGAAGCTGCGAGATGCGATGGCCTCGAGCGAATTGTCCAAGGACACGGCCGAGGTGCGTTTGAAACTGGAAGACGGTCAGGAATATCCGCTTCCGGGCAAACTCCAGTTTACCGATGTCACCGTCAATCCGTCGACCGGATCTGTCACACTTCGCGCCGAGTTTCCGAACCCCGACGCCATCCTGCTGCCAGGCATGTATGTCCGCGCAGTTCTCTCACAGACTCAAGCGAAGGACGCGATCCTCGTGCCGCAGCAGAGCGTGACGAGGAGCCCGACGGGAGAGGCAAGCGCGCTCGTGGTCGGCGAGGGAGATACCGTCCAGCGGCGTGGGCTACAGGTCGCTCAGGCTGTCGGCAATCGCTGGCTTGTGACGGAAGGCCTTGCTCCCGGAGACCGGGTCATCGTTGAAGGCGTCTCCAAGGTCAAACCCGACGACAAGGTCAAGATTGTTGACTTGGGTAAGAAGCAGACCGCAGAAGCAACTGAGAACAAGGCGGTCCCCGCGCTATGATCAGCCGTATCTTTGTCGATCGTCCAATCTTTGCCTGGGTGATCGCGATCGTGATCATGTTGGGTGGTATCGGCTCCATCCTGACGCTTCCGGTCGAGCAGTATCCGGATATCGCGCCGCCGCAGGTGAACATCCGCGCCAATTACACTGGGGCTTCTGCTGCAACGCTTGAAACCAGCGTGACACAGGTGATCGAGCAGCAGCTTACCGGCATCGACGGCCTCATCTACTTCACGTCGACCTCCAGCGCCGAAGGCCAGGTCACGATCGCGGTAACATTCGACAAGGGCACCGATCCCGATATCGCACAGGTTCAGGTTCAAAACAGAGTGCAGCAGGCTCTCTCTCGTCTGCCCCAGCAGGTGCAGCAGCAAGGTCTCACCGTTACAAAGTCCAACAGTGACTTTTTGCTTGTCGCCGCAGTTTACGATGAAACCGATAAGGCGAAGGATTCCGACATTTCGGACTACATTGCCGCCAATCTCCAGGAGCGGATCGGTCGCCTTCCCGGCGTCGGCGATACCAACCTTTTCGGCTCGCAATACGCGATGCGCATCTGGCTCGACCCGGGTCGTTTGTTTTCATACGGGATGATGCCGTCGGACGTCATCACCGCGATCGAGGCGCAGAATACGCAGGTTGCGGCCGGCCAGATCGGCGCCCAACCCTCCCCCGACACGCAGATGCTGAATGCGATCGTGACCGCCCGTTCGCGCCTGACGACACCGGAGGAGTTCCAGCGGATCGTCATCCGCACGGACGAAAGCGGCGCACGTGTCACCTTGGCGGATGTCGCCCGCGTCGAACTCGGACAGGAAAGCTATACGCGCTTCACCCGTTTCAACCGTCATCCGGCATCCGGCATTGCCGTTCAGCTTGCCCCCGGCGCGGACGCGCTTGAAACGGCCGAGCTGGTGAAAGCGGCTATCGATGGCGAAGCGGCAAACATGCCGGATGGCTACCGCGTCACCTACCCTCGTGACTCCACCGAGTTCATCCGGCTTTCTATCGAGGAAGTGGTGAAGACACTGATCGAGGCGATCGTTCTCGTCGTCATCGTCATGTTCGTCTTCCTGCGCAGCTGGCGTGCGACGCTGATTCCAGCACTTGCCGTCCCGGTCGTCGTGCTCGGCACGTTCGGCGTGCTTGCACTGTTCGGATATTCGATCAACACGCTCACCCTATTCGGACTGGTCCTTTCGATCGGTCTTCTGGTCGATGACGCGATCGTCGTCGTCGAGAATGTCGAACGAGTCATGGAGGAGGAGCCGGACTTAAGCCCCCGAGACGCGACGCTTCGCTCGATGGGTGAAATCCAGACGGCGTTGATTGCGATCGCGCTGGTCCTGTCGGCGGTGTTTGTTCCGATGGCATTCTTCGGCGGCTCAACCGGGGTCATATACCGGCAGTTCTCGGTTACTGTTATCTCCGCAATGGTTCTGTCGGTCGTGGTGGCGCTGGTGCTGACGCCGGCCCTGACCGCAACACTGATGAAACCACGCGGAAAAGAGGATGCGCCAAAGCGAACTGGCGGCCTGATCCGGCGGTTTGGGACGATGTTCGACCGCGGTTACGGCTGGGTTCAAAAGACTTATCTCGCGGCCGTCACGATCGCCATCCGCAGGATCTGGCTTTCGATCATCGCCTTTTGTACGCTGGTCGGCGCCGTCGTGTTTCTCTTCCTCCAACTTCCCGGCGGCTTTCTTCCGGTCGAGGATCAGGGTTACGGCGTGGTTCAGTACACCCTTCCTCCCGGCGCAACCCGTGTTCGCACGGTCGAGACGGCAGCCGCGATCGAAGACCACTTCCTCGGACCGGAGCAGGCGAATATTGCTGGCCTGTTTACGATTTCGGGTTTCCGTTTCAGCGGTTCCGGCCAGAACGTCGGTCAGGGTTTTGTGCAATTCAAGCCATGGGACGAACGAGTGGGCGAAGAGAACGCGGCCGCCTCGATTGTGGCGCGTGCCACAGCCGCGCTCGGGCGCTCCTTGCGCGACGCCCAGTTCTTTGCGCTGACACCGCCATCGGTGCAGGGACTGGGTCAGTCCAACGGCTTCACCATGCAGCTTTTGAACAATGGCGATCTCAGCCTGACGGAATTCAAGCAGCGGCGCGATCAGCTTCTCGCTGCGGCGACTGCGGATCCGACACTTGCGCGCGTACGTCCGAGCGGACTTGAAGACGTCCCGACGTTACAGATCGACATAGACGACGAAAAGGTCGGCGCACTCGGGATCCAGCAGTCCGATGTCGATGCAACCCTGAGCGCAGCCTGGGGTGGCGTCTATGTCAACGATTTCGTGGACCGTGGGCGCGTGAAGCGGGTCTACGTCCAGGGTGATGCCGCCCACCGCGGCGCTGTCGAGGATCTCGACGGCTGGTATGTGCGCACGGCAAGCGGCGAAATGGCACCTTTCTCTTCGTTTGCCAAGACGAGCTGGTCCCAGGCGCCGACAACGCTGACGCGGTTCAACGGGTTGCAGTCCTACGAAATCCAGGGACAAGCGGGACCGGGCCTAAGCTCCGGTCAGGCAATGGACCGTATGACGGAACTGGCAGCGGATCTGCCGGGAACGTCGGTGGCCTGGAGCAGTCTCTCGTACCAGGAAAGACTGTCCGCCGGACAAGCGCCCATCCTGTACGGGCTGTCGCTTCTCGTCATCTTCTTATGCCTTGCAGCACTTTACGAAAGCTGGTCGATCCCGTTCTCGGTCATGCTCATCATCCCGCTTGGCATCATCGGAGCGGTCTGTGCTGTCACGTTGCGCGGACTGGAGAACGACGTTTACTTCCAGATCGGCCTTCTGACCACGATGGGCCTTTCTGCAAAGAATGCGATTCTGATCGTCGAGTTCGCGGAACAGGCGGAACGGGCCGGCAAGAGCGCTTACGATTCGGCCATGGAAGCCGCCCGCCTGCGGCTAAGACCGATCCTGATGACCAGTCTTGCCTTCATCTTCGGCGTTTTGCCGCTTGCAATTTCGTCCGGCGCGGGTGCACAGAGCCGCATCGCGATCGGTACGGCGGTCATCGGCGGCATGATCACGGCGACGATCCTTGCAACGCTTTACGTCCCGCTGTTTTTCGTGCTCGTACGGCGCATCTTCAGCGGTCGCAAAGCTAAGGCAGAAAATCTGGAGGCCAAGACAGAGACCGCATAGCACCAGCATGTCCTTATAGATGCGGCTGTCCTTCTCGCGCGGTCCGGTTAAAACCACATGATCTACTTCACAAGCGACACCCATTTTGCCGATACTCGCGTGTTGCGCATCGACCGGCGACCGTTCCCGGACATGGTCGCGCACGACGAGGCACTCATTCAATACTGGAATGATATAGTCGGCGCTGACGACGATGTCTGGCATCTCGGCGATTTCATGTCGGTACGCGGTGGCGATTGCGATGGGCTACTGGCGAAGCTCAACGGCCGCAAACACCTGATCATCGGCAATAACGACCCGGAGACCACGACGTCGGCCAGTGGCTGGACGTCCGTGCAGCACTATCATGAGCTTCATATCGACGATGTCCATCTGATCCTCTGCCACTACGCGTTTCGCACCTGGAACAAGATGGGCAAGAAATCGATCAACCTCCACGGCCACTCGCATGGCCGGCTCAAACCGCTGCCACGGCAGTTTGACGTTGGCGTCGATGCGCAGGGGCTTCGGCCGGTAACGCTGGAGGATGTCGTCAAGAAGAAGGCAGCGCCAAAGGTCGCCTCTGTCGTGACGCAGGGCGGCGGACATGCGAACGGATAGAAGAGAGCGGTTTTTGTTGAAAAGGGAATTCCAACTTCTGGGCGCTGGCGCTTTGATGGTCGCGGCTGCCTTTGCCGACCCTGTCGCTGCCGAGACCGCACCTCCGGAACCAACCAAAGAGACGGAGTGCCTCTACGAGCGGCGCGACGGCGACGAAGCGCTCTGCATCGCCAAGGAGACGTTCAACGTCGATCTCTGTCACGCAATCGAACATTTCGCGACAGAACAGAAGATGCCGCCCGCCTTTTTCGCCCGCCTGATATGGCGTGAAAGCCTGTTTCGGCCTGAAGCAGTCAGCCCGAAGGGCGCGCAGGGTATCGCGCAATTCATGCCCGATACCGCCCGTTTGCGCGGCTTGGACAACAGCTTCAACGTCATCGATGCGCTCGATGCTTCGGCCAAATATCTCGCTGAAATGAAAGACAAGTTCGGCAATTTTGGTCTCTCGGCAGCCGCCTACAATGCCGGAGAGGCAAGGCTTCAGCGGTTTCTCGGTTCAGGAAGCCTGCCGATGGAGACGCGGGACTACGTCTTCGCGATCACAGGCTATCCCGCGGAAGTCTGGAGAGACAATGCTCCGGCGGTTGCCGCACCCGATCTGGACCCTCAAAAACCGTTTAAGGACGCCTGCGTCGCGCTGGCGGACACTCGGCGCATCAACGATCCGGTTCTCGGTGCGTCAGCCGACTGGGCGCCCTGGGGTGTCCAGCTCGCCGCGCATTATAACCCTGGCGTTGCCGGCCGGCTATTTGCCGCCTCGGCTGCGAAACTTCCCTCGCCGCTTAATGCCGAACGCGCACTTATCGTGCGCCAGCGCGGCGGAAATTTCGGTCGTCGTCCGCGCTACGCAGCCCGCATCGGTGAGGAAAGCCGGGCCGCTGCAGTCAAGCTTTGCAATGAAATTAAAGCCCACGGCGTTTCCTGCACGGTTCTCAAGAACCGCTGAAACTCTGTGTCCCGAGTGCGGCGTCGGCACCGATTATGAGAGATCGTCGGCGAACCTTACTCGAACTCCATGATCAGTTCATCGACCGCGAGGCTCTGGCCGGGTACGGCTGTCACCCGCTTTACCACGCCACGACGTTCCGCCTTCAGGACATTTTCCATCTTCATCGCCTCGACAGTCGCCAGCGTCTGACCTGCTTCGACCTGATCGCCCACGCCGACCGTGACCGAGGTGATGACACCGGGCATCGGGCAGAGCAGCATTCGCGACATATCCGGCGGGACCTTGACCGGCATCAGGCGTGCAAGCTGCGCAACACGCGGTGAACGCACCCGCGCCCTGACATCCATACCGCGCCAACGTAGCCGGATGGCCGATCCGATCAGATCGATTTTCACTTCGGCAACTCTGTCACCGATGGTAAAACTGGCAAGTCGCTTGCCGGGCAGCCAGTCCGAAGAGATCGCGAAGCGACTGCCATCTGCAAATACGACGGCGCTTTCTGCCGATCCGGTCTCGATCGTGACCGTTTCCTCAGCGTCTGCCAGTGCCACGATCCAGTCCTTGGCCGTCACGCGGCCAGCGGTCGCAAGCGTTCCTGAGATCTGCAGCGCCCGCTGCCTGATCATCTGATGCGCAAACGCCGCAATCACTGCCAGCGTCCGCAACGCATCCGCATCGGGATGCACACCGGAAAAGCCATCGGGAAACTCCTCGGCGATATAGGCCGTCGTCAAGTTGCCGGAGCGGAAGCGCTCCTGGCTCATGACCGCCGACAGGAAGGGTAGGTTGTGGCCGATGCCCTCGACCTCAAAACCGTCGAGCGCAGTCGCCATCGCATCGATCGCAGCCGTCCTGTCTTTCGCCCAGGTGCAGAGCTTGGCGACCATCGGGTCGTAGTACATCGAGATCTCGCCACCCTCGAAGACGCCGGTATCGTTGCGCACGATCGTGCCATCATGCTTGACGCCCTCGACCGGTGGACGGTAGCGGCTGAGCCTGCCGATCGACGGCAGGAAATTGCGATAGGGATCTTCGGCATAGAGCCGGCTTTCGATCGCCCAGCCTTCAAGCTTCACGTCGTCCTGGCTGAGGGCCAGCTTTTCGCCAGCCGCGATCCGGATCATCTGTTCGACGAGATCGACGCCGGTAATTAGCTCCGTCACGGGATGCTCGACCTGCAGCCGGGTGTTCATTTCGAGGAAGTAGAAATTCCTGTTGCCGTCGACGATGAATTCGACTGTGCCTGCGGAGAAATAACCAACGGCCTTTGCGAGCAAGACGGCCTGCTCGCCCATCGCTTTCCGGGTCTGCTCATCGAGGAAGGGAGACGGCGCTTCCTCGATAACCTTCTGGTTTCGCCTCTGGATCGAGCATTCGCGCTCCCCGAGATAGAGCGTGGTCCCGTGCTGGTCGCCGAGTACCTGGATCTCAATGTGACGCGGTTGCGTCACGAATTTTTCGATGAAGATGCGATCGTCGCCAAAGGAAGACTTCGCCTCGTTTTTGGATGACTGGAAACCTTCCCGGGCCTCGGCATCGTTCCAGGCGATCCGCATGCCCTTGCCGCCACCGCCGGCAGACGCCTTGATCATGACCGGATAGCCGATCGAGGAGGAAATCTTTACGGCCTCATCGGCATCCGCAATGAGATCCATGTGACCCGGCACGGTCGAAACGCCCGCTTCGGCGGCGATCTTCTTGGACGTGATCTTGTCGCCCATCGCTTCGATCGCCCTGACCGGCGGACCGATGAAGATGATGCCGGCTTTCTCGAGCGCTGCTGCGAACAGGGCGTTTTCCGACAGAAACCCGTATCCAGGGTGGACGGCATCTGCGCCTGTTTTCGCGACGGCATCGAGAATACGGTCGATGACGATATAGGACTGGTCGGAAGGTGCTGGACCGATATGAACCGCCTCATCCGCCATCCTCACATGCAGCGCATCACGATCAGCGTCCGAGTAGACGGCGACGGTTGCGATACCCATCCGCTTGGCGGTCCGGATGACCCGGCAGGCAATTTCGCCGCGATTGGCGATCAGGATTTTCTTGATCATGCTTAGAGCCTCACAGCGGGATTGTGTCGTGCTTTTTCCAATGGGTCTGCACCTGCTTGTCGCGCAACGAGGCAAATGCCCTTGCGATACGACGGCGCGACGAATGCGGCATGATCACATCGTCGATAAAGCCACGCTCTGCCGCGATAAACGGGTTGGCGAACCGCTCCTCGTATTCCCCGGTGCGGGCTGCGATCTTGTCCGGATCGTCAAGCTCCGACCTATACAGGATCTCGGTCGCACCTTTAGCGCCCATAACGGCGATTTCAGCCGTCGGCCAGGCATAGTTGATATCGGCGCCGATATGCTTGGACGCCATCACGTCATACGCGCCCCCATATGCCTTGCGGGTTATCAGCGTCACCATCGGCACGGTGGCCTGCGAATAGGCAAACAGCAGCTTTGCGCCGTGCTTGATGACGCCGCCATATTCCTGCGCCGTGCCCGGAAGGAAGCCCGGCACATCGACCAGCGTAAGCAGCGGAATGGAAAACGCATCGCAGAACCGCACAAACCGCGCCGCCTTGCGCGACGAATCGATATCGAGGCAGCCGGCCAGCACCATCGGCTGGTTAGCAACGATGCCGATCGTCTGTCCCTCCATGCGAATGAAACCGGTGATGATGTTTTTCGCAAAGGCTTCCTGGATCTCGAAGAAGTCGCCTTCATCGGCAAGTGCCGTGATCAGTTCCTTCATGTCATAGGGCTTGGCCGCGCTATCTGGGATCAGCGTATCGAGCCGCATCTCCAGCCGCGACGGGTCGTCATGGACAGGGCGAACCGGGGGCTTCTGGCGATTGTTGAGAGGCAGAAAGTCGAACAGCTGTCTGACCGCTTCCAGCGCTTCCACGTCGTTTTCGAATGCGGCATCCGCGACCGAGGATTTCTGGGTATGGGTCGTGGCGCCCCCCAGTTCTTCGGCGCTCACGATCTCGTTCGTCACGGTCTTCACCACGTCCGGGCCCGTCACGAACATATAGGACGTGTCACGCACCATGAAGATGAAGTCGGTCATGGCAGGCGAATAGACGGCGCCGCCGGCGCATGGTCCCATGATCACCGAGATCTGCGGGATGACGCCGGAAACCTCGGCATTGCGGCGAAACACTTCCGCATAGCCGCCGAGCGAGGCGACGCCTTCCTGAATACGAGCGCCGCCGGAATCGTTGAGGCCTATGACCGGAGCTCCGACCTTTACCGCCATATCCATGATCTTGCAGATCTTCTGGGCATGGGTTTCGGACAGAGACCCGCCGAGCACTGTGAAATCCTGGCTGAAGACATAGACCTGGCGCCCGTTGATGGTGCCCCAGCCGGTCACGACACCGTCGCCCGCCACCTTCTGGGTCTCCATGCCGAAATCCGTGCAGCGATGGGTGACATACATGTCGAACTCCTCGAAGGAGCCCTCGTCCAGCAGGACCTCTAGCCGCTCGCGCGCCGTCAGCTTGCCCTTCGCGTGCTGGGCGTCGATCCGTCTTTGGCCCCCTCCGAGACGCGCCTCAGCTCTGCGTTGTTCCAGCTGTTCGATTATCTGCAGCATGCGTTGTCGTCTCCCATCCCCTCGTCCCCGTGCCCCAGCTAAGGCTGATGCGACAGCGGCGCGCCTTATGCCTTCGCGATCAAAGATGAAGCTGCGGCTTCGTCTAGAACTATTGCTAACCGCTTGCCGGAGATGACGCCAGCCCCTCCGATAGGCTGACGTCCACATCCATTCCAAGTTCCCCCGCCCTCGCGGAAGCGGACAATCTGGCAGCTCAGCGAAGCATATATCGCCGCCAGGGATGCTCTTCGCGGAAGCCTAAAACTTCGCGGGCCTTGCGGTTCGAGAGCGGCGCTTCATCCCGACCCATCTCGCGCCAGACCGGCGTATCCGGACAATATTTTGCGAGGAATTCGGCGGTTGGCAGCTCGGCGGTGATCGTGTCGTTGACTGCGTTGAAGACCTGATAGCCAAGCCCGTCTTTCTCCACGCAGAGATGGACGATCTGACCAAGGTCGCGCGCGTCGATGTAGCTCCACGCATTGCGTTTTCGCGACATCGGCTGTTCAAGGAAATCTGCGAAATTGTCGTATTCGTCAGGCTCGATCACGTTTCCGATGCGCAGAGCATAGACGTCGGCTCCGTAGCGCATGGCAAAGGCTCGAGCGGTTTTTTCGTTGACGACTTTCGATAATCCGTAACTGTCCATCGGATCGCTGTCGTAATCTTCTTCCAGCGGAAACGCGTGGAAATTCTTGTCACCTTCGGCAAAGCAGACGCCGTAGGTCGTCTCGCTTGAAGCAATCACGACTTTGCGTACGCCGAGCTTCATGGCGGCTTCCAGCACGTTATAGGTGCCCATGACATTGGCTTCGAATGTTTTGTTATCAGGCTCGATCAGCACGCGTGGAACCGCTGCGAAATGGACGACCGCATCGGGTGCCGATGGCGGTGCGCCGTCTTCGAAGCCGGAGAACCCGAAATGCGTCGTCAACGCATTGAAGACCTGGCCGCTGTCGGTGATATCCGTGATCAGCGTATTCACGCCGGGCATATCGAGCGGTTTCAGATCGACATTCAGGACCGAGTATCCCTTCGCCAGAAGATACGATACCGCATGCTTGCCGGCTTTTCCGGTGCCGCCAGTGAAAACGATCCGCTTTGTCATGTTTCTGTTCCCTTCCCATATGTGAGCCATAACCGCCATGCCGGGCGGTTATGGTAGTCCGCGGCAACGTGATCGTCACGCCCCTCCGCGCAGCCTTACGTCGCAGCCGGCCAATCGTTGGCGGGTTCCTCGACAACAGCCTTGTCGCTGGCGCGATCAGGCTCATCGGTTTTCGGAAGCCGCAGATCGACCCCTGTCTTTGCTATGACATCGAGCACATCGCTCTGGGATGCTCCAGCTGCAACGTATTCGTCGACGAGTGCCTCAACCTTCTGGCGAAGTTCGTTTGTCCAATGGCCTTCCATCACTCAGCTCCTTTTTTAAGATCGTCTAACAACTCTATCCATACAGGTGCATGGTCGCTCGTGTGGGCCCAGCCCCGAACATGCGTGTCGACCTCGGCTCGCGAGAGGTCGTCTGCGAGACCTGGGCTCAACAGGAAATGGTCGAGGCGAAGTCCTGCGTTTCGCCCATACGCATTCCGGATGTAGTCCCAGAAGGTGTAGATGCGCTCGTCGGCATGTAACCTGCGAATGGCATCCGTCCAGCCCTGCGCGAGAAGCTCCCTGAATTCATCGCGAACTTCGGCCCGGAACAACGCATCATCTGCCCATCGCTCAGGCTTATAGACGTCGAGTTCGGTCGGTATGATGTTGTAATCACCAGCGATGATGACCGGAACGTCTAATTCTATCAGCTCGGCGGCATAGTCCTGCAGTCGCGACAGCCACGCGAGCTTGTAATCGAATTTCGGGCCGGGTGAAGGATTACCATTCGGAAGATAGACGTTGCCGATGAGGATACCGTTCACAAGGGCTTCGATATATCGGCTTTGGACATCGTCAGGATCGCCAGGGAGGCCCTTTCGAGTCAGCAACGGCTCTTCGCCGCGCGCTAGAATCGCCACGCCATTCCAGGATTTCTGCCCGTGCCACACGGCGCCGTAACCGGCTGCTTCAATGGCTTTGATGGGAAACTTTTGATCAGGCGCTTTGAGCTCCTGCAGACACACGACATCAGGCTGCGATTCCTCCAGCCACTGGAGGAGGATATCGATCCGCCCGTTGATGCCGTTGACGTTGTAGCTGGCTATTTTCACGCGAATTGTACCCGAGTGCGACTATCGAGTTCGCGGCCCAGCCTAAATTTGCGGTGCTGCGTGTTGGTTTTGACAAAGCACAAGTTGACAGATCGATGCCGCCTTGCGCAGTCGCCGGCAATTGCCCGGCATAAAGAAAGGGCGGCCATGAAGACCGCCCTTTCAGAATATGGATCAGATCGGAGTGTTGGTGCGGTAGCGACCGCGCTCGGCGTCGATCTGGTCCTGTGTGTAAGGATCAGCCTTGTCGTCGAACTGCGACCAGCCATCATTGGTGTATGCTGTGCGACGCTCGTTGAGATCGACAGAACGCGAACGGGTCAGGATCGCTTCCGAAGCCACTGCCTTGTCGTCATCGACCTTGGCGACGACCAGCGAACCGCCGCGGCGTACGCCTTCGGCATAAAGGTGGGCGTCCTTCTCCGACACACCGGATTCGATCATTGCACCGACGATACCGCCTGCTGCGCCACCGGCCACTGCGCCAGCGACAGCACCCGCTGCCGTTGCTGCAAGCCAACCAGCTGCTACAACCGGGCCAACGCCTGGGATTGCGAGCATTCCGAGACCGGCCAGAAGACCACCGGCGCCACCAGCGACGGCACCGATGCCAGCGCCTGTGCCCGCGCCTTCAGCAGCGTTGCTGCCCTGGCCTTCGATATCTTCTTTGCCGTTCTTGTGCGACACGATGCTGATGTCGTCGGATGACACGCCAGCATCTTCGAGAGCCTTCACCGCGGCGCGGGCGTCATCGTAGCTGTCGTAAAGTCCAGTAATGGTACGCATGGGAATTTCCTCTTCGTATTCGTTATTGTTGTTGGGACGATCAGGCTTACTTCGCCATCACCACATTGCCCTGGAAGTCCAGCGCCACGTTGCCGTGCTTGCCGTCCTTGGTACCCATGGCGCGCCAGATGCCCTGGTCGTCCAGCTTGAGACCGGAGACTTCCGCGTAACCGGCTTCTTCGATTCTCGATTTTGCCTGCGCCTCTGTGAAGCTGTTCTTGCCAGCAACCGGCGCGGCCGGATTTGTTTCGCCGGAGGTGCTCACCGCTGGTGTCGTCTCGGTCGTCTTAGGCTCTGTCTGAGCCAGAACGGCGGATGCCGAAAGAAGGACTGCAGCGAGGCCAAAGCTAAGTTTTTTCATGGTGTTCCTCCAAGTTCTGCATTCACTTTCGAATGCGCGGAGGACAACCCGCGGAGCCGGATTTTGTTCCGTTGAGATTAGGCACGGCGGATCAACCAAGGACGCGCATCCGCGTTCACCCACGATACGAACACGGTTGGTCCCGATCTCACCAGTTGGTGAAAGAGCCGTCATCGCGGCGCAGGTGCGGCGGCTCGCTGTATTCGAAGCTCGACGCCTGAAGAAGCGATTCATTGACATCGACACCGAGACCCGGCTCGTCCGGCACGCGGTAGAAGGCTCCATCCATCCCGATCTGTTTCGGGTAGGTTGCGGGGTCACCGAAACCCAGCTGCTCTGTCGGTGAGTTGCGGCATTCCAGCCAAGCGAAGTTGGCGACGGCTGCGGCAAGGTGGACGGAGGCCGCCGTGCATACGGCGCCAAGCGGCGCATGCGGCATGAGGTCGACGTAATGCGCCTCGCACCAACCGGCAATCTTCATCGCTTCGGTGAAACCGCCGACATTGCAGATGTCGATGCGGCAGAACTGCAGGAGGTCACGTTCGACATAGGGAAGGAATTGCCATTTCGACGAAAACTCCTCGCCGATAGCAAACGGTATCTCCGTCATTCTGCGCAGTGCTTCGTAGGCACCGGGCGTCTCGTCGCGGATCGGTTCCTCGATGAAATCCAGAGTGCCCCGCGGCAGCTTTTGACAGAACGAGGCGGCCTCGGCGACGCTGAGGCGATGATGGTACTCGACGCCAAGCGTTATCTCATGACCCACGGCCTCGCGCACCCGCGTGACCCACTCGGCCGTCGTCGCGATCGACTCGCGCGGTTCGAAACGATCGCTATTTTCCTGGCCGGTGGCGATCATCCGGATGCACCGCCATCCCTGGTCTTTCAAAAGCAGCGCCTGCTCCACCATCTCTGGTCCCGGTTCGGCAGAGGTTGTCGCGAAGGCCGGCACCCGGTCGCGCTGCCGGCCTCCGAGCAACTGGTAGACGGGCACTCCGAGCGCCTTGCCCTTGATATCGTGAAAGGCGATGTCGAGGGCAGAGATCGCCGCCGTCAACACCCGGCCGCCCTCAAAA
This sequence comes from Neorhizobium sp. DAR64872/K0K18, assembly GCF_050500175.1. NCBI lineage: Bacteria > Pseudomonadati > Pseudomonadota > Alphaproteobacteria > Hyphomicrobiales > Rhizobiaceae > Neorhizobium > Neorhizobium sp. DAR64872/K0K18. The sequence goes on from NZ_CP191445.1 coordinate 383,473, forward strand.
TACTGGCTTCGATACATCTCCTGCCACAGCGCGCCGCAATGCATCGGATCGCGACCCATCAGAAACCGGCTGTAGTGATCGATCGCCCCGAGAACCGCCTTCTCTCGATATGACAGGCCCGACTCGCCCCAACCATAAATCCCCTCCTCCGTTTCCACCTTGAGAAGCAGTTGGTTGCGAACACCGAGTTTGGTGACATAGGCCTTTATCGCCGAGATTTTCATGAGAGCCGAGCCATGCTTGTCGGAGATCGGGTGGACTGAGCGTCAGGCAACCATCAGCGCGCCGCCCAGTTTGCACCACGTCTGAAGATCGTCTTCATCTGCGGCACGTCGAATTCCTTCGCCACATGGCCAAGCGACGAATAGAAGACGCGCCCTTTGCCGTATTTGCGCTTCCAGACGACAGGCATGACAACGCCGTCGATCCAGTAGGCGTGATCGCCATTGAACGTGGTCGTCGCAAGCACCTCGTTCGAAGGGTCCACGTGCATGTAGTATTGCTCGGACGTGTATGGGAAATCACTGATGCCCTGCATCAACTCGTCGTCCGGGCGGGTCACATTGACGGTGTAGTCGATGATGTTGCCGGGGTGGGCCACCCACTGGCCGCCAATGATGAACTGGTATTCGACGCATTCGCGAAACGCGTCACCGGCGCCACCGTGGTAACCGGCGATGCCGACGCCGTTTTCGACGGCAGACGCGAGGTTTTTCGCCTCTTCCTTCTCGATCTTCGACATGGTCATGATCGGCACAATCAGGGACAGGTCGTGAATGGAAGGATCTGCAAACGCTTCCGTCGTGTTTTCAAGATAGACCTTGAAACCATCTTCCTGAAGAATGTCCCTTATGACATGAGCGCATTCCTGCGGTTCATGCCCGCTCCAGCCACCCCATACGATCAAAGCTTCGCGCATATCAGTCTCCTCCAGTGTGGTGTCAGCGGGCGATCTGCCCGTCTATCAAGGATTGCGAAAGCGGTGCCGGCCGCTCGGGCTTGGTAGTGATGTCAACGGTCTGCCCCTTGTCCGCCGCGGTGCCGAAGGCTTCCATGACCTCAAGGACATGCAGAGCCAGGTCGCCGCTTGCCCGATGCGGGCGGTCGGACAGGATGGCATGAGCCATGTCCGCAACGCCGAGCGACCGGTAATTGCCATCCGCATAGGGTTCCGTCGTCGGCTGCAGCTCGAAGCTGCCGCCTTTCTTCAGCAGCTGAATGTCGCCGCCGAAGTGGTTCGGATCGGGGACAATCAGCGTTCCCTCGGTACCGTAGACCTCGAGCGGCACATGCTTGTGACCCGCGACGTCGAAGCTCATGTTGATCTGCACCACGGCTCCGTTTTCAAACGCCATGACGCTCGAAACATGCGTGGGAATATGCACCGGGATCTTCTGGCTGTTGCGAGGTTCGCTGGTGATCGTGCGCTCGTTGCGCGGAGTGACCGCAAAGCCCGCGACTTTGGCAACCGGACCCAGAAGGTTGACGAGGTCGGTGATGTAGTAAGGCCCCATATCGAGCATCGGGCCGCCGCCGGCCTCATAGTAGAAATCCGGGTTTGGATGCCAACGTTCGTGGCCGGGGCACATGAAGGTGGCGGTTCCGCCAACCGGCGTTCCCAGCACGCCCGTATCGATGATCGACCGCGCCGTCTGGTGCGAGCCGCCGAGGAACGTATCGGGTGCCGCGCCGATCCGAAGACCAGTCGTCTTCGCGGTCTCTGCCAGCTTCTTGCCTTCCGCAAAGGTAATCCCGAGCGGCTTTTCGGAATAGGTATGCTTGCCATGAGCAAGGGCGCGAAGACCGACCTCCACATGCGCCTTGGGCACGGTTAGGTTGACGATCAGCTGGATCTCCGGATCGCCGAGCAACTCATCGATGCTCTTGGCCGCAAGGTTGAACTCGCCGGCTCGCTGCTCGGCCAGACCGTGATTGAGGTCGGCGATGCCGCGGATGTCGAGGACCGGGAAAGATGCCATCGCTTTCAGATAGGCTGACGATATGTTGCCGCATCCGATGATGCCGATGCCGAGTTTTTGCATAGTCTCCTCCCAAAGTTGCAAATATGTGGTTCGCCTGCGCTAGAGGCTCGAAGCGGGACCTGTCGTTCCCCAGGGCGACTCGTAAAGCTCCCGCAGAGCGACGACCGCCGCTCCCTGCGCCCAGGCTTCATCGGTCGACTGGTCGAAAACCAGTTCGGCGACTTCGCTGATCGAGCTCGGAATAGCGCGGGAATAGGATTGCTGCAGGCTGTCGGTAAACGCGGCGCCAAGGCCCAGCGTCGAGCCGACGATGATGACGCGGGGCGGACCGAAGAGTGTGACGATGTTGGCAATCGCCAAGCCGACCGCTTCGCCGGCCCTTACGGCAGCGCCCGACAATGGGTTGTTCTCGATGGCGATCAGCGCTTGTGCATGCGCCATGCCGCGCCCAAGCCTGACGGCTTCGGCGAAATGACCGACCATTTGCTGCTCACCGAAAATGGCTGTCTCGCCCGCAATCGCCGAAAGCCTGAGCGTCTCCTCGGATGTCGCCCCGAGCACCAGATCGCCGAGATTATGACTGAGACCACCAGCGCCACGGAACACCTGGCCGTTGTGAAGAAGTGCAAGGCCCAATGTCTGCTCCAGCGAGACGATGACGAAATCGTCGAGATCCCGGGCCTGACCGAACCAGTGGTGCGACAAGGCGATCGCGTGCGCATCGCTTTCGACGATCGTCGGTAGGCCAAGCCGGCTCGTCATCTCCTCGGCAAAATTGATATCCGTCTCGCGAAAGATCGGGCTGGAGCGCACCTTTCCGGTGCGATGTTCGACAACGCCCGGCAGGCCCAGGCACACTGTGTCGATGTCGCTCAGCGAAATCCCGGCATCGACGATGCACCGGCGCACGCCGTCTTCGACCAGATCGCTGATGACGGCGATCGGCAACCTGTCAACGCGGACCGGAATGGTGAGCTGCGACAGAACCTCGCCGCAGAAATTCGTCAGGGCGAAAACAAGACGATTGGTGGCGATCTTGGCGCCGACGACGCGTGCCGCATCCGGGTTGAGCTCCAGCATCACGCGCGGCCTGCCGCGGGCCGCCGTATTTCTGATGTCACCCTCATGCCTGGTCAGGATCAGCCCGTCGTCGAGCAGCGATGCGGTGATAGCCGAGACGGTCGTGGTCGACAGCTGCGAACGTTCGCTGATCTCGACCCGGGAAATCGGGCCGCGCCTGCGGATCTTGTCCAGCACCGTGAAACGATTGATCGCCCGCATCAATTCTGGATCTGCAGTCTTCATGGAAAGCCGGATGCCCGTATCGCTATGACGTTTGATTCCGATATTTATGTCGGATCGCGAATTAAATAGCGTCGACGAACTGCCTCTTGTCAAGCCAATGTGAGCAAAACTTCAGCGGGTGCGGTTGACAATGATGTAAATGTCGTTTGAATTAATCCGCATAAGGGAAAAATTGAGGATGGTTGTTTCCCTTTGGAGGAGGAAGAATGACCTATCACCACAACGCAACGTCCTATACGGGCGTTCGGATCACTGCGCTCGCCGCAGCCACTGCACTTTCGACGCTTTTCGGGACCCATACGGCAACTGCTGCACAAACGGTCGTCAAGTGGATGCACGTCGAAACCGTACCCGCCTATATCAAGACGTGGGAAGACATCGCCAAGAAATATGAAACGCAGCATCCGGATGTCGATATCCAGCTGCAGTTTCTCGAAAACGAAGCGTTCAAGGCCAAGTTGCCGACGCTTCTGCAGTCCGACGCGGCGCCTGACTTCTTCTACAGCTGGGGTGGCGGCGTTCTTCGTCAGCAGTCCCAGACGGGCGCCCTGATGAACCTGACAGAGGCCATGAACGCAAACGGCGGCGAATGGGCCAAGACCTACAAGCCAGCCGCCGTCGCCGGCCTGACATTCGATGACAAGATCTATGCCGTCCCTTACCGCATGGGGACCGTCAGCTTCTTCTACAACAAGGAGTTGTTCGCCAAGGCAGGCGTCAAGGCCGAAGACATCAAGACCTGGGACGATTTCCTGGGAGCGGTCAAGACGTTGAAAGGTGCCGGCATTGCACCGATCGCAGGTGGCGGTGGCGATAAGTGGCCGCTGCATTTCTACTGGAGCTTCCTCGTCATGCGCAATGGCGGCGAAGCGGTGTTCGAAGCCGCCAAGAACAAGGAAGGCGAAGGCTTCATGCACCCTGCGGTGATCAAGGCCGGCGAGCAACTGGCAGAGCTCGGGAAGCTTCAGCCTTTCCAGAACGGCTATCTTGGCGCCAACTGGCCGCAGACGCTTGGTGCGTTCGGCGATGGACGGGCTGCAATGCTTCTCGGCTTTGAAAATACCGAGCCAAACCAGCGCAAGAATGCCGGCGACGGCAAGGGGCTTGCTGCCGACAACATCGGCCGCTTCGGGTTCCCGATTGTCGAAGGCGGCGCCGGCAAAGCCACCGATACGCTGGGCGGGCTGAACGGCTGGGGCGTCAGCAAGAACGCTTCGCCGGCGGCTGTCGATTTCCTCCGCTTCCTGACCAGTCAGGAGATGGAGCGGCAGATGGCCTCCGAAGGGATGATCATTCCTGCGGCTGTCGATGCCGAGGAAGGCTTGAAAAACCCGCTGATGCGGGAATCTGCCGATCAGCTTGCCGCATCCACCTGGCACCAGAACTTCTTCGACCAGGATCTCGGTCCATCGGTTGGCCGCGTCGTCAATGATGTCTCGGTCGAAATTCTCGCCGGGCAGATGACCGCCGAAGAGGGAGCGCAGGCAATCCAGGACGCGACCGAACTGGAGTAAGCCGAAAAGCCGGTGGCGGCAGCGCCGTCACCGGCAACGGCACTTCTGAATTGGTGCGACAAGGATAGACCGGATGAACAACATGACCGCGAAGATCAGCGGCGCCTCCGTCATGGGTGTGCCGGAAAAGGTCCGCTACAAAAGCCCGACCGCGCGTGGCCGATTGCCGGCGCTGATCATCTTCCTGCCGCCTGCCCTGCTTCTGTTCACGCTCTTTGTGATCCTGCCCATGGGCGAAGCCGCGTGGTACAGTTTCTATCGCTGGAACGGCTACGGCACGCCGACCGAATTTGTGGGCGTTCGCAATTTCGAGGTGCTGTTCAACAACGCCGCCTTTTCGACGGCTTTGATCAACAATGGCCTGATCATCGTCGTGTCCCTGCTGCTGCAGGTGCCGCTGGCAATCTGGCTCGCTGTGATGCTCGGCAAGAAAATCAGGGGCGTCGTCGCATTCCGGCTGATCTTCTTTCTACCTTATGTTCTGGCCGACGTGGCCGCCGGTCTCATCTGGCGCTTCGTCTATGACGGTGACTATGGATTGTTCGCCGCAATCGCCGGCTTTCTCGGCGTTGCGACGCCCTATGTTCTGGCCGACAGAGACCTTGCGATCTACGCGGTGCTGGCGGTCGTCATCTGGAAATATTTCGGCTTTCACATGATGCTGTTCATCGCCGGCCTCCAGTCGATCGACAAGAGCGTCATGGAAGCGGCCGAGATCGACGGTGCGACCGGCTGGCAGAAATTCCGCTACGTCACCTTGCCACTGCTCGGATCGACCGTGCGCCTGTCCGTCTTCTTTGCCATCATCGGATCGCTGCAGCTGTTCGACCTGATCATGCCGCTGACCGGCGGCGGTCCGTCGAACTCGACGCAGACCATGGTCACCTTTCTCTACACCTACGGCGTCACGCGCATGCAGGTCGGATTGGGAAGCGCCGTCGGCGTCGTCCTGTTCGTCATTTGTGTAACGATCGCATTCGGTTACAAAAGGATATTCATGCGCAATGACTGACACATCGTCCACAGTCCGCGTGTCCACAGCAACGCGCCTCTATGTCTATGTTTCGCTGTCGCTGGTCGCTGCCATCGTGCTGGTTCCGCTGGTCACAACGGCACTGGGCGGCTTCAAGACGCTCGGCGACCTCCGGCTCAATCCGTTCGGACTGCCCAGCGAATGGGTCTGGTCCAACTATGTCGATATCCTGTTTGGCGAGCGCTACTGGCGCCAGATGATGAACTCGCTGATCATCGCGGGTGTTACCGTGTTCCTGACACTGGTGGTCTCATCGATGGCGGCCTTCTGTTTTGCGCATATCCGCTTCTTCGGCTCAAACCAGCTGCTCAACTACTTCCTGATCGGGCTGATGTTTCCGGCAGCAACGGCAATTCTCCCGCTGTTCATCCGTATTCGCGATCTTGGCCTGCTCGACTCCTATTGGGGCGTGATCCTGCCGCAGGTCGCATTCGGGCTCGGTATGAGCATCCTTCTGTTCCGCAACTATTTCCGCAACCTGCCGGAAGAGCTGTTCCAGGCGGCCTTTGTCGATGGCTGCGGCTATATCCGCTTTTTCTGGTACATATCGCTGCCGCTATCGCGGCCGATCGTGGCAACCGTGGGCATCGTCACCTTCGTCAGCAGCTGGAACAGCTACATCCTGCCGCTGATCATGCTGAACACCGAGAGCAAATATCCGTGGCCTCTCGGCATCATGGTCTATCGCGGTGAGTTCGGCACCGATTGGCAGCTGGTGCTTGCCTTTATCACGCTCACCATCCTGCCGACGATCATCGTCTTCTTCCTGGCCCAGAAACACATCATCGCAGGCCTTACCGCCGGCGCCGTAAAGTCTTGAATTGAAGGATTAGCATCATGGCATCGGTTGGCCTTACAAACGTTCGCAAGAGCTACGGCGCGCTCCAGGTGGTTCACGATATCTCGCTGTCGGTCGATGACGGCGAGTTCATCGCCCTGGTTGGGCCGTCGGGCTGCGGAAAGTCGACGCTGCTGCGCATGATCGCGGGGCTTGAAGACATCAGCGACGGCGAAGTCACGATCGGCGGTACGGTGGTCAACGCCATGACGCCCCGGGAACGCAACATCGCCATGGTCTTCCAGTCCTACGCGCTCTACCCGCACATGACGGTCGGCGAGAACATGGGCTTCAACCTCAAGCTTGCCGGTGTCACCAAGCCTGACATCGCCACCCGCGTCGGAGAAGCAGCCCGCATGCTGGCGCTCGAAGATCTTCTGGACCGCAAGCCCAGCCAGCTTTCCGGCGGGCAACGACAGCGCGTCGCGATGGGACGGGCGATCGTGCGCGATCCAGCCGTGTTTCTGTTCGACGAGCCCCTCTCCAACCTCGACGCCAAACTTCGCGTCCAGATGCGCACCGAGATCAAGGCGTTGCACCAGAAGGTCGGGACGACGTCCATCTATGTGACGCATGACCAGATCGAAGCGATGACCCTTGCCGACCGGATCGTGGTCCTCAATTCCGGCCGCATCGAGCAGGTCGGCACGCCGATGGAGCTCTACCGGACACCCGCCAACCTCTTCGTCGCGGGCTTCATCGGCTCGCCCGCCATGAACCTGCTCGACGGCACGATCGACGGCGAAAACGACAGACCGGTCGTTCGTCTGGCGGAAGGATCCGCAATCGACATTTCACCGCTGCGCAAGGTCCGTCGCGGCCAGAGCGTCAAGCTCGGGCTCCGCCCGGAACACCTCACGGCCGGCGGCGACAATATCGGTGGAGAAACGCTGCTCGTCGAACCGACGGGCGCCCAGACGCATGTGCTGTTTGAATTCGCTGGCCAGCAGATGACCGCCATTGTCGATGGAGACCATCCCGTGCGACACGGAACGCAGTTTCGCGCCGGCATCGACAAAAACCTCGTCTACGTCTTCGACCGGGAAAGCGGCGTGAGCCTCTGACGCCAATTCAGCGCTGCACGTGATCGGGCGGGTCGTGTGCCCGCGCGGCTCATCTGCGTCACAATGTCCTCGTGGTTGCAACGCATTGCATGGGTTGCCGTAACTCATTATGACCTTGGGCTGCATGATGAGCTGATAGGCGAGATGATCCGGCGTTTTGGGCAGATTAGACAGGTAGGGTTGCGCATTCTCTGCAGCCTTGCGTTTCTGCTGCTTGGATTTGCCAATTCCAATCCGACCGCCAATGCGCGCTCGATCGAGACCATCGCGATTGCGTCCTACATCCTCCCGGACGGAAGTCTGCCTGATCTTTGCCTTCCCTCGGAAGCCGGGAAAACGCATCACCATAAAGGTGAAAGCAAGATCTCCTGCGACGCCTGCCGGCATGTGACGGCATCAATACTGCCACTGCCGACAGATACGTTGGGTGCGCCGATCCTGCGCGAGATCGTGCACGCGAATTCCGGAACCCACGAAAGCCCGCCTCGGTTCGTCCTGCTGACTGGCACCTCGGCCAGAGGGCCTCCTGTTCGTAGCTGATGAGAAAGCAAAACCAATTCTGCTACGTCAAAGGCGAATACCCATGTCGACAATCCGAGCGAAATTTCTTGTAGCGGCCGTGGCATTGATGCTGCCCAGCACCGCATCTTCCCAGCACATGCATGCACCCGGGACCGGCGATATCACGATCGAGTCCGCATATTCCCGCGCCATGCTGCCGGTGGCAAAGGTCGGCGGGGGGTACCTGACGATCAACAACTCCGGTGCGGCCGACCGGCTGGTTGGCGCAAAGTCGGATCGTGCCGAAGACGTCCAGATCCACGAGATGAAGATGACCGGCGCCGTGATGGAAATGCGGGAACTGGACAAGGGCATCCCCGTGCCGGCCAAGTCTACCGTCAAGCTGGAACCCCGTGGCTATCATCTTATGTTCACGAATGTCTCTAGACCTTTCAAGGAGGGCGAGACGCTGGCGGTCACGCTCATTTTTGAAAAGGCCGGGCCGATCGAGGTCGATTTTGCCGTCGGACCGTTTGCCGGTGCGCAAAAGCCTCATGCCGCTCATGAAGGTCACGACTGATGATGAAGAACCCGTTCATGCTGGTTGCAACGACAATCTCGGCAATCTTCATCACTGTCCTCGTCGGAATCCTCTTCTTCACGTTCAAGGATGAGCCAAGAAACACCACATTCAATGCCGCGTTTTCTCTGATCAACGATCGGGGAGAAGCGGTCGATCAGTCGATCTTCAAGGGCAACCCGTCACTGGTCTATTTCGGCTACACGCATTGCCCGGAAGCCTGCCCGACGACGCTTTATGAAGTTGCTGGATATCTCAAGGAACTGGGTGAAGATGGCCTGCCGATCAAAAGCTACCTGGTCACGGTCGATCCGGAACGGGACACTCCTGACATTATGAACGGCTATGTCACCGCGTTTTCCGACCGGATCACGGGGGTGACCGGAACGCCTGAAGAGATCCGGCGGGTGGTCGCCGGATGGCGCGCATTCGCGGAAAAGAAGCCGAACAAGAGTGGCGGCTATTCCATGAGCCACACGATGGACCTGTTCCTGATCGGTGCGGATGGCCGGTTGAAGGGGCTCATTCCCTATGGCTCAGATCCCGACGTCGCCATCAGCAAGATCCGCAGCGCGCTCCTGTAGTCTCACGAGCGGGGTCATAGCTCATGGCGGCCATCGAACCAATGTAGATGCCGACAAATACGCATCGTTTCTTAAATTAAGCCATGCTAATCTATTCTTAAGCGGTCTCTGACATTGCTTTTCCGCAAGTGTGGAAAGTGCCATGATCTCTGGTCGACATATCGGTCCGGCAAATCGGAAATCTGCACCGCAGGTTTCGACAAAAAGACCCGCGTCCGCCAAAGACGGCATCTTGTCAAAGCGACGACTTTCCGACGCCCTCTCAACCGATGCGATCTGGCCGGCATTTCAGCCGCTTGTCGATCTGCAGAGCGGTGCGATCATCGGCTTTGAGGTTCTTGCGCGTTGGACCGATTCTGAAGCAGGTGCCATCGCACCTTCAGATTTCATTCCGTTCGCCGAAACCAGCAATCTGATTGGCGCTTTGACGCAAAAGATCGTCCAGGATGCCTGTCGCAAAGCTGCAAGCTGGAGGGGAGACTTTGTCCTCGCGATCAACCTGTCGCCGACGCAGTTTCAGGACCCAGACCTCTTCCACTTTCTGGCTTCGATAATCTCGGAAACCGGGTTTCCGATGAACCGAATCCATATCGAAATGACGGAAAGCGCACTGCTCGATGACGATACAGTCGTCAGGGAAAACATTGCATCGCTCAAGTCTGCCGGAATGGGTATCTCCCTCGACGACTTCGGGACCGGCTTTGCCAGCCTGACGCGGCTTCACGCGTTCCCCTTCGACAAACTGAAGATCGACACAAGCTTCGTGCGCTCCATGCAGCATGACAGCGGCAGCCGGAAAATCGTCGCCTCGGTCATTGGGCTGGGGCAAAGCCTTGGCATGACGGTTGTTGCCGAAGGCGTTGAAACCGAAGAACAGGCAGAAATGCTGAAGCGTCTTGGTTGCGACGTTGGACAGGGGTGGCTGTTTGGCAGACCTGTCGACGGTGATGCGACAGAACGGCTTCTCGCTGTCAGCAAGCAGAAGCCACTCACGGAACGCCGCGGAACCGGCTCGCTGTTCCAGCGGGTCCATCAACTGGAAACGCTCTATGAGGCGGCACCGGTCGGTCTCTGCTTTCTCGATTCAGACTTGCGCCATGTCAGTGTAAACAATCGGTTCGCTGCAATGCTGGGATTAACGCCCGAGCAGATGATCGGGCTCACCGTTCACAGTTTCATGCCGGCACGAGAGGCGCGCCGGGTCACCAAAGATCTTCAGCGAGTCCTTGCGGGCGAGCCTTTGATTGTGGACGAATATCGTCCGCCCGGAAGTGAGAACATTCTCCTCGTGGTGAACCAGCGGGTCGATGACGACGCAGGCGAGCCGATCGGCATTTCGGTCACGGCGATCGATGTTACCGGTCACAAATCGATGGAAAAGGCGCTGACCGAGACGGAAGACCACGCACGATGGTCGATCGAACTCAGCCCGAACATTCCCTGGTCGAGCGATGCCGAAGGCATTGTCAATTTCATGGGGCCAACGCCAGACCCGACGATGTCCAGGATGCGTGACCGGATCGCGGACTGGTACGGTCGGATGCATCCGGACGACAGTTTGCGGGTTCGGCGGGAATGGCTTGGATGGCTGCCATCCGGCGACCCATTCGAAACCAGGTTTCGCATGCGTCTGCACGACGACAGCTGGCGATGGATGGTCAGTCGGGCAAAGCCTCATCGCGATGCGACCGGCAAGATCGTGAAATGGTACGGCACCATCACCGAGATCGTGCCCACGGAGGTCCCGCTGGACGGGAAAGTATCCGTGAAGGCTCCTCATGTCTGGCATGATCCGGACCAGGCTGATGTCCTGCCGACGCAACACTTGATCTCAATGCTGATGAGGATGTTTGAGTCCGCGCCCATTGCCATGGCCATCACGACGAGCGACACGAAAACCTCGAGCTACGTCAAAGTCAACGATGCCTATCTGAAGCTCACCGGCCTGAAATGGGACGAGATCAACGGAAAGAAGCTGATTTCCGAGGGTGCCGCGATCGACAATCCCGCCCGCGACAGACGGCACCGGCTATTGCGCGAGGACGGCGCCTACGAGCTCGAAGATGTTGAGATTGCTCATTCGGATGGTACGATCATCCCAACCCTGATTTCCGCGCAACGCACGATCGTCGATGGCGTTTCATTCGATGTGGAGGTCATTGTCGATGTGTCTGCCCGCGTCAGGCAGCAGCGCGCTATCGAAAGCGCTCTGAAAACCTCCGCGCAGACCGATGCCCTGTCAGGTCTACCAAACCGAGCCTGTTTCGATGAGGTTGTTGCCGGAGAGGTTGCCCGCAACCTGCTCAATGACAGAAAACTCGCCATCGCCTACATCGATCTCAACGGCTTCAAGATCGTCAACGACAGTCTGGGGCATTCCGCAGGCGACGAAGTCCTGCGAACGATCTCGGCGAGACTTCGCGAAAGTTTCCGAGCAACGGATTTCATCGCCAGGGTCGGAGGAGACGAGTTTGCTATTCTTCTCGACATGGATCGCAAGTTTGCGGGCGATATGCAGACGCATATTCAGGAAACGATGGAAAGGGTGTTCAAGCCGATCCCCATCGATGGCCAGGTGACATTCACGGGTGCCGCGGTCGGCGTTACGTTCCTAAAGGCCGAAGACACGCCGCAAACCTATGTCAAACGCGCTGACGACTATATGTATCTGGCGAAAGCCACCGGAAAACGGGTGGCCGTCGTGTGTTTCGGTCAGGTTCTCGATCGCCCGACGACGCATAAAGTGGACCGGACGAACGGGTTTTGTGACGGCTGAAGTGTGTCGACGGCCGAACTATCGGCAGCCGATATTTCGAGGTGTTGTGCCAACCCCTTTCATGCAGGGCAGGTCTGATACCTATCCAGACTACCGCTGGTCGACGTCAGTCCGGCGCGACTGACGACGGAGGCCGGATTGTGGCGGCATCGTCGGCCGCTGCATCGTTCTCTCCACCAAACGCCGCATCAGCCTGCTGGTTGACCTTGGTCACATCGTCGCTTTCCTGATCCGACATGTCGGCTGGATGCTCGGAACGCTTCCAGTGATCGTCATGGGACCCTTCAGGACGGCCTTCTTCCTCCCACAGTCTGTAGGCCCGTTCGCGCTGTTCCTGTTCTCTATCGGTCATGGTTGCTCCTCCTAAGTTGCGAAGACATAACCAGCGGACGGGCCCCGGGTTTCCGGGAGGCGGATGACATAGAATAAAATTTTTGTCAGCTCGCCGCGCAGGCTCTGCCGGACAGCGATCGCAAGCGATTGACAAAGGCCGTTTCTTTGTCCAACCTTAGCGTCATTCCGAGGGGAGCATCGAACGGTGCTGAGATGGCGGTGAGCCGGACCCTTGAACCTGATCCGGGTCATACCGGCGTAGGAACGGAAACGGCGCAATACCGCACCTCTTTCTTATTCTCCGCTCGCCTGGATCTCCATGATGTCAAGGTCAGGAGATCAGCCATGCTTACGCTCTCGAGAAATACCCGAATAGGACGAATGCGGTTCGACGGTTTCAACCCGCGTCGCTGACATGCAGTCCCGGTTTGCAGCCCTCGGGCTTTTTCTGCTGCTGGTAGGCTGGCAGATAGCCGTTCAGGTCTTTTCGCCGCCGCGCTATCTTCTGCCGTCACCACTCGCGGTGGTGCAGGCATTGGTGGGTCAGAGCGGCTTCCTCGCCCACCACACGCTCGTCACCCTGAGCGAAATCCTTGCAGGTCTCATCGCAGGCAGCATTTTCGGTGCGGCGGTTGCGTTTCTCGTTGTGGCATTCCCGCGGGCCGGCAGGCTTGCCTGGCCGATCATCCTTATCCTGCAGACCTTTCCGGTCTTCGTGCTGGCACCCATCCTGGTGCTCTGGCTCGGTTTCGGCATGGCGTCGAAAGTGATGATGACGACGCTCGTCATCTTCTTCCCGGTCGCCTCCGCCTTCGCAGATGGCCTGAGGCGGACGGAACCAGCGATCCTGGAAGCCGCCGCGCTGACAAGCGCGACGCCCTGGCAGATCCTTGTGAGGCTCAGAACACCGCTTGCGCTGCCGGCGCTCGTGTCCGGTCTGCGCGTCGCCGTGCCGCTCGCGCCGCTGGGTGCCGTGATCGGCGAATGGGTCGGGGCTTCAGCCGGGCTCGGCTTCGTCATGGTTCAGGCGAACGCCCGCATGCAGACCGACACCGTTTTCGCAGCCATGACCATCCTGGCCCTGACCAGCGTCGCGCTGCGCCTCGGTTTCGACCGTCTCGTAAAGGGACGCCCCCATTGGGCGACCGAGACCGAACAACAGACACAGTTATCATCGTGAGGAGAGACGACCACCCATGAAACGCATGCTTCTGGCCTTTGCCATTGCCATATCCGCCAGCATGAATGCATCCGCAACGCATGCCGCAGAAAAGCTCACCGTCATGCTTGAATGGTTTGTGAACCCGGACCATGCGCCGCTCGTGATTGCCGCCGAAAACGGCTATTTCAAAGCCGCCGGCCTCGATGTCGAGCTGGTGCCTCCCGCCGACCCGTCGACGGTGCCTCGCCTCGTTGCCGCCGGCCAGGCCGATATCGGCATCCACTACCAACCGAACCTGTATCTCGATCGTGCAGCCGGCCTGCCGCTCAAGCGAATCGGTACCCTCGTCGAAACGCCCTTGAATACGGTGACGGTTCTCGCCGATGGCCCGATCAAGAGCCTCAAGGACCTGCGCGGCAAGAAGGTCGGCTTTTCCGTCACGGGTTTCGAAGACGCGATGCTGAAGCGCATGCTCGAGGGAGAAGGCGTTGCACTTACCGAGGTCGAACTGATCAACGTCAATTTCGCCCTCTCGCCATCGCTGATCGGCGGCAAGGTCGACGCCACGCTTGGCGGCTTCAGAAACTTCGAACTGACGCAGATGCGAATCGAAGGGCACGAGGGCCGTTCCTTCTTTCCGGAAGAACACGGCGTCCCCGTTTATGACGAGCTGATCTTCATCACGCGCGACGGGCTGGCGACAGATCCTCGCCTGCCCCGCTTTCTCGAAGCCGTCGAGAAGGCTGCAATCTTCCTGACCAATCACCCCGATGATGCCTGGAAACTGTTCATCAAGGCCTATCCCAACCTCGACGACCCGCTCAATCGTCAGGCGTTCACCGACACGCTGCCGCGTTTCGCCAAACGGCCTGCAGCGCTGGATCGGGGTCGCTACCAGCGCTTCGGTGAGTTCATGGCCGCGAGCGGCCTCATTCCGCAGGCGCCGCCGGTCGAAGATCTAGCGATCGAAATCCGGTGATGACAATGAACAATTCCCCGACGCCGCAACAGGCCGGCGATCGCCTGGCACGTGTGCGGGCCCGGCGCCCACGCGTCCATTGCCTGATGAACACGGTGGTGCAGAAATTCGTTGCTGACGGCATCACTGCAATCGGCGCCATCCCCTCGATGACCTCCTCCCCGGACGAAATCGTCGGCTTCGTCTCGAAGGCTGATGTCCTCGTCGTCAATCTCGGCACGCTGGATGCTGATCGCCGCAAAGTGATCGAACTGGCTGTCGAGGTCGCAAACGATCATGGAAAACCCTGGGTCCTCGATCCCGTTCATAGCGACTATTCCCCCGTGCGGCTGGAGTTTGCAAAGACATTGATCGCCCGCCGCCCAACAGTACTGCGTGGCAACAGCGCGGAGATGGCGCTGTTCGGAGACATTGGCGAAACACTGAAAATCGAGACCGGCGCTCACGACCGCCTGACGGATGGCGCGCGAACCGCCACTGTTCGGAATGGCCATCAATGGATGGCGGATGTCACCGGGACCGGTTGCCTGTCAGGTGGCATCATCGCAGCGTATCTGGCCGTCGAACCGGAAGCCATGGCTGCGGCGGCTGCGGCACTAGCGACGACCGGCGTCGCCGCCGAACAGGCCGCCGGGCACGCGCGCGGCCCCGGCAGTTTCGGCATCGCGTTTCTGGATGCGCTCTCGGCGCTCACTCCCGACGAGCTCAGTCTGCACGGAAGGATCGACCATGAAATTTGACTACCGACTGAACCCGATCGTCGATGCCGGTCTTTCCGATAGCGGCGATCTCGTGGACCTCGCCGCGATCGCCGTCCGAAACGGCGCGACGCTGATCCAGTACCGCGACAAGGCCGGCTCCACCCGGCAGATGATCGCCATGGCCAAAAGCATCAAGGCCGCCCTTGAAGGCACCGGCGTGCCGCTTGTGATCAACGACCGTGTCGATGTGGCGCTCGCTTCAGGCGCCGACGGCGTGCATCTGGGTGCTGACGACATGGATGCCGGGACCGCACGCCGGCTGCTCGGCCCCCACGCCATCATCGGCCTCACCGTCAAGACACGTGCCGATGCGGAACGTGCCGGCCGGGCGCAGGCGAGCTATGCCTGTATCGGCGGGGTGTTCGAGACCTTGTCGAAACAGAACCCCGATCCACCGGTCGGCCTCGACGGTTTTCGGGATCTGCGCGAACGGTTGCGACAACTGGATCCGACCCTCCCCGTCGGCGCGATCGCGGGCATCGGGCTGGAGCAGGTGCGGAGCGTCATCGACGCGGGGGCCGACGGTGTCGCGGTCATTTCGGCAATCTTCCGCGCACCGGATCCTGCAGACGCCTGCCGCAGTTTTCGGCGCCTTGTCGATGATGCCTTGAGCGAGGGTAAGCAATGACATCAGTTGCCATGACGATTGCCGGTTCCGACAGCGGTGGCGGCGCCGGCATTCAGGCCGATATCAAGACATTTTCCGCACTCGGTGTGTTCGCAACCAGCGTGATCACCGCCGTGACCGCCCAGAACACGCGGGGCGTGAGCGCCGTCGAAGACATTTCGTCGACAATGATCGGGGAGCAGATGCGCGCAGTGCTCGCCGATATCACGGTCCATGCGATCAAGATCGGCATGGTGTCCCGCTGCGAAACAATCCACGCGGTTGCCGGGGGGCTGACACACTATAGCGGTCCCGTCGTCCTCGATCCGGTCATGGTCGCGACCTCGGGCGATCGGCTGCTGCGCGAAGATGCGATCTCCGCCCTCATCGCCAGCCTCGTGCCGAAAGCGACGATCGTGACGCCGAACCTGCCTGAAGCTGCACTGCTGACCGGCATGCCCGTTGCCGAAACGCGGTCGGATATGATCCGTCAGGCGGAGGTGATCCTGAACGCCGGGGCCAGCGCCGTGCTGATCAAGGGAGGGCATGGAACCGGCCGCGACAGCATCGATCTCCTCTTCGACCAGTCAGGCGTGACGGAGTTCTCGGCCCCCCGTGTCGATACGAAAAACGACCATGGCACGGGCTGCACGCTTGCCGCAGCCATCACCGCCGGCCTCGCCCGCGGCCTGACGCTGCACGAGGCCGTGGGAGCGGCGAAGACGTACCTCCAGGACGCTCTCATCGCCGGAAAAGCCCTTTCGATCGGCGGCGGGCATGGTCCGGTCCACCACTTCCACAGGTGGTGGCCGGCATGAGCTTGGGAATCGCGGGGCCTGCGAGGGCCGGACGCATGACGCAATTCGCGTCGCGACTGGCCTCGCCGGTTGCCCTCCTCGTCATCTGGCAGATCGCCAGCATGACGGGACTGCTGTCGCCGCGCATTCTTGCCGGACCGAGCAACATCATCGCAACGGCCGGACGCCTCATCGCGTCCGGCGAACTGATCAGCGGTCTGATCGTATCGTTCCTGCGGGTGCTTGCAGGCTTTTCGATCGCGCTCGTCGCCGGGATTGTTCTGGCTCTGATCTCCGGCCTGTCTCGGTTCGGAGAAGCGGTGATAGACCCGCCGGTCCAGATGCTGAAGGCGATGCCGTTCCTGGGTCTTCTGCCACTATTCATTCTCTGGTTCGGGATCGGCGAGATGCCGAAGATCGGGCTCGTCGCCTTCGGCGCCATCTTTCCGATCTACCTCACCCTTTATGGCGGCATTCGCGGCATTGACAGGAAGCTGATCGAGGCGGGGCAGACAATGGACCTCGGCACGACAAGCATCATTCGCCATATCATCATTCCAGGCGCCCTCCCCTCGCTGCTCGTGGGCGTCCGATACGGCCTCAGCGTCGCCTGGCTCAGCCTCGTCGTCGGCGAACAAATCAATGCCGCAAGCGGCATCGGATACACCATTTCCTATGCCCGCGACTTCCTGCAGACCGATGTCATCGTCGTCTGCCTTCTGGTCTACGCGATCCTCGGCCTGCTGACCGACGGTCTCGTGCGCGTGATCGAAGCTTATGCGCTGCGCTGGCGTCCGGAGGTGATCGGGTGAGCCCCCTCGTCGACATCAGGCAACTCACCCTCTCGTTCGGCGCCGCCGCAGTTCTCGACGGCATCGACCTCACACTGGCGCCCGGCGAATTCGTGGCCCTGCTCGGCCGCAGCGGATCCGGAAAAACCACGCTTCTGCGCATTCTGGCCGGTCTCGACACCGCTTCAGCCGACAAGCTTCAGCTCACCACACGGCGTTCAGTAGTTTTCCAGGAACCGCGCCTGCTTCCGTGGAAAAGTGTGATCGACAATGTCGCGCTCGGTCTGCGCCACCCGGATGCCCGGACGCTCGCCACACAGGCACTGGACGAAGTCGGCCTGTCCCATCGGCTCGATGCCTGGCCACTGACGCTCTCAGGCGGCGAGGCACAGCGAGCGGCGCTTGCGCGGGCTCTCGTGCGTGAACCCGAATTGCTGCTGCTGGACGAACCGTTTGCCTCTCTCGACGCGCTGACTCGGTTGCGAATGCATGAGCTCGTCCTCGCGCTGTGGCGCAAACATCGTCCGGCGGTGCTGCTCGTCACCCACGACGTCTGGGAGGCCGTGGCGCTTGCAGACCGAATCCTGGTGCTCGATCAGGGACATTTCATCCGCGAAATCAATGTCGATATCGACCGCCCCCGCCGCCGCGACGACCGCAGAACGGGCCGCATCGAAGCGGCGCTGCTGGAAGATCTCGGCGTCCTCCCCACACAAGACTGACTTCCATGTGAAAACCGCAGATTGGACTGAGCTATGATTTCCAAGCGTACATTCCTTGCCGCTGTCACCCTCTTCAGTGCCGCCGCCGTGTTTGCCCCTCCTGTCCAGGCAGCCGATCAGGTGGTGCGGATCGGTTGGTTGCGGGGACCCAACGACATCACGCTCGTCAAATCCCGCGGAACGTTGGAAAAGGCGCTGTCCGCAAAAGGCATCAAGGTCGAGTGGGCGGGCCCGTTCCCGGCGGCCGCACCTGCGTTCGAAGCGCTCAACGCCGGCAGCATCGATATCACCGCCGGCAGCTCGACCTCGGCAATTGCAGCCCTCTCGGCCAGGATCCCGCTGGTGATCTTTGCCTATCAGAAGATGGCGTCAGGCTCTGAGGGTATCGTGGCGACGAAGGGTTCCGGCATCGCCACCATCAGGGACCTGGCGGGCAAGAAGGTGGCGGTCAACCGCGGGGGCACAGGGGAATATCTGCTGATGCGCGGACTGGAGACGAACGGCATCGATCCTGCAAGCGTGGAACGCGTCTATCTCAGCCCCAGCGACAGTGGCCCAAGCTTCAGCCAGGGCCATGTCGACGCCTGGGCGACCTGGGATCCGTTCCTGACCATCGCGGAAAAAGCCTATGACGGCGCGGTGATCGCCGATGGCGCCGCCATCAGGTCCGACAACGCTGTCGTTCTTGTCGCGAGCCGCGAATTCGCCAAGGACAAGGCCGATCAGCTGCAGCTCGTCTTCGATGTCATCAAAGCGGAAAACGCCTGGGCAGTTGCCAACAAGCCGGAGGCCGGGGCGATCTGGGCGAAGGAAATGAACGTACCGGCAGAACTCGGGGCGAAGATCGGCGAAAACAATGCGGTGCCGACGACAGCCGTTTCGCAATCGGCCGTAAAGCAGATCAATGCCGTGGCTGAGTGGTACGCCAAAAGCGGAATCATTCCTGAAATGCCCGACATTGCCGCCGGCGTCGTCGAGCTGAAATAAATCTCAACGAGCCGGGTATCCGATCGGGAGGTCGCCGCCCGGAATTTCTTCCAGGCCGGCAATCAGTCACCCATGACAATCTGCAGCTTCACGTCTTCCGGCCGGCCTTCCGCTGCCCGTTCGAACGCCTTGATCGACTGGTCGAAATGGAAAGTGTCGGACACCAGCGGCTTGAGGTCCACCTTGCCGGCCGCTATCAGTGCGAGGGCCCGGTCGAAGACATTGGCATAGCGGAACACGGTCTCGATCCGGCATTCGCGCGAGCAGGCGGCCGCGATGTCGACCGGGACGGGTTCCGGCGGCAGGCCGACGAGCACCACGGCACCCCCGGGGCGAACGATCTTGAAGATGTCGCGGATGGCGGCAGGCGCACCGGAGCATTCGAACACGATATCCGCGCCCCAGCCGTCGGTGGCGTTGTTTGTGGCTGTCACGATATCGGTCTCGCGCAGGTTCACCCCGGTAATCCCGGCATAGGTCTCGGCAAGCTTGAGCTTGGTTTCCGACAGATCGGAAATCAGCACACGCGAGCATCCGCCAGCCAGTGCCGCCAGCGCCACCATGATGCCGATCGTGCCGCAACCGGTGACGACCGCCGTATCGCCGGGCGTGATGCGGGCGCGGGATGCCGCCTGCATGCCGACGGCGAAGGGCTCGACCATAGCACCCTCGGCAAACGAAACGTTGTCGGCGAGCTTGTAGGTGAAGGCTGCCGGATGGACGGTCTCCGGGGCGAGGATGCCATGAACCGGCGGCGTTGCCCAGAATGTCACCGCGGGATCGACATTGTAGATCCCGAGGCGGGACGCGCGGGAATTCGGGTCGGGAATACCCGGTTCCATGCAGACACGGTCGCCGTTTTTTAGGTGGCTGACGTTTGCGCCGACCTCGATCACCGTGCCGGCGGCCTCATGGCCCAGCACCATCGGCTCGTTGACGACGAAATCGCCGATGCGACCGTGCGTGTAGTAATGCACATCGCTTCCGCAGACGCCGACCGTGTGCAGCTTGATGCGGACGTCATCAGGACCGAGGTTTTGCGGCAGGTCGATATCGCGCAGGATGAGCTCGCCGACGCGTTCGAGAACTAGTGCTTTCATGATCTTTATCTTTCTTCCATGCCGCAGACATCGCCACTGTGAACGCTCCTACGACATGAAACTAGTTGGCTTCTTGCTCTCAACTGGTATTAATTTGACATGCTGCGATGCAAGGTGACGGGATGGCGACAACAAACCAACGGAATTTGGCGCAGCCTGTTTCGCACGCGGCCATGCGCGAACAGATCGTTCTGCCCGGCGGCATGTCCTATCTGATCCGCCGCGACGATTATCCGAGCCCGATCTGCATCTGGAACTACCATCCGGAATGGGAGATACACTACATCCCGGAAGGACAGGGATTTGCCTATGTGGGCGATTATGTGGGCCCGTTCAAATCCGAGCATCTGGTCCTTACCGGAACCAATCTGCCGCATAACTGGATTACGCCCGGGGATCCCTCGCTTCCCGGCCGCGATCTCGTCCTGCAGTTCGATGCGGACGCGCTGATCGGCATCCGTCATGTGTGCCCGGAATTCGATGTGCTGCACAGGCTGGGTCCGCTGGCAACGCGTGGCGTCGAGATCGTCGGACCGGAGGCGGCGCAGATCGGGAACAAGGTTCTCCGCCTGTACGAAACCGGTGGCCGCGGCGGGCTGACGCTGTTTCTGGAGATCCTAAACGAGATAGAAGCCGCGCCGCGCAAGCGCCTGCTTGCCAGCGAGCACTTCATCTCATTCTATAACGAACAGTCCGACAAACGGCATCGCCGGATCGATCAGGCAATCCAGATCCTGCAGTCGGATCCGGTCAAGCAGATGCACGAGGTGGCTGATATGGTCGGTCTGGCGCCCTCCGCATTTTCCCGCGCCTTCAGACGCCTCACGGGAATGAACTTTTCCCATTACAGCCGTTCGGTCCGGGTCTGGCGGGCTCGGACCATGCTAGCGGAAACGGAGATGCCGATCACCGGCGTCTGCTTTGAAGCAGGCTTCAACAACCTCTCCAATTTCAACCGCTATTTCCGGATGGAAACGGGGCTGACACCGCGCGCCTATCGCATGGCAGCCCGTATCCGGGGCCGATCGATCGTTGCCGCTGCGTAAGGGAACCAGCGTCAGCAAGACGGGTGTCCCGGGCGATCGACACGCCCGGGAACAGGTCTCAGGCCACTTCGCAAATATCGAGGATGGTCAGCATGTAGACGCGGATCATGTCGAGGAAATCGACGATGTCGACGCGCTCGTCCGGCATGGTGTTGTAGCGACCACCCGGGCCGCAGACGATGCCTTCCATGCCAAGCTCGTGGTAGAGATGGCCGGCATCTGTGCCGTAGAAACGCGTCGGCGTGATCGCGCCGGTCGGCTGCTTCTCCCCTCGGACAGCCTCATAGGCCGCATTGATCGATTTGACGATGCGGCTATCCGGCGAAACCTCGAAGGGCGGCATCAGAGGGCGGCCTTCGATCATCTCGGGAACCAGCTTTGCCTTCAGGCCCGGGAACCGGCCCTCAAGTGCCCGCAACTCCTTGTCGAGATCGGCGAGAACGCCTTCCTGCGTCTGGCCGGGCGCATAGCGGCACGATCCTTTGAGGCGCACGAAGTCGGCCACTTGCGGCGGACGCCATTCCTCGAGGTCGCGACCGAGCGCGCCGTGGACGACGCCGACATGGCCGCGGTTGATCGAGCGGTGCACTTCGCTTCTGGCACCGCTGAAGGTCATCGCATTGATGCGCGGGATGATATCGCAGGCGGCGGCGATCGCGTCGACGGATTCCTCGCGCTTCGACAGGTGCCGTGTGTCGCCGGTCAGCTCGATGACATAGCTCAGCGCTGCCGCATGCATGGTGACGGCAACGAGGTCGCTCGGTTCGCTGTTGATGAAATAGTCGGCCTTCACGCCGCTTTTGATCGCCGCAAGTGTCCCGACGCCGCCCTGCAATTCGCCGACGACGAAGGTCAGGATCACGTCGCCCTTGAGCTTGACGCCCGCTTCAAGCAGCGTCTTCACCGCGCAGAAATAGGCGGCATCGCCGGCCTTCATGTTGGAAACGCCGATACCGTAGATGAATTTGTCGTCGACGAGACCGGCATAGGGATCGACCGTCCAACCTTCGGTGACCGGATTGGTATCGAGATGGCCGTTGAATAGCAGGCTCTTGCCGCCGCCTTGGCCTTTCAGGCGACCGATCGTGTTGAACCGCCGGCCATCGTCGAAGGGCTGCAGCTCGGCTTCGACGCCGATCTTTGCGAGCTCAGCCGCCATCCAGCGCGCCAGAACCTTCTCGCCTTCCGTCTCCGAATGGCTCTTGTGCTGAACCATCTTCGACAGAAAATCGAGGCAGGCCTTTTCGTCGATCCGATCCACGAGGGACTTCGGGTCCATTGTCATGCTCCTTGATGCGCAATTACTGGTATTGAGCGGCGGCGCGTGGCACCGCCTCGATCAGGCGGCGGGTGTATTCCGCCCGGTCGGGACTATCGATCTCGGACGCCTTCACCACCTCGATCAGATCGCCGCGATACATGACGGCGATCCGGTGGGCGATCTGGCGGATCAGGTTGAGGTCGTGGGTGATGAACAGGTATGCCGTGCCGCTGGCCTTCTGCAGTTCGAGCAGCAGCTCCACGACCGAGGCCTGCACCGAGACGTCGAGCGCAGAGGTGATCTCGTCGCAGATGACCAGCTTCGGTTTGGAGGCGAAGGCACGGGCAATCGCCACGCGCTGTTTCTCGCCGCCCGAGAGCTGATGCGGATAGCGGTTTGCGTGGGTGCGCGGCAAGCGCACTTGCTCCAGCATGTCACCGACCTGCCGCTCGAGATCGCTGGCATCGCCGAACAGTTTTAGCGGCCGCGACAGGATCTCAAATATCTTCTGACGCGGATTGAGCGAGGCATCCGGATGCTGGAAAATGATCTGCACGTCCTTGCGATAGGCATTGTCCATATCGCCGAGATTGCGGATCTCGCGTCCTTCGAACCGGATCTTGCCCTCAAACCGGTTGAGACCGGTCATCGCCTTGGCGAGCGTCGATTTGCCCGAGCCTGATTCACCGACAATGCCGAGGATTTCTCCAGGACTGATGCTGAGGCTGATCGCATTGTTGCCGGTCACGCGCTCGGTCTTCCGGCCGGTCAGGGCCGAAAGAAACGGCTTGCGACCGAAATGGACGCTGACATTCTCGACCTCAACGAGCGGCTTGTCCGTCGGAGCTACATCATCGTTCACCAGCCGGCGGGAAGGATCGGGCACCGCGTTGATCAGCTCGCGGGTATAGTCCTGTTGCGGATTGGTGAAGATCTCGCGGGTGGTGCCCTGCTCGACGATCTCGCCGCGCTTGATGACGGCGACGCGGCCAGCGGTGCGGGCGACCAGCGCAAGGTCGTGGGAGATGTAAAGCGAGGCGACGCCTGTTTCGGCCTGCAGTTCGACGAAGAGATCGAGGATCTGGCGCGAGGTGATCACGTCGAGTGCCGTGGTGGGCTCGTCGAAGATGATGCATTCGGGATTGCAGGCAAACGCCGAGGCGATGACGACACGCTGCTTTTCGCCGCCCGATGCCTCATGTGGCATGCGATGCATCATCTGTGCCGGCGTCTTCAGGCCGACATGCGCAAGCCGCGCCTCTCCTTCCGTCCACGCCTGCTGCCAGGACAGGCCGCGGTGGCGAACGAGGACTTCGGCCAGCTGTTTGCCGAGCGAGAGGGTCGGATTGAGCGATGTGCTCGGATCCTGGAACACCATGCTGATACGGCGTCCGCGAAACGTTTCCATTTCGCGCTCCGCCTTCTCCAGCAGATTGTCGGAGCCGAGCAAGATGCGTCCGCCGGGCTCGCGGGCGTTCTTGGGCAGGTAGCGCATGATCGACCATGCGAGCGAGGTCTTGCCGGATCCGGACTCTCCGACCAGGCCAAGGATCTCGCCGCGGTGGATAGCAAGATCGATATTCTTCAGCGCGTGAAACGGGCCGTTGGCGGTTTCGTAATCGAGCGAATAGTTCTCGATTGTGAGAACTGAGGTAGCGGCCGAAGTGTGTTCGGTATTGGTCATGATTTTCACCTCAGGCCCGCGGATTGAGGGCATCGCGGAGACCGTCGCCCAGGAGGTTGAAACCGACGGCGACGATGGCAATCGCCACGCTCGGCCAGATCAGGATGCCGGCCGAAAGATGCATGTAGCGCCGCGCTTCCGATACCATCAGGCCCCATTCGGCAGCCGGCGGCTGGGCGCCGAGACCGAGGAAGCTCAAGGTCGCAAACAGCATTACCGCGAAGGACACGCGAATGGTCATCTCGACGATGATCGGCGCAATCACGTTGGGCAGCATTTCGCGGCGGATGATGTAGCCAGCACTTTCGCCCCGCGCGACGGCGGCGTTGACATAGTCCTGCTTTCGCACCGACAGCGCAACGCTGCGGGTGATGCGGGCCATGCCCGGCGCAAACGCGATCGCAACGGCGACCAGGGCATTGACGGTGCTGGAGCCGAGAAGGTTGACCACCAGAAGGGCAAACAGCAGGCTCGGTATCGACATGACCGCATCGATGGTGCGCATGATCAACTCGTCCGCACGACCGCCGAGGAAGGCGGATGCGGTTCCGATCAGCGCCCCGATCAGGGTACCGACGATGGTGGCAAGAACGGCCATGACGACGGTTGCCCGCGCTCCGATCAGAAGCCTGCTGAAAATATCGCGACCATACTGGTCGGTGCCGAGCCAGTAGGTGAGGCTCGGACCTTTATAGCGTGCAAGAGGTGACAGCTTTTCCGGATCGTGCGGCGCGACCAGAGGACCGAAGACGACGACTAGCAGCACGAACACGACGAGGAAAATTCCGATCGCGCCCTGCGGCGTCTTCAACAGACGTTTCGTGAAATCAATCATACTGGATCCTCTTGTCGAGCCAGGCATAGAGGATGTCCGCGATGAAATTGACGATCGAATAGGTGGCAGCCATGATCAGTACGCCGGCCTGGATCGCCGGCAAGTCGCGGGCCTGGATGGCGACGATCAGCTGGCGTCCGATGCCCGGAATGGCAAAGATCTCTTCCACGACGATGACGCCGCCCAGAAGATAACCGACATCGAGCGCGACAATGGTGATGGTGGGAAGAAGCGCGTTGCGCAGCGCATGGCGGCGCAGAACCTGTCCACGGGAAATGCCCTTCAGCCGGGCGGCGCGGATATAGTCGGTATGCAGCACGTCCACCAGTTCGGACCGAACCATGCGCGAAACATGGGCAATTAGGATGATCGAGATGACGCAGACGGGCAGGACGAGATGGGCGATCCCGCGGGAAAAGTCCTCGGTCAGCGGCACGTAACCGGTCGGCGGCAGCCACTTCAGCCAGTCGGCGAAGAACAGCACGGCGACAGTTGCCGTCACGAATTCCGGAAGTGCGACGCCCGCATAGGAGATCAGGCTCACCACCATGTCGGCGACCTTGCCGCGGCGGATGGCGGCGATAATGCCGAGCGGGATCGCGAGAACCAGCATCAGGCCGATCGACAGGAAGGCCAGAAGCAGCGAACGACCGAGCGCTTCGAACATGACCGGACCCACCGGTTGGCCGGTGCGCAGAGATGTTCCGAGATCACCCTGAACCACATGCCACAGCCAGGTCAGATACTGCTGCCAGATCGGCGCGTTCAGGCCCATGGTCGCACGCAGCGCGTCGAGCGCTTCCTGGGTCGCGTTTTCACCCAACATCATGACGGCCGCGTCGGCCGGCAGGACCTGGGTTATGGCAAAGACGATCAGCGACACGACGAACAGCGTGTAGACGATCATCACCAGCCGCTTGGCTATGTAATTCGGGGACAGGGTCGTGTTCCTCTGACAAGAGAGCCGGACGCCTGGCGGCGTCCGGCAGGTTTTAAGATCAGCCGCGCTTCGGTGCGTCAGATGTCAGCGAGACATAGTCGAGACGGAACACGGATGCGCGCGGATGCGCTTCGTAACCTGAAACCCAGCTGCGCTTAGCCGAGAGGACGTCGAAGAAGGACGGAATGATCGAGGGAACCTCCTCGTTCATGATCTCTTGCGCCTTGGTGTAGAGCTCGGTCCGCTTGTCGGTGTCGATCGTTCCGCGCGCTTCGTTGACCAGGGCATCGAAGGCCTTGTTGTTCCAGCGCGTCTCGTTCCAGGATGCATCCGACGTGTAGAGCAGCTTGAAGATGCCGTCAGGGGTGGGCTGCATGTTGTAGAAGCCGACGTAGAACGAACCCTTTTTCCAGACCTGCTCGAGGTAGGTCGCATGCGGCATCGTCTGCACGTTGATGGTGATGCCGACTTCCTTGGCCATTTCCTTCAGTGCAACGGCAAGCTGCGTGCGGACCGCGGGGCGGTCGGAGGCGACAAGGGTGGCTTCGAAACCGTTCGGGAACCCGGCCTCGGCAAGCAGCTTCTTGGCTTCCTCGATGTTCTGCTCGCGCTGCTTCACGCCCTTGAAGAACTGGTAGGAGCCGTTGAGCGGCGTGTCGTTACCCTGCGTTCCGAAACCTTCGGTGACGAAACCGACCATTGCTTCCCGGTCGACAGTCAGTGCGATGGCGCGGCGAACGCGAGGATCATTGAACGGCGCCGTATCGCAACCGAAATTGATGTTGCAGAACTGGCCGGACGGCGTGCGCAGCACATCGACGCCATCGCTGCCGTCGAGGCGCAGATATTCGGTCGGCTGGATGGTGGAGACGATGTCGACATCGCCAGACATCATCGCGGAACCTTCAGCGGAAATGTCCGGGAAGACCTGCACTTCGACGCGGTCGAGATAGGGACGAGCCGGGTCGTAATATTTCTCGTTGCGCTCGACGACGATCAGGCGATCGGGCTCATAGGAGACCAGCTTGAACGGACCCGTACCGACGGCCTTGGTCGACAGACTCTTGAGGTCGCCGGTGGCGATCGATGCCGGAATGATGCGGGCGCTTGTATAGGCCATGGAGACGGGAAGGTCGGCATAGGCGCCGGTCAGCTTGAACATGACGGTTGCGTCGTCGACGGCGACGATATCGGCGATCGGGCCAACATTGTTGCGGCCGGGGGATGCTGTCGCTGGATCAAGGATTGCCTTGAAGGTTGCGACGACGTCCTTGGCCGTGAACGGCGAGCCATCATGGAAGGTAACGCCGGTGCGCAGCTTGAACGTCCATTCGGTCAGCGCCTCGTTCGGTGTCCAGCTTTCGGCCAGATCCGGCTCGACCGACATGTCGACCTTGAGGCGGGTGAGGTTGCTGTAGAGCAGCTCGGTCACAAGGTATTCCGGATTGACGCGAGTCAGAAGCGGGTGAATGACGCTGACGGCCTGGTCGACGGAAATCTTCAGCGTACCGCCCTTGGCAGGTGCTGCGGCCTGGGCAAAGCCCATCGACGGCGTTGCGAGAATGGCGGCAGTGCCGGCCAAGAAGAAGCGGCGTTTCATTTCCAGCATGTTTTTGTTCCCTTTATGATTCGGTGCTGCTTGGTGGAATTAACTGCGATGTTCGGGGATGGCCTCGGCAGCGAAATCCGCCGCGAGATAGGCGAGAATGCTTTTTGCGAGTGCGATGATGTCCTGTCGGGTCGTGTGCTCTTCCGGGCTGTGGATGCAGCTTTCCGGGCGGCCGAGGCCACCGAGCAATACTTCAGGGCCAAAGCCGGCCTTCTGGACATAGCCGAAGTCCGAACAGCTGGCGGCGCCCCATTTCTGAAAATCGTTCGGCTTGTATCCGACGCCGAGCGAAAGCGCCTGTTGCCAGCGCGGCCAGTGCGGGCCATCGGGATCGTCGGTCGGGATCAGATGACCGACAAGATCGACTTTGAGCCCGAGCTCTGTCCCTTCGATGCAATTTCGGATCGTCGCTTCGATCTCGGCGCGTGCGTCCTCATAGCTTTCTTCCGGGGCATATCGACGGCTGACGAGGATCTTCACCTCGGCCGGAACCTGCCCGCCCGCTGCGCCGCCGTTGACGGCGGATATGGTCAGCTGTGGCCGCAGCGGCCCGGTTGCATGCGGCGGCGGAGCGAGCTTGGATGCGCGCTTTGCCACTTCGGGTTTTAAGGCTGCGAGCGCGTTCAGAACCGGCAGCGCCCCCTCGATGGCATTCACACCCGCGCCGGTGCGATTGCCCTCGCCGGCATGGACCGCATGGCCGGTAATCGTGACCTGCAGGTTGAAGATGCCGAAGCAGCCCGCCCAGATGCGTGGTGCGGCCGTTCCGTTGAAATTGAGGATATGCCCCTTGAGCATGCCCTGTTCCGCGAGATAGCGGATGCCGGGATAGAGACCGCCTTCTTCATCCGTACACAGGAGCAGCATCGGATCGTAAGCGAGAGAAACGCCGCATTCGCGTGCCGCCCGAAGCGCCAGAAGCGTCGCAGCGATTGTGCCCTTCATGTCGGCAGCACCAAGCCCGAAAAGGTCATCGCCTTCGACCGTCAGCTTCAGCGGATCGCGGCTCCAGCCGGGAGCGACAGGCACCGTATCGACATGATAGTAGAGACCGCAGACAGGCAGGTCCGTTTCGCGCCTTGCAACGAGATTGATGCGTTCGCCGGACGCCGGTCCGCCCTCGACATGCCAGAGGTCGTGAGGCACCGTCACGCGCTCGAATTCGAAGCCAAGCGGCATCAGCAACTCGGTCATCAGATCCGCAAACGCGCCATAGCCTTCGCCCGGTGGAAAGGTGGTGTCGACCGCAACCATCCGTGCAAGATCCTGCACGGCCATCTCGACATCGCGGTCAATCGCTGCCATGGCAGACGTCAGGGGCTCAGAAGTGGTGCCTGGTTGCTGTAGGCTCATCTCGGTCGTCCTCCGCATTCCGACAGCCTTCACAACTCGGCTCATTAATATAAACTATATAGTAATACAGCGTAGATCAGCATCACGTGTCAACTCCAAAGAAGAGGCAATTCATTGCCTGATAATTCAGCAAATGCCGCCCGACTGAGCGACCTGTCTCTGCCTCTCTATGAGGTCGTGAAACGACAGATCACCGAGGCGATCATGATCGGCGCCCTGGAGCCCGGCTCCGTGCTGCCGAGCGAGATCGCCCTGGCGCAAACCTATGGCGTTGCTGTCGGAACGATTCGACGCGCGCTGATGGATCTCACCAACGACGGACTTTTGAGCCGACGCCGCAAGACCGGGACCGTAGTGACCGGACGCAAACCGCAGCACGGATTACGCCTGTTCTTCCAGTATTTTCGTCTTCACGGGCTGGACGGCTCGCTGAGCAAATCCGTTACCAAGGTCACGTCGCTGGAATTCGGCGAGGCTTCGGACGAAACAGCGGCGAAGCTGCAGATTGAAACGGGCCGGCCGATCGTGCATTTCCACCGCGTCCGCTATATCGACGACCGGCCAATCATGCACGAAACATTGACGCTGCCGCGCGAGCGCGTCCCCGGCTTTCCGCAGAAGCAGGAGGACATCCCGCCGCTCTTTTATCTGCATCTCCTCGAAAACTACGGGATCCGGATTTCGGCGATCCGTGAACAGATCGGCGCGGACCTGGCATCGGAGGATGATGCACGCTGGCTGAACCTGACGCTTCCAGCCGCAGTCATGACGATCGACGAAGTGGCCTACGACCAGATGGCCGTGCCGGTGCTCATCTCTGCGCACCGGGCGACGACTGCGGACCACCGCTACGTCAACGAGATACAGTAAGCGCGCGATCAAGCTTCAACACTGAAGCGATGAGCTTCGCTACATTAGCGCAACGTCTAGCAAACCAAAACGAGATGGCGAAACCGCCGCGAGCGTGATCCAGGCTCGCGGCGGTAACAGCTTATTTTCAACGGCTTGGAGCCTATTGTTAACTCAGAATTCTTCCCAGTCCGCAACCGCCAGGGCAGCGGAAGACGAGGCGTTAGCGATCTTGCGCGGCATTGCGACGGCTGCAGGGCGATCCGAAATGGGCTGTGCGACCGGTCTTGAAGCGACGGGGCGATGGGCGATCGGATTGCGCTTCTGCAATGTCTGGGCCGGGGCCCGATCGTTGTCGAAATTGAACTGTTCGAGCAACTGGAACAGCGCGGCCGCTTCCCTTGCCATTTCATGGCTCGCAGCTGTCTGCTGCTCGACCATCGCGGCGTTTTGCTGTGTGCCCTGATCGACCGTGTTGATCGCACGGTTGATTTCGGTCAGCGCGGTGGACTGTTCGCGTGACGTTTCGACGATCGCGGTGATGTCGCCGTTGATACCTTCGACATGGGTCGCGATCTCGCGAAGGGCGGCGCCTGCCTTCGTGACCAGCGAGACGCCGTTTCCGACATGCGTGCTGGAGGCCGTGATGAGTGTCTTGATTTCCTTCGCCGCTGTCGCAGAGCGCTGCGCGAGTTCCCGCACTTCCTGCGCAACGACGGCAAAGCCTTTTCCGGCCTCCCCTGCGCGCGCCGCTTCAACACCGGCGTTCAGCGCCAACAGGTTGGTCTGGAAGGCGATTTCGTCGATCACGCCGATGATGTTCGAGATTGCCTTCGACGACGCTTCGATCTGGTCCATGGCACCAATCGCTTCACGCACCACGTCACCGGAATGGTTGGCATGCTCCTTCGTGCGGGCAACCAGTTGGCCGGCTTCCTCGGCACGTCGGCTGGAATCCTTCACGGTCGTGGTGATCTCTTCCAGAGCAGCTGCGGTCTGCTCGACCGATGCGGCTTGCTGTTCGGTCCGCTTCGCCAGATCGTCCGCCGATGTGCGAACCTCATTGGAACCGGCCGAAATAGCCTTCGCGTTTTCGGCAACCATCACCATGGCCTGCTTCAGCTTCTGCGACGCCGCATTGAAGTCGGTCCGCAAGCGCTCCAGTGATGGAATAAACGGCTTTGCAATTTGCTGCGAAAGGTCACCATCGGCGAAACGCGTCAGGCCTTCTGCGAGGCGCTCGACGTTCTCGACCCGGCCGGTAACATCGGTGGCAAACTTGGCGACCTTGATGACCTTGCCACTGGGATCGAAAACGGGGTTGTAGGAAGCCTGGATGTAAACGCTACGGCCGTCCTTGCTGATGCGGCGGAACTCGTCGGCAACATATTCGCCGCCGCGCAGGCGCTCCCACAACTGCGTGTATTGCGGGGATGCCGCTTCGGTCGGGTCCATAAAGATCCGGTGATGCTTACCCACGATCTCGTTCAAGGAATATCCGAGCGCCGACAGGAAGTTGTCGTTGGCGGTGAGGATTTCACCCTGGGGCGTGAATTCGATGGTTGCCTGCGCGCGGGAAACAGCTGAAAGTTTGGCCGCGCTGTCGAGCCCATTCATCTTTGTTTCGCTGATGTCGTTAGCAAACTTGATGATCTTCAAGACCTTGCCGCTGGCATTCTTCACCGGATTATAATTGCCGCGGATCCAGATTTCCTGGCCGTTTTTCGCAATGCGCTTGAATTCGCTGCACTCGAACGTGCCGCCCTTAAGCTTGCTCCAGAAGGCTTTGTATTCCGGCGTTGCAGCGTAATCTCCGTCGACAAAGATCCGGTGATGCTGACCGATAATCTCCTGCTCGCTATATCCCATCAGATCGCAGAAGTTTGTATTGGCTCGCAATATGCGTCCTTCGGTATCGAACTCGATGATCGCGAAGGACAGGTCTAAGGCTGAAAGGATTTGATTAGAGTTTGCGCCGAAAAAATCGAACATTACGAAGCCTTGCAATACAGGTGATTGGTCAACCTTCATCGCAAACAATTATTAAATTAGTAATTAAGACTTGGCAAAAAACAAGAATAAGCCTTTGTAAAAATACATTTAAGCGTTAATCAATAATATATTCCTATTACCTAATCTAGGTTGGGTAGTCTCACGTTCAGGTTGCCGGAAGTAGAGGCGAGCATCCTGCGCGGCGTGCCCTTCCTGCCGCCATCAGTCCATCTTTAGCAATCGATAACCCTCTCTCGACAAACAGTCATGTCCCGGGGCTTGGCATCCATTGCCTAGAAACGTTTGCGGATTACCTCTCGGTCAACTCCGAACGGTAACCAACCATGAACGCTGTGACGTCTATCCTCCACACATTGGAACCTCATCCGTTTCAGCTTCTCAACACCGAGAAAATACTAGAGATGTTGCCGCGCCCGGTCTTGGTTGTCGGATCCGATGGTCTCGTCGTCTACGCCAACAAGGCGAGCGAAGTCTCATTCGGCGCATTTCCCGGGGGCGCCGTCCACGCGCTTTTTACGGGCCTGGGCACAGACCTGCCCGACACCAGCTGCGCCCCGGTTTCAGTCACGTCCATCCATAGCGGTGAGAGCTTCGATGCCGCGTTCGTCTCTTTCGACGATGGGCAGTATCTCGTTGACCTGCGACCTGCATCGCAGAACCAGGGCATCGCCATCAAGACCGATGTCGACGAACTGACGGGCCTTGCCAAGCGGAACGCCTTGCTGTCGCACCTGTCGTCCGCTTTGAATAACGGTTCTAAATCTTCATCGATCGCCGTCCACTGCCTCGATCTTGACCGCTTCAAGATGGTCAACGACACGCTGGGACATGCAACAGGCGACCTTCTTTTGAAAAAGGTGGCCGACCGCCTCAAGGCCGCGTGCCGCAAAAGCGATGTCGTTGCGCGTCTTGGCGGGGACGAGTTCGTGATCCTCCAGCATGATGTCGATGATCTTGCTGCGGCCGAAAAACTCGCTTCGCGGATCGTGGACCTTGTCGGCCGCACCTATGTTCTGAACGGTCACACAATCAATATCGGCGCAAGCGTCGGCGTCGCCTTTGGCGCTGATGCGCTCCAGCCAGACGACCTTCTCCGCAACGGTGATCTTGCTCTCTACGAGGCAAAGAAGGCCGGGCGCGGACGTTACCGCATGTTCGAAAGCGGGATGGACGCTCTACTCCTCGGACGTCGGGAAATGGAGATCGATCTCCGCCGCGCGCTGGCCCTGAAGCAGTTCAAGCTGAACTATCAGCCGTTCCTCGATGTCTCGACCAAACGCGTGGATGGCTTTGAGGCCCTGCTCCGCTGGGAACATCCCGTCAAAGGCAACATCCCGCCTCTTTCCTTTATCTCGCTTGCAGAGGAAAACGGCCTGATCGTCAAGATCGGCGAATGGGTTTTGCGCACAGCCTGCTTGGAGGCCATGTCCTGGCCGAATGATATGATCGTCGCCGTCAACGTCTCGCCGCTTCAGTTCAAAGCGGACACACTGCTGGAAACGGTCGCATCGGCGCTAAGGCACTCGGGATTGCCAGCCCATCGCCTGGAAATCGAAATTACCGAGGGCGCCCTACTCGATGACACAGATAACGTCATCCAGACGCTGAATGCCATGCGCGCACTTGGCGTCAGAATCTCCATGGACGATTTCGGCACTGGCTATTCGTCCTTGAGCTACCTGCAGAAGTTTCCGTTCAACAAACTGAAGATCGATCGCTCGTTTGTTGCCTGTGACGACGCAGACAGCGAGGCGATCCTGCGATCAATCGCAAGTCTCGGGACGAGCCTCGGGATGTCGATCACGGCTGAAGGCGTCGAGACGGCGGAACAGTTGGCGCGCATTCGTGGCGAACGCTGCACCCATGTGCAGGGCTATCTGACGGGACGGCCGATGGGCACGGATCAGATTCCGGCGTTCCTGGCACAACACATTTTATAAAGGGGAACTGATAATGGATAACAGCTTGTATCGCCTGGTCTACTACAGCCGCAACCAGATCGGCGACGATGGCGCGGCGTTTAGCTCAAACGTCGACGAGATCCTGGCGAAAAGTCGGGTGAACAATCTCCGTGACGAGATCACCGGGGCGCTTCTGTTCAACGCGGGCTGCTTCGCCCAGGTTCTGGAAGGTCCGCTCGAGCGGGTGGAAGCCGCATTCGAGCGCATCCAGCAGGACGAACGCCATGGCGAAGTTTCGCTGCTGGCCGTGGACCCGATCAGCCATCGGTATTTCCCGAACTGGGCAATGGGTTTTATCGGGACATCCGAAGCCCACGCAAAGCGCTTCGCCGACGTCGGCTCGTCAAGCGGTTTCGATCCGTCCCGGCTGAGCGGCGAGCAGATCCATACCCTGTTGCGAGACCTCGCAATCGAAGAAGAGGCCGCCTGATTCCAGTACGGCCTCCTCCTATAAAAACATCGTCTACTGCTGAGCGTTGTATCGGGGCGTGATCGGACGAAGCCTTACTTCTTCGCAGGATCGACCTTCTGCTGGTAGCGACCCACGATCTCACCCTTGCCGATCACATGACCGGCCACTGCGGCGAGAAGAGCATCCCGGTCGGATGTCGGGGGAAGAGCCAGCATCTCGTCAAGCGCAAGAACCTGGAAGTGATAGTGATGCGCCGGGTCGCCGGCCGGCGGCTTTGGTCCGAAATAGCCGTGACTGCCGGATGTGTTGCGGCCTTGAAGGACGCCTTCCGGTTCGACGAGGCGGAGCTGTTCCTGCAACCCTTCCGGCAGGGACGTCACCGTTGCCGGGATATTCCACGCCAGCCAGTGAACAAACGGCTTGGTTGGTGAGGAGCCTGGATCCTCTACGATGATCGCGTAGGACGCGGCCTTCGGGACGGCCTTCCAGCTGATCGCCGGTGAGACACTCTCGGCATATTCGCTATGACGCTGCGGCATGAGTTCGTCGTTGTCGAAAGACGAGGACGAGACGGATACGCTGCCTTCCGTCTTGGTCTCCGGGCGATCCATGGCAAGTGGCACATCGATACCTTTGGCGGCCTGCGCCTTCATAGGTTCAACGGGCGCAGCGGGCTGCGCTTGTGCCTTTTGCGCGTCGCCGGTGTAAGCCACCCTGTAGATGACACCGTTTGCATCGTCGGCCATCAGCAAGGCGCCATCCTTGGCGACGGCCAGTCCGACCGGTCGTGCAAAATGCGTCTTGCCACCATCGCTGAGGAAGCCGGTGACGAAAGGTTCGAAGGATTTCGGCTTGCCATTTTCGAAGTGAATGCGAACAATCTCGTATCCGGATGCCGGGTTACGATTCCAGGATCCGCGCATGGTTGCAAACGCATCGCCCGAGAACTCGGCCGGAAACGACGTTCCGCTGTAGAATTTCATCTGCATGGGGGCTGCGTGTGCCGTGTAGCCGAGTTTCATCGGATCGCTCTGCGCCTTCCACTCCTCCTTGGTCACCCCGCCGACCGGTGTCGACTGCGGATAGATGTCGCCTGCTCCGTAAACATGCGGCCAGCCATATTGCTTTCCCTGTTCGATGAGGTTGAGCTCTTCTGCCTGCACCTCATCACCGAGGAGATCGATGCCATGGTCGAGCCCCCAAAGTTCACCGGTCTCGCGGTTCCAGTCGTAGCCGATCGTGTTGCGAAGGCCGGACGCGAAGATGGTGCGGCTCTTGCCATCAGGGGTCGCCCGGAGCACCGTTGCGTTTTCGGCATTGCTTTCGTTGCAGGCGTTACAGGTGGAACCGACGCTTATGTAGAGCATGCCATCAGGACCGAACTCCATGACGCGGTTGGGATGCTGTCCGGAATCCGGCAGATCGCCAATGATCATTTCAAGTGGCCCGACCGTGCCGTCGTCCTTGATGTCCGCGACGAACACCTCTTTGACCGTGACGAGATACAGCCTGTTATCCTTGATTGCCAGACCGTGGGCCTGCGCACGCGCTGCCACTTTCACCGGAGCGCCGTCGGCCTTGCCGTCGCCGTTCTCGTCCTTCAGCAGCAGCACTTCGCCTTCCTCGCGGCGGCTGACATAGATATAGCCCTTATCCGACACGGCGATGATGCGGCTGTTTCCGAGACCCTGGGCGAAAGGCTCAACGGTGAAACCTTCCGGCGCCTTCAAGGTGGCGATCCGTTCCGCGGTTGCCGGAATCTTGTTCGGCTTGAACACGTTGGTCGTGATCTGGACTTCGGTTCCATCGCCCTGCTGTGCATAGGCTGCGCTGCTCAAGAATACCGCGGTCGCGACCGACGCGACGCCAAGAAGTCCAAATTTCATCACTGTATCTCTCTCGTTGACTCGCCCCGTAACCAGCAACCGGAGCCATAGTTCCTCCACCGAGACGCGAAGCGAGAGCACAGCCGTGGTTTGAGACGTCAAATCGAACGAGAACGTAGCGTCACGCTTTCGGTGGCTTTGGCAAAGGGTTGCCAAACAGATCAACCGGGTCGGGAACCGCTGACGCGCTCGCCTTCTGGTCGTCGGATAGTCTGCCACCAAATGAGCGTGAACTGTTCGGCCTTCCGGCCCACAGCACCATTTCGATCTTTTCTCCGGCCTTGATATCTCTGTGAGCGATGAAATAGCCGCGGTGGTCCGGTGCGCGCTCGTGGCCGGCTTTTTCATTTTCGAATAGGCTGACATCGCCGGGCTTTGCCTCGTAGCGCATCGTGACGTCCCTCTTGTCTTGTCGTTACCGGTCCCATGGCGGGATAAATCTGCGGTCGTTATAGGCGGACAGGAAACCGGAATGGATGGGGTCGAGCCAGTTCTCGTCTTTCAAAAAGACAAGGGCGTCATGAACGAGACCGCCACCCGATGCCTGAACCTTGAGCATTGCCCGGAAACTGCCCTCTTCACCCACGTCTTCCAGCTTATCCAGAACCGGCAGATCGTCTTCAGGGACTTCAAACAACTCCCCTGTCACCTGCAAACCGGTTCCCGGTTGTTCGAGCATCATCGGTCCGTAGAATGGTGCTGCTATCAACAGGGGGTAGGGCTCGACCGTCACTACATCCCCGATATATTCCGAATTCCCAAGCCCCTTATCATGAAGCGCAAAGCCTCTTTTCAGGGTGCCGTAAATGAACACTTTCACATGGTTCTCCTATCCGTGAGGTCGAATAACCCGCTCGACATCGACCTGTTCCGTGCACGGCAACGCGGCATCCGGTCGCTGATGTCTCACCGCCATAGCGGCCTGACCGCGTGAAGAGAAAACGCATAGTTCGAAGGGAACAGGGCGCGACAAACTAAGTTCTTGCAGCCTGATAAAATTGCTGACGCGAGAATGGCAGGTTCATGTGAGTATCGTTGAGTTCCGAAATGAAAACGCCCCCTCTCCCCTCCCCGCATCCGAACAGAGCCCGCATCTGAAACTGCCGCCGGGTTTGGTGGCAACCCGGCTTGAGGCATCGCTCCGGAGCTCCGGTCGTTCGCTCTGCTACGTGGCATTGAGCGAAAATGCTGCGCAAAAAATAGCGGATGCCATGGCAGCGCTCTTTCCCTCGGTCCAATTCATTGTTCTGCCGCCTTGGGACTGCCTTCCCTATGATCGGGTTCCGCCCTCGCGGCACTGCATGGGTCGACGCATGGACGCATTGCGGATATGGGCCAGGCCAAGCGACACGCCGCGACTGCTGCTGACATCGATCGACGCGACGCTGCAGCGCATTCCGCCGGCGGGGGTCATCGCAGATGGCCAGATCGAACTGGTGGTCGGCCAGCCATTCGATCGCGAGGCATTCCTGAATTTCGTCAGACGATCAGGCTATGTGGAAGAGGGCGTTGCCGACGATCCCGGCGAACTGGCGGTGCGCGACGGGATGATCGACATCTATCCCGCCGGCGCCCCGGGCCCAATGCGCATCGTCCTGTCGGAAGACGACCACGTGACCGAATTGCGTGGGTTTGACCGCGTCTCGCAGCGAACCGAGAGCTACCTTGAACGGTTGAGCTTCGGTCCGGCATCCGAAGCCATACTCGCAGACGTCATTGCGGTAGCCCCTACTCCAAAATCTGAGACGATGGAGCGCCAGCTTTCCCGCCTCTACCCGGACATGGTGACGGTTTTCGATATCCTCGGCAATGCCGCTTTGACTGCGGCTCCGGGCGCAGCAGACCGGGTCGTACGGAATCTGGAAATCATCGACGACGCCCGCCAGTCCCGCACGGAATTCGGTAAGACCGGAACATCCTCTCCTTGCTCGTTCTATCTTGACAGCGAGGAGTGGGAACAGCGCTTCACCGGCGTGCAGACCAGCGCACTGGATCTCGAACAAGGGGGTGAACTGCCTTCCGGGGCGTCTGATGCGGACCCGCGCAAGGCACTGGTCAAATCTGCACAGGAACGCCTGGGCGATGGAATGAAGGTTGTAATCTCCGGGCATGGCAAGGCATCAGAGGCGCTTTGCCGCCGTGTCGCGAAAGCAACTGGTGTATCGCCTCGGTCCGTCGACAGCTGGACGAAGGTGATGGACGCCGAATCCGGCGCGCTTTTGAAGCTCGCCTGCGCCCTCGATCACGGGTTCCTCGACGTCGCGCAAAATGTTGCTGTCATCGCCGCGGGCGATGAACACCGACATGTTTCAAGTGCAACTTCCTTTCTTGCCGAACCAGAGCTTCGGATCGGCGACGTCGTCGTCCACGAAGATCACGGCATTGGAATTTTGAAAAATCTGGAAAGCATCGCCGTTGCAGGCGTCGCGCGTGACGCTGCCCGTCTGGAATATCGCGAAGGTGCTTCCGTGCTTGTTCCGATGGAAGAATTCGGAAAGCTGTGGCGCTACGGTTCCGAACCCGAGGCGGTCTCGCTCGATCGTCTTCACACCGACGCCTGGCAAAAGAAGCACGAGAAGATTGTCGCGGACATCAAATCGACGGCGCGTCATTTTTCGACCATCGCAAAGCACAGGCAGGCCTCGCCGGCCGAGACGTTCATTCCTCCCCGCGCCGAATTTTCAGCCTTCACCCGACGGTTCCCTTTCGCCGAAACACCAGATCAGGCCGAAGCCATCAAGGCCACGCTTTCCGATCTCGCGTCCGGGCATGCCATGAACCGCCTTGTCTGCGGCGATGTCGGCTTCGGCAAGACAGAGATCGCACTGCGCGCCGCAGCAGCGGTAGCACTAGCGGGCGGCCAGGTGGTCGTCATCGCCCCGACGACTGTTCTCACACGTCAGCATTTCGCCACCTTCAAGCGACGCTTCGAAGGAACAGGCATCTCTGTCGGAATGTTGTCACGGCTCGTCAAGCCAAGCGAGGCGAAGCAGGTCAAGGCGGCGTTGGCCGAGGGTGAAATCGACGTTATCGTCGCGACCCATGCGATCCTTGCAAAAGACGTGCGCTTTGCGCATCTCGGGCTTTTGATCGTGGATGAGGAACATCGGTTCGGGCTCAAGGATAAACGGGCCATGAGCGCGCTCGCGCCGACCCTCCACACGCTCGCCATGTCGGCAACACCTATCCCACGCACCTTGCAGTCGGCAATGGTCGGAGTTCAGGAGGTCAGCCTCCTGACGACTCCGCCCGCCCGGCGCCGACCCGTTCGCACATCGCTTGCAGCATTCGACAACGCATCGATGCGCACCGGATTGATGCGAGAATACCGCCGGGGCGGACAAAGCTTCGTCGTGGTGCCGCGCATCGAGGATATCGAAGCCGTCGAGGCGATCCTGCGCAAGATTGTTCCCGAGCTCTTGGTTAAGGTCGCGCATGGCAAGATGCCGGCGGCGACGATCGACGAAGCGATCGTCGGTTTCGCGGACGGCGATGGCGATGTCCTTCTCGCCACCAACATTATTGAAAACGGCCTCGATGTGCCGCGCGCCAATACGATGTTCATCTGGAATGCGGAGCGGTTCGGTTTGGCCCAGCTGCACCAGTTGCGTGGACGGGTCGGCCGTGGAGGCGCGCAGGGCATGACCACGCTTCTGACGGAAGAAGGTGCAGAACTGCCCGAGGAAACGCGCTTGCGGCTTTTGACACTCGTAGAGAACGACCGCCTGGGCGCCGGGCTTGCGATCAGTCTGCGCGATCTCGATCTGCGCGGCGGGGGCGACATCGCCGGCGAGGATCAGGCTGGGCATATGAAGGTCATCGGCATTGGCCTTTACCAGAAGCTCCTCGCGCGTGCCGTCGCGAAACTGGGAAAACGACTTTCGGCCACCAGAAAGCGCGCAATCCTGCATCTCGACGTCGCGGGCACGATACCGGCGGATTACGTGCCGGATCCGGCTGTCAGGCTCAATCTCTATGCCAGACTTCTGCGGGCATCCTCACAGCGCGACGTGAATGATCTGGAAGAAGAGTTCGAGGATCGCTTCGGCGAGTTGCCGCAGGAGACGCTGCTGTTGTTGCGCACAACCAGGCTGCAGCTTGCAGCAGGCCATCTCGGTATCGCCAAACTCGAAGCCGGACCGAAGGCGATTGCGATGACCATTGCCAAGATGCCGGCAAGGGTGATTTCGGCCCTGACGAAGAAGATTGCGGCAATCCGGCGGGAAGACCGGCTGATATT
This sequence comes from Neorhizobium sp. DAR64872/K0K18, assembly GCF_050500175.1. Lineage (NCBI taxonomy): Bacteria > Pseudomonadati > Pseudomonadota > Alphaproteobacteria > Hyphomicrobiales > Rhizobiaceae > Neorhizobium > Neorhizobium sp. DAR64872/K0K18. The sequence goes on from NZ_CP191445.1 coordinate 423,978, forward strand.
TGAGACGGTCGCCCAGACCTGCGACGAGCAGCTGAAGTTCTTCGAGCGGCTCATTCTGGCGGCGCGAAGGCCTTGAGGCTTTACGGTTTGACTTGATCGACGATAGCGCGGGCCCGTACTGTGGGCCCGCGAATTTTTGTCAGAACCCCGCGTCGGAGGCTGACGATCTGTCAGTCTCGCGGAGCGCCTCCTGTCCCCGCATATCGCGCCTCTGATGCCTCAACGTGCTCGTCACGTTTGTTGTCCGCATACGCCGTGCTTTCACCGGTGTTGCCAAACTTGTCCCTTATCCCGTCGGACATTACGTACCTTTCTAGTTGCTGATTGACGGAACACCCCGAACAAGCCAAGAACAAGCAACGCCGCGGGAACCCACTTGGAATGAAGCCCTTACGTATGCAATTGTTCGAGATGAGCGACCACGTCCGCGCTTCCCCGGGAAAGCGCTGGGGAGTGGCGGTTGCAGCGTTCGGGCTTGCGCTCTACGCGCGGTTTCTCTGCGACCATCTCCTGCCGCCGGGCTTCCCGTATCTGACCTTCTTCCCCGCGGTAATCCTGACGACGTTTCTGGCGGGCGTCTGGCCCGGGGCCGTTTGCGCCGTGGCCTGTGGCGTGGCTGCCTGGTACTGGTTTATACCGCCGTTTGCGATGTTCGAGATCAACGGGTCGGTCCTCGTGGCTCTGACCTTCTACGCGTGCGTGGTCATCGTGGACATTCTGCTGATCCAGGTCATGCACAAGGCGGTTGATGATCTTCAGGAAGAACGCCTGCGCAGCGAAGATCTGGTGCGCGAACAGCAGCGCCTTCTTGCCGAGCAAAAGGAACGGGAGCGCCAACAGCGTGTGTTGCAGCGCGAATTGTCCCACCGAATGAAGAACACGCTGGCGATGGTTCAAGCCGTCGTATCCCAGAGCCTGCGCAATGCGACAGACGTGAAGCTTGCCGGTGAAATGGCGTCGGCCCGCATCGACGCACTTGCCCGGGCACAGGATACGCTGACGGCAACGAACTGGTCCGCAGCAGATGTCGAGACGATTGTACGGACATCCGTCGAACCGCACCAGGACAGCCCCGACCGCTTCGATATCTTCGGGCCTCCGATGGTGCTCGAAGCACAACCTTCCATGGGTTTGGCACTGGCAATCCATGAACTTGCGACAAATGCCACCAAATATGGCGCGCTCAGCACGGCCGACGGCAAGGTCGAGATCCGCTGGACGGCGCCCGGCGAAAACGGCTTTGCCTTCACATGGATCGAAAGCAAGGGGCCGGCCGTGAGCGAACCGACGCGGCGTGGGTTCGGCTCCCGCCTGATGGAGCGCGTTGTGCCGACCTATTTCAACGGCGTCGCCAACGTGGACTACCGCGCGGATGGATTGCACTACCGCATCGAAGGCGAACTTCTTCCGAAAGAGCCTCAGCCTCTTCAGAGCTGACGCAATATGCGCCGTTGACCGGCTGCGACAACGAGGACCATCGACACAATCACTATTTGGAAACCGTATAATTCTAGTTCGATTATAATAATCAATTATATTGCAGCGCAGCAGGTTCGGTGGAACACTGGCTATAACAAGGGCCGCAAAGGCCTGGAGCCGCCAGTAGGAGAACATCGATGAAACCATTTATCAGGGCCGGCGCTGTCGGCTTAGCTACTCTGCTTGCCTGCACGCCAGCCTACTCCCTCGGAGACACGATCAAGACCGCGATCGACGCGACATTCGCGCCGCACGCCATGCCCACCCTCGATGGCAAGATCGAGGGTTTCAACGTCGATATGGCAAACCTGATCGGTGAACGGTTGGGCAAGAAAGTCGATCTGACCGGAGCGCAGTTCTCCGGCCTCATCCCAGCACTTCAGGCCGGCACCTATGACTTCCTTGTCGCACCGGTCACCGTGAACAAGGAGCGCGCCGCGAACCTTCTCTTCACCGAAGGCTTCATGGATACCAATTTCGGCTTCGTCGTGCCCGCCAATGCGCCTGAGTACAAGACGCTTGAAGACTTCAAGGGCAAGACGATCGCCGTCAACAAGGGCTCCGCCTACGATAGCTTCCTGCGGGAGAAGGAAAAGGAATTCGGCTGGAAGGTCGAAAGCTACGGCACCAATACCGACGCCGTGGCAGCCGTTATCGCGGGGCGTGCCGATGCCAACCTTGCCGGCAACACTGCCGCTGCATGGGCGGTCAAGAAGAACCCGCGCCTGAAACTCTCCTTCGAATACGAAACCGGCCTCGTCTGGGCCCTTTCCTTCCGCAAGGGAGACGGGCAGAACCGTGATCTCGTCGATCGTGCGATGGAATGCCTGAAGCTCGACGGCTCGATGGCGAAGCTTTCGGTCAAGTGGTTCGGCGTCACGCCAGAAGCTGGCACCACGATCGTCACCCCGACCAAGGGTTTCGGGACGCCCGGCTTCGACGGTTACAAGGACGACGCCCACCAGGCCTCCTGCGATAACCTGAAGTAACGTTCTGCAGCATGGGCAGGCGCTTCAGTCGCCTGCCCTCCCCCTTGATCAGACAGGATGCGGCAGCCGCGCCGATCGTTTCTCCCATCGGAGATCGCGGTTGGCCGGCAAAGCTGCCTGCATCGTGCCTGCCGGAGGTGCCACAATGGCCAATCGCCCAATGCTCGAAGTCGTCGCGCTGGAAAAGCGCTTCGGTACCACCACCGTTCTCAAGAAGATCGACCTGAGGGTCGCAGAGGGCGAACTCGTGTTCGCCATCGGGCCATCCGGTTCCGGCAAGAGCACGATGCTGCGCTGCTGTAACCGGCTCGAGGAGCCAACTTCCGGCGACATCATCGTCAATGGCCGCAATATCATGGCCGGCACCCGCCGCGATCTCGACCGGATGCGGCTGCAGATCGGCATGGTGTTCCAGGGTTTTCACCTCTACCCGCATATGAGTGTCCTCAAGAACGTCACTCTTGCGCAGCGCAAGGCGCTGAAGCGTTCCAAGGTCGAGGCGGATGCGCGGGCCATGGATATGCTCGAACAGGTTGGCCTCGCACACAAGGCGGATGCCTATCCCGGTGAACTGTCGGGCGGCCAGCAGCAGCGCGTGGCGATCGCCCGTTCGCTGGCACTCGACCCGAAGGTCATGCTGTTCGACGAACCAACCTCGGCGCTTGATCCGGAACTGGTTGGCTCCGTCCTCAAGGTGATGAAAGACCTCAAATCCAAGGGCATGACGATGGTCGTCGTCAGCCACGAGATGGGCTTTGCCCGCGAGACCGCGGACCGGGTCATCTTCATGGATGGCGGTGTCGTCGTCGAAGAGGGCACGCCGGACGAGCTTTTCGGCAACCCGAAGGCCGATCGCACCCGCGCCTTTCTCTCGCGCGTTTCCGGGTAACGGCTATGGACCGGTTCCTCGAGACCTTCTTCAACCCGGTGGTGATGGCGAAATATACGCCTGACATCATTGCCGGAATCTGGGTCACGCTGCAGATTGCCGCGGCGGTGATCGTGGCTGGCATCCTGGCGGGCCTCGCGCTCGCCTGCCTGCGCAGCTATGGCGTCAAGACGCTCAATTTCTTCATCATCTGCTACGCCGACATCTTTCGCGCCCTGCCGCCTCTGGTCGTCATCCTGATCCTCTATTTCGGCTTTCCCTCGATCGGCATCCAGTTGTCCGGCCCGATGGTTCTTTTCCTCGTTCTGGCGGCGACCCTTGCAGCGTTTGCCGAAGAGATATTCTGGGCCGGGTTCTCGTCTGTCGAGAAGGGCCAATGGGAGGCCGGCATCGCAACCGGGCTCGGTTTTACCCGCACGCTTGCCTATGTGGCGCTGCCCCAGGCTGTCCGTCTTGCCATTCCGCCGCTCGTCAACCGCGTGCTTGCCATCACCAAGATGACCGCGCTCGGCTCGGCCATCGGCGTTTCGGAAATCCTGTCGAGCGCCACGACGGCGCAGAGTTTTTCCGGCAGTGCCACGCCGCTCACCATGTCGGTTGTCGCCTATCTGGTGATTTTCCTGCCGATGGTGGTCTTCGCCCGCTGGATGGAAAGCCGGACCGCCTGGAAGAAGCGATAGGAGGCTGACATGGATATCTTCATCGACCAGTTCTTCAATATCGGCATCATGCGCCAGTCGCTGCCGCTGATGATGTCCGGCCTCTGGATGACGCTCAAGCTGTGCAGCGCCGTCATTCTGCTCGGCCTGATCGGCGGCCTGTTTGTCGCGCTCGGCAATATGAGCGAGCGCCGATGGCTACGCTGGATCTCGATCACCTATACCGATCTCTTCCGCGCCCTGCCGCCGCTGGTGCTGCTCATCTTCATCTATGCCGGCCTGCCCTTTGCGGGGGTCAACATCTCGCCGTTTTACGCCGTCGTCATCGCCTTCCTGCTCAACAACTCCTCCTATTACGCCGAGGTCTATCGCGCCGGTCTGATCTCGGTCGCCAAGGGACAGTGGGAGGCTGCCCAGTCGACGGGCTTGAGCCCTGTGCAGACGCTCGCTCATGTCGTCCTGCCGCAGGCCATCCGCAACGTGCTGCCGGACCTGCTGTCCAACACTGTGGAAGTCGTCAAGCTCACCTCGCTTGCCTCCGTCATCTCGCTGTCCGAGCTTCTCTACAATGCCGGCATGGCGCGGTCGGTCACCTACAATGCCTCGCCGCTGGTGCTGGCAGCTCTCATCTACCTCGTGCTGCTGTGGCCGCTGGTGCGCCTCGTCAGTCATTTCCAGCGGCGCCTTGCCGCCTGATCGCTTTCGAAAGGAAACTCCGATGACCATCATGAAGATCGCAGGTGCCCAGCTCGGCGCCATCCAGAAAGCCAATAGCCGCGAAAGCGTCGTCATCCGCATGATTGCGCTTCTCGATGAAGCCGCATCCAAGGGCGCAGACATGGTCGTCTACCCAGAGCTGGCGCTCACGACCTTCTTTCCCCGCTGGTACTTGGAAGACCAGGCCGAAATCGATTTCTGGTTCGAGACGGAAATGCCGAACGCCGCCACGCAGCCGCTGTTCGATCGCGCCCACGAGCTCAACATCGCCATCACCTTCGGCTACGGCGAGAAGACGCCGGACGGACACTATTACAACACCTCGATCGTTACCGACCGGCAAGCCAATATCGTCGGCAAGTATCGCAAGGTGCATCTTCCCGGTCATTCCGAATACGATACCGAGCGCGCCTTCCAGCATCTCGAGAAGCGCTACTTCGAACCCGGTGATCTCGGCTTCAACGTCTGGCGTAACGAAGGCGTCATCATGGGCATGGCGATCTGCAACGACCGCCGCTGGCCGGAAACCTTCCGTTGCCTGGGCCTGCAGGGCGTCGAGCTGGTCACGATCGGCTACAACACGCCGTCGGTGAACAGCCAGATGAGCGCCGAAGGTTTGGAGAAGCGGCTTTTCCATTCCGACCTCTCCATGCAGTCCGGCGCCTACCAGAACTCGACCTATGTCGTCGGCGTCGCCAAGGCCGGCAATGAGGACGGCCACCCGCTGATGGGCGGCTCGATTATCGTCGATCCGGACGGGTTCGTTCTCGCCCGCGCCGTGACCGAGGAAGACGAGCTCATCATCGCCGAATGCGATTTCTCCAAATGCGACTTCGGCAAGAAGACGATCTTTGATTTCGAGCGCCATCGTCGTATCGAGCATTACGGTCGCCTGACGAGCCAGACCGGCGTGATCATCGAAGTGTAAGGAAAGACCGACATGACAGCGTTTGATACGGTCATCCATGGCGGTCGCATCGTCACCGCATCCGACATATTCGATGGCGATATCGGCATTACCGACGGTCGAATTACGGCGATCGGCGAGAAGATCGCTGGAGGAAGCCGCCGGATCGATGCCGGCGGCAAGCTGGTCGTTCCCGGCGGCATCGAGGCGCATGCCCATATCGCCCAGGAAAGCTCCGCGGGCGTGATGACCGCCGACGACTACTATTCGGGCTCGGTCTCCGCCGCCTTCGGTGGCAATTCCTCATTCATCCCGTTCGCGGCTCAGCATCGCGGCCAGTCGATTGCCGAAGTCATCGCCACCTATGACGGCCGCGCCGCGCCGCACTCGGTGCTCGACTATTCCTACCACCTGATCATTTCCGACCCCTCGGCGTCAGTTCTTGCAGAGCTGCCGGGCGTGTTTGCCAAGGGCATCACGTCGTTCAAGGTGTTCATGACCTACGACCTGATGAATATTGGCGACGGCGGCATGCTCGATATCCTGACCGTTGCCAAAACCCATGGGGCGCTCACCATGGTCCATGCCGAAAACAACGACATGGTGAAGTGGATGAACAAGCGGATGGCGGCTGCCGGCCTCACCGCGCCAAAATACCATGCGATCAGCCGTCCGGAGCTCGCGGAAGAAGAAGCGATCAACCGGGCCGTCTCGCTTGCGAAACTGGTCGATGCAGCCCTCTTTATCGTCCATGTCTCGACGGCGGGCGGCGCTGCCATCGTCCAGCGCGAAAAGCTTGCCGGCACGAAACTGTTTGCCGAAACCTGCCCGCAATACCTGGCTCTGACCCGCGATGATCTCGACCGGCCCGGCATGGAAGGGGCGAAATTCATCTGCTCTCCACCGCTCCGCGACGCGGCGACACAGGAAGCGCTCTGGCGGCACGTACAATCAGGCACGTTCGAGAGCGTCTCCTCCGACCACGCGCCTTACCGTTTCGATGCCAGCGGAAAATTTGCCAATGGTGCCGATGCGCACTACCCGAAGATCTCCAACGGCATGCCCGGCATCGCCATGCGCCTGCCCTATCTGTTTTCGGAGGGCGTCGCTAAAGGCCGCATCACGCTGCAGCAGTTCGTTGCACTCTCAAGCACCAATGCGGCCAAGACATTCGGTATGGCTAAAAAGGGATCGATCGCACCCGGCTACGAAGCCGATATCTGCATCTGGGACCCGGAAGCCCGCCGCAAGGCAACGCTTGCCGATCAGCACGACAATATGGACTACACACCGTTTGAGGGCATGGAGATCGAAGGCTGGCCGGTCCTCACCATGAACCGCGGCGATGTCATCGTCGAGAACGGCGAGTTGAAGGCGGACCGTGGTCGTGGTCGTTTCATTGCCCGCAGCCCCATCGACCTGACCGGCAAGCCCGGCTACCGTGCCAAGGAATTCGATCCGGCGCAGAATTTCGGCGTGGAGATCGCCCCATGAGAACCGTCGGCCGGATCCTCGTCATCAACCCGAACAGTTCGGAAAGCGTCACCGAAGGCCTGCGCGAGGCGCTCTCCGGAATGCAGTTTCCGGCTGGTCCCGTTATCGAATGCGTCACGATCGATGAGGGTCCGCCCGGCGTCGTCACCCAGCGCCATGTGGATGAAGCCGCGTTGCGCACTGCCGACCTGATCGAAACCCGGCCGGATGCATCAGCCTATGTGCTCGCCTGCTATTCGCAGCCCGGGCTGGACCTTGCACGGTCGATCACCACCAAGCCGGTCTACGGCATCCAGGATGCCGGCGTACTGAGCGCCCTGGCGCTTGCAGATCTCTTCGGCGTCATCGCAGTCGCCGAAGGTTCAATCCCCCGTCACATGCGCAACCTTCGCCGCCTCGGCGTCGATGGCAGGCTTGCCGGCGAGGTCGCGCTTGAAGGCGCAATCAGCGTCGCCGACAGCGGCCATGGAGAGGAAAGCTATGCGGCTCTCGTGAAAGCCGGGCTGAAACTGCGGCACATGGGCGCCGGCGCGATCGTGCTTGGCTGTGCCGGCATGTCCGGCCACCGCCGCAGACTCGAAGATGAGCTCGGCATCCGCGTGATCGATCCGACCCAGGCCGCCGTCGCGATGGCGCTTGGCGCAGTTCTCACCTGAACGCCATGACCGAAACCGAGCAGAAGCCGGATATCTCGCTGCGCCTCCTCGAAATCTTCGGGGCCATGATGCGTTGCGAAACGACCGTGGAGGCAGCCGAGCAGCTGGGCATCTCGCAGCCCGCCGTTTCGAACGGCATCCGCCAGCTGGAAAACCAGCTCGGTATAACGCTGTTTGAGCGCCTGCACCGGCGGCTTGAGCCAACCGAAGAAGCCACGCTTCTGTTTGAAGAGGTGCGGCCTGTCTTCAGCATGCTGCGCAGCTTTTCCGCCCGCGCCCGCTCGATCCGGCATGGCACATCGGGACGGCTGCGTGTCATGTCGACGCCGCCGCTTGGTAATACGGTCGCACCGGTGGCGCTCGCACGGTTCCTGAAAGATCGTCCGGATGTGTCCGTCGCTTACGATGTCCGCCGGCTCGAACACGTCATCGAAGCTGTGCAGAGCGGGGCCGCCGACGTCGGTCTTGCGATCGCGCTGGAACGGCATCCGTCTGTGAACGTAGAGATCCTGTCGCGCACCCATATGGTCGCGCTCGTGCCGAAGGACCACCCGGTCGCTAGTCGGCAGGAGGTGACGGTCAGTGATTTGTCCGAACACGGTTTTATCGGCCTCGAAGCGGAATCGCGCATGGGCCAGATGCTGCGCGATGCCTTCGATCGCGAGGGCATCGATTACGAGCCGCGGGTCGAGGTGCGCTATTGCGCAACGGCTGCGGTTCTGGCCGGAGCAGGCGTCGGAGCGGCGGTCGTCGATCCCTATAGTGCAGCCCACCAGTCATTACAGGGGTTGGTGCAACTGCCCTTCCAGCCACCCCGAGAAGTCGCGGCCGTCCTGATTACCCGCAAAGGCATACCGCGCTCACGCCTGCTGCACGGGTTCATCGCCGAACTGAAGCGAGCCGCCGGCGATGTGTTTTGAATTCCCGACATACTGAAGGAGATTGTCTTGTCCCGTATCGTTTATCTCAATGGCGAATGGCTGCCCGAAGCCGACGCAAAGGTCTCCGTCTTCGACCGCGGCTTTCTGTTCGCAGACGCCATCTACGAAGTGACCGGCGTCATCGACGGCAAGCTTCTCGAATATGACGGCCACGCCGCCCGCCTGAAGCGCTCGATCGGGGAACTGGGCCTGAACCTGCCGATTTCGGCCAGCGAGCTTCTGGAGGCTCACCGCGAGATCATCAGACGCAATGAACTCAAGGAAGGCCTGATCTACCTCCAGCTGTCGCGCGGCCCCGCCGATCGCGACTTCGCCTTCCCGAAGGATCCGACGCCGACGCTGGTTCTCTTTACCCAGGCAAAGTCTGTCATCGAGAACCCCAAGCTCGCGACTGGCTTGTCCGTCGCTCTGCTGCCCGACTGGCGCTGGGAGCGCCGCGACATCAAGACAGTGCAGTTGCTCTATCCTTCGATGGCGAAGATGCAGGCGATGGAGAAAGGCTCCGATGACGCCTGGCTGGTGGAAGACGGCTTCGTGACCGAGGCAAGCTCGGCGACCGCTCATATCATCGACAAGAGCGGCAGGCTGATCACCCGCCCGCTGTCGAACGCAATCCTGCACGGCATTACCCGAGCAAGCGTGCTTGATCTCGCCGAAAAGGCCGGCATTCCCTACGAAGAACGCGCCTTCACACCCGATGAAGCGATGAATGCCGCGGAAGCCTTCATCACCTCGGCCACCAACTTCGTCATGCCCGTCACGCGTATCGACGGCGCACCTGTGGGCGACGGCAAGCCGGGGGCTCTAACGCTCAAACTGCGTGAACTCTACATCGCCGACAAGATCGCCAACTCGATCTGAACCACTGAGCAGCTTTGGTTGATCATAAGATGGCGCCAAACCGAAAGTCGGTCATCTGTGGTATGGCGCCTCTAACCGATCGACCGTCAAGCACCGTCCGCCCGCAACGACACCCGCTTCACTTCCTCTGATGCAGAACCACTCCAAGTTCATGCCACTCACGACCGTCCTTGCGGATGAGGTCATCGGCCGAGGCTGGACCCATGCTGCCGGGGGCGTAGGGTTCTGGAACCGAGCCGTCTTCTGCCCAGGCGTCCAGGAAAGGCTGGACGGCAGCCCATCCGGCTTCGATGCTGTCGGCGCGTTGAAACAGCGCCTGATCGCCGATGAACAGGTCGTAGATCAGGGATTCGTAGCCCGTCGTGTTGCCGATGTCGAACCTGTCGGAATAGCGGAAATCCAGTGTCACCGGCACTGTCTCGACGGATTGGCCGGGGCGTTTGATCGAGATTTCCATGCTCATCCCCTCATCCGGCTGAACCTGGATGACGAGCCGGTTGGGCGGCAGACGACGCGTCACGTCCGTTTCGCGAAACTGGGCAAATGGGACCTTGTTGAACGTGATGACGATTTCAGTGTCGCGGGCGGTCAAAGCCTTACCCGTCCTCAAGTAGAACGGTACACCGGCCCAGCGCCAGGTGTCGGCATAAAGCTTGAGGGCCACATAGGTTTCGGTCCGACTGTCGGGCGCGACATCCTTGGTGTCCCGGTAGGCTGACAACGACTTGCCGCCGAGACCGCCCGAACCATAGGCGCCGCGCACGCTGTTTGCGGCGGCCTCTTCAGCCGAATAGACACGCAGCGCTTTCAGCACCTTGCCCTTCTCGTTTCTAATAGCCTCGGCATCGAAACTGTTCGGCGGTTCCATCGCGATCATGGCCAGCAACTGGAACAGGTGGTTCGGAACCATGTCGCGAAGCGCACCTGTCGCATCGTAGAACCTGCCGCGACTACCGACATCGACAACCTCCGCCGCCGTGATCTGAACATGGTCGATATAGGTGTTGCTCCACAGGCCCTCGATGATCATGTTGGCAAAACGGGCCGTCATCAGGTTCTGCACAGTCTCCTTGCCGAGAAAATGATCCAGCCGGTAGACCTGGGTTTCCTCGACATTCGACAATATACGGGCATTGAGAGCCTTCGCCGAGGAGAGATCGGTCCCGAAGGGTTTCTCGATCGCGACGCGCCGGAAGCATGTCTCGGTTTCCTGCATCAGGCCATGCACTGCCAGCTTCTCGACGATCGGTCCGAACAGAACGGGCGGGACGGCGAGGTAGAAAGCAGCATTTGCCGACGATCCAAGCCGCGTTTCAATCGCCTGATAGATATCATCCCTGGTGAAATCGCCGCTCATATAGGAAATGCGGGATCGCAGACTGAACCAGGCGTCGTCTTTGCGGGTAGGCTCTTCGCCGTCTGGGCTGAGATGGGTGAGGAACTCATCGAGCCGACCGCGCAGAAATTCGTCGTCGCCCTCATCGATCCCGACACCGAGAATAGCGAGATCGTCTCCCACCAGGCCGCTGCGTGTCAGGTTGATGATCGCCGGAATGAGCAGGCGACGCGTCAGGTCGCCGGTGGCGCCGAAGATGACGAGAGTAACGGGCGGTGCTTTTTTCGGAATCACGCATAGCTCCTTCCATGAGGTCCTCACGGGGATATAGGCTTCTCGGTGCAACCAGCAATTCTCGAAAGGGATATAGAGGCAAGTTGCGAGAAGGGTCGGCGCCGCGACGACTTGGCATCCGCGCCCCGACGAATACTCACACCGGACCCGCATATCCAAGCCACCTTCCGCATCCGACAAACGCAGAATGCAAAGGAACATCGGCGAAACGGCGTTGTTTGTGAGGCGGCGAGCAATTTGGAGACCGGCATGGATCAGGCAAGCGCTTTCAACAGACGCAATCTTCTGAAACTTGGAGCCGCAGGCGCAACGGGGGTGGTGTTGTCCACGACGGTTGCCGGCGCTCAGAGCTACCCCGCACCGACGCAGGTGGACACCGGCATGGTCGAGGACGGCAAGGTCAAGTTCCCGGAATGGCGCGGGCCCGATGAGACCCCGAGCGGAAACCCGTCAGCGCCGCTTCCTCTGGAAGATAGGGTCGGCTTTGCGGTCGTAGCTCTCGGTCGTCTCAGCCTCGAAGAAATACTTCCCGCCTTTGGCGAAACGAAAAAATCGAAACTCGTGGCGCTCGTGTCCGGAACGCCGGAGAAGCTATCGGCGGTCGCGCGGCAATACGGCATCGCCGAGGATGCCTGTTACGATTACGAGAGCTTTGACGCCATCAAGGCCAATCCGGACATCAAGGCCGTCTACATCGTTCTGCCCAACAGCATGCACCGCGAATATGTCGAACGGGCAGCGCGGGCAGGCAAGCATGTCCTTTGCGAGAAGCCCATGTCGATCAGCTCGGCGGACGGGCAGGAAATGGTCAAGGTTTGCGAAGAGCAGAACGTCAAGCTGATGGTGGCCTACCGCATCCAGTACGAAGCCGCCAATCTCTACCTCGCCGAAAAAGTCCGCAGCAAAGCCTATGGCCGCCTTGTCGGCATGTCCGCGATCAACGTTCAGACGGTTGCCGAAAACGGTGCCGAGCAATGGCGGCACAAGAAGGCTCTTGCCGGTGGCGGATCACTCCCTGACATTGGGCTTTACTGCCTGAACACCGCACGCTTCCTGACAGGTGAGGAACCGGTCGAAGTCATGGCGACGCAATACAGCCCCGAAGGTGACGCTCGCTATGCCGAGGTCGAGGAAACGGTCTCGTTCACCTTGCGCTTCCCATCCAATTTCATCGCCAACTGCTTCACCAGCTATGGCGCGCGAGACGACAAGCATCAGCGGCTCAATTTCGAAAAGGCCACCGTGGATATGGCGAACGCCTACAAATACGACGGCCAGAGCCTGACTGTCACCGAACTGGACGGCGAAAAATCCGTGCAGAAAAAGGTCGAGATCGCGCTCAACAACCAGTTCGCGGCCGAGATCGACCACATGGCGACCTGCATCATCGAGGACCGCAAGCCACGAACGCCCGGCGAGGAAGGTGTGCAGGATCATGTTGTGATGGAAGCAATCTACGAGTCAGCGCGATCGGGAGCGCCCGTGAGGCTCCAGGCCCCAGACCGGCTCGACGCCTTCCGCGGACCACCAGCTGCGGTCGAACTCTGACGCCGGTGTTTGCGCAAGCGCTTGTGTCGTGGACGCGTTCACAAGTTCAACCAGCGCTCTACCCATACGGGAGATTCGCCCTATCTCCGTTTTACAACAATGAAAGAGACAGATGAAAAAGCTCGCAATTATAATCATTTCGATCATGACCGCGTTTACCGGATACGTGCCCGCGCAGGCCATGCCGAAGGCAGCGATTACCGCGGCTGCACCCGCGGCTGACGTCCAGCAGGTCCAGTACCGCAACGACAACCGCCGTTACGTCCCCCGTGGCGAGCGTCGATACAACAACCGCTACGATCGTCGTGACCGCTATGATCGCCGCAACCGTTACAGCAACCACCGCCGCCATGACCGTCGCTACGACAACCGTCGTCGCAGCAACACCGGCGCCATCATCGGCGGCTTGGCTGCAGGTGCCCTCATCGGTGGTGCGATCGCTTCGCAGAACCGCAACGGCAGCAGCAGCTGCGCAGCGCGTTACCGCTCGTATCGCGCTTCGGACAACACCTACCAGCCGAACTCGGGCCCACGCCGGGTTTGCCGCTAACATCTTCACCGGTGCGTAAATGAGAGACCCCGCCAGCAATGGCGGGGTTTTTCGTTTTTTGGACCACGGCAGCGGATCGGCGTCCGTGTCACCTCACCTTCGGAGTTATTCCGAACCGCCCCGAACCCTCTCCCAGCAGCAAATGTTCGGCCAACGGGTGCCCTTGCAGGAACCTCGCCGCCGACTGGTCGTTTGCTTTGCATGAAGCCGTAACGCCATCCCGGCTATGGCTGCGAAATCGAGGAGAACACCATGGCAAGCGGTCAATTGAAAGCACTGCTCGGCGTACTCGCTGTTGCTGGATTTCAGAACAGGGACAAAATCGCAGAGCTCCTACGGGGCGTGAACAAGACCCAACCGGCTGGAGCGAACACCGCTCCGGAGACCAGTCCCCGGCAGACAAGTGGTCTTGAGGATCTGCTCGGCAAGCTTACGGGCGGCAAGGAAGCAGGCGGCCTTGGCGGAATTCTGGGAGGACTTGCGTCCGGCGGTGTCTTGAGTGGTGGTCTGGGTGACCTCCTGAAAACCTTCCAGCAGAACGGATATGGTCAGAAGGCCGAATCTTGGGTCAAGCCCGGATCCAACGAGGATATCGATGGGGATCAGCTTGCCGAAGCGATCGGACCCGAAGTTCTCGATGAACTGGCAGCGAAAACAGGACTGTCGCGAGATGAGATACTTGCGCGGCTGAGCAAGGATCTTCCCCGCGCGGTCGATGAGCTGACCCCGGATGGCAAGGTCCCCGCAGACGACCCAACATCGACAGTGTGATTGGAAGGGGCACCATCCCTTCATCCTCAAGCAAAACGGTAGATCCCTATGAAACTTTCAGACGATGCGCGTTCCATCCTGGTGTTTGCGGCCTATCATCAACTCCTCAGCGGTGACCCCGTAAAGGAAGTCGTTCTGGACGATGGTGCTGGTCATCACGCAAGCTCGAAGGGCCAGGCAGAACTCGAAGACGGCGGCCTCATCCGCATCGACGGAAAAAGAGCGGAGATTACCGACGAAGGTCAAAACGTTCTCGCAACTGTCATCGATGCCATTCGAAACGCCACGGCGGGTTGAAGCAGAGATTAAGCTCAGCGTTTGAGGGCCTGGTTTTCTTCGACCAGCCTACTTCTACTTCAAGAAACAAGCCTCTGCTCTCAGGAATGAGACAGAGGCTTTGTTGCGTTCCCTTCGGTCAGTCCTGAAGGTTTCTCGTCCGACACGCATCTTAGGGGGGCCCCGCTGCTCGTCATCCGCAGGTCCGGGCCACAGCCGAGAGATTGCCGGACACGCTGACGCCGGTCGGCGCGATCGCTGCGGGTATGACGCTTCGGTTCGTCATCGCTCAAGGTTGTAAGCGTGCCTTTTCGCTGCCACCACGCTGGAGTGGTTTCGGTTAGCGTTATCAGACACCCCAAACCGTTAGCGATAGCCGCGTACCGTCGCGGCGATCAAACACTGATAAAGAAAATCCCGCCTCGAAAGGCGGGATTATCACTTCAGCGACTAACGCTCACCAGCACGCAGGTCCTACGCTGCGATCTCAGCTGGCGCCTGTGCGCGGGCGGATGACCTGACGCGGCGGCTGCGGACCGGTCTTGTCACCTCGGCAATGATGGAGGCTGCAACGATCTGTCCGAGTTCGGCAGCACTTGTGATGCCCTGGATGAACGGACGTTTGTGCAGAAGATATGAGACAGCCGGGACGTACAGTCGCCTCACCGGTCGCACGCCCGCGATCAGCGGTCGGCACTGGTCGTCCACGTCAATCCCGCCCGTACGGCGGTGATTGCCAATGGCTGTCATCGTCTTTGCCTCGGATATCAGCCCTCGTTCGATAAGGGATGGGAATGGCAGGTCGGTCGCCGACAGAGTTTTCTGGCCCGTGGCGTCGATAAACGTATCGAAGCGCAAGGTGGTACCGGCGATTTCGACAGTAGCGCCCCGTTCAAGACCTTCTTTCACGATCTCCGAGTCATCGCCAAGGGCGACGATACCAAGACAACCGCTCCGATGAAGCGCAAGTAGTCGCTCGATCGACAGGTGCGGAACGGTCGCATAGTCGTCGGCGAAAATGCTCTTGAAGTTCCGGTTGAACCGGCCAAGGTCGTCAGCGTTCATAAAGCCGACCGCCGTCTCGATGATCTCATGGGTAATGAGAATGGCGTAGCGCCACGGAACAGTGTGCTTCTGGGCATAGTTCCGCTTGGCTTCGGCAAGGTTGGACGCCGCCCACTCGAACGGGTCTTCCTTGTCGCGAACCCCGTAATACGCAACGGCGAACGTGTCAACGGTCAAGCCGTCTAGACCGATGGCCTTGGAATAGTCCGGATCGGCAACAGCAAGTTCCTGGCGAAACAGCTCGAAAATGTCATCGAGCAGTCCGCTGCTGCCAAGCGCGATGCGGTCATCGACCGCCTGCTGCGTGCAGATCTTCGGCTCAAGATAGGGGATCGGAAAATAGAAATCGGCTTCGGGAAGAAGACCCTTGCGCGACATCATCACGATATCAAGAGCCTGGCCGTCCGCGTTGACGGAGTACTCCAGTTCGCCACCCTTGCTTTTGGTGAATTCACCGAACTTGGTCGCGACCGTCATGACGGCATCGATCGCACTCAGCGAAGTCCCCAAAATTCCGATCTTGCCGCTCGGGATGCTCTGCAATGCGGTTGCGGGCCATGGCGCCTCGAAGTAGCCGGGCGACGTCTCAGGTTCGGACGGAAAGCTATGTCCGGTCGCAATGACGACGTAATCAAACAGCGCCTCTGCGCCGCCGTGTTCAGGGCTCAGGCACGATTTGAACTGATCACCGACAGGCTGAACGTCGTCGACGGATGCGTTCTCAAACACGTCGACCGTATGCCTGGAGGCCCGCGATGCGTCGATGATCGCGTCGAACTGAGATCTGAAATAATCGCCAACCACGACACGCGGATAGAACGCACGGTCTGTGATTCCCGAGCGATCAACACCAATCTCGTTCAGGTACTCGTCGGACTGGAGTGCCAGCCAGTCGTGGAGCATCACCGGCAGAGCCGGCACCTCGATGCTCGGTATATTCGACAGCATCGCGAGGTCGTTGATGCCCCGCTGGTAGGGTGTTCCCTTGCCGGCGACGTCGGTTCGCTCGAAAATTGCGATATCCAGAGAGGCGCTGCATTTCACAAGGTCCTGCAGTGCGAATATGGCTGTCGGACCCGATCCAATAATGGCTACGCGTTTACGCATCTAAATCTCCTGCCCCGCGGAAAGCGGCGCACATTGACAGAACAACCGACATCGAAAGATGTTCCCCATCTGTCCAGACTGAGCAAACAGCAACGAGCCGGATTTCACCCTGGCTGATATGGGGATTTCTCCGCGAACTGCGATGTCCCACGTGCCTTCGTGTCGTGTCGGTCCGCTACCGTACAGGCGCAATATGTTGATGAGGCGCTCAACGAGTCCCATGTATTGGGGAAGCAATCACAGAGATGGATACGATGGTTTCAAGGATCAGGAGAACGCTGACCATGGGCGAACGCGCGGCCGCCTTCGAGCACACCAATGCCGTTGCGCGCGAGACTGCAGATGACGAACGGCGACGTCGGGAGGAAAAAAGCGAGCGCCTCCGGAAACTTCGACTGGCGGCAGAGCAAGGTGACAAGTCGAAGTGTTCGGCTGGATGAAACTTTTCATGCCAACCGTCATTAACGCTCCTCCACATCAAGAAAAGTGAGGAAACACGATGACCCTTCAAGGCAAAAAAATCGCCATTCTGATTGCTCCGCGCGGCACTGAAGAGCCCGAGTTCAAGCAGCCGAAAGACGCGGTCGAGGCAGCCGGTGCCACGGTCACTGTCATCGGCCTTGAAAGCGGCCAGGCCCAGACGAACAACAACGACCTCGACGCCGGGAGCAGCTATACCGTTGACAAGACGGTCAGTGATGTTTCGGCTGACGAGTTCGACGGCCTCGTCATTCCGGGCGGATGCGTGGGCGCCGACAAGCTGAGAGCCGACAAGGCGACAATCGCCTTCGTGCACGCATTCTTCCAGCAGGCAAAACCCGTGGGCGTCATCTGTCACGCGCCGTGGCTTCTCGTCGAAGCAGACGTCCTGAATGGCCGGACGGTGACATCGTATCCGACAGTTCGCAAGGACATTGAGAACGCTGGTGGCATCTGGGTCGACAAGGAAGTTGTTGTCGACAAGGGGCTCGTGACGAGCCGCACCCCGAAGGATTTGCCGGCTTTCTGTGCGAAGATCGTCGAGGAATTCGAAGAGGGCAAACACCCACAGCAGGCCCGTAGCGCCTGAGTGACTACTCGGGATGCGGCTCCCCGATGGGCCGCATCCTCAGCCGGCGAGCATATTAGCTTGCGCTGGAACCAGGAGCACTATTCTGGCGTTTTTCGATTTTGAAGGAGCGCCAGATGATTGCAGCCACGCCCGTCCGTTATTCCCCAGACCTCGAAACAGTCAAACCTGATGAGCGCGAGACGATCTCGGGTCTTATCGATCAGTTCGACATCATTCTTGAAAAGACCGCAGAGGATTACGGCCATGCCGTTCGGTCCGTGCACGCAAAAGCACACGGCATCCTTGAGGGTACAATGACCGTCAAGAGCGGGCTGCCGCCGGAGTTCGCGCAAGGTCTGTTTGCCAAACCGGGCGAACATCCGGTCTACATGCGTCTTTCCACAAACGCCGGCGACATCTTGCCCGACGCTGTTGCTCTTCCACGCGGGTTGGCGATCAAGGTTGTCGGCGTCGAGGGTACTCGCCTGCCGGGCGCGGACGGCAATAACCAGGACTTCGTGATGGTCAACGGCCCGATCTTCCAGACGCCGGATCCGAAGAAATTTCTCTCCAGCCTCAAGCTCCTTGCCAAGACCACGGACAAGATGGAAGGCACAAAGACCGTGATGTCCAGCGTGCTTCAGACCGTCAACAAGGGCCTCGAAGCCGTCGGCGTGACGAGCCCCACCATTCAGTCCCTCGGCGGCGCGCCGAATGTCGATCCGCTCGGCGAGACCTATTTCAGTGTCACGCCGTTTCGCTATGGTGACTACGTCGCGAAGTTCCGCGTGAAGCCGATCTCACCGGATCTGACCAAGCGCACCGGAACCGTAATCGATGCCAGCGTCCGCGAGAACGCCATCCGTGAGACGGTCCAGGCGGAAATGCAGGAAACGCGGGGCCTGTGGGAATTCCAGGTCCAGCTCTGTCGCGATATCGAAGCGCAACCGATCGAGGACCCGACCGTAGAATGGAAGGAAGACGAAGCTCCGTTCGTGACCGTTGCAACTTTGAGCGCCGCTCCGCAGGATAGCTGGAGCGACGCCAAGGTGCAGAAGGTCGACGAGGAAATGCGGTTCAGCGTCTGGACCGGCCTTGCAGATCACCAGCCTCTCGGCGGCATCAACCGGGCACGTAACGAAACCTACCGCCACTCTGCCGATTTCAGAGCCAGGTTCAACGGCTGTCCGTTCCACGAACCGCAGCAATAACCGCAAGGCAAACACCGGATTTCGGCGAGATCGACGTCTCGCCGAAATTTACGTTTAAATTTCAAAAGAAGACGGCACTGGTGGATAGGCCGCACGGATTGTCCTCACATTCCGCTGCGCCTCGAAACGGCCGGAACTATGCGGCTTGCGGACTGTTCGCCTCCTTGAATGAAAGGAAATGCGATGAAGCCCGAAGATGAACCCAGTATCGACAAAATGAGAGACCCGCCTGAAGTCCGAAAGAAGAAGGGACTGTTAGGCCGCGGAGTGATCGTCGTGCTTGGCATATACGTGCTCGGCGCCTTCAGCCTGTATATCGCAATCGTCATCTACGGGCTCATGAGCTCGTCGTGACAGGACTGGAAGGAATGACCGTGAAGAACCCACCGGTTACCGAGGACGCCGACAAAACGCTGATCGAAAATGATGGGCACCAGCGCTTCAAGGAAAGCGTCGACACGACGCGAAATCCGGAGCAGGAACGCAAAGACGCCTCGGAGAAAACAGGTACGCCCGGATACGGCACAACCAAGTGAAAGGGCGCTGATGTCACAGAGCGGAAATCAAGGCCCGGACTGGTGGTTCGCCTGGCTGGGCCGGGACAACACAGGCACTGGCATGCTGCGGTTCCTGGCGCTGCCGCTGTCGTTCATCGTGGTGGTCGGAATTATATTCTGGACCATCTGGCCATCATGAATCTCTGACCAGAAGGAGAATAAAATGAGTGACGACAAAAAGACCGGAAGCGATGCGGATCGCACGAGCGAGAATGCCGACAAGGACCGTGAGGATTTGCTGAAGAAGGCTGAAAAAGGCCTTGAAGACGCCAAGGGCGAAAAGCCCGAGGGCGAGATCTGAAACGTCTCAAGCAGAATAGGTCTGGCCGGTCGCGAAACCGGCCAGACCCTCAGATCAAAACTGGCGACGCAGGCCGAATGTCACAGCATGGCTGCGGAAGTCGGTGCTCGACGTGGATCCGTCGCGGGCCTCGAAGTTGAAATCGTCGGCAGCTGTGAAGCGATACCCGATATCAAACGTCGTGTTGTCGAACAGCGAAGTGTTCGTGAACAGACCGATAGCCTGCAGATTGATGCCGACGCCGGCATCAAGGTGGTAGGCGAACTGGGTGTCGGAATCATCCATCAGCGTGCCGGTACCGGTTCCGCTGACGCCCTGCTTGCGCAGTTCCAGGTTCATGAAACCTGCACCGCCGCCGACGTAAGGCGTGATCGCGCTGACTGCGCCTTCAGCTGCAAGCGGGATATCGAGATAGCCATTGACATAGCCCTGGAACGAGCGAGCGTCGCCGTAGGAGTCGATACCACCAACGCCGCCAAATCCGGAAACGCTGTGTTCGTCGACAGACGCGCTGCCATAACCAAGTTCAAGCTCGAGGCGCGGCGAAACGAAGCCCATCGATCCGAAGTTATAGCCGGCGCGCAGTGCGCTGTAGTAGCCGACGTCATACTCGGTGGACACTGACGCGGCGCCGAAATCAAAGCCTGTATCGTCAAGGAAGTTTACGGAGCTCAGCGAACCAAAGTAAAAACCTGACGTCGCCGGTGCGGCAAGCGGAGTTTCCATGGGCGCGAGATCTGCGGCAGACACCGGGACTGCGATTGCCGAGGCGAGGAGAACGGTGGCCAGGGCTTTTGAGAGAGTGTTCATGACATATCCTTTAGTGGTCCGATGCCTGATCGGTGATTCAATCCACTATCAGAGTCGCGCTGTTTGCTAACGGAAAGAGCTAATAAAGATGATCTTGCAGTAGCGACTGCACAATCACAGTTGCAAGTCCGCCACATGACTTCTGTCAAGTTTAGCAGGTCTTTCGCGCTCGGGAGCCGGCAACGTGCCTTATCCCAGACCCAAGGCGGATCTCGCTGCCGCATCGGCCTGTTCATTTCCGGAGATTCCGGAATGCCCTTTGCACAATTGAATTGCTATAAGCGGGTTGTGCTCCAGGAGAGTGTCCAATTCGCGCCAGACATCTGCATCCGGGATTGGCCGACGACGTTCGTGCGGGTTTGATCTTACCCGCTTCCAGCCGTTGCCGCGCCACATGAACCGCCATCGACGACACCCTTCGACGACGTGGGCGGAATCGGTCCAGATCACCGCAGCCATTCCCGTCGCTTCGGCTTCAAGCCAAGACGCCGCGCGCATGACAGACAGCACCTCGAACGAATTGTTCGAGCTGCCGATCGTCGTCCCCGAGGCGACATGGATCTGCACGTCACCTTTGAAAGCGACGATCGCCCAGCCGCCAGATCGGGAAGTGGCGTCGAACGAACCGTCGGTATAGACCTGGAAGATATCGGTCATCGGGAAAAGCATAGCATCGACAGATCCGGCGACAATGTCCACTTGCTTGACCGAGCCTGCCGATTTCTCCCCATCCATCACGATCAGCGCCTGAAGGTCGCGAACAGCTTTCGGACGCTGTCTCCGCCCAAGATGACGAGGTCGAACTTCCGGCCAAACAGCAGCCACTCCCAACAGATACCCTTCATCTGCCAGTGCACGGCGCGGCTGCACGCGGCAGGAGTCCACAAGGGTGACAGCTGTCCCTTGTCTTCAGCCTTGGCAAAGATGCGCTCCATGTTTTTAGTGTGCTCAGCGCTGAGGGCGTCCATCTCCTGCAGGACAGGTTCGAACTCATGTTCGAAGTTCGTTCTCAGAAGGATCGTGAGGAGCCGCTGACGCTGGACGTCGCTTGCGAGCATCCCAAACCAGTCGAGAGCAATGGTTTCCACCGCCGAGATCGGATCAGTATCCTCGCAACCCGAGCCGGCAGCGTCGCTCATGTCGACCCGGGGAAGCTGCGCCGCGTTGTAGAGTTGGAGAAACAGGTCGCTCTTGCTGGCAAAGTGCCAGTAGACCGCTCCACGTGTGACACCAGCGGCAGCCGCGATTTCGTCCAGAGTACTGTTGGCGACGCCTTTTTCGAAGAAAAGCTGCTCGGCTGCGGTCAGGACGGCACAGCGCGTCTCGGCCGCTTCGGCTTTCGTTCGTCTCATCCTTGTCCTCCTCTTCCCGCTCTCCCCTACTCCGCCGGTTTGGGAGCTGCCTTTTCTGCTTCGTGGTTCGGCTCCTTCACGCGGAAGACTTTCATCACGAAGACGAAGAACACGGGAACGAAGAAGATGGCCAGCAAGGTCGCCGAGATCATCCCGCCGAGCACGCCGGTGCCGATCGCATTCTGACTGGCAGCACTGGCACCGGTGGCAATCGCCATCGGGACGACGCCGAGGGTGAAGGCGAGCGACGTCATCAGGATCGGGCGGAAGCGCAGATGCGCTGCCTCGACCGTCGCATCAAACGTGGAGCGGCCTTCGGCGCGGAGGTCCTTGGCGAACTCGATGATCAGAATGGCGTTCTTCGCCGACAGACCGATAATGGCGATCAGACCCACGAGGAAGTAGACGTCATTCGACATTCCCCGAAGCATGACGGCCGCAACCGAACCGATGACCCCGAGCGGCACGACGAGCATGACCGAGATCGGGATCGACCAGCTTTCGTACAAGGCTGCCAGCAGCAGGAACACGAAGAGCACGCTGAGCGCGATCAGGGCGGGTGCCTGCGACCCCGACTGGATTTCCTGCAGCGACTGGCCGGTCCATTCGTAACCGAAACCGTTCGGCAGTTCGCCGGCAAGCCGTTCCATCTCGGTGATGGCGTCACCGGAGGAGAAGCCCGGTGCTGCCTGGCCGGCGATGCGGATCGACGGGTAGCCGTTATAGCCAACAACCTGCGACGGGCCCCGGACCCATTCGACCGACGCGAATGAGGCCATCGGCACCATGCCGCCATTGGCGTTGCGGACGTTGAGCCGCAGCAGGTCTTCTGTCTTCATGCGCTGCTTGCCGTCGGCCTGAACCTGCACGCGCTGCATGCGTCCCGCATTCGGGAAGTCGTTCACATAGGACGAGCCGAGGTTTGCGGTGATCGTCGAGTTGATGTCACCGAATGTGACGCCGAACGTGTTGGCTTTCTCACGGTCGATGAGGAGGTTCACCTGCGCCGCATCCGGCATGCCTTCGATGCGAACGCCGGCGAGAACCGGGCTCTTGGCGATTGCGGCCATCAACTGGTCGCGCGCCGCGCCAAGTGCCGTCTGGCCGTTGCCGGCACGATCCTGCAATCGGAAGGTAAAGCCGGACGAGTTGCCGAGACCCTGGATCGGCGGCGGCGACAGCGAGAACGCGATCGCATCGCGGATGCCAAAGATCTGGCCGTTGATCCTCTTTGCGATCGCATCAGCCGAATCCTCGGGACCGCGATCCGACCAGTCCTTTAGGGTGATGAAGGCGAGCGCGGCATTCTGGCCGCTGCCGGAGAAGGAATAGCCGTTGATGGCGATAATGCGCTCGACAGCCTTTTCACTGAGCGCGATCTTTTCGATCTGCGCGACGACCTCGGTGGTGCGGTCGGTGCTTGCCTCGGCCGGTGCCTGAACGTCGACGATCAGGAAGCCTTGGTCTTCGTTGGGCAGGAACGAGCTCGGCAGCTGCAGATAGGCCCAGCCGAGGCCGACCAGAAGCGCGACGTAGATGACCATGAAGCGACCGGATCGCTTGATGATGCCACCGACCGTGCGGGAATAGCCATGCGAAGCCTTGTCGAAACCGCGGTTGAAAATGCCGAAGACGCCCTTTTTCTCGTGGTGATCGCCTTTGATCGGCTTGAGGAACGAACCGCACAGTGCGGGCGTGAGCGACAGGGCAAGGAAACCCGAGAACAGGATCGAGACCACCATGGTCAGCGAGAACTGCTGATAGATGATGCCGACCGCACCGGGGAAGAAGGCCATCGGGATGAACACCGCACTCAGGACGAGCGTGATGCCGATGATGGCGCCCGAAATCTGGCCCATCGCCTTGCGGGTCGCTTCCTTCGGCGACAGCTTTTCCTGCGCCATGATGCGCTCGACGTTTTCGACGACGACGATGGCGTCGTCGACGAGAATGCCGATCGCGAGCACCATCGCAAACATGGTGAGCACATTGATGGAGAAGCCGGAGACATACATCACCGCACAGGTGCCAAGCAGCGCCACCGGGACGACCAGTGTCGGGATCAGCGTGTAGCGGATGTTCTGAAGGAAGACGTACATCACCACGAAGACGAGGATCATCGCCTCGATCAGCGTATGGATGACCTTCTCGATCGAGACTTCCACGAACGGGCTGGTATCGTACGGGATCTCGTATTCGATGCCGGACGGGAAATACTGCTGCAGCTCTGTCATGACCGCGCGCACGCCTTTCGCCGTGTCGAGTGCATTGGCGGTCGGCGACAGCTGGACGCCGATGGCAGCGCTTGGCTTGCCGTTGAGGCGGCTGGAAAAGTTGTAGCTTTCGCCGCCGACCTCGATGCGGGCGACATCGCGCAACCGCACCGACGAACCATCGGGATTGGCGCGCAGCACGATCGCTCCGAACGCTTCGGGATTGGTCAGCTGGCCCTGGACGTTGATGGTTGCGGAAATCTGCTGGCCGATCGGGTTCGGCGTCGCGCCGATACGACCGGCGGCGACCTGCGCGTTCTGGGCGCTGATCGCAGCCGTAACATCGGAGGCCGTCAGCTTGAGGCCGACCATCTTGTCGGGATCCATCCAGATCCGCATGGAGCGCTGGGTGGCGAACAACTGAGCACTGCCGACGCCGGGCACGCGGCGGATCTCGCCAAGCACGTTGCGGTTCAGATAGTCGCCGAGACCGATGACGTCGGTATTGCCGTCCGTGGAGGTCAGCGACACGACCATCAAGAACGATGTGCCTGCCTGCTCGACGCGCACGCCCTGCGATGTGACGGCGCCCGGCAGGCGGGGTTCGGCGCGGGCGATGCGGTTCTGCACCTCGACCTGCGCTTCGCCGATATTCGTACCGGGTGCGAAGGTGACGTTGATGGACACGCGGCCCGACGATTCAGACGTCGATTCGAAATAGATCAGCCCGGGAACGCCGTTCAGTTCTTCTTCGATCGGACGCGTCACGCCTTGGTAGATATCGTCTGGCGAAGCGCCGGGATAGTTGGTGGATACGGTGATCTGCGGCGGCGCGACATTCGGATACTGCGCGATCGGCAGCATCGGAATTGTCAGCACGCCTGCGAGCATGATGAAGATTGCGACGACCCAGGCGAAGATCGGCCGGTCGATGAAGAAACTTGCCATGTAACCTGGTCCTTACTTCTTCGCCGGCTCTGCAGGAGCCGCATTGGCGTCGCCTTGCGCCGACTGCTCCGTCGCCGGCTTGTCCGCGGACCAGGGCTCAGGCTTGACGGTGGCGCCGGGAGCCGTCTTCTGGAACCCCTCCGCAATCACGCGGTCGCCGGCCTTAAGGCCCTGCGAGATGACCCAGCGTTCGCCAAGCGCACGACCGACGGTGACGCGGCGCTGCTCGACCTTGTCTTCGGCGCCGACCACGAGCACGCTCGCCTGGCCGCCGGAATCGCGCTGCAGGGCCTGCTGCGGCACGGCGAAGGCGTCGCGCTCCAGACCTTCCTCGATCTGCACGCGGACATACATGCCCGGGAGGAGATCCCCATTGGTATTGGGGAATTCACCGCGCAGGGTCACCTGCCCAGTGGTTTCATCGACCGCTGCTTCCGAAAACAGCAAACGGCCCGTTTCCGGGTATTTGGTGCCGTCGTCGAGCATGAGATAGGCGTTCGCCTCGTTCGGTCCCGTCATCAGCTTGCCGTCCTGCAGCGCCTTGCGCAGGCGGATCAGATCGGCGGCCGGTTGGGTGAAGTCCGCATAGATCGGGTCGAGCTGCTGGATGGTCGCGAGGTTTTCAGAGCCAGTCGAGCTGACCAGGGCGCCTTCCGTGATCAGCGCACGGCCGATGCGGCCGCTGATTGGTGCCGTGACATTGGCGTATTGCAGGCTGAGCTCGGCCTGGGCAAGGCCGGCCTGGGCGACGGCGACTTGAGCGTCCGCCTGCGCCAGTGCAGAGATCGCGGTATCGAGGTCCTGGCGAGTGGCGACGTTCGATTTGCTGAGCTGGGTCTGACGATCGGCGGTCTGGCGAGCCTGCATCTGCGCTGCCTGCGCACTCCGAAGCGTGGCCTGCGCGCTGTCGACCTGAACCTGGAACGGTGCCGGGTCGATGCGGTAAAGCACGTCGCCCGCCTTGACGATGGAGCCCTGTTCGAAGACGCGCTCGACGATAATCCCGGAGATACGCGGGCGCACCTCGGCGAGACGGGTCGGAGCGATACGTCCGGGCAGATCGCTGGTGATCGGCAAGGTCTCGGGCTGTACCGTCACCACGCCAACGGGCGATGGCGGCGGCGCCGGAGGTGCTGCGGCTTCTTCCTTCTGGCACCCGACGAGGGCGAGGAGGCAGGTGATGGTCAGGATAGATCGCAACGCCTTAGGCATCGAGTGCTCCGCACAAGGATAGTTTACATACAGTCGGGCACGTATATAACCGCCGTCTAGTTTTGTGCAATGCACATAATCGGTGGTTCACGAAGGATTTACGGATGCTGTCAGGATTTTTCGGAGCGGTTGAAGATACACCTGTTTCTCCGGCGAAAGCCGTCGTCGTTGCGATTTCGAGCGACGGCCTGGCTGACGTCGCGACGGCTGAGGACGAGCAATGAACACCGTGACCTGCCATGGACACACCATTCGGATGCTGAACATCAGCGGCACTCTTTGGATCGCGGCACCTGACGCGCTTCGTGCGCTGGGCGTCGATATTGCGCGTAAGGGTGCAAGTGTTCACCTGCAGAAGCTGCCGCGAACGGAAGTGAGACTTGTCACGTCATCCCAGTATCCGGACCTGTTCGCGGGGCGCCGCGGCAACCCGAGGATGAACCTCGTGACAGAGCAAGGGCTTGCTTTGCTACGAGAGCAATCGGGAAAGTTCTGCGTGGGATAGGCATCTCTCCCCGCCGGACCCGCGTCACCGAAGCGCCTCATCGAACGCCGGTCAGGCCACGAATGCAGGCACAGCGGACTACGAGACGCCTTTACTGACCACTCTCGGGAGCTCAGCCCACTGCCAACTCCGGTGCCTGACCTGCAGCCTTGAAAGCAATCCCTTGGATAATCTCTCCGACGGGCGCTTGCCGCAGCGTCGCGCGGGCATATCTGTTGCTGGATTGAATTCGAGCAAAGGACCATCCAATGGCTGACCCGACGACATATGATACGGACCGCGGTGAAGGCGGCGAGACCCACCAGCATGTTCCGTCCGATGGCTCGCATCCTGCTCAGGCCCACCTGACGACAAACCACGGCGTTCGGATCTCCGACAATCAGAACAGTCTGAAATCCGGCAATCGCGGTCCGAGCCTGCTTGAGGACTTCGTTCTCCGCGAGAAAATCTTTCATTTCGACCACGAACGCATCCCTGAGCGCATCGTGCATGCCAGAGGCTCTGCCGCACACGGTTACTTCGAGCTCACGGAATCCCTCAGTGACGTGACAAAAGCCGACGTGTTTCAGCGTGTAGGGGACAAGGTTCCGGTTTTCGTCCGCTTCTCGACCGTTGCAGGCGGCGCTGGCTCTGTCGATACCCCTCGCGACGTTCGCGGCTTCGCCGTCAAATTCTACACGCAGGAAGGCAACTGGGATCTGGTCGGCAACAACATTCCGGTCTTCTTTATCCAGGATGCAATCAAGTTTCCCGATCTCATTCACTCGGTGAAAATGGAAGCTGACCGCGCCTATCCGCAGGCCGGTAGCGCGCACGGTACCTTCTGGGATTTCGCGTCGCTGATGCCTGAGACCACCCACATGCTTCTATGGGCCATGTCGGACCGTGGCATTCCGCGCTCGCTGCGCATGATGCAGGGCTTTGGCATTCACACGTTCCGCTTCGTCAACGAAGAGGGCAAGTCGACCTTCGTGAAGTTCCACTGGAAGCCGAAGCTCGGCGTTCAGTCGACGATCTGGGATGAGGCGCTCAAGCTTCAGGCCGCCGACAACGACTACCACCGTCGCGATCTCTGGGAAGCCATCGACAGTGGTGATTTTCCGGAATGGGAGCTCGGCGTTCAGCTTTTCGACGAGGAATTCGCAAGCCAGCTCCCCTACGACGTGCTCGACTCCACCAAGATCATCCCGGAAGAGATTTTGCCGGTCAAGATCGTCGGTCGGCTTGTGCTTGATCGCAACCCCGATAACTTCTTCGCCGAAACGGAACAGGTGGCTTTCCTGCCGTCGAACGTCGTCCCGGGCATCGACTTCTCCAACGATCCGCTGTTGCAGGGCCGGTTGTTCTCCTATCTGGATACCCCGAAATCGCGTCTCGGCACGGCCAATTTCCATCAGCTGCCGATCAACGCGCCGAAGTGCCCCATGCAGAACTTCCAGCGTGACGGCATGATGCAGATGAGCGTCCCGAAGGGTCGTGCCAATTACGAACCCAACAGCCTCTCAATGGCTGGAGAAGAAGGCGGCCCACGCGAGTGTCCCGCAACTGGCTTCCGGTCGTTCGAACGGGCGACAGGTGATCAGGAACAGGGCGACAAGCTGCGGGTCCGCGCCGAGCTCTTTGCCGACCATTACAGCCAGGCACGGATGTTCTGGAAGTCGCAGACAGCGTCCGAGCAAGCGCATATCGCGTCGTCTTTCGTGTTCGAGCTTTCCAAGGTCGAGTTCGATCACGTTCCGCCGCGCGTTATTGGCAATCTCCTGAACGTTGACGAGGAGTTGGCGCAGCGGGTCGCCGATGGTCTCGGAATCGACCTTCCGGCTGCCAATCCGGCTGCACGGGAACCGGTCGATCTCGATCCGTCGCCAGCCCTGTCGATCCAGAAGAACATGGTCGAGACGGTCAAGGGTCGAAAGATCGGCATCCTTATTGCTGATGGCACCGATGCGAAGGCATTGAGTGATCTGAAGAACGCCATCAGCCAGGCTGGCGCCACCGCATTCGTCGTTGCGCCTAAGATCGGAAAGGCAAAACTGTCCGACGGCAACGTAACGAAAGCCGATGGTCAGCTCGCCGGTTCGCCGTCACAGCTCTTCGACGCGGTCGCGGTTCTCCTCTCGAAGGAAGGCAGCGACATGCTGACCCGGGAAGCCGCAGCGGTCCAGTGGGTGATGGATGCGTTCGGCCACCTCAAGGCTATTGGCCACACGAACGAGGCCCAGCCACTGCTGCAGAAAGCCGGCGTCGAAACCGATGACGGTGTTGTCGGGATGGACGGCTTCCTGAAGGCCGCTGCAAAGCGGTACTGGGATCGCGAACCCAAGGTGCGCATGCTCGCCTAACGCAATAAATAGCCCGGCGTGTCACTGCTTTCGTGGCATGCCGGATATAGCAAATGAGGGGGTGGGAACGGACCGTTCCCACCCCCTCACGCGTTTATGATGGTCGCGATTTCGATGACCAGCTGAGTGCAGGATCCCAGTCAACGGTCCCGATCGGCTAGTTGAAGGGCCGGCTGACAGTGCGCTTGACGTCTGCCATGGAGGGGCCACGGACTGTCCGGTATCTTGCGGCGACAAGGTTATAGATACCGAACGCTGCGAGCCCGGCTGCGATGACGATGAAGATGGTCGCACCGCCCGGCAGCTCGCTCAACCAGTCCATCGCGTCAGCCATGCCGCCAGCTTGATCAGGATCGACCTTGAAGCCGGCATAGGCAAACAGGATGCCGACAACGGCAAAGACGACACCGCGGGCGACGAGACCGTATACACAGACATAAGTAAGCCAGCTGGCGTTGCTCGGGATGCTGATATACTTCTCGAATTTCCGCGTCAGGCCCTTTATCATGGTAACGACACCGCCTGCGAACAGTCCAA
Organism: Neorhizobium sp. DAR64872/K0K18; assembly: GCF_050500175.1. Classification (NCBI taxonomy): domain Bacteria; kingdom Pseudomonadati; phylum Pseudomonadota; class Alphaproteobacteria; order Hyphomicrobiales; family Rhizobiaceae; genus Neorhizobium; species Neorhizobium sp. DAR64872/K0K18. The sequence continues at coordinate 453,556 of NZ_CP191445.1, forward strand.
TGCCGGCGATGATGGCGAGGTAGGAGCCGAAAGGTTGGGACATGATCCATGTCGCCACGCCCTTCTCTCCAGAACCACCGCCTCCGCCGCCCGAAAAGACCGAAAGCCCGATTGCGTAGATCCCGAGACCGACATAGGTCACGGCGCTGCCGAGAAGGCTTGCCCGAATGACCATTCCTTTGGCATCGCTGCCATGTCCGTCACTGTCCGCCAGAGCCTGGGCAAGCCGCCAGGCCACAAAACAGAAAAGCCCGATGCCGATTATCCCGACCCACACCTTGCCGAACGGCTGATCCAGCAACGACGATATGGCCGACTTGCTTTCGGGGCGACCGCCGCCGAAGCTCGAAAACAGCGCCAACGCCGCAACCAGAAGAAAAACGACACCTCGCGCGGCATAGCCGAACTTAGCTAGCATCTCAAAACGAAATTCCTGCGGCACGCGCTTCTCCCTGGACGACGTCGGTAAAGGATCGAAACGCTCGGTACGGCATAAGGTTGTCGAAAACTACAGGTGAACCTCAAAGAAGAACCGCATCGCCTTCGTTCACATCCCTGTTTGCCACAAAGCGCAAGCTGCAGCGCCAAAGCGCAGGCCGGTCGAGCGCGCCTTATGGCTCGCCCAAAACGAAAAAGCCTGCCGCGGGAGGAGGTGCGGCAGGCTTTTCGAAAAGATCGAACAACGGCTGGGAGGAGGAGTGCCGCTGTTCTGCCAGACGCCCATTGGGAGGAGTGGGTCGCCTGGAACACGAAGCTCTGCGGGAGGAGGTGCATTGCTTCGTTGGAAGACTGGATATTCCATTTATCCGAATGTAGAAAGGCAGCATGTTGCAGTGCAGCTATGCACAATACGCGGCACTACCTCGTTGACGGCTTGAGGATGAGTGCCCATGAGCCGCGTTCTCTCCTAGAATTTTCTGACCGGTGACGGAGCTTTGTCGGATCGGCCTGGTTTTTTCTTTGGAGCCTCAGACGCGAATGCTGCGGGCGGGTACCAGTAGCCGTCGCTGTGGCGCCGGTAGCCCTGACGGCGTTCCTTCATACCGCGGTGGCCCTTAAGCATATGCTGTTTGCCCTGTTGTTTCTGGACAAGCTGAACGTCACCCCTGGAAAGCGGCTTCGCCCCCATCATCTGGGCATTGGCAGTGGAGATTCCGGTCAGCACGAGTATGCCGACCAATCCTGTCGCGAGGTATGCAGAGTATTTCAATGTCAGCTCCTTTGATAGCAAGCGAACAACAGCAAAAGCTCCTTGCGGTTCCTATCAGGGATCTGAAATTTACGTTTATTTACAGTTATTTACACTTACTGAAAAGCGCTTGATCAGCAAGCGAGAGGCGCTCAGGGATATCGGCGCGAACCGATCATATGAGATGGTTGTCAGCCGAGTGCTTGTTTCCCACTGCATCGGTCTTTGGTGTTGTCCCGGTGATATCCTGCACGACGATCAAGATCTGTGCGCTGTTTAGATGCGGCGTCTGAAGCGGCCGCGTGACACAAAGCACCCAAACCGTCGTGTGGCTTTACCGCGCGGAACATTTAGCCAAGAGCACGCGTTGGAAAGAAAATTGTAAATTAGGCATGCTCATGAACGACTCGATCTCGGCGAAAAGGGGGGCACAGGACGCCGGGGACAAGCTTCTTGCAGAGCATTCTTCCACGGATCCCTTCTCCGCAGCATTCAAAGCAACCCGGATGCCGATGATCATCACGGATCCGCGCCAGTACGACAATCCGATCATCTTTTCCAACAAGGCCTTTAGTGACCTGACCGGATATCCGGCGGACGAACTGGTGGGACGCAACTGCCGTTTTTTGCAAGGACCCGAGACCGACCCAGCGTCAGTTCAGAAGATAAGGGAAGCAATCAGGGATCAGAGGTCGATCGCGATTGATATCGTCAACCACCGGAAAGACGGCTCGACGTTCTGGAACGCTCTTTTCATCAGCCCTGTGTTCGACGATCAGGGCGATCCGCTCTACTACTTCGCGTCGCAGCTTGATTTCACAGATGACAAGACGTTGGAGATGCAGTCCGCTTCGGCGCGTCGGAGAGCCGAGGCGGAGGTCGCTGCCCGAACAGCAGAACTCACCCAGGCCCTCGATGCAAAGACGACCCTCGTCCACGAGGTCGACCACCGCGTCAAGAACAACCTGCTGACCATCGCTTCGATAGTGAAACTCAAGGCCAGGAAAACACGGGACGAAACGGTCCGGCATACGCTCCTGTCGGTCCTCAACCGTGTCGAGGCCCTAAGCACGGTGCAACGCAAGCTCTTCATGTCGAACGACGTCGGTCGCTTCGATGTCGCCGACTTTGCCCGCGATCACGTTGTCGACCTTGTGGGATCGCTCGGGCGCGACGATATCCGGATCACCATGGATCTGTCACCGGTTCTTGTGCCCGCCGCCAAGGCCTCCCCACTGTCTCTGATCGTCAATGAACTCATTGGCGATGCGGTCCGACGCGGATTGAGCGTGGGCGGTGGAGAGATCCACCTCGTGGTCAATCGTCCAAACGGGCATTTCATTATCGAAGTCCGCGATACGGCCGATCCAGTCGACGTCGACGAAGAGGATAACGAATTCGGACGGCTGATGCTGGAGACGTGCTGCCGTCAGGTCGAGGCCGAGATCGAACGTGAGGTAGAGGGTCGGCGAACCACTGCCCGCATCATCTTGCCGCTAGATAGCTGATATGGAGCATAGCTTGAAAATCATGATCGTTGAAGACGAGGCCCTTCTGGCGCTTGAGCTCGAAGAAGAAGTCGAGGCGGCGGGCCATTCTGTAATCGGTCAGGCCATGAACCGGAAAAAGGCGCTGGCCATTCTGGAAGGCCAGATACCGGAATTTGCCTTTGTCGATGTGCATCTGACCGATGGCCCGACCGGACTCGAGGTCGGGCGGCACCTTGCCGACCGGGGGATCCCGTACGTATTCATCACAGGAAACCTGAAGCGCATTCCGGAAGATTTCGTGGGTGCAATCGGTGTAATCGAAAAGCCGTATACGATGAACGGCTTGAAGAATGCTCTCGAATACATCGCGCGACTTCTGCGCGGCGACATCGGGTTGAGCGTTCCACCCAGCATTATCGTCGCGCCGCCTGCACCGTAACGCAGACTGATTGAACTACCGGGAACTCCCCGCAACATTCGCCCACTGCCGTCTCGCGGCTACCTTGCACTCGCAGTTCAGAAACGGCCGACAATGACTTCGACACGGATATCCATACGCTTGCGATCGGATACACAATGAACACGGTATCCCAGCGACCGCACGAAGTCGCATTGGCAAACACGATGGACGTTGCTCTCATGGCGGAAATCCTGTCCGCAAGCGACGACTGTATCAAGGTTATCGACCTCGCCGGCAACATTACGTTCATGAGCGCTGGCGGCATGCGCGTCATGGAAATTGACGATTTCGAAACCATCCGCAACTGTCCTTGGCCTGATTTTTGGAAAGACGACGGGAACGCGGCAGCGCGCGAAGCGCTTGAGGCTGCGCGCTCCGGACGGAGCTGTAGCTTTGTCGGGACGGCGGAAACGGCCAAAGGAAACTCGCGGTGGTGGGAAGTGAAAGTTTCCCCAATCCTTGGAGGAGACGGCAAGCCCGATCGGATCCTGTCCATCTCCCGCGACATCACGGGAACGAAAAAAGCCGAACAGGCAGCCATTCGCTCCGAGCGCCGGATGAAGGAAACTCTCGAGGCTGGAAGCCTTGGGTATTGGGAGCTCGACCTCGCGACCATGGCACTCCAGACCTCTGACGTGTGCCGGGAAAACTTCGGTCGTCACAGGGACCAGTCCCTCAGCTATGACGATCTGCAGAGCGCTATCCATCCCGACGACTTGCCCCGCATGCAAGCCGCGGTGGAGGAAACCCTGGCAGGAAGCTCGGACTACGATGTCCAGTACCGCGTCATCCGTCCCGACGGTGTTGTGGCCTGGGTGCTCGCGCGTGGCCAGCTCGTCCATGATGACCGGGGGCTGGCCGTCGCGATGTGCGGCGTATCGCTCGATATCACCGAGCTTAAATCCATGCAGGACAAGCTTTCACGAAGCGAAGAGCGCCTGCAGCTTGCTCTCGGCGCATCGACAATGGTCGGCATCTGGGATTGGGATCTGAAGACGAACCTGATCTATGCCGACCCCAACTTCGCCGAGATCTATACGGTAGAACCGGGTCGCGCAGCCGCTGGCGCGCCGCTTGAGGAATACACACGGAATTTCCATCCCGACGACATGCCAGCGTTCGAAGCGGAACTGGGGCGGTTGTTCGAGGGACAGTCGACCTTCGATAACGAATACCGCATCATCCAGCCAGGTGGCGGTGTTCGCTGGGTCCACGCAAAGGGCCGTCTCATCCGCGACGCCTCGGGCGAGCCCGTGCGTTTTTCGGGTGCATCGGTCGAAATCACCGAGCGTAAGCAGGCCGAAGAAACGCAAAAGCTGCTGATGCACGAACTCGCGCACCGGGTCAAAAACACGCTTGCCGTGGTGCAGGCCATCACCACCCAGTCTTTGCGCAATGCCCAGACGGTGGACGATGCGCGCGACAAGATCCAGTCGCGCCTCTCCGCTCTTTCCAAAGCGCATGACATGCTGACGCAAGAGGATTGGCGCGGAGCCGAATTGCGCGATGTGGTGGCCAACACTGTCTGCAATATCGGGATGCAGGACAGCGACCGCATCAAGGTTCGTGGGACGACCGTCATGCTCGGACCCCAGGCTGCCATGTCCTTCGGCCTGGTACTTCACGAGTTGATGACCAACGCCGTCAAATACGGTGCGCTTTCCAACGAGGTTGGCCATATCGATATCGAGTGGTCTGTCGTGCCACAGGGTGGCGAGAACAGGCTTCAGTTTAGCTGGATCGAAGTGGACGGACCAATCGTCGCCGTTCCAGAGCACAAGGGTTTCGGATCAAAACTGATCAAGTCGAGCCTGGGCTCGATGGGATCTGTTGATGTCGCATATAATCCCACAGGACTTGTGCTGAAGATGGATGCGTCAATGGCTCAAATCGGGGCGGTGCTCAAAGTCTGAGGTGGCAGCAGCTAGCACTTCCCGACAGTGCTAGCTGTTCAGCCATGCGTCCTTGACGTCGGCCGTCGCGTTGTCGGGCTTGGAATCCCCAATGAAGATCAGTACCGGTCCGCTGTTCTTGCGAACCGGATCGTAGAAATCGAGTAGATCAGGATACTCGTTTTGGATGAAGCCCGGGAACGGTTGCTGGTCGCGTAGGAAATGGTCGACCACGACCTGGTCGCCGTGCACGGAGTTGGGAACGGTTCCGCAACTTCCCGGCGCAATCCAGTGATCCGGATCACGTTTGAACCGCTCGTACAGAAACGAGAAATCGTCTTTGTTCCAGCGCATCAACGCGGTCGACGCTCGAGACTTCAGGAAATGATCCTCCATCACAACGGCATCGCCTTTTGATGCAAGCTCGCTGGCCGAGGACATGAAGATCGTGTCCAGGTCGCAGAGTATGTTGACATCGTCGGAGAGCTCGGGACGGAAAGCCTCGAATTTCGACCACCACTTCGGCCAGTCATGGCGAAATTTGACGGTCTCGACACCGGCCATTGCCTCATTGAAATCCGTGACACAGACGATGCGATCAAGGCCTGCAATATGCCGCCTCGCCCCGCGGGCAAGGCGTTCCACCCAGATCGGCTCGTAGCGCCCCCCGGAGCGCAGGACGGTCGTCAACGTGACCATGATCAGACGACCTTGAGCAACGGGCTTGCAATACGCTGCGCACCACCCATCCAGAGCTGGTCGCAGAGCTCTTCCAGCCAGTTTGCGGCCTTGGCCGCAGCGGCCGGCTCGTGCAGAGTTGCAAGTGCTTCCGTGTCGAGCTCTTCGGCACGCTGCAGAAGCCCCCGCCATCCCTCGTAATCTCCCGGCCAGTATGGAGCGGAAACCGCTGCACCAAGTCGGACGAGCTCGGATGCCTTGCGATGCTGTTCGGAAAAATACCGCCATTCGGGCATCACCACGAATTTCCGGGCCGCACGCGCAATCTCATGAACCGTGTTGTCGCCAGCGGAGGCCACAACGATATCGGCCGCTGCGATATGGTCCGTGACGTTGTCGACCCAGCCGAGTTCCTTCAAATTGGGGAAATCCGTCTCATGGCCTTCCCGCAGAACAGGACCGGCGACGAGCCACAGCGCATCCGGGACGGCCCGTGCGGCAATCGTCAGCGGCGCATAGGGCGTGCCGCTGCCGCCGCCACCTGTCATGACCAGCACGATCTTCTGATCCGAGGGCAGCCCAAGTTTCTGGCGTGCCTCTGCACGGGACAGAACCTGATCGCGGGTGGTGCAAAGACCGCCCGTATAGAACGTCTTGTCGCGAAGATGGCGCGGATAGTCCTGCTGCTCCATACGCTCGTCGAACGGCGCCAGAATGCCGACCATCGCTTCGTAGGATCCGATATGACCGACGTCGTTGCGGTCGCCGTGGAGGCGCATCTGAACCGTTGGGGTCGAGCAGATCCGACCCAACATTCCGATCTCCGACGACACGTCCACGACAAACAGACCAATATCGCGGTCGTCGAGATGCTCGACGATGGTGCGCATCGTTTTCCGCATCGACGGCAGGCCCAAGGGAACGCAGTGCATGACCGATGGTGTAGGCTCATCGAACAGCCGCGCGGTCGGGACCGTTTCGCCGATCATGTTCGGCAGTGCGACGACTTCGACGCTTGAGCTTACGGACTCGAAATAGTCCGGCCCGGCCGTCAGAACAGAGACCTGCCTGTCCTGGCTGAAATGCTCGGCAATGGCCATGATACGGTTGGCATGTCCGCGGCCCTGATGATGGGCGAAAAACGCGATTGGCTTTTTCATACTCGATAATTCCTATGAATACAGAACGGTACCGGGCTGTCGCGCGGCCTCAATTTCAGTCGGGTCCGGAAAGCGCAGGACGTCCAGCGCATCGCCATCCTCCTCCCATCGGATCAGCCCCGCCTCGCGGAACTGGCCAAGCCAGTAGCCCATGCACCAGCGGCCATGCTTTTCCTGAAAGAGGCGGGCGTTGCGCAAGATCGGGTCGAAGTTGTGCAGAGGCGGTATGAGGACCGGGTGATGCTGGTGGTAGACGCGCGCGCCACCCACCCGGTAGGTCTTCACTCCGGCCTGCTCTGCCGATGCGGCGAAGTCGGTTTCTTCCCCGCCATAACCGACGAAGCGCTCATCCATACCGCCGATCGCTAGCCACGTGCTTTTTCGCAGCGCGAAGGACAGGCCCCAAAGCTGGCCGCCATCCGGTTCCTGCTCGACACGGCCGAATTCAGGAAACCGGGGCTTGGAGACATGCGGTTTGCCGAGCTCGTCGAGCACACCGTAGTCTCCCCGGAAATCGGTCACTTCTGCCGGCAGATACAGAACTTCGCTCAGACAGATACCGTCATGCTCGTTCAAGGCGGCAGAGTAGGACTCAACAACCGTTGGCGACGCGATGCAGTCAACGTCGAGAAACATGAGTCTATCCCCCGACGCCGCGTTTGCCGCCGCGTTCCGCGCCTTGGCAAGCGGCAAGTCCTCTCCCTCGACGAACACGTGCTTGACCGGAAACGGCAGGCTCGGCAGATCCTCGAAAGGCTCCGGCTGCATCCAGGTGATCACGAGCTCCTTGGGAAGGCACGACTGCTCCCCAAGGCTGCGCATCAGGTTGGCGAGATGTCGCTCGCGGCCACGAACCAGGGTCAGGACACTGAGAGACATTCAGCCTCCGCCTGTCTGCGGAAGTGGAGAACGCCTTCGATGATGCCTGCCGCATGGGTTTCTGAGGCGATATAGGAATGGCTGAGTGCAGGAAGCGTGGCCAGTCCATCCGAGTAGTTGGCGACGATGATCGACTGCGGGATGGCCTGAAGCATCTCGATATCGTTGCCGGAATCGCCGGCGACGAACACCATGTTTTCAGACAGTCCAGCACCACGACGGACGTAGTCAACGGCCGTCCCTTTCGATGCCTTGAGCGGCAGAACGTCGAGGTACCGTCGATGGCTGTGGATCACCGACGCGCGCAAACCGGCCTTTTCCAGCAGTTCCTTGATGCGTGCCACGACGCCGCTCGAGCCGTCACTGAAATAGCTGAGCTTGAAATCGCGCTGTTCGAGCGACGCCTGCGGGGTGAGGAAGCCTGCCTTGCGCACAACTCTCTCGATGCCGCTTCGGTCCCAGTTCTCGGCGATGCGCTCGGCCCAATGCCGGTCATACTCGTAGGAGACGCCGTTCTCGCTCAGGTGATAGATCTCGGATCCGACCGAGGTGATCATGACTTCCGGCCTCGGTACATCCTCCTGTTCGAGAATGGCCATGGCGCTGTGGAAGGAACGACCGGTCGCGACCCCGAAAGACAATCCACTCTGCTGTCGCCGCCAATTGCCAAAGGCATGCAGATGCGGAACCGATCCCACCAGAGTGTTGTCGATGTCGCTGATCAGTAGCTGCGAGGGCTTTTCCGTCTTGGCTGCGGGCTTGTCGATCAGCTCCGAGAGCAGGCCGTGATACCGTTCGGTATGTCGAGCCCAGTCATAACAGGCGACAGCACGTTCGCCGGCCTTGGAGTAAGTCTGCCACGTTTCGGAGCAGCCCAGAATTTTCAGCGCGGCGGAAGCAAGACCGTCCTCGTCGCGCGGGTCTATCAAGACACCGTTGCCGCAGGTCTCGACGATATCATTGGGGCCGCCGCTGTCTGTCGCGATCAACGGCAGACCAACGGCCGAGGCTTCCAGGAGCGTCAATCCGAACGGTTCGTTGAGTGCCGGATTGACGAAAATGCCACCGCGATCGCGAGCATAGGCATAATAGGCTGGCACCAGATCCGGTCGATGCATCTTCGGATAGGCGATCTTGCCGTACAGATCGTAGGTATCGACGAGATGAAGGATTTCGCGCAGGTTGTCCGCGAGATCCGGTTCGAGCTCGTCGATTTCGCAGCGGTTGCCGGCGAGGATCACAAGGTTCGCAGCTTCCTGGAGCGCTGGCGATTTTCCGTAGGCCCGTACAAGCCCGATCAGGTTCTTTTTGGTGACCGGGCGCGCGATGGCAAGCAAGACAGGCTTTTCCGGTTCAGCGAGGAAACGGGCGAGCTGGACCTCGACAGTTTCCGATGACTGGGCGCCCTGAAAAGCATCAAGGTCGCTGCCGGGCGGAAGCACGCGGATTTTGCCGGCGTCGTAGTTGTCATACCCCTTGTACTGCAGCTCAGCCTCGTCGCGCGAGGACGCAATGATCAGGGACGCCTGTTCAAGCGCGCATTCTTCCGCCGCAAGACGATGCGTCATGGATGCGTCCGATGCGATTTCCGGCATGGCCGCAATTTTCACCCTGCCGAGCGAATGCCCCGTGAAAACGAAAGGGATGCCCAACTCTGTTTTGATCCGCGCAGCGACGACCGCAGCGTCGGCGTAATGCGCATGGAGAATGTCAGGAAGCCCATGTTCGCGAAGGTGCGCGATCAGCGCGTCGCTGAAGGATGCAACCTCCGCATGCATATCCTCTTTGCTGACATAATCGGGGCGATTGGTACGCAACCGTACAATCGAAATCTGGGGGCTCACGACCTCGGAAGGCCGCTGATAGTCCTCGCCGTGGCCGTGAAAGGCGCGCGTTGCGATCATTATTTTGGAGGCGGTGTCAGAGGCTTCACAAGCGCTGACAAGATCCATCAAGTAGCGGATATGCCCGCCGGTATCGGCCGTTAGCCCATACTCGACATTATTTCCGCGCAGACACCCTTGAAGTGCGACATGAAGAACGAACATACACAACCTTTCTGAGCAACAAGGATACAAAATGCTAGAATGCGCACCGGAACTCCCGAAGCCGATAAGGGTTGCGCAGGTTGCACCAAGTATCTTCCCCGTTCCTCCCCGCGATCATGGCGGAACGGAGCGTGTGATCCACGATCTCTGCGTAGCGATGCAACGCCAGGGTTGTGAGGTTACCCTGTTTGCGGCATCCGACAGCACCACGCCGGTCACCCGCATCGGGTCCCTGCCGAGCTTGCAGTTTCTGGAGAGCGAACACGGCACCGTGCCGCCTTCGATACCGGCAGTGCTCGAAAGCGTGACGTTGGATGAGGTTCGCCAGAGGCTCGACGAGTTCGACATCCTGCATTTCCACGGCGAGTTCTTTCACGCGACCCTGCTGGGCGATCAGCGCTCGAAATCGCTGACAACGATCCATTGGCGCGTCGACGAGCTTGACCGGAAGCTGTTCTTCAATGCCTTCCCCGACCTGCCGGTCGCGGCCATTTCAGCGTCCCAGCAACGTGGGATCCCAGAAGCCAACCGCGCCGGCGTCGTCCTTCACGGCGTCGACGGAGACCGCTTCGAGCCCTCCTTCGAGCCCGGGTCCTATCTCGCCTTCATCGGGCGCATGACCGACCAGAAGCGGCCGGACAAGGCAATCGACGTTGCGGTCGAGTGCGGTCACCCCATCAAGCTCGCCGGTACGGTTGACGTCGGCAATCCGCTCTACTTCGACACCTATGTCCGGCCGAAGCTTGGCGATGGTGTCGAGTATGTCGGCCCGGTCGGTGATGCGGCCAAGAGCGAGCTGCTCCGCGGTGCGACAGCGCTGCTGTTTCCGATCGACTGGCCGGAACCGTTCGGTCTGGTCATGATCGAGGCCATGGCCTGCGGCACGCCCGTGATTGCGTGGAACAAGGGTTCGGTCTCCGAAGTGGTGGAAGACGGTGTCACCGGCTTTATCGTCGAGAACGAAGCGCAAGCAGTCGAAGCGGTCAACAAGGTGGGAAGCCTCGATCGCCACCGCATCCGCGCCCGGTTCGAGGAGCGCTTTACCGCAGACCGCATGGCGCGGGACTATATCGAGATGTACAAGAGGATGCTGAAGTCGTGATGCGGACAGCGCTTCTCGCCTGGGACTACCCGCCGTCTCCAAGCGGACTTTCGACGGCGGCCAGGGAGATCGCTATGGCGCTCTCTGGCGAGGGCTGCGACGTGACTGTCTTTACGCTCGATCGCTCGGGAGCTCAGAACATAGACGGCGTTCACGTCGTCGGTTGTGATATCCCGGATCAATCCCGTATCGGCCGCCTGCGCAAATGGGCAGCGATCGGTCACGCCGCCGCACCGCTGCGGTTCCGCCAGGCCGTTTTGCGTGATCATGCGGCAAAGCCCTTCGACGTGGTGGAAGCAACCAACTGGTACGCGCCAGCGAGTTTGCTGACGGGTCGGCACGGATTTGCGCTTGTGACGCGCAATTCGACGCCCGCTGCCTGGAGCAGGATGGCTGAGCTGCCGGTTCGAGACAAGCTGGACGCGGCTGCTGCGGACTTGCTGGAAAAGAAGCAGGCAGGGTCGAGCGCCGGGCTGATCTCCAATACGGACGAACACGGTCGACGGATCGTCGACCTCTATAAGATCAACAGCCAAATACCGCATCGGACGATCGGTCTTTCGCTGCCGCCTGAATTGCTGAAGACGGCACAGTCATCGCCCTACCCGGCTGGAGAGGAACCTGTCAGAATCCTGTTCGTCGGACGTGCGGAACAGCGCAAGGGTTTTGCAGAGCTGATGGGCGCGGTAGAGCTCCTGGCCGCCGAAGTCGCTTCCGGAACACTTCCTCCGTTTCACGTCAATCTGCTCGGCGTGCCGTCCGTCGATCTGCCGTCGCAGATGAGCGCTGTTGCGCGCGAACGGGTAACCGCCCTGGGCCGCCAACCCGACGAAATGCTCCACGACCTCTATCGGCAGGCTCATATCGTTGCGGCACCGTCGCGATACGAAAGCTTCGGACTGGTTTACCAGGAGGCGATTGCGTTCGGGCGGCCCGTGGTTGCGTCGGCTGAAGATCCGAGCGCGCGGGAATTCGTCGGAGCGACCGGAGCCGGGCTACTCGCGGAACGAACGCTTCCCCAGGACATCGCAGCCTCATTGCGATCCCTTATCCAGTCGCCACAGTTGCGCGAACAACTGCATCACCGCGCCGTGCTGGCCGCCGGCCGTTTCGATAGACCCTATCTCGGTCGCGAGACCATGGCGCTCTACCGGCAGGCAATAGCCAAGTCCGGAAAGGCAAAACCGTGAAGGACGAGACAAACATCCGAGACGAAAGCCATATCGCGATCATCGGCAACTCTCCTGACTTCGTCGATGCCGGGCAGATGACGGATCGCTGTGACTGGGTCACGCGCTTTAACAATACCGCTGGGTTCATGGACGTCTCGGGGACGGAGATCTCCGAACTGGTTCTCGTCAGCCGCGGCGGACAGGCGACCGAATGGCTGGCCGACCCGGAGTTCACCAATCGCCCCGCGATGCGAAAAGCCGCACTGATTACCTTGGTTTTTCCGCCGAGTTCGGATCCCGGCGACGAATGCGGCGCCTTGGAGCTGACGTCGTTGCTGGAGGGCATCGGAAAACGCGTGCGCTATATCGAGCAATCCGTTCACGATCAGGCCCGACAGGAGCTGGAGGCACGTGGCGCGGCGCCGGACGCAGCCTTGAGCTCGGGCTTTGTCTATGCGTTCGAAACCCTCCTCAATCGCCCGGAAGATGCACCGCCTGTGATCGTGGCGGGCTTTTCGTTCGAAGGCTGGGACGGTCATGCCTGGGCCGCCGAAAAGCGCTGGTTCGAAGACATGCAGAAGTCGGGACGGCTCGATATTCGCGGGCTGTAAACCCGTCGTCAGGATAACGGCTGGCGCGTTCTGTGGCTGTCCAAGCCGCTTGCCCGACCAGAATTTCTAAATGGACGGAACTTCGGTCGGACTCACGCCTTCTAACGCCATGAAAAACAAAATCCTGCTCGTCTCGCTTCTATCCTCAATCACATTCGGAGCCGCGCAAGCGCAGGAATTGACCGCTGAGGCGGTCAACAACGCGAATATTGCGGCTGTTCCGCCAGAGCCCGTCCAGCAGCAGGAGAAGCCTGCCCCGGATCCCGCGATCATTCACCTTCAGGTTCTCCTCGATCGCGCCGGCGCTTCCCCGGGCGTGATCGACGGCCTGGACGGAAACAATGTTCGCAAGGCTGTCGCGGGTTTCGAAGCGCTCCAGAGCCTTCCCGTCGACGGAAAAGTCGACCCCGAAGTGGTCACGCGTCTGGCAGACGATCAGCATGTCGTCGGTCCATACCAGATCGATCCCGATGATGCTGCAGACATCGTCGCCGAGATTCCGAAGGACTATGCCGAACAGGCCAAGATGGAGCATCTTGGCTTTACCAGCGTCGCTGAAAAGCTCGCCGAACGGTTCCATATGGACGTGGACCTCGTGCATGCGCTGAACCCATCGGCGAAATTCGAGGCAGGCGAAACCATCTTGGTCGCCAACATCGGTGCGCCCCGGGCCGGCGTCGTCAAACGGATAGAAGCTCGCCGCAAGGAAGGACAGCTGGTCGCTTACGACGATCAGGATGCTATCATCGCGGTTTATCCGGCCACGATCGGGAGCGAGGACAACCCTTCGCCCTCCGGCAAGCATAAGGTCAACGGCGTCGCCCGTAACCCGACCTATGAATACAATCCGAAAATCAACTTCCAGCAGGGAAAGAACAAGTCCAAGCTCACACTCCCGAGCGGTGCCAACAATCCTGTCGGAACGGTCTGGATCGATCTGTCGGAGCCGACCTATGGCATTCACGGAACGCCGGAGCCGTCGCTGATCGATAAGGCGGGCTCGCACGGTTGTGTGCGTCTCACGAACTGGGACGCCGAGGAACTGGCCAGCATGGTGAAGCCGGGCGTGATGGTCGAATTCGAAGACTAAAGCGTTACTTCGTCACGCGCGCATAGGCGCCCAGAATGAGCCGTTCGGCTCGCAGGAGGTAGGCCTCGAGCATGATGGATGCTTCCTGCGCGCGACCCGCTTCCAGTTCGGTGAGGATTTCGACGTTCTGGTCGATGAACGGACCATGCAGCAGCTCCGGATCGCGCAATAGGCCGAAGACGAGGCGCAGTTCCAGGGATATCTGTGCGTAGAAGGCCGAAAGGCGCGAACTGTCGGCGAGTTCGACGACGGCGGAATGGAATGCGATATCGGCAGTACCGACGCTCAACCAGTCCTTCGTCTCCCGCGAGAGTGCCGCCGCCTCGACGGCCGCCCGCATCTTGGCCACGCCCGGATGGCGCGGATGCGCATTGGCAATTGCCGAGCATTCGATGACCCGCCGGACGCGGTAGATATCGATGATCGTTGCCATGCTGGGAGTCGAAACGAAAACGCCCCGATTGGCTTCGTATCGCAGCAGCCCTTCCTTGGTCAGAATGCGGAATACTTCGCGCAACGTGTTGCGTGATACCTGCATTTCGTCGCTGAGAGTCAATTCTGAAAGATGGCTGCCGGGGGTAAGCCTGCCGGAGATAACCTGTTCGCGGATACGACTGGCAACGCTTTCGGCAAGCGTCTGCACCGGCTCGCCCGGACGCGCAATCACTGGACCGTTGCCGTCTGGAACAGAAAGCACGCCTTTATCAGCGCCTTGCAGTTTGCGTTCAGCCAAGCCTTTGCCCCTCGCTCCGGATCTCGTCTCAATTTTCGGTAAAGTGCTTCGAACCCCGTCACAAGCGAAATGAGCCGAACTCGAACCCGCATGGTCCACTAAACCGTGCAAAACGCGGGTGACGCATCATTATTGCGCATTTGCCTAACTGTAGAGCAACATATAAAAATTGTTCAACACTCTGGACAGCATTGTTCGCCTTTGTTAGCGTCTAGTCAACGAGGATGAGGGCGCGCGGACAGTATGCTGACCATCGACATCAACAGTGACTTGGGCGAGAGCTTCGGCGCCTGGAAGATGGGTGACGATTCCGCCATGCTCGACGTGGTGAGCAGCGCCAACGTCGCCTGTGGTTTCCACGCCGGCGATCCGGCAGGGATTCTCAAGACAGTGAAGGCCGCCGCAGAACGTGGCGTGGCGATTGGTGCGCATGTCGGCTATCGCGATCTGGCAGGCTTTGGCCGTCGCAACATGGATCCTTCGAGCGAAGAACTGATTGGCGACGTGATCTATCAGATCGGCGCCTTGCAGGGCCTGGCCAAGGCTGCCGGCACCCGCGTTACCTATGTGAAGCCGCATGGCGCGCTCTACAATACGATCGCCATAGACGCGCGGCAGGCAGCCGATGTGATCGCCGCAATCCGGGCCATCGATCCTTCGCTGGTGCTGATGGCGCTGGCCGGTTCACAGCTGGTTGAGCAGGCCCGTAGTGCCGGCCTGACCGTCGTTGCCGAGGCCTTTGCCGATCGCGCCTATACGCCGGAAGGCAACCTTGTCTCCCGCCGCGAAAAAGGCTCGGTCCTGCATGATCCCGAACTCGTGGCCCAGCGGATGCTGCGCATGGTCCGCGACGGTGCGATCGAAGCGATCGACGGCACGATGACGAAGATCGATGCGCAGTCCATCTGCGTGCATGGCGACAGCCCAGGCGCAGTCGCGATCGCGCAGCGGCTGCGCGCGCTTCTGGAAGAATCCGGCCATGCCGTCCAGCCCTTCGCGCCGGCCGTATAACCCGGCATGCATATCGCTCCCCCGTCCATGCCTCGTGATACATCCATGCGCTTTCTGCCCGTGCGTGACGACAGCATTCTGGTCGAACTCGCCGATCTGGCCGAGGCGCTGGCGCTGTTCGATGCGCTGGAAACCAACCCAGTCGACGGTATCCGCGAGATCATCCCGGCAGCACGCACGCTGCTGATTGCGTTCGATCCTAGTATGATTTCAAACGATGCGCTGACGGATGCGGTTGCCGCACTCGCGGGTGGCGAGCGCAAGGCGGCGTCTGGTCCGCTGGTCGAAATCCCAGTTCGTTACGATGGCGAGGATCTTGGCGAAGTTGCCACCATCCTCGGCATGAGCGTCGCGGACGTTATTCGCCTGCACGGCGAAAGTGAGTATGTCGCAGCCTTTACCGGTTTCGCGCCCGGTTTCGCCTATCTCTCCGGCGGCGATCAGCGGCTTAACGTACCCCGACGCAAATCGCCCCGGACACGGGTTCCAGCCGGCGCCGTCGGCCTTGCCGGAGAATTCAGCGGCATCTATCCCAAGACCAGCCCAGGCGGCTGGCAGCTGATCGGCACGACGCCGCTTGCCATGTTCGATATCGATCGCGCACCCGCCTCGCTTCTCCAGCCGGGAAGTCGCGTGCGTTTTCGCGATATGGCGGCCGACAAAGCCTACGAAGTTTCGGCCCCTGCGAGAACTGCGACTGCTCCTGTTGCGGCAAGCTGTTCAAACTGCTCAATCGAGGTTGTGGCCGTCGGCCTGCCGGTCCTGTTTCAGGATCTCGGCCGCGCTGGTCAAGCAAACCAGGGCATCAGCGTATCTGGCGCAGTCGATCGCAGCAGTTTCAAGGCGGCCAACCGCCTCGTCGGCAATCCGGTCGGCACTCCGGCGCTGGAGATCTCCCTTGGCGGCTTCCGTTTTCGCATGCGCGGCCGCGGCGTGATGGCGGTGACGGGTGCATTGGCGCCGATCACGATCGCCACCACCGCGGGCAAAAAGCTGACGGCAGCGCATGGCGAGGCGATCGCGCTCGATGATGGCGACATCGTTTCACTCGGACAGCCGACGGCCGGCATGCGCTCCTATCTGGCCCTGCGCGGCGGCTTTGACGTGACGCCGGTTCTCGGGAGCGCGGCGACGGATACCCTGGCGCAGATCGGCCCTGCAGCACTTGGCGCGGGCGCCGTTATCGGAATTCACCCGCCGGTGCTGGGATCGACCGTTGCTGCGCCAGAACTACCGGCGTTCGACATGCCGGACACTGTGGAGACCGTCGTTCTCGACGTAGTGATGGGGCCGCGCACCGACTGGTTCACACAAAGCGCCGTCGAGAATTTCCTGTCCCAGGAATGGTCGGTGACACCGCAATCAAGCCGGGTCGGCATCCGTCTTTCAGGCGAAGCGCTGGAGCACCAGAACCACGCAGAGTTGCCGAGCGAGGCGACCGTGCGCGGCGCGCTTCAGGTGCCGGCGAGCGGCCAGCCGGTCCTCTTCCTTGCCGATCATCCGCTGACCGGCGGTTATCCGGTCATTGCCAATGTCGCCCGCCATCATCTCGATCTCGCAGGCCAGATCCCTGTCGGAGCGAAGATCCGTTTCAACGCGATCAGCGCCTTCGCTCCCCGGTCCATTGTAGGAAAATACCCATGAAGAAGGTTCTGATAGCTAACCGCGGCGAGATCGCGGTGCGGATCATTCGGGCCTGCAAGGATTATGGCCTGACCTCGGTTGCCGTTTACGCGGATGCCGATGCAGACGCGATGTTCGTGGCTCAGGCAGACGAAGCCTATTCCCTGAACGGTGCCACGGCCCGGGAAACCTATCTCGACATCGACAAGCTGATCGCCGTCGCCAAGCGCTCCGGCGTTGACGCCGTGCATCCGGGCTATGGCTTTCTCTCCGAGCGCGCGGAATTTGCGAAGGCTGTCATCGATGCCGGGCTGATCTGGATTGGCCCTGCCCCTCACGTGATCGAGGCGCTCGGCGACAAGCTGCAGGCCCGCGCGATCGCCCAAAAGGTCGGCGCGCCGCTGGTTGCCGGTAGCGACGGCGCAATCACCTCGCCTGCCGAGGCCCTGGCTTTCGCACGCCAATTCGGCATGCCGATCGCCATCAAGGCGGCCCATGGCGGTGGCGGACGCGGAATGAAGATCGCGCGCGATCTCGATGAGGTCGAGGAACTGTTCTCATCGGCAACGCGGGAAGCCGTCGCAGCCTTCGGTCGCGGTGAATGCTATGTCGAGCAGTTCCTGGACCGCCCGAGGCATATCGAAGCGCAGGTGCTGGCCGACAGCCACGGCAATGTCGTTGTCGTCGGTACCCGCGATTGCTCGCTGCAGCGCCGCAACCAGAAGCTCGTCGAGGAAGCGCCCGCACCGTTCCTGTCGAATGAACAGCGTGAGAAGATCCACGCGGCCTCGCGCGATATCTGCGCGGAGGCCGAATATACCGGTGCCGGCACCGTCGAATTCCTGCTCAGCGCCGATGGCGTCATTTCCTTCCTCGAGGTGAATACCCGCCTGCAGGTGGAGCATCCGGTTACCGAGGAGACGACTGGTCTCGATCTCGTCATCGAACAGTTCCGCATTGCCGAAGGGCTTCCGATCAGCGTTACCACGATGCCGGAGCCGCGTGGCCACGCGATCGAATTCCGCATCAATATGGAAGATCCCGGTCGCGGCTTCCTGCCGTCCGCCGGCGAAATCTCGAATTTCACGGCGCCGTCCGGCCCAGGCGTACGTCTTGATAGCGGCGTCACGTCAGGTTCGGTAATTCCGCCGATGTTCAACTCGCTGGCAGCCAAGCTCATCGTCTGGGGTGCGACCCGCGACCAGGCCATTGCCCGTGCCCGCCGTGCGCTCAGCGAATTTGCGATCGAAGGCGTGCCTTCGGTCCTGCCGTTCCACCGCGCAGTGCTCGACCACGCGGATTTCTCGAGCGCGGACTTCCGCGTCCACACGCGCTGGATCGAAACGGATTTCGCCGAGACGCTCGAAGACGCTGCCCGCCCTGCCCCGGCACCCGCCAGCGGGCTTCTTCGCGGCCATGTCGAGATCGACGGCAAACGTGTCGAGATCGGCATTCCCGATACTTTTCTTCGCCTGTTGGGCCAGATGCCTTCGACGGCATCGAGCGCCGGACCGGAAGCTGCCAATAATGATGCCGGCGCGGTCCGCGCCTCGGTTCCCGGCCTGCTGGTGCAATGGAATGTCGAGGATGGTGCAGCCGTCCGAGAGGGCGAGGTTCTCGCCATGATGGACGTGATGAAGATGGAAACCGCCGTCACCGCACCTGTTACCGGCATCATCAGCCTTCTGGCGAAGGCCGGATCCTCCCAGACTGCCGGCGCAGTCATTGCCCGCATTGCCCCGGACAATGCCGGAACCAATAGCCCGACGGAGACGCGGACATGAGCATGACCGAAAACAGCAAGCCGCTCCTGTTGGTCGAGGGCCTGAGCGTCGAATTCGGCGCAAGCCGCGTGGTCGACGACCTGTCGTTTACGGTCGAGGCCGGGCAAACCGTTGCCGTGGTCGGCGAGTCCGGTTCGGGCAAGTCGGTGACCTCGCTGTCGACCATGCGTCTCGCCGACATGATGGGTGCGAATTATGCGTCCGGTCGTATCATGTTCAACGGCCGCGACCTGTTGCAAGCTAGTCAGAAAGAGATGCGGTCGGTCCGCGGCAAGGAGATCGCCATGATCTTCCAGGAGCCGATGACCTCGCTCAACCCGGTCTTCACCATCGGCGACCAGATCTGCGAAGTGCTTGTCCTGCACGAGAAGATGAGCAAGAGCGCGGCCCTGACTGAGGCCGGCCGGCTGCTCGACATGGTGCGACTGCCCGACTCTGAAGAACTTCTGACCCGCTATCCGCACCAGCTTTCCGGTGGCATGCGGCAGCGTGTGATGATCGCGATGGCGCTTGCCTGCCGCCCGAAGCTGCTGATTGCCGACGAGCCGACGACTGCGCTTGATGTCACCATCCAGGCGCAGATCCTCAACATCATGCGCGATCTGCAGAAGACCCTCGGCATGGGCATGGTGTTCATCACCCATGACATGGGCGTCGTTGCCGAAATGGCAGACCATGTCGTCGTCATGTGGAAGGGTAAGAAAGTCGAGGAAGGTCCGGTTCGCGAGATCTTCGCCAACCCGCAGCATCCCTATACTCAGGCCCTGCTTTCGGCCGTGCCGAAGCTCGGCAGCATGATGGGAGAGGCTTTCCCGAAGCGTCTGCCACTGACCATTTTGCAGGATGGCAAGCCGACCGTCGTCGGCGTGGAGCGGATCCAGGACACGGTCAAGAATGGCGCAACGCCGCTCCTGTCCGTCAAGGATCTCTACGTCCGCTTCGACATCAAGAAGAACCTGTTCGGCAAGGCCACCCATCGCTTGAGCGCCGTGCAGAAAGTGAGTTTCGACATCAACCCCGGTGAGACGCTGGCACTGGTTGGCGAAAGCGGATCGGGCAAGTCGACGATCGGCCGGACGATCCAGCAGCTTCAGTCTGCCATGTCCGGCGACATTGCCTTCAATGGCCGAACCTTCTCGTCGATGTCCGCTGCCGAGCGATTCCGCTTGCGCCAGGATGTGCAGTACATCTTCCAGGACCCGTTCGCCTCGCTCGACCCGCGCAAGACCGTCGGCTTCTCGATCGCAGAGCCGATCAACACACACAGCCTTATCTCCGATGCCAAGGCCGTCCGCCGCCGCGTCGACGAACTGCTGGAGCGTGTCGGCCTCACCTCCGACGTCGCGACCCGTTATCCGCACGAGTTTTCCGGCGGCCAGCGGCAGCGCGTCTGCATTGCCCGCGCGCTCGCCTCCGATCCGAAGCTGATCATTGCCGACGAGGCGCTGTCGGCGCTCGACGTGTCGATCCAGGCACAGATCATCAACCTGTTCATGGATCTGCAGGCCGAACGCGGTCTCGCCTACCTGTTCATCAGCCATGACATGGCCGTGGTCGAGAAAATGAGCCACCGCGTCGCGGTTCTGTTTCTCGGCCAGATCATGGAACTTGGCTCACGACGCCAGGTTTTCGAGACGCCTGCCCACGATTACACCCGTCGCCTTCTGTCCGCGGTACCGGTCGCCGATCCGACCGTTGCCCGCCAGTCGGCGATGATCGAGGGCGAAATTCCCAATCCGGTGAGGCGCGTCGGTGACGAGCCCGCCATCCTCGTGCACGAGGAAATCAATCCAGGCCACTTCGTCGCGAAGAGCGCCTGAAACCAGCGACACAATCGCAACCATCTGAAGAGGAACAGATCAATGACAACAATCAAACGGGGACTGAAGGCGACCGCAGTGGCGCTTGCGCTCTCGACTGCCTTTGCGTCGGCGCCTGCGTTCGCTGCCGGAAAGCTGACCATTTCGAGCCCGCAGGATCCGGGCAGCTGGGATCCGATCGATACGTTTCTGGTACAATGGGCAGCCGTTGCCACGAACATCTTCGACGGTCTGACCTATCGCGGTCCGGACCTGAAGCTTGTTCCGGGTCTCGCTGAATCCTGGGAAGAACTCGACGAAGGCAAGCGGATCCGCTTCAAGCTGCGCCAGAACGTGAAGTTCCACAACGGCGAGCCCTTCAACGCAGCCGCCGTCAAGTTCACCTTCGAGCGCCTTCTCGGCGAACAGGGTGCCAAGGGACCGCAGCGTTCGAACTACATCTCGATCGAGAGCATCGACGTCATCGACGACTATACGGTCGACCTGAAGCTCAAGGCTGCCGATCCGGTTCTTCTGACCAAGCTCGCCGGTTACGGCGCGATGATCGTTCCGCCGAAATACATCCAGGAAAAGGGTGAGGACAATTTCAACCTCAACCCGGTCGGCACGGGCGCGTTCAAGTTCGTATCCTACCAGCCCAAGGTCGACATCAAGCTCGAAGCCAATGCCGACTATTGGGGCGGCGCGCCGAAACTGTCGGAACTCCAGTTCCGCTTTATCGCTGAGCCGGCAACCGCTGTTGCCGAACTGCAGGCTGGCCGCGTCGATCTGGTGATCCCGCCGACCATTCCGATCGGCATGCTGCCGGTCATCGAAGGCGACAACAAGCTGGAAATCGTTTCCGTTCCCGGCCCGACCGTCGACGCGCTGCGCTTCAACACCCGTGACGGCATCACAGCCGACCCGAAGGTGCGCAAGGCGATCATCATGGCTGTCGATCGCGGCACGATCGTCAAGTCGATCCTCGCCGGCCAGGCCTCCGAGATCACCAGCTTCCAGAGCGCGCTTTCCTTCGGCTTCGATCCTGATCTCAAGGCAATCCCTTATGATCCGGCCGGTGCCAAGAAGCTGCTGGCAGAGGCCGGCGTGAAGGCTGGTGCGACGCTGCAGATCGATATCCGCGGCAATGATGCGACGATGAACGAAGTGGCGCAGGTCATTTCCAGCTACCTGTCGATGGTCGGCATCACCGCCACCATCAAGCCTTACGAGACCAACGTTCTGCTGAACGACATCATCCCGCAGGGCAAGACCGGCGCGATGTTCCAGCAGAAGTGGGGCGGCTGGACCTTCGACTACGACAACACCGCCTACTCGATGTACCACTCGGGTGAAAAGTGGAACCCGTACGACAAGGACGAAAAGCTGGACAAGCTGCTGGAATCGCAGCGTCCGCTGACCGACCGTGCGGCCCGCGAAAAGATCCTGCGGGAAGTCGGCGCCTATGCGTCGGAACGCGCGCTCGAACTGCCGCTCTACAACAGCAACGCCATCTTCGGCATCAACAAGCGGGTCAAGGGCTTCATCGCGCCCCCGGACAACCGCCTGAAGCTGACCGACGTCACCGTCGAGTAGTCATCTGAAAAGCCACCCCGCCCGGGCCAACCCGGGCGGGGCCGAACTTCTCTTTAAGGACAACACAGTGGCCGGTTTCCTCATCAAGCGATTGCTACAGGCGATTTTCGTCGTCATCGCCATCACGCTCATCGTCTCGTTCGCCATTCGCCTGACCGGTGATCCGGCCGTCACGATGTTCCAGGGCGGCGGCAGCATGACGGAAGACGATCTGGCGCGCATTCGCGCAGCGCTCGGAACCGACCAGCCGTTCCTCGTCCAGTACTGGACGTTCATGAAGGGGCTGGTCACGCTCGATTTCGGCCGCAGCTTTTCCGGCGGCACGTCGGTCTCGATGCTGATCGGCAATGCCCTGCCGGCGACCCTGCTGCTCGCCTTTATCTCGATGTTCGTGTCGATCGCGCTTTCGATCCCGCTCGGCATCAAGGCTGCCACCTCGCGCGGCAAGGCTGCCGACCAGGCCATCCGCATCTTCTCGCTGATCGGCCTGTCGTTTCCGAATTTCTGGCTCGCCACCATGCTGGTCCTCTTGTTCTCCATCACGCTCGGCTGGCTGCCGCCAAGCGGCATGTCGGGCTTTTCGAGCTATGTCATGCCGGCCGTCACCATGGGCGTGATCCTGACCGCGACGAATGTGCGTCTTGTCCGCACCTCGATGCTGGAAACGCTGCAGTCGCAATACATCATGGTCGCGCGCGCCAAAGGCTTGAGCGAGAGCAAGGTTCTCTACAAGCACGCGCTGCGCAACTGCGCCATTCCGCTGATCACCTATTTCGGCCTGCAGTTCGGTGGCCTGCTCGGCGGCATCGTCGTCATCGAGCGTGTCTTCAACTGGCCGGGACTGGGCACGCTTGCCTTCGACGCCGTCGGCGCCCGCGACTTTCCCGTGCTTCAGGCCGTCATCACCGTTCTGTCGCTGATGATCGTCGGCATCAACCTTCTGGTCGACATCGCCTATGGCCTCGTCGATCCCCGCATCCGCACGGAGTAACCGGCAATGGCAACCAAAACCTCTAGCCGCTGGCGCTTCGCGAGCCTTGAATTCGTTCTCGGCATGTCCCTCACCGTCGTCATCTGCCTCGCAGTGCTGTTTTCCGACCTGCTGTTTCCGGGCGGCGCCGACAAGATCGACCTGATGGCACGGCTTGCCAAACCCTTTGCGACCGCCGCTCACCCGTTCGGAACCGATCCGCTGGGCCGCGACGTGCTGGCGCGTGTCGTTGCCGGCGGAAAGATCTCGCTCCTGGTCGGCTTCACCTCCGTCATCGGCGCCGTCGTCTTCGGCGTGCTGGTAGGCCTGATTGCCGGCTATTACCGCGGTTTCTGGGACATGCTGGTGATGCGTTTTGCCGACCTGCAGCTCGCGATGCCGTTCATTCTGCTCGCTATCACATTCATCGCCATCGTCGGCGGAAGCCTGACCAACACGATCATCCTTCTGATTGTATCGCAATGGGTGCAGTATGCCCGTCTGGTGCGCGGCTCGGTGCTGACTCTGAGGGAGCGCGAGTTCGTCCTCTCGGCCCGCGCGATCGGGGTGAAGGACTGGCGCATCATCATCCAGCACCTGCTGCCGAACCTGATCGGACCGGTGATCGTTCTGATGACGCTCAACGTTGCCAACAACATTCTGCTCGAAAGCAGCCTGACCTTCCTCGGTCTCGGCGTCGATCCCACCATTCCAAGCTGGGGCGGCATGCTCGCCGATGGCCGAACCTATCTGCAGACCGCATGGTGGGTCAGCGTCTTCCCGGGTCTTGCGATCCTGCTCACGGTGCTCGGGCTCAACCTTCTCGGAGACTGGCTGCGCGACAGCCTCGATCCGACCGGCCGCACGTCCCGATAACCAGCACGGCAATCAACAAGGGTTAAGCGTCATGACTTCGATCTTTGAAACCAAACTGGAGCGTACGCTCGACACGCTGGTTGCAAGCGCGACGCCCGGGCAGTCCATCGACGCCTGGACATTCGACGATGCGAAAAGCCGTCGTGCCGCCGAACAGGCGTTGAAGGACAAGGGCGTCATGGCGCGGATCCACAGCGCCCACAAGCCGCTTCTGTTCGCGTTTTTGGAAGAGATCGACCTTGAAGGCGTCACAGCGATCGAGGTGCGTTATCCCATACATGCGGACGCCCCGGCCAACCGTTTCCGGCTCGAGGCCTATCCGCTTGCGGCACTTGTCGGAGACGCTGATATCGCGTTCATCGCGCGGGAAGATGACGAACTGGTCTATGACGTCACGCTCACCCGCAACGGCCAGACGGAAACGCTGAAGGTCCAGGCGCCGAACCGCGTGCATACCGATGCGGTCGGGGAAACCAATCTCTCCCCGACCGGCTGGATCAGCCGCGATGGCGCGACCGGCGAGCGCTTGGAGACGGATTACGAGCGCCTGTTCAGCCTCGCAATCGACGCGATCGCAAACCACGACTGGGGCAACGAAGAACCCTATTTCGAAGAACTCAACATCGCCGTTTCCCATCCGGCGGAAGACATGCCGCTGGCGGTTGGCGACGAGGTCGTCAGCCTCCGCGAGGCCCTGCACGAGGATTTTTATTTCTCGCTGCTGGAATTATTCCAGAAGAAGTCCGGACGTCCGCTCGGCGACCGTGGCCTGAAGCCCGGCCAGATCGTGCCGGAGATCGTGCGCAGCAACGGTGAGATCAGCGTGCGTGTCGAAACCCGGCCGCTGAGCACAGGTTTTAGGGATGGCCCCGAACAGGAGATCGATACGGCCAGCGAACCACCGGCCGTTGCGCAGATGTCGAGACTGCTGTCGGACATCGGCGGAGAGGAATTCGATGCCCGGTCGCGCTCCGGCCGCGTTCTCTCGGCGCACTATGTGCGTGGCAGCGACACGGCGGTCATGATCAGCGGCGGCCAGCATCCGAACGAGACGACCGGCATTGTCGGTGCCATTCGCGCTGCCCGTGCGCTCAAGCAGCGTGCCGGCGCCCATTTCACCATCTCGCCGATCGAGAACCCGGATGGCTACGCGCTGCACCAGCGCCTGCGTGTCGATAACCCGCGCCACATGCATCACGCCGCCCGCTACACGGCGCTCGGCGACGATCTCGAATACCGGACGTTGGAAAACTCCGGCGCGCATCTGAACGAGAAGGCAATCCGCTTCACGGCGCAGGAACTGAGCAAGGCCCAGCTGCATATCAACCTGCACGGCTATCCGTCGCATGAATGGACGCGGCCGCTCTCCGGCTACGTGCCGCGCGGTTTTGGCATGTGGACGCTGCCGAAGGGTTTCTTCCTGATCATGCGCCACCACGCCGGCTGGACGCAGCAGGCCGAAGCCATACTCGACCACGTCACCCGCCATCTCGGCGCAATTCCAGGCATTCTCGATTACAACAATCGCCAGATCGTACTCTACGAAACCCATGCCGGCGAGACGGGTTTCCGCATCATCAACGGCTTCCCGTGCCTGTCGTCCGTCGACGATCGCCATACCGTACCGCTGACGCTGATCACCGAATATCCTGACGAGACTATCTACGGCGACGATTTCGTCACGGGCCATACGGCGCAGATGGAGACGGTGATCTCGGCCTACGATGTCTGGCAGACGCTTAACGCCTGTACGGCGTAAGGTGACAGGCTCCCGGTGCTGCGTCTAGTTCGTTGCAGGCGGTTCGGTTACCCGATCTCGCCTGATCGCCTCTGAAAAGTCCTCGGACATGCCCGCCGCCTTGGCTTTCTCGGCAATATGGGACTGCTTCCTGAGCACCGCCATCGGGGACCCAGTGTCGAGGATGCCCTGATCGTAGGCGTATTCGGGTAGATAGCCGTTCACATACAGCCGCCAGTCGAGAGGGACCGTGCCTCCAAGCGTTCTGACGATGGCCACAACCGCAGTCGTGCAGTTCGTCATCAGCGAGTTGTACCACTGCGGCTGGCGGGACAGCCTGTTTGCATCCTCGACATAGGCGACCAGGAGGTTGCGTGCTGTCTGCGGCAAGACGTTTACCCGGTAGAGCTGGACGTCCTCACCGCGCACAATAGAGCGAACCCCGATGATATCCCGTTCCTCTGCCGCGACGATCACGAGCGGATTGGCCTTGAAGAGATCGGCGATCGGCGAAAACGCGCCGCCGCGCTGGCGACGGACCTCGACGGACCAGGCGACGTGCTCGCCACTCGAGAAGCCGAAGCTGACCAGCATGTGGCCCATCAGTGGTCCCGACCAGTAGGACATGAAGAGATCAACCGACGTCAGCGTCGTCAGATCATACGTCTTGGTCTTCCAGTTTTCGGTATAGTCCGTATCGCTTCTCCAGGTGAAGTCCCGCACACCGTTCAGGGTCAACGTGTCGCCCGAAATCGTTCCGGTGACCTGTCGCGCAACGTCCGGCGACCAGTCTCCTACCGCAGGGGGCGCGAGCGTGAACCACCACGAAAGCACGATCGCGAAGGCCACCGAGAACACGCCCGTCGGAGCCCGCCATCGGTGGCGGATCACAGAGACGATGGTCCAGACACCGAGAGCGGCAAACAGCGCAGCGAACATCGCTCTTGCCGGGATTGGCAATGGCAGACGGTACCACAGTGCCAGCGATGACCACGCCGAGACGAGTAGAATGACGATGAAAACGCCCGTCAGGGCGAGGAAGTGGAATGCTCGGCGCAAATCGGTGTCTCTCGGTTCAACACACGCAACATAGGGTGACAATCGACAAGTGCGACCACGCACGGACACAAGAATGAGAGAGAAGGATCAAGCATTCTTCCCCGGTCTATCGCCAGAAACCGCAAGCTCAGCGCCCGCCGACGACCGCGCCTGCCAATCTGAACGGACTTGAAATGACCGATGCCGCGACGTCGAAGACGAAGGCGCCCGCCTCCGGCACCGAAACCGCCCCGCCACCCGCCTGCGCAAGCTGCGGACCCAGTTGTGCGAGATTGGCGTACCGGTCGTGCCCGACCCCATCTGCTGCCTTGACCGACGAGATGTCGATGATCCGCAGACCATAGCGCAAGGCTGCGTCGCGCACCGAAGGGCTATCAACATTGAGCGATCCCGCGCGCGGTTTCTCGCCGCTGATGAAACTGGAGATCTTGAGCGCCTTGTCGTCCTTGGAAACAAACAGCGTGATGGGGGTACGCATCCGCCCAACGACCTCCAGCTGCGACCTGAACAGATCGTCGTCAATGTCTGGAGCCGCGAGCACGACGACCAACTTGTCGAGGACGTCGCCGCGGCCTTCCAGCTTCAGCTGGCGAAGTGTTTCCATGATCAGGAAGCCGCCGATGCTGTGCCCGAACAGGATGACCCGTTTCACATCGCGTTTGGCTGCCATCGATTTGACGAGCCAGACCAGGGTGTCACGCGAAGCCAGGGCCGCGTCACGATCCGCTAGATATCCGGCAAGGGATCCCTGCGACGGCCAAGAGAAAAGGACGGGCTTTCCATCCGTCTTGGAATCGGCGGCGACCTGCGCGAGCCGGTACAGACCCTCCTGGAACGTATAGTTATACCCGTGGACAAAGATGCCAACCGCCCCATCCTTGTTGGGCGCGTCCGCCAACGCCAGAAACTGTTTTTGGTCGAGAGAGCGTCTTTCGGAAACAACCATGTCCGTCGACGCGTCGGGTTTACCGACAGGCCATTCGATCTTCGGCGGGCGGTGCGAGGGCGGGATTGCGACCGTGAACGTTTCGAAGGCCGGATCTGCGTTACGGCGGGACGAGTATCCGTCGCCGTCCCGCGACCGGTTCGTCGCAGTAAGGACGGTAAGCTGACGGCTGGATGCCGGGTTGACCGCGACCGGATCGAGAACAGAGGCCGAAGGCCTGTTGGCACAGGCAACGAGCTGAGCGGACACGATCGCGACAATCGCAGCCGAGATCCATCGCCGCGTCAATACGGAATACTGCATCGTAACCAGCGACTTTCGAAAGGTGAATGGTGCCGGTAGATGCCACGAAATGTTGCCGAACTCAACTGGCTGAAACCCACGCTAAATTCGCCTGCACCACCTGGCCAGTCGACCGGAACGCGAGTGCATCATTCAAGCTGAAATTAGAGGGAGGCCTGGCTTTGAAGACCCCGGACGGTGCTGCCACGGTCCGGGGTCTAGTCTTTGTTACACACGGCGAATTCATGGCCGGATTAGGCTGCTTGAGCCAGTCAGTCAGCGATCTTCACGATCAGCTTTCCAAAATTGCCGCCGGTGAGCATGCCGATGAAAGCCTCGGGCGCACGTTCGAGGCCGTCAACGATATCTTCCCGATACTTTATGTCGCCGGACGCGACGCGCGGGCCGACCTCATCGAGGAAGTCTCCAAAGTGGCTGATGAATTCAGTCTGGATGAAGCCGCGGATGAGAAGGCTGCGCCTCAGAACCGCCGACATGGTGATCGGAAGCCTGTCCGTTTCCGCAGATCCGGCGCCATTGTAGTGCGCGACAAGCCCGCAGACGGGGACACGGGCAAACTGGTTCAGCAGCGGCAGGACGGCGTCCCAAACGTGCCCGCCGACATTTTCGAAATAGACATCGACGCCGTCAGGGCATGCAGCAGCGAGATCGGACGCAAAATCTTTCGAGCGGTGATCGACAACGGCGTCAAAGCCGAGGCCATCTTTCACATACGCACATTTGTCCGGTCCGCCGGCAATCCCGACTGCCCTCGCCCCGGCAAGTTTCGCAAGCTGGCCGACCAGCGAACCGACAGGCCCGGAGGCAGCGGCGACAACGACGGTCTCGCCTTGCTTCGGCTTCCCGATGAACTTCATTCCGCTCCAGGCGGTCGAGCCGGGCATTCCCAGCACGCCGAGTGCCGTCGTCAGCGTTGCGCCGTGCGTTTCGACACGAGTCAGGGTATCTCCGTGGACAACCGCATTGGTCGTCCATCCGGTCCGAGCACGAACGATATCGCCGGGCGAAAAGGCTGTGTGGCGAGACTTCACCACTTCGCAGATCGTTTCGCCTTCCATAACGCCATCAATGGGAACGGGCGCTGCATAAGACTTTGCGTCGCTCATGCGACCGCGCATGTAAGGGTCGAGCGAAAGATAGAGGCATCGCAAGGTGACCTCTCCTTCTGCTGCTTCCGGGAGTTCGAAATTCTCGATGCGGAAATTCTCAGCCTCGGGCTGACCGGTCGGTCGGCTTGCCAAGACGATGCGGCGAATGGCGGTCATCCTGTGTGTCTCCTTGTCGTTGTCGACTCCCGGGTGAAGTAGTCGGCGGCACCGATTTGCCAAGGCCGAACCGTAATGGGCGATTAATTTGCTGCCACAAGCTTTCGTGGGGCAGCACAGGTCGGAATTGTGATTTGGACGGACAGACCACCGGCCGGTCTGTTTTCTGCCTTTGCGCCCCCGCCGTGCCATTCCGCCGCACGCCGGGTAATGGCAAGCCCAAGGCCGAAGCCGGAACGGGTGGTGACGGTTGAACTTTGCGAAAACGGCTTGAAGATCGCCTCCAGTTCCGTCTCCGGCACACCCTCGCCGTCGTCCTCGACGGTCACGATCAGCTTCCGGTCCAAGACCTTGGACGTCACACGGACAGCGGTGCTTGGTCCCGTGTGGGTAATGGCGTTGCGGATCACATTTTCCAGCGCGCGGTAGATCAGCTCGCCGTTGACGGAAGCCACGAATGTGTCGACGCCCTCATACTGGACGGTTACCCCGCGTGCCTGTCCCTCGAAGCCGGCATCGTCCACAATCTCACGCAGGAGATCGACAAGGTCGAGCGTCTGCCGCTCGAACCTCGGTGTATCGCGATCCGACAGCCGGGCGAGAGTGAGGATTTCGCCGACCAGTTCGTCGAGCCGCTCGACCTCGCGGCTCATCCGCTCGATCATCACCGCCAGCCGTACGGGGTTCTGTTGCAAAACGCCGATAGCAGCTTGCAGACGCGATAAAGGCGAGCGCAGTTCGTGTGAAATATCGTGGAACAGCTGCTGCTGAGCCATCTGGAGCTCCTGCAACCGGGCAGCGGTGATATCCAGATCGTGCGCCAGCGACGCGATCTCGTCGCGTTTGGCGCCGATCTTGTGGGCGATCCGCACGTCCAGTTCTCCCCTAGCAAGCGAGCGCAGCCCATAGCGCAGCTGCTCGACCGGGGTAATGAAATAGCGGGCGAGCCAATAGGCCGCAGCTGCTGCCGCAAGAAGGGCTGCCAGCCACGGAACAGCCCGAGGCCAGGTTTTAGCCATCATGCTCGGCGCTGCGCCGGCAATTTCCAGGCGATAACACTCTCCGTCGCGCACGGCGGTCCGAACGAGCGCCTCCTCATTTTGTTCGGCACAATCGATCGCCGGCCCGTCGGTCGTGACGGTAACCGGGATGTCGCGACCGGTCCGCCGAACCGCCGCCACCAGCCTGGCCGTCGCCTCCAGGCCATCCGACTGGAGCACCTGGGCTGCGGTCTCCAGCGTCAGGCTAAGTTCCCGGCCAGCAACCTCCTCCTCGAACGGTGATTGGAACAGCGTGCTGATCGCAAACAGGATCGCAATCGAGCCGGCCATGGCCAACCAGACGACGGTGAAGAATTTCCAGAACAGGCGATGCATGGTCAGCCTTCCAGCAACTGGTAGCCACGGCCGCGCACGGCCTGGATCCAGGGCTGCCCATCCGGGCGGGCGCCGAGTTTCTGCCGGATGCTGCTGATGTGGACGTCGATCCGGCGATCGAACGCGGTGAGCGGCTTGGCAAACGCCCGCAACGATATCTCCTGCTTGGAGACGAGCTGGCCGGAGGAGCGGGCAAGCACTTCCAGCAGGCTGAACTCGGTTCCGGTCAGTTCCAGGGGTGCCGCCCGCCACATCGCCCTGCGGTTCGACGGATAAAGCACCAGTTCGCCCGTCCTGATCTCATTGACGGTGCCGTCCCGCTCGGTTCGGCCCGAGCGGCGCAGGATGGCGCGAATGCGGGCGGCCAGCTCTCCCGGCGAACAGGGCTTTGAGACGTAATCGTCTGCGCCGAGATTGAGGCCGGCGATGCGGTCGATATCGTCTCCCCTCGCGGTCAGCATCAGCACCGGCACGTCGCTCACCTGCCGGATCTTGCGGAGAACCTCGATGCCGTTCATCCGCGGCATCATGATGTCGAGCACGATCAGATCCGTCGAGGAGGACATGGCCTCGGCCACGCCGACGCGACCATCCGCAGTCGTTTCGACGGCGAAGCCTTCCTCTGTCAGATACTCGCCCAGCAGGTTGGTCAGCTCGGCATCGTCATCGATCAATAGTAGCTTGGTCATGCCCTGCTCTTGCTCCTTCGATAAATTCAGCTTTACGACCTTGAGGCTGCGAAGACAGCAGTTTTACCTAACTTAACCTGCTCTTGACCGACATTAACATGGCGATCCCTATACTGCGGCCTTCAGTTAAGGCGGTGTCCAATCGATGCGCAGCACTCTTTCTTCAGTTCTACCAGTCCTGGCCGTCGCGGCCTTGCTTACCGGCTGCACGAGCCTTGGCACTCTCAAGCCGGCGACGCCAGCTGTTGCCGCCTTCTGGCACGCGACGCTTCCGCATGGCGGTCGAACAGCCGATCTCGTGACTTGGTGGGCAAGCTTCAAGGATCCCTCGCTGGACGCCTTGTTGTACATGGCGGACCGCGAAAACCCGACCATCGAGCAAGCGGTGGCGAATATCGACAAGGCGCGCGCCACGCTCGACAGCACCGCCTCAGGGCTTTTCCCATCGCTCGACGGCTCTGCATCGGCGAGCCGTGAGGGCAATAAGGGTAACGACAATAACAGGCTGACCGCCGGGACGACAAAAAGCGGTGGGCTTGATTCCGCCTGGGAAGTCGATCTGTTCGGCAAGACCAAGAAGCAGGTGCGCGCCGCTGCATCGCGGGCCGCTGGCGAAGTCTGGTCCTGGCACGATGCCCGCGTTTCGATTGCCGCCGAAGTGGGCGACGACTATGTCCAGTACCGCGCCTGCCGCGAACTGGAGCGCCTCTACCGCGACGAGCTTGCATCGCAGACGGCCACCATCCGCGCCACGGAACGGTCGGCACAGTCAGGCTTTACGTCCACAGCTGACCTGGCGCTGGCACGGGCAAGCGCTGCTGCCTCCTCGTCAAGCCTGACGGCCCAACGCGGCGAGTGCGAGATTTTGATCAAATCGATCACACAATTGACGGGCGGAGACGAACCGGCGGTCCGCCGGCTACTCGATCAGGGCAAACGGCGTATTCCGCAGCCATCTGCGGTGCGGATCACTGCCGTGCCTGCCGACGTCCTGCGACAGAGGCCCGACGTCAATGCGCTGGAGGCTGAAGTCGCCGCAACGATTTCGGACGTCGGCGCGGCGAAGGCCGATCTTTACCCCAGCCTCAGCCTCAGCGGATCAATCTCGATCAGCCAGTCCAGCGTGACCGGCCGGTCCGTTCCCTGGTCCTTCGGACCGGCGCTGTCGGTGCCGTTGCTGGATGGCGGTGCACGACGGGCGGCTGTGCGCAGTGCGGTTGCCGACTACGATATCGCGGTTGCGAACTATATGTCTGGCGTGCTTGGCGCCGTTGCCGAAGTCGAGACGGCGCTGTTGCGGGTCGACACGGCGCTGCGGCGGATTGCCGACGCAAAAAGCGCTGCCGACAACTATCAGCGCTATTTTCGCGCGGTCGACCAGAACTGGGCGTCCGGAGGCGTCAGCATTCTCGACCGCGAAGAAGCCCGCCGATCGGCGCAATCGGCGGCCATCACTCTCATCGAAATCAGGCGCGACGCCGTCCAATACTGGATCGCCCTCTACAAAGCGCTTGGCGGAGGCTGGTCCATTCCGACCGCCGCTGCCTCTTCTGCACGGGAACTCAACTAATGCTTAAAACATCACACCCGCTCACGACGATGGCGCTTGCCTGCGTCGTCTGTCTTGCTTTCACGCCCGCAGGCCGGGCACAGGACGCGACGCAGACGACCGCCGGCGCGGCCGCCCTCACGGTCAGCGTGACGAAACCGGAGGTTTCCCAGTGGCCGGTGCTCATTCCGGCAAGCGGGCGGCTTGCGGCCTGGCATGAAGCGGTGATCTCGGCCGAAGTCAGTGGATTGCGCATCATCGGCATCAATGCGGATGTGGGAGCGACGGTAAAGAAAGGTGAGTTGCTGGTGCAATTCGACGCCGAAACCGCGCAGGCCGAGCTCGAGCAACAGCAGGCAAGCGTCGAGCAGGCAAAGGCCGATCTCGATCAGGCGGTCGCGAATGCCGACCGTGCCCGCGGGCTGACCGGCTCCGGTGCGATCTCCGCCCAGCAGACGACGGAGTATCTGATCACGGAGCGCAAGTCGAAAGCAGCCCTTGCGTCGTCGAAGGCCGCGCTGGCGTCCGTGCAGCTGACCCTTGACCGCACGAAGGTCTACGCGAACGACGATGGCGTGATCTCTGAACGGTCCGCGTCGCTTGGGAAAGTGGTGACCGCCGGCGACGAACTGTTCAAGCTGATCCGCCAGAATCGCATCGAGTGGCAGGCGGAGCTGCCGGTCAAGCGGCTGGCCGATGTCAAGGAAGGCACCAAAGCGGTCATCCCAACGCCGCTCGGCGATGTCCGTGGCGAGGTGCGGCTTGTCTCGCCCACGAGCTCGACCGCCAACGGTCGGGTCACTGTCTATGTCGCCCTGCAGCCCGCAGTCGGAATGCCACAACCGAAGACCGGCATACTCGTCAGCGGCAATTTCGAATTCAGCGCCACCGATGCGCTGACAGTTCCGGCAACGGCCGTCACCCTGAGGGACGGCTTTTCCTACGCGTTCGTCCTCAACGCGACAGATCAGCCGACGGTAACCCGCAAGCGCGTCGAGACCGGCCGGCGGCAAGGCGACCGGGTCGAGATCGTATCGGGGATCGACACGACCGAGGAAGTCGTCGTCTCCGGCGGCGCGTTTCTTGCGGACGGTTCCGTGGTGCGGGTGGTCGATACGGTCGCCGCAGCCGAGACGGAGGCGACGAAGTGAATTTTTCCTCCTGGTCCATCCGCAATCCCGTTCCGCCAATCCTGCTGTTCGTCCTGCTGACGGCCTGCGGCCTGTGGGCGTTCAACCGTCTCGACATCCAGAACTTTCCCGACATGGATCTTCCGACGATCGAGATCAGTGCGTCGCTCGACGGGGCCGCAGCCTCACAGCTTGAGACCGAGGTCGCCCGCAAGATCGAAGACGAACTGACGGGACTGACACGGCTCGATTCCGTGACCACGACGGTCACCGATGGTTCCGTCAGTATTTCCGTCGCCTTCGAAGTTGGAAAGAACACGCAAGAGGCACTCGACGAGGTAAAGAGCGCCGTCGATCAGGCGCAGGACGACTTGCCGGAAGAAATGAACGCACCGACGGTTTCCAAACAGTCGCTGAATGCATCGCCGCTGATTACCTACGTGGTGCGGTCAGACACGCTGGATGCGGCCGAACTCTCCTGGTTCATCGACAACAATATGTCGCGTGCCCTGATGGCTGTCGAAGGCGTCGGCGAAGTTGGGCGCCTGGGCGGTGTCGACCGGGAGGTCCGCGTCGAACTCAACGCCAATCTGCTCGATGGCCTCGGTCTGTCTGCAAACGACGTCAACGGGCAGCTCGATTCAGTGCAGTCTGACCTGTCGGGCGGCAAGGGGCGGATCGGCGGCGAAAGCCAGTCTGTCCGAACGCTGGCGGCCGTCGGCAGCGTTGAACAGCTCCGCGCACTGCCGATACCATTGCCGGCGGGAAACTGGGTTCGGCTGGACGAACTCGGCACGGTCACCGATTCCCACCGCGATCTCAGCTCGCTTGCCTATATCAACGGCAAGCCGGTGATTGCCGCGCAGATCAAGCGGTCCAAGGGCTACTCGGACGTTGCCGTCACGGACAGTATCCGCGAACAGATGAAGTCGTTCGCGGCAGAAAATCCGCAAGTGACGATCGAGGAGGCCTACAACACGATCGTACCGATCGAGCAGAACTACGAATCGTCGATGCATATGGTCTATGAGGGCGCGCTGATTGCAATCTTCGTGGTCTGGCTCTTCCTGCGTGACTGGCGGGCGACGCTTTTGGCCGCTGTTGCCTTGCCCTTGTCGATCATCCCGACGTTCCTCGTGATGTATCTCCTCGACTATACACTGAACACGATCACGCTTCTGGCGCTGTCTCTTGTGGTCGGGATCCTGGTCGACGATGCGATCGTCGAGATCGAGAATATCGAGCGACATCTCAACATGGGGAAAAGCCCCATGGATGCAGCCATGGAAGCGGCCGACGAGATCGGCCTCGCCGTGATCGCCACCACCTTCACCCTGGTCGCCGTGTTCCTGCCGACAGCCTTCATGGGCGGTATTCCCGGCATCATATTCAAGCAGTTCGGCATCACGGCCTCCGTCGCCGTCCTCGCCTCGCTTCTGGTCGCGCGTCTGGTGACGCCGATGATGGCGGCCTACATCATGAAGCCGAGCGGCAAGACACACGAAGGCGACGGTCGCCTGATGCGGTCCTACCTCTGGGCCGTCAAAGGCGCGCTTCGTCGGCGCTGGATACCGGTCCTCGGCACGGTCGGCTTTCTGGCCTTCACGATCCTGCTGCTCAGCCATCTGTCGACCGGGTTCTTTCCGGCTTCCGATAGCAGCCAGACCCAGGTCACGATCACGACGCCTCCAAGCTCGACCATTGAATCGACCGACGAAGCGGCGCGAAAGGCGTCCGCGGTCATTGCCGGCGTCGACCACGTTACCTCGGTTTTCCAGGCAACGGGCACGGCCTCCACGGGCGGGATGAACAGCACCTCGAATGCCAGCACCAACAGTGCGACGCTCGTCGTCAACCTCACGTCGATCGACGACCGTGACGTCAAGCAATCTCAGATCGAAGCGGATTTGCGCAAGGCGCTGGAAACCTTGCCCGGCGTCCGTCTTGAGATCGGATCCGGCGGCAATGGTACGCAGCTGACGCTGACGCTGGCCGGCGACGATTCCGACCTTCTGGAAAAAGCGGCCGCCAGCCTCGAGTCCGACCTGCGCACGCTGCCCGGCATCGGCAACGTGACCTCGTCGGCCGCGACCCAATCGCCGGAGATCACCATCCGCCCTAATCTCGCGGAAGCCGCATCTCTGGGTGTGACCTCGAAGGCGATCGCCGACGCCATTCGGGTCGCAACGGCCGGCGCCTATGATGCGGCCCTGTCGAAGCTCAACCTGCCGGAACGCCAGGTCCCCATCCGGGTCATGCTCGACACGGCGAGCCGGCAATCGCTGGATGCGCTGTCGCTCATCCCGGTCGAGGGCAAGGACGGCAATGTCGCGCTCGGCGCCATCGCCGACATATCGCTAGGCTCCAGCCCCAGCCAGATCGACCGGCTCGACCGGTCGCGCAACGTCTCGCTCACGATCGAGCTCAACGGCCGGAGCCTTTCGGAAGTGACGAACGAGGCAGCGCAGCTTCCCGGCTACAAGAACCTGCCGCAGGGCGTGAAATTCGTCGAGCAGGGAGAGTTGAAGCGCCAGAGCGAGCTGTTCAGCAGTTTCGGATTGGCGATGGCGATCGGCATCTTCTGCGTCTACGCGGTGCTGGTCCTGCTTTTCCATGACTTCCTGCAGCCGGTCACGATCCTGATGGCCTTGCCGCTGGCTCTCGGCGGCGCGCTCTTGCCACTGGTGCTGACGGGAACAAGCTTCTCGATGCCTGCGGTCATCGGCCTGCTGCTTCTGATGGGCATCGTGTCGAAAAACTCGATCCTGCTCGTCGAATACGCGATCGAGGCGCGGCGCGCCGGTATGTCACGCTATGACGCGCTGGTGGATGCCTGCCACAAGCGGGCGCGGCCGATCGTGATGACGACGATCGCCATGGCGGGCGGCATGCTGCCCGCCGCCCTCAGCCTCGTATCCGGCGATTCAAGCTTCCGCCAGCCGATGGGCATCGTGGTGATCGGCGGCCTCATCACCTCAACCTTCCTGAGCTTGCTGGTCATCCCAGTCGTGTTCACATTCCTGGATGATCTGTTGGTCTGGCTGAAGGGACGGTTCCACTCGCGCAAGCAGCACCCCGCAGAGTAGCGCCAGTCTAAGTCTGGCGGCAGCCGAAGCCGGACGGCTTTGATGTCGCCCGGCTGGCGCGTGAGCCGGGCGACATCGCGCGCATCAATGCGGATGCATGCCGGACACACGTCCGGTTTCGGTCGGGAGATAGGCCTCTCTCCCCGAGACGCTTTCGATCCGAATTCCATAGTAGACGGGTTTGTTTTGCACCCCGGCCGCTGCTGTTTTCAGTCCTCCAGGCAACCAATAGGTTGCGTTGCTGGACTGCAGAAGAGACCATGCACGCGCATACTTCGCCCATTCGGCAGCCTGATCGAATTCCTTGAACTGCCCATTCGCGATCACGGTCCGCCATTGTTGCGGACTGGCGATTTCGTCTGCCAGAATGCAGACGGAGTTATTCTCGCGCATCCACGAGATCTTCTTGCCCTCGAGCGAGAAGCTGTAGAACCAGTCGTCCTCAATGATGAAAGAAATCGGAACCGTGTACGGGCGGCCTTCGAGGACGCAGGACAATCTCCCCATCCGGGTTTTTGAAAGAAATGCCATGCACTCCTGATAATCAAGTTCTCTTATATTCATCCCGTCTGCCTTTCGTGAGGGCGCGCTTTCCGCTCCTCAAGCCGAAATCCTCAAATTCATTATGTCAGTGATGACGTTCAGTGGTGACGTTCATACGCTCGGGCTGAACAGATTTTGCCCCTGGCTTCTGAACCGGTCAAAGATCGCCGAAACAGTGCGAACATAGGGTCTCCCCTTTGCCGTCATCGAGATGCGGTTCGCCCTCACCGTCAACAGACCGCTCAGAGCGAACGGTCGCAGCAAGGCCAGTTCGTCGGCATAACCGGCGGCATTCTGTCCCAGATCGACGGAGAAATCGCACATCAGGCGTTCGATGATTGTCGCGCGTTCATGATCGTCCTCGACAAAGGCATGTCCGCGTCGTGTGGGTAGAGACCCCTCCGCGATATGGCGTTTGTAAGCCTCGATACCGGATTCCGACTGCGTGTAGCCACCGGGGAGCCGCGAGATGGAAGAGCACCCGAACCCCAGCAGGGTCGGGCGATCGTCGTCCGTGTAGCCTTGAAAATTGCGGTGGAGCCGACCTTCTCTTGCGGCAGCCGCCAGTCGATCGGAAGGCTTGGCAAAATGATCGATGCCGATCGCCTGATAGCCCGCGCGGATGAAGAAAGACGCGATCGCGCTTGCCTGCTGCAAACGCTCGATGGGTCCAGGAAGCGATGCGCTATCGATCAGGCCCTGGTTGGCCCTTCGTGATGGAAGATGGGCGTATCCATAAAAGGCGATGCGATCCGGATTAAGGTCCACGACGGAACGGCAGGTCGTCAGCAAGCTTTCCTGGGTTTGGTTCGGCAGACCATAGATCAAATCGAAATTGATGCGTGAAATGCCGGCGTCGCGCAGGTCGCGGACGGCGGCGGCCACCTTTTCTTCCGGCTGCTCCCGCCCGATTGCCTGTTGCACAACGGTGTAGAGATCCTGGACGCCGAGACTGGCGCGGTTGATCCCGAGCCGGCCGAGCGCTTGGCAAAGATCGCGCCCGAGCATCCGCGGGTCGAGTTCGATCGAATGCTCGTAGTCGTCTTCCAGGTCGAAATGCTTCTTGAGCATACCGAGAACGGAGCTCAAGCCTGCCTCGCCCAGAATGGAGGGCGTGCCGCCGCCCCAGGCGATGCGGCCGATCTTCAGCCGGGCTGGCAGGTGAGCGGCAACCAGCGCGATCTCTGCCTCCAGCGTGGTCCGGTAGTCCTCGACCGGCTCGGCCCTCCGCACCGCCTTGGCATGGCAACCGCAGTAGTGGCAAAGCTGCCGGCAATAGGGAACGTGCAGATAGACAGAGACCGGTTCGGCCGGATCAAGTTGGCCGAGCCAGGCGGCCTGTTCCTTGGGTCCCACCGCCTCGCTGAAATCCGCGGCGGTGGGGTAGGATGTGTATCGTGGAACCGGCATTTCCGCGAGACGCTCGACCATATCCGGTTTCATGCGGCCGGATCTCCGACGGCGCTGCGTTTTGGCCTGTTTGAGGGGTCCGGAAGCGCCGAGAGGCGCCGGTCTTCCTTCATCTCGAACCACATGGCGTTGAGGATGGCAAAGACGCAGGCGAGGCCGACGCCGAGGATCCAGGAAAAATACCACATGAATGATCTCCTTCAGTAAGCGTTCGGATTGCGACCGATCGAGGCCGCGTTCACTGGACCGCGCATCACGTGGTAGACCCAGGCTGTGTAGGCGAGCACGATCGGCAGGAAGACGACGGTCGCCAGCAGCATGATGAACAGGGTGAGGTGGCTGGATGACGCGTCCCAGACCGTCAGGCTCACGGCCGGATCGATCGACGACGGCAGAAGAAAGGGAAACAGCGACAGGCCGGCGGTCGAGATGATGCCGAAGATGGCAAGGCTCGATCCAGCGAGTGCGATCTTGAACCGGCGGCTGCCAAGTCCTGCCAGGGCGACGAGCGACCCGACGAAACCGAGAACCGGCGCGGTGATCATCCAGGGATATGCATGGTAGTTGTTCAGCCATGCTCCAGCCTGCGTGACGACGGTTTTCGCCAGCGGATTGGATGGACCGGCAGCTTCCTGAACACTGGTGACGACATAGCCGTCCATACCGAAGGCGACCCACAAGCCGGCGAGCGCGAAGAGAGCAACGGTGGCTGCGGCCGCCATCCGGCCAAAGCGCGTTGCGCGTTCGGCGACCGGTCCGGCGCAGCGCATGGCGATGACGACAGCCCCGTGCATGACCAGCATCGACAGGCTGGTGAGGCCCGCGACCAGGGCAAAGGGACGAAGAAGCCCGAAGAAATTGCCGTCATAATGGGCCCTCATCGTACCGTCGAGGCCAAAGGGCACACCGAGCAGCACGTTACCGACCGCTACACCGAAGATCAGCGCCGGCACGAAACCGCCGATGAACAGCGCCCAGTCCCAGGTGCTTCTCCAGCGCGGATCCTTGACCTTGCCGCGGAACTTGAAACCGACCGGCCGGAGGATGAGGGCCAGCAGGATGGCGATCATGGCAAGGTAGAAGCCGGAGAAAGAAGCCGCGTAGAGCGCCGGCCAAGCGGCAAAGATGGCGCCGCCGCCCAGAACGAGCCAGACCTGGTTCCCTTCCCAGGTCGGCCCAATCAGGTTGAGCAGGATGCGC
The DNA here is from genome assembly GCF_050500175.1 of Neorhizobium sp. DAR64872/K0K18. Lineage (NCBI taxonomy): Bacteria > Pseudomonadati > Pseudomonadota > Alphaproteobacteria > Hyphomicrobiales > Rhizobiaceae > Neorhizobium > Neorhizobium sp. DAR64872/K0K18. The sequence continues at coordinate 494,013 of NZ_CP191445.1, forward strand.
CGCTCCTCGTCCGTCTTGGCCGCAAATGGCAGGAGGGCGCCAACGCCGAGATCGTAGCCGTCGGCGATGGCAAAGCCGATCAGGAGGACGCCGAGCAGCAGCCACCAGATGATCCGCAATGTTTCATAATCGAGAGGTAAATGGGACATGGACCTTGCTTTCGAATGAGAGGGTCAGCGTTGCGGCGCAGCGGCGGCGCGTTCGGGAACCACTGCCGATCCGCGAATGCCGTCGATCAGCACGTTTCTTTCGCTCGGACCTGCCTTGATGATTTTGAGCATCAGCAGAACCATGATGACGGCAAGCGTCGTGTAGACCGTGAGGAAGAAGCCGAGGCTGATCGCCAGATCCACGAGGGTTAGGCCCGACGCGGCATAAAAGGTCGGCAGCACTCCCTCGACCACCCAAGGCTGACGCCCGTATTCGGCAACGAGCCAGCCGAATTCGATGGCAACCCATGGCAGCGGCAGACTGAACAGGGCGATCCACAGAAGCACGCGGTTTTCACCAAGCCTGTGGCGGGAGGCCAGATAGAAAGCCACCGCGAAGAAGACGATCAGGTAAATGCCGATCGCAACCATGAACCGGAAGCTCCAGAACAGCGTCGGCACGTCCGGCACCGTATCCCAGGCGGCCTTTTCGATCTGCTCGTCGGTCGCCGCCGTCACGTCATCGACGTAACGCTTCAACAGGAGTGCATAACCGAGGTCATGCCAGGTATCGGCAAAGGTCTGGCGGGCAGCAGCATTGTTGCGGTCGGCACGAATCTGGTCCAGCGCCGCATAGGCGGTCATGCCGTTGCGGATGCGGACTTCCGCACGCTCGACCAAGGGCAGAATGCCGGGCACCTCGGTGGAGAGTGATCGCGTGGTGATGAGGCCAAGGACGTAAGGGATTTTCACCTCATAGCTGTTCTCGCGGACGCCCGGGATGGCAAAGACATTGAGGCCGGCAGGTGCCGGTTCTGTTTCCCACATGCTTTCCATCGCAGCGATCTTCATCTGCTGGTGCTCGGTCGCCACATAGCCGCTCTCGTCACCAAGGACGACGACGGAAAGAGCCGAGGCGAGGCCGAAGCTCGCAGCGACCGCCATCGACCGCTTGGCTAGATCCAGATGGCGTCCCCGCAGCAGGAACCAGGCGCTGATCGCCATGACGAACATGGAGCCGGTGACATAGCCGGCGCTGACCGTGTGGACGAACTTTGCCTGCGCCACGGGATTAAAGATGACAGCGGCGAAATCGGTGATTTCCATGCGCATGGTATCGGGATTGAAGGTCGAGCCGACGGGGTTCTGCATCCAGCCGTTGGCGATCAGGATCCACAGGGCCGAGAAGTTGGCGCCGAGCGCCACGAGCCAGGTCACGGCCAGATGGCCGACTTTGGAAAGCCTGTCCCAGCCAAAGAAGAAGATGCCGATAAACGTGGCTTCCAGGAAGAAGGCCATCAGGCCCTCGATCGCCAGGGGCGCCCCGAAGATATCGCCGACATAGTGGCTGTAATAGCTCCAGTTCATGCCGAACTGGAACTCCATGACGATGCCGGTTGCGACGCCCAGCGCAAAGTTGATGCCGAACAGCGTGCCCCAGAAAAGTGTCATGCGCCGCCAGATTTCGCGCCCGGTCATCACATAGACGCTTTCCATAATGGCCATCAGGAAGGACAGCCCCAAGGTCAGCGGAACAAAGAGGAAGTGGTACATTGCCGTCGCCGCGAACTGCAGTCGCGAAAGGTCGACAACCGTAAAGTCGATCATGTGTCTACCCGCCTGTTTTCAGGTTTTCCGGTTCGAAATCCCCGGTCTGAAAGCGGCATAATCCACCGCACGGGCCCCGTGCATTGATTGCAATCAATGAGCCCTCCTGCATGCCGGATTAGATAGTCCCACGACGATCAGGGCAGTGCGGAAACCGATGACCACAATCACAGACGAGCAGGAAATGGGTGAAGATGGCGGCGACCGGAAAGCGCTTTCCGCCCTGCGCCGACACGGCGGCATCGCCCTCGGCATCGCGGTCGCACTCCCTATACTCTCCGGCCTGCTGCTGATCGGGCAGGTGCTGCTTTTGTCGCAGGTGCTTGGCCGGGCGATCGAGGATGGCGTTCCCTTAGACCAGCTCTGGCCGCAGATCTTCGGTTTCGCCTCCCTCGTTGCACTCCGTATCGCCCTCTCCATTGCTGCCGAAGTGGCGGGATCGTTCGCTGCCGAAAAGATCAAGCGAACGGTGCGCGACAGCCTGACCACACGGCTGCTCGCCCCCCGTCCAGACTGGAGACAAGACCGGTCGTCCGGCGCGCTTGCCAGCACGGTCGTCGATCAGGTCGAGGCTCTGGAGGGATTCTTTTCGCGGTTCCTGCCCGCAACCATTCAGGCCGCGCTGCTCCCCATCGTCTTTGCCGCGGCCGTCATGCCGTTCGACTGGGTGGTCGGGTTGTTGTTCTTGTTCACTGCGCCGATGATCCCGCTGTTCATGGCGCTGGTCGGCTTCGGGGCGCAGGCCGCGAGCGATGCACAGGCCAATGCGCTGTCGCGGCTGTCGGAGTATTTTGCCGATCGTCTCGGCGGCCTCCTCACGCTGAAGCTGTTCGGACGAATGGAGATCGAGGCTGGAGCCATGCACGAAGCGACAGACCAGCTTCGCCGGCGGACGCTGCGCGTGCTGCGCATCGCGTTCCTGTCATCGGCGGTGCTCGAATTCTTCGCAGCGCTCGGCGTTGCCGGCGTCGCACTTTACGTCGGCCTCAGCTATCTCGGCATGGTCGACCTGCCGGGTACGCAGTTGTCGCTCCAATCCGGGCTTTTCTGTCTGCTGCTGGCTCCGGAAGTTTATCTTCCGCTTAGATCGCTCGCCGCACATTACCACGACCGCGCCCATGCCAAGGGGGCGGTCGCAGAGATCGTGCGGCAATTCGGCGAGCTTCCCATGCCCGCGGCTGTGATCATCCCTCCGGCACCGGTGCGGCTTGTCTCCTCCGCGGTCCCGATCCTCGCCACCAATTTCAGCATCAAAACGCCGGACGGTTGCTCCATTCTGCTCACATCGAGCAGACTTTCCATCCCGGCTGGCCAGCATATCGCTCTCGTCGGCCGCAGTGGCATCGGCAAGTCGACGCTGCTGAATGTGCTGGCAAGGCTTGCGCGCACTGAGGGAACAATCGAGTTCGGCAATCGCCGGCTCGATGACATCGATGAGCGCGAGCTCCGCCGGATGCTGACCTTCGTCAGTCAGAAACCGCATCTCTTTCACGGCACGATCGCCGACAATATCCGCCTTGCTAATCCCGGCGCCAGCGACGACGAGATCCGCCGCGCGGCCGATCTGGCCCTGGTCACGGCGTTCAGCGATGGCCTTCCGGACGGCCTTGCCACCGGCATCGGAGAAGGTGGTCTCGGCCTGTCGGGCGGCGAGGCTCATCGCGTCGGCCTGGCCCGCCTCTATCTCACGGATCCGTCCATCATCCTGCTCGATGAGCCGACCGCGCATCTCGATCCCGAGACGGAAGCGACCGTGCTCGATCGCCTCCAGGGTTTCGCCCAAGGGCGGACGATGATCATTGCCACGCATTCGATGACGGTCGCTTCCCGCATGGACGCGACAGTGCGGTTCGAGAACGGACATCTCTTGCCAATGAAGCCGACCCTGTCTGTCGTTTCCTCTGGTCGGGAGTTTGCCGCATGAGAGCGCTCCTGTCTTTCCACCCGCTGTTTCGGCGGCATCTGGCAGGCTTCGCCATTGCCCTTGGCCTCTCGCTTGCGACGCTTCTCGCGGGCGTTGCTCTGCTGGGCCTGTCCGGCTGGTTCCTGACCGCGGCATTCCTGACCACGGCTGCCATGAGCTTTAACCTATTCGGCCCATCGGCTGCCGTCCGCGGCCTGTCGATGCTGCGTATTCTGTCGCGCTACGGCGAAAAGCTCGTCGGTCACGACACGACGCTTCGAGTGCTGGCCGACATCAGAGAATGGCTGTTCAGACGCCTCGGTCCCGGCGTGCACCAAGCCAGCCAGACGCTCCGCAAGGGCGATGCGGTTTCACGGCTAACGGCAGACGTGGATGCGCTCGACAGTGTGTTCATCGTTGCAGCCGGTCCGCTCGTGACGGGTGTACTCACAGCAACGGCAGTGACCGTTTTCCTGTCCGTCATGCTGCCGGCAGCTGCAGTCCTATATGCGGTCTTCATGGCGACAGCTCTGTTTGTCGTTCCGATTCTGCTTTCAAGCGGAACGCGCCGGCTGGGCGCCCGGATCATAGACCTCTCGACCGAACTGCGTGTGGCGGCGTTCGACATGGTCGACGGCCACGCCGATCTGATTGCATTCGGTGCTGCCGATCGGATGCGGGCACGCTCCGATGCAATCGCTGCAGATCTTTCAAGGACGAGGCTGCGTCTCGCCCGTGCCTCGGCATCGGCGTCAACAGCAATCGCCGTCCTCGGAGGACTTGCAGTCGTCGGCACATTGCTGACCGGGCTGACGGCTCTGGAACGTGGCCTGATCAGCGGCCCTATTCTCGTCGGCCTTCTTCTCGCCTCGCTCGGGAGCTTCGAGGCAACGGCGGCCGTCACCCGTCAGGTCGCAAAGTTCGGTAGCGCGATCGCCGCGGCGGAGCGACTGAGGAGACTGGCGGAGACACCACCTGTTGTCGTCGATACGCTCCACCCGGCAGCCCTTCCCGCCGGGGGAAGTATCTCAATCGAAGGCCTGACCTTCGGCTACAATCCGCGGCGGCCTGTCCTACGGAACCTCGATCTGACGGTGAACGCCGGAAGCAGCGTCGCCATCATGGGGGAAAGCGGCGCCGGAAAATCCACACTCGGCGCCCTTCTCCTGCGCCTCGCTGATCCCATCGCGGGAGCCGTGCGCGTTGCGGGTACGGATATCCGCGACATCGCGCAGTCCGATCTTCACGCCAGGATCGCCCTGCTCGAACAGAACGCGCCGGTCTTCATCGGCACGATCGGTGGCAATCTGAGGATCGGCTGCAACGGAGCGAGCGATGACGAATGCTGGTTCGCTCTCGGCAAGGCGCGTCTCGCCGACTTTGTGCGCAGTCTGCCTTCCCGTCTGGAAACGCCGGTCGGAGAAGCCGGTCATACACTCTCCGTTGGACAGGCGCGGCGGCTTTGCCTCGCCCGAACACTTCTGTCCAAGGCGGAGATCCTCGTTCTCGATGAGCCGACCAGCGGTCTCGACCGGGAAACCGAACTCTCGTTCTTCAGTGATCTCAGGAACGCGACGGTGGGACGAACCGTCCTCCTCATCAGCCATGCGTACTTGCCGGTCGGGATCGTTGACCGCATCCTCCATCTGACGGACGGACGTCTGCGCGAAGATCAGTGAACGTTGATGCCTGCAACGGCCTCAAGCGCGGACATGTCGATCAGTTCGACGGTTTGCGGATCGGGCAGCCGGATCATGCCAGTATTGCGCAGCTTGGTGAAGGAGCGGCTGACGGTTTCGATCGTCAGCCCAAGATAGTCCGCTATGTCGGTCCGCGACATTGGCAGTGACAGAGGATTGGCGGAAAGCTTATGCTCCGCAGCCCTTGCAGACAGCGCCAGAAGAAAGCTCGCAAGCTTTTCGACCGGCGCCAGGCGCCCGAGGATCATCTGATTATCACGGGCCTGGCGAAGCGCCGAGCGGGTAAAGGAATGCAGCCGGTCCTTCAGCTTGGGGTAGCGTTCCATCAGCGCATGCATTTCGCGCGTCGAGAACGAACAGAGCTGGACTGAACCAATCGCTTCCGCCGTGGAGGAATGGACGTCCTCATCCGCCAGGCCAAGATAGTCGCCCGGCAGCAGAAAGCCGGTGATCTGGCGGCGTCCATCGGGGAGCGCGATCGATAGTCGCAACATGCCTGCAGTAAGGCTGTAGGTCCGATGCAAAGGGTCGCCTTCACTCACAAGCATCTCGTTGGGAGCAAGATGCCGAGAGGTCATGATCTTGTCGAGTTCGGAAAGTTCCTCGTCAGCCAACGCAGCACAAACAGCCATTGTGCGCACATCGCAGTTGGCACAAGCGCTGCACGCTTTCCGCCGATGTACCGATTTCTGAGTGGTGAAAGGACTGTCGTGCGTATCTACCAATCGATCGTTCTCGTCTGCTGTCACTTCAACATAAAATATTCAGTGGGACACACAACCGATATTGCGGATGCCGACGATCAGGAACGCCCAACCATCCTGCCAAGTGTATGACGCATGTCGACGAATACAACATATTATCACGTTTGCGATGGGCAATGATCGCGATCGGCGTGTATGGCGGCCGCTCCGCAGCTTCGGCCTACAACTCTTTCCGACGGAGCCTAATAGGGAATGCCGACATAGTTTTCGGCGAGTGCTGTTGCGGCAGCCTTCGAGCCTACGAGGTAATTGAGTTCCGCTTCCTGGATTTTCCGGTCAAACTCGCCGGCTTCGGGAAAGCGGTGCATCATCGTCGTCATCGACCAGGAGAAGCGCACGGCGCCCCATACCCGTTTGAGGGCTCGCATCGAATAGGCGTCGATTGCCGCGGCTGATTTCTCTGAGAAATACTCCTGCAGACCTTCGAACAGGTAGAACACGTCACTGGTTGCAAGGTTCAACCCCTTGGCGCCGGTCGGGGGCACGATATGGGCGGCATCGCCGACCAGGAACAGGCGGCCGATCCGCATCGGCTCGGCAACGAAGGACCGCAACGGCGCGATCGATTTTTCGAATGAGGGGCCGACGACCATGCTTTCCGCATGCTCCGCCGGCAGCCGCCGACGCAGTTCGTCGTAGAAGCGCTCATCCGACCAATCCTCGATCTTCTCGTCCAGTCCGCACTGGATATAGTAGCGGCTGCGGCTGGCCGAGCGCATCGAACACAGTGCGAAACCGCGGCTGTGATTGGCGTAGATCAGTTCGTGGCTGACCGGCGGCACATCCGCCAGGATCCCGAGCCAGCCGAACGGATAGACCCGTTCGAACGTCGTGAGACTGTGCTCCGGCACCGATTTACGGCTGATGCCGTGGTAACCGTCGCAGCCGGCGATGAAATCGCAGTCGATCCGGTGGCTGACGCCCTCTTTTTCGAATGTCACGTACGGGTTCGTTCCATCGAAGTCATGCGGCGCTACGTTTTCGGCACTATAGATCGTGGTTGCGCCGGAGGCTTCGCGCTGATCCATCAGGTCGCGGGTGACTTCGGTCTGGCCGTAAACCAGCACGCGTTTTCCTGTTAGCCCGAACAGGTCTATGCGGTGGTCGCGGCCGTCGAAGGCAAGCGAGAACCCGTCATGTGGGAGGCCGTCCCTGTGCATCCTGTCCGCCGCACCGGCACGCTCCATCATGCTGACCATGCCTTCCTCCAGCACGCCCGCCCGCACCCGGCCAAGGATGTAGTCCTTGCTCACCCTGTCGAGAATGACGTTTTCGATACCGGCATTGGTCAGCAATTGGCCAAGCAAGAGACCCGAAGGGCCAGAACCGATGATGGCGACTTGGGTGCGCATGAAATCCTCCGTAGATCTTGGGGTCTCTTTAAGCGCACCCGCAGGCGTTTGAACAATGGATTATACGGCCAATCTATAGGACTAATGCCGGTCCACCTTCACGGAGAAAAGCAACGCTCGCCGGACACGGAGAGCCGTAGGATGACGTCCAGACGTCTCGTACCAGGCCGTCGCGATGATGGCCTGCCCGATCAGTGCCTTCACTTCAGCGGCGAGAAGGGTAGCGGCATGGCGATCTGGCTGGTCATTTCAGGTGTCAGCCAGTCGGGACCGCCCTTCGGTGGCCACTTGCCGTCGGCGACCGATTTTCCGCGGGCGTCGGTGCGGGCGGCAAGGCTGGCATAGGGCCAGATCTGGGTGAGCCGCGGCCTGCCGTCGAGCCCATACATGGCAACGGTGAGCTTCGAATAGGCCTCGCGCCCGGGCACCGCATCGGCCCATTTTTCCGCGGTCGGCGTGATGCCGTTGATCCGGGTGTGATAGGTGCGGAACTCATAGATCGGACCGAACGTGCCGGCCTTGATGGGGGCCAGGAATTCCAGCGCGCGGTAGCTTTCCATGCTGAGCGAAACCAGTTGCTCGACGCAGCCGAAGGGGTTGTCGCTACGCAACGCCCGCTCGCGCTCGCCGTAGAGACTATCGAGACTGTCGAAGGCGCGCAGCAGGAAGATACGGTTCAGCGAGCCGATATCGGTGCCCCAGGCTCCGCAGAGGCGCCCCTCGCCTGCGGCAACCCAGGCTTCGATCCCAGGCGTTGCCTTGCCAGCGCCGAAGATCACCGTGTCGAGCGTCGCAAGTTCATAAAGGCTCATTCCATTTCCTCCTGTGAAATTGTCTCGGATACCGTGACGGGCTGGCCGGACAGAACCCGACCGGCGATGTATCCGAACGTCATGCCCGGACCGAGTGTGATGCCGCCGGACGGGTAATTGCCGCCCATGATCGACGTCATGTCGTTGCCGACAGCAAACAGACCGGGGATTGCCTCGCCGCCCGCGTCCAGAACCCGCGCCTGCGGATCGGTGCGTAGGCCGGCGAAGCTTCCGAGCGATCCGGGCACGATTTTCACCGCGTAAAACGGCCCATGAGTAAGCGGGGCAAGCGATGGATTGGGCGCGTGGTCGGCATCGCCCTGGACCCGGTTGTAGGCGGACCGGCCACGCCCGAATTCGGGGTCTTCGCCACGCTCGGCATGTCGATTGAAAGTCGCGACCGTGTCTGTGAGAGCTGCTTCGGGAATGCCGCAGACCGCGGCAAGCTCGGCCAGCGTTCGACCTCTCTTGAGGTAGCCGGAACGGATCGCGGGGCCGAGAGGAAACGGAAACGGCTTTGCCCATCCAAGGCCCCAGCGCCGCTGTGCCTTGTGGTCGGCAATCAGCCAGGCAACGGGCGGGCTTGCCTGCGGCGTCGCATCGAGCAGCGCCTTGGTGAAGTCGTGATAACTGTCCGCCTCGTTGACGAACCGTCTGCCCGACGCGTTGACGGCGATGATGCCGGGTTTGGCGCGTTCGATCAGATGCGGGAAATGGGCAACGCTGCCATCCGGCCGTGTCACCAGCGACACCGGCGCCAACGCCATGGCCGATGCGAGATCTGCGGAAACGGTGGCGCCGACGGTTTCCCCCAGCCGCAATCCGTCGCCCGTATTGCTGCTGGGTGCGGCCGAAAAATGCCCCTCGCCGCCGCCGGCCGATCCGGCAAGCGCAGTCAGACGGTCGCGGTCATGCGGAAAACCACCGGTCGCCAGCACGACGCCCCGCGCCGCATGAACGATCGTATCGCCACCGTCGGTGCCCAGCCGCGCGCCGACGACCCGATCGCCATTCCGCAACAGCTCTTTTACCGGCGCCTGTTCCATCATCGACACGCCGAGATCGAGCGCTGATCGCAACAAGCGTGCAACAAGAGCATTGCCGTTGACGAGATGCATGCCGCGGCGGTGCAGGGCAAGATCGCGGAGATGCCGGACGAGACGGCCCGCTGCGTAGAGCCCCGAACGCGGCTTGCGGGTTGCCTTGAAGAAATGTCCGATGTCGGCACCGCTTGCGAGCCCCATGCCCCAGAGGCTGGCGACGTCGAGCGGCGGGCGAAGCTTGTCGATCCATGGCCCGAGCCGCCGCCCGTCATACGGAGCTGCCGTCACCGACCGGCCACCCATCAGAGCACCGGGCGTGTCGTGGAAATCCGGCACGCGATTGCCGTCCACCCAGCGGACCTCCGTATGATCTTGGAAGAAGGAAACCATTTCCGGACCATTGTCCAGGAAGGCCGCGACGCGCGGATCACCGTAACGGTTGCCGAGTTCGCTGCGCAGGTATCCGCGGGGCCCCTCCGGTGGTTCGTCTATTCCGGCGGCCCGCGCCAGAGGATTGCGGGGTATCCAGAGCCAGCCGCCCGACCAGGCTGATGTGCCGCCGAAAACAGAAGCCTTTTCAGCGACGATGACCTTGCAGCCGTAGTGCGCTGCCGTCACCGCCGCCGCGAGCCCGGCAGCGCCGGAACCGATGACGAGAACATCACAGGTCATGGTAATCACAGATTGCCGTTCCATCCATCCCCGCCTTACGTACATGCCCGGACAAGACAGTGGAACGGCGCGTTGCTACGCGGTCTTTCGTTCCATTCCGCTGGCCGGCTCAACCGCCTTCACGACTGCCTGAAAATATTGCGATCCCGAGGCTGCCTCGCCAAGTTCGATGGCCGCGGCCTGGAGCCGGGGTGCGAGCACCGCCATCCGCTCCGCGGTCATCCGCACGGCCGGGCCGGCGATCGAGAGACATCCGAGCACCTGACCATGGCCGTGATACCGGACCGGAACGGCCATCGCCGCCATGCCGGCGATATAGCTATCCACCGCCGTCGCGTAACCGAGCGCGCGGGCCTGAGCCAGTTGTTCCAACAGGAGCGTAAGGCTGCGCGGGGCGTTCGGTCCCGTGCCTTCCGCCTGTCGCAAAAGCCCTTGGCCGGAGACAAGCGACAGCGCCTCTTCATCACTCATCGACGAAAGCCACGCCTTACCGCCGGCGGAACTCGCCAGATGCACGACCACGCCCTGTTCCTGGCCCGGATCGTAACGGAGGCCACGTGTTGCCCCCTGCGCCACCGCCACCCAGGTCAAGCGGTCGCCATCGATGACCGAAAGCCGGATCAACTCGCCGGAATGGGCTGCCAGTTCGTCGAGCACCGGCTGCGCCACATCCGTAATGCCGGCACGGCCGAGAAACCCGACGCCCATGGCCGGCAGCTTGATAGTCAGGGCGTAATCGCCCTGCGCCTGCGCCTGGCGCACGTAACCGAGCCGCGCGAGCTCCTGCAAAGTCCGGTGTACGCCGCTTGCCGGCTGATCGATTTCGCTGGCGATCGCCGACACGGTGAGGCCGGCCGGATGATTGACCAGCAGTTCGATGATGGCGAGGGATTTTCCGAGAACGCTGCTCATGGACCCATTCCGTTGTTGAACACGGTTCCACTAAGGCTTTCGAGCGGTGAAAGGTCAACTGTGACGGACTGTCCGGTATCGGCTGCCGCGCGGATCGCATCGAGCACGATCAGGTTGGCCGTCGCGTCCCGCACTGACACGATCGGCGTGCCTGACCCGTCGATCAGATCGGCAAAATGGGAAAGCTGCCGCTCGTAGGGGTCGGCCTGGATGACATCGAGTACGGTCGGCCGCAATTCTTTAGTCCAGTCCGGCTCGCCCTTCGGTTCCCAGAGCGTCAGATCGGGCAGCGAGAGGCCAGCTTTGCTGCCGGCAAAATGATGGGCGGTTACCGGATGAGCCGGAAAGCGTGCCGGATTTTCGGCCGCTGTCAGGTCCCAGGCCCAGGGGCCGACCGCTGCATCGGATATGCACAGGGTCGCGATCCCGCCATCGACGAAGGAGAGATTGACCGCCGCCGTATCCTCGACGGCGAACCCGCGGCGCGCATGGCTGGCGATCGCCTGGACCTGCGCAATCTCGCCGAAGAAATGCCGCAGCAGATCGATTTCATGGACCATGTTGATCAGCAGTGGCCCGCCGGCTCCCGGAGTTCTGCGCCACGCGGCCTCGAAGTATCCGGCCGGCTTGGCCAGCGAACAGGTCACGGTCGCCATCACCAGATCGCCAATCCGGCCGGCATGGACCGCCGCATGGGCTGCGCGGATGATCGGGTTATGGCGGCGGTGATGGCCAATCAGAAGCGGCAGACCGGTCTCGTCGGCAATCGCGATCAGCCTCAGCGCCGAAGCCAGGCTTTCGGCGACCGGCTTTTCCAGAAGCACAGGAATACCGGCCCGCAACAAAGCTTCGGATACGGGGAGATGCGTCTCGTTCGGCGTAGCAACGATCGCCGCGCGAGCGAGACCCGAATCGATCAACGCCTCTGCGGACGGAAGACAGGGAATGCCGAGCGAGGCAGCGAGAACAGCTCCCGCCGGCATCGGGTCGACGATCGAAGTCAGGCGAAAACGGGGCATTCCGGCCAGCGTATCGATATGCGTACCGCCGATGGCACCGGCACCAATTACCGCAATGTCGATTACACGTCCCATCCAAATCCTCCCCGATCGAATGTGAGGTATCAGACGAATAACAAAAATGGAACTGGTTTTTATTCTTGAATGTCATTCCATTATTTGTGATGGTGGCCATAGAAGATTGGTCTGTCTCGTCTTTTGGGAGGATTGCCACATGCAACATGCACTGACGGAGGTCGGGCCGGATTACGATGTCGTCGTACTGGGAGCTGGCGCAGGAGGCATGTCTGCCGCCATCTTTGCCGCAATGGAAGGCGCACGTGTCCTTTTGGTCGAGCGCACCGAATATCTCGGCGGCACGACCTCCTATTCCGCCGCGACCACGTGGATCCCGCTTACCCGTCACGCGCAGGCCATGGGTGCCGACGACAGCCGCGATAAGGTTTCAGGCTTTCTCGATCGCTCTGTCGGCAACCACAGCTCCAAATCCGTGCGTGATGCGTTTGTTGCAGCCGGCACAGGTGTGGTCGATGCGCTGGAAGACAAAACGGACGTCAAATTCCGTGCGCGCCCTTTTCACCCCGACTATCTTTACGAGCTGGAGGGCGCCACGTCCTTCGGGCGGGCTCTCGAACCTTTGCCGTTCGATGCATCGGCGCTCGGGAAAGACCTGCATCTCATCCGTCCGCCCATCCCGGAATTTACTATTCTCGGCGGCCTCATGGTGGACCGTGACGACATCGCCCATCTGATGAAAATCGGCAAATCGGCGAAGTCGACCGCTTACTCGGCTCGACTGATCGGACATTACTACCTGGACAAGATCCGCCATGGCCGCGGAACGCGGCTGGTGATGGGCAATGCTCTCATCGGCAGGATGCTGCTTGCCGCGCGCAAGCTTGGGGTCGCCATCCTCACCGAAACCGAGGCATTGGCGTTCACGACCGGGCCTCACGGCGTAACAGGCGTGACACTCCGTCAGAAGGATACCGAACGGCAGATTCACGTCACGGGCGGTTTGATCCTCGCCTCCGGCGGCTTTGCCCGTCACCCGACCATGCGTGCAGACAAGTTGCCGCAACCACTGCCCGAATTTAGCCCGTCGGCACCCGGTCATACGGGCACGCTGCATGATCTCGCCTTTAACGCGGGCGCCTATCACGGCGACACGGCGGCGCAGCCGTGCTTCTGGGCGCCGGTCTCGCATCGCAAGCGCGCCGATGGCTCGATCGCGGTTTTTCCGCATTTCGTCTTCGACCGTTCCAAACCCGGCATCATCTCGGTTGGCCGCGACGGTCGTCGCTTTGTCAACGAAAGCACCAGCTACCACCTGTTCGTGTCGGCCATGTATGCGGCGAACAAGGACGGCAGCCATGTGCCCACCTATCTGATTGCCGACGCTGCGGCGCTGAAGAAATACGGCATGGGGATGATACGGCCCGGCGGTGCGAACATTGCCCCCTATCTTGCCGATGGCTACCTGACCGAGGCTGCAACGCTCGATGAACTGGCAGGAAAGCTCGGCATCGACGCTGCCGGCCTGAACGACAGCGTGGCCAGGATGAACGCCTATGCGAGGAGCGGCACGGACGCCGATTTCGCCCGCGGCACCACCGTCTACGAAAAGGCCAATGGCGATCCGACGCATGGGCCCAATCCGACGCTCGGGCCGCTCGAGACGGCTCCCTATTATGCCGTCAAACTCTGGCCTGGCGATATCGGCTCGGCCATAGGCCTGGTCGGCGACGAAAATGCCCAGCTTCTGCGGCGCGACGGATCGGCGATCTCAGGCCTTTACGCCTGCGGCAACGATTTGCAGTCGATCATGGGCGGGGTCTATCCCGGCCCAGGCATCACGGTTGGCCCGGCTATCGTGTTCGGGGCCATCGCCGCCCGTCATGCAGCCCGCCGCGCCGTCGCTGCTCGCAAGGGGAAAGCTGCATGAGCCTCGTCCTTGTGACCGGCGGAACCGGCTTCGTCGGCCTGCGAACCGTCAGGGCATTGCAGGCGGCCGGGCACCGGGTCCGGATCTTTGACCTAGCTCCCAAGCCGGAACGACTATCCGTCATGGATGGCGTTGAGATCGTCTCGGGCGACATCACCGATGCCGCCGCGGTGGCGAAAGCTGCCGATGGATGCAACGGAATTGTCCATCTCGTCGGCCTGATGACGGTCGATTGTGCCCGCAGCCCGGCGCTCGGCACGCGCGTCAATCTTCTAGGCAGCATCAACGTGTTCGAGGCGGCAAAGGCAAAGCGCCTACCGATTGCCTATCTGAGTTCGGCCGGCGTGTTCGGACTCGACGATGCCGTCAATCCGAGGCCGATGACGGTCTATGGGGCGACAAAGCTTGCGGTCGAAGGCATGGCGCGGGCCTATCTGCTCGACCACGGCATCCCGAGCCTCGGCCTTCGCCCCTACATCGTCTACGGCCCCGGCGAAAGCGCTGGCATCGCGGCTGGTCCGTCGATCGCGCTTGGAGCAGCCGTGCGCCGCGAACCGGCTGAAATCCGTTTTTCCGGCCGCGTCGGCTTCGTTTACGTCGACGACGTGGCCCGGATCCTTTCGACCGCGATGACAGTGCCGCTGGAAGGAGCGACCGTTCTGACAATAGTCGGCGATACGGTGGAGATGACCGATTTTGTCGCCGAACTCAGTCACCAGTCCGGCTGGAACGAGATCCGGATCAGCGGACCGCCCTTGCGTATTCCCGCCGATTTGGCGTCGGACCCGGTGCCGCACATCCTCGGCAATCAGCCTGTCACGACCGTCAGCAACGGCATCGCCCGGGCCTTGGCCGAACTGAAGGAGACCGCCGGTGTTGAATAGTCCAACGTTTCGCCCCCATCGTCCATTTGCCGATGACGGGGCCTATGTTTTTGTCGAGCTTGAGAACGACCGGACAAGGGTCGGATCGCATGCCGAGGGGAGGAAGGCGTGAGTATACATATAAAGGTCGATGGGGAGACCAAGCTCTTCCCGATCATCGGCCATCCGATCGGACAGGTGAAATCGCCCGCTTCGCTCAGCCAGATCATGGCCGATCGCGGCTTTAACGGCATCGTCGCACCGGTCCATATTCTCCCCGAAGACCTGGCCGGCTGGCTGTCGCAGGCAAAGAGCATGCGCAATGTCGCGGGCATCATTGTCACGGTACCGCACAAAGTCCCCTGCCTCGAATTCTGCGCCCGCATATCGGCCCGCGCAAAGGCATCCGGCGCCGTCAACATCATGATCCGCGATGGCGACGACTGGGTGGGCGACGCAACCGACGGACACGGCTGCCTTGACGGTGTCGCGGCCCAAGGCTTCGAGATCGCCGGCAAGTCTGCGCTTCTGGTGGGTACCGGCGGCGCCGGAGCGGCCATCGCCTACGAAATCCTGGCACGCGGCGCCTCGGAACTGGCCCTGCACGATCTCGACACGCACAAACGCGATGCGTTGATCGCGCAGTTGAACAAGGCATTTCCGGGTCGTGCGCGGATAGGCTCAACAGATCCACGCGGTTTTGCACTGGTCGCCAATGCCACGCCACTTGGCATGCGTGAGACCGATCCCCTGCCGGTGCAGACGGATCTTCTGACCGCAGACCAGTTCGTCTCGGACGTCGTGACGCGGCCGGCCGTGCCGCCGCTGATTGCTGCTGCCCGCGACAAGGGCTGCGGCACCATGTCGGGGTCAGGCATGTTCGACGCCCAGGCCGTGCTGCTGGCCGATCTGTTGATGGGGACACGCACGATCGACGCCTAGGCGATCGAGACGGAGACACCGCAGGCCCGGGTCTACGCCCGGGCATGAGGATACGGCGACAAGGGAGGAGACCTGGCCGCCGGGACGGAAATATCGATCAGCCAAGGAGGAAGGTCATGATCAGACAACTTATCACCACGACTGCAATGGTACTGGCGCTCGGCGCAATGCCGGCGCTTGCTGAACTGAAGGTCGGCTCGATCGTCGAGTTGTCCGGACCCGGCGCCGCGGCCGGCACCAACTTCCGCGATGGCGTGAAGATGGGCTTTGAGGAAATCAATGCCCAGGGCGGCATTCTCAAGGAGCCGGTCAAGGTTCTGGAATATGACAGCCAGACCGACCCACAGGTTTCGCGCGCCATGGTCCAGAAGGGAATTGACGACGGTATCTACGCGATCATGGGAACGGTGTTCTCGTCATCAACCGTGGTCAACATGCTGGTCGCGCGTCAGGCCGGCATTCCGCAGTTCACCGGCTCCGAGGCTCCGTCCATCGTTGCCATGAAAAACCCCTACATCTTCCGCACCGCCTTCGGCTCGCAGAAGGGCGTGCCGAAACTTGCCAAATACATGTCCGAGACGATGGGCCTGAAAAAGGTCGGCGTCGCCTGGGCCAATACCGAATTCGGCAAGGGCGGCCACAAGGCTTTCGTCGATGCGATGAAGGCTGCCAATATCGAGATCGTCGTCGATGTGCCGTCCGAGCAGGCGCAGGCTGACTTTTCCGCCGACGTGCTGAAGCTGAAGGGCTCCACGGCCGAAGCCTTCTTCATCTATTACACCGAGGAAGAAAGCGCCCGCTTCCTGCGCGAAGCCCGCAAGCAAGGCCTGAACAAACCCCTTCTCGGCGAAACTACTCTGATCGGCCACAAGGTCATCGAACTTGCCGGCGATGCGGCCAACGGCGCTATGGGCCATGTCGGCCTGACGCCCGATGCCGATATCCCCGCCGTCAAGGAAATGGTCGAGCGCTTCAAGACGAAGTTCAAGTACACGCCCGACCACAATGCAATCAAAGGCTACACCGCCGCCTGGACGCTGAAATACGTCACGGAAATGGTCGGCAAGCCGGACAGCAAGGCCATCGCGGAAAAGCTGCACGGTCTCAAGCTGACAGCCAAGGAGCATCCCGGCGTCCTGATGGATGTGAGTTGGGACGACACCGGCGAGATGTCGCGCGAAAGCTTTGTCGTGAAAGTCGAGAACGGCAAACAGGTTGTCCAGGCGGTGCTGCCGCCGAACTGATGCTGATCGCATGACGAGACAAGTGCCGGCGGTTCGCGCCGCCGGCACGTCGTCATCAATCCTGCACGTCACGCCGATTACCAGCCCGTGAGGACGACCCCATGGCCGAGTTTATCCAGATTATTGTCTCCGGTCTCGCCGCCGGCTCCATCTACGCGCTTGCGGCAGTCGGCTTCACCCTGTTGTGGCAGGCATCGCAAACCATCAACTTTGCCCAGGGCGAGTTCGTCATGCTGCCAGCGTTTTTCGTGCTGGTTGGTATGACAGTGTTTGGCCTGCCGCTATGGCCGTCCGTGGCGCTGGCGCTCGCCCTGTCTCTTCTCATTCTGGGTGTCGCCTTCAAGCGGCTGATCGTGGAACCGATGCTGCCGCACGGAACGCTGCCGCTGGTCATCGCCACCATTTCGCTCGGCCTCCTGATGAAGGAAAGCGTCAAGGAATTTTACGGCGCCACCGCACAGCCCTTCCCTGCGATCTTTCCGCAGACGGTCTACGAGATCGCTGGCGCCAGCGTTTCTATGCAGGATATCGGCAATCTCGTTGTCTCGATGCTCGCGATCGGCAGCCTGCAGCTGTTTCTCAACCGAACACGGACCGGCCGATGCATGCAGGCCAGCGCCCAGAATCCGGCGGTCGCCGAGATCCTCGGCGTCAACGTCAAGCGCATGGTGCTCTATACATTTCTGATCAATGCCGGCCTTGCCACCGTGGCCTCTGTGCTGATCTCGCCGATCTATCTTGCCAAGTTTTCCAATGGTGAAACGCTCGGCCTCGTCGCTTTCATCGCCGCCATCGTCGGCGGGTTCAACCAGATCCGTGGCGCTCTGGTCGGCGGTCTGCTGATTGGCGTGATCGACAATCTGTCAGCCGTTTACATCTCCGCCCAGTACCGCTCGGCCATGCCGCTTCTGCTGCTGATCGCCATCATCCTCTTGCGTCCGCAGGGCCTGCTCGGCACCTCGGAAGGGAGAACCGTATGATCCGCCTGAAACCGTTTCTGCTTCTGCTGGGTATTGCTGCCCTCGTCGCCGCTCCGATCGGCCAGGGCAACTACATTGTCTACACGCTGGCCTCGTGGCTGATTTTCTCGATCACCGCCATGGGTCTCAACCTGACGCTCGGTTATGCCGGCCAAGTCAGCCTGGCGCAGGCCGCCTTCATGGGCATCGGCGCCTACATCACCGCGCTGATGACACTCAACGGCATTCACTGGGGACTGGCCGTGATCGTGTCGATCGCAGCAAGCTTCGCGGTCGGCTTGCTGCTCGGCTACCCCGCGCTGCGGGTTCAGCACCACTTCCTCGCCTTCGTCACGCTTGCCTTCAACACGCTGTTGTTCCTCGTGCTGCGCAACGAGGAAGAGATAACCGGCGGGTCGTTCGGCCTTGTGGGCATGCCTCGGCCGTCGTTTTTCGGTATCACCACCGACAGCAACATCGCCTTTTACTATTTCACGCTGGTGTGTTTCATCGTTTCCGCCGGCGCCATGTGGTGGATCCTGCGCTCTCCCTGGGGGCGAGCCTTCAGGGCGCTGCGGGAAAATCCAATCCGCGCCGAAAGCCTCGGCCTTAAGGTTCGACGCCAGACACTGCTCGCCTTTGCCATCGGCTCTGCGTTCGGCGGTCTTGCCGGCGCGCTGCAGGCACCGCTGGTGCAGTTCATCGAGCCCAGCAGCTTTGCACTGATCCATTCCCTGAAAATCCTGCTGATGGTGGTGGTCGGCGGTTCGGGCTTCTTCTTCGGCCCGATGCTGGGTGCCGCCGTGGTGATTCTCCTGCCGGAACTGCTGCGCTTCACGGAAGGCTATTACCTGATCATCTACTCGACGCTGGTGATCGTCCTGATGGTGTTTTCGCCAACCGGCCTGATCGGGGCCGGCAAGAAACTCGCGGAAAGGTTCCGGCCCAAGCATGAGGCCCGCCGCGATCTCAAACAGGGAGTCCAGCTATGAATGCGGCGGCCCAGGAGGTCATTCTTTCGGTTCACAACATCTCGAAACGGTTCGGCGGCATCCGTGCCGTCCACCAGGTCAGCTTCGACGTGCACAAAGGCGAAATTCTTGGTTTGATTGGCCCGAACGGATCTGGCAAATCGACGCTGTTCAACTGCATTCTCGGCCAGTCGAAGCCGACCGAGGGTCACTGCCAGATCAACGGCAAGTCCACCGACGGCGTAAGGCCTGCCGACCTGTCTCTGATGGGTGTCGGCCGCACCTTCCAGCAGCTTTCGGTCTTCCCCAACATGACGGTGCTCGACAATATCATTGTGGCAGGCCAGGAACATGAAGGCTCGATGCTGTCGCGCCTGTTCGGCAAATCGGATGCGGGACTGACGACGAAGGCCGAACAGCTGATCGAGTTCTTCCGGTTGACGCCTTACCGCGATACGCCGGCGGGCTCGCTCTCCTATGGCCAGCAAAAGCTGGTCGATGCGGCCATGGCCTTCATGGCAGGGCCCGGGATCGTGCTGCTCGACGAGCCGGCGGGCGGCGTCAACCTGACCATGCTTGGGCACCTCAAGGACCGGCTGATCACCTACAACCGCGAACACGGCACAACCTTCGTGGTGATCGAACACAATATGGAATTCGTCATGTCGCTCTGCACCCGCGTCATCGTGCTGGCGCAGGGCGAGATCATCGCCGAGGGGACACCGGATGAAATCCGGGCGAACCAATTGGTCATCGACGCGTATCTCGGAGGCTGACATGCTGGAAGTGAAAAACCTCAATGGCGGTTACGGCCGTATCACAATCCTCAACGGGACGTCTTTCAGCATACCGAAGGCGTCCATCACCACAGTGATCGGTCCGAACGGCGCGGGCAAGTCCACAGTGTTCAAGGCGATCTTCGGACTGCTCAACATCAATTCCGGCTCCATCCACCTGGAAGGCGAGGACGTGACGCGAAAGCGCCCGGCCGACATGATTGCCCGTGGCGTTACCTACGTGCCGCAGGGCCGCAATGTCGTGCCGCAACTGTCCGTGCTGCACAATCTCGAACTCGGCGGCATTACCGCCAAGGATCAGGCGCGGGTGAAAATGCGGATGGAACAGGTGATGGACCAGTTCCCGATGCTGCGCCAGCGCAAGGACCAGAAGGCGATCGAGCTCTCCGGCGGCCAGCAGAAACAGCTTGAGATCGCCCGCGCGCTGCTGCTCGATCCGAAGCTGATCCTGATCGACGAACCGTCAATCGGCCTGTCGCCCAATCTCGTGCAGGAAGTGTTCCAGACGCTGACCCGCCTGCGCGACCAGAGCGTAACGATCCTGATGGTCGAACAGAATGCCAAGGCGGCGCTCGCCATGTCCGATTATGGTCTGGTCCTGGAACTCGGCCAGACGCGGATGTTCGACAGGTCGGACAAGCTGCTCAATGACCCGCGTGTGGGCCAGCTCTTCCTCGGCGGTCACATCGAGGATGCCGCCTGATTGATCCTCGCGATCGCATAACCTTTTCGGCGAAGCGTTCTCAAGGGGACGCGTCGCCGAAATCACCGAACGCGGTCCAGCCGCCGTCGACCGGCAGCACCACACCGGTGATCGCCGATGCCGCTGGTGAGGCTAGGAAATTGACGGCGGCAGCCACCTCCTCGGCCATGATCAGTCGCCCGATCGGCGTGCGGCGGCGAAGCGTGGGCAGATCGATCCGGCCTGCGGCGGCCAGCTTTTCCACCAACGCGGTCTGCACGAAAGCCGGCGCAACGGCATTGACCCGCACACCCCGCCCTGCCCACTCGCAGGCCATTGCCCGTGTCATTGCAACAATCCCGGCCTTGGCAGCGCCATAGGCGTTGCGCTTGGGAAGACCGGTCAGCCCTGCAATCGAGGACAGGTTAACGATTGCGCCATCACCCCGCGCGACCATGCCACGCGCCACTTCCCGCGACATCAGAAACGTGCCGGCCAGATGCACATCGAGCACCCTCCGGAAAACCTCGATCCCCTGCTCCAGCGTTGGCAGGTGGCTGTCGCCGATCCCGGCATTGTTGACCAGGACATCGAACGGAGCTGAACCCGCGACCGCGGCCACCTGCGCCTCATCGGTCACATCGCAGGCCATGCCGCGATGGACATCGCCCAATTCGGCCGCCCGCTCAGCAGCCTTATCGCCGTCGATATCGGCGATGGTGATGCGGTGGCCGCTTTGAGCAAGCGCTTGGGCAATTGCCAGGCCGATCCCGTCGGCGCCGCCGGTGACGAGGGCTTCACGCATAACCAGGCCTCGGTACCAGTCCCATCAGCGATTGCGACAGCCCCCCATCGACGAGGATGTCTTGTCCCGTGATGTAGGATGCGCGCGGCGAGGCGAGAAACAAGGCTGTATCTGCCAGATCTTCGGGGCTTGCGATACGGCCGACGGGGACCATGGCTTCGCGTCGCGCTTTGACCTGCGGATCGGCGTAGAAGGTTTCGGAAAGCGCCGTTCGCACCAGTCCCGGGCTCAACGTGTTCGAGCGGATGCCTTTGGGTCCCCATTCGTAGGCAAGCTGGCGCGACAGCATCAGGATTGCCGCCTTCGACGCTGAATAGGCGCCGCTTGCAGGCTGAGGGTGGCTGCCCGAGATGCTAGCCACATGCACCAAGGCGCCCCGTCCGCGGGACATCATGCCGCGACCGAACGCCTGAGCGGTCACGAGATAACCCGTAAGGTTGACGGAAAGCATCGCCGACCAGTCGGCCTCGGACACGATTTCGAGCGGGCCGGGCCGCAGAATTCCGGCGTTGTTGATGAGGATATCAGCGCCTCCCTGCGCCTCGACCGCCTCCGCCGCTGCTGCAACTTCGTCTGTCCGAGACACATCACAGCTAAGCGAAAGACTCCCCATACCCAGTTCGACAGCGAGCGACGCCGTCTGCGCCTCGTCACGGTCGAGCAGCACGACCCGCACACCTTGCGCAGCGAAGGCGCGCGCCAGCCCCTGACCGATGCCGCCTCCAGCTCCGGTGATGACGGCCGTCTTTCCCTCCAGTCCAAGCCATCTCATGCCGCGCCTCCCTCCCCCGTGGCCGCCGGTGCGATCCCTGCGAGATAGCGCCCGGTAATCCAGCCGAATGTCATTGCCGGGCCGAGCGTGATCCCGGCACCGGGATAATTGCCGCCCATGATCGAGGCCCGGTCGTTACCAACCGCAAACAGGCCATCGATCACCCGGCCATCCCGATCGACGACCGCGCCCTCCACTGTGGTTTTCAATCCGTCGAACGTTCCGAGGTCGCCGATTTCCAGCCGGACGGCGTAGAACGGCCCTTGCTCCACAGGCGCAACCGAAGGGTTGGGCTTGTGGTCGGGATCGGCAAGGTATCGGTTGAAGGTCGTCTCGCCGCGATGGAACTGTTCGTCCCGTCCGTGCCTGGCGCCCCGGTTGAATTCGGCCACGGTCGCCACCAGACCGGTCGCATCGATCCCGCAGACCTTGGCGAGATCGGCAAGTGTCTTGCCTTTCTTGAGGTACCCGTTGCGAAGCCACGGCAGAAGTGGCACCGGCGCCGGTTTTGCGTGGCCAAGACCATATTTGCGGATCGCCCGATGATCGCAGATCAGCCACGCCCCCGCCTCGCCCGCCGCAACCATGGCAGCGCCGACATCGTGGTAACTCTCGCTCTCATTGGTAAATCGGCGACCATTGGACAGAACGGCAATCATGCCCGGCTTGTAGCGATCGAGCAGATGCGGAAAATAGCCTTTGCCCGGCACGCGGCTGATCGGCATCCAGGCGGCCGGCTGGGCGAATTCGGCATCGAATGCGCCGCCTGCCTCCTCGCCGAGACGGATGCCGTCACCGGTATTGCCCTCCGGTACCGGCGAAAAATGCTCACCGCCTGCCTTGAGATGGGCGTAGATCCCGGCTCGCCTCGCGAGATCCTGCGCATATCCTCCGCAAGCAAGGACTACGCCCCGCCGGGCGACGATAAGGCCGGGTGACGCGCCACCGACCTCGACACCGGTGATACGACCACCGTCCTTGGTCATCCGTAGCGCCGGCGTATCGGTCAGGATCGGAATATCGAGATCGAGACAGGCTGCGGCCAGCCGCGCTGCCAGCGCGTTGCCGCTCGTGACCTGGACGCCGCGGCCGTGACGCACAACCTCGCCGGCATGCGCGACAAGGCGTTTCATCACGTAGGAAAACGAGGTCAGCGATTTGGTGGCGTTGAAGAAATGCCTGATATCGGCATTGGACGAGTTGAACATCATGCCCATGAACGTGATCGAGCCGAGCGGCGGCCGCAGCCGCGCAAGATCGCTGCCGAGCACGCTGCTGTCGAAAGGCGCCGCCAGCACCGAGCGCCCGACATCGACGCCGCCATCCACCGTCGGGTGATAGTCCGGGTAAAGCGTGGGGACGAATTTCACCACCGTCTCGCGTTCGAACCAGTCGAGCATTTTCGGACCGGCCTCGAGAAACGCGTCGATCGTCTGCGCGTCGAACCAGTTCCCGGTCTCGGCCTTGAGGTAACGGCGCGCCGCGTCGCGCGTATCGCTCGGGTTGTTCGATTTCCCGTGCCGGTTTCCGGGTATCCACAGCACGCCACCCGAAAACGCCGTCGTGCCTCCGAACACAGGCTCCTTCTCGATCACGATCACGGACAGGCCGTGTTTCCTCGCCGTGATCGCGGTGGCAAGCCCTCCCGCGCCCGATCCGACGACCAGCACGTCACAGACGTGCCCCTCCTCCCTCTTCGGCTCCATCCGCTTCTCCCGGTCGCGTTTGATGGAGATCTTGCTAACCCGCATACCGGGGATGACCAATGGACGCCGTCGCGCAATTGTTGCACTATTTGGCAGGGAGATAATGAGGAGGACACATGGGAAGCTTGGCCGCAGGCGGCATTCCGCTTTACTATCTCTATGGCGATCAGGATGCCGACGTCGATCTGGACTTCCTGCATATCGAACCCCTGCGTGACCGCAGCGGGCCAAACGATTGGAGAATTCGTCCGCATGCCCATCCCGACCACATGCAGGTTCTGCTCGTCAGAGAGGGGGGTGGAACGATCCGCATGGAGGATCAGATCTCATTCATACCTGCGCCTGCGATCATGGTCGTTCCAGCCGGAATTGTTCACCAGATCGATTTTGATCCGGGGACTGACGGCTACGTGGTGACGGCCGCACTCGGTTGCCTGAAGGCAGCGTCAAGCTCGGACCCGCGGCTCGAAACGGCCGCATCGAGACCGGCAGTCTACCCGATCGAAGGAACCGGCGTCAGCATTCCGGCCGTCGTCGATACGTTTCACTGGCTGCATCGGGAATTCATCTGGTCGGCACCCGGCCGGCGCATATCGATGATGGCGCACTACATGCGGCTGCTCGTGATCGTGCTGAGGCTTAACATCACCCACGACGAGACCGGTATATCCACGCCAGACCGGGGTTATGATCTGCTTTTGCGCTACAGGGCCCTTTTGGAGCGCCACTTCCGGACGGAGCGATCCTTGACCTTCTACGCGAAAGAGCTGGCGACGACGCAGGCGCGGCTCAATGCTGCCTGCAAGGCGCGCGCCGGCAAGACCGCGTCGGACCTGCTCTACGAGCGGCTGTTGATGGAAGCCAAGCGCTACCTCGTCTATACCGAGAGTAGCGTCGCGCAGGTGGCCCATATGACCGGTTTCGACGACCCCGCCTATTTCAACCGCTTCTTTACCCAGCGTGTCGGGATCTCTCCGGGGACCTATCGCAAACAGGCGGCACGACACGACAGCTGATAGGCTCAATTGTCCAATCTCTTGCAGACCTTATCCATGTTCGCGGGCGGTCCGGCGTGCCAGACTGACGCGATGGGAGACGGTGATGATCCACGAATGGCGAACCTATCAGCTAAAGCCGGGCGCAACCGGCGAGTACCTCGCGCTGCTTGCAGACCTCGGGCTTCCACTTGTGACACGGCACCTGCCACTTCTCGGCTACTGGCAGGCGGAAACCGGCCCTCTAAACGTGATCCACCATCTCTGGACCTATGCGGACTGGGCTGAACGCGAAGCATGCCGCGCCGCCCTCTCGAATGAAGAGGCTTGGGTGAACGGCTTCATCCCCCAGGCTTTCCCGATGGTGTTGCAGCAGCACAACTATCTGGCGACGCTTGGGCGCGGATCACCCGTTTTCGACACGGCCGTCGCCGACCGTCACCGGCAGCATGGCCCACGGCCCGCAGGCACGCCCTTGTTTGCCCCTGACTGTGCAGGATTGGTGACCGGCCATGCGCCGCCTGATGCGGTCGCGCTGCTCGAGCCGTTTTCCGGTTCGACAGAAGGTCCTCTTGCCCTGCTTCCACGTCACGCTGATCCGTTGAGGTACGTCGGTGGGTATGACGGACAGCACACCGTGCTGCGCCCCTTGTCGTTTTCGCCGCTTTGAACGCTGTGCAAATTGCCGCTACACCTGCGCAAATGTCTCTTTCAGTTTCAAGCCGAGCGTTACCGCACGCGCTATCATCAGGACCATCATCGCTGTCCACAACCCTTCATTTCCCCAGATCTGCTGCAGACCATAAGCGGTGGCGATGAAGATGCCGGTGGAGATGATCATGCTGTTGCGCATATCTCGGGCACGCATGGCTCCGATCATGATGCCATCAAGCATGAAGCTGGTCACGGAAACGAGCGGCAACGCGATCAGGAAGGGAAGCAGGGCAATGGCGGCGGTACGGACATCTTCCTGATCGGTGAGGAGCGAGACGATCGATGAGCCAGCGAAGGCGTAAACGACCGAAAACAGAAACGCCACCAGCCCCGACCACACAAACGCGGCCTTGATCACCTGGGCAAGCGCCTTTTTTTGCCGCGCGCCGATGACTGAACCGACCAGGGTTTCAGTGGCGTTCGCAAACCCGTCCAACCCATAGGATGTAAAGCCGTGGAGGTTGAGAAGGATGGCATTGGCGGCGAGGATCGTGTCGCCTTCCTTGGCACCGCTGCGGGCAAACCAGCCGAAACAGAGCAGAAGGAAGAAGCTTCGCAGAAAGATGTCCCGGTTGACCGCGACCAGCCGTCGAAGCGCCAACCCGTCCAGCAGCTCTTTCATCCGCACTGCGGGATGCGCACCGAATGGCTTGATGATGAAGAGGCCTGCGATCAAGGCCACCCATTCGGCAACGGCGGTCCCCGCCCCTATGCCGGCGACACCCCAGTCGAAAACAAGAACCAGCGTGAGAGTTGCGAGCAAGTTGACGATATTAAGGGCGACTTGTAGCGCCAGTGAGATCATCACGCGCTGGCAACCGAGAAGGTAGCCGAGAAGGACAAAATTTCCGAGCGTCGCAGGCGCTGACCAGATTCTGGCGAATGCATAATCCGACGCGCTCCGGTAGACCGCTTCACTGCCGCCGAGGAATCCGAGTCCGATCTCGATGATCGGCTTTTGCAGCAGGATGATCACGGCACCGCCGGCAGCGGCGATAAGCAGCGCCCGAAACAGATGCATGCGCATGAGCGTGCTATCTTTGGCACCCCACGCCTGGGAGACCAGACCGGTCGTTGCCATGCGCAGAAAACTGAAACTCCAGAAAAGGAAATTGAACAGCACGCCGCTCAGCGCTACCCCGCCGAGAAAGAAAGACCCCGGGAGATGTCCCGCCACCATCGTATCGACAAGTGACAGGATCGGCTGAGCCAGATTTGCGAGAATGATGGGAAGCGCCAGGAAGACCATCCGACGGTTCCAGTTTTCCTTTGCTCCCTGTTCCGGCAAGATGGTCATAATCCGAAAGGGCCTGAGCAGAAGAGCTTCGCCTGCCCTATAGTCTTGATCGACATCGTATTGCCCCCATCGGTCGGCTTTTTGTTGGACCTCATGTTGGCTTCACCAGTCCATGACGACCTTTCCGGAATTGCCGGAGCGCATGGCCTCGAACCCGTCTCTGAAGGAGCCGATGCCGATGCGATGGGTAATGAGAGGCGAAAGGTCGAGGCCGCCCTGCACGAAGGCGATCATCTTGTACCAGGTCTCGAACATTTCCCGCCCGTAGATGCCCTTGAGATTGAGCATCTTGAAGATCACCTTGTTCCAGTCGATCTCGAACCCGGTCGGCGCGATGCCGAGAATGGCAATCTTGCCGCCATTGTTCATCTTGTCGATCATGTCGCGGAAGGCGGGGGCCGCGCCCGACATTTCCAAACCGACATCGAAGCCCTCGGTCATACCGATGCGCTTCATCACGTCCGACAGGTTTTCCCTGGACGCATCGACGACGTGGTCGATGCCGAGCTTTTCGGCAAGTGCCAGGCGCACCGGGTTGATGTCGGTGATCACGACCTTGCGGGCGCCGGAGCGCTTGGCAACCATCGCACCCATGATGCCGATCGGACCGGCTCCGGTCACCAGGACGTCCTCGCCGACCAGATCGAAGGAGAGAGCGGTGTGCACGGCGTTGCCGAACGGATCGAAGATCGCGGCAATCTCGTCCGGCACATCATCCGGGATCGGCACGACATTGTCTTCGGGAATGCAGACGAATTCGGCAAAAGATCCGGGCCGGTGGACACCCACGCCCAACGTGTTGCGGCAAAGGTGTCCGCGCCCCGCGCGGCAATTGCGGCATTTGCCGCAAACGATATGCCCCTCGCCGGAGACGCGCGCGCCGACCTGGACCTTGGTGACCGCAGAGCCCACCTGCGCGATCTCCCCGCAGAACTCGTGGCCGACGACCATCGGCACCGGAATGGTTTTTTGGGCCCAACTGTCCCAGTTCCAGATATGAACGTCGGTGCCGCATATCGCGGACTTCTTCACCCGGATCAGCACGTCGTTGGGGCCGGGGTCCGGAACAGGGATATGCTCCATCCAGAGACCGGTTTCGGCTTTCGACTTGACGAGGGCGCGCATCATGTTGGTCATCGAAAAATTCCTGTCAATGAGTTGGATCGGTTCGGGCCGGGCGTCTACTCGATCACGCGCAGTTCCCTGCCGACCTCTTCGAACGCCGCAATGGCCCGGCGCACATCGTCCTCACTATGCGCCGCAGACATCTGGGTGCGGATACGGGCCTGGCCTTTGGGTACGACCGGGAAGGCGAAGCCGACGACGTAGACACCCTTTTCCAGCATCCTCGCCGCCATGTCCTGCGCCAGCGACGCATCGCCGAGCATGACGGGAATGATCGGATGCCCCTCGCCCGCCAACGTGAACCCAAGCTTGCTCATTTCATCGCGGAAGAGGCGGGAATTGGCTTCTAGCCGGGCGCGCAATGCGTCACCATTGTCGATCAGGTCAAACACCTTCAGCGAGGCGCTCGCAATCACGGGAGCGAGGGTGTTGGAAAACAGATAGGGACGCGAGCGCTGGCGCAGCCAGTCGACCACTTCCTTCTTGCCGGACGTGTAGCCGCCCGATGCACCGCCAAGCGCCTTGCCGAGCGTGCCGGTGATGATATCCACCCTGCCCTCGACGCCGCAATGTTCCGCCGAGCCGCGACCGTGCTTGCCGACGAAGCCGACGGCATGGCTGTCATCGACCATGACCATGGCGCCATATTTCTCGGCAAGGTCGCAGACGCCCGCAAGATTGGCGATGATGCCGTCCATCGAAAACACGCCGTCTGTGGCGATCATCTTGAACCGGCTGCCTTCGGCCTTTTTCAGTTCCTCCTCCAGCGCCGCCATGTCGTTATTGGCGTAGCGGAAACGTTTCGCCTTGGAGAGGCGCACCCCGTCGATGATCGAAGCGTGGTTGAGTGCGTCCGATATGATCGCGTCCTCCTCGCCGAGAAGCGTCTCGAACAATCCACCATTGGCATCAAAGCAGGACGAATAGAGGATCGTATCCTCCAATCCCAGAAACTTCGAAATCCGGTCTTCGAGCTGCTTGTGCTCTTCCTGCGTCCCGCAGATGAAACGCACAGATGCCATGCCGTAGCCGTAACGATCCAGCGCGTTCTTGCCGGCTTCGACCAGTTCGGCGTTGTCGGCAAGGCCAAGGTAATTGTTGGCGCAAAAATTTAAAACCTTGCGACCAGATGCGACTTCGATCTCGCCGGCCTGTTTGGAAACGATCACCCGCTCGGTCTTGTAGAGACCCGAAGACCTCAGACCCGCAAGTTCGGTGGAGAGATGTGCGAGGAACGCGTTGCTCATTGTGAATGCAACCTTGTTTGCCTCCGACGCATCCGCGTCGCGGCTTGGAGAAATTCGGGTATGGGACGGGAGAAGCGCGTTGACGCTCCTGCCTCCCCTGCCTCGACCTTAAGCTGCTTGGTCCGTTTGCCGGACGATGAAGCAATGATCGAAGGCTTACGATGGTCACGCGGCCGAGGGTGCAAACCCGTTTTGGCAAAGGGTCTTTAAATCATCCAATGACATTACGTCTAGATCAAGCGCGTTGAGAAGATCGTTCTCAGCCGCGAATTCACGTCCGTACATGGCCGAGAAGATCCGGACACCGGCTTCGTGGAGCCGGTACCGGTCTCGTGACATGGATCCTGCGCGTTGCAGGAAGGCGCGCGACGTACGTGCGCCGAACCACGCCGGCGAGCTGAACACAACCGTTTGTCCAGATGTCCGGTAGGGTGCATTTCTGTCTTGTGGCCGTCGGCCGGCAGCGCAATGACCAACATGTTTGCGTCTTTTCCCTGGGTGGCCGCTTCGGTCACAGCCGTGGTGTTGAAAGCGCCGCCGATCGCCCATCGGCTACAAAAGATTGTCCCCACACCCGAAGCAGACCAAAGGATACTGCCATCTCCGTGCTACTCACCGAAAGCTGCCACTGCCACTGCAATCCAACGCACTAGCCGGAAAGGCCAATGCAGTTGTCTGATACCCACTGCGTTTTTTGGAACGATAACCGCGTCGGTCTGTTGTAGGGCCACATGCAGGGAGTGGGACATGCGCAAAGTACTCGTGGTGGACGACGAGGTGTTGATCCGGATGACGGTCACAGACGCCCTGGAGGATGCGGGGTTCGAGGTCATAGAAGCCGGCACGGTGGACGAGGCCCTGGACAAGATCGATGACGGGACCATTCACTTCTTGTTCACGGATATCCAGATGCCCGGCCTTCTCACGGGTGTGGACCTTGCCCACGAAGTCGCGGCTCGCTTCCCCCACGCAGGGATCGTGGTTGCCTCCGGTCGCATCACGCCCGGTGAGATCGATCTGCCATCTTCGGCACAATTTTTCTCCAAGCCGTATGACCTTGATCTGATCGTTGCGCGCTTCGAGTCGATGTCGAAAAGCGCTGATCAGCGCGCTTCATCTACCCATGTTTCGGTTACAAGCGGACGCTAACTTATTGACCGCCAACCGAGGCGACCGCGCAGACGTTCAACGACAAAACAGCTGCGCGTTAGCTCGTCGGTTTTCCGGCGAAGGCTTGCGGCCGAGGCCTTTTCCAAGCGGTCAAGAGGCAAGCCGGCTCGTATCGATGATAAGCGTGACCAGCGCTCCGTCCGGTGTCCAGTTATAGGAGATCGTTCCTCCAAGGTGAGCGGACATGGTACGGTCCAGCATTCTGCTACCGTAGCCGGCCGGGCCCTGTGGAAAGACAACCTCGGGCCCGCCCTGCTCAATCCAGGTCACCATAAGATTGTTCTCCTCGACCGATCCGGACACATCCAGTGTTCCGGTGCCGACTGACAGGGCGCCGTATTTCAGTGAATTCGTGGCGAGTTCGTGGATCACCAGCGAGAGGCCTGTGGCTGCCGCCTCTCCCACGCCCATCCTTGGAACTGCTACCCGAATACGGCCAGCAAACGCCGCCGTCTCGTCATAGGGGGAGAGCAAGATCGTGATCAGGTCACCGAGAAGAGCGGCCTTGCCCTGCCCGCCAGGTAAAGGCCGGACAAGGTCGTGAGCACGGCCGAGAGCGGTTAGCCTTAGAGTGAGCTGTGAGGTCATATCGGCGATCGAACTCGAGGACCGGGATGTCATCTGCGTCAGCCCTGACGCGATGGCGAGCAGGTTCTTGACCCGGTGGCTCATTTCTCCGGCGAGAAGCTCATGCCCTTCTTCAGCCTGCTTGCGGCCTGTGACATCGAGAAAGATGCCGGTCATCTGCCGAGCCAGAATATCCTCATCGCTCCCCTGACCGCGTGCTGAGATCCAGCGAACTTCAACATCGCTCATGATCCTGAAGTCGATCTCGTAAGGTCCAACGACGGCACGTGTTGCCGAGAACGCTGCCCTCACACGATCGCGGTCGGCCGGATGGACCTTGGCCGACAGGTCCTCAAAGGACAGGACGCCATCGACCTCCAAATCCCATAGTGCATATCCACGCTGGTCCATCGTGAACGCGTCCGTATCGACGTTCCAGGTCCACAGCGCCACGCCTGCCGCCTTGATCGCGCGTCGCAGCTGACCGGATGTCCACTCGGTGTTCTGGTCCATCAAGATGGCATCCTTAAAGGTCGGACTTGCGGGCGCGCATTGCGATCAGGCCTGCGGATGCCTTGGCGATGTCGTCGGCATCCTTCGCGAGGCGTGCCTGCCGCAGCCTTTGTGTTTTCGTCTCGCGCGCCGCAACGAGGGAGTCCATTTCCGCGACGGCGTGATTTCGGGCAAAGAACTGCGTCTGCGTGTTGCCGAAGGCAATCTCGGCCTGCTGTCTGGATTTCGAATGGGTCTGTGTCATGGATTTTCCTGTGGTTGAGCCTGCTTTGAGCGAGCCAACAAAAAAGGCCAGGCTATAAGCCCGGCCTCTCAGATAACTTGGTGTCGTCGGTGCCAGTACATCCGTGGTCAAGGACGAAACCAGGTACGATTAGGCAGCCTGAAGGTTGCAGGCCGACATCTTGCCCGACTTCGCGTCGCGCTCGAGTTCGTAGCCAAGCTTCTGGCCTTCTACGATTTCGCGCATTCCCGCGCGCTCGACGGCAGAGATGTGGACGAACGCGTCAGCGCCGCCGTTGTCAGGCTCGATGAAGCCGAAACCCTTGGTGGAATTAAACCATTTTACTGTGCCTGTGGTCATGATGAACCCTTTCAAAGCAATGTTGAGTGACCGTAGGACCGAAGCCGAACGGATGAGTGTAACGATTGATTTTGAGAGGGAAGTTCGTTCAGAGCGCGGTGCCAATCGCGCGGTAACCAAAGTTCAGCAAGCAAAAGATCGATAAACCAAAGATAGAGACGAAGGGCCGCCAAGTCAACCTTTAGTTTTGACCTGCTCTGCAGACCCGTCCCGCACGACGAGGTTCGTTAGGGCTTGTCCGCCAACTGCCCCGCGCATACAGTCTGAAGAGGATGGTTGTGTATGCCAGCGTCCAAAAGAACTTGCCTCCGTCCGCGACGCACCGACGCTCATAGACTCTTTTCGGCCAAACTTCTCGCGCAGCCAAGGGAAACCGAAGCCAACAGGCCCCGTCCAACCCTAACAGCTCCAAAGATTGCGACCTTCCTTTGATCGACCCCCTTCACATGACAGCGCTTAAACGACTTGGTTGGTCGGACTTCTTTTCGGATCAGCTCACATCCGATGAAGACGAACTCGCGCCGCGGCGCATTGCCTCCGTCCACCGGTCGCGCGTGGAGGCTATTGATGCCGGTGGTCCGGCCGCCCTCGAGCTCCCAGCCAACGCCAACACAGCCGATTTCGCGGTCGGCGATTGGATCCTCGCCGACCCGATCAGCGGCATGCTGGTTCGCCGTCTCGAACGGAAAACTCTCTTTCAACGACGTGCGGGGAACGACACGATCCCGCAACTGGTTGCTGCCAACGTCGATACCCTGTTCATCGTGACGTCCTGCAACGCCGAATTCAACCTTTCAAGGTTGGAACGGTATCTGATCCTGGCCGAACAAGCCGGGAGCAACCCGGTGATCGTCCTGACAAAGGCGGACACGACCGAAGACGCTGACGTCTTCCGGGTCCAGGCGCAGGGACTGCAGCCTGGCCTGCCCGTTATCCTCCTGAACGGACGCTCGGTAGAGGCACGCGAACTCCTGGCGCCGTGGTGCGGCGAGGGACAGACCTGCGCGCTCGTGGGATCGTCGGGCGTTGGGAAATCAACCCTGGTCAACTCGCTCGTCGGGTCTCAGTCGGACACACAGAAGACCGGCACGATCCGGGAATACGACTCGCAGGGCAGACACACCACGACGGCACGATCGCTGCACGCGCTACCGGGTGGCGGATGGGTGATCGATACACCCGGGATCCGGACGCTGTATGTAAGTGATGTTGCCGACGGTATCGATGTCTTCTTTTCCGATATCGCCGAACTGGCATCGCAGTGCCGGTTTCGCGATTGCAGCCATGTCCACGAACCCGGATGTGCCGTTCAGGCTGCAGTCGCAAGCGGCGAACTTGCAGGCGATCGTCTCGACCGGTGGCGAACCCTGGTCACCGAAAATCGGGACAGGACGCCGGTCGTCAGCGGTCCACACGGCAACAAGATCTCCAGAAGAAAGCGCCACTAGGCGCGACCTCCCGCATGCTTGGCCGAAGCGCTTTGTTGAAGGGATGAGCCGCGGAGCGTGCAGATTCGTGACGCTTTGCCTCATCGGCTCGTTGCCCGTGATAGCCGACGCTACACCGTCCCCGATGTTTGAGAGCCGCTGATGGGGTGCCGGATCGTCATATTGCGAGAGGCGCATATGGCAGTCCGATGATGCCCAACCATGCCCTCCCTGATTGTATCGAGATAGATCGGTGGAAACCGCTTTCATTTGTGCTCCTGCAATAAAATTACTCCAGGCACCCTGATCGCGACACCATGGTATTCGCTGCTCGGTTTACCTGAACGTAAAATGTCGCTGCTTTCTCGATTCACGGTCTGGCGCGGATGCCAGGTCAGGATACCCCGGCTATCGCCCCTGCAGGACCCTGCAATTATGAGGTTAGTCGAGGCGCGCGGATATACACTCCGCATTTGAGTCGAGAGCAAAAAAGCCTTGCGGTTCCGATATTTCTGGCATTCACTCGCCCAATCGGACGGAAAACCAGGAGGATAACGGTATGTCATCTCGTCTCATGCGTGCGGCTGCGGTCGCTTTGCTCGGATCAACTCTGCTGGCCGGGGCACCGGCATTTGCTGAAACGGTGCTTCATCGTGGCAATTCCGGCGAACCGCAAACGCTCGATCAGGCCCAGACCTCGATCAATATCGAAGCCTTCATTCTGAAGGATCTTTATGAAGGTCTGACGATCTACGACGCGGCGGGCAAGATTGTACCGGGTGCAGCGGAGTCGTGGAAAGTCTCCGAAGACGGACTGACATACACGTTTAAGCTGCGTGAGAATGCCAAGTGGTCCGATGGCTCGCCCGTCACGGCGCAGGATTTCGAATTCTCGTTCAAGCGCGTGGAAGATCCGAAGACCGCCGCGAAATATGCGAACATCCTCTACCCGATCAAGAACGCGGAAATGGTCAACACCGGCAAGGCCGATCCGAAGGAACTCGGCATCAAGGCCGTCGATGACAAGACGTTCGAGATCACCCTCGAGCGCCCGACCCCCTTCTTCCTTGAACTTCTTGCTCACCAGACTGCCCTGCCTGTCTCCAAGGCAAGCCTTGAGAAGAACGGCGCCGATTTCGTCAAGCCAGGCACGATGGTGTCGAACGGGGCCTTCCAGCTCGTCAGCCATGTGCCGAACGACAGCCTCGTTGTCCAAAAGAACCCCAATTTCTGGGATGCCGCCAACGTCAAGCTCGACAAGGTGATCTTCTACCCTATCGACGACCAGGCCGCGTCCGTCCGCCGCTTCGAGGCGAAGGAAATGGATCTCGTCTATAACTTCTCCGCCGACCAGATCGAGCGGCTGCGCTCGGCCTACAAGGACCAGGTTCATGTGTCGCCGACGCTTGCGACCTATTATT
Source organism: Neorhizobium sp. DAR64872/K0K18 (assembly GCF_050500175.1). Classification (NCBI taxonomy): domain Bacteria; kingdom Pseudomonadati; phylum Pseudomonadota; class Alphaproteobacteria; order Hyphomicrobiales; family Rhizobiaceae; genus Neorhizobium; species Neorhizobium sp. DAR64872/K0K18. The sequence goes on from NZ_CP191445.1 coordinate 528,692, forward strand.
ACGTCTTCGATGGCCGCGAGGCTCCCTTCAACGACGTTCGTGTCCGCCAGGCCCTGTCCATGGCCGTCGACCGCGATTTCCTGGCCAAGAAGATCTATAGCGGATCGCAGCTTCCCGCCTATTCGCTGGTGCCGCCGGGCATGGCGAACTATGGCGAACCCGCCAAGGCCGATTTCGCAGAACTTTCCCAGCTCGACCGCGAAGACAAGGCGATCGAACTGATGAAGGAAGCCGGTTACGGTGAAGGCGGCAAGCCGCTCAATATCGAGGTCCGCTACAACACCAACCCGAACCACGAACGTGTCGCCACCGCCGTTGCCGACATGTGGAAAAACACGTTCGGTGCCAAGGTGACGATGAGCAATCTCGATGTCTCCTCGCACTACGCCTATCTCCAGGAAGGCGGCAAGTTCAACGTGGCACGTGCCGGCTGGGTTGCCGATTATGCCGATCCGGAAAACTTCCTCGCCCTGAACCTCTCGACCAACAAGACCTTCAATTACGGGCATTACGAGAGCAAGGAATTCGACGATCTGATGAAGAAGTCGTATGCGGAAACGGATCCGGCTGCGCGATCGAAGATCATGCATGAGGCGGAAACAATCCTGATGCGCGACCAGCCGATTGCTCCCTTCCTGACCCAGGCCGATCTGTGGCTTGTTTCGGACCGCATCAAGGGCTGGCAGGACAATGCTGCCAATGAACACCTGAGCCGCTTCCTGAGCGTTTCCGAATAATCGACACGGGATGGCGTCCGACAGCGTTTCGGACGCCATCCCGCAGGAGACTACTGCATGCTGTCTTTTATCCTGCGCCGCCTCGCGAGCGCCGTCCCGACGCTTTTCATCGTCGTGACGATCTCCTTCTTCCTGATGCGTTTTGCTCCGGGCGGTCCCTTTAACCTGGAACGTCCGCTGCCACCCGCAACGATGGAAAACATCATGCGGACCTACCAGCTAGACCAGCCGTTATGGCGTCAATATCTCACCTATATCGGCAATGCCGTACAGGGTGATTTCGGTCCAAGCTATATCTACAAGGACAACACCGTTGCGGAACTGATCGGAAAAGGCCTTCCCTACTCCATTGAACTCGGTTTCTACGCTCTGCTTCTGGCCCTGATTGGCGGCGTGACGCTCGGCACGATCGCGGCCCTGCGCCAGAACAGCGTGCTCGATTTTTCCATCATGACGCTCGCGACGATGGGTACGACGATCCCGAATTTCGTCGTCGGTCCGGTTTTGACGCTGATTTTCGCAATTCTTCTTGCGCTGTTGCCGGCCGGTGGCTGGGGAGATGGTTCGTTCTCGTTCCTGCTCCTGCCGATGATCGCACTGGCGCTGCCGCAGCTTGCCGTTTTCGCCAGGCTGACGCGCGGCTCCATGATCGAGGCGCTGCATGCCGACCATATCCGCACCGCGCGCGCTTATGGCCTGCCGGCGCGGATCGTCGTCATCACGCATGCCATGCGCGGTGCCATGCTGCCGGTCGTCTCCTATCTCGCACCCTGTGCCGCCGCATTGATGACCGGCTCGGCCGTCGTCGAGACCATCTTCACCATTCCGGGCGTCGGCCGTTATTTCGTGCTCGGCGCGCTGAATCGTGACTATACGCTGGTCATGGGCACCGTCGTTCTGATCGCCATCTTTGTTATCGTCTTTAATCTCCTGGTCGACCTTCTCTACGGCCTGCTCGATCCGAGGGTCCGTCATGACTGATATCGCCACCGATCCGGCTTCCACCCCGCCCCAGAGCACAAGCCGCAGTCTTTTCCAGCTTGCCGCCATCCGCTTCCGTCGCAACAAGGCGGCGATGGGCGGCTGCGTGATGCTCGTTCTGATCGCGCTCTTTTCCTATCTCGGCCCACTTTTTGTGCCGCATAGCTATGACCAGGTCTTTTCTTCCTATGTGACGGTGGCGCCAAGTCTCGAGCCGCGGCCAGACGAGGCATCGCTGGAGGGCGCCATGCAAGGCGTCGCGACTCGCGCCCGCGTCAACCTCGACGCGTTCGAGGTGACGGGCCAGATCTTTTCCGCGACCATCAGCGCCGAGGATCCGATCGACCCACGCACGACGCGTTATTTCGACCGTGCCAACGAGTTCGACGACACCAAGGTAGTGGCGACCGAAAAAGACGGGCGCGTTCTCAAGGTCGAAGGGAATGTCAGCCGGGAATACTTCCTGTTCGGCACGGATCCGAACGGCCGCGACCTGCTTGCCCGTGTCATGCTCGGCGGCCAGATCTCGATTGCCGTCGGCGTGCTGGCCAGCCTCGTCTCGCTTGGCATCGGCGTGCTCTACGGCGCGACCGCGGGTTATCTTGGCGGCCGTGTCGACAATGTCATGATGCGCTTCGTCGAGATCCTCTACTCTCTCCCATTCGTCTTTCTCGTCGTCGTCCTGGTCGTCTTCTTTGGTCGTTCCTTCATCCTGATCTTCCTGGTGATCGGTGCTGTGGAATGGCTCGACATGGCGCGCATCGTGCGAGGCCAGACGCTGGCGCTGAAGCGCCGGGAATTCGTGGGCGCTGCCCAAGCGCTCGGCCTGAGCGACTGGCAAATTATCCGCCGGCATATCATCCCGAACACGATCGGACCGGTGATCGTCTTCGTCACCGTCGTGGTTCCGAAGGTAATCCTCCTGGAAAGCTTTCTGTCTTTCCTCGGGCTCGGGGTTCAGGCGCCACTGACCAGCTGGGGCGCTCTGATTTCGGAAGGCGCCAACAATATCCAGTCGGCACCCTGGCTCCTGATCTTTCCCTCTATCTTCTTCGTGGCAACGCTGTTTTCGTTGAACTTTATCGGCGACGGCCTGCGCGACGCGCTCGACCCGAAGGATCGCTGACATGACCGATCAAAAAGACACCATTCTCTCGATCCGCGACCTGAAAGTGAATTTCACGACGCCGGATGGCACGGTCAATGCGGTCAAGGGCATAGGCTTCGATGTCCGTGCCGGCGAGACGCTCGCCGTCGTCGGCGAAAGCGGCTCCGGCAAGAGCCAAACGATGATGGGCATTATGGGCCTGCTCGCTGGAAACGGCACCGTCACTGGCTCCGCCGCCTATCGGGGCAAGGAACTGGTCGGACTGCGAAATAACGAGCTCAACAAGATCCGCGGTGCCAAGATCACGATGATCTTTCAGGAACCGATGACCTCGCTCGATCCGCTTTACACGATCGGCCGCCAGATCGCCGAACCGATCGTCTACCACCGCGGCGGCAGCCGGAAAGCGGCCCGCAGCCGCGTGCTGGAACTCTTGGAACTGGTCGGCATTCCCGATCCCGCCCGCCGCATTGACAGTTACCCGCATGAACTGTCCGGCGGCCAGCGGCAGCGCGTCATGATCGCCATGGCGCTTGCCAACGAACCCGACGTCCTGATCGCCGACGAGCCGACGACGGCGCTTGATGTGACGGTCCAGGCGCAGATATTGAAACTGCTGCGCTCGCTCCAGAAGCGTTTCGGCATGGCGATTGTGCTGATCACCCACGATCTCGGCATTGTCCGGCATTTTGCCGAACGTGTCGTCGTCATGCGGCGCGGCGAAGTGGTGGAACAGGGAGCCACATCACAGATCTTCGAGGCTCCGACTTCCGCCTATACCCGCATGCTGATCGATGCCGAACCGCAGGGTCGCAAGCAACCGCCGGCGGAAAACGCGCCGATCATTCTGGAGGGACGCGATGTCACGGTCGATTTTCCGATCGGCCGCGGACTTTTTTCGAAGGGTCCAAAGAGTTTCCGGGCCGTCGACGGCGTCACCGTCAAGCTCAGGCAGGGCCAGACGATCGGTATCGTTGGTGAGTCCGGCTCGGGGAAATCGACGCTTGGGCGCGCGCTGCTCCGGCTTCTCCACAGCAATGGTCATTACCGCTTCGACAAGACCGACATCTCCGGCTTCGACCGTCGGCAGATGCGGTCCCTGCGCAAGGAGATGCAGCTCGTCTTCCAGGATCCCTTTGGGTCTCTCTCGCCGCGTCAGACAGTCGGCGAGATCATCACCGAAGGTCTGCTCGTCCACGAGCCTTCGCTAAACAAGGCGGATCGAGACCGGCGCGCGATCGCCGCCCTGACCGAAGTCGGGCTCGATCCCCAGGCGCGCAATCGCTACCCGCACGAATTTTCCGGCGGTCAGCGCCAGCGCATCGCGATTGCCCGCGCGATGATCCTCAAGCCGCGTGTGGTTATCCTCGACGAACCGACCTCGGCACTCGACCGGTCCGTGCAGGGACAGGTGATCGACCTGTTGCGCAAGCTGCAGTCCGACCACAACCTTTCCTACGTCTTCATCAGCCACGACCTTGCCGTGGTCAGGGCCATCGCGGATCATGTGATCGTCATGAACAACGGAAAGATTGTTGAGGAAGGCGATACGGACGCAATCTTTGACGCCCCGAAAGCCGATTACACAAGGGCGCTGATCGGAGCCGCTTTCAGCATCTGAGTCGCCACTCTCAGCAATATGCCCACCGTCGTCGTCTTCGAACCGCGGCGCAGTGTGGAGAAAGACACGTATCCGCCTGATCGCCGGCGGGCGCCATGGACGGCTGCCCGAATCTGGGTTGGTTCCGTCGTGTGAGTTGCCGGCATGAAAGGGCACGGCTGCAGCCGGCCCATCACGTCCCCACAAGAAGGCGTGAATTATTCAATCAAGAGGCCACTGCTTCCGGTTATGTTCTTGCGTCACCGTCCCAATATTTCTAGGAAAATTGTCGGATGCGCGGAGAAGCTCAATATGGCCACGCGCGGACCGGACGCGCCCTCCCTCTTCCACCAGTCATGGCATTGCCGACGGTTTGAGCGGGTTCGGCGCACCATTAGCACGCGGGTCGGGAGGTCCGCATCCCAGGAGACTGACATGACATTGAAGACAATCACTGCGGCACTCGCTGCCACACTCGCATTCGCCCCGCTAGCCTACGCTGACATCACGGTCGGCCTCATCGCGCCGCTGACCGGCCCGGTTGCTGCGATCGGCGCGCAGATCAAGAACGGCGCGGAAACCGCGGTCGAGGAAATCAACAAGAAGGGCGGCGTCAACGGCGAGAAGCTCGTGCTCAAAATTGTCGACGATGCCGGCGAACCCAAACAGGGCGTATCTGCCGCCAATCAGCTGATCGCCGACGATATCCGTTTCGTGGTTGGCCCTGTCACATCGGGCGTCTCTATCCCCGCCTCGGTCGCGTTTGCCGAAAACGGTGCACTGATGGTTACCCCGACAGCCACTTCGCCGGAACTGACCGCGCGTGGCCTTTCCACCGTGTTTCGCACCTGCGGCCGGGACGACCAGCAGGCGGACGTTGCCGCGAAATTCGTGGTCGAGAAATTCAAGGACAAGAAGATCGCCATCCTCAACGACAAGGGGCAGTATGGCAAGGGTCTCGCCGATGCCTTCAAGGCATCGCTGAATGCGGCCGGCATCACGGAAGTCTTCAACGACGCGCTGACGGCGGGCGACAAGGATTTTAGCGCGCTGGTGACACGCCTGAAGTCGGAAGGCACCGAAGTCCTCTATTTCGGCGGCTATCACCCGGAAGCAGGCCTTCTGGTGCGCCAGATGAAGGATGCCGGCATGAACGTGCAGCTGATCGCGGGTGACGGCCTTTCCAACAGCGAGTTCATCACCACGGGCGGCGACGCAGCCAACGGCACGATCTTCACCAACGCTGCCGACGCGCTGAAGAATGCCGACAGCAAGGCCGCGGCCGATGCGCTCATTGCAAAAAAGATCCCCGCCGAAGCGTTTACCCTCAACGCCTATGCAGCCGTCGAGGTCATCGCCGCCGGCATCGCCAAGGCTGGCAGCACCGACGACGCTGAGGCAGTTGCTGCCGCGCTCAAGGATGGCACCGGTATCAAGACTGCCATTGGCGAACTGACCTACGGTGAAACCGGCGATCTCAGCTCGCAGAGCTTTTCCGTCTACAAGTGGGAAGGCGGAAAGACGGTTGTGGCCGAATAAGGCCGCTCCGGATCTGTATTGCGACGGGCGCCCTAGGCGCCCGTTTGCTTGCCGTCGGTGCGCTAGCCTTCAATTATCGCCTGAAGCGACGGCGGCTGAAACCAGACCTATTTTCTCAAAGACACTGATTTGACGACAGAAATCTCTCGTCATGCGCGTCACGCGTTCATGCTGGATGCGAAAAGAACAAGCGTCGAAATCGAGAATCAGCGGGGACGTTTGCGCTCCCTACGTCATGGTCTGTTCCAGCCCATAGCAACGTGTATCGAAGCCTTTCCCCAGACCGCGAGATTGGCCTCTTGTCATAATGCTCTTGTCGCGTGTGATTTGCGGCGATAGTAGTGCATGGGACAGCTGCCTTCGGGCAGCTTGCCTGGGAGGGTTTGAAATGTCTGGTCTACTCGCCGTGTCGCGCGCTATCGACGCGATGAACACGCTTTTCGGTAAAGCCGTTTCATGGCTTTTGTTGGCGGCAGTGCTGATCAGCGCCATCAACGCAGTGACCCGAAAAGTCTTCAATCTCAGCTCAAATGCCTGGCTCGAGGCGCAATGGTACCTTTTCTCCGCAGCCTTCCTGTTGGCGGCGGCCTGGACATTGCTGAGCAGCGAGCACGTCAAGGTCGATCTGGTCTATGGCCAGCTCCCCAGACGGGCGCAGCTTTGGATCGAGGTGTTCGGGACAATCTTCTTCCTGATGCCGTTCTGCCTCGTCACCATCTACCTGTCCTGGCCGATCGTCATCGCCAAATATGTGAGCGGAGAGGTCTCCAACAATACCGGTGGGCTGGTGCTGTGGCCAGTCTGGGCCATGATCCCGATTGGTTTCGGCCTGCTGGCACTCCAGGGACTGTCGGAACTGATTAAACGGCTAGCGATCCTCAGCGGTGCGATGCCCGACGCCGTCGCTCTCGCCGACGCCGAAGCGCAAGCGCTCTAATTCGTAGCAGGATACGCTCATATGTTTGCATTCTTTGCGGAAAATCTCGCGCCGATCATGTTTCTATCACTGATCGTCGTGTTGCTGCTTGGTTATCCGGTTGCCTTCGCACTCGCCTTTGTCGGCTTTGTCTTCGGTTTCATCGGCATCGAAATGGGCCTTTTGCCCATCAACCTGTTCGGAGCGATCCCTGACCGCATCTTCGGGCAGATGTCGAACGAGACACTGCTCGCCATTCCGTTCTTCACCTTCATGGGGCTGATTCTCGAGCGAAGCGGAATGGCCGAGGATCTGCTCGATACGATCGGCCAGCTGTTCGGCCCGATCCGCGGCGGGCTCGCCTTCGCGGTCATCTTCGTGGGCGCCATCCTTGCAGCCACCACAGGCGTCGTTGCGGCCTCCGTCATCTCGATGGGCCTGATCTCCCTGCCGATCATGCTGCGATATGGTTACGACCGACGGGTCGCGGCCGGCACGATCGCAGCGTCGGGAACGCTTGCCCAGATTATTCCGCCGAGCCTCGTGCTGATCATTCTGGCCGACCAGCTCGGCCGGTCGGTCGGCGACATGTACAAGGGCGCACTCGTGCCCGGTCTCATGCTGGTTGCTGCCTATACCGGCTACATCATCCTGATGTCCTTTCTGCGTCCGGCAAGCGTGCCGGCTCTTCCCATCGAGGCGCGATCGCTTCGTGGCTGGAAGCTTGTGGCCAAGGTCATCACCTCGCTCGTGCCGCCGCTCGTGCTGATCTTCCTCGTTCTCGGCACAATCTTTATCGGCCTTGCGACGCCGACCGAAGGCGGCGCGATGGGCGCAGTCGGTGCTCTGCTTCTTGCAGCCTTCAATCGTAAGCTTACGCTGGCGATGGTCAAGTCGGCCCTTTACGCGACGGCGAAACTGTCCTCCTTCGTGATCTTCATCTTGCTCGGCGCGCGCGTGTTTTCGCTGACCTTCTACGGTGTCGACGGTCACGTCTGGGTAGAGCACCTGATGACGTCGATCCCGGGCGGCGAGATCGGCTTCCTGATCGTTGCCAATCTGCTCGTATTCTTCCTGGCCTTCTTTCTCGATTATTTCGAGCTGGCCTTCATCATCATCCCGCTGCTGGCACCGGTTGCCGATGCGCTCGGCATCGACCTGATCTGGTTCGGCGTGATGCTGGCGATCAACATGCAGACGTCGTTCATGCATCCGCCGTTCGGGTTCTCGCTGTTTTACCTGCGCTCCGTCGCTCCGACACGGGCCTACAAGGATCGCATCACCGGTGCGACAATCCAGCCGGTCACATCCGGCCAGATCTACATGGGCTCCCTGCCCTACCTGGCGATCCAGCTCGTCATGGTCGTCGTCGTCATCGTCTTTCCGGGTCTCGTGACCCACTACAAATCAGGATCTGCCGTCGTCGATCCATCGACGATTGAGCTCAACGTACCGATGCCGGGTGCCGATGGCGCTAACCCGTTTGGAACACCGACCCAGCCTTTCGGCGCACCGGAGCAGTCTTCCGGCGATCCCGCCGCCCCGGCCGTTGATATCCCTGCACGAGATTTCGGTTCCCCGACGCCAAGCTTCGGCGCACCGAAAAACTAGACACACGCTTTGATCGCACAGCGTGCGTTCGATACTGCCGAACCTGAGGAGGAGGAAACGCAATGACGGAAACCATCAACAGACGCAATTTCCTGACGAAAGGCGCAGTCGGAGGGGCGGCAACAGTCGCCGCGACCGCACTCGCCGCACCGGCGGTTGCCCAAGAACTGCCGAGCATCAAATGGCGCCTGACTTCGGGCTTCCCGAACAACCTCGACACGATTTACGGCGGCGCAACCGTCATGGCGGAGACACTGTCGAAGATCACCGACGGGAAATTCCAAATTCAGGTGTTTCAGGCCGGCGAACTCGTACCCGGACCGCAGGCGATCGATGCGGTGAAAGCGAACACCGTCGAGATCGCTCATACCTGCGGATACTATTTCACCGGCAAGGATCCGACATTTGCGATCGGCTCGACCATCCCCTTCGGTCTCAATGGTCGTCAGCAGAACGCCTGGCTTTACCACGGCGGCGGCAATGAGGCTTATAACGAGTTTCTCTCTGCCTATGGCGTGGTTGGCATCCCCGGCGGGGCCACCGGTGCCCAGATGGGTGGATGGTTCCGCAAGGAGATCAAGGGCGTCGCCGACCTCAAGGGCGTCAAGATGCGCATCGCCGGTGTCGCCGGCGAAGTGATGTCTCGGCTCGGCGTGGTGCCGCAGCAGCTACCGGGGGGCGATATCTATCCGGCTCTCGAGCGCGGAACGATCGACGCGGCCGAATGGATCGGTCCCTATGACGACGAACGCCTCGGCTTCTACCAGATTGCGCCGAACTACTACTATCCGGCCTATTGGGAAGGTGGCCTCACAATCCACTTCTTCATCAACAAGGCACAGTATGAGGGTCTGCCTCCCGCCTACAAGGCCGCACTCGATGCCGCCTGCAAGGCGGCGAACATCAACATGCAGGCACTCTACGATGTGAAGAACACCGCGGCGATCCGTTCGCTCGTCGGCAAGGGCGTCAAACTGCGACCGCTGCCACGCGATGTCATGGATGCCGCCTACAAGACGACGTTCGAACTCTACGCGGAATATAGCGCCAAGCACCCGGCATGGGCAAAGATCTATCCGGGCTGGAAGAAGTTCAGGGACGAGTCCTTCGAGTGGTTCCGCGTCGCCGAATACAGCTATGACAGCTACATGTACTCCGCCCAGGCCTCGGGCAAGTAACAAAACCGGAGGTCGGCTTTAAGGCCGGCCTCCGGACTTTTGGTAAGACTTAGCGAATGCATCGAGCTCCCTGCCTTGTTCACAGATTTGCAGGTGATTAAATAATTGACGTCAACGTTCTAGGCCAATCACCATGGTGACGAACCAAAGGCAAGACTTCACATCTCGACCTGCGAAACGTGGTTGAGGGCGATCAGCCACCTTCCTTCGCGCTTGCGCATCAGCCGCGTGTTCACTCCCGTCTGATTTCCCGCTGGGCGGATCAGCTGGTAGTTGCTGATGAGCTGGGCTGCGTCGTCGCACAGAATTTCGATGCGGATATTGGAAAAGGTCAGCTGACCTTGCGAGCCCTCGGACCCGCCATAATCGCTGATGTAATGGTCGAGCGTCGCCTGCCAGTCCTTCTGGACGCGGCCGCGGGAAACAAAGACGACATCCGGGTTGGCAAAGCCAGCCATGTAGCCATGAAAGTTGCCGGTATTCCACGCTTGCTGCATGACGCCAATGACGTCGCGGATGGCCTGTTTTTCATCATCCTGCGTCATCATGAGCCTCCTTATTATCCAGCGGATCATTGTCCTGGATGGTCTTTACCTTCTGCTGCTGACGCCTGACCAAAACCTCTTGCGCGGCCGAGACCAGATGCCGCCTCAGCGCGTTTTCGGCGGCTTTCGCATCCTGCTCGAGAACCGCGTCAACGATTTGCTGATGCTCGTCACACGATCGTTTCAGACGCCCCACGTCCTTCAGTTGATATTTCCGGAAGGGTGCAAGCTTCAACCGCAGCGTTTGCGCTGCACTGATCAGATCCCTGTTGTGGCAACCCTGAAACAGAAGGCTGTGAAACTCCGTGTTGACGGCGTTGTAGCCAACGTGGTCTCCATCCTGTGCGAGGCCGTTCATCTCACGATGCATGGCTTCCAGCTCAGCCCGTTCGCGCATCGTCATGCGCTGGGACGACAGCCTGCCGCATGTCGCTTCCAGTTCCGCCATGGCCTCGAACATTTCGTCGATGCGCTCCGTAGAAATCTGGGTGACAATGACGCCCTTGAATGCTTCCCGCTCGGCCAGTCCCCGGCCGCACAGGATGCGAAGAGCCTCACGGACGGGCGTGCGAGACACCTGGAACTGGACCGCGAGAGAGTTCTCGTCGAGCCGCGATCCAGCAGCAATTTCTCCTGTAATCACAGCTTCTTCCAGCTGGTCGGCGATAACATCGCTACGAGCTTTTTTCAGTGGCGTCCGTCCATCCAGCATAGGTTTCCTTCCCCACAAGGTCACACACCATCCTATCGCGACGAAAGTAAATTACACAACTGACTTGCCATGCGCCCGAATAATATACAATGTGTCCACAGAGGACGGGATTGTATCCCAAAGGGACGTTGGAGGCAATTTGCGTGGAGATAGACAATGGTCCTGTCTCCGCTGCCGCCTTCCCACGAGAAGTGAGTGAAGCAAATGACATTTACCACCCGACCGGAACTGCGCGGCACCTTTGGGGCAGTTTCGTCGACGCACTGGCTGGCTTCGACCGTTGGTATGTCTATTCTCGAAAAAGGGCACACGGCGTTCGACGCGGCCGTGGCAGCTGGTTTCGTACTGCAGGTGGTGGAGCCGCACCTGAACGGCCCCGGCGGAGAAGTTCCCATTATCGTCACCCCAGCGGGCGCCGATGCTCCCGTTGTCATCTCTGGTCAGGGGCCATCTCCTGCGAAGGCGACCGTTCAGTATTTCAAGGAACTTGGTCTGGACATCATTCCCGGGACCGGGCTTCTCGCAGCCTGTATCCCGGGCGCTTTTGGCGCATGGCTCACGCTTTTGCGGGACTACGGACAGGCTGAACTCGAGGAGGTTCTTGCCCCGGCGATCTACTATGCCAGGACTGGTCACCCGCTGGTGCCGCGCATCGCAAACACGATCGCATCGATGCAGGAGCTGTTTCAGACGCACTGGCCAACATCGGCCGCCGTCTATCTGCCAGGCGGTGCCCTGCCCCAGTCGGGCAAGCTCTTTCGCAACCCGCACATTGCAGACATGTACCAACTGATCCTCGATCAGACGAAATCCGCTGGCAGCCGCGAAGCGAGAATCAATGCCGCACTAGATTTCTGGTATCGCGGACCGATTGCCGAGCAGATCGAGCAGTTCTGCGAAACGCAGGACGTATGGGATGTCTCAGGCCGACGACACAAGGGCCTGATTACAGCGCAGGACATGGCAGACTATACGCCATCGATCGAGAAGCCGGTGTCGGTAACTTACGGCGATTGTGAAGTGTTCAAATGCGGACCTTGGTCTCAAGGGCCGGTCCTCTTGCAGATGTTGCAGATCCTCAAGGGAACCGACATCGCGGACCTTGACCCGATGGGCTCAGAGTTCGTGCATCTCGTTGTTGAAACCGCGAAGCTTGCCATGGCCGATCGCGAGGCCTGGTATGGCGATAGCGTCGACGTGCCGATGGCGACACTCCTGTCTGCAGATTACGCCGACATCCGTCGCGCTCTGATTGGTCGCTCTGCATCTCTTGAGGTGCGTCCAGGCTCGCCTGACGGTCGCAACCCCAACCTGCCGCCCCTGCGCGCTGTGGGTACAATTATGCAGCCGGGGCTCGGCGGCGGCGAGCCGACGGTCGCGCGCGAGCTGCCGTTGCCCAACGACCGGCAGGGTGAACCGGCGCTGACCCGCGAGGGTGCTCAGCGCGGCGATACCGTGCAAGTCAGCACGATCGACCGATGGGGCAACATGGTTTCCGCCACGCCGTCCGGCGGGTGGTTCCAGTCGAGCCCCGTCATTCCAGGTCTCGGCTTCAGCCTCACGACCCGCGGCCAGATGTTCTGGCTGGAAGAGGGTCTCAACTCGTCGCTGATGCCATCGACAAGACCCCGCACGACCTTGACGCCCACCACCGTCTTCCGCGATGGCAAGCCCTACATGGCGTTGGGAACACCGGGCGGCGATCAGCAGGACCAGTGGCAATTGATCATGCTGTTGCGCCACTTGCACAAGGGAATGAACCTGCAGGAGGCGATCGATGCTCCGTCATTCCATACCGATCACCTGCCGAGCTCCTTCTGGCCGCGAGAAATCAGCCTCGGTGCGGTGACGCTTGAATCGCGCTTCTCCAAAACGGTCTGCGAGGATCTGGCAGCACGCGGACACAAGATCACAGTGGGCGACGCATGGTCGGAAGGGCGTCTGTCGGCAGTTGCCCGCGAAATGGACGGTGACGTGCAACTCGTAAAGGCCGGCGCCAATCCGCGGGGCGTACAGGGCTACGCCGTTGCACGATGAATGAGACTTTTCGAATAAGAGAGGGAATAGCGATGAAACCACACTATCTCGCACTGGTCGCCACACTGGCGCTTGCAGGCATTCAGGCAACGGCCGCACCGGCTGCTGCTCAATCGACGCTCAATATCGGCTTGCAGGACGATCCCGATACGCTCGACCCCGCAACCAACTGGAGCTTCGTTGGTCGCCACGTCCTTCAGTCACTGTGTGACAAGATCGTCGATATCAATGATAAGGGTGAGATCATCCCAATGCTGGCTACCAGCTGGAAGTGGGGTGACGACAGCAAGACACTGACGCTGAAGCTGCGCGACGATGCCGTCTTTCACGACGGAACCAAGGTCGACGCGGCAGCAATCAAGTACAATCTCGAGCGGGCTCTCAATGCCAAGTTCTCGCGCCGCAAACCCGAAATCAGCTCCATCAGCACCGTCGACGTAGTCGATCCGACAACGGTCCAGATCAACCTGAAACAGCCGTCGGTACCACTGCTGGCAGCTCTCAGCGACCGGGCCGGCATGATCGTTAGCCCGACTGCAGCTGAAAAGCTCGGTGAGAAGTTCACCGATGCTCCCGTCTGTTCAGGCCCCTACACCTTCGCCGAACGCGTGATCCAGGACCGCATTGTCCTTGCGAAATTCCCAAAATACTACAACGCCGACAAATACCACTTCGATCGGCTCGTTTATCGCGGCATGCCCGACTCGAACGTGCGGCTGCTCAACCTTCGTTCCGGCCAGCTCGATCTGATCGAACGGCTCGCTGCGACCGAAGTCGAAGCCGTGAAGGCGGATTCATCGTTGGCCGTGGAGCCGGTCGTCGGACTTGGATATTACGGCGTGACATTCAGCATCGGTGGCGAGGGGGCTAACCTCGATGCCGGCAAAAAGGCAGCAATCCGCGAGGCGTTCAGCCTTGCAATTGACCGTCAGGCCATCAGCGATGTCGTATTCGACGGTCAGGCGAGCATCGGCAACCAGCCGTTCCCGCCTTCCAATCAGTACTACGATAAGAACTTCCCAATTCCGCAGCGGGATCTGGACGCTGCCAAAAAGAAGATGCAGGAAGCCGGCGTCGAATCCGTCGATCTTGAACTTCTGGTGCCCACTGACGCCGAACGTCAGCAGGTTGCCCAGCTTATCCAGGCGATGGTTGCCGAAGTCGGAATTAACGTCTCGATCAAGCCGACAGAGCTGATGACCCTGCTCGACGTTGCTCGCCAGGGCAAGTTCCAATCGCATGTCGTCGGCTGGAGCGGACGCGTCGATCCAGACCTCAACATCACGCCGATGCTGTCCTGCGGTGCTCCGACCAATGACGCGCATTACTGCAACGAGGAACTCGACGCGATCCTGGCGAAAGCCCGCGCATCGGGAGACGTCGAGACCCGCAAGGCAGAATACAGCAAGGCAATCGCGATCCTCCAGAAGGACCTTCCGATCGTCTACATGTATCATTCGCAGTGGATCTTCGCGCACAATTCCAACATCACCGGCCTTGCGCCCGCTCCGGATGGCATCATCCGCCTGAGTGGTGTGAGCCGGAAGAATTGATGGCTTAAGGCTGTAATGAGCACCTCACCTGATCTCATCCAAGACAAGTCAGCCCGATCGGATCGGGCTGACGACCACGCGGCCTTGGTGCTGCGGGTCGATGATCTGCGTGTCGTCTTTGAAGACGACACGCGTACCGTCACTGCCGTCGACGGCGTTAGTTTTGACGTTCGAAAAGGGCGCACGCTCGCGATCGTCGGCGAGTCCGGCAGCGGCAAGAGCGTGACCTCCCTGGCCGTCATGCGCCTCCTCCCCGAACACACAGCACGCGTGTCCGGCAGCATCAATTTCGCCGGTCGCGAGTTGCTCGAGGAAACGACGAGCGGTATGCGCAGCCTGCGCGGCAACCGGATGGGAATGATCTTCCAGGAGCCTATGACCTCTCTCAATCCCTCCTATACGGTCGGCGAGCAAATCAACGAAGTCATCCTGCGTCACCGACAGATTTCGAAGAAAGAGGCGACAGAGCGCGGCATCGCCATGCTGAAGCTGGTTCGTATTCCGTCACCGGAAACGCGTTACCGCCAGTATCCGCACAATCTCTCCGGTGGCATGCGCCAGCGCGTGATGATTGCCATGGCGCTTGCCTGCGAGCCGGAACTGTTGATCGCCGACGAACCCACGACGGCGCTGGACGTGACAATCCAGGCCCAGGTCCTCGAACTGATGGGGGAACTGCGGCAGAAGACCGGAACTGCCATCGTTCTCATCACCCATGATCTTGGCGTTGTCGCGGAATCCTGCGACGACGTGATCGTCATGTATGCCGGTCAGGTTGTCGAGCAATGCTCGGTCGAAGACCTCTTCACCTTTCCCCAGCATCCTTACACCGTTGGTCTTCTCGGTTCGTTGCCGCGCTTGGACGAGAAACGAGAACAGCTTGTCGCCATCACCGGCACGGTCCCGGACATGGCCAACCCACCGTCCGGCTGCCGGTTTCGGGCGCGATGTCCGTTCAGCATCGACAAATGCGCCGAGATGCCCACCCTGATGGAAATATCCCCAGGTCACCTCAGCCGCTGCTGGCGTGCGCCATTGCAGGACCTCGTCCCATGAGTGAAGCCCTCTTGAAAGCCAAGACGCCGATCATCGAGGCGCGTCACCTTGGCAAGAATTTCGTCGTCAAGCGCAGCGTCTTCGGCCGGCCCTTGGCGTCCGTCGGCGCTGTCGACGACGTGTCGTTGTCCCTGATGCCCGGCGAGACGCTGGCAATCGTCGGCGAATCCGGTTGCGGGAAGTCGACGCTCGGCCGGTTGTTGATGCGCCTCATCCAGCCGACCGACGGTCAGGTCCTGATCGATGGTCAGGATATCACCAACATCAGCCATGCGGCGATGCGCCGCCAGCGCCGGCATGTGCAGTTGATCTTCCAGGACCCTTACGCTTCGCTCAATCCGCGCATGACGATTGCCCAGACAATCGGCGAACCGCTGATGCTGCACGATATCGTGCCGCCAAACGAGCGCGCTCGACGCGTTGCGGAACTGCTCGAAATGGTCGGCCTTCGTCCAGAGCAGGCCAGCCGATATCCGCATGAATTCTCCGGCGGCCAGCGTCAGCGCGTGGTGATTGCGCGTGCGCTTGCCTCCGAACCGAAGGCAATCATCTGCGACGAGGCCGTGTCTGCCCTCGACGTGTCGATCCAGGCGCAGGTCCTGAACCTTCTGAAGAGCCTGCAGAACCGATTGGGTCTGGCGTTCATCTTTATTTCGCACGATCTGAGCGTCGTGAAACACATCGCCGACCGCGTTGCGGTCATGTATCTCGGCAAGATCGTCGAGATCGGGACGTCGGACGAAATTTTCGCGACCCCGCGCCATCCCTATACCCGGGCGTTGCTGTCTGCCATTCCGGTCGCCGCCCCGCCCAGCCAGCAGCGTTCGAAGGAAGCGCGCCTGCATGGCGATCTGCCAAGCCCGATGTCGCCTCCGCAAGGTTGCAGGCTGCATACGCGGTGTCCCCACGCGCGACCCGAATGCAGGGCGGTCAGCATGGAGCTCGATGTTGAGGCAAGCGGCCATGCGAATGCGTGCGCCTTCTGGCGAGAGCTACCCGAACTCGATACGGCCGAGATCACCCGCGAACCTCGCGATCCGAAGCTGGAAAAGCTTTTTGCAGCCTTCGAAGCGATGGCTGCAGCCCGGATGACGACCACGCCCTCCTCAACCGTGACCGGAGGCTAAACCCTTGACCTCGCTTCTTGCACGTCGTCTGCTGCAGCTCATTCCGACCATCGTCTTGCTGTCGCTGATCATCTTCTCGCTCCAGCATCTGCTTCCTGGTGACCCGGCGCTTGTGCTTGCGGGTGAAAGTCCGGACGAAGCGACGCTAGCCGCAATCCGCGCCCAGTATCATCTCGATCAGCCCTTGCTCGTGCAATATCTCTACTGGGTGAAGGGCGTCCTGACCGGCGACCTTGGGCAATCCATGCGCCACAATCGCCCGGTTCTCGAACTTATCCTTTTGAAGCTGCCCGTGACACTGCAGCTCGCCGTGATGGGAATTGTCCTTGCTTTGGTGTTTGGCATTACCGGAGGTGTAATTTCGGCGCTGCGCCAGAACACTCCGGTCGATTACGCCACCAATGTCGTCTCGCTGGCCGGCATCTCGCTGCCGAATTTCTGGCTTGGCATCATGCTGATCATGTTCTTCTCGGTGTACCTTGGCTGGCTTCCTGCCTCCGGCTTCGTCAGCCCGTGGGAAGACCTGAAGATGAACCTGATGACGACGATCATGCCCGCCTTCGTTCTGGGCACCGGGATTGCCGGCGTCATCATGCGCCATACCCGCGGCGCCATGCTGCAGGCGCTGGAAAGCGACTATGTCCGCACCGCCCGGGCCAAAGGTCTAAGCGAGTGGGTCGTTGTATTTAAGCACGCAATGCGTAACGCGCTGACACCTATCATCACGCTCGGTGCGCTGGAGTTCGGCGCCCTGCTATCCGGCGCCGTGCTGACGGAACAGATCTTTACGATCCCCGGCTTCGGGAAGCTGATCGTCGATGCGGTCTTCACGCGCGATTATCCTGTGGTCCAAGGCGTGGTGCTTGTCACCTCACTGTTCTACATCACCCTCAACCTGCTGGCCGACATCGGGTATATCCTTGTTAACCCGAGACTGAGAGGCTGACCGTGCCAACGATCGCAACGACCAAACCTGCTGTCTCCCCCAAGATCAGCCCCGTCACGAACTTTTTCCATGGTCGCCTGTGGCGACGCCTGTCGAAGCGCAAGAGTGCGCTCGTCGGCCTTTTCGTGGTGCTGTTCGTGGTGGCCGTCGCCATTCTTGCCCCCCTGCTTGCACCCTACGATCCGGCATCCCAGAGCTGGACGGCGGTTCGCAAGGCACCGTCAATGGCGCATCTGTTCGGCACGGACGAGGCTGGCCGCGACATACTTTCCCGCATCATCTGGGGCACCCGCGCTTCGTTGCTGGCAGGCCTTACATCGGTCGGGATCGCGATGGCAATCGGCGTGCCCCTCGGGCTTGCGGCAGGTTTTCTCGGCGGCGTGGTCGATGGCTTTATCAGCCGGTTTACGGATGCCATGCTCGCCTGTCCGTTCCTGATCCTTGCAATCGCGCTGGCCGCTTTTCTCGGTCCAAGCCTGACGAACGCGATGCTCGCAATCGGCATCACCGCCATGCCGCTCTTTATCCGACTGACCCGGGGTCAGGTTCTTTCGATCCGGGCCGAAGAGTATATCGAAGCGGCAAGTGCCGTGGGCAATCCACGTTGGCGGATCGCGGTTCGCCATATCCTGCCGAATATTCTTCCCCAGTTGATGGTACAGGCGACCCTGACGATCGCATCCGCGATTATCGCCGAAGCCAGCATGTCCTTCCTCGGCCTCGGCTTGCAGCCGCCGGCACCATCCTGGGGCTCCATGCTGAATTCCGCCCAACGGTTTATGAGCAACGCTCCCTGGATGGCGCTATGGCCGGGCATGGCAATCTTCATGACCGTACTGTCGTTCAACCTGCTCGGCGACGGTCTGCGCGACGCGCTTGATCCACGCTCCCGGTAGGCAGGAACAGCCGCGGTACCGCCGTTTGGCAAGCCGGGAGCTTTCACGGAACGACGATGAGCGAGCACGCGTTTTTTCACGTGCGTTTGGGATCGTTTCTCGAGGCATAGTGCCAACGCAGCGAGGACGTTGGAGACGGCAGGCAGACGAAATAGGAAGCGGGCCGTGTCCTACTCGACAGTCTGAGTCGGAGGCTAACACCGTCCCGTCAGAGACCCAGTACCAAACGCTGCGCAGAAGAGAGAAGACCAAAAAGCCGATCTCGCCCCTTTTCCGTCGCGTTAAAAAAGATCTGCACACAAAGAAGTGCGTCCGGGCGTTTTGAACAGAAACCTATTAAGGCCATTCGCTGGAAAGATCTGGAAGGACGCCTTGAAGCTGTTGCCAACAGCTTCAAGGGGGTCTGGACCTAGTATGAATTCCCGAAGTGCGTCTGATCTACTGTCAGAAAATTACGCTCTCCAGCCTTTGTAAGGTATGGCGTTTTGTTCAAGCCTTCGGTGACAAAATCAGTCGTCGCGTCTCGGATCGAGCGCGTCGTTCAGTCCGTCGCCCAACAGATTGAAGCCCATGACGAGGAGGATGATCGCGACACCCGGCCAGATCGCCATCCAGGGTGACTCCGTCAGGAACTGCCGGGCGACATCGAGCATGGTTCCCCATGATGGAGACGGTGGACGTTGGCCGAGGCCAAGAAAGGCGAGGCTGGCTTCGGCAAGAACCGCAGTTGCCATGGTAATCGTCGCCTGGACGATGATCGGTGCCATAGCGTTCGGCAGGATGTAGGTCAGCATGATCTTCCTGTGCGGCACTCCCAGGAGGCGGGCGGCGTCGACATAGTCTTCGGCCTTGACCGTCATGACCTGTCCGCGCGTCAGGCGCACAAAAATCGGCATGGCCGATATCCCGATCGCGATCATCGCGTTTTCAAGGCTTGCACCGAGAAAGGCGGCAAACGCGATCGCCAGCACCAGAAAGGGGCATGCGAGAAGCGCGTCCGTAATGCGCGAAATCACCATGTCGACGAGGCCGCCGAAATAGCCGGCGATCATGCCGAGGGGGACGCCGATGGCGATGGCGATGGCGACGGACACAATGCCGACAAGCAGTGAAGCCCGCGTGCCATAGATGATACGCGTCAAGATATCGCGGCCAAGGTCGTCCGTGCCGAACCAGTGAGCAACTGTCGACCCCTGCCGGATTGCCATCCAGTCGGACGCATTGGGCTGGTAGGGCGCGATCAGAGGCGCTGCAATCGCGACCAGCACGAAGAACAGGATGATCGTTCCGCCGATCATCACGCCGGGCTGGCGCAGGCACCGTGAAAGCACCGACTTTCTTGCACCTGACGTGCTCGGTAACTGAAGCGTGGCGTTCAACGTGTTCATCCGCGCAACCTCGGGCTTAGAATGACATAGGCGATATCGGCGAGAAGGTTCATCAGCAGGAAGAGTGCTGCCGAGCAGAGAACCACAGCCTGGACCACAGCGTAATCGCGGCTGAAAACACCATCGACGATCATCTTGCCAAAGCCCGGTATCCCGAACACCTGTTCGGTCAATACGGCACCCGACAGGAGTTCGCCCAAGTGCAGCGTGCTCATCGTGACGACGGGGACAAGGCTGTTGCGCAGGACGTGCCGCACGACGACGATGCGCTCCTTCAAGCCCTTTGCGCGGGCGGTGCGGACGTAGTCCTGCTTGAGCACCTGCAGCATTGCGCTTCTCGTATGGCGCATGACAATGGCCGCAGCAGCAGTTCCGAGCACTAGGCTGGGAAGAAGCGTGTGGCGCAGATTGTCGAGAGGACTATCGATGAAGGCGACGTAGCCGCCAGAGGGAAACCATCCGAGCGTGACGGCAAAAAGCAGGATCAGCATGATGCCGAGCCAGAAGCTTGGCACGGAAAGCCCGGCAAGGCCGATGATGCTGACGCCGTAATCCGCCGCCGTTCCGCGCTTCAGCGCTGCGATGATACCGGCCGGAATGCCGATAAGCGTCGCAAGGATCATTGCCATGACCGACAGCTGGATCGTGACCGGCAGCTTCTGCGCAATCATTTCGCCAATCGGAAGCCGAGTACGGATCGATAGGCCGAAATCGCCTTGGACGATCCCGGCGAGCCACTTGCCGTATTGGACGTATAGCGGCTGATCGAGGCTGTACTTTTGCCGCAGATACTCGATGACGGCAGGATCGCGTTCCTCACCGGCCAGCGCGATCGCCGGATCACCGGGAAGGAACTTCAGCAGGCTGAAGACCAGGATCGAGACGAGCAGAAGTGTGGGTATGGCGATTGCCAGGCGACGCAGGACGTAGGAGAGCATGAGCTTTCTCGTGTGGTCCCGCCAGCACCACGGTCCGGCTGGCGGGATGATTTACACAATGCCCTGACGGGCTTGGGCTTACTTCGCAGGCTTTACGTCGGTCAGACGCAGGAGGCCGTCTGGATAAACCGTGATGCCGCTGACATCGGTGCGTGCCGCATAGAACCAGTTCGGGTGGTAAAGCGGAATCGTCGGCAGGTCGGCGAGGTAGATGCCGGTCGCCGTCCCGTAGAGAGCCTTACGTTTTTCGACGTCAGACGTCGCGCGCGCCTCTCCGAGGGCCTTATCCATTTCCGGGTTGCTATACTTGTTGACGTTCTGGCTGCCTTCCTTGCCGAAGAAGGAGATCAGTGTCGGGTCCGGATCGGCGCGGCCGCTCCAGTTGCCGATATAGGCCTGAAAGTTACCAGCGAGGTAGCGTTCGACGGCGGATGCCGTTTCGAGCGGAACCAGTTCGATCTGGAAGCCAGCTTCGCCCGCCATTGACTGGATGATCTGCGCCACGCGACCATCGGCGAGCGAGTTTTCGTAGGTGATCTCGACGACGGGTGCGTCGCCGCCGACTTCTTCAATCAAAGCCTTGGCCTTGTCGATGTCGCGGGCGGGAGCCGGATGCGCCTTGTCATAGAAGACGCTGGATGGCGGGATCATCTGGTTGTCGGCAGAGAACTCGCCGGCGAAGGCAACCTTGTTGATGACGTTGCGGTCGATCGAGAGCTCGAGTGCCTGGCGAAGCCGTGGCTCCTTGCCGAGCGCGCCGCCCTTTTCGCCGTTGCCGACATTGATCATCAGATGTGAGACGGCAAGGCCGGGCGACGTGTGGAGCGCCAGCGCCTTGTTCCCGCGGACGGCGCCGAGGTCGGTCGGCGCGATGCGCTCGGCGATTTCGAGATCACCGGCCTGTAGCCGCGAAAGGCGCACGGTCGAATCCGGAATATAGAGGTACTGGACGTCATCGTAACCGATCGCCGCGGCATTCCAGTAGCCGTCGAATTTTTCGAGTGAGATCACGTCGCGCGCGCGGCGCTCCTTGAACTTGAAGGGGCCCGCGCAAACCGGGTTGGCGGAAAATTCCTTGCCTTCCGCGGCAGCCGCCGGAGACACCATCATGCCCGCGCGGTCGGACAGGACGGCGAGAAGCGGGGCGAAGGCCGATTTCAGCTTGAATGAAACATGGGTCGCATCAATAACGGTGACGGTTTCGACGGGCGAGAGCTCACCCTTGCGCTTGGAATCCTTCAGGGACTTCATGCGTTCGATATTGAACTTCACCGCGGCTGCGTCGAAGGGTGTTCCGTCCTGGAATTTGACGCCGTCACGAAGGGTGAACGTCACCTCCGTACCCTCGGCGTTCCAGATCCAGGCGGTTGCCAGCTGCGGTACGATCTCGAGCTTGGCGTCGATATCGACGAGCTTGTCGCACATTGCCGAAAATACGATACGTCCGGCGTAGGTGCCAGAGGTCGCAGGATCCAGCGCATCCGGATCGTCCTGCATGCCGACGCGTAGCGTTGCCGCCTGCGCGGTTGTGAAAGTCATCGCGATGGCAGTCGCCATCATCGCCAGTTTGATGCTCGTTCCCATTATTTTTCCTCAAACCCGCGCAGAAGAGCGCGTTTCGCCCAGTTTTTGTACGTCGATCAGTGATGCACAGGAACATCCCTATTGTAAAGAAGGATGACTAAATAATTTCCTTCCTTCACAAATTGCATGAATTTCAATCGATTTTAGCCTTATTTCGATTGACAGACATACCCCGCCAGTTAACTTAGTCCGCAAAGATGACGAATTGAATGAGATCATGACCGATATTTCTGGATTGGCGCCCCTAACGCGACAAATCACCTCGCGTACCGTGCTCCGTACGATCATAGATAGTTCACCGATTTCACGCGCCGAGCTTGCCCGCGTCACCGGACTGTCGAAGCAGGCGATGTCGGAGATCGTGCGCGACCTCGAGGTCGACGGTTGGGTTCGTGAGACGGGACGCACACAAGGCGGCGTCGGGCGCAGCGCAGTCAACTACGAGCTCGATCCCGGCAAGGCTTTCCTCTTCGGCGTCGACATCGGCGGGACCAAGGTCCATGCGTCGATTGCGGACCTTTCCGGTAAAGTCGTGGAAGAAATCCTGGAGGCGACAGACACCCGTGGCGGAATGCATCTCGTCGAACAGCTGGCAGTGCTGCTGGACACTATGACGGCCAAGATCGGGATCGAGCCGCAGCTCGTGCGGATGGGCGCGGTCGGCATTCCTGGTGCGGTGGACCCAAAGACCCGTCGTATCACCATGATGCCGAATATCGCCGGCATGACCGATTTCGATTTCGAGGCGGCGCTGACCGGGCGCCTTGGCTTTCCGATGGTTCTCGAAAACGATGTCAATGTCGCGGCCAAGGGCGAGCAGGTTCTCGGTGAAGGCCAGGATATCGATAATTTCGTCTTCGTGGCGCTCGGAACCGGGATCGGGATGGGTATCATCAGCGAGAAGCGGCTCATTCGTGGTGCCCGTGGCGCAGCTGGCGAGATCTCGACCCTGCCGATCGGCGGCGACCCCTTCAATTCCTCTGCGTTCGGTTCCGGCGTGCTTGAAACATCTGTCGGCAGCGCCGCGATCCGGTCGCGGTATGCCGGAAACAGTGGCGTCGAAGGTTTGACGGTTCGCGAAATCTTTTCGCGACAAGACGGGGCTTCCCAGACAGTCATAGACGAAGTGGGCCGCACCGTTGCCGTTGCCATTGCGGCGATTGCCGCCGTGCTGGATCCGCAGCGGGTGATTTTTGGAGGCAGCGTTGGCTCCCGTGCGGAATTGATCGATCGGGTGGAGTACCATCTCACGCGCTGCATGCCCGTGCCGCCCGCCTGCGTCATCAGCTCGCTCGGAAACCGGGCTGGCATTCTTGGCGCCGTCGCAATTGCGCAGGAGGGGTTTTACCAAGCTCTGTTCGGCCTCCCTTTGCGCGGGGTCGAGCCGGTTACTCCGAAGTCCCTGGAAGGTGCTTTATGAACTCGATGCCACGGGACCTTCACCGCCCCACAATCCGGATCTATCAGACCCCCGAGCTTGCGTCCGAGGCTGTGGCTTCTCTCATACTGGAGCGGATTGCTGCGATGCCTGCCCTGACGCTTGGGCTTGCGACGGGTTCAACGCCACGAACGGTGTACAGGACGTTGATCGGTCAAACCGAGACGGTTTCATGGCGCGAGACGCGCTGCTTCAATCTCGACGAATATACCGGTCTTGGCCGGGATCATTCTGCGAGCTTTGCCTATTACATGCGCGAGCTGTTCTTCGATCATGTCGATGTCGACGTGACCCGAACGCACATTCCCGATGGCACCGCGTCTGATCTCGACGCGGCCGCGAAAGTCTACGAACAGATGATCTCAGACAATGGCGGGATCGATTTGCAGTTGCTCGGCATCGGCCGCAACGGTCATATCGGTTTCAACGAGCCGGGCTCGGCACATGACAGCCGGACGCGAATGGTTCGGCTTGCGCAATCGACCATCGATGCCAACCGTCCGGATTTTCCAGACGGCGAAGATCCGCCGGAAACCGCGTTGACGATGGGCATCGGCACCATTCTCGAGGCACGTGAGATCGTGCTGCTTGCGACGGGGGCGGCGAAAGCCGAAGCCCTGGCGGCAGCGCTGCAGGGCCAGGTCAGCCTCGATTGTCCGGCTTCGTCCCTGCAACGGCATGCTGCAGTCACTGTATTCTGCGACGAAGCAGCCGCCGCCCAGCTGGACATCGAGCAATTGAAGATGACGGGGAATGTCCATGCAGCAACGTGATTTCTTTAGGCCCGGCCGGTCGGTGGCAATTTCCGATCGCGGTATGGCGGCAACCTCGCATCCGCAGGCAACCCTTGCTGCGGTGGACATTCTGCGCGCCGGCGGCAATGCCGTCGATGCGGCGGTGGCCGCTATCGCCCTACAATCGGTGATCGACCCCCATATGACGGGGATTGGTGGCGATTGCTTCGCGCTCTATACACCGGCTGGTGGCAAGCCGATTGCGCTCAACGGCTCAGGTCGTGCGCCGATGGCAGCCACACTCGATTACTTTTTCAAAAAAGGCATCACGACCATTGCCGATGACAGCCCCCACGCGGTGACCGTGCCGGGCGCCGTTGATGCCTGGTGCCATCTCGTTGCGACCTATGGTGGGCGGGACATGGGCAGGGTGCTCGCCCCGGCTATCGAGGCTGCGGAAAACGGCTATTGCATCACGCCGCGCGTCGAACTCGACTGGGTACGCTACGCCAACCGGGTGCAGAAATATCCGGATGCCGCCGCCTATTTCCTCCCGGGTGGTCGGGCACCAAAGACCGGCGAGCGGATGACCAACCTGGCGCTTGCGGCCACATTGCGTCGCATTGCCAGTGAAGGTCGCGACGCTTTCTATGCCGGGTCGGTCGCCGAAGAGATCACCACGCTGCTGAAGTCGCTCGGCGGACTGCACGAGGAGGGCGACTTTTCAACCTACCGTGCTTTCGAGACTGCTCCGATCAGCGCTTCTTATCGGGGCATGGGTCTTCTCGAATGCCCGCCGAATGGCCAGGGGCTGGCAGCGCTTCTGATCGCCCGCATTCTCGACGGCTTCGATCTTCGCGATCCCACCCTCTCGGAAGCGGACCGCATTCATCTTCTCGCGGAAGCCACCAAGGCTGCTTATGCGAGGCGCGACGCGCTGATCGCCGATCCGCAGCATATTACCTTCGATATCGCAGCACTTTTGTCCGACCGGTCGATCGAGGCGATGCGGGCGAAGATCAGTCTGGAAAAGGCAAGAGCACCCGGCATATGGGACGGTCCCGAGCACAAGGACACAGTCTACGTCTCCGTGGTCGATCGCGACGGCAATGCCATGTCGCTGATCAACTCTGTGTTCTTTGCCTTCGGCAGCGGTATCTATGCACCGAAATCAGGTGTGCTTTTGCAGAACCGCGGCGCTGGCTTCGTCGTCAGGCAAGGCCATCCGAACGCG
The DNA here is from genome assembly GCF_050500175.1 of Neorhizobium sp. DAR64872/K0K18. Classification (NCBI taxonomy): domain Bacteria; kingdom Pseudomonadati; phylum Pseudomonadota; class Alphaproteobacteria; order Hyphomicrobiales; family Rhizobiaceae; genus Neorhizobium; species Neorhizobium sp. DAR64872/K0K18. Next base: position 554,550 of record NZ_CP191445.1, read on the forward strand.
ATCGGCCCCGGCAAGCTACCCTTCCATACGATCATTCCGGCGCAACTTGCCGAAAACGGACGCACCCGCATGGCCTTCGGGGTGATGGGCGGCCAGTATCAGGCGACGGGACACGCCCACCTTCTCAGCCAGATCCTCGACCGCGATCTCGATCCGCAGCAGGCGAGCGATCAGCCGCGCAGCTTTTGTCACAACGGCAAGCTGAGCCTCGAGCCGACGATTTCGCCGGACGTGAAAGCGGATCTAGAACGGCGTGGTCACGTCACCGAATGGGCGGACGAACCCATCGGAGGGTGCCAGGCAATCATGATCGACTACAAGCGCGGCGTTCTTCTGGGGGCATCCGACCACCGCAAGGACGGCATGGCACTCGGCTATTGAGGTAATCAGCATGTCATCTCCAATCCTGACGGTCAAAAATCTCCGGCTCGCGCTTCCGGAAGGCGGAGATCGCGAATATGCGCTCGACGATCTGACCTTCCATCTCGATGAACGGAAAATTCTCTGCATTGTCGGGGAATCCGGCTCGGGGAAATCGCTTTGTGCCCAGACCGTGATGGGCCTTTTGCCTAAAGCAATCCGCGTTGCCGGCGGAGAGATCCTGTTCGGTGGCCGCGATCTTCTGAAGGTCGACAAAGAGAGCCTGCGTGCCCTGCGCGGCAGCCAGATCGGCATGATCTTCCAGGAACCGATGACGGCGCTCAATCCGTCGATGCGGATCGTCGACCAAATCGCAGAAGTGTTCGAGGCCCATGGGCTTCTGACACCTGAGGAGCGCCGTGCGCAGGCGGTCAAGCTCGCGACAGAAGTCGGCCTGCCTGATCCCGAGCGCATCATCCAGAGCTTTCCGCACCAGCTTTCCGGCGGTCAGCGTCAGCGTGCAATGATCGCCATGGCCCTGGCGCTCGAGCCTGTCGTATTGATTGCCGACGAGCCGACGACCGCTCTCGACGTCACCACGCAGGCGCAGATCCTCCAGCTGATCCGCGACATCCAGCAACGGCGCGGCATGTCTGTGATCTTCATCACCCACGATTTCGGGGTCGTGGCCGATATTGCAGACGAAGTGCTGGTTCTCCAAAAGGGCATCGTCGTAGAGCAGGGCACAGCAGAAGACGTGCTGCGCCGACCAACCCACGAATACACGAAAGCCCTTCTTGCGGCCGTTCCGAACGGCGTTCCGCCGGTTCGTGCCGAGGTGGATGACAAGACCATCGCGATCTCGGTTGCCAACCTGCGCAAGACCTACGTGACAGGCGGCAGCCTGTTCAAACCGAAGCGCATTGTGCACGCGGTGAAGGATGTCAGCTTCGAAATCCGGCGCGGCGAGACACTCGGCATCATCGGTGAATCCGGTTCGGGAAAATCGACGGTGGCGAGGCTCGTCACAAGACTTGTCGAACCGGACAGTGGCAAGATCATGCTCGGAGGTGACGATTTCGGTGCGCTTCCGGCAAGTGGCCTGCGCCATGCGCGCAAACGCATCCAGATGGTGTTCCAGGATCCCTTTGCCTCGCTCAATCCGCGTCGCAAGGTGGGCCTCAGCATCGCTGATGGTCCGATTGCCCATGGCGTGCCGAAAGGCGAAGCGCTGCAGCAGGCAGTTGACCTCCTGAAACTCGTTGGGCTCGATGCCCGTGCCATCGATCGCCTTCCGCACGAATTTTCAGGCGGCCAGCGGCAGCGTATCGGGTTGGCAAGAGCGCTTGCCCTAAAGCCGGACGTGCTGATCGCCGACGAATCCGTCTCGGCGCTGGATGTCACGATCCAGAAACAGGTTCTGGAGCTTCTCGAGGAACTGAAGGGAAAACTGGATCTGGCGATGTTGTTCATCACCCACGACCTGCATGTTGCAGCCCAGGTCTGTGACCGCATTGCAGTCATGCAGCGCGGAGAGATCGTGGAAATGCGACCGACCCGAGAGTTGCTTGGCAATCCGCAGAATTCCTACACGCAGCTTCTGCTGGCCGCGATACCGGGGAAGTCGCTCGAACACTGTGTATCGATCAGCTAATTGCTAGTCGCCGTCGTGATCACAACTGATTGCGGACGCTGGTTTTCAAAACTCGCATACACTACGTCACGAAGAAAAACTCCGATGAGCTCCAAATGATTGCTCTGCTGTGACGACCAGCCTTTCAAAGGCATACAGTTTGTCCAATGAAACCGCTCTTGTCGGCCGCTACATCAAGGCGGCCGAAAGTTTCCTTCGAGATGAAGGGATGTTAAGCAATTCATCAGAATGCAAATACCTTCTCGTGTGTCGCGACGAAGAATTCGCCGTCCGGCGTGACCCAGCCGCGAAACATGCCGTCGGTGTTGTAAGGTGTGGCGATCGTTCCGTCGGCTCCGACGGCCACAAGACCGGCGCCGATAGCGTGCGGCTTCAGGTCTTCCATGATCACCTTCGACGCCGCCTGCTCCACCGTCTCGTCGAGATAGCCGATGCGGCTTGCGACTTCATGGCCGACGGCATAGCGGATGAAGAACTCGCCCTTGCCGGTGCCCGACACAGCGCAGAGACCGTCGCGGGCATAGATGCCGGCGCCGACTATCGGGGTATCGCCGATACGACCGACCGGTTTGTTGTTGTAGCCACCGGTCGAGGTTGCGGCCGCCAGATGTCCGGCACTGTCGAGCGCGACGGCCCCCACCGTGCCGTGCTTTTCGGATTCGCTCGCCGATGCAGCCGTGCCGGCCGCCGCATGCGCCTTCATCGCAGCCAGCGCTTTCACGCGTTTCTCGGTGGTGAAATAATTGGGTTCGACGACGTCCAGCCCCTCGACCTTCGCAAATTCGTCGGCCGCGTGGCCGCCCATCAGCACGGCTTCGCCCTTTTCCATCACCCGCCGCGCCGCCTTGACGGGATTGCGGATGCGCCGCACCAGCGTCACTGCGCCTGCTTCGAGGGTCGCGCCATCCATGATTGAGGCGTCGAGTTCGTGCTCGCCGGCGGCATTGAGGGCTGCGCCATAGCCGGCATTGAAATGGGGGCTGTCTTCCAGCACCACGACCGACGCCTGCACGGCGTCAAGCGCCGAGCCGCCGGTGCTCAGCACCGCCCATCCGGCTTTCAACGCATGACCGAGATCGACGCGCGCCGCTTCCCATTCCGCCTCACTGAGGCCGAGCTTTGCCATCACGCCGCAGCCGCCATGGATCGCCAGTGCAATCTTGCCCATGATCTTCTCCTTCCCATGAATAAAAAAGCCGGGCAGCAGAACTGCCCGGCCAAGTTTACCTCCGGTTGGCGTGGAGGCTATTTCGCAGGCCTGATGTTCATGGCCAGTGTGTCTTCGTCCGAACGCGGCACGATGGTGATGGTCTTTTTCATGCCCCAGGCGGAAACGATCGAAGCGATCGAAAGATTGGGACGATCGGAAGCGACCAGCGCGTTGGCGTCCTTCAGGTACTGTTCGCGCTTGCCCGCATCCATCTCGACACCGGCCGCCTCGATCAGTTTGTCCATTTCGGGGTTGGAGTAGCCACGAATGTTGAAGGCGCCGAGCTTCTTCGTCGGATCGTTGGTATGGACCAGCGATGAGAGCGTGTAGTTCGCCTCACCGGTCAGCGTGCCCCAGCCGGACATGGTCAGCGAATAATCGCCGCGCGTGTTGGCCGGGAAATAGACGGCGCCGGGCTGTGCGTTGGCTTCCACCTGGATGCCGATCGCGGTCAGCATCTGGGCGATCGTCGTGCCGGTGTCCTTGTCTCCCGGCAGGCGGTCGTTGGTGAAGGAGAACGTCACCTTGAAACCATCGGGATAACCGGCGTCGGCCAGCAGCTGCTTTGCCTTCTCGACATCGGAAGGTGCGGGCTTCACATCCGGATTGTAGCCGAAGATGTTCGGTGTCACGAGCTGCGACTGGACGGTGCCCATGCCTTCCATGGCGATCTCGGTGATGGTTTCGCGATCGATTGCAAGATCGAAGGCCTCACGAACACGCGGATCGATGAAGGGGTTTTTCGGAAGCGGCGAACCGTTCTTGGCGGTCACCTGCGGCGACTTTTCGCGGAAGTCGAAAGCCATGTTGAACAGGTAGACGCTGTCCTGGCGAACGATCGTCAGCTTTGAACCCCTTTCCAGCGTCGGCACGTCGGATGCCGGAATACGGGCGATCAGATCGACCTGGCCGGCCTTCAGCTGTGCAACGCGGGCGGCGTCGTTGGGAAGCTCCTTACGGATGACCTTGTCCCACGGCTCTTTGCCGCCCCAGTAACCATCGAAGCTCTGAAGAACCAGCTGCTCCTTCGGCGTCCAGGACACGAACTTGTAAGGACCGGTCCCGATCGCGGCCTTGCCGGAATTGAAACCTTCCGACGCCTTTTCGGCGCTGTCGGAATAATCCTTGGCAGCGATATGCGACACCACGAACAGACGGATGAAATCGTTGGGCAGGGTTGGCGCCGGTCCGTCCGTCTTGACGCGGATCGTCAGCGGATCGACGATTTCTACGCCCTTGACGCGGCGGACGTAGATGGTTGTCGGGTTCGGGCCAGCGACTTTCGGAATACGCTCGATCGAGAATTTGACGTCCTCGGCGGTGAAGTCCGAACCGTCATGGAATTTGACGTTCGGGCGCAGCTTGAATTCCCAGGTCGTGTCGTCGATCGCGGTCCAGCTGGTGGCAAGGCCCGGCTCGAGTTCGAGATTGTTGCCCGACTTGATCAGCGAGTCGTAGATGTGCTTCATCGCCTCGGCGTGAGTGCCGGCGGCGGTGAAATCGGGATCGATCGACAGCGGACCGGCGCGCACGCCGATGGTGAGGTCGGCGGCAAGTGCTGCGCTCGAAACGCCGCCGAGCAATGCTGCGGCGAGCACGATGGTGCGGAATGTCCTGGAAGCCGTCATTCTTCGTTCTCCTCTATTGTTGTCATTGGTGGCCAGTTGGGTGAATCGACGACGACCTTGGCGAGCAGTTCCGACAACATCAGCTGTTCGGCAGGCGTCAGCGACGAGATCATGGCTCTCTCGCGCTCCACCATCGGCTGCATGGCCTGATCGACGATGCGTCTGCCGTCCTCGGTGATGTAGAGGACAAAACTTCTCAGGTCCGCCTGGTCGATTTCGCGACGGACGATGTTCTTGTCGATCAGCTTCTGGATCGCCCGGCTGATCGTGTTCTTCGGAAAGCCCGAGGAATTGCAGATGGCACTGGCCGTCAGTCCGTCGGACAGGCCGAGCGAATAGATGACGACGAATTCCGGCCGCGCCAGGCCGTGTTCCTTTTCGATCAGTCGGTAGATCGGCTCGTTGAACTGCAGCGCCAGAAAGTTGAACCGGAACGACAACCAGCAGGGGTTCTTCCACAGTTTCACGGATACCAGGTCCTCGACGCCATGCGTCCCGGCGGCGGCTTTTCCGCCCTCCCGCAGCAGGGTCTCCAGTGTCGGTCCACGCGTCTGCCGCACTCTTCGGTCGCTTTCGAGCTTCGTGAGGTTTAGTCCCGTATGGAACTTGACGATCGTTTAAATGGCTGTCAATTTCTTTTTTTAGTCCCGTATGGAACTTTGCTTCATGCGACACAAAGCATCGGAAAGCACAAATATTGTGCGTCCGTGCGAAAAACAGAACGTTCTTTGCTCAGTTGCGCGAAGATTGAGAACGAGGGTAGCGAATTGAAGATTGCCGAGATGAACTGGATGCAGGTCGAAGAGCGCGTCGCAAAAGATGATCGCTGTATTTTACCGATCGGCAGCGTCGAGCAGCACGCCTATCTCAGTCTCGCCACCGATATGATCCTGGCTGAAAAGGTCTCGGTCGATGCCGCAGAGCCGCTCGGTATTCCGGTCTTCCCGGTCGTGCCTTATGGTCTCGCCTCGTCGTTCGCGACGTTTCCGGGCACGCTGACGCTGTCGCTCGCCACCTATATTGGCGTTATCGAGGATCTGCTCGACAGTATCTACCGCTCCGGTTTCCGGCGAATCCTGATCGTCAACGGCCATGGCGGCAACACGCCGGCGACGGTGGTGATTTCCGAATGGCTGAATGCCCACCCCGACGCATCGGTCAAATTCCACGACTGGTGGCGGGCGCCGCAGACGCTGGCCAAGGTGCAGCAGACCGATCCCGCCGCATCGCACGCGTCTTGGATGGAGAATTTCCCCTGGACGCGCACCACCGACGCGCGTCAGCCGACGACTGCCAAGCCACAGATCGACTACGCGGCGCTTGCCCGCGTCGGCGCTGCGCAGAAGCGCGAACTGCTCGGTGACGGCAATTATCACGGTCTCTACCAACGCCCCGATGAAGACATGGCAGCGATCTGGGAGGTCGCCGTTTCCGAGACCCGCGCACTACTGGAAGGCGACTGGCACTGACCACCGCCTGACACACGACGCATTTTCGAACCCCGCACGAGACGGGAGAACAGGGAACGAATGTTTGGATTCATCCTGCAAAGGCTGTGGCAGGCGCTGATCGTGGTCCTTGCCATGTCGGCACTGGTATTCTGTGGCGTCTATGCCGTGGGCAACCCGATCGACGTGCTGATCTCACCGGACGCAACGCAAGACATCCGCGCCGCCGTCATCGCGCAATACGGTCTCGACCAGCCGCTGTGGCAGCAGTATTTCACCTTTGTCGGGCGTATTCTGCACGGCGACTTCGGCCGCTCCTTTGTCTACAACATGCCGGTCAGCGAACTGATCCTGACCCGCCTACCGGCAACGCTCGAACTGACGCTGGCCGCCGTGCTGTTTGCCAGCCTCGTCGGCATTCCGATCGGCATGTATGCCGGCTACAAGCCGCACAACCCGATCTCGCGTGCCATCATGGCACTTTCCATCCTCGGCTTTTCCGTCCCCACCTTCTGGTTCGGCCTGATGCTGATCATGGTGTTTGCCGTGCAATGCGGCTGCATGCCGGCCGGCGGACGCGGCGAGACCGCCAGCCTGTTCGGCGTCGACTTCAGTTTCCTGACCGGTGATGGCCTTTCCCACATGATCTTGCCGGCGTTGAACCTCTCACTGTTCAAGTTCTCGCTGATGATCCGTCTTGCCCGCGCCGGCACTCGCGAACTGATGCTGAGCGACACGGTGAAATTCGCCCGCGCTGCCGGGCTTTCGGAGTTCACGGTGCTGAGCCGGCATGTGCTCCGGCTGATCTCCATTCCGCTCGTCACCGTGTTTGGCCTCGAACTCGGCTCGACGCTTGCGTTTGCCGTCGTCACCGAAACGATCTTTTCTTGGCCCGGCCTCGGCAAGCTGATCATCGACAGCATCACCTCGCTCGATCGACCGGTCATGGTTGCCTACCTGATGTTCGTCGCCCTCCTGTTCATCGTCATCAATTTCGTGGTCGATCTTACCTATGCGCTGCTCGATCCGCGCTTGAGAAAGGGGCGTGCCTGATGCGCGACACTCCACTCTCCCGTTTTCTCGATGAGTTCCGCCGCAACAAGGTTGCCACCGGCGCTGCCCTGTTCGTGTTCGTCATCGTGTTCATAGCCCTGATTGCGCCGCTGGTGACACCGCAGGACCCTTACGACCTCGCGCATCTGGTGCTACGCGACGCCCGGCGTCCGCCCGGCTACGTCGGTACCGGTGGCTACACCCATTGGCTCGGCACGGACTCGCAAGGCCGCGACCTGCTGTCGGCCATCATCTACGGCCTGCGGATCTCGCTGCAGATGGGCATCATCGCCAGCGGAACCGCTTTCGTGATCGGCGCCGTGGTCGGCTGTGCCGCAGCCTATATCGGCGGTCGCTTCGAAAGCCTCGTAATGCGTATTGTCGACTTGCAGCTTTCGTTCCCGGCCATTCTGCTCGCCTTCGTCATCGCCGCAATCCTCGGCCAGGGTCGCTACCAGCTGATCCTCGCACTGATCTTTGCCCAATACGCCTACTTCGCACGCACCGCCCATGGTGCCGCGGCGGCCGAACGGCAGAAGGATTATGTCGAGGCAGCGCTCTCCATCCCGCTGTCGCCATGGCGCGTGGTGCTGCGGCATATCCTGCCCAACTCGCTGCCACCGCTGATCGTGGTCGCAACCGTGCAGATCGCCAGCGCGATTTCGCTTGAAGCAACGCTGTCCTTCCTCGGCGTAGGCCTTCCGCCGACCGAGCCGTCGCTCGGCATGCTGATTGCCAACGGTTTCCAGTATCTGCTCTCTGGTCGTTACTGGATCTCGATCTATCCCGGCCTCGCGCTGATCATCTTCATCGTCTCTCTCAATCTCGTCGGCGACCAGATCCGCGACCAGCTCAACCCGAGGCTCCGCCGATGACCGATCCAGTGACAACACCGGCGACGCCGCTTCTCGAAGTCACCAACCTCAAGACCTGGTTCCCGAGCGGCCGCGGCGAGGTCAAGGCTGTCGATGGAGTCTCCTTCTCCATCGCGCCGGGAGAAGTGCTGGGCCTCGTCGGCGAATCCGGCTCGGGCAAATCGATCACCGGCTTTTCCATCATCGGCCTGATCGACGAACCCGGCCGCATCGTCGAGGGATCGATCAAACTCGAAGGCCGCGAACTGGTGGGCCTGCCATCCCATGAGCTGCGCGCCATCCGCGGCAAGACCATTTCGATGGTCTTCCAGGACCCTATGATGACTCTGAACCCGGTCCTGAGCATCGGCACACAGATCAAGCTGGCGCTGGAAGCCCACGAAACCTTCAGCAGCGCCGAAGCCCGTGAGCGCGCGATCAAGGCGCTGCGCCAAGTTCGCATCAGCGATCCGGAACGCAAGGTGGATTTCTTCCCTCACCAGTTTTCCGGCGGCATGCGCCAGCGCGTTGCGATTGCGATAGCGCTTTTGCACCGGCCAAAACTGATCATCTGCGATGAACCGACGACCGCACTTGACGTGTCTATCCAGGCGGAAATCCTTGCCGAGATGAAGGAGCTTGTCTCCGAGCTCGGCACGGCGCTGATCTGGATCAGCCACGACCTTGCCATCGTATCGTCGATCGCCGACCGGGTTGCGGTCATGAAATCCGGCAACATCGTCGAGATCGGCCCGGCACTCGGCGTGCTGACGAAACCGCAGCACGACTATACGCGCGCGCTGCTCGACGCCCTGCCCTCGCGCGCCAAACCCGGGCAACTGCTGTTGCGCGGCAGCGGTATCACGGACGCGGCTCCACCACCGCGCAAATCGGCTACCGCCAACCTTCCGCCTCTCGGCAGTCCCTATCTGGTCATCGACGATGTCGTGAAACGCTTCGAAAAGCCGGCCGGGTTGTTCAGGAACCTCGCGATCAAATCCGGCCTGTCGCAACCAACAAACGTGGTCCACGCCGTCGCCGGCGTCTCACTGACCGTCAAGCGTGGTGAAGTTCTAGGATTGGTTGGCGAATCCGGTTCCGGCAAATCGACGCTCGGACGTATGGCAGCCGGCATCACCGTGCCCACATCGGGCACGATCCGCCTCAACGGCCAACCCGTGATGAGCGCCGGTCGCGCGCCAAAAAAGATCACCACCCGCATCCAGACGATCTTCCAGGATCCGTTTGCCTCGCTCAACGGCCGCATGCGCATCGGCGACATCATCGCCGAGGGACCACTCGCCCACCGTCTGGTGAGCCGTGCCGAGGCGGCGGTTTATGTCGGGCAATGGCTGGCGGCCGTCGGTCTCGACCCAACCTTCGCCAACCGCTTTCCACACCAGTTTTCCGGCGGCCAGCGCCAGCGCATCGCCATTGCCCGAGCGCTCGCCATGCAGCCGGATGTGATCGTCTGCGACGAGCCGGTCGCCTCGCTCGACGTATCGATCCAGGCGCAGATCATCAACCTCCTGATCCGCCTTCGCGCCGAACTCGACCTGTCGCTGGTGTTCATCAGTCACGATCTGTCGGTGGTGCGCCACCTCTGCGACCGCGTCGCCATCATGTATCAGGGCCGGATCGTCGAGAAGGGTGACGCCGGCGCAATCTATGCGGATCCGCAGCACGCCTACACGCAGCGACTGCTGGCGGCCGTACCGGTGCTGCCGCAGGCAGCCGAATGACTTAAACGGAGGACGGGATATGGAACCCTGGGAATGGGACGAAGCGACCTGGCGCGGCAAGGTCGACAAGGTGCGGGCCGGCCGTTCGCTGAAGCCGAAGACCTGGAAGAATGGCGCCCGCTGCGCCGTCGCACTCTCTTTCGACAGCGACCATGAGACCAACGAACTGCGCGACGGCGGCGAATCCATCGGTCGCCTGTCATGGGGCCAGTACGGCAATCGCCGTGGCGTGCCGCGCATTCTCGAGACGCTGAAGGCGGCAGACGTGCCCGCCACCTTCTTCGTGCCGGCGGTTGCCGCCCTCCTCCATCCGGAGGAGCAGAAACGAGTCATCGCCGAGGGCCACGAGATCGGCCTGCATGGCTGGATCCACGAGGTGAACACGCAGGTTCCGCCGGAGAAGGAACGCGAACTGCATCTGCGCGCCGCCGATACGCTGGAAAAGATCACCGGCGTCCGTGCCGTCGGCATGCGCACCCCTTCCTGGGATTTCTCCGCCGTGACGCTGGAGATCGAACGCGAACTGGGTCTACTCTACGATTCATCCTTGATGGCCGACGACGATCCCTACGAGCTGGTCGAGAACGGCGAACCGACGGGAATGGTAGAACTGCCCGTCGAATGGATCCGCGACGATGCCGTCTACTTCAACATGAACCGGTTTACCGCCCACCGCCCCTACACGCCGCCGCCGGCCGTGCTCGACATCTTCAAGCGCGAGTTCGACCTCGCCTACCAGGAAGGCGGCCTGTTTCTGCTCACCATGCATCCGCATGTCTCCGGTTACCGCTCGCGCATCTTCATCCTCGAAGAGTTGATCCAGCACATCAAGCAGCACGACGACGTATGGTTCGGCACCCATGCCGACATTGCCCGCTTTGCCAAGGAGAATGCCGATGGCTGAAACGACTGACACGACACCCAAAGTGGCTCTCGTCACCGGCGGCGGCCGCGGCATCGGTCGCGCCTGCGCGCTGGATCTGGCAAAACACGGTTTCGATATCGTTCTGGTCGATCTGATCGAGGACGATCTGGCTCGAACCGCCGGCGAAATTGCCGAACTCGGCCGCCAGGCACTGACCTTCGTCGCCGACGTGCGCGACTACCGACGCGCCGCTGAGATCGTCGCCGAAGTCGATGCGCACTGGGGCCGTATCGACGTGCTGTTCAACAATGCCGGAAAGCCGATGCCGAAGGGGATCGAGGAGATCACCGAGGACGAGTTCGACACCACGATCGATATCAATCTCAAGGGTGCCTTCAATTATATCCAGCCGACCGTACCCCTTATGCGCCGCAACGGCGGCGGCCGGATCATCAATATGTCGTCGATGAACGCCCACACCGGTGGCGTGACCAGCGCTGTCAGCAAATTCGCCTATACATCAGCCAAGGCCGGTATTCTCGGCATGACCCGGGCGCTGGCCAAGGAACTCGCCCCCGAAATCGTCGTCAACGCCATCTGCCCGGGTGTGATCAAGACGGAACGCTCGAACGCCATGATCGACGCCCGAGAAGCCCAACTCGCCGCCGGCATTGCGATGAAGCGCGTCGGCACGCCACAGGATGTGGCAAGCGTGGTCACCTTCCTCGCGACATCGGAGCCGAACTTCCTCACAGGACAGGACATCCAGATCGACGGCATGCAGTGGGTGCGGTGAGGTAGACACGCTCATGATGGATGCGGAAAGAGGGTGAGCTTATGCCTCGTTCACCTCATCTGGTCGGATTCGCTACCTGTAATAAGGTCTTGAATACGCGGGTCATCGAGTACGGTGCAGCGATATCCCCGGGCTACCGCGCTGACGTCGTCAAGACGCGATAGGTGCGCTGGCGCCAAAGCGACTTCTGCTGCTGCCAAGTTGGTGGTACGTGGACAACTCGCCTGACGGGGGACAGCTGAACCATAAGCAAAGCTCGGAAAAGAGATGACGGAACTTGACGTGCTATTGATCTGTTGTGAGTGTTCAATCGGAAATTAACGGAGCATTTCGTTGGCGACAGGCCTGATAGCACTACTCGACGATATCGCTGCAATAGCGAAGCTGGCTGCTACGTCGCTGGACGATGTTGCGGCCCAGACTGCAAAAGCAAGCGTCAAGGCTGCAGGCGTTGTTATCGACGACACGGCTGTAACCCCGACCTATGTCGTTGGGCTATCACCGGCCCGGGAGCTGCCGATAATTTTGCGCATCGCTTTGGGCTCGCTGCGCAACAAGCTGGTCTTCCTCCTGCCCATCTGCCTCCTGCTCGGCTACTTCGCCAACTGGCTGATTACCCCGCTGTTGATGATCGGCGGCCTGTACCTTTGTTTCGAAGGGGCTGAGAAAATCTATGGTCTGCTGGCTCCTCACGCGCACGATGTGGGTGACTCGGCGACACCGGTTGACCCGGTCGCGCTCGAAGAACAGAAGGTCGCCGGGGCTATCCGCACGGACTTCATCCTATCCGCAGAGATCATGGCCCTGACGCTTGCCGATGTTGCGGATTCCAGCATCTATACCCAGGCCATGGTGCTTGCTGCCGTGGGAGTGCTGATAACGGTTGCCGTCTATGGCGTCGTGGCTTTCATCGTAAAGGCCGATGACATCGGATTGCACATGGCAAAGGCCGGATCTGGTACGGCACGGGTGATCGGCCGCAGTCTGGTCAAGGGTGTGCCGGTGTTTCTACAGATCCTGGCGGCCGTGGGCACTGCGGCCATGCTCTGGGTCGGCGGCAGTATCGTCGTCCACGGGCTGGATGGGCTCGGGCTGTCAACACCCGAGCATGTCATAGAAGGGGCATCCCATTTCATGACGACTACAATCGGGGTTGCTCCGGCTGTGGTCGGGTGGCTTACGACATCCTCGCTTCAGGCTTTGCTGGGCATCATTCTCGGCGCCATCGTCGTCATCGGCGTTACGGCCGTGCATGCTGTGCTCCCCTCGCGTCGCCCTGCGTAACGTCAGGTGACCTCGTCGGCATGTTCGAACGGAAGGCTCGCCCGCGTTAGTCGTATGCCAGTTTTTGAAGCGTAGGATCGAAGTCTCTTGCAGAACGCGTTCCTACACGTATCTTGTACCACAACTAAGTGAAGCGATTGGTTGAATAGTGCCTGTGCGTGCCGGACTATTGCATGAAGGGCGCTTGCGCCTCGTCGTTGACGACGACTCAGTGCAGGCGCGGCCCGCATACTTCGGACGGCGGGTGACAATAACGCGGAACTGTGCCGGGAGCACGTCTAGCTGTACGAAAACATCCTCGCCAATGCAATGCAAGCAATGGCCGCAGGCGCATGTTAGGCTCTCCGGCTCGATCAACTCTTCGACAAGCGGAAGATGCGTTGGAAGGGAGCCGCGATTAATCGCGCGTGGCCTTGCAACCTTCTGTCCGCCAGCAGCGTCGGCATGGATCGCGGACATGGCAGTTTCCAAGTCTTCCGGTGCCAAGTCGAACTGGTCGGGATCACTCTTCACGGATTTACGTCCAAAGGCTGCCTTCTTGAATGCGGCAATCAGTTTTTCGAGTCGTTCGATACTCTCAACCAGTTCAATGAGAACTGTAATCTCAACGCCGGCGAAGCGTTCCAGTTCGACTGGTCGGAGGACTAGGCGATCATTGGCAATGAGCGCACCAAGCTCCAGGCTCACACGAAGCTGAGCTGCTCCAGGGCCTGCTTCGTACGGGCGTATCTCCATACAGACACATGAGATGCTGTTTGATGCCCACAATTAAGCCTTCCGCCTCTTCGGTGGCCTCCCCAGCCTGACCGAGCAGGGATCGCCGGCGTTCGAGGCTTCCCCACGAGGAGCCGTTTCGAACAGACGAGCGGGCTGTCCGCCGTTTGGAAGACGGTAAAATCCGTGTCGCCAGTATAGGAGCGATCGGTCCCCATAAAGGCAGCGACGTGATTTTAGCGTTGGCCCGTCACGCGGTATCGCACGACCTCGACATCGAATATTCCATCATTGGTTATTCCGACCAGGATGCGGCAATGAAGGCTGCCGGCGTCAATGTGACCGGCGCCTATTCATCCGAGGACGAGGTGATCGAGCATCTGAAGGAAATCCAACCGGACCTCGTGTTCATCTCGAGCGTCTGGCCGGAGACTTACTGCTACACGCTTTCAATACCAATCGCACTCAAACTACCCGTTATGGTTTTTGATTTGGGAGCGCAAGGCGAGCGAGCCGCCGAGCTCCCGTGGAGCGTGCGGCTTGACCCGAGATTGATCAACGCGCCGAACAAGTTATCGAGCGACATCGCAGAGCTCGACATCGATGAGCTATGGAGTCTCTTAGATCCGTCCGAATGACGACGTCCCGACAGGGCACGATTAGGGCATCTACCGTATTGCCAAAGCGACGACTGGGGTGCCAGCCCTAGTTGTCGATGCCAATCACCGAAAGTGATCCTCACAGGCGATCCTTTGTCGCGAAAAATGCGGCGTTAGATGGGGCTGCTGACCAGGCAGAAGCGGCTTTCCAATACGTGCCGTCGTGCGTCCTTGAAACCGAAAAGCCGCCTTGCGGCCCGTCGGAAGATCGGTACGTATGTGGCGCAGCCCGCAAGCATAGATCGGCTGCGGTCGTCAATCAGGTCGTTGACCTTACGAGCCTACTTTGCCCCATGGTCTCCCGCGGGTTGAACCTTGTCAAGCAGATCCGTTAGGGCACCACACCTCGCTCCGCTGTTGATTTCCACTGAGAGCTGACCCGGCGCAGCCTTATAGGGGGTGCGGATAAAAGTTGGACTGCTTCATAAGTTCAGGCCGAGGCTCTGACGATACTCGACCGGGCTGAGCGATCCCAGCGATAACTTGATACGCTTCTCATTGTACCAGCGGATGTAGGCGTCCACTTCGGCGACGAACTGTTCGATCGTGATGGCCTTCCAGTCACGTGGATAGAAGAGCTCTGTTTTCACTCTGCCGAAGAAGCCTTCGCACGCTGCGTTGTCTTGCGAGCAGCCTTTGCGGGACATCGAACGGACCAGCTCCGCATTGCTGATCCTGTTGAGCCAGCCAGGCCAGCGATAGTGGGCTCCGCGATCGGAATGAATGATTGGCCGTTGTTCGCCGTCGTCCACGGTCCCGATGGCTGCATCCAGCATGGTATTGACGAGACCAGCATCTCGTTGGGTTCCGATGGACCAGCTGATGACCATGCCGTCGAAGCAGTCGATGATCGGCGAAAGGTACACCTTGCCAGCTGGGATCTGGAACTCGGTGATGTCTGCAAGCCATTTCACGTTCGGCGCTTTTACATGGAAGTCACGATTGATCAGGTTCTCGGGCGCGGGACTGATTTCTCCCAGATAAGATCCAAACCGCCGTCGACGCGGATTGGCAACAACCAGTTGCTCCTGCTTCATCAAGCGCTGGACGACCTTTTCCGAGATCATCACGCTCTGTCTGGCCAGCGACACCTGCATTCTCCGATAGCCGTAGCAACGGCGGTTCGCTTCAAAGATATCCGCTAAGCTGAGGCGCACGGCGGCGTACTTGTCTACCAAACATATGCGGGCACGATGGTAGAAGTAGGAGCTTCGGGCAATTCGAAGCTCGGCCAGCAGTTCTGGCAAGCGATAATTTTCTTTAAGGGCGTCAATCAGCTGTGTCTTCTCCCGATTACTCAGGATCTGCAGATCGACGCACAGGTCTTTTTTTATGAGTTCGTTGGCCTTCTTCAGGAGATCATGCTCGAGCTGCAACTGGCGGACATCACGCTGGAGGGTTTCAAGCTGTCGCTCGAGCTCTTCACGTTCAGGTACCTTGGGGCTGGCTTTGCGGCGTTTCATGGATGTGTGAGCCTCGTGACCGAGTAGCTGATCTTTCCAGCTGTACAATGTCGGCCTTGAGACGCCCAGTCGGTCAGCTACCTGTTGTGCGGTTTCATCCCCACCGCATAGCCCGATGACACCAGCCTGCCGCACATCCTCGCTATAGCCCGGATGCCATGACCGACCGACCATCGATGTTCGCGTCTCCAGAAACGTTTCACGAACCCATGCGGTCAGTGTTCCTCGTCCAGGATAGCCGAGCGCCCTCATCGTCGCAGAGATGCAACGATCATGGGTGCGAAAGTGCTCAAGTGCGGCCTGTTTTTGGGCCTCGGAGAATTTCGGTGCTCGAGCTACCGCCCCAACACGCAAGTCGCGGTTCTCGACGTACTCCCGGTACCAACCCTTCAGGGCATTCTTTGTAGGATAACCCAACTGCCTAATGGTCGCGTTAAGTCGCTTGCCCAGCCGGAGATACAGCTCAACCGCTCGAAGTCTGTCTACGTAGGAATACATGAACTACCTCCTTCGTGGTCCTAGTTTTCGTCCGCACCCCCTCCGGGTCAGCTCTCAGTGGAAATCACCTCATCCCAGAACGCTCCGCCCTTCCCCGCCTGCCCTACCGTCTTCTCACCGAGGGCTGGTGGCTGGGAGGAAACGCTAACGCCTGCGACAACATCGTGGCCGCCGCGGAACACTTACGTCCCCCTTAATTCTGGGATTGATTGCTGACGCAGCCAAGCATCTTGGGGTTCCACAGACGTATGCAAAATACCGCCTGTATGAACCTGCCGACCTTGTAGATACTGCGATAGGTCGTCAGTCATAGATGGCAGCTGACCTGCCACTGAGAATTTCCTCCAGAATGGATTAGAGTCCGGCTCATCGAGGACGGACTTATGAAGAAGCAGAGATTTACGGAAGAGCAGATTATTGGGGTGCTGAAGGAGCAGGAGGCAGGCGTTAAGGCCGCTGATCTTTGCCGCAAGCACGGGATTTCTGAGGCGACCTTTTATAATTGGAAGGCCAAATACGGCGGCATGGAGGTGTCGGAGGCCAAACGTTTGAAGGCGCTGGAGGACGAGAATGCCAAGCTGAAGAAGTTGCTGGCTGAGCAGATGCTGGATGTTGCCGCACTTCGTGAGCTTCTCGGAAAAAAATGGTAGGGCCTGCCGCCAAGCGTGAAGCTGTCGCGCATCTGAAGGTCACAATGGGGCTTTCGGAACGGCGGGCCTGCCAGATCATATCAGCAGACCGAACGACGGTCCGCTATCGATCCTCTCGACCGCCGGAAGTCGATCTGCGAGCGAAATTGCGCGATCTGGCCAATGAGCGCCGCCGTTTTGGCTATCGTCGATTGTTCATCTTGCTTCGACGAGACGGAGAGCCCTCCGGCGTCAATCGCATCTACCGGCTCTATCGCGAGGAAGGGCTTTCCGTGCGCAAGCGGAAAGCCAGACGTCGTGCTGTTGGCACACGAGCGCCGATCCTGGTCGAAGCAAAGGCCAATGCCCGCTGGTCGTTGGATTTCGTCCACGACCAGTTCGCCTGCGGCAGACGCTTCCGCATCCTGAATGTGGTCGATGATGTCACGCGCGAATGCCTGGCGGCGATCCCGGACACATCGATCTCCGGTCGCCGTGTCGCGCGAGAACTGACGGCACTTATCGAGCGACGGGGCAAGCCCGGCATGATCGTTTCAGACAACGGGACCGAACTGACCTCGAATGCCATCCTTGCATGGTCAAAGGATCATAAGGTCGAATGGCACTACATTGCGCCTGGAAGACCAATGCAAAACGGCTATGTCGAGAGTTTCAACGGCCGCATGCGCGATGAACTGCTCAATGAAAGTTTGTTCTTTGGTCTCGATCATGCCCGCAGCGCCATTGCGGAATGGGCCGACGACTACAACAACTTCCGGCCCCACTCATCGCTCAGATACCAGAGCCCGGCGGACTATGCCGGGATCATCGCCGCAACCGACTCCAACGCTACGCAAAGTGGAAACTTCGCGTTTCCGCCGGTTGCTCCCATCGCGCCATTTGGCGTATCAAAAACCGCCGAGGCTCTAGTCGCAGCCGGATGAAACTTCAGTGGCAGGTCAGTCCAATGGGTTTGGGAAGAGCTCCGCATCTCGGTGAGCGAGTAACTTGGGTCGCGAAGTGCGTGCCATGGGGTATCGCAAGCTCTCGGCTCGCCCAAGACATCATGCGCGGGATCCGGAGGCGGCCGAGGCGTTTGAAAAAATTTCCCGCCGCTGTGGCAGAATTCGGCCCCGGCCCGCCAAGGGCAAAGTGATCGAAATCTGGTTCCAGGATGAAGCTCGGATAGGCCAGAAGAACAAGCTCACGCGCCGCTGGGCCAGGCGGGGAACAAGGCCGTCCGCGCCTTGCCGGATCGGATCGTGGTGCTGAACGTGCGGCATTCATGGCGACACTGATCATGAGCGCCAAACTCAATGACATCGACCCACAGGCCTGGCTTGCCGACGTCCTTGCCCGTATCGCCGACACACCTCTCAGCAGGCTGGAGCAACTGCTACCGTGGAACTGGGCACCCAAGACGCTGAACGCTCAGGCGGCCTGACCCGCGGCCTTCGACGGATGCTTACACAACTGGCTCTCAAACCGCGTCTTCAACTCTTACGAGGATATCGTCGACAACTGCTGCTAGGCTTGGCGACCCCTGCAGGACCGACCGTGGAAGATCATGTTGATCGGCCAACGCAAATGGGCGCAAGGGCACTGATCAATGACGTTTGGTATAACAGCCCGTCATCGCAAGACGGCCTTCACGTGGGCTTACCATCGTTAGCGGGAACCCTTGGCCGCAGATGGACTCACAGCAGCGTGTCATCGCATTGAAGGTGGTCTGCGGGAGCAGGGGGCTTCGCGATGTGGGAGGTATTTCGGACCGGCGCGGCAACTCGGTGGAACGCCACCGATAAAGGCAATCTTGCCTACGCTGCCCAACCCAATGAGACGCTATTCACGTTCTCTCGTATCTTCATTGCTTCCGCCCTAAGTTTTATTAGCCCGGGGCCTGTATAGCCATCGCCGACTTTCTATTTTTTCGATGGTCTGGGAAACTGCTTGCAGTCCCAAAGCGAGTTCGGCAACCAGCTCTTCATTTTGCCCTGCTTGGAGCCTCATTTCCTTCAAGACTTCGTCCGTCGTGAGCAACTGCATCTTGATAGTATCTACGCTGCATAGAAGGAGATTTATTTCGTCCCCTCTCACAGTGAGACTATCAAGAGTCTGCGCTACGGAAGCTTCGAGCGATCGTATCGAAAGGCCTGCGCTGTCAACGCTTTCGGATAAGGAGCCGTTTTTTTCAGCTAGAGCGTTGTATTTTGACTCACTGTCTGTCAAGCGATCCTGGATCTCGGCAATCGACTGAGCATGCTCATTTGCCGCGGCATGCGCAGAGGAACCGTCGAGTTTCACTTCTTCAAGCAGACCTTTATGCGTTACCAAGTTCAATTCAACCTGCTCAATGCTCTTCGACAGGGCTTCATTCGTGCCATCCTGAGCGTGCAACCTAGCTTCATTACCGGATAACCGGGTTTGGATTCCCGCAATCTCCAGACTGAACTCACCGACATTAGATAAACTTAAAGCGGCAGTGGCTTTCGCTTCATCTAGCGCCTGAAGTTGCTCATTAATGGCCGTTCTTACTGAAGCCATCGCATTCCACAAAGATGATACATCTCGCCTCACCTCACTACCTAATTCGGAAGTCGGGGCGTCAGGTATGTTCTGGTGTACTTCGTCCGCAGCGTCGCGCTCCGGCTCTCTTGAGAAGGCATGCGAGGTGAGAGTAAATGCGTCAAACACGTTTGCTGGAACGCTTACCTTCGCTACCAAATCCAGATGAGAATGGGAGACGTAATATCTATTAAGCCCATCGAACAAAGCAAAATCATATCCCTTGTCTAGGAGAATACCCTCCCACTCTTCGTGGTTCTGCACCGTTGTTAGAGGGAGTGTACTTTCGACAACGACAACCCAAGGGCGAACCCCGCTCTGACCCCAGCTACTCAAAACTTGTTTTTCGCTACCTTCAACATCAACTTTCAACCAATGGACATCTTTCTCACCAACCATCTCAAATATGGATTCCAGAGTGATACTCGGAACCCATAACTCTAGTATATTAAATCCAGTAGCCTTATGTCTGGCGGCTATCTCGGCTTCGGCTGTGGATATTCCTGTGTCCGGTATCTCAAAATACTGAAGCAGGCCGTTCTTCCCGGAAACTGCAGCTTGTAAGACTACATCGCCCACCCTGTTTTTTCTGAGTAAGTCGGCGTATTGAGCTGATGGCTCAACATGAATGCCGCGCCAGTTCCTTTCGTGAAAGGCTAAGCTCACGGAATCTATCACAGGATCTTGCGCTCCAATGTCGATATACGCACCTCCTTCAATGTGACCCAGCGCGCGCCATAGGATTACATCTTCAAAGTTTTGAGCGTACGAAGTGATCCCCATCTGAAGTCGTCCTATCGTTTTACCATAATACCATGCACTATCTCGTCCGCTTACTGATCGCAAGCACCTACACGTGCCTCAGAATTTGGCTTGAATGGAACGTAACCACGTAAATGCAGGGCGTCTTATCTTGTGACATATCGAGCTCGCTATGTAGCCTCCCTGGCACCTCCTATTTCCGTATGCGGCGAAGATTTACGGAAGGCGGTGCAACCGCTGTTGAACACCAGGGAACGAGAGCGTCGAACTGGTTCTGGGTAATCAGCACCTCCACCAGCCGGTTGTCATCGGCCTCGACTGCCGCCAGATCGCGGGCAAGGATCTCGTCACATTGGCCGCCGTGATTTTCACCCCTTTTTGACCAACGGTAGCCCTGCAGCGGACGTATGGCTAACCCTCACGGTCGTTATGCCGATAGAGTCAGCTTAGCGGTCAGCCGTGATCCTCCATGCGCAGCAATAGCCATCCGGCCCGTAGCGCTGGTGCGAGGCGTGGTCATTGTGTTCTCCGATGGTGGTACGCGTGGCGCATGCGCCGGGTTTCGGGCACGGAATGCGGGAATGAAAAAGGCCCTGTGAGCGCCTGCTCAAGATCTGATTGACGCCTGCCGGTCGTGTGGCGAAAACTAGAGGGCTCCAAAAGTGTCTAAGCGGATGGCGAGGCGGTCTGCTTTAAAGCATGCGCTGACGCCAACCCACTGGACTAAGACCGCACGGGTGACTATGTGGTTCAGCAAATTGTGCTGGAGAGAGGGCCCATCATGGGAGAGTTAAAAGTAGTCACCGAGCTGGTATCGCATGACGAACTTAGCAGACTAGTGGGTACGGATGATGTCTATCTGAACTTCACTATTCATGTAGAAATGAACCGCTCGTCGGCATCAATAATCCTCCGCTAGTATGGCGAAAATCACCGCACCGCCAGTATGATAACATATGCAGAAGAGGTGCTGACCTTGCTGCCGCTCAGCCGCATCCCAGAGAAAGGCCTCTCATTTGTCTTTCAGGGAGAAGACGCACCGCGCGACATATTAAGCGTGAGCTGGCAACGCAAGATGACCTATCAGAACGTCACGCTGCTTCCGGATTTCTACTATACCGAGGCGCGAGGGTACGAAGACGTTTTACGCGAAGGCGTGACCTCTTGGGCAGATCGAAAGCCGGTTGCCCTGTGGCGTGGCTCGACCACAGGCGCAGTGCCCGCCGGAGGGTGGCTGACGCAACAAAACGTCCACACATTGCCACGCTACCGCCTTTGCGAGATCGGCTCCCGCAATAGACCGGCTATGGATTTCGGGTTCACAAATGTCGTGCAAGCAGCCAATCTGGATGAGGAGCAAGCGATCAGAGGAATACTTGTCGGCAAGGACCTATGCAGAGGGTGGGCCACACCTGAAGACTACATGTCGCACAAATTTTTCGTTCAGATCGACGGGAACGGAAATTCATGGGAGCTTCTGAAAAAGCTCCGACTTGGTTGCTGCATGCTCCTGGTCGATAGCGACTGGCAGCTCTGGCCCAACCAGTTTCTCCAGCCGTGGGTTCATTACGTGCCGGTGGCCAACGATCTGAGCGACATTGAGCAGAAAGTGGCTTGGTGCGTCGAAAACGACACCAAAGCCAAAACTATCGCCAAGCAAGGCCGGAACTACGCGACCAATCTAGATTACGAAGATGATATCATGGCGTCTCTGTCTCGGATCTCAGGTAACGCGTTATTCCATCTATAATTCATGACTGCAGCGGCCATTATCGTGAGGGCCGTTGAGGATCAGTGATCTACTCATGCTCTCCAATAGAAGGACACGCCCAAAACGGAAGGCGTTGTCCCACCATTGATCGTGAAGCTCGTGGGCGTGGTGTCGTTCACGTAAGGCTCGGTAGCCCCCTGTTAAATTGCCCCGAGACTTGTAGACGCCTTCTTTCCTAATTTTGAGGCAAGAAGATCATCATGAGCAGATCGAATTTCAGCGAAGAGTTTAAGCGCGACGCGGTGCGTCAGATCACGGAACGTGGCTATCCGGTTGCGGAGGTTTCGCAGCGGCTGGGTGTGAGCCCGCATGCACTCGAGACGTCGGAAACGGATTCCTCAAGCCCCAACGTGCCTGCCCTGATTCCGCTTTCCCTGGCCATCCCCGACCGGCGGCACGGCCCTGCCGAAGGCAGCACTGATGGAACAGGCCCGGAAGCTTCAATCCCGCGACACCCTGATCGACAAATTGAAGGCGCAGCTTGCGGTCCTCAAACGGGCCCGGTTTGGTTCGTCCTCCGAGCAGATGGACCGCGCCATCGAACAGCTCGAACTGGCGCTGGAAGATATCGAGGCGGCCGAGGCGGAAGCCATGATTCCGGCATCACCATCAAATGCCGGTGCGGCCAAAGCCAGACCAAGCCGCCAGCCATTACCCGATCATCTGCCACGCCATGACGTGACGCATCAGGCAACGCGCTCATGCCCGGTTTGTGGCGGTTCCGACTTCATCCGTGCAGGCGAGACCCTCGACCGTTAGGGCCTTCGAGCGCAAGCGACCATTACGGAAACTATTTCCTGAACACCTGCCGCGCGAACGTGTCGTCATCGCCGCCCCAGCCCGTTGCGCCTGCTGCGGCTCAGCAAAGCTGTCGAATCTTGGTGAGGACATTACCGAGACGCTGGAGGTCATTCCGCGTCAGTGGAAGGTCATTCAGACCGTGCTGGAGAAGTTCTCTTGCCGCGAGTGTGAGAAGATCACGCAGCCGCCAGCACCCTTCCATGTGACACCCCGCGGCTTTGCCGGCCCGAACCTTCTGGCGATGATCCTGTTCGAGAAGTTCGCCCAGCATCAGCCGCTCAATCGCCAGAGCGAGCGCTATGCCCGAGAGGGGATCGACCTCAGCCTGTCGGCGCTAGCCGACCAGGTCGGCGCGTGCGCCGCAGCCCTCAAGCCAATCCATTCGTTGATCGAGGCCCATGTCCCGGCGGCCGAGCGACTGCATGGCGACGACACGACCGTGCCGATCCTGGCGAAGGGAAAGACCGATACGGGCCGCATCTGAACCTATGTCCGGGACGATCGGCCGTTCGGCGGACAGTCACCGCCCGCCGCCCTCTACTATGCCTCGCGGGATCGACGGCAGGAGCATCCAGAGCGCCACTTGAAGACCTTCTCCGGCATTCTGCAGGCGGATGCCTATGGCGGCTACAATCCGCTGTTCAAGGTAGACCCCAATCCCGCGCCTCTGTGCCAAGCACTCTGCTGGGCACATTCACGCCGCAAGTTCTTCGTGCTGGCCGACATCGCCGGGAACGCCAAACGTGGCAGCAAAGTTGCGCCGATCTCACCGATGGCGTTGGAGGCCGTCAAGCGGATAGACGCCCTGTTCGATATCGAACGGGAGATCAATGGTCTTAGCGCCGAGCAACGACTGGAGCGCCGCCGCAAGGACAGCCAGCCACTCGCCGAAGAGCTGCATAATTGGCTCCAGACCGAGCGGGCAAAACTGTCGCGCAGTTCTCCCGTCACTGAACCGATCCACTACATGCTGAAGCGCTGGAACGGCTTCACGTCCTTCCTCGACGATGGACAGATTTGTCTCACGAACAATGCCGCCGAGCGCGCGCTCAGAGGCTTTGCACTTGGACGGAAGTCATGGCTGTTTGCCGGATCGGATCGTGGTGCTGAACGTGCGGCATTCATGGCGACACTGATCATGAGCGCCAAACTCAATGACATCGACCCACAGGCCTGGCTTGCCGACGTCCTTGCCCGTATCGCCGACACACCTCTCAGCAGGCTGGAGCAACTGCTACCGTGGAACTGGGCACCCAAGACGCTGAATGCTCAGGCGGCCTGACCCGCGGCCTTCGACGGATGCTTACTATATTGCTGGAGCCGCTGCTGATGAAGCTTCGGGACAGTGTGTTCGTTGGCCATCGACTTCATGGTGATGACACGCCCGTTCCGGTTCTGGAGCCAGGCAAGGGCAAGACCAGGACCGGGCGGTTGTGGACCTATGTTCGCGACGGCCGTCCCTGGGGTGACACTATCCCACCTGCAGTCTGCTACTTCTTCAGTCCGGATCGTAGGGGACTGCATCCCAGGCAGCATCTGGCCACCTTCTCCGGCGTGCTGCATGCCGACCGCTACGCAGGCTTCCGTGACCTCTACGAACCACGCAAGCCAGGCAGCCCACCGACAGTCCTGGAAGCCGCCTGCTGGGCGCATGCAAGACGCAAGTTCTTCGATCTGACGACTTCAGGAAAAGCACCGATTGCGAAGGAAGCACTGCCTCGGATCGGCGAACTCTACGACATCGAAAAGGTCATTCGTGGTGAGCCTCCAGATGTGCGGAAAGCTGTGCGGCAACATAGCAGCACTCGCAAGGTCGACGTCTTGTGGCTACGGCTGGATGACAATCTCAAACGCCTGCCGCAAAAATCCGGACAGCGGAAGCGATCCGATACACGCTTTCCCGCTGGAAATCGCTTTGCCGCTTCCTTGAAGACAGCACCATCGAGATCGACAACAATGCGGCTGAACGGGCGATCCGGCCGATTGCGCTCGGCCGCAAGAACTGGCTGTTTGCGGGATCAGACAAGGGCGGCGAACGCGCGGCTGCAATCCTGTCGTTGATCGAAACCGCAAAGCTAAACGGCCTCGATCAGGAAGCCTACCTGCGGGAGGTCCTCACCCGTATCGCCGATCATCCCATCAACCGAATCGACGAACTCCTGCCGTGGAACCTGCAACGACCGTCGGAAATGGCCTGACCGGGCGCTTACGACATACCTGTTGTACGACGCAGAAATGCTCATTACCTTTAATGGTGGGCTTGGCACCGATCAGCGTAGTGCAATTGTGGCTCTCGCGCCGGCCGCGGCCAACTCTGAAGCGGATGACCTCTTGTAGTATGGCCTCCGGCTATACGGCATTCTAGAGAGCATAAAAGTTTGACGTCCCTTCGTACATTCCGATCTGAAGCCGGCCACGATTCCAATCAATGGCCGGGCTTGCAATACGACCCTTACCGTGGGCTTACCTCGCATATACGCACGGGCACACATCATGCGGCTGTGGCAGAGCCGGATGTTGGCCTTTCATGGTCGTTGCCGCGCCTAGCGCGTGGCTAAAGTCGAACTGATAGCTTCGCCGGGTTCAAAAGGGCGGCACATAGGCCTGCGCGCTCGCTGATCCGTGGTTCTTCGCCCAAACCCTGGAATAACGGCAGAAAGAATCGATAGCTGCTGAAATTCGGATGCCCGAAGCTCCTCGTAAATCCAGATCAGCGTTAGCCATTCCCGCGGTGGTCTGTCTTCGTTCGTTTGCGATGAACCGCCCGAGCTCTGCCTTCCAGACTCAGTTTTTCGACAAAGGCTGCCGCTCGCGCTCGTAGGAGAAGTTGGTCTCGTCGGTGCGCAATATCTTGCGGACCGTATCGTGGGTAACATGAAGTTCACGAGCGACCTTTCTTGGACACACAACGTCCGACGGACGCGCGCATCGTATCCACTCGCTCCAACTCCCTCTCCATCCACTGTCAAAAAACGGATGGTCCGATAAAGCCGACGCCAGTCGCCCCCCGGCTACGGGGCCAATTTTGCACGCCGAAACAGAGGCCTAACTAGCGAGCCGTCTGATCTCTATCCCTGAGATCGATATTTCCGGTTTCCCCTTGATGTCTACGCGGATTTCAAGGTCAGTGACGTTCTCCGCAAGTAACATACGTGGGAATGCGTGTATCAGTTCATCAGTCCGAACCTTACCAGAAAGTTCCTCTGAAGCTATGATATCGTTACCGCGGTTGGCCGTTATTTGAATTAACACCGACGAAGAGTCTGTACTCTCAAGTGCGCCTAATAGTTTAACCTCGTAGATACCGGATGGGAGAGCCAAGTACGGTCCATATAAGAGCACGCCGTCTGTGCCGTCGCTATCTATCCTGCCGCGCTTTCGCACCCCCACCGGGCATTGAAGCTTCTCGTCCATCGCACGAAATTTCCAGAATTCTTTAGATCGAGACCATCCGATTGGCCAGTTTCGATCTTCAACGCGTCTCATCAACTGATCGGTAGCAGCATTCCATGTCTGTGCTACAACGCTCGAGGAACTAACCACCGTGCCCTGAATAATCTCCGCTATCCAACGCTGCAGTTCATTGCTAATATCGGCGCATTCACTAGTAAAAAATGTAGCTCCATTCTTCGCGACTTCCCTGAACACAGGGATGTCGCGGGCAAATAATGGAAGACCGACCGCGGCAGCCTCGATCAATGGCAAGCCGAAACCCTCAGCGTAGGAAGCCGCAATCAGTCCGTCAGACATTGCGTACACGCGGGAAATCTCTTCCCCGACGCTTTGGAGCCAAAATAAGTTTCGCCCTTCTTGCACAAGTGCCTCCATCTGTCGTGCAATATCGTCGCACAGCCATCCGCGCTTCCCTACAACGACTAGATTGAAGCGGACTCCCCTCTGCCATAGCAAAGCCGCAGCGTTAAGGACGTCGCTGTGCCCCTTACGCGGTTCTATCGTGCCAACCATAAGAAGTGTGGGAAGGGTCTGATCGAGAGAGTCCAAGCCGGACACCGCCGATAGCGCCAAATTCTTACTATGGTCTCCAAACGACCGGATATCGGTGCCTAAGTGGAAATGCCCGAGTCCCAATGTCGTTGAGCGGGAGAGATCTACGCCCTCAAGCCATACTCTTAGTTCTCTCTCCACGCTCTCAGAGATGCATATGAGGCCATCTGCACTCTCACATACAGCGGTCAACCACCTGTAGAATGCAGTGTAGCTATCGCCTTGGAAAAACTCCGGGTTGCTTAGTGGCAAGATATCGTACACGAAGAAAAAAACGCCGACACCGCGTGCCCGCCAGCGGCTGTAAACACCCCGGTCCTTATTCAAAATCGGGCCGAAATAGTCCAAGTCTATCCCGAGGAATATATCGCCGCCAGCCGGTTCAATCTTTTGATCGGTCAGTGGGATCGATACTCCACCGAAAAACCTTGCCGAGAACTCCCTCGCGGAAAAGTAACCGCCTGACCCGTCGGCCTCCTCGAAGTAGACCGGCAAAACATTATACTGCTCGGAATAGTTCGCTACTAGGGACCAGAGTATGGACTTCACAACCGCCTGGATGCCGGACCCCCAGTCTTTACGTATAAGCTCTGAAACGTCGACAAAAAGATTATGTTTTCCGGTGCGAATCCGGTTTACGACAGATGCTTGGACAATGGCAGTAACATCCCCGGAGGACGCTGCGCTGTAATACTGAGTCCTTCGGAGAGCCTCGGGTATCAGTCTCTCCTTGTATAGGGCGTTCTGGCTCCAGAAATGCTCGATGGCGGCGAAATATTTCTGTGCGACGAGCGGTGGCGCGTGTTCATTTCTTAGAATTTGGCTGAAGCAATTTGTGTAGGCAGCTAAGGCACCGCGATCTGAATAGAGTGTTTCCAATGCTGCAGATACGTCCCGAGGGGCCACTTCATTGGGCAACATTATAACGGCACCCGGATCAAGTTCAGCAAAAGTACCGTGCGAATTTGCAATAATGGCGACCTCGTGGGCGGCACAATCCAAAATAGCGGCCGATGTCTCTCCACGCGACTTTGAGCGAAGCTGCAACGCGACGTCGGCAGCAGACAAATACGCCGCGTAGTCTTCGGCAGAAGCGAAACCGGTAATGAAAACGCGATCACGCTCTGGTGATGCTTCGATAAGCCTCAAAAGGCTTTCCTGATACGCGCCGCTTCCTTCACCCACGAACACCAACTTGCAGTCGTCACGTTTGGCAAGAGATGAATTTAAAAAGCCTTCGGCTGAAACATGATTGAGCTTTGTCTCACCCAGGAAGCCGAAGCAGCAAATTATGAAATCATCATCACGGAGCCCGAGGTGCTTGCGTGCAGAAGCTCGATCGGGCTTACAACCGGCCTGAGCAATTGGTACCTTTCGAGCTGATTCCGGGCCGAAGATGCCATATTCGCTCTTCAGCGCGCTCAGCGAGTAATCGGAGTGAACAATTATTCCATAGGCATTGTCAACAACGTGCTTGTTAACCGGGTATTTCCAAAGAGTATAATTTTCCGTTTCCTCTCGCATATGCTCGACAAGCGCCTTGTATCCATGCGCCCTTGTAAGTTGGTCAACAAAATGATGTCGCTTGCCGTAATGATGCTCACGCCAACTTTCAATTCCGCTAAGAAAGTAGTCATGTAGCACGACAGTGCCGGGACGGGTTTCGAGCAAATCAAACATGTATTCGTGGAAGTCAGAATTCCCAAGTTGGTATAGTATGCGATCATAGACCTTCAGATCATCGCGCATCTCGAATTCTGCCGGTGACACGATATTACAATTCGCCCATATCCAATCGTCAACTATTGGGCGGTCGCTTACGACCTCGATATTATAGTATGTGTGAAGGTAAGGTAGGAGTTTTGCCGTATAGTCGGCTATCCCGGACTTCGCGGGCGGTAGCGGCGATAGCACAGCCAACGTGGGTTTGGCCGGAGCCATCGCTCTGTAGTTACGTATTTCAGCTCTACGTTTTGATGCCTCTTCCATCGCGTCTATCGCGCGCTTAGCACTTTGCGCCCAGGTGAAGGTAGTTGCGCGTTGGCGACTATGCTGTCGAAGCGCGTCTGCGAAGCCCGGATTGTTTAGTACCTCGATCATTTTCGCGGTTATGGATGTTTCCTCGTAGGGGTCGAAAAGAGCGTCCGCTCGTCCTATAACCTCCGGGATGCTGCTGTTGTTTGAGCCAATTGATGGAGCCCCGCAGGCCATCGCTTCCAGCACCGGCAGTCCGAACCCTTCATGTAGCGAAGGGAAGACGAAAAGGCTGCATAAATTGTATAGCACAACCAGGTCGGCTTCGCTTACATAGCCAGTAAGAACAAGGGAACCATCTTTAATCCCATGCGACCGCCCAAGTTCAATTAGCCTTGCTCTGTCAGTAGGACTAATCGAACATACGATGGCTAGGTGATACTTGGACCTAAGATGCAGTGGCATTTTTGCGTAGGCACGAATGAGCGATTCGATGTTCTTCCGACCGTCGATCCCACCGGTATACATGATAAAAGTTTTGCTAAGCTTATGTTTCCGCAGCACATCGTCAATCTGTACATCGCTGTATTCTGTAGGGCGGAAAACACTATCAGCCGCACTTGATATGTTGACGACTTTTTGTTCTTCTAATCCGAGGGCTTCGAGTGTTTCTGTGCGTGTGGCGTTTGAGATAGCAAGTAAAAGGTCCGCACGTTGGAGCATTCCGACTTTATTCAAATACCAGCGCTTAATTTGCATATCAGTAAGGTAAAGATGCTGTTTTAGCAAAGGAATCAGGTCGTACAGCGTTACAGCAGAAAGACCTTGCGACTGAAATCCACCGACTGAAGTTATCGCATCGTCGTGCGCTCCCTCGAACAAGCTGGATATGTGCACGAAGTCAGGGCGCAAGTCCGAAATGAACTTTTCTCTGAGAAGCTCTGACGCCGCCCGCCGAAAATGGTTCGACGGATTATTCGCAGAGGATGGAGAAAGGGAGGTAAAGGTTTTGATTCTGGACGGTTCGACGAGATCCTGGAAACGTCGCCTGATCTCGAGCATCGTATCAGGAAAAGCATCGTTGCCAACTAAGATGAATTCGTGACCGTTGCCGACTTCTAACATCGCCTCGGCCAAGGAGAACGAGTATCGTCCTATTCCTCGAGTGGCGCTTCCAGGGGTCTGGCAGGCCTGCAGATCTACTACAATTTTCATAGGTTTAACCGCCAGTAAGAATTTTTAGGAACCGCTTCATTGCCGCACGTATATGCGGATCAAGCTTATCATTCGACAGCGTAGTTGTATCAGACGCTTCTTCTAATCGATTTGCGGTAAGCGATGGGTCCTTTTCGAAGGATGAAATGATTATGCTTGGTCTTTCTACAATCAGTTGCTGCATTATTCGATGCTCGAAGCTCTGGAACTCGGAACTAATCGATCTTATTTCCCTGGCTGCGTCGCCGCCAGGTTTAATACTATCTGATCTAGAATAGGCCCAAAGCGCATCGACTATGTTACCTGTAATTTTCTTGAGATGGCCTAATTGCAGATAAGTATCTTCATTTCCAGGATCGAGTGTAATCGCCCGTGCATAAGCGTTGGCTGCTATCGAGAATTTATGACATTCTTTTGCGCAGTTACCCAGTTGTACCCAAGCAGCACTATTTCTTGGCGCACGTTCGGTTACATTACTATAGAGCTGCACAGCTCTCTCCCAAGCGCGTGAATCCCGCGCAGCGTCTGCCTCGCGCATTAAACGTGCCGGATTCGAACGTCTGGAGAACATTACCAATACCCTCGGTTTCTGAGTGATTAAAAACGCGGCATCCAGTGCCGCTGAGTAATGTAATCGTTCCCTGAATGGAACGACGCGACGCAGTTGCGCTTTCAGCCTCTTCCGAAGGCGTCGACCAAGCGTATGATGTCGTCTTCGCCAAGGTAGGAGCCAGTTTGCACCTCGATCATTTCGAGCAAAATCTTGCCTGGATTGGAGAGGCGGTGCACTTCACCTTGGGGAATATAAACGCTTTCGTTCTCGCGTACGGTATTCACCTCGTCCCCGATCGTTACTTCGGCGGTACCTTTAACGCAAATCCAATGTTCCGAGCGATGATGATGCTTTTGGAGAGAAAGCTTCTGGCCTGGAGTTACAAACAGGCGCTTCACCTGAAAACGGTCGCCTTTAAGGATCGAGGTATAGCCGCCCCAGGGCCGATAGGAGGTCGGGTGCGTCTCAGTCAATGCCGTCGTCGCTTTCGCGGCGGCGAGCTGCTTCACCATTTCGCCTACGTTCTGGCTCTCGTCCAAGCGTCCGACGTAAACGGCGTCCTCGCTGGCGATGACTGCCACTCCGTCAAGACCTTGCACGGCGAGATGGCCGTGACGCGACATCACAAGCGAATTCTTGGTGTTGATAAGAGTCGCGTTGCCGGAAGTGACATTGCCGGCTTGGTCTTGGCTTCCGAGCTTCCAGACGGCATCCCAACTACCCATATCGGACCAAGGGAACGACGCCTGCACAACCGCAGCGCTCACGGTTTTCTCCATCAGCGCATAGTCGATTGATATGTTCGGGCTCGCGGAAAATGTAGCCTGGTCCAGGCGTATAAAGTCGAGATCGCCAACAGCTTTCTCCACGGCAGCGGTTGCGGCACTCTCTACCTCCGGTGCGTGTAGTGCAAGTTCCTGGAGAACCTGAGCAGCCTTAAACATAAAGAACCCCGAGTTCCAGACGAAGCCGCCGCTCGCAAGCATCTTTTCGGCTTGTTGCAGCCCCGGTTTTTCGACGAAACGCTTCACCTTGGCAGCGCCGGTCGGGAGCTTATCGCCGGTTTCGATATAACCGTAGCCGGTGGAAGGCTCGGTTGGAGTAACGCCGAACGCGACGAGTTTTCCCGATGCGGCGGTTTTCTGAGCGATGCGGATGGCGTTGGTGTAGTCTTCACCTGCGCCAACTTCGTGGTCGGAGGCGAGGACTAGGATGAGAGTGTCTTCCCCGAATTTACGAACAGCGAAGGCCGCAGCGGCTCCAACCGCAGCCGCCGTATTGCGCGCCACCGGTTCAAGTAAGGTCGCGGTAAGAGCGACACCAATTTCGCGGGCCTGTTCGGCTGCAAGAAAACGGGAGTCTTCGTTCGTGACTATTACCGGAGCCTCGTAGAGGGTGGTATCAGAAACTCGCGCAAGCGTGGC
The DNA here is from genome assembly GCF_050500175.1 of Neorhizobium sp. DAR64872/K0K18. Taxonomy (NCBI): domain Bacteria; kingdom Pseudomonadati; phylum Pseudomonadota; class Alphaproteobacteria; order Hyphomicrobiales; family Rhizobiaceae; genus Neorhizobium; species Neorhizobium sp. DAR64872/K0K18. The sequence continues at coordinate 586,477 of NZ_CP191445.1, forward strand.
CTGGAACAACGTTTGATCACCGATGAATTGGATGAACTGTTTTGGCGCTGTGGCACGTGAAAGAGGCCACAGCCGAGTGCCCCTGCCGCCGGCCATGATCACGGGAACGATTTTGCTGGTCATCGAAGAAATCTCCGGTTCTTGCTACAAAGTAATTCGACCTGTTTAAATGGAAACTGCGGCCGATATTGAGATTGAAGTTATAAATTCAGCTGCGAAGTTGGTTCTGGAGTCCGGGTTCACGAGCAGCATGCCAGTGATTGATTAAAGCAAGGCCCGCGTTCAGTAACGCCTCCGCTCCAGCATCCGTCTCCGCCTCCACATAGCAACGCATCTCAGGTGCATTGCCCGATGGCCTTAGATGTACGATCCTTCCATCGCGTAATGTTACCCGCATTCCATCGATATCGCTCGTACTAGCGATCGGGCCGATCGTCGAAAAAAAGGTTTCAAGATTTTGTTCAGAGGCGCGCAAATATTTCATCAGTGCCGCACTGGATATGACTGGAAAATTTTCGAGACGACCGGCTGCGGTGGAAGCTAGGCCAAAGCTTCCAACGATCGAGGAGAGCGGCTCCCGTCGTTCGGCACGGAGATGTAGTGAAGCAAGCACTGGTAAGAAGCTGTCCCGGGTCGGAAGCGGTGAAAAATAACCTCCGTTCCCGACGTACCGCGAGCCGTTGAGGGTTCCCCCATTGGCCTCGAAGCCAACTACGTCTGTATATCCCGCATTGAGCGCTTCCTGCATTCCGGCGATGACAAAAGGCGAACCGACCTTCGTACGAAAAACGGCGAAAACGCCGCTGGCCTCAATTGCAGAATTCGACGTGACTGGAGTAACAATCGCGTCGGCTCCCAAAAGCTTGGCGCCAATCAGGCCGAGGAGATCGCCACGTAGCGGTTTGCCGTTCTCGTCAGTCACGAGAGGCCGATCTCCGTCGCCATCAGCGGAGACAATTGCGTCTAGAGCGTGATCTTTACACCAGCCTGCAAGAAGACTGATGGTTTCCGGTGATACCGCCTCGGTATCAACCGGGACAAAATGTCCAGACCGTCCGAGCGGCACCACTTGCGCGCCGTAGCTCTCAAGTAATGAAACGAACATGTCTCGCGCCACACTTGAGTGCTGGTAGACACCAATTTTTAAGGCTGATAGCGCTCTTACCGGCAAAAGTGTCGCGTTTCGGCGAACAAACAATTTTTCCGCCTCCGCTCTGCATTCCGGCGCGGAGCTGGGTGTAGAATTTATCTCTTGCTTGTCTAGCTCGTCCGCAATCGCTGTGATTGCGGCCTCATCATGTTTGTCAATTTCGCCGTCCGGGCGATAGAATTTAATCCCATTACGATCGTCCGGAATATGCGATCCAGTAATCATCAGGCAAGCCGCACGAAGTGACATACTATATGCGGCAACCGCGGGCGTTGGAATAGGTCCACAATCCAACGGGCGCATGCCTGCGCGTTGCAAAGCGCCAATGCACGTGGCAGCAATGCCCGGACTCGACGCCCGAAAATCGCGCCCTACCAAAATACAATCGCCCGGCTGCGCAAGACCGGACTGCAGTAGGTAGTTAGCAAACGCCTGAGCATATCGGGCTGAATTTCGCCCCTCGAGATCAGTGACGAGACCGCGGAGGCCGCTTGTTCCAAATTTCATTGATGATTTCGCCCGGTAACAAGTTTCTGCTCGAGGGATACCCAGTAATTGAAGACGTCTTCAATAAGATCGTCCAAAGTATACTTCGGTTCCCAGCGCAGCAGTGAGCGCGCAGCGCTTGAGTCTGCTGCAGCATAAGGAATTTCGGACTGACGTATCCTTGCAGTATCCTGACTTACTGCAATCTCCAGCCCTGAGAGAGAAATTAATTTGTCAAGAATATATTGCACTGGCACAGGAGAACCACTTGAGAGGTTGAACACCCTACCATCTAGGTTCCTCTCCTCGTCGAGAGCGGCGTTTACATAGGCACTTGCAACATCTCGCACGTGAAGAAAGTCTCTTACTACTTCCAGTGCTCCAACCTGAACTTCTGGAAATTGTCCGCTTACTTTGATCTTGGCAATTTGGCTTGCGAATGCTGGTAATACAAAGTTCGGCGACTGCCGTGGCCCACTATGGTTGAAGGGTCGGAACCGAACCGATCGTAGCCCGTCATAGTGCATCTGGCCTAGAGCCACATCCGCCGCAGCTTTTGTCGCACCGTAGAGGCTTGTGGGTCGAAGACTAGCGCTTTCCTTTACGGACTTGGATTCATTGAACGTCGCGCCGTACACCTCTGAGCTCCCCGCATATACTAGCCGGCAGTCCGGTGCGTAACGCATTATACTCGAAGCTAAGTCGACGGTCGCTTTGAAATTTGTCTCCCACGCTGCGCCCGGATTTGCTTTTGCATCGCCAGGCGCAGCAATCGCTGCAAGGTGAATAATAGCCGTTGGCGAAACGTCTTTTAATACTCTGACCCATGCCGCAGGATCTCTCAAGTCCATGGAAAAATCGAAGCCATCCGCTCGCCCCACGCTATATACGGCAATATCGGATAACTTCGAATGCGCCCGTAAGGCATCCACAGTATAAGATCCGACAAAGCCGGATGCACCAGTTACTAATACTCGTTTTTCCAACGTTGCTTCACCGTTTCCTTAGAGTGACTTAAGGTTGGACAGCCTCTTCAAGTCCGCGTCGACCATTTCGACGATCATTTCTTCAAGCGAAATCGTAGGCGTCCAACCAAACGCCGCAGTCGCCTTCGCAGGGCTACCGAGCAAAACGTCTACCTCGGCAGGCCTGAAAAGATCAGGGTCGATCACAAGATAACGATCCATCTCGAGGTTCGCGTGCTCAAAAGCAATTTTGCACATATCTCGAACAGTAGTCGTTCGGCCTGTTGCAATCACATAGTCGTCAGCAATATCTTGCTGTACCATTAGCCACATGGCACGGACGTAATCTTTGGAGTGGCCCCAATCGCGTTTCGCGTCAATGTTCCCAAGCCGCAATTCTTGTGCCAAGCCAAGTTTAATCTTTGCAATGCAGTGGGTTACTTTTCGTGTAACGAACTCAATGCCCCGGAGCGGTGACTCGTGATTGAACAAAATGCCGCTTGAGGCGTGGAGGCCGTAGCTTTCACGGTAGTTGACGGTAATCCAATGTCCGTAGAGCTTCGCTACCGCATAAGGCGACCGAGGATAAAACGGCGTTGTTTCCGTTTGTACAGACTCTTGAATGAGGCCATACATCTCTGAAGAAGAAGCTTGATAGAACCGGGCGTTCGGACTTTCAAGGCGAATGGCTTCTAAGAGATTCACCACACCTAAACCGGTGACTTGACCGGTAAGCAACGGCTGCTGCCAAGATGATTTCACAAAAGACTGCGCTGCAAGATTATATATCTCGTCCGGTTTTACTTCACGCAGGGTGCGGATCATACCGGAAAGGTCAAGCAGGTTTCCGTCGACAATCCGTACGTCGCTGGTAATCCCAAGCCAGTCAAGCCGACTAAGATTGACATCCGACGAGCTAGAACGCCTCGCGAGACCGAATACCTCATACCCTTCCTTGAGGAGTAGGGCCGCTAGGTACGCGCCGTCTTGGCCGGTCACGCCTGTAATTAATGCTCTTTTCGCCGTCAAGGTATTCTCCGTGTAATAAACAGTGGCGCTAAAACAAGTAGCGCAGATGCATTTCCAACGAAACCTGCTTTACGCAAACGGTCGTTCAAAAACAACTGCTATATGCGTCGTCGACAGACAATCATGAGAAAATGGCAGTACCTGCTTCTGTTTGTATCCTGCTGGCGGAAATTCTACCGCGGACCCCTCAGCGCAGGCGGCTCAGTTATATCGTGGACGGTGTCCCTAGTTGCGTCTGAGCTCACGATCGCTCCCTCCGTTCCGGCATTTGGAGCATCGCGGAGTTTACGGGTCGGAGCCAGTCCGTATGGACGGTACCGTATCGTGACGCGGTTTGTTAGTCATAGCAAATTCGGACGGTTGAGGGCCGCCCTGCTTTGACCGTTGATCGCTCCAGTTGTCGTTTTGCATTTAACCATGAGATTCCGGCCCTAACAGTTTCAACAAGATGACCTGGCACTTATTTTGAGACCTGGCACTTAACTTGAAATTCCATCTTGGAGGTTGGCAGCGGCGCAACCGTGCCTGGCGGCTTGAGGCACGGCCGTGGGTCTGGGAATGCCAGAGCGTTTTGGTCGATGCTAAAGGCGAACGGACCAAGACTGGCTGCCATCATCAAACCTCGCTCATCGCCGGGATAGTGATGCACGGCACTCATCTGCCGCTGCGCAAATGGTTCCTGGCCGCTACCTTGTTGCAACTCACTCGAACGGCATGTCAGCCCTTCAGCTCCAGGCCAAGCTGGGCATCGCCAGCTATAAGTCCACCTGGCTTCTTCTCCGTAAGCTTCGTCGCGCCATGGTCGATCCGGATCGGCGGCCGTTGAGAGGCATCGTCGAGATGGACGAGACCAACGTGCCTTATCGAAGGCAGACGGACCCGGTCACGGGAGGGCAAGGCCGTAGCCCAATAGGGAAGATGGTCCTCGTCGGGGCGGTCGAGATTGTCGATAAATTCTATGCCGGGCGCATGAGGCTGCAACGCGTCCAGGTCGCGGATCGCGAGGCGCTGAAGCGGTTCATTGCCCAGAACGCCGCTCGCGGCACAGAGATCATCACCGATGGTTATAGTACCTACAAACGGCCTGCAGAGCGCAAACACAAGGCACACAATCTAAGCGCCAAGAATGCAATGCCAGCCCATATCGTCCTCAAGTGGATTCATCGCATCTTCTCCAACTTCAAGCGCTGGGCGATGGGGACATACCACGGCCTTCGGGAGAAGCACGTCGACATCTACTGCAACGAATTCGTCTTCCGCTGGAACCGCCGCCGTAGCTTCCAAACATCCATCGACACTCTTCTCGGCCTTGGCCAAAAGATCGGCCCGGTCACCCGGCGCGGCATCGTTGGCGACACCCGCAAATGGAAAGAACACGCCTTCGAGAACGGCATGGATATCTTCGACGCTCTCGACGACATCCGACAAGACGAGGAACGGCACGTGTACTTCCGTCGCAAGCCAGTGCGCCCAGCGCTACCGCTAAGGCGGAGGGACGAGGAGTGAAATACCCGCCGTTATATCCATCCGCCGAGCCTGGCACCGAACGAGATCGCCGCCGGGTATCTGCGCCACATCCCGGTCGGCTCCAAACTCACGTCCCCGCGAATGAAGTCGCCTGTGGACGGAAGACCCGAGCCTCGGCGTAGCCACCTCTCTGATCGACGCGCAGCAGCGAATCTGTCCATGTCCCTGGTGAAGCTGGGGGCCGAACGACTTCTTTGCAGTTTCTGAAAAGAACGCGGCATCCGAAGATCAGGTCGTCGGCCTTGTTTCGCTACGACAGATACAAGCCGTCCCCTACGTTTCAGGATCGTCTAATTCTCAATGGTGGTGTGAACCTGTGCGAACGGGATAAGCCTTAAAATTTGTAAGCTACAGCGGTAACCTTTATTTTCTAGGAGCAGACGCCTGCTACGCCAAGGCGACTCGTTGCAAGTTAAATAGCATTTGCTATGTTTTCAACATCTAGATAAAAGATACTATAAAATATAATTTGTATTATTGTTGAGGATGAGAGGTTGCCTAATAAAGATCTTGGTAATGGAGCTATAATTGCTGCGACAACACGCATCGTTGCGGGCTATGTTTCAAATAACGTGCTTCCACGATCGGAACTTCCGAACGTCATTGCAAAAACGTTATTCGCCATTAAGAATCTTGATCATCGACCTGACGCTAAAAGAAGAGCCAGCAAACCGGTTGCCCGCGGTTCCGATCCACGAATCAATCCATAATCATTATTTGGTCAGTCTAGAAGACGGGCGGCGGTTCAGGTCACTGAGGCGGCATTTGATGAGCAGTTATGGTTTGACACCAGCAATGTACCGATCGAAGTGGGGCCTTCCGAGGGACTATCCAATGGTGGCGCCTAGTTTCGCAGCGGAGCGTTCGGAGTTGTCAAAAGCGACTTACTCACGTAACCGGCGCCATGAATCATCGACGGAAGTTGAGGATGCGATGATGACGCTACCCAGCATGGACGTTGAGATGGCCGCCAATCTCTTATTAGCGATGGGGAACGAGAAGCGCATGCTTGTGCTCGATATCATCAGTAGAGAGGAAACATCTGTAGGAAGGTTGGCCGTCATGGCGAATATAACCCTATCATCTCTGTCTCAGCACCTCACCAAATTAAGAAATTTCAAGCTCGTGCAGACCCGGCGCGACGCCCAGACGATATACTACAGAAGCGAATCCGAGGAAGTCAGGAAATTGCTGGCAACGGTCTACGAGATCTACGATGTAGCGCTGCCTGTTTATCAGTCTAAGGGGGCTTGGTGTTGACCTGAGACCCACTTTTCTTCCTTGTTTCGGGAGAGTATTGGATTTTTGGAATCTCGCCTCATGCGGCTGGTTTTCCATGGCCATTTTGATTGCGAACCACTGGGGTGATGTTGCCCAGCGACGAGTGCCGTCTGTTTCTATTGTAAGCCCCTTCCATTTAGTGGTGTCGGCGCAGGCTTGAGCAAGCGACGAGAACAGGGTCTCGTTCAGGGACTCGTCGCGGAAGCTGCCGTTGAAGCTCGGAAAAGCCGTTTTGCAGATGCTTGCCGGGGACGATGTAATACCATTAGACGGTGGTCTCATTGCACCATTTGAGGACGGCCATACTCGTCATCTCCGCGCCGTTGTCAGAGACGATCGTTCTCGGCTTTCCCCGTCTGACGATGAGCCTGTCCAGTTCGCAGGACAGGGATGTGTCTCACCAGACACAAGCATTCGCGCGTGTAGTCGTCGACAACCGCCGAGACCCGAACGCGGCGACCGTCGATGAAGGCATTCGCACGCTCGACCGGTCGATGGACAAAACCTCGCACGCCCGACGCTGGATCACCTCATGCTGCATGCAGACATGAGCCACAGCGTCCCGCTTAACATCGGAAGTCACCAGTGATGGGATGGTCCGCCTCGTCCTCGCAAAGCATTATGAGGCTGTCAAACGAACGACGTAGCAATACCACAATGCAATGTGCTGCGTTCAGCGGCTTTCTACGGAACTGATAGCGGTAGGAACATCTTCCACGTCGTCGGTGTCGAAGCGACGGCGTGCCAATTTAGAAGGTTCGTTTCCGACTCGACACGCTACTGCCATCCTCGAGAGAGCAGCGTGACCGATCGTACGAATGGAATTCCGCGCAGGTTCTCAATGGATTGCTAGGAGAAATACAGGCGGTCGGCACAAGGAAATGCTGCTATCCACGCCTGCCCTGGATACGTCTGGCGGAGGCCCGTGCAGGCCTCCCTTCTAACGGCCCGGGCTGCGGGTTGTGAACATATCCGCCGGCGGGTGCACAAGACGCCGCGGCCGATGGTCAGCTCGTGCGTCGGCGTGCGAATATCCTTCGCGGCGTCGTGGAGACGAGCTCTTCGAAGGACGAGTTCTCCGTCGATCCACAACGAGCCGCAGGCGTCGTTGAATTGGGAGCGCTCAATCCATCCCTGACCGACTTGTGAACGGGCGATCCGCTCGTCCAGACGCGCAATAACGATACCAGCGTGAAAAGCCGGCCGCATCAGGGCTGTCATAATGATTTTCGCGAGATCGTAAGCCATTGAAATTATGATAAATTATTCCTGTACGAACGCTATCCGCCTATTATGGTTCCTCATATGGTATCATAGTGGGTTGGTACTCTAACCCTCGATAAGTATCCCTTATCGAGGGTTAGCCATCTATGGTAATTTTCCTGCCATCTGAGGTGTAATCTCTATATTGAAGCCACGATTCACGAGGCACACCATGTCCGAACCGCAGCTCTCCATTCGCAGCAGCAAGGCCCGAGATCTGGCCCATTCTCTCTCCCGCCGCACTGGCCAGCCGATCAACCGGCTGGTCGAACTGGCACTCGAGCGTTACGACCAGGAGCTGCGCGCTGACAACATCCGCTATCCCATGGACGCAGTATGGGATCTGGCAGCCGAGGATCTACGCAATGTCGCACCCGGCACGACGTCCAATCACGATGACTTCTACGATGAGAACGGTCTGCCGATATGATTTCCGTCGATACGTCTGTTATTATCGCGATATCGATGAAAGACCCGGAAGCAGATGTGTTCAGACCACTGATGGGACGCGAGGCGGTCATCATCGGTTGGCCGACCTTGCTTGAGGCAAGGATGGTCCTGTCGGGTAAAGGATTCGTCAGTGCCGCCAAAATGATCGGGCGACTTGCCGAAACTGCGAATGTCACGACTGTCGCTTTCGATGAGAAACACTACCGAGCAGCAGAAGAGGCTTTCGAGCGTTTTGGCCGTGGTCGTCATCCAGCTGCGCTCAATATGGGCGACTGTTTCTCGTACGCTGTTGCCGCTGTTGCCAAGGCGCCGCTCCTGTTCAAGGGGCATGACTTCGGCCACACTGATCTCAAACTGCATCCCGCGTCGTCGATGGCATGACAAGCACTGGCTCAGATCCGGTCGATCGCCGTGCCCACGAACTCGATACGATTGCAGCAGTACTGACTCTCGAGCGCCGCGATGAACTTGCCGAGTTGCTCACCGATCAGGACGTCGCAACACTGCGCCATCTGGTCAACGAGGGCATGGGCGAAAATACCCTTCGAGCCCTGGCGTCTGATCTTGCCTATCTGCAGGCCTGGTCGCTGGCAGCACTTGGCAAATCTCTGCCCTGGCCGGCGCCCGAAGCCCTGCTCCTAAAATTCGTCGCCCATCATCTGTGGAACCCGCAGAAGCGCGAAACCGATCCGGATCACGGGATGCCGACAGAGGTGGAGCGGAACCTCCGAAGCCAAGGTTTTCTAAAGTCGGCAGGCCGCATGCACCCGATACCGTGCGCCGGCGCCTCGCCACGTGGTCGACGCTCACGACATGGCGCGGACTGACCGGCGTCTTCGCCTCCCCTGCCCTCAAGTCCGCGATACGGCTCGCTGTGCGGGCGACTCCGCGACAACGTCGGCGAAAGAGCAACAAGGCTGTTACCGGCGATGTCCTTGGCAAGATGCTGGCAACCTGCAGCACCGACAGCTTGCGCGACATCCGTGATCGGGCAATCCTGATGGTCGCTTTCGCCTCGGGCGGTCGGCGCCGCAGCGAGATTGCCGCCATGCGCGTCGAACAGTTGACGGTCGAGCCATCGATCGACGTTCCAGAAGGCTCTCCCCTCCCCTCGCTTTCGATCCATCTCGGCCGCACGAAGACATCTGGCGCCGATCATGACGAGGTCGTTTATCTCACGGGCCGACCCGTCAATGCGCTGAATGCCTGGCTTGCGGCAGCCAGGATCGACAAGGGCAGCATATTTCGAAAGGTGGACCGCTGGGGCAACCTCTCTAACCGGCCTCTGGAGCCCGGCGCGGTCAATGCGATCGTCAAGCAGCGGGCTGAAATGGCCGGGCTCGAGACTGGAGAGTTTTCCGCACATGGGCTGCGATCAGGATATCTGACGGAGGCCGCTAATCGCGGCATTCCGCTGCCCGAAGCGATGGAGCAGTCTCGACATCGTTCGGTCCAGCAGGCGTCTAGCTATTACAACAGCGCGACCAGAAGAACGGGGCGAGCTGCGCGTCTTATCAGCTAAAACGGTCGGCTCGCACAAGCGTACGTTCCAGCTGCTCATGACTTTATGCAGCGTTCGCTCCTGCCCTGGCGCAAATTCCACCATCGACGACAGCGAGCAGCCCTGCCGAGGAGATCCAGACTGCGGAGATCACTGAGCGCAACGGCCAGCGGGATGGGGAAGTCACGCCGTTCGGTTTGTCCGTGGTTGAAATATTGAGACTCGCGAAGGAACGGTTCTTGCAGGCTCGCCTCAATCCGGAGGCTCACCTCGTCATCCGCCATAGCAGATTGGTCGCGCTTATATGTTTGCAGGTAGAGGAAGAGTGTTAGATGCGAAGGAAGCGGAGAAATGACGCTCTTGTCAGCCGTAATTTTCGTCTTTTCTCCAACGTTTTCAATTTGTTGCGGCTATTGATAGGGCTTTCGGTCGTAGTTAGGATACATCTTGGTTTGTTGACCTCATCTCTCCGTCGTCAGACCTGACGAGACATAGGTGTGTGCGACATGACGCCGCGCAATTGCCCTGCCGAATTGCTCAGCGGAGACCATCCCGCGCCCGAATATCACACCTTAAGATCTTCGCCTGCTTTCGGTAGCTGGTGATGGTGCTGTTACTGGCGCCTGCAGCAGCATGACTGAATAGCCCCGAGTTTCCTAGACACCCTCGGGTTAAGTTTTCTGCCGCTTTTCGAACTCTACGGGCGACAGCATCCCGTTTCTGACATGTTTGCGCTTCGGGTTGTAGAACATCTCAATGTAGTCGAACACGTCCTGCCTGGCTTCGTCTCTTGAGCGATAGACCTTTCGGCGTATCCGCTCCCGCTTCAACAGATTGAAGAAGCTCTCAGCGACGGCATTGTCATGGCAGTTGCCCCGTCGGCTCATCGAATGACCCAGATTGTGGTGCTTCAGGAACGCTGCCCAGTCCATACTGGTGAATTGCGATCCCTGATCCGAATGCACCAGAACCTTTTCCTTTGGCTTTCGCCTCCAGACAGCCATCAGCAACGCCTGCAGCACGACATCCGTTGTCTGACGGCTCTGCATCGACCAGCCGATAACACGGCGGGAATAGAGATCGATCACCACCGCGAGATAGGCGAAGCCTTCGTTGGTCCGGATGTAGGTGATGTCCGTGACCCACGCCTTGTCCGGAGCAGCAACGTCGAATTGACGGTCCAGAGTGTTGTCGATGACAATGGAAGGCCTGCCGCCATCAACTCCGGGACGGCGCTTGTAGCCGATCTGAGCCTTTATCCCGGCAATCCGCCTCAGACGCGCAACCTGGTTGGGGCAGCATGTCTCGCGTGATCGAGCAGGTCGCCATGAAGCTTGCGATACCCGTAGACCCTGCCGCTCTCTTCCCAAGCCGTCTGGAGCAGATCGATCTGCCGCTTGTCCTCACAGGCACGCTTGCTCAAGGGCATCCGAAGCCAGGCATAAAACCCGCTGGGATGGATGCGGAACAGGCGACACATCATTCGCACCGAGAACCGCTGTTGATGCTGGGCAACGAACGCGTACTTCACTCATTGCCCGGCAGACGATGTTTACATCGTCGAGAGGGGTGCATCCCTGGCGAAATACGCGGTCAATTTTTTTAATATGTCGCGCTCCTCCGTGACCCGCGCCAGTTCCTTTTTAAGCTCCCTGATCTCTTCGGACTGGTCGTTACCCTGGTTCCCAGACGCCAAAGAGAACTTCTTCTTCCACTCATAAAGCGAGTGCGGGCTTACACCGAGCCGCTGCGAAACCTCCGCAACCGGATAGCCCCGTTCCGTGATCTGACGCACCGCGTCGCGCTTAAACTCTTCGCTGAAATTCGATTTGCTCATGGTGATCTTCTTGCCTCAAAATTAGGAAAGAAGGCGTCTACAAATCTTGGGGCTATTCAGGGATATTCAGCGTATCCATTCACGATCTCCATCGTGAGATCATTCTAAACTCAACATCCCCTGGGTTCGATGCACCGCCCCCGAAGGTCCTGCATAAGGATCTCATTCCGGAAGGCCCGCATAACGCCATGCTGCCGGCATGGACAACGCGGACCTTTGAACCGCATCCGCTTCATGTTGTTCGACTGTTTGATGTCTATCTTACCGGCGAAGGTCTTTTGTTTGATCGCAACAAAAACTTGATTTCGGAGAGCGTGACTCAGTACGAGCCGGCAGGGATAGCGGAGGCGCACCGCCGGGTTCTTGATGCCACGGATCCCCGCACGGAATGGGGTTCCTGCGTTCTTCTTCGCAAACGCGGTGATTCAAACTACGGTCACTGGATGATAGAGCTGCTTCCAAAGCTATGGGCAACAGAAGACCTGTGTAGAATCGACGACTGCGTGATACCGAGGCGTTCAGGTGCCATGGAAGCGGTGATGAAAACCGCTTTGCGGCTATCGTCGAATGGTTCTTACGGTTTGATCGAACATTCGGATGATGAGGTCATCTTTTTCAAGCAGTTGCTCTTTGTGGAAGGACTAACCGCGCACGGCGTGTATATGTCGCCCCTCGTCTTTGCAAAGACAGACAAGCTGATTACAGGCAGCGCAGATCCCAAGAAGATTTTTGTTAGCCGTCGCGGCGCGCCCCGTGATCTTGCCAACGAAGACGAAGTGATCGCGTCTTTGATGGCAGTCGGCTTCGAAGTTGTCCATCCTGGTGGCATGTCTTTGGAAGAGCAGGCAACGACGTTTGCCAGGGCCAGTCATGTCGTCGGGGTAATGGGAGCCGGCTTAACGAACATAATGTTTTGCGCTCCGGGTGCAAAGGTGATCAATCTTGCACCTGCGACTTTTCCAGACACCTTTTTCTACCTGATCGCGCAGAACCGAAAGCTGGATTACACAGAGATCCGCGGCACGAATCTTACTGAAGGACCAGGCTGGGATCAGCCCTTCCTAATTTCACCACAGGATATTGTGGGATGCCTATGACATCCGAAATCCTGGCGTAGTTCTTGTCATGTCAGACGAGAACCTTCCCTCGGTTCTCGTGCTCCAATTGTTACAAACAAGCAGGTGATCGTCTCTACCGCTCAAGCCCGCCGTCACATTTGCACAACCAGCCGGATCACTTCGCCCCGATGCAAGCGGTCGAAACCTTCGTTGATCTCGTCGAGCGGGATCTCGCCGCTGAGAAGCTTGTTCACCGGCAGGCGCCCGGACTTGTAGAGAGCAACGTAGCGCGGAATGTCGCGGACGGGGACGCAGGTGCCGATATAGCTGCCCTTCAGCGTTCGCTCCTCGGCGACAAGACTGACGATGTTGAGGGGAAGCGTCGCGGTGGGTGCCGGCAGTCCGGCCGTCACCGTCGTCCCGCCGCGCCGTGTCATCCTGTAGGCGCTCTCCAGCGCCTTTTCGGAACCGGCAAACTCGAAAGCAAAATCAGCGCCGCCATTGGTGAGCTGCCGAACCTTGTCGACCGCGTCCGCATCGCGTGCATTGACAGTCGCCGTCGCGCCCAGATCGCGGGCGATGCTCAGCTTGTCATCCGAGAGGTCGACGGCGATGACTTGCGCCGCACCCGCCGAAATAGCTCCCAGCAGAGCGGCAAGCCCGACCCCGCCGAGGCCGATGATCACCGTGGTCTGGCCTGCCTGGACCTTCGCCGTATTCACCACCGCGCCGACGCCGGTCAGGACCGCGCAGCCGAAGAGCGCTGCTTCGTTGAACGGCAGGTCCTTGTCGATCTTGACGATCGAGCGGCGCGACACGACCGCGTGTTCGGCAAAAGCCGAGCAACCGATGTGATGATGGACCGGCTCGCCATGCGATTTCAGCCGAATGCTGCCTGTCAGTAGTGTGCCCTTGCCGTTTGCTGCAGCGCCCGGTTCGCAGAGCGCCGGTCTTCCTTCCGCACAGGGAAGGCAGTGGCCGCAGCTTGGCACGAAGGCAAGCACGACGTGATCGCCGACCTCAAGATCCTCGACACCTTCACCCAGCTCCACCACTTCGCCCGCGGCCTCGTGACCGATTGCCATCGGCAGCGGTCGCGGCCGGCTTCCGTTGATCACCGAGAGATCCGAGTGGCAGAGCCCTGCGGCACGAATGCGCACAAGCACCTCTCCCTGCCCCGGCGGATCGAGATCCAGCTCGGCGATTTCAAGCGGCTTGCTCTTTGCATAAGGCATGCTCGCGCCTGTCTGGCGAAGCGTTGCGGCTCGGATCTTCATGTCATACCTCTCTGGAATTTGGAATGCGGCGTGTGAAAACTAGCATTGTCTGCACCGCATGCGAAAACTTCCGCCGTCGGTTTCGATCTGCGTGGCGTGTGGCACCAGGAAATGCCCCGTCATCAGCATAGTCTCTGTATCGGCGATATCGCCCAGCAATGCTGCCCGCGTAAGCGCGGACTGGGCCTGATTTTCGCAGCCCATGCAACTCAGTTGCGGATATTTGAGCTGGATCGGGTGATGGATGATATCGCCTGAAAACACGCATTCGCGGCCATTGGAATGCAGCCATATTGCGACATGGCCAGGCGTGTGGCCCGGCGCCGGTTTGAACGTGAGGCAGCCATCCAGTTCATACCCATCGTCGACCAGCACGACCTGACCGGTCTCCACGACGGGCAGAACGCTGTCGCTATAGGCTGCAAGATGATGGCCGCCGGGATCGGAGCCGTATTTCTCGGCCCAGTAATCGTACTCTGTGCGGCCAAAGATGTATTTGGCATTCGGGAAGGTCGGAACCCAGCGTCCGTCGATCAGCCTTGTGTTCCAGCCGACATGATCGGCGTGGAGATGGGTGCAACAGACATAATCGATGTCCTCGGGCTCAACGCCTGTTGCGCGAAGACGCTCGAGAAACGGGGTCGAAAGGTTGGACCACTGGGCGCGAGCGTGCCGTTCCTTGTCGTTGCCGACGCAGGTATCGATCAGGATCTTGTGCCGGCCGGTGTCGACCAGCCAGGCATGGATGCTGAGCCTGATCCGATCGCTATCGGCATCGTAGAACGCCGGTGCAAGCCAGGAACGCTCGCGCTCGAGGATCTCGTCCGTAACGAGAGGGAAGAACGTCTTCATCCGGAACGATGTATCTTCCAGCTCCCATATGGCCGAAACCGTGATGTCTCCAATGGCAAAACGGGTCATGAAAATCTCCGAAGTTCGGGCCTGCTCACGCGCTCGCGACAGCTGCCTGTTGCCGGACCGGAGGCCAACCGGAATCAGTCGATGTCGCAAGCCGGTTCAGCAGCTGTTTCAGCACCCAGACCTCGTTTTCGTCGAGAAGCGCAAGGCAGTCGGCTTCGGCAGCCTTCAGCATGGCGACGATCTCCATCATCGCCTTGCGTCCCGCGCCCGTCAGATGCACACGCCGTGGTCCTGTCCCGTCGATCTCGATCAACCCTTCGGCCTCGAGCTTTGCCATCGTCTCGTCGGTAATCTCGTCTCCGCGGGAGCGACCGATCTCGCTGATGGTGTCGAGTGTCCTGCCATCCTCATGGCCGAGCAGCGTCAGCACGGCATAGTCCGCGCCGCTCCATCCGCGCCGCCGGCGTTCGACCACCGCGTCGTTGCGGATCTGGTAGAAGACCCGTGAGATCTGGTAGATGAAATCATCGGGCGAGAGACTGCTTTCGGTTTTCTCGAACGAGGTGTTTTCGCCGGCGTGGCGAATGAGCCGGCCGTATTGCCCGCCATGGAAGACCAGCGGCGGTGTGCTCGAATGCTCGAACCCGGTGATCTCGCCCACGAAAATGATATGGTCCCCGCCTTCATACTGATGGGCGGTCCGGCATTCGAAACGGGCAGCGCAGTCTTTGAGCAGCGGAATGTCGCCGTCTCCCCTCTCCACGGTCAGCCCCTCGAACTTGTCTTCCTTCTTGCTGGCGAAAAGACCGGAGATGTCGCTCTGTTCGGCTGACAGGATGTGAACTGCGAAATGGCCCGCCTGCCGGAAATCGTCGAAGCTCGAGGATGTCTTGGCAAGGCTCCAGAGGATCATCGGCGGATCGAGCGACACCGAGCTGAAGCTGTTTGCGGTGCGTCCGATATACTGCCCGTCCGCGGATCGGGTGGTGACGACGGTCACGCCGGTCGCGAAGGATCCAAGCGCGTTTCGGAGAATGCGGGGGTCGTTGGACATGGTGATTGCTCCCTGTCTTATTGATGGTGATGAATGGTCTTTGAGGATGATGCCGGTTGGGGCAGCGAGCCGCTCTGTTCGTCCTCGAGATCGGCACCGGCCGCCTCGCGCAACGGAATGATCGTGACGACCGACAGGCAGGCGGCGGCGATGATGTAGCAGGCAAGCGGTATCCAGCTTCCCGACCAGGCCCAGAGCGCGGCTGCGATCATCGGCGTCGGTCCGCTCCAGAGCACGGTTGCGAACTGATAGGCGACGGACACGCCGCTATAGCGGACCGACGCCCCATACTGCTCGGCGAAAAGGCTGGGCTGGGTGGATTGCGTCGTCGCCTGTCCGAAGATGATGGACACGGTCATCGCAGCGGTGATCCAGAATACGCTCGCCGTATCCATGAGAAGAAAGAACGGCACGATGAAGAGGCCGTTGAAGATCATGCCCCCCATGAACACACGCTTGCGGCCGATCCGGTCGGAAAGTCCGGCAAACAGGGGCTGGGCGATAAAGCAGAAGACGGCTGCGATCATCAGCGAATTAAGCGCCGTCGCCCGGTCGATGCCGACGACCGTCGTCAGATAGACCAGCGAATACACCGCCACGATATAGAAACTGGTGTTTTCCGCGGCCTGACAGGCGACCAGAAGCGCTGTCTTCTTGCCATGCTTGCCCAGCACGTCCACGATCGGCAGGCGCTGGCGTTCGCCACCGGATTTCAGCTTCTGGAAGCTTGGCGATTCCGCAAGGCGTCTGCGGAGGAAGATACCGAAGACGAGAAGGATGCCACTGAACAGGAAGGGCAAGCGCCATCCCCAGGCCATGAACTGCTCGGGCGTCGTCAATCCGCCGACAAGCGCCATCACGCCGGACGAAAGAAGAAGGGCCGCCGGAATGCCCATCTGCGGCCAGCTGCCGAAAAAGCCGCGCGTCTTGTTGGGCGCGTGTTCGACGACCATCAGGGTCGCTCCACCCCATTCGCCGCCAACCGCAAAGCCCTGCAGGAAGCGAAGCACGGTAAGCAGGATCGGCGCCCCGACGCCGAGGACTGCATAGGTCGGGATAAGACCGATCAGAAATGTGATTCCGCCCATCATGGTGAGGCTGAGGATCAGCATCGCCTTGCGGCCGATCCGGTCACCGAAATGGCCGAACACGATGCCTCCGAGAGGCCGGGCAATGAACCCGATGGCGAAGGTCGCGAAGGCCGCGATCATACCTGTGACCGGGTCGAATTCCGGAAAGAACAGTTTGTTGAAGACGAGTGCCGTGGCGGTACCGAAAATGAAGAAATCGTACCATTCCAGGGTCGACCCGATAAAGCTCGCCAGTGCGACCTTGCGGATGTCGGATGTTTGCGTGGCCATGAAGCTCCTCCCCGAGCTGTTATTGGCAATCGCATGGGTCTCCCTCAAGCCTCCAGCGGAAGACCCATGCGCAGATCGTGGTTAGTTTTCGAGCGGGATATCGACATCCAGCAGGGGGGCGTGCTGTTGCGCACCGTAGACGTCGGTATCGCCGATATCGCCGGCGGGAATCGCTCGCGGGAACGTCGCCTTGAACGCAGCGGCGGTATCGTAGGGCGTAAACAGCACGTCTTCTTCCTTGACGCCGTAGAGCCTGGAGAAAAGGGCCGCATTGAGCGTTCCCGTCGCCTTCACGCGGCGGTAGAGGTCGTGATCCTCGAACAGGACGTCGATCGTGACGTTGAAAGGACCGGCATTCTTGCTCTTGCAGATCTGGGCGATGTCTCTGATGAGGGCCATTTCACACCTTCTCGTATTCGATGGGGAACAGGGCGCAGGGATCGCTGACTTCGACCGTATGGAAGATGCTGAAGCGATACATCGGCCCCATGTCGATATCCGACGGACTGAACGGGAACGCCATGTTGCCTTCCTTGCACAGACGCCCCGGAAAATCCGCATGCAGCATCGAGGTGCGCGCCATGGCGATGACCGCATTGGCGATATCCGCCGTCTTGGCGACAACCTCGATCACGAAGCCAAGTTCGTGGCTCGTGATCTGCTTCACCGGCTCCCAGCCGCCCATGACGCCGTCCTTGCCGTAGCAATGGATGATCATCCGGTAATCGTCGCGCGGAACGCCGAAGGATTCGGCCTTCACGGCAACCTTCTCGCGATGGGTGGCGAGATAGTCGTCGATCTGCGAGATCAGGATCGGATCGCGCGTGCCGCAGATCGCGATGGACCGGTAACCGGCCATCTCGACGCCTTCGAGCTTGATCGTGTACCGATCGGCCGGCGTCCAGGTCATGCCGTCGATCTTGACGGCACGATCGCTGATCGCCTCGAACCGGCAATCGGTCGTGTCCAAGAGACCACCGGGCTCGACGTGGTGGATCGGGCTCGAATTCTCATGCAGCGCGAAATTCGCGACGGCCAACGGCGTCGAGCGCCGAATCGGGTTCGGCGGCTCGCAGACGACATGGTCGTCGCGAACGCGAAGGAAAATGCAGTCCGGCTCCTTTGGCACGGTCGGCTCGGCGCCGCATTCCAGCATCTTGCCCGCATACCACGACGGTGCCGGCGCCATGCCGGCCCGGATGGCGGGTGCCGCCCACTGCGCCGGATCGCTGCTTCGACCGGCCAGAATGACTTGCGCGCCCTCATCGAGTGCCTTTGCAAACGGCTCCGGCCCCATCATGCCGACGACGCGGGTAGAGTTGTCGATCATCTGCCGGTCGAGCGGCTTCATCTTTGCCAGCGGTTTCGTGAGGCCCTTCTCGGCCCAGCCGGCAAGGTCGCTCTTGCTCTGCTCGGAATGGATCAGCGCCATCTTGAACGACAGCCCCTCCTCCCGCGCAATTTCCCGCACCAGGGCTGCCGTATCCTGCAGATGCGGCTCGCCGCCTGCACCACCGGACGTGCCGATGATGCAGGGAATACCGGCCGCAATGCTGGCTTGCAGCATCAGCCGCAGGTCACGCTTGACCGAAAGGCGCGAGCAGAAGGACGTTCCGGCACCGAGATAGTAGGGCCCCGGATCGGTACTGCCGCCATCGCAACCAATGACATGCGGCTCCCACGACATTCCGATCTTGAGCGATTCCTCGGCATAACCGTAGCCGAGGATGCCGCTCGTCGAGAGCATTCTGAATTCTTTCATCACTCTTCTCCGACTGCTCGCTTATTCCGCCGCCTGGCGCTGGGCGGGATGAACCGGCATGGGAATGCCGAGGTTTTCGCGCAGCGTCGTGCCGGCATAGTCCTTCTGATAGACGCCGCGACGCTGGAGCTCCGGCACCACGTAGCGGACGAAGTCCTCGTAGGCGCCCGGTGTATGGGTGGCCGCAAGCACGAAACCGTCACAGGCTCCTGATGTGAACCACTCTTCCATCTGGTCGGCGACCATGGTCGGCGTCCCGCAGAAGATCGGAAACTCGCCGATCGTGCCGCGGCCCGAATAGTGCACGAAGTCACGCACGGTCGGATTGGGTTTGCCGCTCAGGGAGATGACGCGCTCCTTGAAGCCCGACCATGACAGCTTCTTCAGCTCCTCGTCGGTGAATTCGCTATCCATCGGCTTGCTGGCGAAATCGAAGTTGAGCGCTTCCGACAACAGCACGACGGCATCGATCGGCTTAGCGAGCGCACGGATGTACTCGCGCTTTTCCTCGGCAATTTCCTGGCTCTCTCCAACGCAGACGTAGCAGGCCGGGCAGATTGCAACCTCGTCGGGATTACGACCGGCGGCAGCGACCTCCTGCTTCACGGCGGCATACTGTTTCTGCCCGGCCTCAAGCGTCGGGTAGACGACAAAGATCAGATCGCCCCACTTGCCCGCGAACTCGCGTCCGCGGCCGCTCTGGCCTGCCTGGATCAGCACCGGGCGCCCCTGCGCCGACGGAGGCACCGGCAGCGGACCCTTCGAACTGAAATACTTGCCCTTGTGATCGAGCCGATGGACCTTCTTCGGATCGGCAAACTGGCCGGTCTCCTTGTCGACGATCAGCGCATCGGGCTCCCAGCTGTTCCAGAGCCCTGTCACCACGTCCAGGAATTCGTCGGCCCGCTCGTAACGCAGGTCATGGGCAAGATGCTCGACGCGGCCGAAGTTGGCCGCCTCGGAATTGTTGAGCGAGGTCACGACGTTCCACGCAGCACGACCCTTGGTCATCAGGTCGAGCGTTGCGAACAGACGTGCCACATGGAAGGGCTCGTAATAGGTGGTCGAATAGGTGATGCCCAGGCCGATATGGCTGGTTGCCATGCCGATCGCCGTGATGATCGAGACCGGATCCATCTTGACGACGCGAACGCCGTTCTCGACCGCTTCCTGGTGATCGTCACCGTAGATGTCGGGCATGGCTAGACGGTCGTCGAAAAAGGCGAGATGGAACTTGCCGTCCTCAAGGATGCGTCCGATGCGCTGGAAATATTCGGCGGACAGAAAATCGGTGGCGCCGGCAGGATGCCGCCATGAGCCGGGCGCAATCGAGCAGTTCTGCGCCTGCAGGAAGCCCACCATTTTCATCTGGCGTTTTGAAGTAGACATCGTTCCTCCCGTGTCATCGTCAATCGCAAATATATGCGCAAACGTTTGCGCACTCCGATCCAATCGCTTTCTGGAGGAGATGTCAAGTTGGGAGCGAATATTTTGTCATGCAGGCCCTCTTTTTCGCATCGGTGCGGATGCGGAGTGGCGCGACAGGGCGCAGCTGTTTTGTTATGAATCGGTATGAACTCAACACTGCCGCCTTCCACACCGCGCCGAGCGACGGTCGTTACCCTGTCAGCACTGGCAGGAGTCGCGCCATCGACGGTGACCCGCGCGCTCAAAGGCGACACGCGGATTTCCCAAAAAATGCGGGACCTGATCATCGGGCTTGCGAAAGAACACGGCTACATGCCGAACGTTCTGGCGCGCACGCTGTCTTCGGGGAAGAGCGGTCTGTACGGACTTGTCCTCGGACCGGCTGAAAACCCGTTCTATACGGAGCTGTTGCACGAAGCGACGCGACAAGCGGAGAAGCTCGGCTTTCGCCTCCTCATCATTCATGCCGGCGGCGGGCCTATCGAGGATACCACTGCGCAAGCGCTGATTCAGTACCAGGTCGATGGCTGCATCATCTCGTCGGCCATATTGTCCTCAAAGGCCGCCGACATCTGCGCCCAGAACAACGTCCCGCTCGTGATGGTCAACCGCGTCGCACTTTCGCACGGATGCTTCGTCACCTGCGACAATCGTGCTGGCGGTGCTGAGATGGCGAAACTTCTGATGTTGCGAGGATGCCGTCGTTTCGGACTGATCTACACCTCCTCCACCAGTTCGACGTCTCGCGAACGCGAGGAAGGATTTGTCGCCGAACTGGAACAGGCCGGTCTGGCACTCTCGCTTCGAATCGACGGCCACTCCAATTACGACGGCGGTTTCGAGGCCGGTCGCGAGATCGCGGCGATCCCCTCGGCCGAGCGCCCGGATGCGATCTTCGCGTTGAGCGACATCATGGCCATGGGCGTCCTCGACGCACTGCGCCTGGCGTCGATCGATGTGCCCGGCGACATCCTGGTTGCAGGCTTCGATGGCGTTGCGGCGTCCGCCCGGCCGATCTACGACCTCACGACAATCCAGCAGCCCCTGCCCCTGATGATCCAGCGCGCCTTTGAACTGCTGCGAGCGCGCACGGTCGATCCGAGCCTGCCGGACGAACTGATCGCCATGCGCGGCAAGCTGATTGTTCGCGGCTCCACCGGCCGGGCATGAAAAAGGGCGCAAAAAGCGCCCTTCCTCGATCCAAAATCCGTGCAGCCTATCCCCCCGCTTTCGGAATATACATCACGATTGCCGGGAAGAAGTAGATGGCAAGCACGGCGAACAGCATGATGACGACGTATGGCAGAGCCCCGTACATCACCTCCTTCAAACTCGATTTCGCCACCGATTGTATCACGAAGAGGTTCATACCCACCGGCGGCGTAATGAGCGCGATCTCGATCATCAGCACGAAGTAGATGCCGAACCAGATCGGATCGATTCCGTGCACGCCGAGCGACGGGAGGAGCACCGGAAGCACGATCAAGATCATCGCGATCCCCTCCAGGAACAGGCCGAGCAGGAGCAATACCGCCGTGACCGCCAGCATGAACATGCCAGCCGTCTCGATATTAACGGCGATCCACTGGGAGATTTCGTATGGAATGCGGTAAAGCATGATCGCCTTGCCGAATACGTTTGCCCCCGCAATGATGAGCAGCAGGTTCGCCGTGGTAAGACCCGCGCCGAACACCGCCCCCCGAAAATCTGCAAAAGACACGCCCCGGCGTATGCCGAACACGTAGATCAGGGTCATGACGAGGCCCACAGCTGCCGACTCCGTCGGCGTGAAGACGCCTGCATAGATCCCGACGATCATCGTCAGCGCAATGACCATGGTCGGCAGGGCGCGAAGGCTTGCAGCCATCCGACCACCCGGTCCGGATTCACCTTTTTCCGCCTTCGGTGCCGCCCCCATGAACGACTTGACGATGCAGTAGATCAGGAACAGCACGATCAGGAACAGCCCGGGCCCGACGCCGGCAAGGAACATCGAGGCGGTGGACTGCTCCGCGACCGCCGAATAGATGATCAGCGGAATGGACGGCGGGATGAGGATGCCAAGCGTTGCGCCAGCAGCGAGCGTTCCCATGACAAAGCGACGATCGTAGCCGCGCTTGGTCATCTCGGGAATTGCCACGGTGCCAATCATGGCCGCAACGGCCACGGAAGAGCCCGAGATCGCGGCAAAGATGCCGCAGGAGATGATCGTTGCGATCGCGACACCGCCGCGCACGCCGCCGACCCATCGCTGCACCGCATCGAACAGGTCTTTCGCGACCCCCGCCTTCAGCAGGATATTCGACGTCAAAAGAAACACCGGCACCGCCAGCAGGATGAAATTGTTGACCGAGCCGAGGAATTCCATCGACACGCTGGCGAGCGGCACGTCCTTCATCAGGAGAAGAACGATACCCGTCGTCGAAAGCGCGATACCGACCGGTATGCCCGCAAACAGAAAGACGAAGAGCGCGACTAGTACGATAACGCTTTCCATATCAGATCTCCTCGTGCGCGAGTTCGAGCTTGCGTCGCTGCCCCGTCGCAACAAGCAGGATCAGTTCCAGCGCAGCCTGGACGAAGAAAAGAAAGAACCCGATCGCGACCGGCAGGTAGAAGAGCCAATAGGGGATGCGCAGGACACTCGCCGTAGCGCGGCCGACTGTCGCCGCGTCGATTGCGGCAACAAGCGCCTCGAAGGAGACGACGGCACAGGCGAGCGCAATGATCGCAAAGCTTATGCCTTCTAGAACGACCTTGGCGCGTTCGCCGACCGCATCGGAGAAAAGCGTGATCGAGATCAACTGCCGGCGCCCCATGCAGGCTGGAAACAGCAGGAATGTTGCCCAGACCATGCCGAGACGTGAGGTCTCCTCGACCCAGTCCGTCGGACTGTTGAAGAAGTATCGCGACGCCACTTCATAGGCGACGATGATACCGATGAAGAGGTAGATCCATGAACTGTATTCACCGATCCTCATGATGGTCGACTCGATTGTGCCGACCCATTTCTTTTCTTGCGGGGGCATGGTGCCGTTCCTCCCAGACGTTCGCGTCTGACCCTCTCAGACGCTGCGCGAATGCGCGTTTCGCCGCGACGGTGGCATTGCGCCCCGCCCTTGTTTTTGGTGTCGTGCTTTTACATTGTGCCGACTCTGTGCGAGGCGGCGCGGCTAGCCAATTGCCGCTACTGAAGCTTTTGCGCTTCGTCGAAAACAGATTTCGCAAGGTCGTTTCCGTTGTCGTAGAACGACTTTGCGACAGGTGCCGTTTCCTCTTTCCACCGGACGATTTCATCCGGCGTGAGATCGATGATCTCCATCTTCTTCGCGAGAACCTCGCGCGTATGCTTGGTGGCATCGAAGATGCGATCCATGAGCACCGTCTCGAGTTTCGCGGCCTCCTCCTGGAAGATCGCACGAAGTTCGGTCGGCATCTTTTCGAGCGCTTTTTCGCTCATCAGGGCGAAATGCGTCTCATACATGTGGTCCGTGGCGATGACGTAGCGCGAAACCTCGAAAAGGCGGCGTTCCTCGACCGACGGCCATCCCGTCAGCCCGCCATCGACGATACCGCGCTGAAGCGCCAGGAACTGTTCGCTACCGCTGGTGACGACCGGAGCGGCTCCCACGGCCTCGACGAATTCGCTGACGGTAGAGCCGAACGTTCTGATCTTCAGGTTGCGCATATCCGCAGGGACATGAACTTCCTTGTCGCGGGTGATCATCGTGATGAAGCCATAAGGGATCCAGAACATCGCGCGAGACCCGGTCTGGTTGATCCTCTTGTCGAGTATGGTCCTGATCGGGGTTCCGGGCAGCACAGCGCGATCAAGCTTTTCGCGCGTATCGAAAAAGAATGGCACGGCGAACACGTTGAGAGCGGGCACGGTGCCGGCAAGGATGGATGCAGAGGCAATTCCGATATCGATCGTGCCGTTTGCAACCGCCTCGTCCATGTGCTGGTCGCTGACGAGTGAACCAGAGTCATAGAATTCGAAGGTAATTTCGCCGTTGGTCCGCTTCGACACGTTGTCTGCGAACTCCTTGATGACGTTGGTGAGGTAGTGATTGTGCGGAACGCTGGTGGCGACGCGAAGGGCCCGCTCGGCGGCGAAACCCTGTCCCGTTCCCATCACAAGAGCTGCCATAACGACAGCAAGTGTCTTGAGCTTCATCTTATCCCTCCCGGTCAATGCTTGCATCCGATGACTCAGTTGCGACCTCCTTATCGCCGCTGCAGATGCGCAAACGTGTGCACTAACTTTCGCAAATTTGCCCGTCCCGTCAAGTTTTTTTCTGCCGACGCGCGAAATATCCTGCATCCCCGGTTGCGCCGGATCGTCTTCAGGCACTGCCGCGCACAATCAATTTGCCAGGCAGGATGCTGGTCGTCGTCACGTCGAGTGGAACGGTCTTGCTGGCCTGTATCAGGCCCACGACCTCGGAGATCATGCGGGTAATCGGCTGCCGGATCGTCGTCAGACGATAGGATCTCCAACCGGCCATGGGAATGTCGTCAAATCCAACGATCGAAAGATCCTCAGGTGCGGACAGTCCAAGTTCGCGGGCAGCATCTATGGCGGCGAGCGCCATGATGTCGTTGCAGCAGAACAGCGCATCCGGACGGTTTTTTGCTGTCAGCAGTGATAGCACTGCGCCGTAGCTGCCTCGGTAGGTGAACTCCCCGTTTCCCTCGGCAAGCACGGAATGCCCGCTCTCGCGTAATGCTTCGGAAAAGCCTTCCGCCCGGTCACGGTGGGTAGACGTGTTGGAGATCCCGCCGATGAAGCCTATCCGTCGGCGCCCCCTGCCGAGCAGAAAAAGTGCCGCATCACGACCGCCTGCGTGATTGTCGCACGCGACCGCATTTACGCGGACATTGCGCTGGATCCGGTTGAGCAGCACCACCCGGATGCCATGCTGCCGGCAGGCGTTGGCCATTCCAGACGTCAGGCTTGCGGAGGTCACGACAAGTGCGCTGGGGCGAGCGGCAAGGATCTGCGGCGTCAGCTGGTCCATGTCCGCCTGCGGCGGGATGGCATAGACGAGCAATTGTCTCCCGACCGCCTGCAGTGCTTTTGCGAGCGTGTCGAGAACGAGTGGATAGAACGGGTTGGCGAGATCGCCTGCCACCAACGTCACTGTACCGGCGGAGATCACCTCGGCAGTACGGCGCGCCGGACTGCTATAACCCAACTGCGCTGCGACCTGAAGGATACGCTGTCTTTTCAACGGATCGATGGACGATCCCGGCGAAAACGCGCGTGATACCGCGGCGATGGAAACGCCCGCCTCATGAGCGACCTGCTTGGCTGTCGGCTTCAAAACAGACTCCATGAAATTTTTTCACACAATGATGAAAACTTGCATTCAACGTCGCTAGCACATTACGCTCGATGTCAAAAGGGAGGTGAGACATGTCAATTCGCTATATGAAACAGGGGAAGGCGGCCGCCGAACGCGCCGAGGATGACGCCAAAGTCAGGACGCTTGTCGAAGCGACGCTCAAGGACATCGAAACCCGAGGCGACGCCGCAGTACGCGACCTGTCGGCGAAATTCGACAACTTCTCTCCGGCCTCGTTTAGACTGACCACGTCCGAGATCGAGGCGGCAATCAACAAGGTGTCGGCTCGCGACATGGACGACATCAGGTTTGCCCAGACTCAGATCCGCAAATTTGCCGAAGCCCAAAGAGCGTCGATGACCGATATCGAAATCGAGACAATGCCGGGGGTCTTCCTCGGCCACCGCAATATTCCGGTCCAGTCGGTCGGTTGCTATGTTCCAGGCGGCAAGTACCCGATGGTCGCGTCGGCGCATATGTCTGTCCTCACGGCCTCGGTGGCGGGCGTTCCCCGCATCGCAGCAGCGGCTCCGGCCCAAAAAGGCGAACCCCACCCCGCCATCGTCGCTGCAATGCATCTCGGCGGGGCCCATGAAATTTATGTCCTCGGCGGCATTCAGGCGATCGGCGCGATGGCGCTCGGGACCGAGACCATTCGCCCGGTCGACATGCTTGTCGGCCCCGGCAACGCGTTTGTTGCGGAAGCTAAGCGCCAGCTCTACGGGCGCGTCGGAATAGATCTCTTTGCCGGCCCGACCGAAACGATGGTCATTGCGGACGAGACTGTGGACGCGGAAATGTGCGCCACAGACCTTCTGGGGCAAGCCGAACATGGCTACAATTCCCCGGCGGTTCTCGTGACCAATTCGGAGACGCTGGCGAAAGCGACGATCGCTGAAATCGATCGAATTCTCGGAATCCTGCCAACTGCCGAAACCGCTTCCGTATCCTGGGGCGAGTACGGCGAGATCATCGTCTGCGACACCTACGAGGAGATTCTCAACGTCGCCAACGACATCGCCTCCGAGCACGTGCAGGTTATGACAGACCGGGACGACTGGTTTCTCGAAAACATGCATTACTACGGTGCGCTCTTCCTCGGCCCACGCACCAACGTTGCCAATGGCGACAAGGTCATCGGCACCAACCATACTTTGCCGACGAAAAAGGCGGGGCGTTATACCGGCGGTCTCTGGGTCGGCAAGTTTCTCAAGACCCATTCCTACCAGCGCGTCACAACGGACCAAGCGGCGGCTGAGATCGGCGCCTATTGCTCGAGGCTGAGCATGCTCGAGGGTTTCGTCGGCCATGCCGAACAGGCGAACTTGCGGGTGAGACGCTATGGCAACCGCGACGTCGCCTATGGCGAAGCAGCCGAATGAGCGGCCTTTTCAATCTTGGCGGAAAGCGGGCGCTCGTCACCGGCGCCAGCCGTGGCATTGGACGCGCGGTCGCCGAAGGCCTTGCCGAGGCGGGTGCCGAAGTAACGCTTTGCGCGCGCTCGCGGACGGAGATCGAGGAGGCCTGCGCTTTGATGTCTACGCGCGGCTGGAGGGCGCGGCCGCTTGTGTGCGATGTCACCGACATTGCCGGCTTCCGCCAGCATGTCGAGGCGCAAGCGCCGTTCGATATCTTTGTCAACAATGCCGGCACCAATCGCCCCAAGCCGCTGACCGAGGTCACTGAAGACGACTACGATGCCGTCTTCGGCCTGAACACGAAGGCTGCAATTTTTGCAGTCCAGTCCGTGACGGCCGTTATGCTGAGGCACGCTAGGCGGGGCACCGTCATCAACATGTCCTCGCAGATGGGCCATGTCGGCGCGGCCAACAGGACACTCTATTGCGGCTCAAAATTTGCGATTGAAGGTTTTACCAAGGCGTTGGCGGTCGAACTTGGACCTGCCGGCATCCGCATCAATACCCTTTGCCCCACCTTTATCGAGACACCCATGACCGCCTCGTATTTCGAGGATGAGGAGTTTCGCCGCGAGACGCTGTCCAAGATCAAGCTAGGTCGCCTGGGGCAGCCGGCAGACGTCGTCGGCGCCGCCATTTTCCTTGCCTCCGACGCGTCGTCCCTGATGACCGGCTCGGCGTTGATGATCGACGGCGGCTGGACGGCGGACTAGTCCGCCACCGCCTGCTTCGCCCGGACGATCCGCATCAGCATTTCATCGCGCCAGGAGCGTCTGGCATCGAGATCCTGCTCTGCGAGCAGTTCGCGACGCTCCGCATCCGCCCGTGTCACCGCATCCGGCGCCCAGCCTCGGTCTGCCCTGCGCTGATCGGCAAATCCGGCATACATCGGCCCGAGCCGTTCGGCATAATCTGCAAGCCCCTTCGGCGCGTTGAGATCGATGGTCTCGAACGGTCCCATGAACGACCAGCGCAACCCAAGCCCGTCGCGCACCGTGCGATCGATGTCTTCGGCCGTAGCATACCCTTCCGCAAACAGTGCAAACGCTTCGTCCAGCAGGGCGCCCTGCAACCTGTTCAGCACGAAGCCGGGAATTTCGCGCGACAGCGACACGGCTGACTGCCCCACATCCTCCATCAGGCGCCGGACACGGCTCGCTGCCTGTGGCGCAGTCCAGGGCGTCGGGACGATTTCGACCAGCGGCACGAGATGCGGAGGATTGACGGGATGCACCACCATCAACCGCTCCCGGTTGCCACACTCCTCATAGAACGCCGACCCGGGAAATCCTGAGGTGGAACTGCCGACGATGGCATGGGCGGGAAGCACCGCATCGATCGCAAGACTGACCTCGCGCTTCACATCGATCCGCTCGAACGCCGACTCCTGTACGTAGTCGCAGCCCGACACAGCCTCGCTGAGGCTCCGCGCAAAACGGATGCGCGA
Source organism: Neorhizobium sp. DAR64872/K0K18 (assembly GCF_050500175.1). Taxonomy (NCBI): domain Bacteria; kingdom Pseudomonadati; phylum Pseudomonadota; class Alphaproteobacteria; order Hyphomicrobiales; family Rhizobiaceae; genus Neorhizobium; species Neorhizobium sp. DAR64872/K0K18. Next base: position 614,980 of record NZ_CP191445.1, read on the forward strand.
CAGGACCAAAGACACGTCGCCGCAAAGCCCCCCGGCCGCAAGATCGCCGACGGCCTTGTCGATCTGCGCGCCGATGACAGCCTCGGCGTTTTCGCGGGCATCATAAACGGTGACGTCCATGCCGGCTCGCGCGAAGACAATCGCCCAGCCCTGCCCCACCAGACCTGCGCCGACGATGGCAACGTTCCTGATCGCATTCATGTCCTGGATCTCCCCTTGTGAGCTGCAGTCAAAGGCAGCGCCTCCACGCTGGCTGGGTGAGCAAGCAGCAAGGCAGCCCGAGGGTCAATCGCCGATCATTCAAGTGAAAATCTTTCACGAAGGAAGGCGTCCCACCGTCGTCGTATCGGCTTTTGGCAGTGGACGAGGCAGGCGGTTGCTCCCGGACTGATATCCCGAAGCAGCGTCACCGCCCCGGGGTTACTTCATTCCAGAACCGAACTTTTCCGAAGGCATTTCTGCAATCTCGGTGCTAGTGCGTAATTGAAGGCGAAGAGCCTGTCTCGCCGTAAACAGAGAAATCCTTGGACAGCCCACCTCATGCAGAGATGCGATGCCGGAGGACCGCTCCGACGAATTCGCTAGCGTGACGCCGAACAGCATTGAAAGCCTTCCAACCACGCGAGGAATTCGGACGGTTGTGTCAGTGCGCTGAAAGGACAGTGGCCAACATCGCGGTTTGCCTTCGCGGCGAGGGTTCCCTGATGGAAAGCCAACAGAAGTTGCTCCTTATCGACTCCAAGGTTTCCATCCTGTTCTTCGCGGACTGAGAAGTCATCGAAGACACTTTTGCATCGCGTAGCGAGCATGAGCCCATGCCTCCCATTGTTAAGTTGGAGGTCAAACTAGTCATCGGGCCTGAATGGTGACTGAATACCAGCTCCCGCAATTTCACACGACCAGAAGTTCCAAGAGCGCGCGACCGTTGTGTTGGACGCAGTTTGTGTGGCGGTAATTTCCGATTGGAAGCCTGCCAAACGGGGTCGGGCCGCGCGTGAATGGTCGATGGGTGTTGTCCAGGCAAAGGCTGGTAGGCAGTTCGCGCATGCCAGTTAACCCAGCGGATTTGTCCGGAGAATGCCTCGCGATAAGGCTCATTCCGCAACCGCTCTCCATACTCGTTAGTAGGAGGATGCCTGAGGAAGTCGTGCCGCTGTTTCGCCATTTAACGCAGACGTAACCACCTTACTTACCCGTGCTTTAATAGCCTCTGTTTTACCATCACGTAAAATAAGAGATGACGGTTGCGGGATGAAGATACAGTTTCAGAGTCAGTGGTTTCTACGATGGTGCCTGCCGGCTCTCGTTTCTTTGGTCGTCTGTGGTCTGCTTTTACTGAGTTTGAGTTGGGCGGCTGCTACAAGCGATGAGGTGGCCGCGGCAAGGCAGCGCGATCTCATGAAACTTACGGTCGCGAAACTGACGGCTGGCATTGCGCATGACCAGGAAAGCGCAACTGTCTGGGACGACGCCGTGAGGCATGCAACCAGTGGCGACCTGAAATGGATCGAGACGAACCTCGGTTCATGGATGCACAGCTATTTTGGGCATGATGGCGCCTTGGTCCTTCGACCGGACCTCTCTGTGCAATATCTGTTTTCATCCGAGACAGACTATTCCCCTACCCCTGATGATCTCCGCAACGCCTACTTGCCGCTCGCTAAAAAGCTTCAAGCGCGTCTACTTGCCGAAGATACCGAGGGTATCAGCGAACGGACGCTTTCGATTGGCGAAGCTGATCTGAGCTATGTCGGATTTCGACCTGCAATTGTCAGCATAAAGCCAATCGTTTCGGACACCGGTGATCTGGAACAGACGCCGGGCGAGGAAATGCTGCATGTGAGCATACGCTTTCTCGACGGCGATCTTCCTCTGGCCATCGGTACCGAATATGAGTTCGCCAAACTGGAGTTCACCTCTAAGCGGCCTCTGGAACGGAATGTTGCGTACGTGCCCTTGGTCGCACGAGACGGACAAGTCTTCGGATACTTCCGTTGGAACCCATTCCAACCCGGACAATATGTATTCGAAGCCACTGCCCCGGCCCTTTTTATCGCGTTTATTGCGCTTTTCGCTGGGACCAGTTTTTCTGGAGGTGCAATCTGGCGCCGCTCCGAGCGGCTGGCTGCGAGCCGCGCAGAACTGAAACATCAAGCCTCCCACGATGCCCTGACCGGGTTTGCAAACCGCGCTTACTTCAACGAGCAACTCAATCGTCAACTATCGAGCGGGCACGCCGAGGCTCTCCACTGTGTGTTGTTCGTTGATCTTGATCGCTTCAAGGCTGTCAACGATACGTTCGGTCACCCGGTTGGCGACAAGCTGATCTGCTTGGCAGCAAACCGGATGCGCGATCTCCTGCCGCAATCTCTTCTGGCGCGGGTGGGAGGCGACGAATTCACCATTCTGCTGGGAGAAAATGATGCCAGGAATGCTGAAGATCTCGCATCGAAAATTGTGCAGGCACTGCGGGCACCGTTCGAAATCGGAACGACGCATGTCGTCATTGGCGCAAGCGTCGGAGCAGCTCTAGCAACCGGCCCATGTGACCCCATCGAACTGACGCGCCAGGCTGATATCGCGCTTTATCATGCCAAAGCAGCCGGCAGGAATACCCATGCGGTGTTTGGTGAACATATGGACGAACTGCTACGCAGGCGCAGGGCGTTGGAAAGCGACCTCCGTTTTGCAGTCGAGACCAGGACCCAGCTCGAGACTTTTTATCAACCAGTCTTCAATGCGACCGACGGAAGCATTTGTTCTCTCGAAGCGCTTGCTCGGTGGAAGCACCCGACGATGGGCTACATAAGTCCCGACCAGTTCATTCCTCTGGCGGAGGACATCGGGTTGATCAACGACATCGGCGCCCTTGTGCTGGACAATGCATGCAGAACTCTCGCTGATCTTCCTGGCATCTCTATTGCGATCAACGCTTCGCCACTTGAGCTTAGTTCTCCCGGCTACAGTCTGCGGGTTTTGACGACCCTCGCAAACATGAACGTAAGCCCCGAGAGGCTTGAGATCGAGATGACCGAAACTGCAACTGCGGATAACACAATCGACCTGAAGCGAACCATAGCCATGCTGCGAAAAGCAGGCGTCCGGTTTGCCATAGATGACTTTGGAACCGGGTATTCTTCATTCTCGCGCGTGCAGAATATCGAGGTGGATCGCATCAAAATCGATAGGTCGTTTATCGGCGAAATGCACCAAAGCGGCAGCAGAGCCGTTGTTGTTGCGATGATTGGCATGGCCAGAGCGAAAGGGCTGAAGATAACGGCTGAAGGCGTTGAGACAATCGAGCAGCGTGCCGAACTTGAACGGCTTGGATGCGACGATCTTCAGGGCTTTCTGATGTCGCGACCTCTTCCTCGCCAGGACGTTGCAGCATACGTCTCCCGGATGGCTCGAACATGAAGGGGGCAGGTTACGCTGGGGCTTTGCATTGTGATGCCATGCCCCGGCAGGAAGACCCCACGCGCAGACTTAAACGCATGCGTCCACCGCTGCGTCATCGTAACGGAACTTGCTCGGCGTCGTTTCGGACGCGCTTACGGCCATCACGCGTTTAGCAGTACCGCGCTGCTGCTGCGTTGTCATTTGAGCGTGTAGGGACTGCGCGCCAGTTCCCCCTGGCCGAAGACAACGGCATTCATTATCTGAAGATATCGGTCAACGCGCTGTCGGCGCCAAGGAAACGACCCATGTCTGATCTCAGCTTTATCTGGCCGCTGTCCGGCGGCCTTCTGATTGGCCTTTCCGCCGCGATCTACCTGCTGCTGAACGGTCGGATAGCCGGAATTTCCGGTCTGGCCGCATCTGCTGTCGGATGGACAGGCAGTGGAATCAGTCCGCTCGGGGTCGGTTTTCTGGTTGGCATACTCGGTGGAGCTGCCGCCGCGTTTACCTTGTTACGGCACGCAGAGTTCGCGATCACCGCCTCGCCTCCCCTTCTTGTGGTAGGCGGGCTCCTGGTCGGCTTCGGGACGCGGCTTGGTTCCGGCTGCACCAGCGGCCACGGTGTTTGCGGACTGGCACGCCTATCGCCCCGGTCCATCGTCGCGACGGCAACGTTCATGATCGTGGCGGCAGCAACCGTCTTCATTACCCGACATTTGATGGGAGTGGCATGATGACCCAGCGCATTCTCGTCTCCATCGCCTGCGGAATTCTGTTCGGCATTGGCCTTGTCGTGTCCGACATGGTCAATCCTGCCCGTGTTCTGGCGTTCCTCGATGTGACCGGTAACTGGGATCCGTCGCTTGCTTTCGTGATGGGCGGGGCACTGATCCCGTCATCAATTGCCTATGCGATCCGGCGTCGTTGCCGCAAACCGGTCTTCGAAACCCAGTTCCATGTGCCGACGAGCCGCACGATCGACCGTCCGCTTGTCGCAGGCGCTGCACTGTTTGGTCTCGGCTGGGGCCTCGTCGGTCTATGCCCGGGTCCCGCAATCGCCTCTCTCGTTACAGGCCGCTGGGAAGCAGCACTGTTCGTCGCGGCCATGCTTGCCGGTATGTTTGTCCATCGCATGGTGTCGTCCCGACAGACTGTGGCAGCGCGGTCCTGATGGGACGGAGAGGGTAACTTCCGCAACCTCGATGGCATTCGAACCACCATCCCATGAACCATTGAAGGCAGTATAAGGGGTTCTTTACTCCCGCATTGTCGAGCATAGCATTTACCAGAAGCCAGTTTAGCTTCGCCCTCTCGTCCGGCCCGCGGCGCGGCCTTCTACCGCCCACTCCGACAACACAATCATCATGCTCCAGAGACTGACGAGATCTCAGTTAAGCAGTCATTAACCATCTTCAGACGTATATTAGAATTGCTTGAAATGCTTCGGCTTGGAAAGTAGTCGAGCGACGGTGATTTGTCTTTGCAGGTCCGTCTGGACGTGCGGGCTTGGGGGATACGATGAGCATGCTTTCCCGTGTTGTCCGGACGGCGATATTTGTGCCGCTCGCCTTCAGCGTTGCGTCTTGCGCGCAGACGCAGACGCAGACGCGGGCGCGGACGACATCGGTCGACAGTATCGCGACCGCATCAGTCCCGAGCTCTCGGCCAGCAGTGAAGGACCGGAACACGATTTTGACCATGCAGGCGGCCGTCCGGCGGGCGGTCGACTATCAGCCATCGATCATGCAGGCGGCGGGCGAACTCAACCAGCAAGGCGCGGCGATCCGGGATGCACGATCGGGATATTTTCCGTCGATCGGGGGCGGGATCGATGTCGGCAGGCGCAGCGCTTTCGGGAACGGTTTTCAGCCGGCCGCCACCGTGACGGCGTCGCAGATGATCTACGACTTCGGGAAAGTCTCCAGTCAGGTCGCCAGTGCCACGGCGACAGAGGAAACCCGGCGCGCCGAGTTCATTGCCGTGGTCGACAACGTGATCAGGGACACCGCGCTTGCGTCCCTCGAAACCCTGAGAAACCGCAGTCTCGCGGTTGTCGCGTCCGATCAGGTGCGCGACACGAAGGAAATACTCGAGCTCGTCAACGCGCGAACGGAACAGGGCGCCAGCACGAGATCGGACAAGCTTCAGGCCGAAGCGCGGGTGCAGATGGCCCAGACCACGGCACTGGAGATCAGGTCTCAGTCGGAGCGCTGGCAGGGCAGCATGGCGTCGCTGTTGGGTATGTCCGGGAAGATCAATCTCGGAGCGAGTATTCCCTCAGACCTCCCCAATGCCTGCTCTGCGAAAGAGCCCGATTGGGGTACGGTGCCGAGCGTCCGGGCGGCGGCATCGAAGAAGACGGCCGCCGAGGCCAATCTGCGGTTCAGCAAGGCCGATGTCCTGCCCACCCTGGCGCTTGAAGGCGGTAGCAGCATGGATCTGCTCGGAAATTCACCAGGCAGCCCGGACTATACGATCGGTCTGAAACTGACCGGCAAGCTTTACAATGGCGGCTCCTATAAGGCCCGGAGCGAAGCTGGCCAGTTCGCGGTTCAGTCCGCTGAGGCCGGCATCGCCAGTGCCAGGACAGGCGCGCAGCGGAGCTGGATGGAATCGCGCACGCAGCTGTCTGGAATGCGCGCTTTGCTCACGACACTCGCCTCGCGACAGACGCTGATGCGCGAAACCCGAGATCTTTATCAGAGGCAGTTCCTCGACCTGGGAACGCGGACTCTCCTCGATGTCTTGAATGCCGATCAGGAGCTACATGCCGCACGTTTCGACGCAATCAACATCCAGTTCGATGTCCATAAGCTGAATATCGAGTGTGCCTCCGCGGCAGGGCGCTTGCGGGACATCTTCAAGCTCGAAAAGAAGCCGGGCACGGCCGCGACCGTCGTGAACGGCGGCGCATCCAGGTCGGAGACGCCAATCGAAATGGCGGTCGCGATGCCTGCGCGACAAGCACTGCCGATAGAGGCAGGACCAGCTGCCGCAGAGAATGCCGAACGCGGAGCAGACGTTGAGACCGAGCTAAGCGAGGCGCTTGCCGTTTCGCTTCAAGCCTCCAGTATCGGCGCGGACGTTAAGGACAAGCGAAACCGGTTCGAAGAGCTTGCTTTGCGCGGCGCTCTCTAGCCCGCAGGGGTCAAATTCGTTTTTGTCCGCCTTTCATAAACGCAAATACGCTGACCGGCATTAACCCTGCATCAACCGTCCGATGCGAGAATTAGTTATCGCTAATTGATAACGTTCTAAAATTGAGCAAGTCTTATCCCAGAGTTTCTTGGTAGGATTGACAGCAATCGAGACACTGCCGGACCAGCCAGTTCGGTATTCAACATTTTGCCCGGCGCAGACCTTTGACGGTCCGTGTCATCGCATCTCGCTGCCCATCCGCCAGGTCCGTTCAGTTTCGCTGTGACGCTCACGGCCTTAAGAGGATGTATCCATGGTTGCCGTTGTAACGAATATCGCAAGTGGTGAAAGCATTACCGTCGCATCGGGCAACATCTCTGTCCGTGAACCAAGCGTTATTCAGCTTGAGGTCGGCCCGAAAGACATTGCTGCGACCATCCGTCAGGGCGACGATCTCGTCATCCGCCTGCAGAACGGTGAGGCGATCCGAGTTGCCGATTTCTACGCCAGCGGCCCTGGTGAAGCATCAAGCAAGCTGGTCCTGGTGGATGAGAACGGGGTCGTCTGGGATGGCAACCACACCGTCGGAGAAGCCGATTTCTCATTCACCGAGTCGGCCGGCGGCGACCAGTTGGTGGGTGGCGCTGAAGGTGGGGGCGATGCATCCATTCTCGGCCTTGCTGCACTCGGCGCGCTTGGAGCTGGAGGAATAGCTCTCGCTTCCGGAGGCGGCGGCGGTGGCGACGACAACGATGACTCGGACGCAGATGCTGACGCGGATGCAGATGCTGATGCCGATGCAGATGCCGATGCAGATGCGGATGCAGACGCCGATGCAGATGCAGACGCCGATGCGGATGCAGATGCCGACGCGGATGCGGATGCCGACGCGGATGCGGATGCAGATGCTGACGCCGATGCAGATGCCGACGCGGATGCTGACGCCGATGCGGATGCCGACGCGGATGCAGATGCAGACGCCGATGCCGATGCGGATGCGGACTCGGATGCCGATGCGGATGCCGATGCGGATGCCGACGCCGACGCGGATGCGGACGCGGATGCGGACGCGGATGCGGATGCCGACGCGGACGCGGATGCTGACGCCGATGCGGACGCGGATGCTGACGCCGATGCGGATGCAGACGCGGATGCCGATGCAGACGCAGACGCAGACGCAGACGCGGATGCCGATGCAGATGCCGATGCAGATGCCGATGCAGATGCAGATGCAGATGCAGATGCAGATGCAGATGCAGATGCTGATGCGGATGCAGACACAACCGCCTACGACAATACCGCCGTCGCGTCGATCAACCTTTCCCCCGTGGTGACCAACGTTGATATAGGTACCCAGACTTACGGCGTTGCCGTCAGCCTTGGTGGCTTGGATCTCCAGGTGCTTCCGAACGTCGAAACGATCGATTTCAACGTCGAGGAGGGCCATACACTCGATGCACGTTTTGAACTCGACGAGGGCCTAAGTCTCGGCGTTGTGTCCGATTATCAGGTGGTCATCCAACGATTTGACGGTGTCCAGTGGACCAACGTCACAGGCACCGGCACCGGCAATGCCACACTGCTGGACCTGCAGTTGCTGGATGGTGCACCGACAGTGAGCCTGGAGGATCTTGGACCGGGCCAGTACCGCGCCTTTATCGCCTATGACGGCTTGCTGGGTGCGGGCCTCGGAAGCGAGCTGACGATCACCGGGACGGATACCGACACAACCAGTATCGGCGCCATCGCCGTAGTTGCTGCCAGCGGCAACGTGATCACCGACGCAGGTATCGGCGGCGAAATCGACGCGGTCAATCCCGGCACCATCATTCAGAGCATCAATGCCACACCGGTGACCGCTGCAGGCGCAACCATCCAGGGAGATCACGGTACACTGGTCATCGGCCAGGATGGCAGCTACACCTACACCCCGAACCCCGATGCAGCCGGCATCGGACGGGTAGACTCCTTCGAATACACGATCTTCGATCCGCAAACCCAGGCGACTTCGACTGCGGAACTGCATGTCCAGATCGACAGCGAGGGACAAAACCTCACCTTCTCGACGATTGATCCAACGGCGGATGCGAGCCTTGGAATTGTCGCCACGGACGACGCTGGGTCGGCGACCGTCGTGACCACTCACCCGGTGACGGAGGCCGTGAACGCCGACTTCCTCGATGTCTCGTTGGGACTGTTTGGGGGAAGTGAAACGGGAACGTTCACGGTGGCCGCCGGATCCGTGGCAACGGTTCAGATCGGCGCGGACACAGACCAGCTTCTGGGTCTCCTCGGGACAACGACGATCGCCGTCGAAATGCAGCAGGCTGACCTCAGTTGGACGGTCGTCGAAACCAGCACAGGTGCCAATCTGGCCGAGCTTGCCGGTTTGCTTGGCGGCTCCACAGGCCTGGAACTGCAGGACCTGGACGCGGGCAACTACCGCGTTACGGTATCGCAGGATGGCGTGAACATCGGTGGCAACATCGACGTTCAGCTCGCCACGTCGACGAGTGACCTCGGAACGGTCATTTCCGATGGCGTAGTCGCGGCAGTCGGCAACGTTCTGGACGGTGATACGCTCGGCTCCAACTTCACCAACTTCCAGGTATCCAATGGGACAGTGTTTGTCGATCCGGCCGCCGCAGGTACCGTCATCGTGGGTGATCACGGCACGCTCAAAGTCTCTGCCGATGGCAGCTATTCCTATGAGCCGAACGACACACTCGGCCTTGATGGAATGACCGACAGCTTCACCTACCGTCTCGTTCATCCCAATGGAGAGGTCGTTGAAGCAGAGTTGACGATCCTCATCGACCAGGCCGAGCCCATCGCCGGAACGTCGATGATGATGGCGGCCGATACAGGCTCTGAAGCTTTGCAGCCGAGCATGCTGACGTCCGCGTTCGCAGACTTCGACCTCCTGGATCTCGATACCGGAAGTCACGGCCGTTTCGGCGATCTGACAGACGTCATCTCGCTGGATGGTGTGAGCACCGAACTCGGTGAGTTCATCGATCTCGGGAGCGTCAGCGTACTGCCGATCGACGTTGGCCTCCACGAACTTCTGAGCGGAGACCAGGGCCTTGTCGTGGACGGTGACCTTGATATCGGCGGGCTCGCCGGAGCCGACGGTGTTGCCGACCTGCCCGAGTTTGCCGGCAACCTCGTCCCCACGGTCTTGGAGGACACGACCGTGGACCTGCTGGACGGTTCGGCCGCAGACAGTGTGCTGCATGGCGGCTTGCTGGGGGAACTGTGGGCAGCCTGCTCGACGACGACGCTCTGCACCATGCCGGTACCTCAGTGATCTAGGCCTCAGTCGTGCTGCTGCCGGTTCTGCGGCAGCGGCACGACACCCGCTCGCCCGTCGTTTGCAGACGCTTGAAAGGCACGGCATTGACCCAAGCAACACCTCAGTTCGACGTCGTGCAGCAGAACCAGGCGGACGGCTGGATCGAAATGTTTGAGCAGGTTGCCCGGATTTACGGACTGGGCTTCTCGATCGAAGCGGCCCGCAAGGCTGCGGCGGCTTATTCGCTGGAAGACCAGGCGAAATACGTCCAGCGGCTCGCGCTAAAATTCGGGCTTCGTGTAAAGCTGGCTCAACCCAGTCTGGACATGATGACCAGCTGGAGGCTTCCCGTCATCGTGCAGCTCAAGGACGGGTCGGTTGCAACGGTTGTCGCCATCGATGCGCAACGCAATGGCGCGGTCGTCTTTGCCGGCGACAACGGTCTCAAAACGACGCTGGCGATCGATGTGCTGTGTGCCGAGGCAACGCTTGCGGCCATTCCCAGGCCGGCACGCTCCACACCTGACTCGAGGGTGGACACCTATATCGCCCCGCATGACGAAAGCTGGTTCAGACGGTTCGCGCTCGGTGACCTGCGCCCCTATGGCTATGTTCTGGTGGCATCACTGATCGCCAACGCGCTGTCACTCGCCGGCGTCATCTTTTCGATGCAGGTCTATGACCGCGTTGTCCCCGCCAACTCCATGAGCACCCTTTATGTGCTGTTTGCAGGCGTCATGCTCGCCGTGCTGTTCGACTTTGTCGTTCGCAAGATTAGAGGTTCGATCATCGATATCCTCGGCAAGCGCTGTGATCTGCGACTGTCCGACCTGATCTTCGGCCACGCGCTGCGTGTGAAAAACAGCGTCCGCCCAAGATCGACCGGAACATTCATCGCTCAGTTGCGGGATCTTGAGCAGGTCCGCGAGGTGTTCACCTCGACCACCGTTGCCGCGGTCGCGGACCTGCCGTTCTTCTTCCTGTTTCTGGTCATCTTCTGGTTCGTGGGCGGGATGCTGGTCGTCATTCCGGCGGTCGCACTCGTGCTGCTTGTCCTGCCCGGAATTCTATCACAACGAAGACTGCACCAGAGCGCCAGCGCTGCAATGCGCGAGGCATCACTCCGCAACGCGATCCTGGTAGAGAGCATTCAGGGCATCGAAGACATCAAGATGCTGCAGGCGGAGGAGCGCTTCCAGCAGAAATGGAATAACTACAACGCGGTCAATGCCGATGCCCAACTGAAGATGCGCGTTCTGACGTCGTCTCTGACCGGCTGGAGCCACAGCGTTCAGACGAGCGTTTACGCGTTCATCGTATTCTTCGGCGCACCGATCGTCATGGCTGGGGACATGACAACGGGTGCGCTTGTTGCCTGCTCCATTCTCGGTTCCAGGATGATGGCGCCGATGGCGCAGCTCACCCAGGTTCTCAGCCGTGTCCAGCAGGCAAAAATCGGGCTGAAGAGCCTTGACGCGATCATGCAGATGCCCGTCGACCATCCGGTCGCCGAGACACGCATCTCTATTTCCGCCATTGCCGGAACCTACGAGTTTCGATCGACCGCGTTCCACCACGCGGAGCCTGCCGGTAAACCGGCTCTGGTCTTGAGAAGCCTCAAGATCGCCGCCGGCGACAAGATTGCCGTACTGGGCAAGAACGGTGCAGGGAAATCGACTTTTCTGCAGGCGCTATCTGGGATGATCGAACCGAGTTCCGGCGAAGTCATGCTCGACAATATTGCGCTGAGACATATCGATCCGTCGGATCTGCGCCGTGACGTGGGGCTGCTGACCCAGAACTCCCGCCTGTTCCACGGGACCCTGAGGGAGAACGTTACGCTCGGTGCCTCCAACGCCTCCCAGTCCGCAATCCTCGACGCGCTATCGATTGTCGGTGCCGACGAATTTATCCGCGCTCTGCCAAAGGGACTCGACTACCCGTTGCAGGAGGGCGGCAACGGGCTGTCCGGCGGGCAGCTGCAGGCTCTCCTCCTCGCCCGCCTGCTGGTGCGCGATCCCAATGTCGTCCTCCTCGATGAGCCGACAGCCGCGATGGACGAGGCGACGGAGCGGTTGTTCATATCGCGCTTCCAGACCTGGTCGCGCGACAAGACGGTTGTCATCGCAACCCATCGCATGCGGGTTCTGGAACTGGTCGACAGGGTGATGGTGTTCGACAAGGGTCAGCTGGTGCTCAACGAGGCAAAGGCAGATGCGATGACGACGCTGAAGGGCATCAAGCCGCTCGCCCCAGAAAAAACAGTGCCACCCAAACTGGTTCCTGTTCACAACACGTCTGGCGGGATTTGAAGACATGGCAGAGATCTCGAGCGACAAGGCTTCGGACTACGGGTGGGCTTTCGGTGACGAGGACGATGTCCAGCTGTCAAAGGCAAAGACCGTCATTCTTTTGGCCATGATCCTCCTGACAATCGCGACGGTTTGGGCTTATTTCGCCATGCTTGAAGAGGTCTCCACCGGCGCGGGTCGTGTCGTTCCGATCAGGCGCGAACAGGTCGTCCAGTCGCTTGAGGGGGGCATCGTTTCGGAGCTCTTTGTTCGCGAAAACCAGATTGTAGAAACCGGCCAGCTTCTGGCGCAGCTGGATCCGACGATCACCGAATCGGATGTCGGTGAATCATCGGCCAAATACCGTGCCTCGCTTGCGGCCGCCGCACGCCTGACGGCCGAGATCAACCGGACAGCTTTGACCTTTCCGACCGAGCTGAATGCCTATCCGGACCTCATCCGTTCGGAAACCCAGCAATTCGAGGCGCGGACGACAAGCCTTGAACAGTCTCTGGAATGGATGGAACAAGCGATCGTACTGGCCAAACGCGAGCTGGAAATGAGCGAGTCGCTTGCCAAGATCGGCGCCGCCAGCAATGTCGAGATCATCCGGCTGAAGCGGGAATTGGTCGATCTTGAAATGAAGAAGGTCGATATCGCCGCCAAGCAGAACCTCAGCGCCCGCGAGGAACTCGCCAAGGCAAATTCCGACATCACATCGCTCTCCTCGACCATCAAGGGACGGTCCGACAGCCTGCAGCGCCTGACGCATCGCTCACCGGTTCGGGGCATCGTCAAGAATATCGAGGTGTCGACGATCGGTGGCGTCGTGCCGCCAAACGGCAAGCTGATGGATATCATCCCGCTCGACGACGAGTTGCTGATAGAAGCGCGTATATCGCCACGCGATATCGCCTTCATTCACCCCGATCAGCGCGCCAGCGTCAAGATCAGCGCCTATGACTACGCCGTCTATGGCGGGCTGGAGGGACGGGTAACTGCGATTTCCCCCGATACCATGCGCGACGAGGTCGATCCTAACACGTTCTATTACCGTGTGTTCGTGCAGACCACCACAGATGCGCTGGTGACCGCGCAAGGGACGCGCCTGCCGATCGTTCCGGGCATGGTGGCAACCGTCGATGTCAACACGGGCAGCAAGAGTGTGCTGGACTACTTGATCAAACCCTTCAACAAGGCGCGCGAGGCGCTGCGCGAGCGATAGGTGACCATGCCCGCAGAAACTTTCGGCCTTGCGCGGCTGGATCGCCTTCGAGACCCTGTTCGGCAGGTCATCCAACCACTCGACGCACCGCATCCGGCTTATGTGCTGTTTGTCTCGATCAGCGACGAAGACAGACGAGCGTCCGTTGCAACGGTCGGCGCCGACAGTTTTGACGCAGCTTGGCAAAAGGCTCTAATTGCCGCCGGCGACCTCCTGGACAGCCAGAGGCTCGACGGCCGTCTGTTGCGGATCGACTGGCCGGTGCGGATCGAGAAGATCACGGTCAAGACCCTCCACAAACAGCTTGGTCGCACCAAGAGAAACTACTTCCGGCTCGGACTGTCGCTCAACGACCAATTCGAAACCGCGTTCCTGGACAACGAACTGAACGCCAACGCCATGCTTTATGGTGGCAACAAGGTCGAGCACTGCGTTCTAAACGAACGAAACTTCGCGCTCTATGCGAAGACACGATTTGGAAAAGCGTTCGAAACGGATTTTGCCGAGGCGAGAGCGCTCTGGGCGTTTACAACGAGCGGTTTTTTTCTCGATGAGGAAGGCCGACACTACCGTCTTTGCGGCGAAGGTGCGGGAAGCGGTCAGCGTGAAGGTCAGCCGCTTGATCGTGCCATGCTCGATCGCCTGATCGACTCCTCATCCAGCTATCTTGCGTCTCAGGTCAAGCCGGACGGCGCGTTCGTCTACGGCTATCACCCGTGCTTCGACCGCGAGATCCGCACCTACAATGTCCTGCGCCATGCAAGCACGACCTATGCAATGATCGAAGCTTACGAGGTAACGAGGGATAGCAAGACGAGAGCGGCAATAGAGCGCTCGCTCGGGCAGCTGACCGGTCATCTTACCCGGATCGCAAGACTGCCTGATGGGGCCGAGGCCGCCTTTCTGATCGACGTCGGTTCGGAGATAAAGCTCGGCGGCAATGCCGTCTTCCTCCTGGCGCTCGCGAAATATACAAGTGTCATGAGCGATGATCGATATCTGCCGCTGATGGATAAGCTCGCCACCGGCATCGTTCATATGCAGGACGCAAAGACCGGTGAATTCCGCCACGTCCTGCTTTACCCGGACCTTTCCACCAAGGCCGAGTTCCGCACTGTCTATTACGACGGCGAGGCCGCCTTCGCGCTGATGCGCCTTTATGCGCTCACCCGCGATATCCGCTGGATCAGCGCTGTTGAAAAAGCTTTCGAGCATTTCCTGCGCCGGAACTACACTCAATATCACGACCACTGGCTGGGTTATTGCGCCAACGAACTGACGCTGTTTCGGCCGGAGGAACGCTATTTCCGCTTCTGCGTCGAAAATGTCAGCACCTATCTCGATTTTGTCGCCAATCGCATAACCACCTTTCCGACACTGCTGGAACTGATGATGGCAACCCGGCAGGCGCTGTCGCGGATTGCTGACCACCCGGATCTGGTTCCGCTCCTCGGCGAGATCGACCTTGCAGCGTTCGAGGTAGCGCTCGAGAAACGCGCTCATTACCTGCTGAACGGTCATTTCTACCCGGAGGTGGCGATGTTCATGCGCAACCCAAGGCGGATCATGGGTTCGTTCTACATCCGCCACCACGCGTTTCGCGTAAGGATCGACGATGTGGAACACTATCTGTCCGGGCTGATCGCCTATCGCGCGTATCTGAACGAGAAAGAGGCGTTCAAATCGCTGGTCTCTCGGCAAGAAGGAGCCGGTTCATAGTAGGGCTCAGCAAGGGCGATCGCTGTAAAGAGTTGAGTTTAGACAATGTCTGCCACCACCTCTATAAACTGTTGACCATGCGCGGACGGGTCACGTTTCAATCGATAGTAAGCGCTTCAACGAGGGCATTCCAGGACACCCTGTCAGGAGCAACCAACAGACGACCAACCTTCAGGGTCGGCCTGTAGGCGTCGCCCGTAAGAGTTGCTGCATAGCCACCTGCTTCCGTGTGAATTAAAACACCCGCAGCATGGTCCCATGGCTTCAAACTCTCGTTGAGGCAGAAGCTCATCGCACCTGTCGCCAGCATTCGATATTCCCAGGCCGAGCAGCGCCATGTCGTCACGCGCAGGAACTTCAAGACGCGCGGCGCGAGTTGTGCGCGCATGTCCGGTTCAAACATATGCAGCGGAATGAAGCCGTGCATTTCGTCGATCGGTGTCGGTGTTGCAGCAGTAAGGCGGGTGTGGGTTCCGTCTTCGGAGACATGCCAGGCGCCCTCGCACGGCCGCGCGACGAGGAAATCGCCCAAAACCGGATAGTGGATGATGCCGGCGATGGTTTTTCCGCCGGAAACGATGGCAAGAATGCTGCCGAACATCGGCGTGCCATGGGCGAAATGCCAAGTACCGTCGACCGGATCGATGACACCAGCCAGATCCGCATCGGCAAGACGCGACAGGATGGAGGCATCGTCTGAGACGGCTTCCTCACCGATGATCTCGATCCCGGGAAACCTCGCGGCCAGTCGCTCGCTCAGCACGCGCTCGGCCGCGATATCGGCGTCGGTCACGATATCGTCGGCGGCCGTCTTGGCACGGATGGCATCGGCCGTAATGGCGCGAAAACGCGGCAGGATTTCAGCCTGCGCCACCTCGTGCATATCGTTCATCAGCCCCGCCAGGAGCTCGTCGCTGACGGCCTTCATGTGCGGCGCTCCGCGAGATAGGCCTTCAGTTCTTCCGGCCTATCGGTCTGGAAGACGCTGATGCCTGCATCCATCAACCGGCCCCAGATGCTATCTGGATCGATCAGCGCCTTGTCGTCGCGCCATTCGCCGCTGCCGACCTGGTCGAGCGTGTTGACCCACAGGGCCATATTGGCACCGAGGAAACGCTGACGGTTGGCAGAGATCGTATCGAGATGATCGAAGTGAATTTCGCACATGAACGGCTGGATCTCGCCGAGCAGAGCCATCGTGGTGTCGAACCCGCTCGCCGTGAACTTTGTCATGGCCATGAACGGGACGCCGTCGATCTTCTGGGCGCGGACCCAATTCAGATCGTCGCGGGTCATCACCGTCGTCTTCAGGTCGACAAAAGATGCAGCCCTCATCTCGCGGGCGCAGGCGGCAACTTCCGAAAACAGGTCGCGATCCTTGAGGTCGAGGTCTGCAAAGATCCGGCCGCGGATGATTTCCAAAGCCTGTTTTAGCGTCGGGATCCGCTGATCCGTCGTCGCGCGGTGTTCACCGCCATCGTCCTCGCGCAGCGCGATCGCCTGCAGTTCGGCAATGGTGAACGTCTCCGCATCGCGGTCGATGCCGGCCATGCGCAGCAGCGTGTCGTCATGCATGATGAAGAGTTCGCCATCGGCGCTCTTGCGAATGTCGAGTTCCACGATATTGGCACCGACCGCGATGGCACGCTCGATGGCGGCCAGGCTGTTTTCCGGTGCGCCACGCCATGCGCCGCGATGGGCGACGATGGCGGGATCACGGTTCCGGTCGGCGATATAGTCTACATAGTGCGTCATGTGGGTTTCCTTAGAGCGTATTCAGGCGCGGCGGGCCGAGAGATAGGATTTGAGAGCCGCCGCCTCGTCGGTCTGGATCACCGAGATGCCGGCATCGATCAGCCGCCCCCAGACAGCATCGGGATCGACAAGTGCTGCGGTGTCGGTGAAGCCGGCGCAGGCGATGCTGTCGAGGGTGTTGACCCAGAGCGCCATGCCGGTGTTTCGGGTCAGCGGCTTCAGCGCTTGAAGCTCTTCGAGAGCATCGAAATAGATCTCGCAGACCGCGGGTGACAATTCCTGCAGCAACGCCAGCTGCCTTTGCGCATCAGGAACGTTGAGCCGGGTCTTGGCCAGGAAAAGCACATCATGGGGAAGGATCGTCTGGCGGATCCAGGCAAGGTCGTCGCTACTTTCCAGCGATGCCCAAAAATCGACCTGACTGTCGACACCCATGGACTTGGCGAGAGCTATGACATCCGGGATCACCGCGCGATCCTTGACGTCGAGATGCAGGAAGATGCGCCCGCGGGTCAGCTCGAACACGTCGCTGAGGCTCGACAGTTTTTCCAACGTGACGCTGTTGTCCTTGCCCCCATCGCGGTCGCGCAGACGAAGGGCTGCAAGCTCGCCTGAAGTCAGCGTCTCCGGCCTCTGATCGAGGCCGGTCATGCGCTCCAACGTGTCGTCATGCAGCAAGAACAGACCACCATCGGCCGAACGGCAGATATCGATCTCGACGACATCGTAGCCTGCGGATATCGCCTGTTCGATGGCGGCCAAGCTGTTCTCCGGCGCTGCTCGCCAGATGCCCCTGTGCGCAACCACCGCACAATCGCGCGTCCGGTCGGCAATAAATTCCCTGTAGCTCACTGGTATTCTTTCACAGATGCCGATCGCACCTCGGCAAAGGCTTTGGGAATGGCGCGGCCGGTATCAGCATCGAAGAGATGCAGGCGCGCCTGGGGGAACGAGAGCTGCAGCGTCTGGGTCGTATCGAACTCGACACCGAAGGGCATGGCGATCCGCAGGTTCTGCTCGGCGATCGTCGTCTCCAGGATCTCATGAGATCCGAGATCTTCGCGGTAGCGGATCTCGGTCCTGATCGACCCGCCAGCGCCGACGGTGATATCTTCCGGGCGAATTCCGAGCTGGAAATCCCCCTTGCGCGCGAAATCCGCGACGACCTGGCCATCGGCAAGCCGCAGATGGGAACCATCGCCCGTGACGCGAAGAACGTTCATCGGCGGCGACCCGATGAATTTGGCAACGAAGACGGACGCCGGATTGTGGTAGATCGCCTTCGGCGTATCGAACTGCTCGATGCGCCCCTTGTTGAGGATAAGGATGCGATCGGCAAGCGTCATCGCTTCCACCTGGTCATGGGTGACGAAGACGCTGGTCGCGCCAATGCGACGATGCAGCTCGGTCAGTTCGACGCGCATGTCGTGTCGCAGCTGCGCATCGAGGTTGGACAGCGGCTCATCAAACAGCAACACGCCTGGTTCCCGGATGATGGCGCGGCCGATCGCGACACGCTGGCGCTGGCCGCCCGAGAGTTGACTGGGCTTGCGGGCGAGGTAATCGGCAAGCCCAAGCATCGTCGCGACAGTGCCGACGCGTTCAGCCCTCTCGGCCTTGGAGACACCGGCAACCTTTAGGCTATAGGCCATGTTTTCCGCAACCGTCATATGCGGATAGAGCGCGTAATTCTGGAACACCATGGCGCAGCCGCGATGTTTCGGCTCCAGATCCTGCACCTCACGCCCGCCGATGACGATTTTGCCGCCCGATACCCTTTCGAGGCCCGCGATCATCTGCAAAAGCGTCGACTTGCCGCAACCGGACGGGCCGAGCACGACGGTAAATTCTCCGGGGCGCAGCGAGACGTCGATGGGCGGGATGATGACGTTCTTGGCATCATACGACTTGGTGACGCCGATGAGCTCGATCTCGGCTGCCGCGGCGCGAATGGCTGTGTCGATAGCGATCATGGGATCATTTCTCCGAGAGAACGAGGCCCTGGACGAGAAAGCGCTGCAAAAGAGCGATCATCGTGAGGGGGACAAGGGAGACGAGCACGGCGCCGGCCATGATCATCGGAAAATCAGGCACCCAGCCGTCTGCATCAGGCACGAGGCGGGCAAGGCCGACCACGGCGGTCTGCATATCCGGCGTCGAAGCGCCGACCAGCGGCCAGAGATATTGGGTCCAGCCGCTGAGAAAGGTCAGCACGAACAGCGAGGCAAAGCTGGTGCGCGCAAGCGGCAGAAGGATATCAAACAGGAACCGGATCGGCCCTGCCCCATCCATGCGCGCCGCCTTGAACAGATCCTTCGGCAGCGTCATGAAAAACTGGCGGAACAGGAATGTGCCGGTGCCGTGTGCAACCAGGGGCGCGGTCAGGCCGAAATGCGTATCGAGGATGCTCAGTTCGAGATGGACCGGCGAGCCGAAAGCGGTTTCAATCAAGCCGTTGAGGCCTGTGACATCCAGAATAGCATTGAGCGGCGAGAAGATGTTCGATGCGACCTGATAGGTGGTGATGACGCGGATATCGAGTGGCAGCATGATCGTTGCGAGGATCAGTGCGAAGGCGACACCTGCCCAGCGGATGCGGAAATAGACAATCGCATAGGCCGACAGGAACGACAGCACGCAGGTCGCGAGCCCATTGGAAAAGGCCACGATCACGCTGTTGAGCATCTGGATCGGGATGTTCGTCTCGTGGATGACCTTGCTCATATTGGCGATGAGCTCTGTGCCCGGAAGCCAGGCCAGCCCGCTGCGCAGCATGTATTCGTAGGATTGCGAGGCTGTCGACAGCGTCAGATATAGCGGGCCGACGATATCGAGGATGCCGATGGCGAGCAGGATGCTGGCCGCGATATTGATGGAGCGGGCGTTCTCGACCATGGCTCAGCGCTCGTAGTTGATGCGCCGGCCGAGGAAGAAGAACTGGCAGGCTGCGAGAAGAAGGACGAAGACCATCAGGATGGCCGTCTGGGTGGAGGCGCCGGAGAGATCGAAGCCGCGGAAGCCGTCGACATAGATCTTGTAGACCAGCAGCGTGGTTGCACCGCCAGGACCGCCGCCTGTGATAGTGTCGATCAGGGCAAAGACGGAGGTGATGCTCTCGGTAAATTCGAGGACGAAGGTCAGGAACAGATGCGGCATGATCAGCGGCAGCTGCACGTCGATGATACGCCGCCACGGGCCGGCACCGTCCATCGCGGCTGCTTGGTACATGGTATGGGGGATCGAGCGCAGGCCGGCCAGAAGGATGACGAAGTTGAACGGTATGCCGCTCCAGACATGCGCGCCGACGAGCGTGATGAAGGCATCCGTGCCATCAATGCCCGGGTTCCAGAGGCCCGGAAACAGCGCATTGAGAGGCGCCATCAGCCCGACGAAGGGATTGAAGATGAAGGCGAAGACGACACCGATCGAGGCCCCGGCAACGCCCTTCGGCCAGACGAGAATGTTGCGCGCGGTATAGGAAAGCCCGATCTTGCGATCGGCCGCAATCGCCAGCATCAGCGGCACGACGACCGCAAGCGACGACGCCGTCAGCATGAAGACGACCGTACGGCCGGTGGCGGCCCAAAATTCGGGATCGCTCAGCACGCGCTGAAAGTTCTGCAGGCCGACAAATTCGGAAGTGCCGCCAAAGGGCTGCTCCAGGAAAAACGACCAGTAGAAGGCCTGGAAGACGGGCACGTAAAAGAACAGCACGATCAGGAGCATCAGCGGCGCCACGAACAGAAGCGGCAGCCAGCGATGGCCAAACAGGGACGATTCCGACTTCATGGCGTAAGCTCCGGAACAGAGGGATGGCATGGGGCGCGAGCCGCCCCATGCTGTGAAAGATGAAGAGAGCTCAGGGAAGCTTCTTGCCCTTGTAGGTCTGCTCGAAACGGCGGAGGAGCTGGTCGCCGCGCTTCTTGGTGTTGTCGAGAGCGACCTGCATGGTCTGCTGACCGGAAAACGCCTTCTGGGTTTCTTCCATGAAGACTTCACGGAACTGCACGTAGAAGCCGAGGCGGATGCCGCGGGTATCCGGCGTCCCGGGCTGGTTCATGGATTCGACACCGAGCTTGGCGGTCGCGTATTTGGGCGAGTTCGCCTCGTCGCTTTTGGCAATTGCATCAAGAACGTCGGTCGTGACAGGCACGTAGCCCGTGTTGGCCGTGAAGAACATCTGCTGTTCGGGCATGCGGAGGAAGTCGAGGAAAGCCTTGGCGGCCTCGATCTCGGCCTTGTCGTGGCCCTTCATGACATAGATGGATGCACCGCCGACGAAGGTGTTGTGGCGCTGAAAGCCTTCGTACATCGGGGCCATCGAAACGGTCAGCTGGTACTTGCCGTCGAAGGCCTTGGAAGCCGCAGCATAGGAACCGGAGGACTGTTCCATCATCGCGCATTCACCGGCATTGAAGGCTGCGGTGTAATTGCCGGCCTTGGTGTCGGCAGCCAGACGGACGAGGCCTTCCTTGCGCCACTCGACCAGGTTGGCGAGATGCTTGGCGGCAAACGTCGTGTTGATGAGGTATTCCGCATCAAGCCCGTCATACCCGTTGTGCTTGGTCGCAATCGGCAGGCCATGGCGGGCGGAGAACTGCTCGAGGACACGCCAGGTGTCGCCATCGGTGACGAACGGGCACGCGTGGCCCGCAGCCTTCAGCTTGCGAGCGGCTTCAATAATGCCTTCCCAGGTCGTCGGCGTCTCGGTGATGCCGGCTTTCTCCAGCTCGGTCTTGTTCGTGTAGAACAACAGCGTCGAAGCGTTGTAGGGCTGGGCGAAAAGCTTGCCGGTGGAGGTTTCGTAATAGGTGCGGGCACCGGCGATATAGCTGTCCCACTTCACCTCGGGCATCAGATCCTGGATAGGCTCGACGGCATCCGAGAGCATCAGGTCGAGCGTACCGGCATCGAAGAACTGGATGAGAACCGGATGGTTCTTGGCGCGGTAAGCGGCGATCGCCTTCTGCATGGAGACTTCGTAGGAGCCCTGGCCGACGCAGGTGACCTTATGCTCACTCTGCGAGCTGTTGAAGGCCTCGCACTGAGCCTTGATCGCAGTTTCGACCGGGCCGGTATTGCCATACCAGAATTCGAAATTGGTTGCCTGAGCGGACCCGGCACCCGCCATAACGGCAGCCACAGCCGCCAGAGTGAACTTGTTCATCATCGCCCTTGCCCCTTGCGTAACCGAGCCCCGCCCGGTCTTCGTGGCGGTTTATTACGCTTTGAGTGTAACAACTACGTGACGACGGTCCGGGCTTGAAATCTCATTCCGCGGCTTCTAAAATAAGCCGTGTTGCAGATGGAGACATCGCGATTATTACACCCGTTCAGTGGATTGGCGCGTGCTAGGCAAATACATCCCCGAGGCCTTGATCGCCTCTCGCTTTCTTCGAGCAAACGAGACAGCGGTCGTTTCCTCAAACGAGCGCCGTCTGCTGCAACTGATCTGGCGAAATCCCGGCATCTCCCGCTCCGAAATCACCGCCCATATCGATCTTACCCAGCAGTCCGTTCACCGGATCCTCGATCACCTGGCTGCGCGCAACATCATCCGCCTCGGTTCGGCAAGGCCCGGCCTGGGGCGCGGCCAACCCAGCCCGATGCTGCACCTGAATGGTGCCCATGCCTATGCCTGCGGCATCTCGGTCAATACCGACATCATCGGCATCTGCCTGATCGATCTGGCCGGCGCGATTCTTGGCGAGCGGGAAGTGCCGCTGCGCGAGACCACGATGGAGCAGGCGCTTCAACTGGTGAAACAGCAGGTCATCGATCTGCAGCGCCAGAACAGCCTGGCTGAGGACGACCTATTCGGCGTCGGCTTTGCGATTGCCGGCTATCATGTCGATGGCACGCGTCACAATGCACCGCTGCCGCTGCACGAATGGTCGATGATCGAGCTTGGCCCCATCATCACCGATCTATTCGATCGGCCTGCCTGGGTGATCAACGGCGGCAAATCCGGTGCCATCGCCGAATCGATGTTCGGGATCGGCCGTTTCATCCGGCATTTCGCCTATCTGAGCTTCAACTATGGCTTCGGCGGCGGCGTGATTATCGACGGAGAGTTGCTGCAAGGAGGAAGGGGCAATGCCGGCGAGTTTTCCGGCCTCTATGACGAAGTCGAGACGGACCGCCGGCCGGCGTTGCAACATCTGATCGACAGGATCAATCGGAATGGAGTCCATGTACCATCCATCCACTTTATGCGCCGCCATTTCGATCGTGACTGGCCTGGCGTGTCGGACTGGGTGGAAGACGTAACGCCGGCCTATATCCGCCTCGTCAATGCCATTCGCGCCACACTGGACCCTCAAGCAATCGTCTTCGGCGGCGAGATCCCGGCCCAGCTGGCATTGATGCTGATCGAACGGACAAAGATCTTCGATCGGCCCCGTTACGGCGCCCATCGGGGTGGACCGAAGCTCATTGTGTCGGAGATACCGAGCGACGCAGCCGCCATGGGAGCAGCGATCCTGCCCTTTCGGCGGATGTTTTACTAGCTTCCGCGAACCTCGTTTCAATCACGCAGCGCGGTCTACCCCACGCGCGTGAGTGTCACGCGAAGACGTTTCCACCGCGAGCTGGAACATGCCCACAAGACCGCGTAGGCGTTGCGCCTCGTTCATGAGCAGTGCGCTTGCCGCATTGTTTTCCTCGACCATCGCGGCATTTTGCTGTGTTCCGTGATCGAGCATGTTGACGGCCATGTTGATTTCGTTGAGGCCGACGGATTGTTCGCGAGCCGAAAGGGCAATCGCTTCGACTTGCGTGGTGATCGCTTCCACGCGGCCGGTGATTTCGGTCAGTCCTTCGCCGGTCTCACGGACGCAGCGAACGCCGTCTAGAACCTCGCGGTCAGACGTCTGGATCAGTTGCTTAATTTCTCGTGCGGCTTCCGCCGACC
Source organism: Neorhizobium sp. DAR64872/K0K18 (assembly GCF_050500175.1). Lineage (NCBI taxonomy): Bacteria > Pseudomonadati > Pseudomonadota > Alphaproteobacteria > Hyphomicrobiales > Rhizobiaceae > Neorhizobium > Neorhizobium sp. DAR64872/K0K18. Next base: position 638,715 of record NZ_CP191445.1, read on the forward strand.
GTCCTGCCAGAGCGCGGACCTCCTGGGCAACCACCGCAAATCCTCGTCCTGCCTCCCCCGCTCTTGCCGCCTCGACCCCGGCGTTGAGAGCCAGAAGATTGGTCTGGAAGGCGATCTCGTCGATCACGCTGATGATTCCGCCGATTTTGGTCGACGAGATCTCGATGCGAGCCATGGCTTTCAACGCATTTGAAACGAGCACTGCTGTGCTTTCACTCGCGGCATTGGTGTCGCTGGCAATACGATGGGCGTCTTGCGATCGGCGCGACGCGTTGCCGACATTGGCAGTGATCTGTTCGAGCGCTGCCGCGGTCTCTTCGAGCGATGCGGCCTGGTGCTCGGTGCGGCGGGACAGATCGTCGGCGCTCGAGGCGATCTCGCGGCTTCCCCCCTCGATGGAAATGCTTGCATGGGCGATCGAGCTCATGACATCGGCCAACTGGGCGACTGTTGCATTGAGATCGCGGCGCAGATTTTCGAAGTCCGGCGCAAATGGCTCGGTCAGTTCGAAAGCGAGATCGCCGCTTGCCAAACGCCGCAGCCCTTCGGCGAGACCTCCGGTTGCATGGCTCAAGCGTGCCCTTGCCTCGATCTCTGCTTCCCGTTGCAGGCGGACGCGTTCACCTTCCGCGTTGGCCCGTGCGGTCGCTGCTTCTTCTTCCAAACGACGGTTGGCGATCGCCGCCTCCCGAAACGTGTCCAGCGCGCCAGCCATGGCACCGAATTCGCTGCGAGATCCAAACGACGGGATCGCAAGATCCGTCTGTCCCTCGGCGAGTTTACCCATGGCACCGGTCATCGCCGCGACTGGCCGCGTAATGGACCGGCCGATAATCCAGACGCCGCCACCAAGCCCGACGATCGCCAGCAGAACCAGGCCGGCGACGACGGTAAGGTTGCGAGACGCGACTCTTTCATTTTCCACGAGGATAGTCTCGCGCTCCGTTTCGTAAGCTGTGCTGACAGCCTGCACCTGCGGCTCTAACGCAAGGTAGGCAGCTGCAACATCCTTGCGGGTCTCTGCTTCCCCAATGCTGGCTTCGGCGTAAAAGCGAAATGCCGATCGGTAAATTTCCAGGCCATCGAGCACCCGGCTGCGCTGCGCGCCTGGGCGGAAGGCGTTTTTCACAAGCGTCGCGAATGTCTCAGCCTCCTCTGTGTGTTTTTGCAGATATGAGGCATCGCCACGCAGTATGAAGTCTTTCTCATGACGCCGCAGCATCAACATGCTGGCGCGAATAGCGGTATCGTCGACGGAGTCCAGACGTCCCTCGATCGAATGAACCGCCGAGCGCATGGCGCCCTGCAAGCCATTGTCCTGATCGAGACCAAGGTCCTGATTGTTCTTCACAAGCGTATCAAACGCTGCTTCGTAGGCAGTCAGGCCAATGCTCAGTTGGTCGAGTTGGGCTGCGAGTTCAGGAGTGGCGGAACGACGAAGGCTCGCCAGCACGCCACGACCTTCGGAAACGGCTGCCTTGAACTTGTCCGTGCTGGCCATCTCTTTTTCGAGCAGGAATGCCTGCTGGAACATGTAGCTGGCGCTCACGCTGGCCGACAGGCTTGCAACGTCGGCTTTGCTCTCGGCAAGCGCATCTGCAGCGGCACGATATCCGTGCTCGACGTGGCGCTGACCGATAAAGATGGCGCAGATCGTGATGATACCGACGAGCGCCATCGCCGCCAGGAGCATGACGCGCTGCGAGATTCGAAGATTGGCGAAGAGCAAAGGCTTAGACCTCAAAGGCAAGAAAACAGCGGCATCAATGCCCTTCGGCTCTTAAGCAAATGTCTACGGAGTGTGAATTTACTGTGACATAACCGCGTGCGTGCCGGTGCGGCGCAGCTCACTTGCCCCCTCGGCTAGATTGCGGAAGAGGGCTTCAGCACACTGAAGCTGTGATCATTGTGGAGTGCGATAACACCCTCGTATTCAAGGGCATAGAGAGCGTTGAGTAGCTCGTGCCTGGAAAACTTCACTTCCGTCGGCGTGTTTGCGATCGTGCGAAACCGGATCTGCGACGGCGGCCTCAGCCGCAATCGTCGCAATAGATCCGATAGAGCATGCACAACTTCGAGATGGGTTCTCAACGACCGGGTCTCCAGGTAACACTCTCGATCAACGCAACACGCGCCGAAGCGACAATGCTGTCTCCAGCTATCCCTGGTCTATTTCAGTTTTGTGACGCGGCTTGAGGAATAAGATGGCCTTGCCCAAGCAGTCGTCTGCGTAATCCTGGCCGGGCGTCCCCTGATGGACTTGAGAGCCATGATGGCTGCCCTGTGTGCGATCCTGACACGAGGTCTGTCCGATCCAGTTTGACACCAGGCCGGGCAGTCGTCAGGATCAATTTGCCCTGAACGACATTCGCACACCGTCGTCATCGGAACCGAACTTTCATCCGAAAAAGGAATCGTCCTCATGGGCAAGAAACTGAACAAGGTCTACGAGGCGCTCGTCAGTGGCGCAGCCGACGGTCTAACCGGCAAAGAACTCTATGCTCATGTCGTAGACGAATGCCCGAAGACATCGAGCAAACGCATTGTCAAAGCCTCCCTGTTTGCGTTGTCCGACCCGGACATCAAGGAGAGGGGTCTGCTGGAAGCGATCTACGCGCTTGCTATCGACTATCGCCTGTCCTCGCTGGGGGTCGATGAAGAAACTCAGGACGCAGATGAGGAAAACAGTCCGGCTCCACTTGTTTCACAGGAGCTGAGAAACCGGCTCGAAAGCACGGTCTCGATTATTCCGGCCATTCGAGAGGACGCGACATTACCGGAACCGTCTAAAGGCATCCATTGAGTGCAGATAGGCACCGCTCAATCCGACGCACTCAGCGTCCATCGGGCACGTCCGTCACAGCAATTTCCAAGGGCTTGATGGCCTTCAGTACGAATTCGATAGCGAGAATATCGACCTCGTTCTACTGCCCTACCCAGTCGGAACTGGCTATGCCTCGCACCTGACCGTCATCCACACGTCACATATTCGTGGAATCTGATCTTGACGATCGGAGGGCGATTACGTGCCGTATCTATGCCTCAACGCGATATCGAAGCACTTCGACCAGTTCACAGCGCTGGATAGCGTCTCGCTCGCGATACCCGACGGAGCGTTTCTCGCCTTGCTTGGACCTTCAGGCTGCGGCAAGACCACTCTTCTGCGCCTGATCGCCGGGCTTGAGCATCCCGATCAAGGAGAGATCCGTTTCGACGATCAGTTAGTCGCCGGTGATGCCGTCTTTGTCCCACCGGAAAAGCGTCGCGTTGGCATGGTCTTTCAGTCGTATGCGCTCTGGCCGACGATGACCGTACGAAAAAATATCGAGTTCGGCTTGAAAGTCGCCGGGCTCACGGTTCAGGAGCGAAACCAACGCATCGATGAGGTTCTGGACGTCGTCGGGCTTCGGGGGCTGGATGGCCGCCGACCGCACGAACTGTCGGGTGGACAGCGGCAAAGGGTAGCGCTTGCTCGCTCGCTCGCAACCAGACCGCAACTCATCCTGCTCGATGAACCGCTTGCCAATCTCGATTCTCACTTGCGTGAGGCCATGCTCGCGGAATTCCGCCGTATCCATAGTCTGACCGGCGCCACATTCGTATTCGTCACCCATGATCAGGACGAGGCGATGGCGGTTGCGACGCATGTCGCCGTCTTGGACCGGGGCCGGCTACAGCAGCTCGGTACGCCGGAAGAGCTTTACCGCCAGCCGTCTTCGAGCATGGTTGCCCGTTTCATCGGTCGGGGACGGACGCTGCCGGTCCAAGTGGTTGAGTCCGGAGCGGGTCGAACGAAGGTCATGCTCGGCCAGCAGCTCCTCGACATGCCGGGCGAGGCCCCGACAGGCTATGGCTGGCTGTGCTGTCATGCCTCCGATTTCAAGCGCGTGCCTGAGGGCGGCCACCTGGAGGTCGAGCTCCTGGGTCAGGTCTTTCAGAACGGCGTCTTCCTCAGCCACTGTCTGCCGACTGAGATTGACGGCGACGTCGTCAGCCTGCCGCTCGAGGAGCGGTTAGCGCCCGGCACATCGATCGAACTCGTCCTTACGGGCGGCTGGGTGATCGGCGACGGCGGAACAGGCCAAACCTGGGCCGGCCGTGTCACTGGTCGATCGTCAACCTGTCGTTCTGCCGTCATCTCTGTGAGCTAGGCGAAACAGCACCTGCCGAACCGGTGGCCGTCTCCCCATCGCCCGGGCGGGGCCGCGTTCAAAACAATCTGCCCTATCAACGAGGTTCTCATGTTCTTCCGCACGCTCGTCGCCACAACCATTCTTGCCGGCCTCGCCTTCCAGGCCGCGGCCGCAGACACGATCACCGTTTACACCTCGCAGCCGCAGGATCAGATGACCAAGGTCATCGAGGCGTTCAACGCCGACCATCCAGAGATCAAGGTTGAACTCTTCCGTTCCGGCACGACCGAGGTCATGGCCAAGCTGCAGGCTGAATATGCCGCTGGCAACAGCCCGGCCGACGTCATCCTGATCGCTGATACCGTCGCGATGACGCAGTTGAAGAACGACGACCGCCTTCTGGCCTTTACCGACGCTCCGGTTGCGGGCATAAACCCGGCCTTCATCGATGCCGACAAGACCTTTTTCGGCACCAAGGTGATCACCACAGGGATCATCTACAACACGAACCTCGTGAAGACCGCCCCGAAGAGCTGGAACGACCTGCTTGCCGCCGATGCGGCCAAGAGCCTTATCATGCCAAGCCCGCTCTATTCCGGTGCGGCCGTCATCCATGTCGGCACGGTAACGCAGCAGCCTGAATTCGGCTGGGCGTATTACGAAAAGCTGGCCGAGGCCGGCGCCGTTGCCGGCCAGGGCAATGGCACGGTTGTCGAAGCCGTTGCGCGCGGCGAAAAGGCCTACGGCATCATCATCGAATACATGGCCCTCAACGCCAAGAAGAAGGGTTCACCCGTCGACTTCGTCTTTCCCGCAGAAGGTGTAAGCTCGATCACCCAGCCAGTCGCCGTGCTCAAGGGGTCCGATCAGGTCGAGGCAGCCAAGACCTTCGTCGCCTGGCAGCTCTCCAAGGCAGCCCAGGTACAGGCCGCCGCCCAGGGCTATTTCCCGATCCTGCCCGGTGTCGCGCAGCCGGAAGGGTACCCGGCGCTTACCACACTGAAGATCCTGCCCGCCGATAGCGATGCCATGCTCAAGGCCGACAAGGAAACCAAGGAAAAGTTCGCGGAACTGTTTGGCGGTTGACCCTACGATCCGCAGACCCGTTATGGGCCGGCCGCATCGTTTGGGAGGCGAGCATCTGCTCGTCTCCCTTCTCGTTTTATACGTGTCCTTCACGACGCTATGGCCGCTCGCGCGGCTCTTTTCCGCCGCCTTCCAACCCGGCGAGGACGGCACGCCGCTCGGGCTGATGCTGACCACGCTCGCCAGTCGCTCGGCACTCAGGGCGCTCTCGGGAACGCTGCAGACCGCGCTTCTGTCCGTTGCCGTGTCGACTGTCATCGGCGTGGCGCTCGCCTTTGCAGTCAGCCTTTTGAAACTCCGCACCCGCGCCGCACTGACCTTTCTCATCCTGATCCCGCTGATCGTGCCGTCGCAAACCATGGCGCTTGCCTGGATTGAACTCTTTGGCGCGCAGTCGCCGATCCTGAAACCGCTCGGCCTTGCGCCACCGCCGGGCTCCACCAACCCGCTTTATTCAACTGGCGGGATCGCGCTTGTGATGGGCATCGAACACATGCCGCTGGTTTTCATTGCTGTCCGGGCGGCGCTGCGGGCACTGCCGGCCGACCTTGTCGAGGCCGCGCGCATCCTCGGTATTTCGCCAGGCAGGATCGGCCTCGGAATCGTCTTACCCATCGTCATGCCTTCGGTGCTGGCTGGAAGCTTGATCGCGTTCACCGCGGCGATTGGCAATTTCGGCGTGCCGGCACTTCTTGGCATTCCGGGCCGCATCTCGGTCCTGACAACGTTGATCTACCAACGGCTGAACGGCTTCGGCCCGGCCGCCGCCGGCCAAGTGGCGACACTGGCGCTGATGCTCGCTGCCATGGCGGCGCTTGCCATCGTCCTGCGCAACATCGTCACGACCCGCATCGCCGTGCCGCTTCCGGCCGGGACACCCTTCGTGCCTACCCGCCGCGCGCCTGTAATCGAGTTCCTGCTGTGGATCGTGGTGCTCATCCTGTCGCTCGTGCCGCTCGCGGCGCTGACCATGACTGCGCTCTTGCCGGCCATCGGGGTGGCCTTCGGACCCGACACGATAAGCCTCGACCAGTTCCGCGCCGTGCTCGACAATCCGACCGTGCGAAGGGCTTTTGCCAATTCGCTGCTGCTCGCCGTGATCACGGCCGCAATTTCGATGCTGGTGGCCGTACCGCTGGCCTTTCTTTCTCAACGCCGTACAAATCCTGTGCTCCGGCTGCTTGATTTCGTCATCGAGGGGCCCTGGGTCGTTCCCGGCACTGTTGTCGCGCTCGGCATGATCCTCGCGTTCCTCAAGCCGCTGCCGCTGATCGGGCTGTCGCTCTACGGGACCATGGCGATCCTCGTCATCGCCTATCTCTCGCGCTTCCTGCCGCTGGTGCTCCGGCCCGTGGCCGCCGCCGCGCAATCAGCCGACCCCGCACTGGACGAGGCGGCTCGCATTACCGGCGCCGGTCTTAATCGCCGCATCCTGTCCATCTTCTTGCCCGGCGTGCTACCGGCCGCGGCTGCCGGGGCGATTCTGGTCGTGATGACGGCGCTCAACGAGCTGACGCTTTCGACACTGCTCTGGTCGTCGGGAAATGAAACCATAGGTGTGATGATTTTTGCTCTTCAGTATGAAGGAAACTCGACTGGCGCAGCGGCAGTCGCAGTTCTCTCAACCCTCCTCGTGTTGAGCCTTGCCGGGGGAGCGACATTGATTGGCTCAAGCATGCCGAAGGGTACGCTACCTTGGTTGGAGTGATTGAAGTACGGGGGTTTGATGGACAAGAGCCGCCACCGATCCTGTCGATCTACACGCTTTCCGGCAGAACACGCTCGGCATCGCCAACGATTTTGCGTGTTTCATCGCCTTTCACGCGATTACAGTCCTTAATGCGCGCTCTCCATGTACCGAAGTATCGCAATGCGGCACCAGAAGTGACCCTCCGATGCCCTCTTGATTTCGTAAGTAAATCCATGGCGAATTCTCAGTGACATGCGCCAGAAAGTCGGTCTCGCATCATTTTTACTGGATCTCCGTGAGCTACCCGATACGCCGATCGGATGCCTGAGGGTCAGGCCCGGCACCCACCAGTCCACCTCCCGCCCTCCTCCTCCGTTACATAACCTTCTCAAAACTGTCGCAACACAGTCATGTCGCGGCTGCATAGCCCCTTCGAAAAGGAGCTCAGAATGCAGCCTCAATCGCTTAACATCACCGGCATCGGGAAAGGCTTCGGAGCCGACGACGTCCTGAAGGGCATCGACCTTTCCATTCGTCCTGGCGAGTTTCTATCGCTCGTGGGCATGTCCGGCTGCGGCAAATCCACGTTGCTCCGGATCATCGCAGGCCTTGAGACCGCGGATCGCGGAACGGTGTCGATCGGCAGCCGCGATGTCACCGATGTGGATCCGTCCGACCGCAATCTGGCAATGGTGTTCCAGTCCTACGCGCTCTATCCTCATATGACCGTGCGCGACAATATCGCGACGCCGCTGCGCATGCGCCGCCTTTCGGTCTGGTCGAGGTTGCCGCTGATCGGGCGCATGATCGCGAATGCCGAAATGCTCCGCGAGATCGATGCTTCGGTAAAGGAAGCAGCCGACGTGCTGCAGATCGGCCATCTGCTCGATCGAAGGCCGGCACAGCTTTCCGGCGGCCAGCGCCAGCGCGTGGCGCTTGCCCGCGCCCTGGTCCGTTCGCCTTCCGCCTTCCTGATGGATGAGCCGCTGTCCAATCTAGACGCGAAACTGCGCGCACATATGCGTGGCGAACTGACCAACCTGCACAGCCGCCTTGGCGCCACCTTCATCTATGTCACCCATGACCAGATCGAAGCGATGACCATGTCGGACCGCATTGCCCTGATGTCGGAAGGCCGCATCGAGCAGCTCGGCACACCGGACGAACTTTACCGCCGCCCTTCGACCCTGACGGTGGCACGTTTCATCGGAACGCCATCGATCAACCTCCTGCCCGTCGAATTGGACGCATCGGGAGAGATCGTTCTGTTCGGACAAAAGCTCGGTATCACCGCGCGCAACGCATGGCCGGGACCTGCGACACTCGGCATCCGCGCCGAAGACGTTTTTCCCGCAGCTGATGGCATCGAGGCAAGCCTCGTGCGGACTGAAACGCAGGGTGCCGACCGTTTCGTCACCTTCAATCTCATCTGCGACCCATCCATTTCTATCGTCATGCGGCAGCGGGTCGGTGACGATCTTGGCGCGGATGCGGATGGAAATGTTCGGTTGGCGTTTTCAAAGGAAGGCGTCCATCTTTTCGGGTCCGACGAGAAGCGCCGCGAGATCACCGTTCACGAACAGGTGCCGGCGTGAGTATGGCGGCTTCAACGGTAGAGGCAATTTCAGAGGCCCGGCCACGCAAATCGTCGACTGCACGCCGCATGGCGCGGCGGGGGCTTTTCTTCGTTGCTCCGGCTGTGCTGCTGATGCTCGCCATCTACATCATTCCGATGCTTGTTCTCGCCGTCTTCTCGGTCACGGACTATCAGCTCGGCGCCATGTCCACCAGCTTCGTTGGCCTCGACAACTTTCGCAAGGCGTTCAGCGATCCGGTATTCTTGCGGGCATTGTGGAACACGGTGCTTTACGCGGTCATCGTCATTCCGGCGGGTGTCATCCTGGCGCTCGGGGTGGCACTTCTCGTCTATAACCGCAAGCGCAGCCGCGGCTTCTGGGAGATCGCCTATTTCCTGCCGGTGACGGCGACGCTCGTTGCGATGGCAACCGTGTTCCAGTTCCTGCTGCACCCCTCGCTCGGCCCGGTCAATGCCGCGATCAAGTGGTTCGGCTTCGAGCCGGTCGGCTTTCTGTCCAACCCGTCGCTGCTGATCCCGACCATGGCGATCATTGGCATCTGGCAGGTGCTGGGCTTCAACATGGTGCTCTTCCTGGCCGGTCTGACCGCGATCCCGAAGGATCTGCACGAAGCTGTCCGGCTCGACGGCGCGAAGAACCCGATCGACCGCTTCCTGACGGTCACATTGCCGATGCTCGGACCGACGATGATGTTCGTCATCGTCACCACGTCGATATCCGCATTCAAGGTTTTCGAAACCGTCGCGGTTCTGACCAAGGGTCGCTCGGGCTCGGAAGTGCTTCTGTTCGCGCTCTACCTTGAAGGCTTCGAATATTCCAACACCGGCTATGCGGCCGCCCTCACCCTGATTTTCCTTGCCATCGTGCTGGTGCTCTCGATCGGCCAGACGGTGCATATGGACCGGAAGGTACATTACTGATGGCCGCGCTCCGCAGATATTTGCCGCATGTCGTTCTGGCCGCCGGGGCCTTCGTGATGCTGCTGCCGTTCTACTGGATGTTTCTGACCTCCATCCGTTCGCCCGCCGAGATCTTCAGCGTCTCGCTTTGGCCGATCCCGGAGAAATTTGCAGCCGTCGACAACTATTCACGCGCGGCCAGTCAGGTACCGATGCTCCGCTTCATGCTGAACGGTGTGATCGTCTGCTTCGGCATCCTGTTCGTGCAGGTGCTGACAGCCGTGCCTGCAGCCTACGCGCTCGCAAAGCTTCGCTTTCCGGGCCGCAAACTGCTGCTGACGCTGGTCATTGCCGCACTCACCGTGCCGATCCAGGCGCTGGCATTGCCCCTCTTCGTGGGGCTCGCAAAAGCGCAGCTGCTGAACACCTATTTCGCGATGATGATGCCGTTTCTTCTCTCGGTCTTTGCGATTTTCCTCTTCAATCAGTCGTTCCGCAGCTATCCCGACGAGATCATCGAAGCCGCACGCATGGACGGTTTTTCGGAACTGGAAATCTGCTTCCGGCTGGTGCTGCGCGGCTCGCTGCCTTCGCTTGCGGCCTTCTCGGTGTTCTCGCTGGTTGCCCACTGGAACGACCTCTACTGGCCGATGATCGTTGTCACCGACACCAATCTGGCGCCGCCGCCGCTCGGCATGCTGTTCTTCGCGGACGTCGAATCCGGAGCGAACTACGGCGCACTGATGGCGGGCGCGACGATCATCACAGCCCCCATGGTCATCTGCTTTCTTCTTGCCAGAAAACATTTCATCGCCGGCATCACCATGACCGGCGTGAAGTAACTGCTCTCCTCCTCCCTCCCCCAACCGAACTCTTCGGAGACCAAAATGCATATCACCAGACGGACCGCGCTTGGCGGAGTGGCTCTCGGCCTCGCGCTGACAGGCTTTTCCACGCAAGCATCTGCAGCGGATGTCACTTTGAACGTGCTCTACAACCTGCCGGGCTTCACGAAATTCCATCAGCCGCTAGCCGATGAGTTCATGAAGAACAATCCGGACGTCAAGATCAACTTCCTGGCGCCAGCGCCCGGCTATAACGACGGCCAGCAGCAGGTTCTGCGCGCAGCCGTCACCGGCAACCTGCCGGACGTCTATTTCTCGGGCTACAATTTGACGGCAGAACTGGTCCACACACTGGCACCGCGCAAGCAGATCACCGATCTCGCACCGTTCATTGAAAAGGACGGCGGCCAGACTTTCCTCGACAAGAACTATTCGCCGAAGATGGCAGCGCTGGGCATGGTCGACGGCAAGCAGTACGGCCTGCCGGTCAACGCATCCTCGCCGATCATCTATGTCAACGCCGAACTGGTGCGCAAAGCCGGCGGCGATCCGGACAACATGCCGAAGACCTTCGACGGCCTGATCCAGCTTGCGAACAAGATCCATGCGCAGGACGCCAAGGTGTCCGGCATGGGCTACGATATCAACCTGTGGCCGGATGACTGGTTGTGGCAGGCGCTTATCACCAATCAGGGCGGCAAGCTGGTCGACGAGACCACCAAGACCGTCGGCTTCGACAACGAGATCGGCCTCAATGCTCTGAAGCTGGCGCGTCGTTTCGTCACCGAAGGCGGCCAGAACCTGCTTGACTGGGACCAGTCGCGTCAGCAGTTCGGTGCAGGCCTGACCGGTTTCATCTTCTCGACGCCTGCCCATGTGCAGACGATCGAAGCCTTGGTCGGTGACCGCTTCAAGCTGGTGACCTCGACCTTCCCGCTGGATAACCCTGAAAAGGGCGGCGTGCCGACCGGCGGAAACTCGGCCGTGATGCTGACCCAGGACAAGGAAAAGCAGGACGCTGCCTGGAAGTATATGAAGTGGGTGACAGGCCCGGAAGCGCAGAACGTCATCGTTCGCATCACCGGATATTTGCCGACCAACAAGCTCGCCACCGGTCCGGAATTCCTCGCGCCCTACTATGCCGAGCATCCGAACGTCAAAACCGCTTCGCTGCAGGCTGAACGCTCGCTGCCATGGGCCGGTTATCCAGGCGGCGATTCAGTGCGCATCTGGCGCACCCAGCGCGACATCATCGGCACCGTCATGCGCGGCGAAGTCACGCCCGAGGCCGGTCTGAAGCAGATCGTCGAGCAGACCAACGCCCTGATGAAGTAATCGCGGACACCATGCCCAAGGTCGCGGGGAGCCTCTCCGCGACCAACTCATTTTTTAAGAGACCGACGATGAAAATTCTGCAGATCACCGATACGCACCTGATGCTGTCAGGCCAGTCCGTGAACGGTGTCGACCCCGAGAAACAGCTGCGCGCAGCCGTGGCTGATGTCCTCGAGAAGCACGCCGATGCGGACCTGTTGGTGATGACCGGCGACCTTTGCAATCACGGTGATCCCGGAGCATACGACATCCTCAAGGATATCCTGGCGCCCGTGCCGTTCGAAGTTCGCCTGATGCTCGGCAATCATGACGACCGGCCGAATTTTAGGGCGGCCTTCCCTGCCCATCCCCTCGATGCAAACGGATATGTCCAGTCCTTCCTCGATACGGAGTTCGGACGGCTTGTCTTTCTCGACAGCCATGAGGCGGGTGTCATCGGCGGTATCTTTGGCGAAGATCGGATGGCGTTTCTGGACGAGGCGCTTGAAGGTGCCGGCCAGCACCCGGTGACAGTCTTTATCCATCACCCGCCGATCGACTGCGGCATTGCCCATTTCGATCACATCGGCATGCATGACGACGGGCGGGTCATGCGCCGGCTCGCCGGCCACAAAGCGGGCATCCGTCATATCGTGTTCGGCCACATCCATGTGCCGATGTCGGGAACGAGCGCCGAGGGCATCGCCTATAGCTCCGGGCAGGCCTGCGCGCACCGGTTCGTCACCGACCTTGCCAATCCGAAGCCGTTCTGGACGGGCGGCAATCCCTGCTACCGGATCATCAACCTCGATGGACATGGACTGCGCGCCTACGCCGTGGAAGTGGGCGAGACGATCACCGGCCAGGCGCCGATCTGCGAAGGACCATGATTTGAAGGGGTCGAGGCGAAGTCGTGCGCCTCGACCAAAGCCTGCGTCTTGCAGAGCCTGAAAGCAGGCGATGCGTCTTTTCCACCACAGACATCAGCCGTCGATCAGACTGCAACCGAAATACCCCCGGCGAGGCTCTTGTATCGGCCTTGGATGAACTTGACGTCTATCAGGTTTTCGCGGATGGAGGTCGTCCACACGCGCGGATGAGGACGACGCGCTCTACGGGAGGAAAACACGTGTTTCATGCGTTGAACAGACGGACGTTCGCTGGCGCCGTTGCGGCTGCCACCCTTGCAGCAACCTGGGCAACCGGTGCCTTGGCACAGGCGACCGAGGTCAAGATCGCCTACGCGCTGGCGCGCGATTCCCATTACGGTGCCGCCGCCGATGGCTGGGACAAATACGTTACCGAAACCAGCCAGGGCAAATTCAAGTTCACGCATTTCCCGTCCTCCGCACAGGGTGGCGAACGCGAAGTCATCGAAGGCCTGCAGCTCGGCACCGGCGTCCAGGCCGTCGTCGTCTCCTCCGGTGCTCTCTCCAACTTCGTGCCCGAAATCGGCGTGACCGATATCCCATTCCTGTTCCGCGACCTGACGCATGCGCGCGCCGTGCTGGACGGACCGATCGGTGAAGGGATTCTTGAAAAGTTCCGCGACCGCGAGCTGATCGCTCTTGCCTGGGGCGAACAGGGCTTTCGCCACATCACCAACAACCGCCAGCCGATCGAAAAGCCGGAAGACCTGGCCGGTCTGAAGATCCGCACCATGGAAAACCCGGTCCATATCGCGGCCTTCAAGACGGCGGGTGCAGCACCGACGCCAATGTCTTGGCCCGAAGTCATTCCAGCCCTGCAGCAGGGCGCGATCGACGGACAGGAAAACCCGCTTTCGGTCATCGTCTCCGCCAAGCTCTGGGAAGTTCAGAAGTATTTGACGGTGTCCGGACACGTCTATTCTCCGGCAATGCTGATCGTGGCGCCGTCGTTCTGGGAAAGCCTCTCCGAGGACGAACAGAAGATCTTCGCGGACGGTGCGCTGAAGGGCAAGGAAGCCATGCGCGCCTTCGTCGACGCCTCAGAGAAGAACGGCGTGGAAAAGGCGAAGGCTTCAGGCATGCAGGTCAACGTGCTCAGTGACGAGCAGAAGGCCGCGTTCCAGAAGTCGATCCAGTCCGCCTATGACGGATATTACAAGACCTACACCAAGGAACTTGTCGACCAGATCATCGCGACGAAATAAGCACGACCAGACTGTGATGGGCGTCCGCTTCAGGTGGACGCCCGTCCACGGATCGATCCGAGGGGCGGTGCTTCGAGCGCCGGGGATGCAATGCAGAAATTCGAACGTATTTTCGTGGATCTCAATCGCTGGCTGCTGATCGCTATACTGTCTGCGATGGCGATCCTTGTGTTTCTCAACGTCTGCCTGCGGTTTCTCACCAATCAGTCGATCACCTGGTCTGATGAAGTGGCGCGCCACCTGATGATCTGGCTGACCTTCATCGGCGCCGGTATCACGCTCAGGCACGGTTCGTTGACGGCGATCGACAACGTCCAGATCGCGGTCGGAGATCGCAAGGCGCGCATCCTGCGGATCATCTCCGCGCTGATCATGTTCGCTTTCTTTGCTGTAATGATCTGGGCGGGCAAGACCTATGTCGGCCGCACGATGCTGCAGACAACGCCCTCCACGCAAATTCCCTTCGGCTATATTTATCTCGCGATCCCGATCGGCTTCGCCCTTTTGACAATCCATCTTCTCCTGGTTCTGCGGACCTATGTGGTCGGCGGCATGAGCGCGCTGCAGGGCGAAGACGACCTCCCGCCGGTTGCTGCCTGACCATGATGATTTCCATTCTCTTCGTTTCGTTTTTCATCCTGATGGCCGTCGGCGTGCCGATAGCCTTCACGCTGGCGATTTCGACCTGGCTCGCCGTCATTCTCGGCAGCCGCTATCCGCAGATCGTCGTGATCAAGGAAATGTTCTCAGGGGTGGACAGCTTCCCTCTGCTCGCCGTCCCGTTCTTTATCCTGGCGGCCGAACTGATGACGGGCGGTGCGCTTACCCATCACCTTCTGCGCCTTGCGGCGCAATTCGTCGGCCGTGCCCGCGGCGGGCTCGGTTATGCCAGCATCATCTCGACAACGCTGTTTGCCGGCATTTCCGGCTCGGCCCTTGCAGCAGCGGCCGGACCGGGCGCGATGACGATCCGGATGATGGAGAAAAGCGGTTACGAGAAGCGCTACGCATCCGCTTTGGCTGCGGCTGTGGCGATCGTCGATCCGATCATCCCGCCGTCGATCACCATGATCATCTATGCCCTGCAGGACAATCGCGTTTCGGTCGGCGGCCTGTTCGTTGCGGGCGTCATTCCCGGTCTCCTGATCTCCGCCGCGATGTGCCTCGTGAACTTCTACATTTCCCGCAAGCGCAACTACCGCTCGATGGATCTACGGCCGACGCTGGCTGAGATGGTGAGGACGACGGTCTACGCGATACCGGCGGTTGCCCTGATCGTCATCGTCGTCGGCGGCATCCGGGCCGGGTATTTCACCCCGACCGAGGCATCCGTCATCGCGGTATTCTACTCGCTGTTCTGCGGCATGTTCATCTACCGCTCTCTGCACGTACGGGATTTGCCTGATATCATCTTCCGTTCGGCGATGATCACCGTCGGCATTCTGCTTATCCTTGCTGCCGCACGCGCATTCGCCTGGGTGCTGATCATTGAAGGCGTGCCGCAATATATGGCGGACCTGATCATATCGTGGAACCTCAGCCCGATCATGTTCCTTCTCGCCGTCAACGTACTGTTGCTGCTTTTCGGCACATTCATGGATCCGCTTCCCGGCGTCATGATCCTGGTGCCGATCCTGGCGCCGATCGCCTTCAGCCTGGGGATCGATCCGATCCATTTCGCGATGATCGTCATTCTCAACCTGACGATCGGCCTGATCACCCCACCCGTCGGCCAGCTTCTCTATGTCGTGTCGGCCGCGGTCAGGATCAGGGTCAGCGAGATCTCGCGGGAAATGACACCGTTCCTCATCGCCTATGTCGTGATCCTGCTTGTGATCACCTTCATTCCGGCGCTGTCGACTTGGCTGCCCCGTCTCACCGGTTTTTGATCAGGTAACCCCGAGATAGCTGCGGCGATGCTCGGTAACCCAGGCCGGATATCGCCGCCAAAAGCACAGTTGTTTTCCGAAAAACACGGATAAATGTGGAACGCAGGTTCGCCGCTTGCCGAGATCGCAGCTTGCCGCCATATAGACGCCTATGACAGTCGATTCGAAGATATTTGTGGGCCTGAAGTCCATCCGCAAGAAGCCTGCGCCGCAAAGCGACACATCCGGGCCGAGATGCCAGTGGGATGGCTGCGAAAAAAAGGGTTCACACCGCGCGCCAGTCGGCCAGGGCGGCGAAGGCCTGTATCTTCTATTCTGTCTCGAGCACATCAAGGATTATAACAAGGGCTATAACTTTTCGCCCGCCCAGTCGGATCCCGTGGTCGCCCGCTACCAGAAGGAAGCGGTCGCTGGCCAGCGCTCAACGATGGGAACCGGTGTCAAGCAGCCAACCGAAATCCCGATGCCGCTGACGACCCGCTCCGGGTCGGCAAAGGCGCTCAACGCGCGAAAGAGCGCGGAGCAGCGTAAGGCGCAAAAGGCGGAACAGCAGGCAAGAAAGCTCAAGGTTCTCGAAGCAAAGGCGTTCGAGACACTCGGACTTCCGCAAGACGCAACGCCCGCGCAGATCAGGCTCCGCTACAAGGAGCGCCTCAAGATGCACCATCCCGATGCAAACCAGGGCAGCCGGACATCGGAAGACGAGCTTCGCGCATCGATCGAGGCGCACAAGATCCTTAAGCTGAACGGCTTCTGCTGAGACTTCGTGCATCGCTATAGTTGCGGGTCTTGCAGTTAAGACTCGGACGCGTCCGAATGGCGGCAGGTTGTGCGATAGCTTTGTTCTATTGCGTAACCGTTCTGCACTATTGAACAAAAATCATGAGATGAGACACTTTCCTCCATCGTGAAGCTGGGTTCGCCCACCTTGCACGTGTTTTGACCCCGTTGGCTGTCGTGGAGGGCGGCTTGCGGGATCAGCGGGGAGGCCGCTCATATGAACATGCATATTTCCGCCGGTGAGTTCACCGCGCGGTCGCTGAGCATTATCGCAAGCCTGATGCATCTCGAAGGGCCGATGCTGCCCATCCTGCATGCCATTCAGGCGGAGTTCGGTTACGTGCCGGATGAGGTCAAGCAGCTGATCGCGACCGAACTCAACCTGTCTCGCGCCGAGGTGCACGGCGTCGTCACCTTCTATCACGAATTCCGCGATCATCCGGCGGGCCGTCATGTGCTGAAGCTCTGTCGGGCCGAGGCCTGCCAGTCGATGGGCGGCGACCATATCGCGGATCGCGCCCGGCAGGTTCTCGGGATCGACTTTCACCAGACGACGCTCGATGGCTCGGTGACGCTGGAGCCGGTCTACTGTCTCGGTCTCTGCGCCTGCGCACCGGCCGCAATGATGGACGGCGAACTCTATGGTCGGGTCGACGAGCAGTGTCTCGGCGACATGGTACGGGAGGCAAGGCGATGACGGTTACGATCTTCGTTCCGCGCGATGCCGCAGCTCTGGCGCTCGGCGCAGGCAGGGTGGCAAAGGCCATCGCGCAGGAAATCGACAGCCGCGGGCTGGATGCAAGACTGGTGCGCAACGGCTCGCGCGGCATGGTCTGGCTGGAGCCGCTGGTCGAGGTCGAGACGGACAGAGGGCGCGTTGCCTACGGTCCGGTCAAGACCGGCGACGTGGCGGGTCTGTTCGATGCCGGGTTGATGGATGGCGGAGGCCACGACCTCTGTCTCGGGCTGACGGAGGAAATTCCTTTCCTTCGTCAGCAGACCCGGCTGACCTTTGCCCGCTGCGGCATCACCGATCCCCTGTCGCTCGAGGATTACCAGCGGCACAACGGACTTGTGGGTCTTCGGAACGCCATCGCGATGTCGCAGGCGGAGATCGTCGCAAAGGTTACCGACAGCGGTCTTCGCGGCCGCGGCGGTGCCGGTTTTCCGACCGGCATCAAGTGGAAGACGGTGATGGGCGCGCCGGGCCCTCAGAAATACATCGTCTGCAATGCCGACGAGGGCGACAGCGGCACGTTTGCCGACCGGATGATCATGGAGGGTGATCCCTTCGTGCTGATCGAGGGCATGGCGATCGCAGGCATCGCGACCGGCGCCACGAAGGGTTATGTCTATACCCGTTCCGAATATCCGCATGCCATTGCTGCGATGACCGAGGCCGTCGAGATCGCCCGCGCTGCTGGCATCCTCGGGCCTTCTGTAATGGGCTCGGCCTATGCCTTCGACATCGAGATCCGCTCCGGTGCCGGCGCCTACGTCTGCGGCGAGGAGACGTCGCTCTTGAACTCGCTGGAAGGCAAGCGCGGTACCGTGCGGGCAAAACCGCCGCTACCGGCTTTGCAGGGATTTCTCGGCCGGCCGACGGTGGTCAACAACGTCATCTCTCTCGCCTCTGTGCCTGTGATCATGGAGCGCGGCGCAGAATTCTACCGGGATTTCGGCATGGGCCGCTCGCGCGGCACGATCCCGATCCAGATCGCCGGCAACGTCAAGCATGGCGGCCTGTTCGAGACGGCTTTCGGGCTGACCCTCGGCCAGATCATCGATGATATCGGTGGCGGCACGGCGACCGGGCGTCCGGTCAAGGCGGTACAGGTGGGCGGTCCGCTCGGCGCTTACTTCCCGCGCGAGCTGTTCGATACGCCCTTCGACTACGAGGCTTTTACCGCCAAGGGCGGGCTGATCGGCCACGCTGGCATCAGCGTATTCGACGATAGCGCCGACATGCTGAAGCAGGCACGTTTTGCGATGGAGTTCTGCGCCATCGAAAGCTGCGGCAAGTGCACCCCCTGCCGGATCGGCTCTACCCGCGGCGTCGAAACCGTCGACAAGATACGGGCCGGCATCGAGCCTGACAAGAACAAGGTGCTGCTGGAGGATCTCTGCAACACGATGAAGTTCGGCTCGCTCTGCGCGCTCGGCGGCTTCACGCCCTATCCTGTGATGAGCGCGATGAACCATTTTCCGGAGGATTTTGCGCCGGCACCGATGGTGGAGGCGGCGGAATGATGAGGAGTGCTCTGCGTAGCAGACGAAAAGCCAACGATTTGGCTTTTCGAATGACGAATGCCCGCAGCTATAGCGAAGGGCGGGCAACAAGACCCCTCCCGCTCGCTGTGCTCGCCGCCCTCCCCACAGGTGGGAGGGCTCAACCTGCCGCGCGGCTTGCTTCCCTATTGGGCATTGTCGCCCCGGCATCTGTTCGCCCCCCTTGTGGCGGAGATGGCCGGCAGGCCAGAGGGGATCTTTCTCCACGCCGCCCAGTCCACACCCCCATTTTCAAACAGGAGACGCATCATGTCCCTCGTTCATGAAATCGACTACGGCACACCCGTTTCTAAATCCACCGAGACGGTGACGCTGACTATCGATGGTCGCCAGATCACCGTTCCCGCCGGCACCTCGATTATGCGCGCCTCGATGGAGGCCGGCATCCAGGTGCCCAAGCTCTGCGCGACCGACATGGTGGATGCCTTCGGGTCCTGCCGGCTCTGTCTGATCGAGGTCGAGGGCCGCAACGGCACGCCGGCCTCCTGCACCACGCCGGTTGCGCCCGGGATCGTCGTCCACACGCAGACGGAGCGGCTGAAACAGATCCGCAAGGGTGTGATGGAGCTCTATATCTCCGACCACCCGCTCGATTGCCTCACCTGCGCCGCCAATGGCGACTGCGAGCTGCAGGACATGGCGGGTGCCGTCGGCCTTCGCGACGTTCGCTATGGCTACGAGGGCGACAACCATGTGAGGGCCCGGACCGACGGCGCCATCAATGCCAAGTGGATGCCGAAGGACGAGTCGAACCCTTACTTCACCTATGACCCTTCCAAATGCATCGTCTGTTCGCGCTGCGTCCGCGCCTGCGAGGAAGTGCAGGGCACGTTCGCGCTGACAATCGAAGGCCGCGGTTTCGAAAGCCGCGTCTCTCCCGGCGCGCACGAACATTTCCTCGAGTCCGAATGCGTTTCCTGCGGTGCCTGCGTGCAGGCATGCCCGACCGCGACACTGACCGAGAAATCGGTGATCGCAATCGGCCAGCCGGAGCATTCGACGGTCACGACCTGCGCCTATTGCGGCGTCGGCTGTTCGTTCAAGGCTGAAATGCGCGGCGAGGAACTGGTGCGCATGGTGCCGTGGAAGGACGGCCAGGCCAATCGCGGCCATTCCTGCGTCAAGGGACGGTTCGCCTATGGGTATGCGAGCCACAAGGACCGCATCCTCAATCCGATGATCCGCGAGAAGATCTCCGATCCGTGGCGCGAAGTCAGCTGGGAAGAAGCGTTTAGCCATGTCGCCTCCGAGTTCCGGCGCATCCAGTATCAGTATGGCCGCGAATCTATCGGCGGCATCACCTCGTCGCGCTGCACCAACGAAGAGACATTCCTCGTCCAGAAGCTGATCCGCGCCGGTTTCGGCAACAACAATGTCGATACCTGCGCCCGCGTCTGCCATTCGCCGACCGGTTACGGGCTCGGCCAGGCTTTCGGCACCTCGGCCGGAACGCAGAATTTCGACAGCGTCGAGCATACCAACGTGGTGATGATTATCGGTGCCAATCCGACCGACGGCCATCCGGTGTTCGGTTCGCGGCTGAAAAAGCGGTTGCGGCAGGGTGCAAAACTGATCGTCATCGATCCGCGTCGAACCGATATCGTTCGCTCGGCCCATGTCGAGGCGGCGTTCCACCTCCCCTTAAAGCCAGGCACCAATGTGGCTGTTCTGACCGCGCTGGCGCATGTCATCGTCACCGAAGGCCTGTTTGCCGAAGCCTTCATCCGCGAGCGCTGCGACTGGTCGGAATTCGAGGATTGGGCGGCCTTCGTTTCCGAAGACGCGCACAGCCCGGAAGCGACGGAGGACTATACCGGCGTGCCGGCGGATCTGCTGCGTGGTGCAGCCCGGCTGTTTGCGACCGGCGGCAATGGCTCGATCTATTACGGCCTCGGCGTCACCGAGCACAGCCAGGGTTCGACGACGGTCATGGCGATCGCCAACCTTGCCATGGTCACCGGAAATCTCGGCCGGCCCGGCGTCGGCGTCAATCCGCTGCGGGGCCAGAACAATGTCCAGGGCGCCTGCGACATGGGCTCCTTCCCGCACGAGCTGCCGGGTTATCGCCATATCTCCGACGATGCCACGCGCGACACGTTCGAGAAACTGTGGGGCGTGACGCTCAACAACGAACCGGGGCTGCGCATTCCCAACATGCTGGATGCGGCGGTCGAGGGCACATTCAGGGGCATCTACATCCAGGGCGAGGATATCCTGCAGTCCGACCCGGATACCAAGCATGTCTCCGCCGGTCTCGAAGCGATGGAATGCGTCGTCGTGCACGACCTGTTCCTCAACGAAACCGCCAATTACGCGCATGTCTTCCTGCCCGGCTCGACCTTCCTCGAAAAGGACGGCACGTTCACCAATGCGGAGCGGCGCATCAACCGGGTTCGCAAGGTGATGAGCCCGAAGAACGGCTTGGCCGACTGGGAAGTGACGCAGAAACTGGCGCAGGCCATGGGTCTGCCGTGGAACTACACCCATCCGTCACAGGTAATGGACGAGATCGCCGCAACGACCCCGAGCTTTGCCAAGGTCTCCTACGACTATCTGGAAAAGATGGGGTCGGTGCAGTGGCCCTGCAACGAAGCGCATCCGCTCGGCTCGCCGATCATGCATGTCGACGGCTTCGTGCGCGGCAAGGGCAAGTTCATTCGCACCGAATATGTCGCGACCGACGAACGCACCGGGCCGCGGTTCCCGCTTCTGCTCACCACCGGCCGTATCCTGTCGCAGTATAATGTCGGCGCGCAGACGCGACGGACGGAAAACGTCGTCTGGCATGCGGAGGACCGTCTCGAGATCCACCCGCACGATGCCGAGCAGCGCGGGATCAAGGACGGCGACTGGATCAAGCTTGCCAGCCGAGCCGGCGATACGACGCTGCGGACTCTGATCACCGACCGCGTGGCGCCGGGTGTCGTCTACACCACCTTCCACCATCCCGATACACAGGCGAACGTCATCACCACCGATTACTCGGACTGGGCCACCAACTGCCCGGAATACAAGGTCACGGCCGTGCAGGTTTCGCCGTCGAATGGCCCGACGGAGTGGCAGCAGGACTACGGCGACCTGTCGCGCAGATCGCGACGCATCGCAGGTCGAATGGAGGCTGCGGAGTAATCGGAATTATCAATTGCAAATAGGCAATCGGTGAGGCCGCAGGGCTCTTGCAAACAGGTCAAGAACCAGATTAAGGGGGAGTGCCAATTTGTCGCAGAGTCCTATGACGCCACTGTTCGTCGCAAGTGCAGTTCTTGAAACTAGCCGTCGTAACGGAAACAGTGCAACTCGCTCAATCTCGGTACAAGCCAATCGTACGATAGGTTTCAGCTATCACGGCAGCCGCGCTTCAACTGCGCGGATCTCCGGACCGTATCCGGCTGCTGCAATGACGGGTCGCCTGATCGCCATCGGAGCTTTTTCCGATGGTGCATGATCAGTTGGACGACACAGTGCCACATGAAACCCACGGCCACGAAAAGCTGGTCCGGATGGCAAACCAGATCGCCACGTTTTTCTTATCCCAGCCGGAGAGCGTGCGAACCAATGGCGTTGCGACGCATATCAACAAATTCTGGGAGCCGCGCATGCGCCGGCACCTATTCGAGCATCTCGATGCCGGCGGCGCAGGATTGCTGCCGCTTGTCGTCGAGGCTTCGACACTGATCCGCCGACCGGCAGAACCGAGCGGGACGGGTATGGGAACCAAAGAGGGAACGACCGGGGGTGTTTCCGGACGTTAGGGAACGGGGCCAGATGAAACCGCTTTCCGGGAGATCACACCGGAAAGCAAAGCGTAAGCTCGCCTTCAGCTGGAGGGCGGTGGTGAGCTCACGTTGAAAGCCATTACTCAGAGAGGGATCTTCTTTTATGGCAATTGCAGGAACAGCAGGAGGCCGCGCCGAAAGCGCCGGTCTCCTGGAGAAGGAACGTATTATCGCAAAACCGGGCTTCAACCGTTGGCTTGTGCCGCCGGCAGCCCTCGCTATCCACCTTTGCATCGGCATGGCCTACGGCTTCAGCGTCTTCTGGCTGCCGCTTTCGCGCGCCATTCCAGGTGCAGCCGACCCGTCATGCACCGGAATGAGCCTGCTGACGGCCCTGGTTACAACAAGCTGCAACTGGCGCGTTGCCGATCTCGGCTGGATCTACACGCTGTTCTTCGTGTTGCTGGGCTGCTCGGCTGCCATTTGGGGCGGCTGGCTTGAAAAGGTCGGTCCACGCAAGGCTGGTTTCGTCTCCGCCTGCTGCTGGTGCGGTGGCATTCTCGTCGCAGCCATGGGCGTCATGACCCATCAGCTGTGGATGATGTGGGTCGGCGCCGGCGTTATCGGCGGCATCGGTCTCGGTCTCGGCTATATCTCGCCGGTGTCAACGCTGATCAAGTGGTTCCCGGACCGTCGCGGCATGGCGACAGGCATGGCGATCATGGGCTTCGGCGGCGGCGCAATGATTGGCGCTCCGCTCGCAAACCTTCTGATGAACTTCTTCAAGACCGACGTGTCTGTCGGTGTGTGGCAGACTTTCATCGCCATGGCTGCGATCTATTTCTGCTTCATGATGGGCGGCGCCTTCGGCTACCGCATCCCGCCGGCAGGATGGCGTCCTGAAGGCTGGACACCGCCTGCTTCCAAGTCGACGATGATCACCACGAAACACGTTCACCTGCGTGACGCCCACAAGACAAAGCAGTTCTGGCTGATCTGGGCCGTGCTTTGCCTGAACGTCTCAGCTGGTATCGGCGTTATCGGCATGGCATCGCCGATGCTGCAGGAAATCTTCGCCGGTTCGCTGATCGGTCTGCCGGACGTCGCGTTCGCGCAGCTCGACGCTGGACAGAAGGCACAGATCGCAGCAATCGCTGCAGGCTTCACCGGCCTTCTGTCGCTCTTCAACATTGGCGGACGCTTTGTCTGGGCCTCGCTCTCCGACAAGCTCGGCCGCAAGAACACCTACTATACGTTCTTCATCCTCGGCATCATCCTCTATGCAACCGCACCGACACTTGCCAATCTCGGCAACAAGGGTCTGTTCGTTCTGGCATTCGGCATCATCCTGTCCATGTATGGCGGCGGCTTCGCAACCATCCCGGCCTATCTTGCCGATATCTTCGGAACCCAGTTCGTCGGCGCGATCCACGGTCGTCTTCTGACCGCCTGGGCGACTGCCGGCATCGTCGGTCCGGTCGTGGTGAACTACATTCGTGAAGCGCAGATTGCTGCCGGCGTTGCGCCGGGACCGGCTCTCTACACCGGCACGATGTATATTCTTGCGGGCATGCTTGTGCTTGGCCTCATCGCCAACTCGCTGGTGCGGCCGCTTGCCGACAAGTGGTTTATGTCCGACGCAGAGGTTGCCTCGCTGCAGGCAAAGACTGCCGCTGCAAATGCTGGCCCGACCGGTTCATTCGGCATCGGCAAGGGTGGCTTCTCCGCTCAGGCCGCTCTCGCCTGGGCCGTCGTCGGCATCCCCATGATCTGGGGCATCTGGGTCACGCTGAAAAGCAGCCTGGTTCTGTTCGGCTAACACAAATGGCATGAGGGGCCGGCCCACCCGGCCGGCCCCTCATCACCAAAGCCTCCCGCGACCCCTAGAGCCGTGGCACACCTTCCGGCCTGATCTGCTTCTTCAGGGCCGCGATACGGAAGATCGCATTCGCAGCGCCATAACCGCGATAATCGCGCCGCTGGACGATCTCGAAGAAGAAGCCTTCCCCAAACGTGCCGCTATAGAGCTGGAAGTATTCGCCGTTCTCGTCGCGGTCGTAGAGAATGTTCTCCGCCTTTAGCCTCTCCGTCAGGTCCGGATCGAGACCGAAGCGGGTTTCCACGTCGCCATAATAGTTTGGCGAGATCGGCAAGGGCCGGAAGCCGTTCGCCTTCAGGGCCGCGGCCGTCGCAAAGATATCCGCAGTTTCGAATGCCAGATGCTGGATGCCGGACCCGAATGTCTCCGCAATAAAATGCCCAGCAAGCGTTCGCCGGTTTTCCGCACCATTGAGGGTAATGCGAAGGTAGCCTTGCGGCGCTTCGACAACCTGGCTGCGCACCACGCCCGATGGGTCGATGATATCGACCATCGGCGTCTTCTGCATCTCGAAGATCGAGGTGTAGAAAAGCACCCAGGTGAGCATCTCCTCATACGCTACCGTCTGGGCGATATGATCGACGCTCAGGAGGTGGGCATCCTGCTTCTTATGCTCATCATCGACTGGGGCGAAATCGATATCCCAGATGCGGGAAAGATCCGTCTTGTCATCGAGCAGGTAGATCAGACCTCCGCCGACACCGCGGATAGAGGGGATCGTCACCTCGCCCGTCTCGACGGGTTGATTGAACACTTCGGCGCCCAATGCCACCGCACGATCCATCGCATCGCGCGCGTCGTCCACCTTCAAAGCCATTGCATAGGCCGAGGTGCCGTGCACGGCGTAGGATGCACTCGCAAAGCCCATCTCGTCCGTATTCAGAAGCAGTTTGATATTGCCCTGCGAAAACACGCTGACTTTCTTGCTGCGGTGTTGTGCGGTCTTGGAAAAACCGAGCGTGCGCAAGATGCCGGCCAGTTCTCCGGCGTCGGCCTCACTTGCCGAAAATTCGACGAAGCCGACCCCTTGCACGGCGCTGCGGTCCGGCATGACCGGGAGCGTCAGGCCCGACGCATTCGGATTGCGACGCACCCGATCTCCAAGCGTGATCAGTGATCGGTGACCATCTGCCGCGATAGCCTTTGCCGAGCCGCCGCGGAACTGGTCATTGAATATCTCCAGCGAGAAATAGCCATCATAGCCGGTTTCGGCGACGGCGCTGGTAAATGCTTCGACCGGCAGATCTCCCTCGCCCGGCATGTTGCGGAAGTGTCGGCTCCAGTAAAGCAGATCCATGTCGATCAATGGCGCATCGGCCAGCTGGACGATGAAGATCTTTTCCTTCGGGATAGAGCGGATCGAATTGATGTCGATCTGTCGCGACAGCGTGTGGAAACTGTCGAGGATGATGCCGATATTCGGGTGGTTGGTGCGCCGGACAACTTCCCAGGCATCGCGGTGATCGGAAATGTGCTTGCCCCAGGCGAGCGCCTCGTAACCGACTTTCAGACCACGCTTGGCAGCACGTTCGCCCAGTTCGTGAAAATCTGCCACCGCCCGGTCGATACCGCCGAGCGCCAGCGGCGAGACGTTCGAGCAGACGAGAACCAGATCGGTGCCCAGTTCCTGCATGATATCGAACTTGCGCTCCGCCCGGTCGAACAGGCGCGAGCGGTGCGGTTCAGGCATGCCCTCGAAATCGCGGAACGGCTGGAAAAGCGTAATCTCCAGACCATGATCGCGCACCATGCGCCCGACATCGGCAGGCGTACCGTCGAAGGCCAAGAAGTCGTTTTCGAAGATCTCGACACCGCTGAACCCCGCCTGCGCAATCGCTGCAAGTTTTTCCGGGAGTTCGCCGCTGATCGATACGGTCGCTATGGACGTCTTCATGACTTTTCCCTCGTTTACTCAGCCTCGTTTGCGATGTGCCTTAAGCGCTTACGCATTCAGATACGCGCCTTGTACGCGGGTTCAATGATGCGACAGGATCTCGCCCAGGAATGCCCGGGTACGGGGATGAGCCGGAGCGCTGAAGAAACTCTCGGGATCGTTTTCCTCGACGATCTCGCCATCAGCCATGAAGATGACGCGGTCGGCGACCTGGCGGGCGAAACCCATTTCGTGCGTGACGCAGATCATCGTCATGCCATCGCGGGCGAGCGACACCATCGTATCGAGCACTTCCTTGACCATTTCAGGGTCGAGCGCCGAGGTTGGTTCGTCAAACAGCATCGCCTTGGGTTCCATGCAAAGCGCGCGCGCAATCGCGACGCGCTGCTGCTGGCCACCGGAAAGTTGGGCCGGGTATTTGTCCGCCTGATCGCCGATGCGGACCCGCTCCAGATATTTGCGGGCCGTCTTCTCCGCCTCGGGACGCGACAGTTTGCGCACGCGCATGGGCGCGAGAATGCAATTTTCGAGCACCGTCTTGTGCGGAAACAGGTTGAATTGCTGGAAGACCATCCCGACTTCGCGGCGCACCGCATCGATCGCCTTCTGGTCATCCTTCACGGTATGGCCCGATACGACGATCTTGCCACCCTGGCTTGCTTCCAGCCGGTTGATACAGCGGATCAGCGTCGACTTGCCCGATCCCGACGGACCGCAGAGAACAATCTTCTCACCCTTCGCCACTGTCAGGTTGACTTTCTTGAGGGCGTAGAATGCGCCGTACCACTTCTCCACGTCGCGCATCATGATCATCGGCTCTTTGCCGGTCGGCTGGGCGTTGGTGTTGGTCACAATTGCCATGGTCATTTTCCCTATTCTATCTTGCCAAACCGGCGGACATACGCCGCTCGATGCGTCGTCCCCACAGGGACAGCGGCCAACACATTGCGAAATACATGGCGCCGACGACGCCGAACACGAGAAGCGGCTGGTAGATCTGGTTGGAGACGATCGAACCGGCACGCGTCAGCTCGATGAAGCCGACGATGGCAGCAAGCGACGTGCCTTTCAGAAGCTGGACCAGGAAGCCGACGGTTGCCGGCAGCGACAGCTTGAACGCCTGCGGCATGATGACGTCGAACATCAGGCTGCGGGTGTGGAGGCCGAGCGCATCGGCAGCTTCGGTCTGGCCCTTCGGCACGGCCTCGATCGCGCCGCGCCAGATTTCGCCGAGAAATGCCGAAGCATGCGCGGTCAGCGCGATACCGACGGCGGCCCAACCGGGCAGATCGAAGCCCAGAAGCGGCAGGCCGAAATAGGCGACGAAGAGCTGCATCAGAAGCGGCGTGCCCTGGAAGAGCCCGATCCAGCCGATCGCGATATAACGGACCAAGGCGATCCTCGACACCCGCATCAGCGCCACGATGACGCCCGAGATGATGCCGCCAACAAAGGCCATCGCGGTCAGGACAAGGGTCCAGCCGAGGCCTTGCAGCAGGTAGGTCAGTTCTTGGTATCCCATATCCTGGTCCTCCTCAGCGCTGCGGATAGTTGAAGGCACGCCGGCCGATGGCGGCAAGCGTCCACATGGTCACCATCGAAATCACGAGATAGATGCCGGTCAGGGTGAAATAGGTCTCGAAACTGCGGAAGGTTTCAGCCTCGATACGCTGGCCGACCGAGGTCAGTTCGTAGGCCGAAATCGAGGTGCAGATCGCCGTCGTCAGCGTCAGCAGGATGAACTGGCTCGACAGCGAGGGATAGATGGCCCGCAGCGCCGGCTTCAGCACGATCATCCGGAAGACTTCGTGATTGTGGAGACCCAGCGCCAGCCCGGCTTCGGTCTGTCCCTTGGGAATGCTTTCTACACCACCGCGAATAATCTCGATCGCATAGGCGCCACCGTTCAACCCCAGTGCCAGAACCGCGGTCATGGTCGGATTAAGCCGGACGCCGGCGAGTGGCAGCGCGAAGAAGATGAAGTAGATCTGCACAAGGAAAGGCGTGTTGCGGATCACCTCGACGAAAGCCGTGACGAGAAAGGACGGGATGACCATGTTCGTTCTGAGGATCGCCACGCCCAGCACGCCGATAACAGTCGCAATCATCATGCCGGCTACGGCCAGGAACAGGGTTCCCAACGTGCCATAGACCAGCGATTGCCAAGCATCGGTGACGACGCTGAAATCAAGTGTCATGTTCTACCTCCCTCATTGCCTTCACCATCGCCGCGTCTCAGTCCCAATCGGGTTCCCACTCGAAACGGGAATAGCGCTCGCCACGCGCCAGCGCATGAATGGCAGCCATGTCTTCCGACGACAGTTCAAAATCGAAGATGTCCATATTGGACTTGATGTTTTCAGCCTTTGCAGAGCGCGGAATGGCACCGACATGATCTTGCTGCACATGCCAGCGCAACGTGATCTGGCCCGCCGATTTGCCATATTTCGCGCCGAGCTCGGTCAGCAGCTTGGAGCTGAACACCTTGCCGCGCGCAATCGGCTGATAGGCATTGAGCAGCATGTCGGCCCGGCGCATGCGCTCGAGCAGTTTTTCCTGCGACAGGAAGGGATGGTATTCGACCTGATTGCAGAACAGCTCGGCCTTGTGAACGTCGAGCGCCTCGTCGAGCAGTGCCACGGTGAAATTGCTGACACCCATCAGCCTTGTCTTGCCCTTGGATTTGGCTTGAGCGAATGCGTCAAGCGTTTCGCCAAGGGGCACGTCTTTGGTTGGCCAGTGGACGAGGAGCAGATCGACATAGTCGAAACCCAGCCGTTCCAGGCTCTCGTCGACGCGCGCCGCGACCGTTTCCGGGTCGAGATCGTTGAACCAGATCTTGGTGGTGACGAAGAGCTCTCCCCGTGCCACGCCGCTCTCACGAATGGCGTGGCCGACTTCGACTTCGTTTCCATAGCGTATTGCGGTATCGATCTGGCGGTAGCCGAGTTCGATGGCGGTACGGATCGCCGCCTCGCCTTCCTGTCCCTTCAGTTCGAATGTACCGAGGCCGAGGCTCGGGATATCCACGCCCTGGATGGTCTTTATTTGCAAGCCGGTCATTGGGTCTCTTCGGATTCGGGTTCGAGAATTCTGCGCGACGCGATCAGCGTTCGCTTCGCCCATTCGGCGGCGGAAAGGCCAGCGGACTGCTCGTCGTTGGGGATTTCCACGGCAACCGGCAGATCCGCCGGCATCGCCGCAAACATGCCGGCAAGGTCGAGCTCCCCCTCGCCCGGCAGAAGCCGCGCGTGGCGGGCCGTGTAGTTCAGTTCTTCCCGCGTCTCCGGGATCTTGGCTGGAGCATCGCAGATCTGCGCATAGTTCAGCCACTTGCGCGGCACAGCAGTGATCTCTTCGATTGTCGTGCGGGCCCTCGAGACATGCAGCGTATCGATGATCACGCCCTGATTCGGCTGGTCGGCCGCGCTCAGGACGCGGATCGCAGCGCTGAGATCCCGCAGCTCCGATTGCGGCATGAACTCCAGATCCATCGACAGGCCGAACGGACGTGCTGCCTCGCACAGTTTGACAAAGGAGGCTGTCAGACGACCCTCGTCGGCATCGTCACCGGCAACAAGAATGGCGCGGGCGCCGAGCTGGCCGGCACATTCGAGAAACGGCAGCAGCGGCTCCGGATCGAAATCCGGCGAAATCCGGATCATCTCGATATCGAACACTGCAACGCCGCTGTCGCCCATCAGGCTTATCAGGGATTTCACGCGCGCCGGGTCATCCATCAGCGGATAGGCAAGGCCGCCGGGAAATGCCGGCATCAGGCGTAAGCCGAGATAGTCGTATCCAGCGTCTGCCGCCGCACGCACCGCTTCTTCCGGTGCGACGCCGAGCCCGGTCAGAAAAGAGAGGGACCATGTCTTCTTCATGCGGCCACCTTTGCCGGTGAGAGCATTTCAGCGAGCGTCACGGTGCGATCCTCGCGCCCGGCGAGATCGACCGCAAGCGTCGCGGCAAGCGTCGACATCCCGTCGCGCGCGCTGATCAGCGGCGTTGCATCGCCACGGATCACATCCACGAAGTGGTCAAGCTGGTTGACATAGGTGAGCGAGCCATCGCCGGGGCGGTATTCGCGAACCAGCGGATGCTGCCAGTGATCGTTTTCTTCCGCGTGCCGCCAAAGGTACATGTCGGAAACAGACAGTGCTGCCTTTCGTCCGGCGAGGAAAAGGCAGGGACCGGGCTGTGCCGGATGATAGAGCGCCTGCCCGGACGTATATTCCCAGGCCCAGGGGCTGACGGCTGCGTCCGAGATCAGGAATGTGCCGAGCACGCCGTTGACGAAGCGGATCGAAATGCTTGCGGTGTCTTCGACCTCAAAACCGCGGCGGGCCGAGGATGTGAAGGCGCGGATGCTTTCGATCTCGCCGACCAGATAGCGCAGGACGTCGATATCGTGGATGAGGTTGATCAACAACACGCCGCCGCCGCGCTTGCGACGCCATTCGGTGTTGAAATAGTCGTCCGGCTTGTCGAACAGGGTCATGCCGCTGACAGCGACCAGCGGTCCGAGTTCTCCGGCGTCGATGGCGCGTTTGGCGGAACGGATGTCGGGGCTGTGGCGGCGCTGATGACCGACAAGAACGGGCACCCCGCCTCGCTCCGACGCCTCGACAATGCGGGCAGCCGAGGCGATGCTTTCGGCGATCGGCTTTTCGATCATGCAGGGTACGCCGCGCTCGATGCAGGCGAGAGCGGCCGGTGTATGGAGATTGTTCGGCAGCGCGATGATGGCGCCGTCGGGCTTTGCCTCGTCGAGCATGGTGTCGTAGTCGGCAAAGTACGGGACGGAGAGGCGCGCGGCGAGTTCGGCTGCAGCGGACGACGGATCGCAGATCGCAGCAATTTCGGCGCGGCGGTTGGACACCAGGAGGTCGGCATGTTCGCGGCCGATCAGACCGACACCCATCAGACCGATGCGGGTCATTGCGTCATCTCCGCCATGGCCCGCAGAGCGAGGCGATAGCCGTAGGCACCGAAGCCCGCCATGACTGCCGTCGCCGTCTTCGAGACGAGCGATTTGTGATAGATTTCCTCGCGCTGGTGCACGTTGGAAATATGCAGCTCTATCTTCGGCTTGTCGAAGGTCTTCAACGCGTCGAGGATGGCGATCGACGTGAACGTATAGGCCGCCGGATTGATGATGATGCCGGCGGCATCATGGCGGGCCGCATGAATGGATTCGATGATCTCGCCTTCGAAATTCGACTGACGGAAATCGATCGCGACGCCGAGTTCGGCAGCGTCCGTTTCCAGCCAGCCACGAATTTCGTCGAGCGTCGTGCGGCCATAGATATCCGGCTCGCGCTGACCGAGAAGATTAAGATTGGGTCCGTTCAGGATAAAGATCGTGCGCATGTCCATGCCTTTTGCTGCAGATCGGGGCGCGCTTGTCCAGTCGCGGCTGCGCGCCCCGTTTCGTCATGCGGTCGTGGAATTGACGCTAACTATTTACTGTACGGTGAAGGGTATGCCCTCGAGCTTTTCCGGGAAGTTCGGAAGCGCGTCTGCTGCCAGCCACTTCTTGTTGATCGCTTCGAGACGGCCATCGGCCTTGATCTTGTCGATGAACTTGTTCAGCCAGTCGTTGATTTCCTTGTCGCCGAGCTTGGTGGTAACGCCCATCCACTGTTCGTTGAAGACCAGCTTCTGTTCGTAGTCGTTGCCTGGCGATGCGCGGTCGAGATTGATCTTGTAGGTCGTGTTGCCACCGATCGCATCGACCTGGCCGGAGACGAGCGCCTGGATGTTGGAGCTGTCGTCGTCGAAGCGGCGGATGTTGGGAACGTCACCCAGAAGGGTGGTGATCGCCTTGTCCTGTGCCGCGCCGCGCGGCACGCCGATGCGCAGGCTCTTTGCGTCCTCGATCGCGGTGATCTTGTTCTTGGCGCTCGACAGAAGAATGATCTTCAGGCCTGCATAAGGCTTGCTGAACTGCACGGCCTTGGCGCGATCCGGATACATGCCCATGACGGCCATCTGCAGATCGACCTTGCCGGTCAGAAGGTTCGGGATGCGGGCCGAGACAGCGTTCGGTACGAACTCGACCTTGACGCCCATTTCCTCGCCGATCAGCTTGGCCACGTCGACGTCATAGCCGATGTTCTGGCCGCTGGCGTCGATCGAGCCCCATGGTGCCTGTTCGCCCATGACGCCGACCCGGATGACGCCGGCGCTCTTGATCTTCTCAAGAGCCTGCGCATGGGCGGCTGACGCGCCGAGCGCCATGCTGACGCCTGCAACGAGCGTGAGTGCGAGTGTGCGGAATGAAAATTTGCCTGGCATGAAATGTCCTCCTCAGGGTTGATGCCTTTTAATGTCCGGGCCGCGACTCCTCTTCGCAACCCAGACGAAAATACCCGTATTTCAATTAACCAACCAGTTGGTTGATGTCAATCGACGTGCTATTCCTGCTCGCGGATTGATTGCTTACACTTAAGCCGCTGCTCCCTGTTGCCTGCTGTGGTAACGGGGCCGCGAGGCCGAGGAATTGAGATGACGACCACCGAAAACATGTCCACTGATACGAGTCTTGACCCGGGCCAAAGATCGCCGGAAAGGCGCAGACGCTTTTTGCTGGAATCGGCAATCACGGAATTTTCGACCTACGGTATCGGTGGCGCACGGGTCGATCGCATCGCTCAGCGCGCGAATTCCAACAAGGCCATGGTCTACCACTACTTCGGCAGCAAGGAGGATCTCTACCTTGCCGCGATGGAGCATCTTTACACCGGCATCCGCAGTGCCGAAGACGCGCTCGTGCTCGATCCGGAAGATCCCGTCGGTGCGATGAAGGCGCTGATCGGCTTTACCTTCCGGTATTATATCGACAACCCCGCCTTCGTGCGAATGATCAACACCGAAAACCTGCACGGCGCAGCGCATCTGCAGTCGGCCGGCGACATGAAGGGGCTTAACAGCTCGGTCGTGACGAAGGTCTCGACGATCCTCGATATCGGGGTCGCAAAGGGCCTTTTCCGACGCGTGGACCCTCTCGATCTCTACATCTCGATTTCCGCCCTCGGCTTTACCTATGTTTCCAATCGCCACACGCTGAAGGTCCTGTTCGGACGCGACCTCATGGCTGCAGACGCGGTCGAGGCACGCCTGGAAACCATGACCGACATGATCCTGCGATATGTCGCTGCGGACGGTCATCAGCCCCTCCCCGCGATCGATCGGTAATGGGCGATGGTCTGTGATATTCCCTGCCGGAGCAGCGTAACGGGGATCGGGCCCAGCAGAGCCTGATTGTCGGTGGCTTTGATATCCGGCGCCATCGGCACGGCTGGGCCGCCAAAATCAATGTTTGCGCCGGGGATCTCGGCCCTGATCGCTGCGATCACGTCCGGGACGTCCTCGCAGGCACCGCCAACCGAAAACGCATGCGCGCCCTCGAACGGTCTTGTTGCCGCCGCCGCGAAGGCCGCTGCAACATCGGCGACGAAAACGAGATCCTGCGGGCCGGAATATCCGATCGTGTAGGCATTGCCGAGAACCGCTTCGCGGCAGGCAAGCGTTGGGCCCGCCGTCAGCCCGCTTTCGCGCCCAGGCCCGTAGACAACCGTCGGGCGAAGGCCAATGCTTGAGATACCAGCATCCGCCCAATACGCGCGGGCGCTCCCTTCGCAGGCAAGCTTGAAGGCGCCGTAATGCGTGACCGGATGTGGCGTCGAGCCGTCATCGGGGCCAAAGACGGCAGCGCTGCTGGCATAGGCAATCCGCGCAATGCCGTTAGCCTTGGCCGCTTCGAACGCATTCAGCGTGCCGATCAGGTTCACCGTCGCGCCTAGGACCGGGTCGTTCTTGCAGGCTGGGGTCAGCAGAGCGGCGAGATGAATAATGGATGCGCAATCTTTGGCGGCGGATTTGACGGCGGCGCCATCGGTAATATCGCCCTCAAACCACTCGACGTGATCCGCTTCGTCGCCAGCGATGTCCCGCAATATGCGGCGGTCGGTCGAGCGATCGAAAATCCGCACGTCATGGCCTTCGGCCTTCAACGCCTTGAGGATCCAGCCGCCCAGAAAGCCGGCGCCGCCGGTCATCAGAATCCGGGTCATGGCGCGCCCCGCATATCTTCCGAGGTAATCGAGAAGGCGGTCTCATAGATATCAGTGACCGGCGCTTGAAGGATGCCGCTTTCAACTGCCAGCCGCTCCACCTCGGGCAAGGCCGCCCGCAGTCCTGCGCTCGACGACCCCTCGACCAGAACGACGACGTCGAAGACAGTCTCGTTCATTACAGCCCGCAGCTCGGTTTCCTTGGTGCGGACGCTCGAAACCTCGTTGCGGGAAACACCGACGTGGACGCAGGAGACACCACGCACCGCGAGCATCGTGTCCGCGAGTGCCTGAGCATTTGCCCGCAGCCGGGTCTCGCCATCGTCGCCCGAAAGATCGAAGCGGATCGTCGCCATGCTGCCACCGTCACCATGGCCTGCCTCAGCAATGCGTTCGCAGGCGACGCGCAGAAAATTACGGAAACTCGGCGCAACAGCCGTCGTCCAGGGTGTCGGGTTGTTCAAACGTTCGAGGTAGTCGGGAGAACGGAAGGTCTCCAGGGTCTCGCCGGAATAGACGGTGCCGAAAACATAGCGGGAGGCAGAGGGAGCATGCAGCCGCTTGCCGGTTCTGAAGCCCGGGATCGAAAGGCGCTCGGGCATATGCTCGCGGGTATGCCATTCGATATATTCGGCATGCCCGCCCTCTTCGATGTCGTGCCAGATCGCCAGAAAGGCGTTGCCGTTCATTCCCATCGTCTTCTCCTCCCATTCACTCGCCCTGCATCCTCAGCGCTTGACAAGCCGGTCATTTGCGACTCATGTAGGCCACTAGAATGTTAGTATGCTACAAATGTCAAGCGCTAGGTTCCAACCAAACGGATGCGTGATGACAACGAACGAAAAGAAAGCGGCTCTTGGGAAACGGGTCGTAATGCCAGGGAGGAGATACACATGGCGAACCAGGAAACACCTCGCGTTGCGATCGTCACAGGGGGGGCCGGCGGGCTCGGATTTCCGATCGCAGCAAGACTTGCGGCCAAGGGCCACAAGGTCGCGCTATGGGACATCAACAAGGAACGGGTCGAAGAGGCTGCTGCCAAGCTTCCGGGCGCCAAGGGTTATGTGGTCAACGTCATGGACCCCGCCGCGGTCGAGGCCGCCACGGAGCAAGCGGTCGCGGATCTCGGGCCGCTCGGCATTCTCGTGACCTGCGCCGGTCACAATGGCCCGCTCGAAAAATTCGTTGATTACCCGCATGACGGCTGGCGCTTCGTCATGTCGCTCAATCTCGATGCAGTATTCTACTGCTGCCAATCGGCGGTTCGGCAAATGCTGAAGACCGGCTATGGCCGCATCGTCAATATCGCCTCGATCGCCGGCAAGGAAGGCAATCCCAACGCGGTCGCCTACTCCGCTTCGAAGGCGGGCGTTATCGGCCTGACGAAATCGATCGGCAAGGAACTGGCAACGACGCAGATCCGCGTCAACTGCGTGACGCCGGCTGCGATCGAAACGGAAATGATGAACCAGCTGACACCGGAATTCAAAGCCTATGTAACAGCGAAGATCCCTGTCGGTCGCCTCGGCGAAGCGGAGGAAGTCGCATCGCTCGTCAACTGGCTGGCGTCTGAGGAATGCTCGTTCTCGACCGGCGCCGTGTTCGACGTCTCCGGCGGCCGCGCGACGTATTGAGGTCGCACAATGTATAAGCAACATCCCCTTTCGCTCGCCTATCTGACCGTGTTCGGTTGTCCTCCGGTCGAGAACGTCAGGATCGCAGCCGCCTGCGGTTACGATCTCGTCAGCCTGCGGCTGATTGCTCCACACGGGCTGGAGCTTGCCCATCCAATCGTTGGGAACCAGAAGCTGATCCGCGAAATCAACGCCGCGGCGTCGGACACGGGCATGTCGTTCTACGACGGCGAGGTGTTCACCCTCCTGCCGGAGACGGACATCAAAACCTGGCTTCCGGTGATCGAGACTGCCGGTGAATTCGCAATGCCGATCATGCAGATCACCTGCGAGGACCCGGATCTTTCCCGAGCAGCAGACAATCTCGGCCGCATTGCCGACGCGGCGGCGCAATACGGCATCAAAATGTCGATCGAGTTCATGCGTTGGCGTTCCACTGCCAACATCCATGATGCAAGCCGCCTGGCGAGTGCGACGGGCCGGAACAATGTCGGCCTTCTGATCGACGCGCTGCACCTGTCACGCTCCGGCGGAAGCCCCGCTGATGTCGTGCGCCTGCCGAAGGGCCAGGCGCTGTATCTCCAGCTTTGCGACGCGCCAGCCGAGCAACCGGCAGACAACGCCGGTTGCATTGCCGAGGCACGCACTGCCAGGATGTTTCCAGGCGACGGCGGCCTGTGGTTGAAGGATCTGATGGCCGCCCTGCCCGCAGATGTCGTAATCAGCGTCGAGACCCCGCATAAAGGAGACGCGGCGCTCAGCTTCATGCAGCGGGCCGAAGGGGGAATGGCTGCCACGCGGCGCTTCCTCGACGAGATCTCCACCTGACAAGCACCCTCAGGGAATGTTGCCTCACTCCCTGAGGGCGCGTACAGAATTCGGTTATGCCGCGTCGGAGCGTATGATCCGCTCCGGGAAGGAAGGGACCGTAGGAATGGATGCAAAACCACGATCCTCGTTGGGCGCAAGGGTGACCGAGAGGCTGAGACGAGCCATCATCGATGGCGAGCTCGAGTTGGGTGACGCACTTTCGGAAGACAAGCTGGCGACCACTCTCGGCGTCAGTCGGAGCCCGGTGAAAGAAGCCTTCGCAACGCTCGAACAGCAGGGCCTCATCGATGTGCGTCCGCAAAGGGGAAGTTTCGTCTTTCTGCCGACTCGCGAAGATACGGAAAACCTGTGCGAATTCCGCAAGACGATCGAGATCGAGGCAGTTCGCCTCGCCATGTCGCGTCGTCGCGATGAAACGTTAAAGGCGATGCGGGCAGCTGCCGAAGACATGATGGCGGCGTGCGAGGCGGGCGACAACCATCGATCCGCCCGCGCTGATGATCATTTCCACGATGCATCACTGGAGAATTGCGGCAATCCGTATCTGTTCAACGCCTACCAGCTCGTGTCGAGCAAGGTCGCGGCACTTCGATCGCACCGTTCCACGCTGCCCACGCGCAAAAACGCGAGTGCTGAACATATCGCCATCGTCGAGCTTCTGGAAAGCAATCGGATCACCGAAGGACTGGACATGCTTGGGACCCATGTCCTGATGATGGCGGTTCGGTACGGTATTGAGGAAGAGCCGCTACGACTTCCGGGTGGACGAGCCGCACGCAGCGCGAAACTCGACCATATCGGCCTTCTGCCGGACTAGTCCCGCAACCGGAACGGACCGCAGGACAGATCCGTCTCAATCGTTGTTTACGATATCGGCGCGGTGTTTCTCCGGCACGCCTTTCGTCTTCTCAACTCTGTCTCGATGCAGCGCGGCGCGTGCGAGGAGAAGGAAGGTGGCCGGCGTCGTAACCGTGACGAAGATCCCGATGAGGATCTCGTGCATCATTGGTCGACCTGATGTCACGGAGAAAAAGATCATCGACGCGACCATGACGCCGCCCACACCCCAGCTGGTGCCGAGGGTTGGCGCATGGATGCGCTCGTAAAACGTCGGCAGCCGGAGAAAGCCGATGGCGCCGATCAGCGCCAGCGCCGCACCGACAAGCAGGAATACCGCGACCGCGATCG
Organism: Neorhizobium sp. DAR64872/K0K18; assembly: GCF_050500175.1. NCBI lineage: Bacteria > Pseudomonadati > Pseudomonadota > Alphaproteobacteria > Hyphomicrobiales > Rhizobiaceae > Neorhizobium > Neorhizobium sp. DAR64872/K0K18. Next base: position 676,592 of record NZ_CP191445.1, read on the forward strand.
CGGCCCAGAGCGGCAGATCAGTGGCTTCACTCATTCGATCACCTCACCCCGCATCAGAAATTTGGCGAGCGCCACGGTTGCCACGAAACCCAGCATGCCGATCACCAGCGCCGCTTCGAAATAGATGACCCGACCCGTGCCGATCCCGAACGTGACGAGCATCAGCATCGCGTTGATGTAGAGCGTGTCCAAGGCAATGATCCTGTCCTGCGCCCTCGGGCCGCCGAACATGCGCACAGAGGCGATAGCCATGGCCGCAGCCAGCATCAATTGTGCGACAGCCACAGCTGTGAAGACGATGATGGCACTCATACGAAGATCTCCATCAAGAGCTTTTCATAGCGGTTCTTGACCATATCGCGCCACTTCGCCTCGTCGTCGAGATCGAGGACATGCAACAGCACGGTATTGTCATTGGAATCGTATTCCAGCCAGGCTGAGCCGGGCGTGCTCGTCAGAACGATCGCGAGCACCGCCAGCGAGAAATGGTTGTGCGTCTGCAGCTGGATCGTCAGGAAGGCCGGATTATGCCGCCGCGAACCGCTCCTCAGGATGACTGCGGCAACCTGCGCGTTCGACTTTGCAACGTCGTAGAGCACCATCCCCAAAAGCTTCGGCAGAAGGTACCATTTGCCGAGTCTCGGCTTCTCCGGTCTCAGCGAAGCCATAGCCCAGCATGCAAAGACTGCGACCATCGTGCCGATAATCAGGTGGCCGAGCGTGAACCCGTTCAGCAGCAGCCACATGAGGACCAGGAAGACGGCAAGGATCGGGAAGGGAAACATCAATCGCCTCCCTGTCCGTTGCTGTCGGCGACGCCCTTCAGGACTGTCGCGTTTCTGACGGCGTTGATGTAATTTTCCGGGCTGGCAAGGGTCCGTATCGTCGTGTCCATGTACTGCATCGCAGGTCCAGCCTGAACCGTCAGCACAAGGGTAAGGCTCAGAAGGAACATGACTGGTACGATCTCGATGACCAGCACCCGCGGCACGGTGCCCTCGATCGAGCTCCAGAACGTCCTGATGCCAACACGCGTCATCGCGATAAGCGCTGCGACGCCTGACAGGATGACGAGAACGATGAGCGTCCAGACAGCAGCAGTCGGCGGCACGCCAATGGCGCCGGTACCCATCATCGCGGACAACATTGCGAATTTGGCGATAAAGCCAGACAGCGGCGGCAGACCGGACAGAAGGATTGCACAGGCTGCAAAGCATATGCCGAGGATCGCCATCGTCCCGGGCATCGTGACCCCGTCGCCCTCTTGCGGCTCATCGTCGTCGGCGTCGCCGTAGGCTTCCATCGTCACGGTGAGGACGCTAGCGCCCGCATCCTGACCACGCTCGACAAGTTCGATCAGCATGAAGAAGGCGCTGATCGTCAGGGTCGAGCTCACGAGATAGAGGAGTGCGCCGGACGAGACCGCACCATCGTTGATGCCGAGCACCATCAGAAGCGTGCCGGACGACACCAGAACCGAATATCCGGCCAACCGGCCCAAGGCCTGGGAAGCAAGCACGCCGATCGTTCCAAACACCACTGTCGCGATACCGCCGATGAGCAGGAATGTCGATCCGAACCCGGCCGATGGCCCGGTTTCGAACAGCAGCATGATCAGACGCAAGATGACATAGATGCCGAGCTTGCTGAGGATCGCGAAAACGCCGGCGACGGGTGCCGAAGCGGCGCTATAGGCGGTCGGAAGCCAGAAGCAGAGGGGCCACATGCCGGCCTTGATGAGAAATGCGATCCCGAGCACGCCGGCGCCGGCTTCCATCAGCATGCGTCGGTCCGGCTCGATCTGCGGAATGCGCGCGGCAAGGTCGGCCATGTTCAGCGTACCGGCCGTGCCGTAAATCAGGCTGACGCCGATCAGGAAGAGAAGTGCTGCGGCAAGGTTGACGGCAATGTAATGGAGGCCGGCCTTTACCCGCAGCGGACCAGAGCCGTGCAGAAGTAGACCGTAGGATGCAGCAAGCATCACTTCGAAGAAAACAAAGAGGTTAAAAAGATCGCCGGTGAGGAATGCGCCGTCCACCCCCATCAGCAGCAGCTGGAACATGGTATGGAAATGGGCTCCGACAATGTGCCAGCGGGCCATCGAATAGACAAGCGACGCAAGCGCCACCAGCGCCGTCAAAAGCAGCATCATCGCCGACAGCCCGTCGAGCACCAGCACGATCCCAAATGGAGCGGCCCAGTTGCCCAGCAGATAGACGCCTTCGAAATCGCTCGGACCGCTCTCGATACGAAACAGCACGAACGAAACGCAGACGAGGATCACCACCGACGTCAGGCTGACCATCGCCTTGGCAACGCGCTGTCGTTCGTCGATGAACAACAGCACTGCCGCCGCAAGCAGCGGGACCAGGATCGGTGCTATGATGAGGTGATGCGCCCAGCCGTTCATGACGGGTCGCTCCTGCCGTCAACATGGTCGGAGCCGGTCAGGCCGCGGGAGGCGAGAAGCACGACCAGAAACAGTGCCGTCGTGGCAAAGCCGATAACGATTGCCGTCAGCACAAGTGCCTGGGGCACCGGATCCGCAAGGCTTGCGGTGGCCGTGCCGTCCACGAGAACCGGCGGCACATTCGTCTTCACCCCGCCGACACTGAAGATGAACAGGTTGACGGCATAGGCCAAAAGGGAAAGCCCGACGATGACCTGATAGGTCCGTGGGCGCAGGATGAGCCACACGCCGCAAAAGGTCATGACGCCGATGGCGATGGAGAGAATGATTTCCATCAGGTTTCCTTCGTCTTTGCTGCATCGATTGCCCGCAGGCGATTGATGCGGATCGACTGGTGCGCCAACGCCACCATGATCAGAACCGTCGAGCCAACGACGAGCGAGAAGACGCCGAGATCAAACAGCAATGCCGTTGCCGCCGGCATTTTTCCGACAAGCGGGAGCTCGATATACTGGAAGTGCGAGGTGAGGAACGGGTAGCCGAAAGCCCAGGCTCCAATACCCGTTAAGGCGGCAGTCAGAAGACCAGCACCCATCCAGCGCAGCGGCAGAATTCGGATCCGATCTTCTGCCCAGCGTGTTCCGCCGGCCAGATACTGCAGCAGGAAGGCGAGCGACAGCGTCAGGCCTGCCGAGAACCCGCCGCCCGGCATGTCGTGACCACGCAGGAACAGATAGACAGCGAACATGATGATGACAGGAAAGAGCCACTGCATGATGACCGACGGGATCAGCATGTAGTCCCGAGCCGTATCGCCCGCAGACCGATCCGGCCGCTCTTCGTCGAAGCGGTTCTGTGCCCGCTGCTGTTCGGGCATCGCCATCGTATCGTCGGCCGGCCGGAAACGGCGAAGCAGCGCATAGACGGTGAGCGCCACCACGCCGAGAACTGCGATTTCGCCAAACGTATCGAAGCCGCGGAAGTCCACGAGGATCACGTTGACGACGTTGCGGCCTCCGCCCTGCGAATAAGCGTTTTCCAGGAAGTAAGTAGCGATAGCGTCCGGCACCGGCATCGTCATCACCGCATAGGATATGAAGGTCATGCCGACACCGCAGAAAACGGCGAGCGCAAGATCCCGGAAGCGTCTCAGCCGGGCGCGGACGGTAATCGGTGCATCATTGATTTCGTTCCGCTTCGGCAACCAGCGTAGGCCGAGAAGGATCAGTACCGTCGTGATGATCTCGACCAGAAGCTGCGTGATCGCGAGATCAGGCGCCGACAACCAAACGAACGTGACGCAGACGATCAGCCCGACGCCGCCAAGCATGACGAGCGCCGCCAAACGGTGATATTTCGCAAGAAACGCGGTGCCGAGCGCCAGACAAATACCAATCAGCCAGATGGCCGCGAAGGCCTTGTCGACCCCGGAGAACACGAACGGCCGCGGCTCGAACCCGGAGAGCCAGAGCGGCAGGAGACCTGCGACAAAGCCGGTGAACACGACCCAGCGCAACTGCGGCTGCAGCTTGCGGGTACCGATCCGCCGCTCCGCGAGCCTTGCCCAGCGCCATGAGACTTCGACGAGGATACGCTCGAAGATGCGCTGTCCGCGGAAGCGTCTGAACACAGGCGCACCGTCTTTGCACTGCGCAAGATAATTTCGAAGGAGGATGTAGATCAGCGCGCCGGCGACAAGAGCAACGATGCTCATAACGAGCGGAAGGTTGAAGCCGTGCCAGATCGAAAGGCTGTATTCAGGCGTATCCGGCCCGAGTACGCCCATCGCGGCCGCCTGCAGGATCGGTCCAACGGCGATCGCCGGAATGACGCCGACGACCAGACACGCGACGACCAGAAGTTCGATCGGGAACAGCATCCAGTGCGGCGGCTCGTGCGGCTTTTCCTTGGGAAGACCAACTGGCTTCGGCCCGAAAAAGACCGTGTGGATGAACCGAAGCGAATAGGCGACGCTGAACGCACCGGCGAGAGTGGCGACGTAAGGAAGGATGCGGTCCAGGAACGAGTCCGCGTGGGTCTCGACCGCTTCTGCGAAGAACATCTCCTTCGACAGGAAGCCGTTCAGAAGCGGGACGCCCGCCATCGCCGCACTGGCGACCATGGCAAGTGTGCCGGTAATCGGCATGAACCGGAACAGTCCGCTCAATTTTCGCATATCACGCGTACCGGTCTCGTGGTCGATGATACCGGCTGCCATGAACAGCGACGCCTTGAACGTCGCATGGTTCAGCATGTGAAAGATCGCAGCGACCGTTGCCAGCGGGCTCCCGAGGCTGAGCAGCGTGGTGATCAGGCCGAGATGGCTGATCGTGGAATAGGCGAGCAGACCCTTCAGATCCTGCTGGAACATCGCGAAGTATGCGCCCAGCAGAAGCGTGATCATGCCGGCCGCACCGACGAGAATGAACCATTCGTAACTGCCGGACAGCGCCGGAGACATGCGCGCCAGGAGAAAGACCCCGGCCTTTACCATGGTCGCAGAATGGAGATAGGCCGATACCGGCGTCGGCGCTGCCATCGCGTTCGGCAGCCAGAAATGGAACGGAAACTGCGCGCTTTTTGTCAGAGCGCCGAGCAGGACGAAGACGAGTGCCGGGACATAGAGGGAATGCGCACGAATGACGTCGCCTGCCTCCAGGATCTTGTCGAGGTCGTAGCTTCCGACGATATTGCCGAGAAGCAGGAGGCCGACGAGAAGGCAGAACCCACCGATGCCGGTCACCGTCAGGGCCATACGCGCACCATCGCGGGCAGCGGAACTGTTGTGCCAGTAACTGATCAACAGGAACGAGAAGATGCTCGTCAGTTCCCAGAAGATCGAGAGGAGGATGACGTTGCCGGAAAGCACGATCCCCATCATGGCCCCCATGAACGCCAGCAGGAACGAGAAGAAGCGCGGAACCGAGTCCTCTTCGGACATGTAGTATCGCGCATAGATGACGACCAGCAGTCCGATGCCGGCGATCAGAAGCGCGAACATCCACGCAAAGCCATCAAGCCGTAACTTGAACTCAAGCCCAAGCTGGGGGATCCACTCGAACGTCAAGCGGACAACCTGGCCCTCCGTGATCGAAGGGTAGGAGGCAATGACGATTAGAAGGCATGCAAGCGATACCCCACCGGCAGTCCAGGAGGGGAGTACACGCGACGATGTCTTCAGAAAAAATGCCGAAGCAAGACTGCCGACAAACGGCAGAACCAGAAGAACAAGCAGGAAATATGGGCCCAGCGTTATCCCAATGTGTCTGTTCCTCGTGCGTTTCGATGGCCTGAGAGCGCACAATACGCGCCACTAGCAATCTATCGAAAATTGACCTATATGATTTGTATTGACCAATATGGGCAGAATAGAGCGATGGGTCAAGCCGCGCAAACTTGTATATTGTCTCCAGCGCTTTGCCGGGCGGCCCGAGGGTTCCTCGACTGGACCCAGTCGGACCTTGCCGATCGCTCAGGCGTGTCGCGCAGCACCGTACGCGACTACGAGGGCCAGCGACACGATATTCACAGATCAACCGAGGCTCAGCTGCGCCAGGCGTTCGAAGGCGCGGGCCTTGCATTCGTCGTGACCGAGAATGGAATTGGGATCTGTCCCGGCGAACAGAAGCAAGAATGCTGAGGCTGCCGATCGGCACCGCAAACCATTTCTGACCCCGGGAACCAAATTCGCGCCAAGAGCTTTCTCCCTACATGTGAGGGAGGGATTATCACATGAAAATTGCTCTGCTTTCCGCATCGTTCGCAGTCGTGAGCCTAGCCGTCGCGGCTTCCTACGTCCTGCCGTCGGGCAGCACCCTGGAACGCGGCCAACCCTACAAATACGCGATGGCACGCTAATGCATCTCTCAGGCGTTTGAGAAACTCGCGCTGGCGTCTGACGCCGGGTCAGGTCGCTTTCAACGTTTCGCACATTTGCCGGCGGCCGCTTTGTGCCGCTCACGCAGCCCAGCTTCGGTCCAGCACGTCGATCCAGTTTTCGAATGAGATCTTCGCGATATCCTCGTCCGAGAAGCCCTGGTTACGCAGGGCTTCGATCAGGCGCGGAAGGCCGCTTGCATCTTTTAAGTCCGAAGGCACGGTCGTACCGTCGAAATCCGAGCCTAGCGCGACGTGATTGATTCCGATCCGCTCGGCGATATAGTCAATGTGCCGCACAAGCACATCGAGGCTCGTGCTTTCGTCTCTGCGCCCGTCGTCGCGCAAGAACAGGACACCGAAATTGATGCCGACGAGCCCGCCTGTATCGCGGATCGCGTCGAGCTGGCGGTCCGTGAGGTTTCGGCTGTGCGCAGAGAGCGCGTGCGCATTGGAATGGGATGCGACAAGCGGCGCCTTCGAGATTTTTGCGACGTCCCAGAAACCGGCCTCGTTCAAATGCGACAGATCGACCATAATCCTGAGGTCGTTGCACGCACGAATCAGGTCTCGTCCGGCGTCACTCAGGCCCGGGCCGATATCCGGCGTTGACGGGAACTTGAACGGAACGCCATAGGCAAAGATGTTCGGACGGCTCCAGACGGGACCAAGAGTTCGCAAGCCCGCTTGGTGAAGCACGTAAAGCGCATCGAGATCCCCGGCAATTGCTTCGGCGCCCTCGATATGCATCACAGCGGCAAAGCTGCCCGTTGCAATCGAGCGGCGGAGATCGTCCGCAGTCCGACAGACCGTGACCCCGCCGTTGGAACGGCGCTCGATATCCAACAGGATCCGAGCCATGGCGATGGTCTGGTTCAGCGCCTCGGGTTGAGCCGGGGTCGGAAAATCGCCGTTCTGGTCCTTTGCCATGGACGGCGACGGCACATAGATGGCGCAGAGACCCCCGGCCAATCCACCCTCGCGGGCTCGCGGCAGATCGATATGACCATCCTTCCGCCCGTCCAGAAAGTCACCGACAGGATCCTTCGCGTCGCTGAGGCGCAGACGCAAGAGCACGTCGTTATGACCGTCGAAAACCGGAACGGGAGAGTTCGTCATCTGTGGAAAAGTCCTGGAAAATCATGATGCGGAAGACTTCTAGATAGGATCTCCGGCTCCGAAATACACCCGCGAGACACAGCGGAAAGAATTCGTTGCAGCCCTTTTATCATGCCCGCCTCAAGAGAAGCCGGAACATCGACGAGTCGAACCCGGTCAGGGCTTTGTCCGCAATGCGCAAGACGATCGACTGAAGTGCGAAAGCGGCAGCGGTCGTCGCAACGGCGCCCATCACCCCGAAATGCGGGACGAACAGGAAGAAGCCGGCAATCCGCACCACGACGCACACGGCCATGATCTGTAGATAGCGGCCTTCGTGGCCTGCCAGAAGCAGCATGATCACAGAGGGCCTCGTCGTTCCGAGCGCCGCAGTGCCGAGGCAGAGGACCAGCAGTTCCGGGAAATACGCAGCATAGGGTTCGTTGATCAGCAGAAGGGCGAAATAGCCGCCGACCAGAATGCCGATCAGGCCGATCGCGCTGAAGGCAAGGGTTATCCAGGCAAGGCTGTCGAGCATCTTGTTGAGCGCCCGCTGTTCTCCGCGATAGTAGAGCCCCGGGAGATGGCGCGTTCCGAACAGATTGACGGAGTCCGCAGCGGCCGCAAACAGATTGGCGAGGCGAACCGTCACGAAATAGGCCCCTGCGATTACAGGGTCCATCAGATAGCCGATGATGATCACGTCTATGTACTGATTAGTAGCTTCGAGAGACGTCGCGAGCCAGAAGCGGACCGATCGCGGAAGCCATAGCCGGTAGTCCGCAACCGCACGGATACGCTGGAAGTCTGGAAACCGGTGCAGGATGCGTCCGCGGATCAGGTAGAGCTGCAGAAGGAGAGCAAGACCTGCTCCGACCGCCAAGGCCAGGAAGAGATGGGCCGTATCCGGGCGTGTCCCGCTGAAGAGACAGGCGAGCAGATAGAGGACGGGCACGCTCCCGACAATGGCGTTGCCCGCGCCGTCTCCCGAGGCAACGCCGATCTCGGTTCGCACAAGATGCATACAGATCTGCAGCACGGAGACGATCATCATATAGATGACGCAGGTTATCGCTGTCTGGCCATCGACCAATGCGGAAGCCCAGAAATACAGACCGATCGCGACGATAACGGTGCCGCTGAGCGACAGAAGCAGCGTGAAGTAGAGCGCGCCTTTCAGCTTTGCGGCATTGCCCGCGGCCGTCATCTCGTTCCACATCCGCAGCACAAACGGTTCCTGCCCGGCGGCTGCCACGATGCAGAGCAGCCCCGCTGCGGAGTAGAGGATCGAGTAATGTCCGAACGCTTCGGGATCGAGAAGCCGAGCAGCAAGCGTGATCAGCGTGAAGTTGAGCAACACCATGCCGATCTTGACGCCGACGACGACAGCCATCCCGCCGATATCCGGCCGGCGGATAAGCGCGCCGATCCGACCGGCAAAGGTGCGGTGGGCAGCGGGCGCCACGTGGTCGGATGCATCACCGGACATTGGCGACCCCTTTTCTCAGGAAGTTCTTGAGCGGCTTCGCATGGTGATAAATGGCGGCGACCGCAGCACCCTTGAGTGACAGGGCTACGGTGATATTGCGCATCGTCGTTTCCGTCGGGCGAAAATGCGTTTTGTACCCGGGATCGCCGAGGCAGAGATCCATTACTTTGTGGCCGTCCTGGTGGCGCAGCTGTGCGACGCGGTAAAGGATCTGCATTCCGGCGGAGATTTTCTGATGCTTCTTGATGTCGGATGCAAGCAGCGTTGCGTGAAACTCGCCGTCGCCTGCCAGCCCGAACAGGGCAGCGACAGGTTCTCCAGCGAGATAGCTGACGTAAAGCACAGCTTCTCCTGAAGCCGCCGCTGCGACGGCATAATCACGATAGAGATCGAAATATTCATGGCGATCCAGCAGGTTCTCCGAATAACGGTCCTGTCGCGCCTCCCGAAGGAAGTCGAAGACCGCGCGGATTTCCTGCTCGTCCGTAATGGCTTTGTGCAGGTAGGGGCCGTAGGCTGCTTCCGTCTGTCGGTGCAACCTGCCAAGGTTCTTGGTGAAGTTGCGGTTCATCACCTTTAGGCGCCAATGGTCGAAATCGTCGCCGATATCGAACGCGTAGGCAGAGTTCTCTCCCCGGCTTTCGCGAGCCCCCTTGAACAGACGCTGGATGTCGAAGCCATCGGCACGAACCTTGCGGAACATCAGCAGGTCGGCACCGCGAAGCGTTTCGCGCAACGCCTTTAAAACGGCCGGTGATGCGGCGATCTGCTCGAAACGCTCCGCGTCGCAGACGATCGTGTTGTAGTCGCTGATACCGAAATCCGCAGGCTGGATTATCATCACCCCGGATGAGCGCTGCATCACGAGGGGAAGCACGGCAAGGAGACTGTCGTCGGCTTCGTTGCGGAACGTCACCGTCCGCTGCTTCGCGCCCAGGGAAGGACCGAGGCGCCGGTGCAGCATGTCGAGCCACATCGGCGCCTGAAAGGCAGTGCCCTTCCCTTCCGAATAGAGGCGGCGATATTCCGGCCCTGAAAAATCGAACGTCTCTTCTACGGTGACTTTCATGGATTCAGGGCTTTTCTCGATCGTATTCTGTCGGGGAGTTGGTCTTCGGTAGTTTGTCCTGTTCTCAGGTCAATGCGACCCGACCGCCTTCGGCCGATGCATCAAGCTTGAAATCGCGCTTGACGACGACATCACCCTTTTTCTGCTTCCCAGCCTTCTTCCAGGCAAAAGCAGCCACCGCCTTCGGATAGACATGCAGGCCCGAATTTTCGGTCGACAGGCCCTTCACGCCGAGCGTGCGGCGAAACACGCCGTTGCCATAATGGACCGCGTAGGAATTCCAGATCTGCTTCGTCCAATGCTCCATCGTCACGGAGATGTTCATGCAATCATGGTTCTGTACGCGATGCGGTGCATAAAGCGGCCATGTCACCATTTCTCCCGGATGCAGATCGACAGCCGTCGCGTATTCGTCGAACCACGTCTCGTAGGGCATTTTTTCATCGGTCTCGCGCAGCAGGATCTTCTCCACCTGCATCGGGCGCAGAAACACTTCCGAGCGCGGGTAAAGATAGACACGCTTGCTGCCCTCGATCTGCCAAAGCGACTGGCCCTGGATATCGGCGTGGTAAAAGACGTTAGCGTTGGGAGACGAGACGAGCACTCCGAGATTGCGTTTGAAGGTCTCGAACCCGGGCATGCGGCCTGCGAATTCGGAAAAGATCGTGTCGAGCAAACGGCCATATTCCGGCGCCCAGTCCATCACGCGGCGAATGTTCATCCACATGCGGCCCTTTTCGACTGCAGCGAGTGCCTCAGCGCCCGAAATGCCGTTGCGGACGCCATAAAGTCGCGATGGGTTGGTGATGTCGTCGGACATGGATTCCAGCCCGAACTCGCTATCCGGGCAGCGTTCGATCAACTTGCCAACAGCCTCCCTCGAAAACAGACCCGTTTCAAGGAGGCGATGATTGAGCTTGACGATCTCATTGCCGAACAAACGCGCGTGGCGGTCTTCCCAGTTGGCAATGATGTCCTTGTTCATGAGCATAGAATTCATTGAAATCCACTCCCTAACATCCGTTCGTCACCAAGGGTCGACAATCGGTCTTGATACTTTCAGGATATCTTCGCTGGAACAGATGAAGCGAAGGGCTGACCGTGCTCTCAGATACAGCACTCCGGCCAGCGATGAGTAAACGCGGGCTTTGTTCTTTCCAAATCGGTTAACATGGAGTGAGGCCGACCATTAAAATCCGCCCTATTCTCTCGGGCAGAACTGCGCCCCATCAGGCGTCCGGGTTCCACCGATACGAGCGCGGCGCAGGCGATGGCTCGTCCGGGAGCATCGACAACAACGAACCGGTGCGCGGTGCAGGCTTGCGCTCGATCTCTTTCCGATAGTCTTCGTCCAGCGTCTCGGTGCGGGCGTGTTCCGGCGCCCGCTGCGGATGGTTGATATCCATCGCGATCCCGAAAGCGAGCACGCCGAGTGCACCCAGGGTCAGTCCAACTGCGGCGCCGAAAACGGCCGCCTGCGCGATGCTCGGCGGCCAGCTGCGCTCTCTCGGAGCAATAGGCGCAGAGATCACACGAAGATTGGTCGTATCGAGCTGTTGACGTTCGGCTGCCATTCGCGCCCGTCCGAGAAAGGCTTCGTAGACTGCGGCTCTCGCAGATGCCTCTCTCGACAATTCCCTCAGACGCACCTGCGCATCGTTATCCGAGAACACACTGGTAGAAACGGTCTTCGATTCACCTTCGAGCTTTTCGACAACGGCCTTTGCCTGATCGTATTCGTTGCGGGCAGCAAGCGTCAGCCGGGACATTTCCCGGGCGATTTCCTGGTCGAGCGACTGCAGCCGCGACTGAACCGCGGCCCTCCTCGGATGCCTTGTACCGAACGTCAGCAACTGCTCGTCGGCTTCCTGCTTGAGGGTCGAATACTGGGCCCGCAGCGCGGCAAGCGTTGCGGACTGCATCGCCAAGGAATCGTTGCCACCGGCAAGCATCTGCTTGTAGCGCGAGTCAGCGGCGATCAGACGTTCGCGAGCCTCGCGCAACTGGGTGTCGACCTGGACCATGGAACGGCTGCTGGAAAGCTCGCCTTGCGAAGAGCGAAGGCCGCTTTCGCGCCGAAATGTTTCGACGGCCTCTTCGGCCTCGATGACACCCTTCTTCAGCTCGGTGAGCCGTGCAAGAAGCGAGTCTGTCGTTCTCTTCGCGCCGTCGACATCGCCGGCATTGAGTTCGGCCTTGAATTCCTCGATCAGCGCTTGCGAAATCCGAATGGATTTCTCGGCATCCCATGTCCAGACCGACATGAACAGAACGAAGGATTTCTCATCCCGCTGGGCTGCGAGTCTCTTGTTGAGAGATTCCAGCGCGATGATTCTCGGATCGACCGGCGTCGCGGGTCCACCGAAGCTGAACAGGCTAAAACCGCCAGCTGGAACGAATTCGATGTCGTTGGTAAGATCGAGCTTTTCGATCACCCGGAGAAGCACGTTGCGCGACAGCAGGGTTTGAAGCTTGCTGTCGGCATTGAGGAGCAGCGTTTCGCGCATGTCGTTGCGCGAACCCGTCTCTTCGCCCACGATCTGCAGACCGGCGGGATCGATGACGAGTTCGCTCGTCACCGTATAACGCGGCTTGGAAATGACCGTGTAGGAAACTGCAAGCACCAATCCGATGAGGGCCGCTGCGACGATCCAGCGGAATTTTTGGCGCAGCCAATAGGCCAGCCGCCCCAGATCGATCTGAAGGTAGTTTGTCAGCCCTTCAGGTGCGGAGCTGTTCGACCGAGCTGGATATGGAGGCTGCATTCGGTTCACGTCTCACGGCTAATGGCAGAGCACCGGCTCTCTCATTCCACCGCATTTATCACAGCCTGTGCTTAAGATTGTTTTAAGCCAAGCCTGACCGATCAAACGGATAACCTTGACGACGACCCGCTGCTTAATGCCGGTTTAAGGGTTTCAGGAGTAGGGACTTTGAGGCATTTGGATTAACGGATACGAGGCGGATTTTGAAATGGCGCATCGCTATATCGCACCGGCCATGTTCCTGCTTCTGCTTCTTTCCATGTGGGTGCCGGCCGAAGAGCTGAACCTGCCCGCTTGGACGGAGCAGGCCCGTTATCTCGTCTTCCTGATGCTCTCCGGCTGGATCGTCGTGGTGGCGTTTATCAAGGTGGGGCTCAGGATCCCCTCCGGCATAGAATGCACCCTGCTTGCAGCGTTCCTTCTCTATGTCAGTTTTTCCGCGGTGTGGGGCGTGCAAAGTGCCGACAGCTACATCAAGGCAATCCTGATCTTCAACGCGCTGGTGACGTCGCTTGCGATCGCCAACACGCTTACGCTCGAACAGTCGCTGCGGGTCATGTTCGCGGCCCTCTCCACCTTCGTTGTCGTCTGCGTTCTGGTCGCGCTGCTGGTCCCTTCGATCGGTGTCGACAGCAGCTGGGAGCATGCGGGAAAGTGGCGCGGCATTGCCGGGCAAAAGAACGGGCTCGCAGCATATGCGGCCTACGCGCTGATCGCGGGCGTTGGTCTTCCCCTGCGCCAACGCGTCACGCCGCTCGCGCAATGGGGCGCGCTTGTCGGTCGTATCGCAATGGTCGGGATCGCCTTGCTCGCGGTCTATATGGCAGGATCGCGCGGCGGCCAGCTTATATCAGTTCTGGGCGTCGCATCGATTGTGATTTCCAGACTGCCAAAGCTCCTCCAGAGACTAGCACTGCTCACCGGTCTCCTGTTCGCGATACCGATCATCAATCTCGTCTCGACGACGTTCGTGGTCGATGCCGACGAGATCGGCGTTGCAGGCATCACTGTCGATACCAACAGCCGCATGAAGATCTGGAGCTACGGCTTTCGTGAATTGCAGGGACGCGAGATCTTCGGCTTCGGCCTTGACAGCTTCTGGACTCCGGAACGCCTGACGAGCTTCAAAAGCGTCTATGGCTGGGTGCTCGACAACTTCCACAACGGCTATATCACGCTCATCATCGAAGGCGGCATCGCCGGCTTCCTGCTGTTTCTCGCAGCACTGTCAGCGACCTATCTTCTGCTCGTCGTATCGGTCGGAAATGTCAGAGACAAGTTCATCGGCCTGTCGTTTGCCTACGTCAACATGTACACCGTCAACAACCTCGTCGAGAACGAAATCGGTCGGTCGACGTCTCTCCTGATCTTCATCTTTCTCATCCTTGTCTTCTCGATCAGGCGACAAGTGTACCAGCACTATCCAGGACTTCAAAAAGCAGACGCAGCCTATCTGCATGGCGGCGTCCGAGTTCATCGCGGTCGTTTGCCGGCATCAACGTGAGAAGTGAAATAGTACGTTTACGATACCCGCACAAATCATCGTTACTGTTGGAAACGATGCTGTTAGCCTATTGTTTAGACGAACAATCTACTATTGCCCCACCAATTAGGAGTTGAAATTGTCCAACCGAGCCAGGCAGCCGAGGCGTGTGCTTTTTCTGCAAACTCAGGCGGAATTGGCGGGCGCGCAGGAGATCTCGCGGCTTCTCGGCCAGGAGCTTTCGCGTGGGCAACTGACGGGTGTGCCGGAATACGAAACGCACCATCTTTTCCTGTACCGGAAGACCGATGGCTGCGATCACTTCCCCAATGTCCATTTTGCAGCACCCCGCAGGCCTCAAAGCCTCGGCGAATGTCTCACCTTCGCGCGGAATTTTTTCTCCATCGTGCGCAAGATCAAGCCGGATACGATGTTGACCTTTCAGCACTACGGCAATGTGCTCGGTGCACTTGTCGGGCGGGTAATGGGCATTCCCTATATCGTCGCAAATCAGGTGTCCTCGCCCGCAACCGTGAACCGCTTTGTTGGCCTGGCCGATCGCATCCTCGGCACACTTGGTTTCTATGACGTGATAACCGTCAACTCCCATGCGACCTGGAATTACTTCCAGTCCTATGCACGAAGCTACCGCAAACGGCTGGTCCATATTCCGCATGGCTTTGCGCAGAAAACCACGTCGTTATCGAAAGAGAAGGCAAGGGACTGTTTCGATCTGCCCAAGGATGTGACGATCATGGGAACGGTCGCCCGGTTGCATCCTCTGAAGCGCATTGATCTGGCAATCTCAACGCTGCCGCATTTGCCAAATCTGCACCTGGCCATTGCCGGCCAAGGCCCACACAGAGAATGCCTCGAGGCTCTCGCCCATACGCTTGGCGTTGCAGACCGTGTCCATTTCGCAGGAGAGGTCAACCCGGAGCAGATCGGGACTTTCCTTGCGTGTCTCGACGTCTTCGCGTTTCCGACGGCCGCAGAGACATTCGGGCTCGCAGCCGTTGAGGCCGCGCAGGCAGGCGTGCCTGTCATCGCGAACGACCTGCCGGTGCTGCGCGAAGTCCTGCAGGTGGAAAGATCCGCCTGTGCCCTCTTCGTCGATGCCGAAAACACTGATAAATTCGTCAGCTGCATCGAGTTGCTGCTTGCAGACAAGGCGCTGTATGACCGGCTCTCCGCATCGGGACGCGAACTCGCCGAACGTTACTCTCTCAATCTGATGGTCAGCGAGTACACAAAGATCATCATCAAGAGCAACGCTGAAAAAGGGGCTCCCCGCCGCTCTTCTGCGTTCAAGACGTCGAGTTGAGGTCATGCGCCGCGCAAA
Organism: Neorhizobium sp. DAR64872/K0K18; assembly: GCF_050500175.1. Taxonomy (NCBI): domain Bacteria; kingdom Pseudomonadati; phylum Pseudomonadota; class Alphaproteobacteria; order Hyphomicrobiales; family Rhizobiaceae; genus Neorhizobium; species Neorhizobium sp. DAR64872/K0K18. Next base: position 692,124 of record NZ_CP191445.1, read on the forward strand.
ACGTCCGCGCCTCACGACTTCCAAGAAAATCCCAGTAATACGCAGTATCGTTCGAAAGCTAAGTATCGTGTTTAGCCTCTCTTGAGCTTTCGCTGTCTTTATCGTCACTATACGAGTGAACCGGAAAACCTATGGCCGAGAGCGCGCAGCGACGTCCGACACGTCTTCTCTTTATCCAGACGCAAGCTGAAGCAGCGGGCGCTCAGGAGATCACGCGCCTTCTCGCCGAACAGCTGTCGAAACCAGCGATTTCCGGACAGCCCGAATTCGAGGCGCATCACCTGTTCCTCTATCGCAAGACCAGCGGCTGCGACCACTTCGAAAATGCGCATTTTGCGGCCGATCCGAGACCGCAGGGGATTTCGCAGAACCTTGCCATGCTTCGTCGTCTGTCGCAGCTCGTGCGCACGATAAAGCCCGACGTGATGCTGACCTTTCAGCATTTCGGCAATGTTGTCGCAGCTCCGGTCGGTCGCTTGCTCGGCGTACCACTGATCATTGCCAACCACGTCTCACCGCAGGCGACGATTTCCCGGCCGGTCGCCCTTGTCGATAAGGTGCTTGGCATTGCCGGCTGCTACGACGAGATCACTGTAAATTCGAAGGCCACCTGGCTGGACTACCAAGGACACCCGGCATCCTACAAGCGTCGACTGACCTATGTTCCGCACGGCTTTGCCGACAGAACCGTTTCGATGACGCAGCAGGAAGCGCGGGCAAAATTCAGCCTTCCAGCCGACGTCCCGATCATCGGAAGCGTCGCCCGTCTCAACGCCATCAAACGAATTGATCTCGCCATCAGATTGTTGCCGGTCATGCCGGATGTCCATCTGGCACTGGCAGGTCAGGGACCGGAGGCACCACGACTGCGAGCTCTCGGCGCAGAACTCGGCGTTTCGGATCGGCTTCATTTCGCAGGCGAGATGCCGTCCAGCGAAATCGGCGCCTTCCTGAAAAGCCTCGACGTCTTCGTTTTCCCGACGTCTGGAGAGACGTTCGGCCTCGCGCCGGTGGAAGCCGCTCAGGCCGGCATTCCGGTTGTGAGTTCCGACTTGTCCGTCATGCGAGAAGTCTTGCAGGTCAGGGGAGAGCCCTGTGCCCTTTTCGTCGATACGACCGATACGGCGTCATTTGCAAAAGCAGTTCGCGCTGTACTTTCCGATCCCCTTCTGCGGCAAAGGCTATCGGAGTGCGGGCAGCGGCTGCGCGAACAACACTCGCTCGATGCAATGGTCGACGGCTACCGGCGCCTGATCCGGCGACAGCCGAAAACATCGGAAGACAGGTTGCAGGCGTCCGGACAGCTTCAGAAATAAATGACGATGGACAGCGTTTCAAACTCCGTCCCTCCGCTGAACATCGAGATTGTGGCGGAGCGCTCCTCCACATCGGCGTGGATACAGTGGCTCTGCCGTCGGCTTGAGCAGCGCGCCGCCGGTACCACGGTGCGCCTTCAATTGGTCCAAGGGGCTGATCAGGCAGCGCAGCCTGCCCTCGAAAGCCTTTTGCAGCTTGAGAAGATGGTGCTTCGACGCCACCAGCCCTGCCTCTGCGACCGTATTGAGCCGGATGCGCTGGCGGACTGGCGAACCCGGTCGGACAACGCAGCTCCGGATATTGTCATCGACCTCACATCGAACCGGAGCGCATCCCCCCGATCGACACGGATCTATCGGCCGTTGTTCAACGGCCACGCCGGTGAATTCAGTCTCGCTTCGGCGCTGTTTTTCGAGGGAACACCGCATATCGAGATTGAGTGCACCCTGCCTTCCGGCGAGCGCTGGATTGTTGCCGATGGCTTTGCGTCCCTCGAAGCTGCGGCTGGTATCGGTGGCGCGATGGAGGCCGTTTGGTCACGGACAGCCATCCTTCTCATCAAGGCTTTGCCGGAAGAACCGTGCGCGCCGCGTATTGCAGACAACACGGCCCAGCCACACGCACGCGCTATCACCCGCAAAGCGGTGACTGTTCGTAGCGCCAAGATGCTGGCATCTGCCGCGGCCCGCGCTGCGTATCGGCTATGCTGCCACGCTCCCCACTGGCGCATCGGCTGGCGTCGGGTCGCCTCTGACAATGACGTTTGGCAACGACGCGACCTCGGCGGGACACCCTGGGAGGTTCTCGCGGACCCAATCGACCATTTTTACGCAGACCCGTTTCCGTTTCGTTGGCAGGGCAAGGACTATCTCTTCTTCGAGGATCTTGATCAGAAGACCCAGAAGGGCATCATCAGCGTCGTCGAGTTTGACGAACAAGGACGGCCGGGCCCAGCCATCCCTGTTCTGGAAGAGTCCTGGCATCTGTCTTATCCGTTCCTCATCGAAGCGGATGGTGAGATCTGGATGGTTCCGGAGGCGTCTCTCAGCGGCGAGATTTCCATCTACAGGGCAACGCGCTTTCCGTTCGGCTGGGAAAAACACGCGACACTCGTTTCCGGCATCGAGGCCGCCGATGCGACGATCATCCAGCACGCGGGAAAGTTCTGGATGTTTGCTGTGACAAGGGATGGTATCGGCGGCTATTCCGATACGCTGTGCTTATGGTCGGCGGAAACGCTTCTCGGCCCCTGGCGACCGCACGCCGTGAACCCGCTTGTCATCAACGACCGATCCGCGAGACCCGCGGGCAACATGATATGGCGCGACGGCAAACTGCTGCGTCCCGTGCAGGATTGCCGCAATGGCTATGGGGCAGCTTTGAGCATTGCCGAAGTGACGCGCCTGGATGACGAACGGTTCGATCAGGAGATCGTAAAGCACTTAAGCCCCGGCAAGCACTGGCCCGGCCGAAAGCTGCATACGTTGAATGGCAATGGTTACATGGAAGCGATCGACGGAAGCATTATCCGCCCGAAATGGTCGTTCGCGGCCGGCATCGTCGACAGCTTCTACAAACCTGTCGCGTGACGCGAGGCTCGTAATGAGCGCATCAATGACCTGCCTTTATCGGAAGTCAGCACCCGATCAATTCGAGTGGGTGAACAGCGCTCGAATGGCAGCCGGGTTTGACAGCAGATACCGCATCGTCAGCCGGCGCGGCTCATTATACATCCGGTAGGCCCACTCCAACCCGTACCGCTGCATCCACAACGGCGCGCGGGCGTTTTTCCCCGAGACGAAGTCGAACAGACCGCCTGAGGTCTTGATCACACCGACAGATCGCAACCGGTCGATGTTCCGGCTGACAAAGGCCTGCTCAAGTGGAAAGCCCAACCCGATCCATAGAATATCGGGCTTGCTTGCCTGGATGTCGGCGATCACCGCATCCTCTTCGCCACGCTTGAAGTAGCCGTTTCTGCGCCCAGCGAAGGTTAGGTTTGGATACCTGGTCCGCATTGCGGCGACTGCCTTGGCGTTGACCTCTTCGGTTCCGCCGAGAAAATAGAAACTGACACCTGCCCGCTCTGCCTTGACTGCCACGGAATGCACGAGATCGGTCGTCGCGATCCGTTCAGTTACAGGATGCGACGAAAACATTCTGGAATACATGATCATGGGCATGCCATCGGCGTGGATCTGGTCGGCTTCCAGCATCAACTCCTGGAAGTCGGCCTTCTTCGCGCACATCGCGATCACCTGTCCGTTTGCCGAGGTGGAATAGAACGGCTTGGCACTGCTGCCCCGGTGAAGGAGCGCTTCATCGATGAAACCCTGCGCCGCCTCATCCATGCTGCAGCGGACAACGGGAAGACCGCCAAGCAGCGTCGTGGGCCACTGGCCCATCGTGCTTTCCTGTGCGTAAACGTCGCCAGGATGTAGTGATGGCTTACCCATATCTGCCTCGTTTGGAAGGTCAGACCACGGCTTGCGGGGACCTTTCTACGATGAGATATAGCCCTCGCCGTCCATCACTCAATTGATATGTAGTGCGATAGTTAATTCTGAAACAATGTCAGAACTCGTTGAAAAACAACGCGAATGAGGTGGTTGATATTCACTCAGATGCTTACCAAAAAGGACCATGCACGAGGGTGTGCGTTCCAATTCGGGACAACCGGTCCGTTCACCTGCAAAGCGTCGATCCATGAGAATCAGCGTGCTTCAACGCTGACCGTACGGGACCCCGAGACATATTCGCGCGGCATTCTCGGGAACCCGGTCGGTCGCAGAAGATCTCGATGACCGGATCGGTTTAAAGTCTGCCGGTGAACATCGATTTTCTACCGCAGAACAAACGTCTTAACGGTTGCCGTTTCTGTACGCGTTTCGGCGGCTTTTCCGCTGCTGCTTCCGGCGGTCGCGCGCCGTATAGACGACCGCCGCGACGACAATCGCGATTTCCGCGACAGCTGCCAGGCACCACATTGTGCTTCCCATGAACTCCTGCCCTTACGTTCAGACCATGCGCTTTGACCTTGGGCGATCATCCGAGCATTGCTCGTCTGAATAAACCCCAATGTCACTCCCCACTAAAGCGCGTGATACTTTCGATCGAGATAGATAAGCGACTGACCAGCCTTTGGCTGCACCGTGGTGAGCACTTCGCAGATCAGGATGTCATGCGTGTGACCGTCGGCAACGGACACAACGCGGCAATCGAAACAGACGAGAGCGTCCTCGAGTGCCGGGCTGCCCGTTGTTAGCGGCGCCCACGTTGCTCCGGCAAACCGTTCATCGACGGGCGTCTTACCCCCGAAAAGCTGGCTGAGGTCTGCATGGTCGGCCGAGAGGACGTTGACGCAGAGGACGCCGTTTTCCTTAAGCGGCAAATAGGCGCTCGAGGTTCGGTTGAGGCAAACGAGAAGCGTCGGGGGACTGTCGGAAACGCTGCAAACTGCGGTGGCGGCAAATCCGGCACGGCCACCCGGTCCATCCGTGGTGACGATATGAACGGCGGCGCCGAGGCGCGACATCGCGTTTCGGAAGTTCATCCGTGCGTCAACGACTTCTGGATTAACGTCGAGCGCAGGGGCAGATGCATTCACGGACATGGCTATCTCAAAACTTTCAGCTCGAGCGTACAGATGAAATCAAACCCGGCTTAGAAAATCTACCACGAGTTTGTTGAATTTCGGTGCATCAACGATATTCACCGCATGTGCGCCGAAATCCAGCAAAGCGAGTTCGGCATTGGGCATCGTGTTCGAAAGCCGTACCGAGCGGGTGTAGGGCACAAGGAGATCATCCTTAGTGGCGACCAGCAAGGTCTGATGGGTGATTTCGGCAAGCCGGTCGCCGATGTCGAAGCTTCTCAGAGCTGCAATGCGCCTCATGATGTTCTGCTCGCCCTGAAAATGGGCCGCTGCATGCGCCTCCTCGGCATTCATGCGTTCGGCGTTTTCAGACATCCAGACGGCCGGATAGAGAAACAGCGGTTGCGCCTTCACGAAGGCCGGGACGCCGGAGTTTTTGAGAAGCGCAATCCGCACGTCGAAACAGCGGCCGGAATGCGGATCGGCCTTGTCCCATGCATTGATCAGCACAAGCCTGTCGATCATCTCCGGCTGTCGTGCGGCGATTTCGAGCCCGATTAGACCACCAAGCGCATGGCCCATGAAGCTGAATGTCGTGAGGCCGAGCTCTTCCGCGAGCTCCAGGACGTCATCCGCCATGGCCGCGATGCCGCCTTGCTCGGGCACCTCGCCGGGTGAACGGCCGGTCCCGAAATGATCGTAGGTGACCACCCGGAAGTGCTCGGAAAGCGCCTCGATCTGCGGCGTCCAGTAGGCGCCGCTGCCGCCGAGGCCGGAGGACAGGATGATGGTCGGCGCGTCCTCTCCCGACGCGCCGAAAATATCGTAGTGAACCATGCCGTTACTTGCCGATGTGGGCGACTGTGGCGATCTCAACCAGAGCGTCCGGCTTCACCAGGCCGCACTGAACGCAATACCTGGCTGGCTTGTCGCCCGGGAAATACTCCGCGTAGACCTTGTTCACGGCCTGATAATTCGCCCAGTCGGTGATGAAGATATGGTTCATCGTGACATCCTCCATCGTGCCGCCGGCGGTCTCGATGACGGATTTGATGACCTCCAGGACGTGACGTGTCTGTGCTCCGGCATCACCCACATGGACGACGTCGTTGTTCTTGTCGAAGGGCAAGGTCCCCGAGACGTAGACAATGCCGTCTGCCAGCGTTCCCGGCGAATAGGGCGCGATCGGCTTCTGGGTTCCTTCCGGAACGATGATCGACTTTGGCATAGCGTTCTCCTCTATTGTCTTGACGTTCACATATCGGTGGGAGCGGCCTGGCTGATGGCGCCGCAGAAATCATTGACGGTCGCGACCCAGCCGAAGAATTTCTCGACGTTGTAGACGGTCGCCTGCTGGATGAAATCCGGCCCCAGATGATGGGTCGCATCCTCCAGCATGACGCCGAAATATTCGAGGTGAAACGCGTCGCGCAGCGAGCTTTCAACGCAGACATTGGTGGCAATGCCGACGAAGACGAGATTGCGGATGCCGCGTGCGCGCAGAACGCTGTCCATATTGGTGTTGAAGAAGCCCGAGTAGCGGGTCTTCGGCACGAGGATGTCGCCAGGCTTCGGCTGCAGCTCGTCTACGATCGCGTAGTCCCAGGTGCCCTTGGCAAGAAGCTGGCCCTGCAGTTCCGGCCGCGCCCGCATGGTCTTCAGCGCATTCGACTTGTGCCAGTTGGGAGAGCCGGGGCCGCCGGCTTCCACATAGTCCTTGTCCCAACCGTTCTGGAAATAGATCACCTGCACGCCGTTCTCGCGCGCTGCATCCAGCGTCTTCTTGATATTCGCGATCGTACCCTTGGCGCCGGCGATGTCGAAGCCGGCAAGATCGACATAGCCGCCTTCCGTCGAATAGGCGTTCTGCATGTCGACGACGACGACGGCGGTTTCCGATGGCTTCATCGAGATCGGTTCCGGGCGTGCGGGAAGCGTCACGCTTTCCAGACGGCTTGCCGGTGCCTGATATCCTGCGACAGCAGTCATTCCGCAGCCTCCAGTTCCATCTTGATGTGCTGGCGGCTTTTCATCAGCGGCTGCACGAATTGTCCGAACTTTTCGATGCCTTCGAGAAAATCGTCGAAGGTCAGCATGACACCACCGGTGCCCGGCACTTCCGCCATTTCGTCCAGCATCGCCGCGACTTCGGCGTAGGAGCCGATGATCGTTCCCATGTTGATGTTGACCGCCGAAACCGGGTTTGCCATGTGGCGGACATTGGTATCGGAGCCGGACTTGGTATCAACAGCGCTCTGAAGGCCGAGCCACTTGATCGCGTCCTGATCGGCACCGGCCTTGTAGTGCTCCCACTTGGCCCAAGCGTCTTCGGATTTCTCCTCGGCAAGAACCATGGTCAGCACGAACGAGCGCACGTCGCGGCCGGTCTTTTCGGTGGCTGCCAGCAGCCGTTCGTTGGTCGGCGCAAAGGCCTTCGGTGTGTTGACGCCGACGCCGAAGCAAAAGCTGTAATCGGCATATTCCGCCGAGAAGGCCATGCCGGCATTGGATGAGCCCGCGCAGATCACCTTCACATCCCCTTCCGGGATCGGCTTCATGCGGCAGTCGTCCATCTGGAAATACTTGCCCTTGAGATCCGACTGACCGGTGGTCAGGAGTTCCTTCAGAACGGTCGTGTATTCGCCGAGATAGGCATAGCGATCGGCGAAATAGTCGTCGCCGGGCCAGAGCCCCATCTGGCTGTATTCGGGGCGCTGCCAGCCGGTGATCAGATTGATGCCGAAGCGTCCGCCGGAAATGCTGTCGATCGTCGTTGCCATGCGCGCAACGATTGCCGGTGCCATGATCAGTGTTGCGGCCGTGCCGAACAGTTTGATCTTGGACGTGACGGCGGCAAGGCCTGCCATCAGCGTGAAGGATTCCAGATTGTAGTCCCAGAATTCCGTCTTGCCGCCGAAGCCGCGCAGCTTGATCATCGACAGCGCGAAATCAAACCCGTATTTTTCGGCCTTGAGCGTGATTTCCTTGTTCAGCTCGAACGACGGCTTGTACTGCGGTGCGTTTTCCGAAAGCAGCCAACCGTTGTTGCCGATTGGGATGAAGACTCCGACTTCCATATTCCGATCCTTCCATGCTGGATTTCCAGGCAATGCGATAAACAGAACGGACGCAAGCTACGTGCCAGTTGTAGCCTCTCATAAGTTTCAATGACTTGCCAGACGGCGCCTCGAAGATATTTTATCGGCTGATAAATTTTTGACCATTTGATAAATTTTTCGGTGGGAGATCTGCCGAAGCCGTGTGCAGCAACGGCTTCGGCAGGTCCCGTTACAGTGCGGGATGCCGGTTGACGTCTTTGTAGAGCAGGTAGCGGAAGCGACCGGGACCACCGGCATAGCAGGCCTGCGGGCAGTAGGAGCGCAGCCACATATAGTCGCCGGCTTCCACCTCGACCCAATCCTGGTTCAGGCGGTAGACGGCCTTGCCTTCGAGAACATAGAGCCCGTGTTCCATGATGTGGGTTTCCATGAACGGGATCACCGCACCCGGCTCGAAGGTGACGATGTTGAGGTGCATGTCATAGCGGATGTCTGAGGGATCGATGAAGCGGGTCGTCGCCCATTTGCCGTCCGTATCGGGCATAGGGTCGAGCACGCAGTCGTCTTCATGGGTAAAGATCTCCGGCGGCATGTCCAGACCATCGACCACCTGGAACGCCTTGCGAACCCAGTGGAACCGCACCGGAGCGTCACTGCGGTTCCAGATCTGCCATTCCGAGCCTGCCGGCAGATAGGCAAACGATCCGGTCCGCAACTGGTTTTGCTGGCCGTCCATCTCGATCGTCATTTCCCCATCCACGACGAAGATGGCGGCCGAGGCGCGCGGGTCGGGCTCGGGACGAGCGCTACCGCCCTGCGGAGCGACTTCCATGATGTATTGCGCAAAGGTTTCGGCGAAACCGGAGAGCGGCCGGGAAATGATCCAGGCCCGCGCATTCTCCCAATGCGGCAGCATGCTGGTGACGATGTCGCTCATGACAGTACGCGGGATGACCGCATAGGCGGTGGTGAACACCGCCTTGCTGCTGAGAAGGTCCGTCTGGGGCGGCAGGCCACCCATATTCGAGTAGTAACGGCTGGTCGTCATGCGCTGCGATTCCCCATGCTTGGCTTATCCCTCAGGTGTAAGCACGGTTTTCAGCACGGGCAATATCCGTTTTCCGTCAGGTCACGGCTCCGACCTGCCATGGCACGAATTCGTTGTCGCCATAGTCGTAGATCTCGCTCACGGTCTTTTCGCCGGAGGCGACCGCGATCACATGCTCGAAAATACGCTCGCCGGACTGCTCGATCGTCTCGTCGCCGGTGACGATCCCACCGCAGTTGATGTCCATGTCTTCCTTCATGTGATCGTACATTTCGGAATTGGTGGCGATCTTGACGCAAGGGGCCGGCTTGAAGCCGGAAACCGAGCCGCGGCCGGTGGTGAAACAGATGACGTTGCAGCCGCCGGCGACCTGGCCGGTCACGGCGACCGGATCATAGCCGGGCGTGTCCATGAAGACGAAGCCCTGCTCTGTCACCGTCTCGGCAAACTCGTAGACCGCCTTCAGCGGCATGGAGCCACCCTTGGCGACAGCACCGAGTGACTTCTCGAGAATGGTCGTGAGACCGCCAAGCTTGTTGCCGTAGGAGGGATTGTTGTTCAGCTCGTCACCGTTGCGCGCCGTATAGTCGCGCCACCAATCGATGCGCGACAGAAGCTTCTGCGCGACCTCAGGTGTCGACGCGCGACGCGTCAGCAGATGTTCTGCACCGTAGATCTCAGGCGTTTCGGCAAGAACGGTCGTGCCGCCATTGCGGACGATCAGATCCGAAGCATGGCCGAGCGCCGGGTTTGCGGAAATACCCGAATAGCCATCCGAGCCGCCGCATTCGAGAGCAAGCTTCAGTTTGGACAGCGGCTGCTCCGTGCGCACCGCGGAATTCACCATGGGCAGCATTTCCTTGATGATGGCGATCGCGGCGTCGATCGTCTTCTTGGTACCGCCATGCTGCTGGATCGTCATCGTCCGCAGCCGCTCGCCCTCCTCCATACGGTAATGTTCGAGGATCGGTGCGATCTGGTTGGTCTCGCAGCCGAGGCCGATCATCAGGATCCCACCGAAATTGGGATGCCGGGCGTAGCCCTGGATGGTGCGGATCAGCAGGCGATAGCCTTCCGACTTGTTGTTGATCGCGCAGCCGCTGCTATGCGTCAGCGCCACGACGCCATCGATATTGCCGAACCCGTCCAACCCACCCATGCGGTTGAAATAGTCCGCAATGTAACGGGAGACGGTGGCGGAACAGTTCACCGAAGAAATGATGCCGATGTAGTTGCGCGTTCCGGCGCCGCCGAGGCCGCGATCGAAACCCATAAAAGTCCGGCGCTGCTCGAGCGGCAAAAGGGCGCGTTCGCCACCATCGACGCAGAACTGGTGCTCATGGGTGGATGGGAGCATGGCCAGATTGTGCAGGTGCACGTGATTGCCGGGCGCGATGTCCTGCGTCGCAAGACCGATCACCTGACCGTATTTCTTGACTTCCTGGCCGGCCGCAATCGCCCGCAGCGCAACCTTGTGGCCACGGCCGATCAGATCGCGCGCCATTAAGGCCTCGATACCAACGGGCGAACCCTGCTGGATCGACCGGCGGGCAACGGCAACGTCATCGGCAGTATTGAGCACGATGACCGGGGATGTCATGTCATTCATAATGGACCTCCTCCCTGGAGGTATCAAAATCGGGGTTGGTTATGGTTTTCCGCTGCTAGTGGTCAAGCCAGCGGCGTTTCGATTCCTCCAGATGCATGCGCATCATTGCCTGGGCTAGCAGCCCGTCACGCGCCTCCAGCGCGGTCAGGATTTCCTCATGCTCCGCGAGGGCGCAACTCCATGTTTCCGGTGTTTCGAAATGCTCCCGAAGCTGGGCGGAAAGAGGGCTGTGCCGATCGTCAAACAGATCGCCGATGATGCGGCCAATGACACTGTTTCCCGACTGGGTGGCGATCGTCAGGTGGAACTGGCGATCCTGGTCGACCGGTTTGCGGCCTTCCTCTATCTCGATCGCCATCGCGTCGAGCGTCTGACGAAGCGTAGCAAGGGCCTCCGGCGTGATGCGCGCGCAGGCAAGAACGATGGCGGCACCCTCGATTGTCGCACGCGCCTGCATCAGCTCGGCCGGGCTCTCTCCCATGGACCCCGACCATGCAGCGCGCCGCTCGGCGGCCGGAACGACATAGACACCAGACCCCATGCGGATCTCGACAGTGCCGTCCAGTTCAAGCGCGATCAACGCCTCGCGTAGCGACGGGCGCGACACACCAAGCTGCTGCGCAAGCTCGCGTTCCGCCGGCAGGCGCTGGCCGAAACGAAACTGCCCATTCTGCACCAAGCCGCGGATCTGGTCTGCGATCTGTTGATAAAGCCGGCGTTCCGGGATCCGAATTCCGTTCATAAGCGCTCCAAAACTGGCCTTACCATATTGCCTGACCGTTGAACTGGCAAGGCCAATGACGACAGCTATATGTTCCGTAACCCTGAGAAAACACAAATTTCGCCCTTCGCCACGAAACTGGCTTGACCATTTTGGTAAGGCCGCCTAGCAATATTGGCCAGACCGGATGGGTGGAGCTGACCGGCAGTCGCAAGCTTGCGACAAGAGGAGGATGTGGAGGATGCAGACCGATCATTCGGTACTCGAGGCGCGTTTGCGCCCGGCCGTTGGCGTGCCAGCAGCTGACGCACTTCTGCGGCTCGACAACATCTCAAAGGAATTTCCGGGCGTCAAAGCTCTGGCCGACGTCAGCTTCGACCTTCGTCGCGGCGAAGTGCATGCCGTGTGCGGCGAAAACGGCGCAGGCAAATCAACGCTGATGAAGATCATCAGCGGCGTTTATCAGCCCACATCCGGAACCATCACCTACAAGGGCGAAGAGCGGAATTTCTCGTCGACGCGGCAGTCCGAATCCGCTGGCATCGCCATCATCCACCAGGAACTCAATCTCGTTCCGCATCTGACCGTCGCCGAAAACATCTATCTGGCCCGCGAGCCCCGCCGCGGCTTTCTGGTCGATCGCAAGAAGCTTCGGGCAGATGCCAAACGCTGCCTCGACCGGCTCGGCGTGGATATCAGTCCCGATGTCTCCGTCCGTGGGCTTTCCGTGGCGCAGTGCCAGATGGTGGAAATCGCCAAGGCATTGTCGCTGGATGCCGAAGTGCTGATCATGGACGAGCCGACCTCGTCTCTGACCGAGCAGGAAACGCGGCTTCTGTTCAAGGTCATCCGTGATCTCAAGGCATCGGGCGTCGGGGTCGTCTACATTTCCCACCGGCTTGACGAGATGGCCGAAATCGTCGATCGCGTCACCGTCCTGCGTGACGGTCGTTACATCGCCACAGACGATTTTGCCGCGACGACCGTCGATGACATCGTTGCCAAAATGGTTGGCCGCTCGCTGGAAGAAAAGTTTCCCGACAGAACCTCGACGCCCAGTGACGACGTCATTCTCGGCGTGCAAGGTCTCAATCGCACCGGTGTCTTCAGCGACATCTCGTTCACGCTTCGACGCGGCGAAATTCTCGGTTTTGCAGGCCTGATGGGTGCCGGGCGCACGGAAGTCGCACGCGCAATCTTCGGCGCCGATGCGATCGATGCCGGCACGATCACCCTGCATGGCCAGACACTGTCGATCTCCTCGCCGCGGGATGCGATCGATGCGGGCATCGCCTACCTCTCGGAAGACCGCAAGGCACAAGGGCTGGCGATCAAGATGCCTGTTGATGCGAACATGACGCTCGCCAACATGGAAGCGCTCTCCGATCGCTTGGGACTGATCGATTTCAAGGCGCAGGACAAGGTCGCCAACGAGTATGTCGAGCTCCTTAACATCCGCACGCCGTCGATCCGGCAGCAGGTGCGGCTTCTCTCGGGCGGTAACCAGCAGAAGATCATCATCGGCAAATGGCTTTTCCGCAAGTCGAAGGTCCTGTTCTTCGATGAGCCAACCCGCGGCATCGACGTGGGCGCCAAGCTCGCGATCTACAGGATCATGGACGAACTGGCGGCAAACGGCATCGGCGTCGTGCTGATCAGTTCGGAACTGCCCGAAATCATGGGCATGACGGACCGGGTTGCGGTCTTTCATCATGGCCGCATCACCGGCGTGCTGGAAACGGCAAAGACCAACCAGGAAGAGATAATGCGCTACGCCTCCGGCTACAGCCGGACATCAGGTGCGGACGCTGGCGCAAGGAGCAAGCATGGCTGATATTACCGAACCCTCGAAGTCGCGCAGTGTTTCGCTGAGCGACCGGCAAAAGGACATCATCCAGAAGTTTGCCGCACTCGGCAGCCTGTTCGTTCTCGTGCTGGTTTTCTCCTTCAGCAGCAACGCCTTCTTCACGGTCAACAATGCGATGACGATCGCCTTGCAGGTCACCTCGATCGCGCTTCTCGGCATCGGTGCCACCTGCGTCATCATTACCGGCGGCATCGATTTGTCCGTCGGCTCCGTGCTCGCGCTGGCAGGCGTCGTCGCGGCTCTCTGCGTCAAGGAGCTCGGCCTGCCGGTTCCGCTCGGCATGTTCGTCGGCATTCTCGTCGGCAGCCTGTGTGGCCTGATCAACGGCATTCTGGTGACCCAGATGAAACTGCCGCCCTTTATCGCGACGCTCGGCATGATGCTGATCGCCCGCGGCGTGGCACTTCAGATCACCGGTGCCCGCGCCGTCTCAGGCCTCGGCGAATCCTTCGGCGTGCTCGGCAACGGCTCGTTGTTTCGCGTCGTCACCATCGGCGACGATGGCTTTCCGACGGTGGTCTTCCCAGGCATTCCCTATCCCGTCATCCTGATGATCGTGATCGCGATCGCCGTGTCCTTCATGCTGAACCGCTCCGTGCTCGGCCGCCATATCTATGCGGTCGGTTCGAATGCGGATGCAGCCCGGCTGTCCGGCGTCAACGTCGCCCGCGTCACCAATTTCACCTATATATTGTCAGGCACGCTCGCTGGTTTGACCGGTTGCGTGCTGATGTCCCGCCTCGTGACGGCGCAGCCGAACGAAGGCGTGATGTACGAACTCGATGCCATCGCCAGCGCCGTCATCGGCGGCACCTCGCTGATTGGCGGTGTCGGCACGATTTCCGGAACGGCAATCGGCGCCTTCGTCATCGGCATCCTGCGCAACGGGCTCAACATGAACGGCGTTTCCGCCTTCACACAACAGATCATCATCGGCCTCGTCATCCTGATCACCGTCTGGATCGATCAACTGCGCAACCGCCGGTGAAGAAGGGTGCGGACCCTTTCCGCGATAATGGGGGTGGGAGTTCCCCGGGGCGGCCAAAGCCGTCCATTTGAGGAGGATTGAACATGAAGAAACTAGCAACCGCGTTGCTTGCCTCGGCGATGATCTTGGGTGCGGCCTCCGCACAGGCAGCCGAGATCGCTGTCATCGTCAAGACCGTCAACTCGACCTTCTGGCAGAACGTCCAGAAGGGCGCTGATGCCGCCATGAAGGAAGTCGGCGCCGGGAACACGATGACCTTCCAGGGTCCGGCATCGGAATCGGCCATTGCCGACCAGGTCAACATGGTCGAAAACGCCGTCAACCGCGGCGTCGCCGGCATCGTACTTGCGCCGTCCGATCCGGACGCGCTGATCCCCGCCGTCAAGAAGGCCTGGGAAGCCCGTATTCCGGTCGTAATCGTCGACTCGATGCTGAGCAAAGGCTCGGAACAGTATTACCAGTCGTTCCTTGCGACCGACAACAAGACCGCCGGCGAACTGGCTGCCAAGGCGTTGATCGAGAAGGTCGGCAAGGACGGCAAGATCGCCGTCATGTCCTATGTGGCAGGCGCCGGCTCAGAAATCGGCCGTGTCGGTGGCTTCACCGATTATATCAAGGCAAACTCGAAGCTCCAGATCGTCGGCCCGTTCTACTCGCAGTCGCAGATGGCGACGGCGCTGAACCAGACCACGGACGTTCTAGCCGCCAATTCCGACCTCAAGGCCATCTTCGGCGCCAATGAGCCTACGGCGATCGGCATGGGCCGCGCCATCAAGCAGTCCGGCAAGTCGGGCAAGCTTGTCGCAATCGGTTTCGACGGTAACCAGGACCTGCAGGAATTCGTCAAGGACGGCACGCTTCAGGCGATCGCAGTCCAGGGCTCGTTCCAGATGGGCGATCTCGGCGTCAAGACGATCTCCAAGCTCCTGAAAAAGGAAAAGGTCGAGAAGTTTGTCGATACGGGTGTCGTCGTCGTCACCAAGGACAATATCGACAAGCCGGAAGCCAAGAACGTTCTCTACTAAGCCTCCCCGCCTCGATACGCGTCGCGAATGGCGCGTATCGTCTTTCTCTGCAATGATGAAACGAAGGTTGCCCGATGAACGCCAGTGATACCCGCAAATTCCCGCGTGTCGATTTGGATGTGACGCTGATCGGCCTCGGCTGCGCCCAGATGGGCAACCTTTATCGCGTCACGCCCTATGCGGAATCCGCCGGCGCTTTTAAGTCCGCGTGGGATGCCGGTATCCGCTATTTCGACACCGCACCCTTCTACGGCTTTACCCGCTCCGAACGCCGCCTTGGAACGATGCTGACCGATCTTCCCCGCGAAGACTATGTTCTGAGCACCAAGGTCGGGCGCGTCATGACGCCGGATGAGACGGTTGGTCCGGAAGAGGACGGCTACGCCGAGCCCCTGCCCTTCCGTCCTGTCTACGACTACAGCTATGACGGCATTCTGCGGTCCTTCGAGGCGAGCCAGCAGCGCCTTGGAATCCTGAAGCCCGACATACTCTATATTCACGATATTGGTCGCATGACGCATGGCGACCGCCACGACCATTACTGGCAGCAACTGACCGATGGCGGCGGCTTCAAGGCGCTGGGCAAGTTGCGGGACGAAGGGTCGACCAAGGCTGTCGGCCTCGGCGTCAACGAATGGGAAGTCGTCGCCGACGCGATGAAGGTTTTCGACATCGATTGCACGATGCTCGCCGGTCGCTACACGCTGCTTGAACAGGACAGCCTCGCCTTTATGGATGAATGCGCGAAGCAAGGTGTTGCGATCGTTGCCGCAGGACCGTTCAATTCGGGGCTTCTCGCCGGCAACAAGAAGTTCAACTATACCGAAGCGCCGGCTGAGATCCTTGCGCGCGTCGAGCAGTTGCGTGCCGTCTGCGAGGAAGAAGGCGTGACGTTGCAGGCGGCCGCACTCCAGTTTCCGCTGGCGCATCCGGCTGTCGCGACGATCGTCTCCGGCGCCCGCAATGCCGAACAGATCACCTCGAATGTCGACTGGTTTGCCGAGGAAATCCCTGCATCCTTCTGGTCGCGCCTGAGGGAAAGCGGGCTTCTGATCGAAGGTACCCCTCTACCCGGCATCGGAGCCTGATCGATGCGCATTGATGCCCACCAGCATTTCTGGCGGATCGCCGACCGGACAGGCCAATGGCCGGGGCCCGAGCTCGCTGCCATTCACCGGGATTTCCTGCCGGACGATCTGCGGCCGTTGCTGGAAGAGGCCGGCGTCGATGGCACCGTGCTGGTGCAGACGATGGAGACGCAGGCCGATACGCAGTTCATGCTGGATCTCGCCGACAACCACCCTTTCATCCTGGGCGTGGTCGGCTGGACGGATTTGAAAGCATCGGATGTGCAGGAGAATATTGGACAGCTGGCAAGCCACCGCAAGCTGAAGGGTTTCCGCCCGATGCTGCAGGACTTGGCTGATGACCGGTGGATCGATGATCCCGCGCTCGATATCGGTATCGCTACGGTGATCGAACATGATCTGGTCTTCGACGCCCTTGTGCTTCCGAGGCATCTGGCACCGCTTTGCAACTTCGCGCGGCGCCATCAGGAACTCCCGATCGTCATCGATCACGGCGCCAAGCCGCCGATCGCGGAGGGACGGTTTATCGACTGGTACGCCCGCATGAAAGCGCTGGCGGCCCTGCCGAATGTGCATTGCAAGCTATCGGGCCTTCTCACCGAAGCGCGAGACCAGAAGCCGCAATCCGTGCGCCCCTATGCGGAAACGATATTCGACCTGTTCGGACCGGATCGCGTCATCTGGGGCAGCGACTGGCCGGTCCTGAGGCTTGCCGGTGAATACGGTGCGTGGCTCCAGCAATGCCTGGACATCGTTCCGAAAGAGAACCATGCGGCCGTCTTCGGCGGCAATGCCAAACGTTTCTATCGACTGAAAGAGATCTAGGATGCTGACTATCATATGCGATGAACCGGGCAAACTTTCGGCGATCGAGCGAGACAAGCCCGCACGTGGCGAAGGCGAGGTGCTTCTGAAGGTCCGCCGTATCGGCGTCTGTGGTACCGACCTGCATATCTTCACCGGCAACCAGCCCTATCTTTCCTATCCGCGCGTCATGGGTCACGAACTCGCGGCAACCGTCGAGGAAGCGCCTGAGGGAAGCTCGCTTCAGGTCGGCGATATCGTCTCGATCATCCCCTACATTTCCTGTGGCCACTGCAATGCCTGCCTGAAGGGCAAGACCAACTGCTGCCGCAATATCGGCGTGCTCGGCGTCCATCGCGATGGCGGCATGACGGAATATCTTAGCATTCCCGAGCAGTTCGCGGTGAAGGCAGACGGACTGACGCTTGATCAGGCTGCCATGGTCGAGTTTCTGGCGATCGGCGCACATGCCGTCGCCCGCGCACGGGTCGAAAACGGTCAGAAGGTTCTCGTCGTCGGGGCCGGCCCGATCGGTCTGTCGGTCGCAATTTTTGCGCAGCTGGAAGGTGCCGAGGTTACTGTCATCGACGGTCGTGAAGACAGGCTGGAGTTCGCCAAGAGCCAGTTGGGCATTACGTCCACGGTCGCGCTTTCCGCTGATGACGCCGACCAGCTTTCCGCGATCACCAATGGCGATTTTTTCGACGCGGTGTTCGACGCGACCGGTAACCCGAAAGCGATGGAGCGCGGCTTCTCCTTTGTCGGGCATGGCGGCACCTATGTCCTGGTGTCGATCGTCTCCAGCACGATCGGCTTTTCGGATCCCGAGTTTCACAAACGCGAAACGACGCTTCTCGGCAGCCGCAACGCGACGATCACAGACTTCGAGCGGGTGATGGACGCGATGCGCGCTGGTGAGGTGCCGGACGCCTTGATTACGCACCGCATGCACCTCTCAGAGGTCCCGGACCGGTTTTCCAAGCTGACCGACCCCGCGCAGGCGGTGGTCAAGGCGCTCATCGAAGTCGCCTGAGGAGTAAAGTCATGCAACGCATGGGAATGATGATCGGCGTGCAGCCGGAGATGCTTGCCAAGTATCGGGAACTGCATGCGGCGGTATGGCCGGAAATCCTCGACTTGATTTCCCGCTGCAACATCAGGAACTATACGATCTTCCTGCGCGAACCGGAAAACCTCCTGTTCGGCACATGGGAATATCACGGCACCGATTTCGCAGCCGACATGGCGCGGATGGCGGCCAATGAGAAGAACCAGGAATGGTGGGCCTTTACCATTCCCTGCCAGAAGCCCCTGGAAACGCGGGCTGAAGGTGAATGGTGGGCGATGATGGAAGAAGTTTTCCATCATGACTGACATGCAGAGAGGAGAGTTGAAGTCGATGGCAAATCTGAATGGCAAGACAGTTCTGATCACCGCGGCGGGTCAGGGGATCGGCCGCGCCAGTGCGCTTGCCTTCATCGCGGCAGGCGCCAAGGTTCATGCCACCGATATCAACGAGACGGCTCTTTCCGAGTTGCCGAAGCTCGACAACTTGACAACGGCAAAGCTCGACGTGCTGAACGAGGACGCGGTCAAGGCCTGCGTCTCTGATATCGGTCAGGTCGACGTGCTCTTCAACTGCGCAGGCGTCGTGCACGCCGGTTCGGTGCTGGAGATGCCGGATAGCGATCTCGATTTTGCCTTCGATCTCAACGTGCGGGCCATGATCCGCACGATCCGTGCCGTGCTGCCGGGCATGCTGGAGCGCAGGGATGGCGCGATCATCAACATGGCCTCCGTGGCTTCCAGCGTGAAGGGCGTGCCGAACCGTTTCGCCTATGGTGTGACCAAGGCAGCTGTGATCGGACTGACCAAATCGGTCGCGGCCGATTACGTGACGCAAGGCATCCGCTGCAATGCGATCTGCCCGGGCACAGTGGAAAGCCCGTCGCTTCAGGACCGCATGCGCGCCCAAGGCGATTACGAAACGGCCCGTGCCGCCTTCATCGCCCGCCAGCCGATGGGCCGTCTTGGATCGCCGGAAGAGATCGCCGATCTCGCCGTCTATATTGCCACGGCCACCTATACGAGCGGACAGGCCTTCGCCATCGACGGCGGCTGGACCATCTGAGCCTTTCAATCCTCTGCCGTCCTTTACGGCGCACCACCCGATCATCTTGAACCGCCGACCAGCGGAAGGAATAGCTATGGCCAAAGTTATCGATATGCGGGTTGTCGACCTGCGCTTTCCGACCTCTCAGAGCCTCGACGGTTCCGACGCCATGAACCCGGATCCGGATTATTCGGCAGCCTACGTGATCCTCGAAACCGACGATCCGGCCCTTGAAGGACACGGCCTGACCTTCACGATCGGCCGCGGCAACGACATCTGCTGCATGGCGATCGAGGCGATGCGCCATCTCGTGGTCGGCGCCGATACGGAGGTGATGAAGGCCAATCCGGGTAAATTCTGGCGGCACCTGACCGGCGACAGCCAGTTGCGATGGATCGGCCCGGACAAGGGCGCCATGCATCTTGCGACCGGCGCCGTCGTCAACGCCTTCTGGGATCTGCTCGCCAAGGAAGAAGGCAAGCCGGTCTGGCGGCTTGTGGCGGACATGTCGCCGGAAGAAATCGCCGATATCATCGACTATCGCTATCTGACCGACGTCCTCACACGCGACGAGGCTCTTGCCATTCTCAGAAAAGCCGAGGCAGGGAAGCCGGAACGGATCGCCAATCTCGAAAGCAAGGGCTACCCCTGCTACACGACCTCCGCCGGCTGGCTCGGCTATGATGACGAGAAGCTGCGCAGGCTTTGCCAGGAAGCGATCGATGCCGGTTTCGATCATATCAAGATGAAGGTCGGTCGCGATCTGGAAGACGACATTCGCCGTCTGACCATCGCGCGCGAGGTGATCGGCCCGGACCGTTACCTGATGATCGATGCCAACCAGGTCTGGGAGGTCGACCAGGCGATCGACTGGGTGAACAAGCTCGCGTTCTCCAAGCCCTTCTTCATCGAGGAGCCGACCAGCCCGGATGACATTGCCGGTCACCGAAAGATCCGCCAGGCGATCGGGTTGGTGAAGGTTGCCACTGGCGAGATGTGCCAGAACCGTATCATGTTCAAGCAGTTCATCGCCGAGGGTGCGATCGATATCGTGCAGATCGACAGCTGCCGCATGGGCGGGCTGAACGAGGTTCTCTCCGTCCTGCTGATTGCCGCCAAATATGGCCTCCCGGTCTGGCCGCATGCCGGCGGCGTCGGCCTTTGCGAATATGTCCAGCATCTCTCGATGATCGACTACGTTGCGGTGTGCGGCACGATGGAAGGCCGCGTCATCGAGTATGTCGATCACCTGCACGAGCATTTCCTCGAACCCTGCGTCATCGAGAACGCCGCCTATAAGCCGCCGAAAATGCCCGGCTTCTCGATCGAGATGAAGGCAGAGACGCTTGAGGAATTCCGCTTCGGACGTTGAGGGCGATGGCGGTCTCTGTTACTCCCGGGTAATTGCGTCGCTTGAACTCGAGGGGGATCTCCAATGGAGCCAATCTGGGCCGTCGGCCTGATGACCGGGACCGTCCTCGACGGCAATATCGACGTTGCGCTCTTGAAGACCGACGGCGAAACGGTGGAGACAGCAGGCGCCTATACGTTGGCGCCCTATCCGCCCGAGATCCGGTCTCTTCTCGAGGAAACGCTCGCCCAAGCGCGCGTCTGGGAATTCGAAGGACCGGAGCCCGCGATCTTCGCCGTGGCCGAGGAGGCATTGACGCGGGCGCAATCGCGCGCAGTGCAGGATCTTGTTGAAAGCGCCGGCATGACGATGGCCGATATCGACATTGTCGGCTTTCACGGCCAGACCGTTCTCCACCGTGCACCGACCCGGGAACGCCTCGGCGACACGCGGCAGCTCGGTGATGGCGAATTGATGGCGTCGATCCTGGGCTGCAAGGTCGCCTATGATTTCAGAACCGCGGACGTTCGCGCCGGTGGTCAGGGCGCACCGCTTGCCGCGGTCTATCACGCGGCGCTGCTGCGTGGCGTCGATCGATCGGGAGATAGCGCCGTTCTCAACCTCGGCGGTGTCGGCAATATCAGCTGGTGGGATGGCGAGGATCTGGTGATCGCCTTTGATACCGGCCCGGCCAACGCCCCGCTCAACGATTTCATCAAGTCGCTCGGGCTTGGCGAGATGGACAGGGACGGCGCGCTTGGTGCTTCGGGCACGGTCGATGAAGAGCGCCTGGCACGTCTGCTCCAGCATCCGTACATGACGGCGCCCTATCCGAAATCGCTCGACCGCTATTCGTTTACCGCGGCCATGGCCGACGGTCTTTCGCCGGAAGACGGCGCGGCCACACTTTCAGCCTTCACCGCGTCAGCGGTCGGCAAGGCGCTCGATCTCTTGCCGAGACGTCCGAAACGGCTGATCGTGGCCGGTGGCGGACGTCGCAACCCGACGATCATGGCGATGCTCGAACAACGCGCCGGCGTCGAGGCCGTCTCTGCCGACGAGTTCGGTTGGCGGGGCGATGCCGTCGAGGCGGAACTGTTCGCGTTCCTCGCAGTGCGCGTGCTACGCGGTCTGCCGATCAGTTTTCCGACGACGACAGGTGCGCCACGGCCTCTGCAGGGCGGACGACTGGCGGGCTGACTTGAGCCTCAAGCGGAATTGAGTTTCCCGGATGGGTCATGCCGCCCTACATGACTGATATAGCCGTCACGGAGGAAACAGCTTTGCGTCTTTACCGGATCCTTGCATCCATCCTGGTGCTTCTTGCGCTTTCCGCCCCGGTTGGGGCGCAACAGCCCCCTGGCATACTCGGGCTTATCCCCGATGACAGCACGACCGAGCATGTTCTCAAAACCGGGAGCAGCGCCGATCTGCCCTATACAGCGACCGCCGGGACGCTTGACCTGTTCGGCCAGGACGGCAACCGAACTGCCAAGATCTTCTACACGGCCTATATCGCCAAGGATCGTACGCCGGGTCGTCCGCTCACCTTCGCCTTCAACGGCGGCCCGGGTGCCGCATCGGCCTATCTGCATCTCGGGCTGCTGGGCCCGCGGATCATCGAATTCGGCAAGAACGGCAACGACGGCACCGCACCTGAGATCAGGGACAATCCGCAGAGCTGGCTCGCGTTCACCGATCTCGTCATGATCGATCCGGTTGGCACCGGATGGAGCCGTGCCGCCAGCGACGATGTCGCCAAGAATTTCTACGGTGTCCGTCAGGATGCCGACAGCCTTGCCAAGGTGATCTCCCTCTACGTCCAGAAGAACGACCGGCTGAATACGCCGAAATATCTCGTCGGCGAAAGCTACGGAGGTTTTCGCGCGGCGAAAGTCGCGATCGCGATGAAGAACAACCAGGGCATCATCCCCTCCGGCATCATCATGCTCTCGCCGTTCATCGAGGGCCGCTTCCTCGCCAATTCCGACGATCCGCTGAGCGCCGCACTGCAACTGCCCTCGCTTGCGGCAGCCGAGATGGAGCGTACCAAAAGCTTCACGCCTGAAAAGCTCGCCGAAGCCGAACGCTTTGCGTTGCGCGATTATCTTCCGACAGTGGCGGGTGCTGCTCCGACGGGCGAAGAAGCCGAGGCTTTCTATGGAAAGCTCGCTGGTCTCACGGGTATCCCGAAAGATGTCGTTGCCAGAACGCGCGGGCTGGTCGGCGATGTCTACGGGAAGCAGATGGGTGGACCGGGCCGGGTCGTCAGCCCCTATGATGCATCCTATGCCGTACCGGACGCCTATCCCGAGGATGCGTATGGGCGCAACGACGATCCCATTCTGGAGGGCTACACCCGTGCCTACAGTGCAGCCTTCACCTCCTATGCGAAAGGCGAGCTGAAGTTTTCAAGCGACATGACCTACTCGCTTTTGAACGAGGATGTGAACCGCCGGTGGGAATGGAATGGCAGCCGGGGCGGCGATGCTCGCGCGCTTGCCAGCGCTTCAACTGACATCCGCGACCTGCTGTCGGTCACCCCGTCCTTCCGCCTGCTGGTCGCGCATGGTCACAGCGATGCGCTGACACCCTATGGTGTGAGCCGCTACGTGCTTGATCATCTGCCGACACAGTTGGCAGCCGGCCGGGCAGAACTGAAGACCTATAGCGGCGGCCACATGTTCTATACCAACCCGTCGTCGAGGGCGGCATTCCTGAGCGATGCGAAAGCGTTCTACGAGACAAAGACGGTAGAATAGGACTAAGCCCAGTCTATCGAGCTTTTCAAAAGAGTCCGGCACCCGAGGGGTGCCGGATTTCGTATGGGATATGACCCAGCCTATTTCTTTTCAGAGTGGCCGCCGAAGGCTGCCCGAAGCGCCGACAGAACCTGGTTCGAATACTGCTCGTGACCCTGCGACGAAAAGCGCTGGAAGAGAGCGGACGACAGGACCGGAAGCGGCACGCCGGTATCGATACCGGCCTTCATCATCCACCGTCCCTCGCCGGAATCCGAAACTCGACCACTGAAGGCGTCAAGCGTCGGATCGTTGTGCAGAGAGCCGGCGAGAAGATCGAGCAGCCACGACGAAACGACGCTGCCGTGACGCCAGACTTCGGTGATTTCGGCCACGTCCAGATCGTAGTGATAGTAGTGCGGATTGGCGAGCGGGCTGGTTTCCGCATCGGCGCTACGTGCCACCTTGCCGATATTGGCAGACTTCATCAGGTTGAGGCCTTCGGCATAGGCCGCCATCATGCCGTATTCGATGCCGTTGTGGACCATCTTCACGAAGTGACCTGATCCTGCCGGGCCGCAATGGATATAGCCAAGTTCCGAGGTCCGCTGTGCCTCCTTGCCGGCTCCCGGGGACAGCGACAGGAAGATCGGATCGAGGCGCTTCACCGCTTCATCCGGTCCGCCGATCATCAGGCAATAGCCGCGTTCCAGACCCCAGACGCCACCGCTCGTGCCGACATCGATATAGTCGAGGCCGATGCCCGAAAGACGCCCTGCGCGATCGATATCGTCCTGGTAGTTGGAGTTTCCGCCGTCGATCAGCACGTCGCCGGCCGCCATGACACCCGAGAGCTTCTCGATCGTCTGGTCGGTGATCGCTGCAGGCAGCATCAGCCAAACGGTCGCCGGTTTCGCGAGCTTGGCGACCATATCTTCCAGCGAGGTGGCGCCCACGGCCCCTTCCCGCTCCAGAGCCTCGACATTGGCCTGACTGACATCGAATACCACACATTCATGGCCATCACGCAGGAGCCGTCGCACCATATTGGCGCCCATACGGCCGAGGCCTATCATTCCGATCTGCATTCCGTTTCCCTTCCGAAAAACCATGTTGTGGGTCCGAACCATCAGGCCCGACTGAGATGAGGCATATCAGTTCGTTCAGAAATTGACACGTGCAGACATGCACAGCAGATGCGCCGAAACCGCCAGCCTCGGCACGGGAAGAAAATACTGTTGACAACCTTCGGCGAAAATGAGAACAAAGAAAGAACATTGAGGAGAACGCCATGCAGAGAACTGAAGAGGTCGTCGCCCGTGCTCTTGCACTCGTGGCTCAGTCGAAGGCGCTCAGGGAACGTCATGACAAGGAACGCAAGGAGATCTATGGACGGATCGAGATTGCCAATCTTCGCAAGCCGCATGTTCCCAAGGGGATTCAACTGCCTCTCAACCTGCAGTGAATTGACTTTATCGTTGGAGGACGTGGTCCGCGTATACGTCTGATTCAGTCTGTTGCAAGGCTGCACTCGACTCGCTTCTGAAGAGGTGGTTCATTCCCTTCAACGGCGTAGGGGTGCTTAATGCTTCACGAATACAACGAGATCTTTATGCAGCAGCGGTATTTCATGAAGATACTGATGGCCTGGATTGGGGCAATTGCCTTGGGCTGTGTCCCCGTTTTGATGATCGTCAACGCGGTCACCATTTGAGAAGACGCTTCGGCGCTCTAGAGGTCTCGCGCATTCCATAACTGTTTCACGAAGACGTGCAGTTGACCTTCGTTTGGTCGATGTCAGAAGAGCATCGACATTTAACGGAGCTTCCCAATGGTCAACAAAATCCAGGCTTACCAGCCTGTTCTTCTCAGCATCCTGCGTATTGCCGTCGGCCTTGTCATCTTCTCCTTCGGCATGGCAAAAATCTTTCATTTCCACGCCGGTACCTTCATGCCGCCCACGGGCTCGTTGCCCTGGATCGCGGGTCTCTTTGAGCTTGTCTGCGGCTTCCTCTTCCTGGTCGGTTTCCAGACACGGATAGCGGCATTCCTCCTGTCCGGACTAATGGCCGCGGCTTACTTCATCAGCCACTTTCCCAAAAGCATTTTCCCGCCCGAAAACGGCGTAATGGCCGCTGCCGTGCTCTGCTTCGTGTTCCTGTATTTCGTCACGTCCGGAGCCGGACCGATCAGTGTCGATGCCAAGCTGAACAAGGCATAGGACCGGATCAAGGCAGGTTGGGAGGCTCTGCCGTGTGTCCGCAACAGTGACGAACGCGAAACGACCGCGCCGATGATGTTCGACGCGGTCGTCTCTTGCCGCCGCTTCCCCTTCGGGAGCCTTGATCGGTCAGATCACTTCTTCGCGTCAGCCCAGCTCTTCACCAGGTCGTCGTAGTTGACGGTGATCGGCTTTTCCTTTTCGTTCTCGATCTTCAGCTGCGGAGCCAGATTGCCCTTGGCGACCGCATCCTTGTTCCAGTAGGCCAGGTCATGCTCTTCGGCGAGCTTGGGGCCCATGTCCTTCTGGACGCCAGCGCGTTCCAGACGCTGGAGCACCTTCTCCTGCTCGGCGCAAAGCGAGTCCATCGCCAACTGTGGCGTCTTTGCACCCGATGCGGCATCGCCGATCGCCTGCCACCAAAGCTGTGCGAGCTTCGGATAATCAGGAACGTTGGTGCCGGTCGGCGACCACTGAACACGTGCCGGCGAGCGGTAGAACTCGATCAGGCCGCCGAGTTTCGGTGCGCGATCGGTAAAGCTCTGATGGCGGATCGAGCTTTCGCGGATCAGCGTCAGGCCCACATGGCTCTTCTTCAGGTCGACGGTCTTGGACGTGACGAACTGGGCGTAGAGCCAGGCCGCCTTTGCGCGGTCATCGGGCGTGGACTTCATCAGCGTCCAGGAACCGACGTCCTGATAGCCGAGCTTCATGCCGTCTTTCCAGTAGACGCCGTGGGGGCTTGGCGCGAAACGCCATTTCGGCGTGCCGTCCTCGTTCATGACAGGCAGGCCTGGCTTCACCATGTCGGCGGTGAAGGCCGTGTACATGAACATCTGCTGAGCGATTTCGCCGCCCGCGGGGACAGGACCGGATTCCGAGAAGTTCATGCCTTGGGCAGCTGGCGGTGCATAGGCCTTCATCCAGTCGAGATATTTCTGGATCGAATAGACGGAGGCAGGACCATTGGTGTCACCGCCGCGCGCCACGCAGGAGCCGACCGGCTGTGACTTTTCGTTGACCTTGATACCCCATTCATCGACCGGCAGACCGTTCGGTAGACCCTTGTCGCCGTTGCCAGCCATCGAAAGCCAGGCGTCGGTGAAGCGCCAGCCGAGCGACGGGTCCTTCTTGCCGTAGTCCATGTGGCCGAAGACCTTCTTGCCGCCGATATCACGGCCGGTGAAGAATTCCGCGATGTCTTCGTAAGCGGACCAGTTGACGGGAACACCGAGGTCGTAGCCGTATTTGGCCTTGAAATCAGCCTTGTTCTTGGCGTCGTTGAACCAGTCGTACCTGAACCAGTAAAGGTTGGCGAACTGCTGGTCCGGAAGCTGGTAGAGCTTCTTGTCGGGCGCGGTGGTGAACTTCAGGCCGATGAAGTCGTCGAGATCGAGGCCGGGATTGGTAACGTCCTTACCTTCCTTCGCCATGAAGTCCGTCAGAGAACGGGCCTGCTGGTAACGCCAATGCGTGCCGATCAGGTCGCTATCGTTGACATAGGCGTCATAGATGTTCTCGCCCGACTGCATCTGCGTCTGCAGCTTTTCGACGACATCGCCTTCGCCGATCAGGTCGTGGGTGATCTTGATGCCGGTGATCGCCGTGAAGGCTGGCGCCAGCACTTTCGACTCGTATTCATGCGTGGTCAGCGTTTCCGAGACGACCTTGATGTCGAGACCGGAGAAGGGCTTCGCCGCATCGATAAACCATTGCAGCTCCTTTTCCTGCTCGGCGCGCGAGAGGGAAGAAAGGTCCTTGATTTCCTTGTCAAGGAACTGCTTCGCCTCGTTCATGCCGGCGTGAGCCGTGCCTGCCAGTGCCAGCAATATGCCTGCTGTCGTTGTCAAAAGATGCCGTCGCATAATGTCCTCCCAGAGTTGCGATTGCGATTTCGTTTCGGCGCCAGTCCTCCCGCGCGCCGTATCAAACTTGCCTTCAGACGAAGCGGAAAACGCCGACGGCGTAGACCACAGCGAGGGCAAGAGCCCACCACAGATTGGGGCCGATCAGCCCCAACCATGCGAGATTGATGAATGCTGCACCAAGCAGCGAAATGAAGAGCCGGTCCCCCCGCGTTGTCTCGAAGCGCAGGATCCCAACCCGTGGCGCTCCCCCCGGAGAAAAATACTCCCAGATGCCCATCGCTGCAATCAAGGCGAAGATGGTCACGAAGAAAAGCGTCGTCGGCAGCGTCCAGGCCATCCATGAAAAACTCATGTGCGTTCTCCCTCTAGACCCGACCCAGGGCAAAGCCCTTGGCGATGTAGTTGCGGACAAAGTAGATCACGAGCGCGCCCGGCACGATCGTCAGCACGCCGGCGGCTGCCAGAACGCCCCAGTCCATGCCGGACGCCGAAACGGTGCGGGTCATGATGGCCGAAATCGGCTTCGCGGCAGTCGTCGTCAGCGTGCGGGCAAGCAGCAGTTCGACCCACGAAAACATGAAGCAGAAGAAGGCCGCGACGCCGATGCCGGACGCGATCAACGGCATGAAGATCTTCACGAAAAAGCGCGGGAAGGAATAGCCGTCGATATAAGCTGTTTCGTCGATTTCCTTCGGCACTCCGGACATGAAGCCTTCGAGAATCCAGACGGCCAGCGGGACGTTGAACAGGCAGTGGGCGAGTGCAACGGCGATATGCGTGTCGATCAGTCCGAAGGCGGAATAGAGCTGGAAGAATGGCAGCGCAAAGACCGCAGGTGGCGCCATCCGGTTGGTCAGCAGCCAGAAGAACAGGTGCTTGTCGCCGAGAAACCGGTAGCGCGAGAAGGCGTAGGCCGCGGGAAGTGCCGCCGCCACCGAGATCAGCGTGTTCAGACCCACATAGATAATCGAGTTGATATAGCCGTTGTACCAGGACGGATCGGTGAAGATCACTGTGTAATTCCGCAGCGTCGGGTTATGCGGGAAGAGGGAGAAGGTACCGGTGATCTCGGCATTCTCCTTGAAGCTCATATTGACCAGCCAGTAGATCGGCAGCAGCAGGAAGATGATGTAGATCGTCGAGACGAGCCAGGAGTAGCTGCGCGCCGGCTTGAATGTGTTGACTTGAGCCATCGTAACCGTCCTCCTCACGCGTCTTTGTCGCTGCTGGTCATGACCGTGTAGAAGATCCACGACATCAGCAGGATGATGAGGAAGTAGATGATCGACATCGCCGCGGCCGGCCCGAGGTCGAACTGCCCGACCGCCATCTTGACGAGATCGATCGACAGGAAGGTTGTCGAGTTGCCGGGCCCGCCGCCGGTGACGACGAAGGGTTCGGTATAAATCATGAAACTATCCATGAAGCGCAGGAGCACGGCGATCAGCAGCACCCGCTTCATCTTCGGAAGCTGGATAAATCGGAACACCGACCAGCGCGACGCGCCATCGATTTTCGCGGCCTGATAGTAGGCATCCGGGATCGACACGAGACCGGCATAGCAGAGGAGAACGACAAGGCTCGTCCAGTGCCAGACATCCATCACGATGACGGTGACCCAGGCATCGATCGGATCCCGGACATAGTTGTAGTCGATGCCGAGGATGGCGAGCGTGCGGCCGAGAAGGCCGATATCGACGCGACCGAACACCTGCCAGATGGTGCCGACTACGTTCCACGGGATCAGCAGCGGCAGCGCCATCAGAACGAGGCAGACCGGGACGCCTAGACCCTTTTTCGGCATGTTCAGCGCGATGAAGATGCCGAGCGGTATTTCCAGCGCAAGAATGATGACAGAGAACAGCAGGTTGCGCTGCAACGCCGCCCAGAACCGATCCGAATTCAGGATTTCGGTAAACCAGCCAGTGCCTGCCCAGAAGAATTCGTTGTTGCCGAACGTGTCCTGCACCGAGTAGTTCACAACGGTCATCAACGGTATCGCCGCTGAAAACAGGACCAGCAGCAGCACCGGAAGAACGAAGAACCAGGCCTTGTTGTTATAGGTCTTTTCCATGCCGTTCACGCCTCCCCGCCGACGCGCCAGGAATTGGCGTAAATATTGATACCTGCAGGATCAAAGCTCACGCGGGCTTCCGCCGGAATTTCGGTATTCTCGTCGGCGACGATCGCAAGCGGCTTTCCCTCGAATTCGGCGCGGACGATGCGCCGTCGGCCAATATCCTCGATCCGGCTGATCTTCACCGGCATGCCTTCTCGACCGAGATGGATGAACTCCGGACGGATGCCGAGTTCGATCCGGTCGCCCAGCTTCGTCTTCGGCGGCACATTGAGGTCCATTCGTTGACTGCCGACCACGACAGACCGCTCGTTCAGCTGCGCCGGCAGGACATTCATACCGGGCGATCCGATGAAATAGCCGACAAATGTATGGCTGGGCTTCTCGAACAATTCCGCAGGCGTGCCGATCTGCACGATCTCGCCCTCGTACATCACGACGACCTTGTCTGCGAAGGTCAGGGCCTCGGTCTGGTCGTGGGTGACATAGACCATGGTAAAGCCGAACTGCTTGTGGATCCGCTTCAACTGCGAACGCAGCACCCATTTCATATGGGGATCGATCACGGTCAGCGGTTCATCGAACAGGATGGCGTTGACGTCGTTGCGCACGAGGCCGCGGCCGAGTGATATCTTCTGCTTCTGGTCGGCGGTCAGGCCCCGCGCCTTGCGGTCGGCCCAATCGGCAAGATCGATGATCTCCAGCATGTCGCGAACGCGCCGATCGACTTCTGCCTCCGGTACTTTTCGGTTGCGCAGCGGAAAGGCCAGATTGTCGTAGACCGTCATCGTGTCGTAGATGACCGGGAACTGGAAGACCTGCGCGATATTGCGGCCCTGTGTCGAGACTTCCGTCACGTCGTTGCCATCAAACAGGATACGCCCGTGCGACGGCTGCAGCAGCCCGGAGATGATGTTCAGCAGCGTGGTCTTGCCGCAGCCGGAGGGGCCAAGCAGCGCGTAGGCGCCACCGTCGTTCCATTCGTGATGAACTTCGCGAAGCGCATAGTCGCTGTCGGCGACAGGGTTGGCGCCGTAGGCGTGGCGGATATGGTCGAGGGTGATGCGTGCCATGATGTTTCCCCCTAAGCCGCAGCCGCAGCGATTGCCCGGCCATCGCTGCCGAACGCCATCAGATGTCGGGTATCGAGAAAGACTTCGATGCCGGTATCTGGATCAATGTTGTGAATGCCGGGCGCCAGCATGACCCATTTCACGCCGTCATATTCAAGATGCACGAAGCTTTCCGAACCGGTGATTTCCGAGATCTGCGTGCGGGCGGCAAGGCGGGCCGAATTCTCGGTCTGCTGCGTGAAGCCCAGATGATGTGGATGAAACGCAACCGTCAGGGGACCGTCCGGTATGGTTCCAAGATGCGCAGGCAAGGGAAGAACGTCGCCTTCGCGGTGGCGGAGCCCGCCACCCGACTTGACCACCTCGATGAAATTCAGCGGCGGATCGGCAAAGGTCTTCGCGGTCGTCAGATCCGCCGGCCTTCTATAAATGTCGATCGTCGGCCCGAACTGGGTGATGCGGCCCTCGGAAAGGGTTGCCGTATTGCCGCCCAGCATCAGCGCTTCCGATGGTTCGGTCGTCGCATAGACAAAGATTGCGCCGGACTGGGCAAAGATCTTGGGAAGCTCTTCGCGCAGTTCTTCACGCAGCTTGTAATCGAGGTTGGCAAGGGGCTCGTCCATCAGCACGAGGCTGGCGTTCTTGACCAGGGCGCGGGCAAGCGCGGTGCGCTGCTGCTGGCCGCCGGAGAGATGCAGCGGCGTACGGTCGAGATAGGGCGTCAACCGCAAGAGTTCCGCAGCCTTGCGCACCTCGCGGTCGACGGTCGCCTTGTCCTTGCCGGAAATGCGCATCGGCGAGGCAATGTTTTCATAGACGGTCAGGAGCGGATAGTTGATGAACTGCTGGTACACCATCGCGATATTGCGTTTTTGCACCGGCATGCCGGTCACGTCTATTCCATCGAAATAGACAGCACCCTCTGTCGGCCGGTCCAATCCAGCCATCAGCCGCATCAGCGATGTCTTGCCCGAAAGCGTCGGGCCGAGCAGCACATTCAGACTGCCACGCTCGAGCGTAAGGTCTTTCGGGTGAATATGATATTCGCCCGCCACCATTTTCGCAGCTTTTCGCAATTCCAACATTCTTGTTCCCCTGCCTCCTCACAGCGGGAACACATGCCGCTTATCCGGCGATCCTTTCCGGTATTGCGGCCATGTACTCCTCCAAAACCCTCTTCTCGTCAGCGTCGAGCCGTAGCCCGTCCTTTGTTCTCCTCCAAAGGACGTCCTCGGCGCTTAACGCCCATTCCTGATCAGCAAGATAGCGAACCTCCACCTCATAGAGTTCGCCGCCGAAATTATGCCCAAGATCCTCTGCTCGAGCAGCGTTGCCGAGCAAAGTCGCGGCCCTCGTACCGTAACGCCGGACCAGCCTACGCGCATGGCGATCGGTCAGGAAGGGATATCGTGCCTTCAGCCCAGCGACTTCGCTTTCGTAGCCGCGGGCAGGGAAATCGCCACCCGGGAGGTGGCTGTCAGCGGTCCAGGGCTTGCCTTTGACGCCGATGGCTTCGCCGATCTTTTCGAGCGCATGTTCCGAAAGCCGACGATAGGTGGTGAGCTTTCCACCGAACACGTTGAGAAGCGGCGCTCCGCCCTCCCCGAGGCCGACCGTATCCAGCTTCAGTACATAGTCGCGGGTTGCCTCCTGCGCTTTCGAGGCGCCGTCGTCGAACAGCGGTCGGACAGCCGAGTAGGTCCAGACGATATCTTCCTTGCGCACCGGCTCCTTGAAATACTCGCTCGCCGCCTTGCAGAGATAGTTGGTTTCCTCTTCGGAGATCCGAACGTCCTTCGGATCCTCCTTGAAGTCGCGATCGGTCGTGCCGATCAGCGTGAAATCCTCTTCATAGGGGATAGCAAAAATGATCCGGTTATCCGGGTTCTGGAAGAAATAGGCGCGAGGGTCGTCGAACTTCTTCTTGACGACGATATGGCTGCCCTGAACCAGCCGGACATGGTGCGCTTCGTTTTCGCCGAAGGCGGAGCGGATCACCTGGTCCACCCACGGGCCGGCGGCATTGACCAGCATACGAGACTTGTGGGTCTGACTGGAGCCGGTGACCGTGCTTCGGGTAACAATCGTCCAAATGCCTTCTTCGCGCCGCGCCGAAACGACTTTCGTGCGCGGAAGGATCAGGGCACCCTTGTCGGCAGCGTCACGGGCGTTCAGCACCACCATCCGCGCGTCGTCCACCCAGCCATCGGAGTATTCGAAGGCCTTCGTAAACACTGATTTCAAAGGCTTTCCGGCCGGATCTTTGCGCATATCAAGCGTTGCCGTCGGCGGCAGGAGCTTGCGGCCACCCAGGTGATCGTAGAGAAACAACCCCAGCCGGATCAGCCAGGCGGGTCGGACGCCACCCTTGTGATAGGGGAGAACGAAGCGCATCGGCCAGATGATATGCGGTGCCATTGCCCAGAGCACTTCGCGCTCCATGAGAGACTCGCGCACCAACCGAAATTCATAATGTTCGAGATAGCGCAGCCCGCCATGGATAAGCTTGGTGGCGCCTGACGACGTGCCTGAGGCAAAATCGTTCATTTCTGCCAAGGCGACCGAATAGCCGCGACCCACAGCATCGCGCGCGATACCGCAACCGTTGATCCCTCCACCGATCACAAAGACGTCGTGAATTGCCTTACTCATCATCCCCTCGCTAAGCCCTGTCCCCTCACAGAGCCCGGCTCGACATGCCGGCAGCGGCAAATCGAAAGCTAGCCCCATTAGAGTGAAAATATCTCGAATGTCAAACGAAAGAAGACGCGTGCGTTGCAGCATCCGCGGTGGCTGTTTCGATCAGCGCAACATTCGTCTGATGGCAAAGATCACGGATCAGTTCGGACTGGCAGGCGTCGGTGATGAACGTATGAACCTGGGAGATCTGGGCGATACGAACCGGCGCCGTTCGTTCGAATTTTGTCGAGTCGGCCACGAGGATCACATGCCGGGCGTTGGCAATGATCGCCTGTGCCACTTTCACTTCGCGAAAATCGTAGTCGAGCAGAGCGCCGTCGTGGTCGATGGCCGACGCACCGATGACCGCATAGTCAACCTTGAACTGCCGGATAAAGTCGACGGCCGCCTCGCCGACGATGCCGCCATCAGACTGGCGAACGACACCGCCGGCAATGACGACCTCGATATCGTCGACTACTCTCAACCTGTTGGCAACGTTGATATTATTTGTAATGACCATAAGGTCCTTGTGGGCGGCCAGCGCTTCACCGACGGCCTCCGTCGTGGTCCCGATATTGATGAACAGGGACGCTCCGTCCGGAATGAGGGCTGCCGCAGCCTCGCCGATCGCCTGCTTCTCGACGGCAGCGATCTGGCGGCGCGCTTCATAGCGCATGTTCTCGATGCTGCGCGGAAACGTGGCTCCACCATGGATGCGGTTGAGGACGTCCGCCTCACAGAGATCATTCAAGTCCTTGCGGATCGTCTGCGGCGTGACGGAGAACTGAGTGGCCAGATCCTCCACCAGGACCCGCCCGGTCATCCTCGCCACCTCGACGATCCTTGCCTGCCTGTCCGTCAGATGCATCTCGTCCCCGTGCTTTCGTTTTCTTTCACTTTGAGACAAAAGCCGCGCGCAGGCAACAGCCTTTACGAAGGAGGTCGCCTAAGGACGTTGCCATGGGGTGAAAACGAAAAGAGCCCGCCGCGGGAGGAGGTGCGGCAGGCTCTTCAAAAGACGAGAGCAACGGCTGGGAGGAGGAGTGCCGGTGCTCTGCTGCAGAAACCTCTGGGAGGAGGCGGGAGGGTTCTGCGTGTCTGACGATTTGGGAGGAGGTAAATCGTTTCGACAAGATGGAAGATACGCTAAACCCGCTCATTTTCTAGGCAGGAATTGTCAGGGCAGACATGCACCGGGCGCATACCTCCCTTGGCCGTCAAAACGAGGGTTTGCCCTACGTCTTTGAAGGGCAAAAAATCACGAAAATAATTTCTGACTAATGGAATAAAATCCGGCCGGCGTTCGTATAAGCAGGTATGGACCCGAACAAACGCTCATTCGACGTGATCGCACAGCTTGCCGCGCTGAGACGCTACGCACGTTCGCTTGCGCGCAACTCTGTCGACGCCGAAGACCTGGTGCAAGACGCGTTGGTCAAAGCGTATGAGAAGCGTTCAACCTTCCACTCGGGTGGAAATCTGCGGAACTGGCTGCTCTCGATCGTCCACAACACGCATCTGGACGGTCGCCGCAACGCTCTTGCCCGTCGCCGCCGCGACGACCTGTTTGCCGATGATGGCTCGACCGCAACCGAGCCGTCCTATCCGGCAGCGCAGGAACATTCGGTTCGCCTACAGCAGGTTCGCGAGGCTTTCATGACCTTGCCGGAGGATCAGCGCGAAGCGCTGCACCTCGTTGCGGTGGAAGACCTGTCCTATCAGGAAGCCGCCGACACGTTGGGTATTCCAGTCGGCACGCTGATGTCGCGGATATCGAGGGCGCGGGCTCGGCTGCGCAGCATGGAAGATGACAAAGGGCGTGGCGGCCACCTGAAAATCGTTGGAGGCAAAGATGAATGAGACCGGAACGGTCGTGTTGAATGACCTCGACGCCTACGTGGACAACCAGCTCGACGCGGCGGGACGCCTGCGTGTCGAGAACTACCTGTCCAGCCACCCGGAAGACGCCGCACGCGTCATGGCCGATCTCGGAATGCGGACGACGCTGAAGCTCGCTCTCACCGATGACGCCGTGCATGGCAGGACGGAGACCCGCGAGGCGGCGAGACGACTTTCCGCGAGCCTTGAAAGCCGGCGCACCTTCACCGCTCTCAGGCGCGTCGCGGCGATTGCCATGCTTGTTTCGGCAGGATGGTTTGCCAATTCCTCGATCGGTCCGTTCGGTCCGAGCGAAGTCAATGCTTCGGTCCAGCCGCCAGCACTGATCGAAAACGCGGTGCGGGCGCACGAGACGTCGCTCGTTCGCGAAAAAATGCCATCCCAGCCGGAAGCAAGGACCTACGACCGGGAGGACATCCGCGCCGCAACGGCAATCGTCATGCCCGAATTGCCAAAGGGCTGGCAGGTGACCGACGTGCAGATCTTTCCCTCGGATTACGGCCCGAGCGTCGAGGCGAGCATGCGCACCGCCGATGGCATCAGGGTATCTCTCTATGCCGTGCGACCTGGCCATTTCGCGGTCGAGCCGATCAAGGACATGAATATGCCGAAGGCCGAAGCGGCCTGGTGGCAGATCGGCGACGTGGCTTACGCCGTGGTGTCGAGCACGACCGATATCGGCCTCGCAGACGAGGCCGAGCTTCTCAAGAATTCCCTTTACTGATCAACAGGAGATTCCGAATGTATGAAAACGACCGGCGCTGGGGCGCCACGACAGCACAATCCGGCGCAGTCTTCGATGAAGGCCTTCGCCAACACATGCTGCGCATCTACAATTACATGGGGCTTGGCCTCGTCATCACCGGTATCGTCGCCTTCATCGTCGGCACCACGCCGGCGCTTTACGTGCCGATCTTCTCCAGCCCGCTGAAGTGGGTGGTGATGCTTGCGCCGCTCGCCTTCGTGTTCTTCTTCTCGTTCAAGATCCAGTCCATGTCGGCCGCCTCCGCGCAGATGACCTTCTGGGCGTTCTGCGCCGTCATGGGTCTGTCCCTTGCTTCGGTGTTCCTTGTATTTACCGGCGCAAGCATCGCACGCACCTTCTTTATCGCCGCAACCATGTTCGGCGCGACCAGCCTTTACGGCTACGTCACCAAGCGTGACCTCGCCAAGTTCGGCTCGTTCATGATCATGGGTCTGATCGGTGTGATGATCGCTTCGATCGTCAACATCTTCCTCGGCTCCAGCGCCCTGCAGTTTGCCGTATCGGTGATCGGTATCGTCGTATTCGTCGGCCTGACTGCTTGGGATACCCAGAACATCAAGCAGCAGTATGCAGAAAACTACGATCAGGAAAGCCAGCAGAAAATGGCCGTGATGGGCGCGCTGTCTCTCTACCTGAACTTCGTCAACATCTTCCAATTGCTGCTCAATTTCACCGGCCAGCGCGAAGAATAGACGACAAGAACAACCGGTTCCGAGACACCTTTCGGACCTTCACCAGCAGGGCGGATCACTCCGCCCTGCTTTTCTGTGACCACGCGAATGACGGCCTGCTGAAGGATATCGACCTGCGACTTCAGATGAAATAGGAATGCGTGGATCGAATTCGTTCAACACGTGTTTACGCGTCTATTCCGGCAGTAAACCGTTCAAGCTTGTTCGGTTGGAAAACCCTCAGACTGGAGTCCGCATGACATCCTCGACCGCCGGTTCGGCCGACAAAGCCGCAGGCCACCGGAAATTTCTTGTCCTGCTCTTGGGCTCGATCGGCGTCGTCTACGGTGATATTGGCACCAGTCCGCTCTACGCGTTCCGGGAGGCTCTGAGACCATTTTCAGAGAATGGCGTCCAGCCCGAACATGTCATCGGACTGATCTCTCTGATGGTTTGGACACTGACGATCATCGTCACGTTCAAATACGTCCTGTTCCTGCTTCGCGCCGATAATGACGGCGAAGGCGGCACGCTGTCGCTGCTTGCCCTGTTGATGAAGAAGACAGGCGGCTACATGCCTGTCCTGTTCTTCGCAGGTCTAATAGGTTCGGCTTTGTTCATCGGCGATGCGATGATCACACCCGCACTGTCGGTCATGTCGGCGCTTGAAGGTATGAAGCTCGTGACGCCCGCCTTTTCCGACTATGTTTTGCCGCTCTCAGCCGCAATCATGGTCGGCCTGTTTGCAATCCAGTCCAAGGGGACGGAAGCAGTTGCCAAATTCTTCGGCCCGATCACGGTCGTCTGGTTTCTGGCGATGGCATGGGGTGGCATGATCCATATCGGCGACGATTGGACCATCCTCGAGGCCCTCAACCCCATTAATGCGCTCTGGTTTATCACCCACGCCGGCTGGGCGGGTCTCATCGTGCTCGGCGCGGTATTTCTGACCGTGACGGGCGCGGAAGCCCTTTACGCCGATCTCGGCCATTTCGGTCGCAAGCCAATCAGTGTCGCCTGGTTCATCCTCGTATTTCCCGCGCTGGCATTGAATTACCTTGGGCAGGGCGCGTTGGTCCTGAGCAACCCGGCCGCCATCGAGAACCCGTTCTATCTGCTCTATCCTGACTGGGCGTTGCTGCCGATGGTCATTCTGGCGACGATGGCAACCGTCATCGCCAGCCAGGCTGTCATTACGGGCGCGTTTTCGCTTGCGCGCCAGGCCGTGCATCTCGGCTTCCTGCCGCGGCTGATGATCAAGTTCACCTCGGAAACCAATACCGGGCAGATCTATGTTCCGGCCGTGAACATGATTCTGTTCATCGGCGTCCTGGTGCTGATCTTCTCCTTCGGCGATTCGGAATCGCTGGCAACCGCCTACGGTATCTCGGTCACCGGCGCGATGGTCGTGACAACGCTGATGTCGTTCCAGTTTCTGCGGGCGGTGCGCGGATACTCGGCCCTCATCGCCGGCGCACTTCTGCTGCCGCTGCTCTTGATCGAAGCGGTGTTCCTTGCCGCAAACCTTCTCAAAATCCACGACGGTGGCTGGGTGCCCGTGGCGCTTGCCTTCTTCATCATGATCCTGATGTGGACGTGGACGAAGGGTTCGAAATACATCAAGGACAAGACCGCCAGGAACGACATCCCGCTGGAAGTCTTCATTCCGATGATCGAAAAGGAATCCGATCATTCGCCGGTCGTGGTTCCCGGCACTGCAATCTTTCTCACCAGCGTTCCCAACCGGACGCCGGCAGTCCTGCTGCACAACATCAAGCACAACCATGTCCTGCACGAGCAAAACGTCATCCTGACAATCTGGACGCAGGACAAACCTTACGTTCCCGATCGCGAACGGGTGGAAATGAAACGCATCTCCAAGCGTTTTATCCGCCTCGACATCACCTTCGGCTACATGGACGAGCCAAATGTCACCAGAGCGCTGACGCTCTGTCGGAAGGCGGGCTTCAAGTTCGAGATCATGCAGACCTCATTCTATCTGGGACGGCGCAACCTGGTCAGCACACCCAATACCGGGTTGCCGGCCTGGCAGGAGCAGATCTACATGGCGCTGGCCGATTTCGCGATCGACCCATCCGCCTATTTCAAGCTCCCACCCAACCGTGTCGTCGAGCTGGGAGAGCAGGTAGCGATCTGACCTGATCCCGTTCGTCATCACGCGTACAGTATGCCGCATTGTACTTGCGCCGGGGTGTGCTATCGAAAGATCGAACCCCGTGCACGAGGACGCGATGGGAAGGCTGGTCGGTAAATCGGAACAATGGGCGGTGCGCATTCTATGCGCCATCGCGCTTGTTGTTCTCGGCCTCTCGCATCAGCCGCATGCCCTTGCAGCCACCGGTTTCGATCCGGCTGACTATGCCGAGTATGTGCTGCCGGACGGCACGCTGCCGACGCTCTGCGTCACGTCAAACAGCGATCGGCCTGACCGCGACGGACAACACCACCATAGCCAAGGCCCCAAGACCGACTGCGAAGCCTGCCGCATCAGCGCCGCGGCCATGGTGCCACCCGCGCCGATCCACGCAGAACGGGTATTCCTCGCCCAAGAACTGGCCAGGTATCCGTTCCCGGTGGGCGAGATCACCCGCCAGTTATATCCGCCGAATACCGGTCCCCGAGCACCCCCCTTCGCCTGATGATCATTTGAGCCTCCGCTGCGGCTTTTGCCCGCGGCTTGTTCAATGTTGCAGATCGGCACAGCCCCGCCTGCCATCAGGATGATACCGAATGACCATCTTAACTTCCGCCTCACCCGCGGAAAGCGACGCCTCGAGCGTTTCGCTTTACCGCGCCCTATGGCGCTGGCATTTCTTTGCGGGTCTTCTCGCCATTCCCTTCATGCTCAACCTAGCCATCACCGGTGGGCTCTACCTGTTCAAGGACGAAATCAACGATACGTTTTTTGCATATCGCTACCAGGTGGAAGCCGCCGGTTCGCCGCTTTCGCCGGACCGGATCGTCGAAGTCGCCGCATCCGCCGTCCCGGGTTCGGTGGCGCGCTCTTACAAGGACCCTGCTTCGGCAACACGGAGCGCCATAGTCACCGTGTCGTCCAAAGCCGGCTCCACGCTCGTCTTCGTCAATCCCTACGATGGCGACGTGCTGGATACGGTCGCGTCCGCCGAAGAGTTCAATCAGGTGGTCAGAAGCATCCACAGCCTCGCCTATTTCGGTACATTTCCCAACATCCTGACAGAGATCGCCGGCGGCTTTGCCATGGTTCTGGTCGCGACCGGGATCTATCTCTGGTGGCCGCGGCGACAGACCGGCGGTGTGGTGACGGTGCGCGGAAATCCTTCGCGGCGGGTGTTCTGGCGCGACATGCACGCGGTCACCGGCGCTTTCTCAGGGTTGCTGATCTTCTTTCTCGCCGCCACAGGCATGTTCTGGTCGAACACCTGGGGCAGCAATGTCCAGGCCTGGCTCACCAACAAGGGCCTCGGCTATCCGGCAGAGCTTTGGGACAACGTGCCGGTGTCGAAGAAGGTGACGGGCGATGTCGCGCCCAATAGCGGCTGGAGCGTCGAAAAGGCGCCGGTGCCGATGTCGGGTACGCTGACCGGCGAACCGATAGGCCTCGGAAAGGCCGTCGCGATCGCGAAGGATCTAGGCATAGCCCCGGGTTTCGATACGGCGATCCCGCGGACAGGAACGGGCGTCTATACAGCTTCCATCTTTCCTGACGACCTTTCGAAGGAAAGGACGATCCATATTGATCAGTATTCCGGAACACCGCTGGTCGACATGGGTTATCCGCTCTATCCGGCGCCTGGAAAGGCCGTCGCGTGGGGTGTCAATGTTCATATGGGCCAGGAATGGGGTCGGTTTAACCAGATGCTGATGCTCGCCACCTGCCTTGCAATCGTCTTTACCTGCGTCACCGCTGTCGTCATGTGGTGGAAACGCCGTCCATCCGGCCGCCTTGGCGTCCCGCCGATGCCGCCGAGCCGTTCCGTCTATTTCGGTCTGTGGCTGATCACGCTGGTTTTTGCCATCGCGTTTCCGATGAGCGGGATTGCGATCGTCGCGATGATCGCCTTCGACCAGATCGTCGTCCGCTTCGTTCCGCCGCTCAAACGCGCCTTCGCTTAAAGGAAAACACATGCGTAACACACTCATCGCTTCGCTTGCACTCGCGGCTTTTGTTGCCGCCGCTGGCCAGGCTGCTGCCCATGCCAGCGTCAAATCGACGACCCCAACCGACAAGGCATCCGTTGCATCGCCGGAAGAACTGGACCTGACATTTTCCGAAGCCCTGAACCTGCCGTTCAGCAAGCTTCACCTTCTCGGCCCCGACGGCAAGGAGATCGAGATCGGCAAAGGCGTGCTGAAAGACGCTGACAAGACGCTGACTGCGCCGGTCACCGGGCCGCTGAAGCCCGGCACATATACGGTCAGATGGAATGTGCTTTCGGTCGATGGCCACAAGACCAACGGCACTTACACGTTCACCGTGAAGCCGTGACAACGGCTGAGACCCTCATTGTAGTCTGCCGTTTCGGCTTCTACGCAGGCGCCCTGTTCCTCTGGGGCGCCGCAACCTATATCGCCGGTTTTGTGCCGGACGGTCTAAGGCAATCGGTGTGGGCGAAGCTCACACCGATCCGCGGCCTGTCGGTGCTTGTGATAGCGGGTGCGACGGTTGCATCTCTGCCGCTCAACGCCGCCCTTCTCGGCGACGGCTGGCAGGATGCGGCGGATCTCGGTATACTGTGGACGGTCATAACCCAGACCAGTATCGGCACCGTCTGGATAGTGCAGGCGATTGCTGCAGGCCTGTTGTTCGCGGCCCTTACGCCCTCCTCGCGCTCGAAAATCCTGCCGACGGCGCTGGCGGCTTTGGTCGCTCTCGCCAGCCTTCCGATTTCCGGACACGCCGCTATCCACGATGGACCGTTGCGCCTGCTGCACCGGGCGAACGATCTGCTGCACCTTCTCTCGGGCGGGTTCTGGTTCGGGGCGCTGTTACCGGTCGCTCTGCTTCTCCCCGCGCTCAGGGACCAGTCGACGCGACACGATGCCACGACCGCTTTGATCGGCTTTTCCCGGGCAGGTCATGTTGCCGTGGCACTTGTGATCGTGACAGGGCTGTTCAGCACATGGCTCATCGTCGGCGGCCTGCCGCTTAACTGGTCCTTGCCCTATCAGCAGCTGCTTTCGGCCAAGATCCTGATCGTTGCAACCATGGTCGCGCTGGCGATCGTCAACCGTTACGTCTTCGTGCGGCTGCTCGACCGCAGCCCGCTGATGTATCGAAGCCTCGTCTGCGCGACCGTCACGGAAATCGGGCTTAGCCTCGGAGTGCTCGCCTTCGTCGCCTATTTCGGTCGTTTGCAGCCGGTCTAGACGTCAGGCGAACAGGACGCAGACGGGACTGCCGATCTCGAACGGCTCGCCGATGGTCGTCAGCGTCCCGTGTTCCCCATTGATCTCAAAGCAGACCAGCGAGTGGCTGTCCTGGTTGGTGACGATGAGACAGCGACCGGTGGGATCGATGGCGAAATCCCGCGGGGTTCTACCCATGGTGGGATACCAGCCGAGGGTTCTCAACCCGCCATCGGCCAGAATTTCACAGGCGACGATCGTGTCATGGCCGCGGTTGGA
The DNA here is from genome assembly GCF_050500175.1 of Neorhizobium sp. DAR64872/K0K18. Taxonomy (NCBI): domain Bacteria; kingdom Pseudomonadati; phylum Pseudomonadota; class Alphaproteobacteria; order Hyphomicrobiales; family Rhizobiaceae; genus Neorhizobium; species Neorhizobium sp. DAR64872/K0K18. The sequence continues at coordinate 734,335 of NZ_CP191445.1, forward strand.
GACATAAAGAAACCTGCCATTCGGATGAATTTTGATCGCCGCGCAGGACGACGTGCCGGCAAAATCGGCCGGCACTGTGCTGGTTTCTGACAGGAGCGTGAAATTGTCTCCCTCGATGGCATAGGCCCCGACAGAGCAGGCGGCCTCATGCGCGACGTAGAGCCGGCGACCATCCTGCGAGCAGACGATATGGCGTGGCAGCGAACCGCCGGACACGTGCAGCACGACATCCGGCTCTGAGCCTATTCCCTGATCGCCGAATGCATATCTGGCGATCTCGTCGGTCCCGAGATCGCAAACGAGAACATGCCGATCGCCAGGCATGACCAAAACCTGGTGCACATGCGGGCCTTCCTGCCTGTCGGTGACGGGGCCGGATCCTGTCCGCTGGATCACCATGACCTCGTCGTCATTAGGAAGACCCTGATGATCAAGACCGTAAGCGACCGCACTTCCGCTGCCGTAATTGGCAACGAATAGCCGTTTCCCTGAACTGTCGAGCGAGACATGACACGGCGCTGAACCTCTCGCCGAGATGCGCTTCGCCAAGTTTAGACCGCCGTCCCCATCGATCTGCAGAACAACCACGCCCGCCTGCGCCTCGTCGTCGAGTTCCTCGACGGCATAGAGGACGTTTCCATCCTGCGCCAGCGCCAGATAGGTCGGGTTGCGGATCGCTTCAAACGCCGCGACCTCTTCGAACCGGCCCGTCTGGAAATCGAGGGAAAGCAGGCTGACGCCTTTTCCCTTTCCCTCCACATGCGGCATCGATTCCGTGTAGCTGCCTATGATGACGCGCGCCGTCTGAAGATCGTCCATGCTGTCCTCACCCTATCGCCATCAGGCTCGCATTGCCGCCAGCGGCCGCCGTATTCACGGAGACCGACACTTCTTCAAGCAGCCAGTTCAGGCAATAGGGATCATCCATGCCGGCGACGTCAGCTGAGGAAGCCGCCTGCGTCAGCAACAGCGGGCCGGGAAGGCTGGCAATACGGCGCGAGACGGAGATCAGGCTATTGCCGTCGCCTTCCACCAACGCACCGGCATAGGGTCCATGGTTTGCCCAATCGGAAGACCAGATGATCCGGGCAGCGATTTCGGCCGGTAGATCGGAGAACTTGCCCTCCAGGCCGGAGTCCGTGTCGATGGTGACGCTGTTGCCTGTTGCGAGCGCGGCACCCAGCTGGGAAACGAGACCCGCCTCTGTCTGCGGCACGAGCAGGATGCGCCCGCGCGGATGCAGACTATAGGTGTTGCGCTCGCCGACGGGGCCGGGAAGTTCCTGCGACATGCCGAGAGCTGATTCGCCACCCAGTTCGCGGATCGCTTCGGCGTCCTCGGTTTTGCCCTTGGCGCGCAGCCATTCGGCCAGCAACGAGATCGCCGGATCGACATGAACCGAACTGTGGCGCGGCGGCACCGGCGGCTGCTGCAGCAGGCGGCCGAGATAGAGCGGACCGCCGGCCTTGGGCCCCGTGCCCGAGAGGCCGCGTCCGCCGAACGGCTGCACGCCGACGACAGCACCGATGACGTTGCGGTTGACGTATATATTGCCGGCCCGGACACGGCTCGTCACATGCGCAATCGTTTCGTCGAGACGCGTGTGGAGGCCGAATGTCAGTCCGTAGCCGGTGGCGTTGATATCGTCGCTCAGCCGGTCAAGATCCTCACGGCGATAGCGGATGACGTGGAGGACAGGTCCGAACACTTCCCTCTCGAGGTCGGAAAGGCTGTCCAGTTCGATGATCGTCGGCGCGACGAAGGTTCCGGCGGCCGTTGCAGCGGGGATAGCGACCTGCTCAATGCGCCGGCCCTTGGCGCGCATCGCACCGATGTGGCCGTCGATAACACCCTTCGCTTCGGCTGTGATGACCGGCCCGATATCGATCTTCAGCTGGTCGGTGCGCCCGACGGTCAGTTCGGCAAGGGCGCCGCGGAGCATGGTCAGCACGCGGTCCGCTATGTCTTCCTGCAGGCACAGGACACGCAGGGCCGAGCAACGCTGACCGGCGCTGTCGAAGGCGGACGCGATGACATCGCCGACCACCTGTTCGGCCAGAGCCGAGGAATCGACGATCATTGCGTTCTGGCCGCCCGTTTCGGCAATCAGCGGGATCGGCTTTCCGGCGTTCGACAGCCGGCCGGCAAGCTCGGCCTGGATCAGGCGAGCGACGTCGGTTGAACCGGTAAACATCACGCCTTGTGTTTCGGGGGCGGCCACGAGTGCTGCGCCGATCTTTCCATCACCCGGCAAAAGCTGAAGCGCGCCGCGTGGTACGCCGGCCTGATAGAGAAGTTTCACGCCTGCCGCTGCGATCAACGGCGTTTCTTCGGCAGGCTTTGCCAGCACGCTGTTGCCAGCGACGAGAGCGGCCGCGATCTGACCGGTGAAGATTGCCAGCGGGAAGTTCCACGGGCTGATGCAGACCACCGGCCCGAGCGCCTTATGCCCCGGCCCCAGCGTGCGCTTGGCCTGTTCCGCATAATAGCGCAGAAAATCGATCGCCTCGCGCACTTCGGCAATCGCGTTCGGCAGGGATTTTCCGGCCTCGCGCATGATCAGGCCGAGAAGGGAAGGCATGCTTTCCTGCATGGCATCGGCAGCCCTTTCGAGGCAGGCCGCCCGTTCCTGCGGCGCAACGGACTGCCACTCGGCAAAAGCCTCCTCTGCGAGAGCCGCTGCCTTTTGCGCATCCTCCACGCCTGCTTCGGTGACTGAGCCGACCACATCCTGATGGTCAGCCGGATTGAGCACCGGCCTCGTTTCTCCTGATGAAGTTCCATCAGCAAGCTCCGGTGCCGCCGTGAAGGGAGCCCGGGCGCCGTCCTGGAAAACTGCCGCAAGCGAGGCGAGCGTCGTTTCGTTGGCGAGATCGAACCCTAGGGAGTTCTGACGGTCCTTGCCGAACAGGTCGGCGGGCAGCGAGATCTGATCGTGTTTGGCCCCGGGAACGGGCATGGCGCGAACGACGGCAGCCGGATCGGCAATCAGATCGTCGATCGAAACCTGATCATCGCCGATCCGGTTCACGAAGGACGAATTCGCGCCGTTTTCCAGGAGACGGCGGACGAGATAGGCTAGAAGCGTTTCGTGCGTCCCGACCGGGGCATAGATGCGGGCCGGCCGGTTGAGCTTTGCCTGACCGACGACCTCTTCATAGAGCGGCTCGCCCATGCCGTGCAGGCACTGGAACTCGTAATCGCCAACCTTGAAATCAGGTCCGGCCAGCTGATAGATCGTGGCAAGCGTCTGGGCGTTGTGTGATGCAAATTGCGGAAAGACGGCGTCGCGTGCGTCGAGCAGTTTCCGGGCGCAGGCGATGTAGGAGACATCCGTGTGCACCTTGCGGGTAAAGACCGGGAAGTCTTCGAGGCCTTCGATCTGCGCCTTCTTGATTTCCGCATCCCAATAGGCGCCCTTGACCAGACGCAGCATGATGCGGCGGTTGGAACGGCGTGCGAGGTCGATGATGAAATCAAGCACGAACGGGCATCGCTTGCCATAGGCCTGCACCACGAAGCCGATGCCGTCCCAGCCGGAAAGAGCAGGGTCGAAGCAGAGGTCCTCCAGAAGATCGAGCGACAGTTCGAGGCGATCGGCCTCCTCCGCATCGATGTTCAGACCAATATTGTAGGACTTGGCAATGGCGGCCAGCGCCTTCACGCGCGGCAGAAGTTCTTCCATGACGCGGCCAGCCTGGGCGCGGGTATAGCGCGGATGAAGTGCCGAGAGCTTGATGGAAATGCCAGGGCCGTTGTAGATCCCGCGTCCGGCAGAGGCCTTGCCGATCGCATGGATCGCCTTCTCGTAATCCTTGTAATAGCGCTCCGCGTCCTCTCCTGTCGTCGCTGCCTCGCCAAGCATGTCGTAGGAATAGCGAAAGCCCTTCTGCTCCATGGTCCGCGAGCGGCGCAGTGCTTCCTCGATCGTCTCACCGGTGACGAACTGCTCGCCCATCATCCGCATCGCCATATCGACGCCGCGGCGGATGACCGGTTCGCCACAGCGGGCGATCAGACGCGTCAAGGCCGCCGAAAGGCTGCGGTCGCTGACGGTCGAGGTCAGTTTGCCGGTCACGACAAGTCCCCAGGTCGCCGCGTTGACGAAGAGCGAACGGCCCTCGCCCACATGCGACTTCCAATTTCCGCCGGAAATCTTGTCGCGGATCAGCGCATCGCGCGTCGCCATATCCGGAATGCGCAGCAGCGCCTCAGCCAGGCACATCAGGGCGATGCCTTCCTGGCTGGAAAGCGAGTATTCCTGCACAAGCGCTTCGACGCCCGAGCCCTTGGCCTTGCGGCGCAGCGCGACAATCAGATCGCGCGCTGTCGAACGGACTTTGTCAGCGAGGTCGGCGGGCAGTGTTGCCTGCTCGAGAAGCGGCAGCACACTGTCGATTTCAGGTCTGCGATAGGCCGCTGTGATGGCCTTGCGCAAATCGGACTGCGGCCGGATCGGCGGGGCGAAATCTTCAAAGGGCATGGTCTCCAAAGAGCCAGGCAAGAATGTGTTGTGTTCCGTCGCAGATGCCATTGTTCCGCCTCCCGAATATCAAGCCAATCTAGCGGATCAGCGACGATCCCGCGGTGCGAGAAAAATAATCGAATCTGCTCTATATAGCTTCTCTGAAAATGGGTAGAATTTGGAGAAATTCACCACGTTTCGGGAGGAGGACAGAGAAAATGGAGAGGAAGAGCGATAGACCTGGGGATATCGACCACTTCGACCGGAAGATCATGGATGTCCTTGTCGGCGATGGCCGGGTCTCGGTGACGGATCTTGCCGACAAAGTCGGCTTGTCCAAGACCCCGGTGAATGCGCGCCTGAAGCGGCTGATGCAGGATGGCTTCATTCTCGGCTTTCGCGCCGTTCTCAACCCGAAGAAACTCGGCCTCGACCATGTGGCTTTCGCAGAGGTGAAACTGTCCGATACGCGCGAAACGGCACTCAACGCGTTTAACGCAGCAGTATGGCGAATTCCCGAGGTCGAGGAGTGCCACATGATAGCCGGACGTTTCGATTACCTCCTGAAGATCCGCACACCCAACATCCGCCGCTATCGCGAAGTGCTTGGCGAAAAAATCTCCAGTCTGCCATTTGTGGCAAGCACCTCAACCTCGGTTGCCATGGAGGCGGTGAAGGAACGATAGGTCCAAGACCACTGGTCAGAGTTGAGGCGGCAGCTTTCCGTTCAACATGTCGAGCAGCCTGACCCAATTGGCACGATGCCGGTTACCGGGACCATCCTGCGCCCAACCCAAGACCCTCTTGACGCCCGCGTTGTCCTGATAGGTGAAGGCCCGGCTGCTGTGCAGAGACAACACGAGTTTTTCGACGTCCTCGGCATGGAGCGTAACCTGTTCGCCCGAATGGTTGGGATCGCGAAACGTCATCGAGCCCGGCAGCAGCCAGTGCGTTCCGATGCCTCCATTGCTCGAAAAAACCGGCGGTATCACGATGTCATGAAAGTAGATCTTGCTGCAGTGGGTCGTTTCGTAGAGCGTTTTGAGGTCGGCGCGCAGTTCCGCTTCCATGCCGAGCCCGAGCTGTCCACCGGCTCCAAGCACAGAGTCGAAACCGAAACTTTCGCTATAGGGCCCCGCGAGAGCGGAAACATCCGCGACGATGACGTGGAGCGGGGCGAACCTTGGCGAATTGCCGCACCCGCAAGATTTGGGTTCTCGTCTCGCCGCATCGCGCAAGGCACGATACATGGTCACTGTACCGCGATTCTCGACCGTCCCGCCGTCCGTCACCCAATAGCGTTTGGCCGTGCCGCTGCTCGGCATGATATCCACGGCGGCATCCGGAAACACAGGGGGGAAATTGGCGCTCAATGCTGCGGCCCGTGACACAGAGACGTCGGGTTCGTCGATGGTGACGATTTCCATCCCGGGCGACGTATTTGCCTGCATCGTCTGGGTCGATCCGATGTTGGTCAGCACAAGCCGCCCGCCCGCGCCCGCGCCATCCAGCAACCCCTGGCACCGGCTGGCCTGTTCCGGCAGCGAATACCCGTCGCCTCGGCGGCACGGATTTCCAGGATCGGGATAGGATCCGACGATCGACGAATTCAGCATCAATCCAAACGAGACGTCGCCCATCTTTCCCGCCCCCATTCGGCAGGCGAAGGATTCCGCCAGGATATGTCCGAGTTTGGAGCGGGCTGGTGCAATGCCGCTCACAGAACCATCCGGCACCGCCGGCTCGCCGCATGTAAAACGTCTCCACTGAAAGCGACCGAATGTGATCCGCAGGTCGCTGGCGCGATTGATGACATCTTCAATATAAGGATGCGCCATTTCCCGCGAATAGCGCTCCCAAGCCATGAAGCCGACGCCACCGCGGGAGCGCAGTTCCGCCTCGTGTAAGCCAAAATACGCAAGCGCAGCGCTCCCGCCGGAAACGCCGCTCGCCATCACCACGTCGCAGACATGTCCCGCCTCCGCCAAGCCCCTCAGCAACGAGGCGGTATAGATCGCAGCGCGTGTACCACCTCCGGAAGCCGCGATGGCGATGCGAGGCATGCCCGCTTTCAGAGGTGAGCAGTCGCCATTTTCATAATCCTGGTTCTTCATGAACGCGAGAGCATCGCGACCGCCCCCACCCTCGGCATGGACTGTGAGCTCCGGCGGTTGCACCGCGTAATAGAACGTCAGGACAATCGGCCCGACAATCAGGCCAAAGGCCAACGTTCCGACGATGACCGGATAGATCACCGCCGCCCGCTCGAAATTGCGCAGGCTCGCCAGCAGATCGTCTGCCTTTATTATGTCGCGGGAGCGAAGCTCGATCTGGCGCCGGAACTGACCGATCAGCTCCGCGGGCGTCATGAACTGGAGCGCCGTGCCGCCGCCGGCATACCCGTCTTCGTAGTGACCCCGCAGCTTCAAGCGGCCGGCGCCATGCAGGCTGATCGTGCGACCTTCGCTTTCGACGCGGCTGAGTGTCGGATCACCGTGGTAGGGATAGGCGACCGATATGGCGGTGCGCCAGTCGGGCTTGAGTGTGAGCATGCGCATGAGCCTGCGGGCAACGAACTGGTCGGTCCAAAATCCGTAATACCAGGCGCACGCATAAGAAAGCAGGATGTAAAGCATCAGGACCGGGTTGCCATAACCCGTGCTGCCGCCATTGAAGAGGTACGTGATGAAATGTATTTCCGCGAGCCGTGCCCCGGCGACGGCAATGACGAGAATGGAAATCACGCGCTGCGGACCGATGAAAAACATCCGGCCCAGCGTCTTCAGGATTTCCATCAGCCGCTCGAAGAGAATGCCGAGGAAAAGCAAGATCCACATGATCCCGCCGACGAAAAGGAAAGTCAGGGCAAGAAGATGGTCGGGTACGAACAGGGTCAGCAGCGACCCGGGCAGAAGGAGTTCTACCGGATAACGAACCGGAGCAATTGCCAAGGCGGAAAAGAAGGCAGCTTTCGCCCCGCCCCCCACGAAACTGTAGCGATCCTTCGGAAGAAACAGCTCCACCTCTGGCAGGGCATCGGCCAATCCTCCATCGGCTGTCGACCTGAATAGCGCTGCGGCAAAACCGAATGCAGCAGCAAGCGCGACGGTCATCGCAAGAACGACGGCCACGCCCACGTGCAGTCGGGGTGCGGCGACCATCTCTCCGTAGACCTCGGGCAGAGAACTCCACAACAGCAATGCCAGCATCGCAACCAGACATGTCAGTTGCCCGGTCAGCAGATAGTTGTTGGCGACTTGGCGACGCTCGGCAAGAGCGTTGAGACCCAAAAAAAGTACAAGTCCGATCACCAGCAGAATGAGGTTCGGCCAATCGGTTTCCATGGTGGGGCCAAGCGCCAGCATGACGGTCAGAACCAGAAACAGCGCCGGCGCGTACCAGGGATAACGGTCCGGGGCGAGCAGTTTCCAGTAGGCGCGTCGCCTTGTCGGAAGCGGCCGGTTGGCCCACGCATCCAGACGTCGCCAGCCGCGAACGAAATCCGCAACCCTGTCGTTCAGCCAAGGATAGGCTTGCCGAACGAGAGACCAGCCGCGTGCTTGAACCTGCGTCATCACGCCATCTCTCCCTGTGGTGGCGAAAGCAAAACGTCGGCCGCCTTCTCGGCGATCATGTAGACCGCGCAGGCGAGGAAATAGCCGGGAATGCGGGGAAAGACCGACGCATCCACGATCCGCAACCCATCGACGCCATGCACCTTGAACCGGCTGTCCGTCACGCCGCCGCTGTCACGCGGCCCGATGGCGCAGGTCCCGCAGGCGTGGTGACCCCATGCGTTTTCGGCCACGTAGTTGCGCAGTGCTTCGTCGCTGTCGCGCCAGCGGCCGGGCTCTTCCTCTTCGGCAACGAGGTCGTCCATCCCTTCGGCCACTTTGCGCACGAAACGGACGCCCTTTACCATCGCATCGAGATCGCGACGGTAATCACCGCTGCCTTCGGCAAACGAATGGAACTGAATGTCCGGGTCTGTCCGCCAGTCCGAAGATCGCAGCCTCACCGTACCGGCTCGGTTTTCCGTATAGGCCTTCAGCACGACCCAGCTCAGATAGTCTTTCTTTCTGATCCGCTGCGAATAGCCTTTGTAGTAGCCGCGGAAATCACCCAGCAGCGAAAAGCAGTGGAGATCAGGCTCGTTCAGGCTGTCGCGCGATTTGAGCGCCATGGAAAACAACAGGCCGTTGCTTGTGTAGTTGCCAAGACGAAAGCGCCGCCACTTGCGGTATTCTGCGTCACGGATCGAATAGGCTGCTTTTTTAAGCGTCGCCCAGGGCTTGTTCATGCGGCTGACGACGCCGATCTCATATCGGTCCTGCAGATTGCGGCCAACGCCCGGCAGATCTTCGACGACGGCGATCTCGTGTCGAGCGAGATGAGCGGCATCGCCAATTCCCGACAGCATCAGGATCTTCGGCGATGCGAAAGCGCCGGCTGCGAGGATGACCTCTCGCCGCGCCTCAACGAAGAGTTCGTTGCCGTTCGCATCGATCGCGTGGACGCCCACGGCGCGCCTATCCTCAATCGCAATACGCGCCACCGCTGTTCTCGGCCGGATATCGAGCCTGTCGGGATACCTCGCCTTGACGTCGAGCAACCGTTCGCGCGGCCCATGCCGCACATGCCTGCGGGTGGAAAGGGGCGCGATGCGGATGCCGCTTGCGAAGGGGTTCCAGACCCGGTGCGCATTCGGATCGGTTTCCGCCGTCTCCCATTGCGTCCCGGAATGACCGAAGGCATCAGCTGCCGCGCGCACACAGCGCAGAAGCGAGCTCAACAGCAGGCGGTCGCGGATTGGTCTCAGCGGAAAAACCAGTTCCGTTTGCATCCAGCCCCACCAGCCGTGTCCGGTCGGATTGAGACCCGTGAGGAAGGAAAGCCAGCGCCAGAAAAAGATGCGGTAGCGGCAGCGTTCGATCCGTTCGAAATAGGTCTGCATATGCGCAGCTCGCCAGCTCTCGTCGCCTGTGAGGTCGCGGATATGGTTCCAGTCGCAGGCATTCGGTTTGACGATGATCATCGCATGATGGGCACTGCAGCCACCCAGCCCCTGTGCACGGGGATAGAGAATTCCGCCCTTTTCATCGCAGTACCGCCAGTCGCGTTTCTGCACGGCCGTATCCTCATAATGCCTGACATAGTAATCACGCGCCAAACCCTCGTGTTCGGACGCGAAAGCATGGAACGCCGGCACTTTATAAGCATCGGCCAGAGGCATATCGGGGTCGTCATCTGCAACCGCATCGCTGTAAGGCCGTTCGGCGAGCGGATCACCACCAGCTTCGATCACCAGAACGGTGCACCCCGCCTCCACAAGCCGCGCAGCCACGACCGCCCCACCCGCACCGGCGCCAATCACGATGTAGTCGTGGGTCGCTTCGCTCCCTGCCATGTCAAAGCTGCTTCAGAAATGAAATCAATGCGTCCTTGTCCGCCTGCGACAGATCCGAGCCGAAGGCATGTCCCGCATTGACGACGTAATCGGGGCACTTGCTGAGGGTCACGAGCCGATCGATCAGGCCGGTCTCGCGCACGACCGTCTCGGAATGGCTCCGCACCGCCGGGTCGGCCAGTTCCTGCGCGGAGCATTGCCCGCCCAGCTCTGCGAAGGCCGAAACCAGGCCGGGACCATTGGTGATCAGCCGCTTGTAAACGGGCCAGGCATCTTCGTCATGATCCGGCAAAAGCTTGGTATTGACCAGCGCATTGACCGGAAATCCCGACGGGAAGGGCCCGAGTGCAATCGATCCATCATCCTTGAACGCCCAGGGCGCAATGCGGCTGAGCAAGCCGCTAAAGGGGCGGATCTGATCCGGCACGAAGCCTTTTGGGATGATCAGGCAGGAAGGAGCGCTGGTACGATAGATATAGCCTGGCACGGCCTCTTCGGTCGCTTTGTCCATCCGCCGCGTTTCCGGTGAAAGCATCTGCCGGATCGACGTGTCGAAGGCCGAAAGCCGGTTTTCGATACAGGGCATGTAGGGGTCTTTGGGATCCGCAGCCGGGCAGGCGCTGGGAGATCGTGGGTAGTTTCCGTTGCCGGAGTTCGCCTGCGTACCGGACGTCCCAACCGGCCCGCTTTCCGTATCCTTGCCATAACGCGGATAGGAATAGGGGATCTCGTGCCCGACGGAATTGTTGAGGAGATAGGGCGCCGTCGACCAGATGCTGATCAGCGAAGGCGGTCGCAAATAGCCGCGTCCGTTACCAGGTGATTGCATCGGCGTTGCTGCACCCGAAACCGGATGGTGCACCGTCACTTCCTTCGGTGCAGGCAGGGTTTTGTATGTCGACGAGGTGAAGTTATCCCAGATATCGCCGGCCAGGCCATTGGTGGCGATGGCACTGCACGCATTGGTGCGCACCAGATCGATCGGCACCCTTCGTTCATTTGACAGATAGTTGTCGACGAGAAAGTCCGGTTTCTCGGCCTGCGCACGCATCAATTGTTTGAACTGCGCCGATTGTGCCCAGGCCCAGTAGCGGTCCCAGCATTCACGGTACTGCGGCCCCGCGCCGCCGCCCTCGCAGATGCCCTCGCCAACGCCGAATTCGGCCGGAGCCTTGGGTTGTTTGCTCGAATGGCACGCCGCGCAGTTTTCAGCGAAGACATCACGACCACGGGCTACCTGCTGCTGATCCAGCGCGGCCAGCAGCTCCTTTCCGCCCGGCGCGTCCTTGAGGAGATCGGAGCGACCGGTGACGAGAAAAAAGATCGCCATGTCGGCCGTCATCGTCTCGGTCGCCTGCCAATAGACGGAGTTCTTTTGTGCATCCGGAACGCGGATTGGCGATATCTTCTGGCCACCCAGGAAGGGGCGGAAGTGCAGAAGCCACTCTTCGCTGAACAGCCCGATGTTCAAGTAAACACGGTTGAGCGCCCCAAGCGTGCCGACGGAGTCAGACCCATCCTTCAGCACCCGCATCGAAGCAGACTTGCCGTCCCGCTTGTTGAAGAAGGCATGCAGTGCCGCGGTCTGCGAGTAATCCTGAAACTGCTTGTTCGCCAGCTCGTCGCCGGTCAAATTCTCCCAGCCCGTACCGGATGCAATTCCAAGGCGCGCTACTGTCTCATAGACCGCATTCATCGTGCGAGGGTTGTTGATGTAATCGCTCGAAACGAGCGAGGTATCCAGCGAGCCCGGCGGATTGGTGTGGAACAGCTGGAAAAGGAAATTGCCTTCGTTGGAGGTCGGCTTATCGTCCTCGCCGCGCGGTTGCGTGTTCCAGAAGAAGATCCGGTCCACCCAGAAGTACTGCGCTCCCGGGTTCGAGGTGATCTGCGAAAACTGCGGCCTTTCCACATCCGCCGGCGGCGTGATCGGGTTCGGTCCGACATGGCAGAACGCGCAGGACATGCCGACGCGGTACGGACGCACCAGATCCTTGTCGTTGTAGTAGGAAGGGTCGTTATAGTAGCGGTCGGGGTCCCACTTTTTCGAGGCCTTCAAGTCGAAATCCGGGTTGGGAAACAGGCGCAGCCCCATGACGCCGGTCGGTTCCCCGTAATAGGAGCCGACCGGCAGGGTCACCTCCCGGGCTTCAAACTCAACCGGTTTACCCCGCGCACCCACTTCCACGCCTGGGTATCGCCTGTCCGCGTCCGGATTGCCGCCGAACGGATCGGGAGGCGTGTCAGTCCGGCGCTGGTCGAGCCACAGTCCGAAGTGTTTCGGGTCCGGTCCCGTCGCCTCGTCAAAGCCCGGCTCATTGACGAGCCCGAGATACCGAAAGCGATTGTCGCGGCCATAGGCCTGGCTCGGATGCGAGGAAACCGTCTTCAGAAGATCAAATGCTCCGATCGTGTTGCGCGCGGCAAAATCCCAGAAGCGATCATTGCCGCCGGTCCAGACAATCCAGGCATTCTGACCGCGGATTGCCGCCTGTCGGATCGCCTCGGGGTCAAGCCCCGTCGCGGCTGCAATCTGGCGGATTTCCTGCGGGTACTCCCCTCCCTCAATCCCCTTGAGGAGACCCTTGTCCATCTCGGCGAAATAGGGCTCTGTTGCGGCTGGCAGACTGGACACGTCGCGCCGCGCAAGCTTGGCCTCGTCCTCGACCTTGCCGAACTGATCGGATGGCGGCTGGATGAGCGACCAGACGACGAAGCCGGCCACAAACAGAACGATCACCACCAAAGTGACAGCGGCCGTGACCAGCCAGAAGAGGAAACGCTTCGCTTTCTTGGTCCAACCGTGCATGCGTCCCCCTCCCCGGTTTCAAAGTGTCTTCAGATAGGCGAGCAAATTGTCCTTTTCGGCCTGCGGCAGGTCCGTGCCCCAGAGATGGCCGCCATTGCCGTTGCCCGGCAGGCTCGTGTCATAGAGAAACCCGCCCGTTTCCGGTCGCTCGGCGCTGACGAAACCCCCGTTCACCGTGTCGACGAGATCGGAGCCGCGATAAAACTGCTTCGGCCTCTGTTCCGGCGATTTGAGGAGATCGGCAAGCGTCGGAACGCTGCCATTGTGGAGATATGGCCCGCGCAACCACAGGCCCGCCATATCGACGGCCACGTAGCCTTCCGCCTTCTGGAAATGCGTGAACCCCCACCGGTAGCCAGTCTCGTAATCGGCATATCGGGACTTCGCCGCGGGGCTCCACATGTCGATGCGATGCCGATCCGTTCCGAGTTCGACAATCGGGATCGGAGATCGGTAGCGCGCACCGTTCGTGTCATGGCAAACGGCACACTGCGCCTGGTAGACCCCCTGCCCCGCATCGACGGCGGAGGCGTCAACCCGAAGGGGATCGTCCGTCTCACGACTACTCTTGAACGGCGAAGGCGGCGGCCGCTGCACCGAGGTGAAGGCGATCATCCGGTCGAGGTTTTCTTGGGTCCGCAGAACGGTTTTGGAACTCATGCCATCGCCGATGGCGCCCGATACCGCGGTTTCGCGCACATCCGTTTGCAACCCGTCCCAATGGAGCGAGAAGGTGCGAATGTTCGTCGGGGCAAGCTCGCTCATGTTCCACAGCGGCATCATGTCGGAATTGCCGATCGTGCCGTCGTCCGGGAGCTCAAGGTTCTGGAATTTGACGGGGTTGAAAGGATCGATGCGGCCCGGGCCCCAATCGGGTCGAGTGTCCTGCCAAGCGAACCGCCGTGCCTGATCCTGAAATGCCTTGCGGGTTGCCGGGATCAGAACGAAACGGTAGAGCAACCTCTCATAAAGCGGCATGTCGTAGATCGTGGTGATTTCCCGCATCACCCGGTCCGCGGTGAAGCGGGCATCGGCACCGACCTTGATCAGGAAGCGGATATAGGCCTGCGGATCAACGCGCGTTCCGGCACCGGCCGAGACCAGCACGCGAGGCTCATCGGGTTTCAGCCGGTAGCTGCCCTGATGGCAGAAGGCACAGTTGGGCGAGACGCGATCGATGACACCCAGTGTCGTCACCGAAAAGCCGATCGGCACCTTGTCTCCGGCATGCCAGTACATGCCGAAGGCACCGTAGCCATCCTTGCCGTTCGGCACATGCTCCGGAAAGATCTGCGGCAGCACGCGCCAGATCCAGTAGGGCAGGCCCTGAACCTCTTCATTGCCGATCGAGCCGTGATTGAAAAGCCGGGCGAGATCCTCCGTACGAGGGGCGGCAACCGGGCGGAAAAGAAGAAGATAAACGGAAAGCGCACCCGCCACGACGACGACCAGCAGCGCCAGAAGCGCTTTCCAGAACAGCCGGGTTTTGCGCGCGCTCATGAGCGGCCCCCGTCGGCGAGTTCCTGTTCCAGGCGACTGATGTTGAGGAGGCAGATCAGCGTCGGGATCGCCACCGAACCATCGAGAAGGACACCGGTGATATAGCCGATCGGCTGGTCGAACACCGTCACGGCAAGGAGGAAGAACACGACGCCGGCTGTGCGCGATGGAAAGACCTGCAGCCAGGCAAAGATCCGGTAGCGGTCGATATCGATCGACGCGGGAATATAGAAGATGGAGAGAATACCAAGCAGGAGGCCCGCGAACTGCGCCCAGATCACCTGGTTGACGACGATGCCGAACAGGGAAAGCAGCCATTCCGGGCAGAAGATCAGAGGCAGCACGAAACATAGGTTCAGGATCACGCCGATCCATACGACGATAGCGTGACGGGCCTTCCAGGTGCTGAGCGAGCGGGTCCTGATCATAGCGTCTTCATGTATTCGACGAGGGCATCCTTATCGGCTCCGGAAAGCTCCGTGCCATAAGCTTTGCCCTCGTGTCCGCGGTTGGAATTGCCGGTTTTTGAGGTGTCATAGAGAAACAGCTGATCTCCCGGTGCCGCATCGTCGGATCGATATCCGACCCGTGCCAGGTCGAGCACCTCGCTGCCGCGATACCACCGGGCCGGCCGCTGCGACGAGGGTTCGAGCAGATCCCGCAGCGTCGGTACGGACCCATTGTGCAGATAGGGCGAGCGGGCCCAGATCCCGTCGAGGGGATGGTTCGCATAGCCGTTGGTCTTGTGGAACCGCTTGAAACGCCACGGATAGCCCGCATAGAGCTGGTTCTGTGCGGCCGCAAAATCCGGTGTGTAGGAGGCCCAGCGGCCGCGATCCGTCGCGATATCGGCCAGTGCGACCGTCTGGCCGAGCCGCTTGAAATGATCGGTATTGTAGGAATAGGTTCCGCCTGTCTTCATGCCATGGCAACCGGCGCAGGTATCCGAGAACACCTCCCTGCCGCGCTCGGCAGCGTCGACATCTACCTTTGCCGGAAACTGTGGCGCGGGAAGATCCCACATCCATTGTTCGATGCGGCGGATCGACGATCGATCCACCGTTACCGGTGTCACACCTGCGCCGAGTGCTGCGCTCAGGTTGCGCTCGGCAACCGAATTGTTATTGCCGTCCCAGTGAAGGTTCATTCCCTCCCGCGGGCGTTGCTGCCAGATCGACGGATAATCGGAGCTTCCGTTCAGCGCTGCATCACTGATCGATGCAGCGTCCATCGGAAAGTTGAACTGCAGGCTTTTATAGGGGTTGAATGTATCCACCCGCCCGGGTCCCCATTTCTCCTGCCGCGCAACGAATGTCAGCCGTTTGCCGAGATCTGCGAATGCCGCCTGGAGGCGCGGAAAGATCACATAGCGATACACCACCTGCTCGAACGCATTGAGATGACCGCCGACTTCTGGACTGTTGATCGCGGCGATCAGCCGGTCGGCGGTAAACCCGGGATCCGACCCGAGGTCGATGAAGAAGAGAATGAATTCCTGAAGCCGCAAATTGTTTGAAGGTGCACCGTAGACCAGATGCCGCTCCGTCTGGTTCGGAAGCGTGTAGGTTCCGACATGACAAACCGAGCAGTTCAGCCAGACGCGATCGACTCCGGACACGATGCGCCTGGAGACGCCGATCGGCAGGTCGTCGCCCGGCTTCTCGTAAAGCATGCCGAAATGACCCCATCCGGCCGGCCCAAGCTTGTCGGCATACATCACCGGCAGCGCCTTGAAGACCCAGTAGGGTGGCCCGGTCGATGCCTCGCTGCCAATCGAGCCGTAGAGGAAATGATCTTCCTGGTTTCGGAACGCGACGACATACTGGTTGACGAAAACGAGCCAGTAGACGATCGCTGCGAGCACAAGCACTGCGATCACCACGACGATTTTCCGCTTGCGCCCGAGGACGATCTCGACCGGGGTCAGCGGATCGTTGAGATCACTCATGGCTCCGCCTCCACCGCCTGAGGTGGTGTCGCCACAACGCTTCCCGCAAAGGCCGGCGGCGTAAACACCGACATGACCTCGTCGATCATGTGCTGATGACGGGCCTCAAACGTTGCCCCGGGATACCGTTTTACCTCGTAGCAGCCGAGAGGGTTCTCCAGATCATTGAGAAGACACTTGTTGCAATAGGTGCACTCGCGGCCTTTGTCCGGGCCATTCTGGGTCTTGAGGATCTTCGGCAAATCATTGTTGGCAATCAACGGTCTTGCCATGCTGACGGCATCGCAGGCGCCGCTGCGGATCGCCTCGCCGATCACATCGGCATGCTGAAAACCGCCCGTACAGAGAACCTTGACGCTTTGATCGATGCCCCGGACCGCTTCCGTGACAGCGCGGGCATAATCGAGGTTGATGCCTTCGATGACTTTCCCCCGCCGGAAACGCCACCAGGCCACAAATGCAGGTCCCAGGACCGGATTCGAAAAGATCGAATAGTTGAAACGCGCCCTTGTGCCTTGCGAAAGCATGCCGTCATACCAGCGCCGCAGGTCGTTCAGGGGCAGATCACCCGGCGGGTTGCGGGGGTGCGGGAAGGTCGACCCGCTGGAAATATGGAAGGCATCGACACCCTTGCCGCCATCCAGGAGGAGGGTACAGATCTTGACCGTCTCGTCGAGCGTATTGCCCTTCCTGATCCAGGGATAGAGCCAGTCGTTGTGATCGACCCCGTTGATCTTCATCTGCAGGTGAAAGTCCTGACCGACCTCGCGGCGAATGGCGCGAACGATTTCCAGCACGAACCGCGCCCGCCCTTCCCAGTCGCCGCCATATTCGTCGGTGCGGTCATTGATGCCGCTGCTGAGAAACTGCGTGATGAGATAGCCGTTGGCGCCATGCAGCTCGACACCGTCGAGACCGGCCTCTTTGGCCCGGCGCGCGCCCTGGGCAAACTGCTCGACGACAGTGCGAATATCATCCCTGCTCATCGCTTCGGCGAGCAGGCCGTGAAAGTAATCGCTTTTGTTCGTTGAGCTCAGTCCCCTTTTGTAAAGGTTTTCAGCACCGCCCATGTCCTGCTGGCGGCCCGAATGACTGAGCTGCATCAAGAACCGACAGTTGTGACCGTGCACCCGGTCGCCGATCGCCCTCCAGAACGGGATCTTGTCATCATCATCGATCATCGCGTAGCGCACGAGGATTCTCCCACGCACGGAAACCGGCGTGAAGGACGAGATGATACAGCCGACCCCGCCGCGGGCGAATTTCTCCTCCCAATTCAGACGCGCAGATCCGCCGTGACCGTTGTAATCGTCGAACTGCCCCGAGACATTCGATCGGAAAAGACGGTTTTTCACCGTCAAAGAGCGGAATTTCAGCTCCTGGAAGATCTGTCTGGAATTGTCTTCGTGAGTGTACTGCTGATCGTCATGCATCATCGTTCGCCCGCTGAGTTAAGAGGACGCCAAATTCAAAGGTCAGAATTTTTGGATGCTATGCGTAAAATGCTTGTGACTGACAATCACGTTATTGCAATTTTATCGAGCTTGCAACGGGAATATGCAACCTCGAAACCGGCCTCAATTCGCGAAGGTGAACTGTCGGGAGCGATCTTCTAACGACGGTTTTTCGAACGTGAGGCAAGCACGTTTCGGATGGAAAAGCTGGAATGGATCCGCAAAACCCCGGGAAGCGCCGACAGGATTTCCTTGTGGATGCGCTCGAACGCGCCGGCGTTCGCAACTTCCACCCTCAAGATATAATCCGAGCCGCCGGTCATCAGGAAGCATTCCTGAATTTCCGGATGTTTCCTCACAGCAGCTTCGAACCGGTTGAGGTAATCCTCGGTCTGCCGCTCCAGCGTGATGTTGATAATCACGGCGATGGCGCTCTCGATCTGGCCATTGTCGATCAGCGCCGTATACCCGCGGATGACGCCGGCTTCTTCCAGGAGCTTGACGCGCCTGAGACACGCGGAGGCAGACAACCCGACTTCCGCGGCCAGTGCCGCATTGCTGATCCGCCCGTTCAGACGAAGGAGCCGGAGAAGGTTGCGGTCGATCGCATCTATCGCTTCCATGCATATTCTTTCAAAACACGACAGAATTCACCAGAATATCGATATTCGTCGCACATCCTGTCATCAAATAGCACCAAACTCACCGAATATTCAAATAATCTGCTCTCACAGGGAGGGCAGCAGCATGGATATTTCGTCCTCGTTTGGTGACGCCGAAGTACAGTTCGTTGCCGAGGGTGCATCGGGATACCTGACAATCGATCTGGGTGCCCTCCGGCGCAACTACGAGACGCTCGCCGACATGCTTCGACCGGCACAGTGCGCAGCGGTCGTGAAGGCTGATGCCTATGGACTTGGTGCAACGGTCGTATCGAGAACGCTCGGCGATGCCGGATGCCGGGACTTTTTCGTGGCCCAGTTCGTCGAGGCCATCCGGCTCAAGGATACTCTCCCTGCCGATGCACGTCTCTATGTCTTGAACGGGTTGCAGCCGGGCAATGAGGAGCGTTGTGCGGCTGATGGCATCATCCCGGTCCTGAACTCTTTGCCTCAGTTGCGCCGCTGGTCTGAGCTCGCGCGGCAGTCTGGCCGGTCGCTGCCCGCAGCTCTGCAGGTCGACAGCGGCATGTCCCGTCTCGGTTTGTCGCCGGAAGAATGCAGCATCCTGTCCCGGGAAATGGACGAGCATGCCGGCTTGGAATTCCAGTTCGTCATGAGCCATCTCGCATGCGCCGACGAAGGCGCAAACCTTATGAACGGCAAGCAGCTGGCGGAATTTGAAAGACTTTCTCGTCTGTTTCCGGGAATTCGGATTTGCCTCGCCAATTCCGGCGGCATCTTTCTGGGTGGCGATTTCCACCACACGCTGGCGCGGCCCGGCATTGCGCTTTACGGCGGCAACCCGACCCCCGGCTCTCCAAACCCGATGGAGCCGGTCGTCAGACTCGATGTCGCCGTGGTTCAGACACGTACCGTGCCGACCGGAACCCGGATCGGCTATGGCGGATCGCATATTGCTGACCGAGAGATGCATCTGGCAACGATCGCAGCCGGATATGCGGACGGCCTGCCCCGTGCCCTCAGCGGCACGGGTGCGGTGTATCACGCTGGCGTACGACTGCCGATCGTCGGGCGGGTTTCCATGGACAGCATCATCATCGATGTCAGCGCGCTGCCAAAGGATACTTTGACACTCGGCAGTCTCGTCGAGGTGGTCGGGGAACACCAGACGCTGGAAGAGATTGCCGAGGCCGCCGGAACGATATCCTATGAGATACTCACGGGCCTAGGGCACCGTTACCAAAGACTATACCGCCAAGTTCAGCTGCAAGACGTCTAGGGGAATGCCATGAAAGTCATCGTACTCGGCGCCGGCGTCATCGGCACGACCACCGCCTATCAACTGGCCAAGGCCGGCCACGAGGTCGTCGTTGTTGATCGCCAGACAGGCCCTGCGCTCGAAACAAGTTTCGCCAATGCCGGCGAAGTCTCGTTCGGTTACTGCTCTCCATGGGCAGCGCCGGGCATACCCCGGAAGGCGCTCAAATGGATCTTCATGGAGCACGCGCCGCTGATCCTGCGCCCGAAGCTTGATCGCGCCATGCTGTCGTGGATGTTCAAGATGCTGTCGAACTGCACCTCGGAGCGCTACGCGATCAACAAAAGCCGGATGCTGCGACTTTCCGATTACAGCCGGATCTGCCTTGCAGATGTCCGGGATGAAACCGGGATCGATTACGACGCGCGCATGCAGGGAACGCTGCAGCTGTTTCGCACGCAGCAGCAGCTCGACGCCTCTGCAAAGGACGTCAAGGCGCTCGCGGCCGATGGCATTCCCTATGAAGTGCTCGATCCCGAAGGCTGCATCCGCGTAGAACCGGCGCTCGCCCATGTGCGCGAAAAGATCGTCGGCGGACTTCTGACACCCAAGGACGAGACCGGCGACTGCTTCAAGTTCACCAATCTTCTCGCCGCCAAGGCCGAAGCGCTCGGCGTCCGGTTTGCCTATGGTACGACCATCAAACGGCTCGATGTCGAAGGCGGCAAGGTGAGGGGTGTCGTGACGGACCGCGAAACGCTACGTGGTGATGCGGTCGTGGTTGCTCTCGGCAGCTACTCGCCACTGGTCGTGAAAGACCACGGCATCGATCTGCCGGTCTATCCGGTCAAGGGATATTCGCTGACCATCCCGATCAAGGATGCCAGCCGCGCGCCGGAATCAACGATCATGGACGAGACCTACAAGATCGCCATCACGCGGCTGGGCGACCGCATCCGGGTGGGCGGCATGGCCGAAATTTCCGGCTATACGAACGATCTCGGTGCGCCGCGCAGGCGCACGCTCGAACATTCCGTGACCGACCTTTTCCCCGGCGGCGATATCACCAAGGCGTCGTTCTGGTCGGGCCTTCGTCCGATGACACCCGATGGAACGCCGGTGATCGGAGCAACCAAGATCAGTGGTCTCTACCTCAATACCGGGCACGGAACGCTGGGCTGGACGATGAGCTGCGGCTCGGCGCGGGTGATCAGCGATCTCGTCAGCGGCAAAACGCCCGACATCGATGCAACCGACCTTGCCTATGCGCGATACGCGCGTCGCTGATCGGCGTCGCCCGCAAACGCAGAGCCGCGAGCAAGTTCAGGAAAGGCGCTTGTCCGCGAATTCGCTTCTGACGATGCCGTGCCGCTGCAGCTTGTCGTAGAAGGTCTTGCGGGGAATGCCGAGCGCTGCAATCGTCTGCTGCACATCGCCATCACACGCCGTCAGCGTTTCACGAATGATCTCGGCTTCGTATCGCTCCAGCCGCTGGGGCAGCGAACCCGTTTCCGGATCGGCTGATTGCCGAGCGGGAGAGCTTGTCGGATCAAGCCCCAGAACCACACGCTCGGCAAAATGGGACAACTCGCGGACGTTGCCGGGCCAGTGATGGTCGCGCAGGTATTGGCCGATTGTTGGCGTGATCGAGGGCGCTTCCCGATTGAAGCGGGTTGCGGCACGATCTGCGAAATAGCTGAACAACAGGGGAATATCGTCCCGCCGCTCCCGCAGGGGCGGAATGGCGATCGTGACGACGTTCAACCGGAAATAGAGGTCCTCCCGAAACGTCTCGCGCTGAGCCTGATCGCCCAGATCCACCTTGGACGCGGCGATGATCCGCAGATCCACGGGACGCACTTCGTTTGTCCCGAGCGGCATCACCTCGCGCATCTCCAGCACGCGCAGCATCTGCACCTGCGCAGACATCGGCATGCTCTCGATCTCATCGAGAAAAAGCGTGCCGCCGCTCGAGTGCTCGATGCGACCGATGCGCTTTTTTTGCGCGCCGGTGAAGGCGCCCGGTTCGTGACCGAACAGCTCGCTTTCGATCACCTGTTGCGGCAAGGCTCCGCAATTCAGCGCCACGAAGTTCCCGGCCGCACGGCGGCTCCATCCATGCAGAAGACCAGCAACGATTTCCTTGCCGCTTCCGGTCTCGCCGGTGACGAGGACATCGATATCGGTATCGGCGATCTGGCGAAGCATGTTGCGTAGCCGCTGCATGACCGGTGTCTGGCCGATCAACGGGGATTCCTGGCTGGAACTTTGAGCTGCTGCGCGCAGCCGGCGGTTTTCCAGTGTCAGACGTCGCTTTTCAGCAGCGCGCCGGACGCATTGCACAAGCCTGTCCGTCGCAAACGGCTTGGCTAGGAAGTCGTAGACGCCGCTTTGGATGGCCTTCACAGCCATTGGAATATCGCCGTGGCCGGTCATCAGAATGACCGGCAGCTCTTCGTCCAGACTGCGGAGGCGGTCGTAAAGTTCGAGACCATCGAGCCCCGGCATTCGAATGTCGGAGACGACGATGCCCGGGAAGTCCGCGGAAATTTTAGACAGGGCGTCCGTGGCCGAGGTGAACGCGATCGGCTCGAAACCGGCAAGCTCCAGCGTCTGGCCTGTGGCGCGCAGGAGATCGGCGTCGTCGTCTATCAGAATGACCGGCACCGCGCCCATGTCAGGCTCTGTCATGATCGTTTTCCTCATCAGCTCTCACGAGCGATATTGTAAAGCAGGTCCGTCCATCGCGGCTCTCGACCTCGATGCGCCCGCCGTAATCGGTGACGATGTCTTTGGAGATGACGAGGCCGAGCCCCAGCCCTTTTTCCTTCGACGAGTTGAAGGGCTCGAACAGAGCCTTGAGAATCTGCGGCGCGATGCCGGGACCGTTGTCGCAGACATGCACCAGCACCCGATCGGCAGACACATCCGTCGTCACCTGGATCAGCGCATCCGGTCGGCCCTCAACAGCCTCCAGCGCATTCTGGAACAGATTGATAAACACCTGTTCCAGCCGCAACCGGCTCCCCATCACGACCAGCCCGCTTGGCGGCGGCGTGATCTTCAGCGTATCCATTCGTCCGGTGAAGCGGCTGCGAACCAGCATGGTCGCACCGTCGAAGACTTCCTGCAGCAGGACCGGTTCCGGAGCCGGTCGACCTTTGCGCGCAAGTGCCTTCAGATCATCCGTAATCGCACCGATCCGTTCCGTGAGAGACGCGATGTGATCCAGATTTTCGACCGCAGTCTCGGCCCTGCCCCGTTCGAGCAGTACCTTGGAATTGTCCGCATAGGCGCGGATCGTCGCGACAGGCTGGTTGATCTCGTGGGCGACACCGGCTGCAACCTGGCCGAGGATGGCAAGCCTGTTGGCATGTACCAGATCCTGCTGGACGGATTGGAGCCGGCTCTCGGTCTGCTTGTGATCCATGATCTCCGCTTCGAGCCTGTCGCGCGCCAGACTGAGGTCGATCGTGCGCGCTGCAACCCGATTTTCGAGATCTTCCCGCGCAAGCCTCTGCTGGGCAATCGCCATCTCAGTCACCTGCCGCCGACGCAGCAGGAAGGCTGCCAGCGCCAATAGTGTCGTTACGGCCAGGATCGCCATCAGCCGCGTTTCGCGAAGCGCATCGGACAGCGCCTTGGAAATTGGCAGAAGATATTCGAAGCGCCAGGGGGTGGACGGGATCGGGGTCGTGATCTCCAGGAAGTCTTCTGCTCCCGCGCCTCCCGGAAGAATAGCCTGCAGCGTCCGCGCGTTGTCTCCGACCGGCTGCTGGCGGATGAATGGCAGGGGGAGAAGCGGCGCATCGCCGAATTGCAGACTTTGGCGAATGGCGCCGAGATCGTCCGGATCCAGCGGCTCGGTCGTCATGAACCGCCAGGATGGGAGGCTGGTGATCAGTACGACGTTGCTGGAATCAACAACAAACGAAGGGCGCTGCGAGTTGCGCCAGTCCGCTTCCAGCTGATCGAACTCCATCTTTGCAACGACCACGCCGAGCGGCGCTTCGGCCGGACCGACGCGTTGCGAGATGTAGAGACCGGGCCGTTTGCTGACGCTGCCCAGTGCGAAATGTTCAGCCGCTCCCTCCTGCATCGCCCGCGTGAAATAGGCACGGAACGTATAGTCGTTGCCGACGAAGCTTGTTGGCTCCCGCCAATTGCTCGACGAGATCGCAATCCCGTCCGGGCCAACGACATAGATCACGCTGGCATTGGTCTTAACGACCAGGTCTTCGAGTTTGGCATCCAGTGCCTCTCTCTTCGCGATAGCCGCATCGGCGCTCAGGTCGACCAAAGCGTCGCGGACCTCGCGGTCACCGGCCAGAAGCAACGGTAGCGCCCGCGGTCGCTCGAGGACGGCCTGCAGGAGAGCAACCTTCAAGTCCGCATCCGTTCGAGCCTGCGCTTTAAGTCGCGTTAAAGCTGATGCGCGGCCGTAGCGCTCGACCGCAAACCCTGCGGCGACCACGATGCTGATCGCAGCGACGCCAAACACGATCCAGGCCAGCCGAAACTTCCGAACCAGGTGCTCAGCAGGGTGGGGATCGTTTGTGTAGGACATCGCCCCTATGAGCATAATTTCGCACAAACATCAAGGACGAGTGCGGTACTCCGCACAAATCGCTTTACCCGACACCTGGTTAAGATAACGCCGTCAAGTTAATTCAATAACTTACTCGATCCGTGCGGATCTGGCACGTCCCTTGCTCGCCTCAAGTTCGATTCTAAGAACATGCCCCGGGTGGGAACCTTGAGCGGGGCGACTGGAGGACTTTATGGATATCTCGACACCCGCTGCCGGCAAGCCGGCGGCACTGCCATTCTATCGCCACCTGTATTTCCAGGTTATCGTCGCGATCATCGCGGGCATGCTGATCGGCCACTTCTGGCCTGAATTCGGCGCCAGCCTGAAGCCGCTTGGCGACGCCTTCATCCGGCTGGTCAAGATGATCATCGCTCCCGTGATCTTCCTCACCGTGGCAACCGGCATCGCCGGAATGTCCGACCTGAAGAAGGTTGGCCGGGTCGCCGGCAAGGCGATGCTCTACTTCCTGACCTTCTCGACGCTCGCACTGATCGTCGGCCTGATTGTCGGCAACCTGCTGCATCCGGGTGCCGGAATGAACATCGATCCGTCCACGCTGGACGGCAAGGCTGTGGCGACCTACGCAACCAAGGCGCATGAGACGACGATCACCGGCTTCCTGATGAACATCATCCCGGAAACCATCGTTGGCGCGTTTGCCCAAGGTGACATTCTTCAGGTCCTGTTCTTCTCGGTCCTGTTCGGTATCTCGCTCGGCATGGTCGGCGAAAAGGGCAAGCCGGTCACCGACTTCCTGATCTCGCTCACCGCTCCGATCTTCCGTCTGGTCGCGATCCTGATGAAGGCCGCTCCGATCGGTGCCTTCGGCGCGATGGCATTTACCATCGGCAAATACGGCATCGGCTCGGTCGCCAACCTCGCCTACCTGATCCTGACATTCTACATCACCGCACTTCTGTTCGTGATCGTGGTGTTGGGCGCCGTGGCGAAGTATAACGGTTTCTCGATCTTCTCGCTGATCCGCTACATCAAAGAGGAACTGCTGCTCGTTCTCGGCACCTCGTCGTCGGAAGCAGCGCTTCCCGGCCTGATGCAGAAGATGGAACGTGCGGGCTGCAAGCGCTCGGTTGTCGGCCTGGTCATCCCGACCGGTTACTCGTTCAACCTCGACGGCACCAACATCTACATGACGCTGGCAGCGCTCTTCATCGCTCAGGCGACGGGAATCGACCTGTCACTTGGTGATCAGATCCTGCTTCTGCTCGTGGCC
Source organism: Neorhizobium sp. DAR64872/K0K18 (assembly GCF_050500175.1). Classification (NCBI taxonomy): domain Bacteria; kingdom Pseudomonadati; phylum Pseudomonadota; class Alphaproteobacteria; order Hyphomicrobiales; family Rhizobiaceae; genus Neorhizobium; species Neorhizobium sp. DAR64872/K0K18. The sequence continues at coordinate 759,621 of NZ_CP191445.1, forward strand.
ATGCTGAGTTCCAAGGGTGCAGCCGGCATCACCGGTGCAGGCTTCATCACGCTGGCTGCAACGCTATCGGTTGTTCCCTCCGTCCCGGTCGCCGGCATGGCGCTCATCCTCGGCATCGACCGCTTTATGTCGGAATGCCGCGCCCTGACCAACCTCGTCGGCAACGCGGTTGCGACCATTGTCGTCGCACGCTGGGAAAACGAGCTGGACAAGGACATGCTGGACAAGGCGATGGCCGGTGAGCTGACCGGCGATCCGGTAGCCCCGGTCCTGCAGCCGGCGGAATAAGATACGCTCCCAAGCGTCAAAAGGGCGGTACCTTTCTAAGGTGCCGCCCTTTTGATATGTGGCCTAACCCAGGAGCGCTGCTGCGTCGCGCAGGGCAACGCCGCTGATACCGGTCTGCATCATCGCCTTGACCAGAGCCGTGATCGCATCGGCCGCGCTGGCAATCGACATCCCGCCGTCGCGGATGTTCGATATGCAGTTGCGTCGGGAATCGGGCGTGCCTGACCTCGGTTCGTAGGTGACATAGGCGCCGAGACTGTCGGCTGCCGAAAGCCCCGGTCGCTCCCCGATCAGAATGATCGATAGCTTGGCGCCCAGTGCCTCGCCGACCGGGTCGGCCAGCGCAACCCGCGCATTTTCAGCCAGAACGATCGGCGCCAGGGAAAGATTCAATTCCTTCAAGCGTGTTTGAAGCGCCTCGATCAGCGGCGTTGCGTTGATTTCCACCGCATTGGACGACAATCCATCGGCGACAACGATGACCACATCGAAATTGTCGCCGCGTTCGGGTCTCACCGAACGAAGCAAATCGACAGACGGTCCGGAAAGTTGCCGGCCAAGATCCGGGCGACGGACGTATGTTCCGCGATCTTCCGCAAGGCTTGCGACCTCGATTGCGCCAAGGCCCATCGACTTCAGACGCTGCGAAAGGCCATGGCGATCCATCCCGCTCCACACCGCCTCGCGCGCCCGTGCGTGATCCATCAGGAACGCGAGTTGCACCTTTGTCGGCTGACCGGCGCCGAAGCGTCCGAGCGATACCCGGGCCGCGGTCATCGACCTGAGATCGAGGCTGCGCTTTTCGGTGTCTTCCACCGGGACAGGCTGATCGCGATCCGTCATGCCGAGGCTCCAAGAAGAGCAAGCTCGGACAGGTGCCGGGTCAGCCGCACCGGATCGTCCTTCAAATAGCCTGCCGGATCGGTGAGCCCCATCTCGTTCAACCATGCTTCGAATTCCGGTGCAGGCGGGCGTTTCAGAGTCTCGCGGCAGTAAACGGCGTCGTGGTGCGATAGAGACTGGTAATTGAGCATGATATCGTCAGCGCCTGGCACAGTGATGACGAAGTTGACGTTGGCGGCACAGAGAAGCGTCAGGAGCGTATCCATGTCCTCCTGATCGGCATCCGCATGGTTTGTGTAGCAGACGTCGACCCCCATCGGCAGACCCATGAGCTTGCCGCAGAAGTGGTCCTCCAACCCGGCGCGGATGATCTGCTTGCCGTTGAAGAGATATTCGGGGCCGATAAAGCCGACGACCGTGTTGACAAGAAGCGGATCGAACGCCCGAGCAACCGCATAGGCGCGCACTTCCATCGTCTGCTGATCCACACCGAAATGCGCATCGGCGGAAAGCGCCGCACCCTGTCCGGTTTCGAAATACATCAGGTTCGCATCGACAGGGCCGCGTTTGAGAGCCCGCGCCGCGTCATGGGCTTCCTTTAGGATCGCCAGATTGACACCGAAACCTTCGTTTGCCTTTTGCGAGCCGGCGATCGACTGGAATACCAGATCGACAGGAGCCTGTTGCTCGATTGCCCGGATGGCCGTCGTGACATGGCCGAGGCAGCAGGTCTGGGTAGGGATCGACAGACGGGAGCGCAACTCATCGAGCAGGGAGACGATCCGGACGTAATCCTCAATGCTATCGGTTGCAGGATTGACGCCGATCACCGCATCGCCCGACCCCATCAGTAAACCGTCGACGGCGGACGCTGCGATGCCGCGCGAGTCATCCGTTGGATGATTGGGCTGGTTGCGGGTCGAAAGCCGGCCCGAAAGACCGATCGTCGAGCGAAAGCGTGTCACGACCTCGCGTTTGGCCGCAACCGAGATCAGGTCCTGAACACGCATGATCTTGGAGACCGCTGCCACCATTTCAGGCGTCAGACCGAAAGTGATTGCCTCCAGTTGACGCTGCCCCGTCTCGGGCTTCAACAGCCATTCGCGGAACTCGCCGACCGTCAGCGACGAGATCGGTGCGAATGCCGAAAGGTCGTGCTGGTCGGCAATCAGTTGCGAGACCTCGTCGGTCTCGGCCGCGATCAGCTCCTCGGCGAGGAATGCCTTGAGCGGCAGGTCTGCGAGTGTGATCTGCGCCGCAAGCCGCTCCACCGGACCCTCTGCCGCCACCCCCGCAAGCTGGTCACCAGACCGCTCGGGCGTCGCCTTGGCCAAGAGATCCTTCAGATCACGGAAACGAAAGACCGTCTGCTCGATCGTGGTCTGGTAGGGCATCAGGCGATTTACCGGCTCAGAGGAACATTACGTCCATCATCACGCCAGGCTCCGACCGATGCAAGCGGCAAGCGTCATGAAATGAGATCGGCGAGCGCTTTGTGGCCGGCAAGCGCTGTTTCCAGTTCCGGAATCGTGTGATTGCCTTCCCGGAACAGGTTGATCATGACCGCAGCCGCGATACTGACGTCCGGATCGCTCCTCTCGAGATGATACTTCGCTCGCCAATTCTCGAGTACGATATCGAGGACTTCAAGTTCCGTGGGGCCGAAGGTCTTTTCCATAAATGCGGGCATGACAAACTCAAACTTCTCAGTGACGGCCATCATTTGGTCGATGCGATGCAAGCTTCAAGAGGCGGGTCATCACTTTCTTACAAATGAGATAAGTTTCAGGCCCGTGCGGAAAAACCTCTGCAACCGCAAGAAGTTAGTTGCAACGCACAATCCTCGCGGTCACGAGCAAAGCACCATCGACAGCGCCGACAGCCCTTTCACTCGTTGCTGCAATGCACAGATCTGACTGTCACGACTTTCAGGAACACAACCTCAGTCAAGATCGCAACAGAAACGAAGCTAGACGCAGAAAGTGCCATTGCGGCGACAACAAGCGTCGCAAGGTCGAGACAACTCGCCAGCTAGCACAGCACTTAGGGAGAGCATCAGCAACGAGGTTGGCGAACGTCGGGGGATACAAGACGAACGAACTCAAAGTGCACGGCAGGGCAATGTCCCGCCATTGAGCGATGCGAGAGATGGAGGCGACGGACGTTGCCGTGTGGAAACCAGTCACCGACGCACAGAAGCCCGGGCTCGATCACCCGGACTTCGATTGCAGCACCTTCTTAGCAATGGGACCATGGTGAGACATGACGTCCTCATGCCCGCACCGAAGGTCAGCGTGGGAAGGAGGTTGCAACCGCCTCCACCAAAGCTTTTTATTCGACGGGAACAGTCGCCCCGTCGTCAGGCCGGCGGTAAAATGTCCTGAGCGTGCGTTCATCCTTGCTGGTGACCTGAAGCCAGGCACCCGGAATGTCCGTCAGTTCACGCAGCACGATCGAATGCTCGATGCCGAACAGCCGCGAAAAGCTGCGGCTGTCCCTGGCAACATCGAGATCGAGGGCAATGATCATCCCCGCCTGAATGCCGCTGAGGCGGGGATCCTGCTGTTGCAGCCTGGCAGTGAGCGCCATAAACCGGTCTGGATCCGGCGGGTTGCCCGTCACGCCGCCTCACGACGGCGAACGGAGACCATCACCGATTTGGATGTGGGCGTATCGCTCTCTTCGCCCGCGCTTCCGATCGGCACGAGAACATTCAGTTCGGGGTAATAGCCGGCGATGCTGCCCCGCGGAATGTCGTAGGGGACAAGGCGGAAATCAGATGCAACGCGGGCGATGCCGTCAGTGTACTCGCAGACGACGTCGACGCGTTCCCCAGCCTTTGCGGACAGCGCCTTTACGTCATCAGGGTGCATGAAGATGACCTGTCTTTCGCCGTAAACGCCACGATAGCGATCGTCGAGACCGTAGACCGTCGTGTTGTACTGGTCATGCGAGCGGAACGTCTGCAGCGCAAAGTGATCGTGGCGCTTGAGGGCGGCCTGATTGACGGTCTCGGACGGCAGGGCGATATCGGAGAAGGATGCCTTGCCCGTCGGCGTGACCCACTCGCGATGTGCAGCCGTGTTGCGCAGGTGGAAGCCGCGCGGCTTGCGCAGACGCGCGTTGAAATCCTCAAAGCCCGGAATGGTCGCCTCGATATGCTTGCGGATCAGGTCGTAATCGTCGGCCAGAGCCGCCCAGTTGATCATGTCCGAGCCGACGGTGGACGCGGCCATGCCGGCAACGATCGCGACTTCCGAGAGAAGATGCGCCGAGGCAGGCCTGTTGATGCCGGCCGAGCCATGCACCATGCTCATCGAATCCTCGACGCTGACGAGCTGCGAATTGCCGGCAGAGTTAAGATCGATCTCGGTGCGGCCAAGGCAGGGCAGGATGAACGAGACATCACCCGGCATCAGATGAGAATGGTTGGGCTTGGTTGCGACATGCACGGTGAGTTTGAGCTTGCGAAGCGCCTGCTCGACCAATGCGCTATCGGGCGTGGCGCGGGCAAAATTGCCGCCGAGCCCGATGAACGCCTGTGCGGAACCATCCAGCATCGCGCCGATTGCGGCGATCACGTTATGACCATTGGCGCGCGGCACCGCGAACCCAAATTCTTTCTCGAGCGCGTCGAGGAAGGCAGCTGGAGGCTTTTCGTTGATACCGACCGTCCGGTCGCCCTGAACATTGGAATGACCGCGCACAGGGCACAGTCCGGCTCCCGGCTTGCCGACATTGCCGCGCAGGAACATGAAGTTCGAGATTTCGCGAATGGTCGCGACCGAGTGCAGATGCTGGGTGATACCCATGGCCCAGGTGCAGATGACGCGCTCTGCCTGCATGTAGACGTCTGCAGCGCGTTCGATCGCTTCGCGGGTCAGGCCAGACTGCGAGATGATCTCATCCCAGCTGGTTGCCTCGACCGCGGCCAGATAGGCGTCGAAGCCTTCGCAGTGTTCGGCGATAAACGCGTGATCGAGCACGGACGGACGGCCGGCTGCAACAGCTGCTGCTTCCGCGGCCAGAACCGCTTTCGACATCCCGCGCACGGCGGCCATGTCGCCGCCCAGTTGCGGCTGAAGATAGTCGCTGGCGATATCGGTCGCGCCGCCACGCAGCATCTGCAGCTTGTCCTGCGGATCCGAGAACCGCTCCAGACCGCGCTCCTTGACCGGGTTGAAGACGACGATCTGGGCACCGCGGACCGCGGCGCGCCGCAGGTCGCCCAGCATGCGCGGATGGTTGGTACCCGGGTTCTGGCCAATCACGAAGATCGCGTCGGCCTTCTCGAAATCCTCGAGCAGGACCGTTCCCTTGCCGACGCCGATCGACTGGCGAAGCGCCACGCCGCTCGCCTCATGGCACATGTTGGAACAGTCGGGGAAATTATTGGTGCCGTAGGCGCGCACGAACAGCTGGTAGAGGAATGCCGCTTCGTTGCTGGCGCGGCCGGACGTGTAGAATTCAGCGCGGTCCGGGCTGTCGAATCCCTTGAGGATGTCGCCGATCTCGGCGAACGCGTCCTGCCATGTGACCGGGAGATAGCGATCGCTTGCCGCGTCGTAACGCATCGGATGAGTGAGACGACCGTTGAGCTCAAGCTCATAGTCGGACTGACGGCGCAGCTCGGAAACGGTGTGTGCCGCAAAAAATGCCGGTGTGGCGCGCTTTTCGGTCGCCTCCCACGAGACGGCCTTTACGCCGTTCTCGCAAAATTCGAACGAGGAGCCATGCTCCGGATCGCCCCAGGCGCAGCCGGGACAGTCGAAACCGTCAGGCTGATTGGCCTTCAGCATTGCCCTTGCACCGGACAGCGGCGAGCCGCTGTTCAGAAGCTGCTTGCCGCAGCTTTTCAATGCGCCCCAGCCGCCTGCGGCCGACGATTTCTTACCGATAAATCCTGTATCCATGCTGCATCTATTTGTCGCGGGGACGATTTGATCAAGCGGCAGAACAGCATGGCTTGATAGGAAATATCTATCGTCCTTCTAAGGGGCTCCGATTTATGGTGGTCCGTCGCGGAACTTCTCATCACCGGGATTGAAAGCGCGGCGTCTGCGGCTATTCTCGCGCCGACTGAAGCGACATCTAGATACCGAGCGGAACGGCTACGCAGGAGAGAACATGACAGAAAGTGCTGCCATCCATATCGGCTTTGACGATCTGGTCGCTTTGCTAGAGACGATTTTCGTCCGCAACGGCGTATCTGAGCCAAATGCCCAGATCCTTGCCGAAAACTGTGCCGGCTGTGAGCAGGATGGCTCGTTGAGTCACGGGATTTTCCGCATGCCGGGATATGTATCCTCTCTGAAGAGCGGCTGGGTCGATGGCAAAGCCGTGCCGGAGGTAGAGGACGTCGCCCCGGCCTTTCTCCGCGTCGATGCCAAGGGCGGATTTACCCAGCCGGCGTTCTTCGCCGCGCGGTCCCACCTGATCGAAAAAGTCAAAGCCAACGGCGTTGCGGTCCTTGCTATCCGTCGCTCGCATCACTTCAGCGCGCTTTGGCCGGATGTCGAACCGTTTGCGGATGAGGGGCTTGTCGCCCTGAGCGTCGTCAACAGCATGGCGTGTGTTGTACCGCACGGTGGCCACAAGGCGGTGTTTGGCACCAACCCGATTGCCTTCGCCTCGCCGCGCGCGGGCTCTGCTCCATTCGTCTTCGATCAGGCGTCTTCAGCGATCGCTCACGGCGACGTGCAGATCGCGGCACGCGCCGGGCATGACCTGAAGCCCGGCATGGGTGTAGACCGCAACGGAGAACCGACAACCGACCCGAAGGCAATTCTTGACGGCGGTGCGCTGCTGCCATTCGGCGGGCATAAAGGCAATTCGATCGCGTTGATGATCGAAATCCTCAGTGCGGCCCTGACCGGCGGCTATTTTTCAGGTGAGTTCGACTGGAGTGGCCACAAGGGTGCGCAGACGCCATTCACTGGCCAGTTTTTTGTGGTTATCGATCCCGAGCGGGGCGGCAATCACGCCTTTGCCGACCGTGTTGCGCAGATCTGCGACCTTGTCCTCGATGCCGGTCAAGATCGTCTTCCCGGGGAGCGGAGACATAACACTCGAAAGGCTGCCCTCGCACATGGCATACCGCTCTCGCCCCAAAACCATGACATGCTGATGGCTCTCGCTACAGCCTGATGTCTCGTAGTTGCAGATGCAATTTCGCGAATATGAACTTCACTGCGCGGAAGAAAAAAACTTGTCATCGGGGGTAACTATAACGCAGCAAACCCTTTGCCTTTTGCTTGCAAGAAAACATAAGGAGGCATGTAAGGAATGCTTGGAATCAATTTACATCGACAATCTTTAGCCTGACCTACTACATTTTAACTTGCGCAAATATAAGCGACCCAATTCTCAGGAGATTTCATGCGTATCGTAATGGTTGGATCGGGCTATGTCGGGCTTGTGTCCGGAGCGTGTTTTGCAGATTTCGGCCATGACGTGATCTGCGTCGACAAGGCCGCGGAAAAGATCGATGCCCTGAAGAATGGCGTCATCCCGATCTTCGAGCCCGGCCTTGATGCCTTGGTCGAAAGCAATGCCAGGTCCGGCCGTCTTTCCTTCACGACCGAGCTTGCGCCGGCTGTCAGCGAAGCCGACGTCATCTTCATCGCTGTTGGCACCCCCTCGCGTCGTGGCGATGGTCATGCCGACCTCGGTTACGTCTATGCTGCCGCAAAAGAGATCGCAGCTTCGATCAAGGGCTTTACCGTCGTCGTGACGAAGTCCACCGTGCCTGTCGGCACCGGCGACGAAGTCGAGCGGATCATCCGGGAAGCCAATCCGGATGCGGATGTCGCCGTTGTCTCCAACCCGGAATTCCTGCGCGAAGGGGCAGCGATCGATGACTTCAAACGTCCAGACCGCATCGTTGTCGGCCTCTCGGATGACCGTGCCAAGGCTGTTATGACCGAGGTCTACCGGCCGCTGTTCATCAACCAGTCGCCGCTGCTGTTTACATCACGCCGCACATCCGAACTGATCAAATATGCCGCCAATGGTTTTCTCGCCATGAAGATCACCTTCATCAACGAGATGGCGGACCTTTGCGAGAAGGTCGGAGCCGACGTTCAGGACGTTTCGCGCGGGATCGGCCTCGACGGTCGCATCGGATCGAAATTCCTGCACGCAGGTCCGGGCTATGGCGGATCCTGCTTCCCGAAGGACACGCTGGCGCTTGCCAAGACGGCACAGGACTTTGACGCACCCGTGCGTCTGATCGAGACCACGATTGCTGTCAACGACAGCCGCAAGCGTGCCATGGGCCGCAAGGTGATCGCCGCTGCCGGTGGCGATGTGCGCGGCAAGAAAGTCGCTCTGTTCGGCCTTACCTTCAAACCGAATACCGACGACATGCGCGACAGCCCGGCAATCGCCGTCGTTCAGGCTTTGCAGGATGCCGGCGCGATCGTGTCCGGCTATGACCCCGAAGGCATGGCAAATGCCAAGCAGATGATGGACATCGAGTTCGCAGCGGGACCCTATGAAGCAGCTGAAGGTGCCGATGTCGCCGTGCTCGTGACCGAGTGGAATGCGTTCCGAGCCCTCGACCTCGACCGCCTGAAGTCCATCATGAAAACGCCGGTTCTCGTCGACTTGCGCAATGTCTATCGCGCTCAGGAAGTTGAAGCACACGGCTTTGCCTATACGGGTGTGGGCAAGAGCATCTGAACCCGGGATCCGGCACATGGCGGTGTTGCCTTGAGCGGGACAAGCAAGAACCTTCAAAGCGACCGTAATCCCTGGTGGATTTCGAACGGGGATTACGGCGCATGCGAAAGATGATCCGCTGGTTGACCTTGCGCGCCTCACCGCAACTTGGCGAGCAGCGCAGGCGAAAGCTCGACCTTGGAAGCGAACCGTTACCCTACCCGCTCTACGCGATCGGCGATGTTCACGGCTGTCTGGACCTGTTGAAAAGGGCTGAATCCGTCATCGCGGATGACATGAGGCGATTGGGACGCCCCGGGCTCGTAGTTCTTCTCGGCGATTACGTCGATCGTGGACCCGCATCGGCGCAGGTGCTCGAACATCTCTCGAGCCCCAGCGCTCTCGGTTTGAAACGCGTGACGCTTTGCGGCAACCACGACGATCTGTTCCTTCGCTTTCTGGAGCGTCCCGAAGCGTACATGCACTGGCTGGAAATGGGCGGCGACAAGACGCTCGCATCCTACGGCGTGGATCTGCAGCATCTGAGCCTCCGCCGCAAAGGTAGCGGCGCGTCTCTCATGCACGTCTTGCAGGAGGCGGTACCTGAAACGCACCGATCATTTCTTATGGATCTGCCTGTCAGCCTCAAGGCCGGCCAAGTCCTGTTCGTTCATGCGGGCGTGGCACCGGCCATACCGATCGAAGAGCAGCGCGATGAGGATATGATGTGGATTCGCGGGGAGTTCCTCAAGCAAGGGCCCGAACTTCCACATCTCATCGTCGTCCACGGGCATACGCCGCAGGAAGATCCTGATTATGGGATCGGTCGCATCGGGATCGATACCGGAGCAGTCTATTCCGGAAAACTGACAGTTCTGCGTATCGATGGTGAGGAGATCTCGATTCTGCAGTGAGGACCAAGCCTTCTGCACTCGTTACCATCAGATGCGCTGGCGAGGCCGATCTGCGCCACGACTTCAAGCAGACATTGTTCGCATGAAAAAACCCGCGCCATCGGCATCTACCGTTGGCGCGGGCTCGTTGTTTTGCTTGTCAGATCAGACCGTGCGGCGACCGACGGTCTCCGTTACGACCACGTTCTTCTTCGTCCCGAAGCTGCCACCGACCCAGCCGGCGATTGCACCGAGTGCCAGGGCGATGAAGCCAAGGATTGCACCAGCAGATACGGCAGTTGCCGTGGCTTCTGCGGCTTCAAGTGCCTGCTGCTTTGCAGCTTCGACGTTCTCGCGGTATGTTGCCTCATACTGCTGAACCTGCTGGCGAGCCTGTTCGACCGGGATGTTCTGCGAGCGAGCGATTGCTTCAGCGGCACGGTTGCGGGCATCTTCTGCCTTTGCCTGGTCGCCGGTTACGGCTGCCTGAACGGCTGCAACTGCAGCGTTCTGGAGAGCCTGCGGATCGTTACCGGTTGTGCTGCGGATCTGCTGCTCGATACCGGCCATCGGGTTGGCGGAATTGGCAATTGCAGGCGCTGCGGTCGACGCAGCCGTTGCTGCCGTCTGGCCAACGCCACCGATGACGCTCGACAGGCCGCTGAATGCGCCGCCGACGAGAGCGCCGATCGAGGTTGTCAGCATGTAGAGGACCACGAGCGTTGTAACAGCCCAGGTCGTCAGACCATGGTAACCGCCCGTCGAGTTGCTCGGGCGGCCGGACAGGCGGCTCGAGACGTAGCCGCCGACGAAGGCCGCAATGATCCCGGCGATGACAAACCAGATGCCGCCGGCGATTGAGAAGGTGCTGGCAGTCGGGTTGTCGGACGTGACCGGATCAAGCACCGCGGCACCAAGACCGACGCCGAGAAGATTGAGCAGGAACTGCACTGCAAGCGCGATGACGACGCCTGCAAAGATTGCTCCCCAGGATACTTTGTTCAATGCCGACGTCGCATTGACTGAGACGCCATGAGTGGTTTCGTGCGGTAGATGGGTTGTGACTGGTGTTACCATGATGGTGATCCTTAAAGCGCCTCACAGACGCGTGAGTGCGCCGTTAACAGTTTCGCCTCATTCAAGTTCCGTCAAAATCGTCGGACATCACGAAATATTGGAACAAAAGCAACATAATCACCTTCGACGGTTAATTCTGAGCATGAGTAATATTTCCGGGGAACAAGCATCTCGCCCGGTGGTTGGGACGAGACCTACAACCAAAGGAATACCTCAATGTTCATGCGAGTTGATCAGCTGCAGGCAAATCTGCCGGCACCGAAACGTGCTGACCCCAATGCTGCCGCAGCACTCCAGGAATTGCTTGGCGGGAAATATGGAGAAATGTCGACGCTCGGAAACTACATGTTTCAGAGCTTCAACTTTCGGTCAAAGGAGAAACTGAAGCCGTTCTACAGCCTTGTTGCCAGTATCACTGCAGAAGAACTTGGCCATGTCGAGCTTGTAAGCAATGGCGTTGGAATGCTCAACAACGGCCCGGACGTTCCAGGGGGCGACGAAGGCGACGGCGGCGATATTTCGGGCGCACCCTTCGAGGATATGAAGGATATGCGGTTGGCCGCGGCTTTTCTATCCGGTGGCGGTGGAGCGGCTCCGATCAACAGCAACGGCGTATCGTGGAATAACGATTTCATCACCAGCACGGGCAATGTCGTCGTCGATCTCTTGCACAATTTCCATCTGGAATGCGGTGCCCGACTGCACAAGCTGCGCGTCTACGAAACGCTGACGGACCCGACGGGTCGCGAAGTCTGCGGCTATCTTCTCGTGCGCGGTTCGGTTCACGCCCATGCCTACGCATTGGCGCTGAAGAAAATCACCGGCGTTGAAATCGAAAAGTTCCTGCCGACGCCGAACATTCCGCTTTCCAAGATCCCGGAATGCCAGAAATACCTGGATGAGGGTTCGCATCGCCGGCTCTACACGTTCAGCCCGAACGACTACAAGGAAATGGCTGGCATCTGGGGGAATGGCGAAGTCGCTCTTCCGAACGATCCTCCGGGCGAACTCGAAGTGATCGATGGCATGCCCGACGGTGGCAAGATCCATCAGTTGACCGGCGTTCCCTCGGCATTCACACCGGATTACGCGCCGGAAGAAATGTTCGAGATCGCAGAAAAGCTTTACAAGAAGTCGCGTTAATTCAGTCGGCGGCGGGGACTTTGGTCCCCGCCGTTTTTCATTCAACGTGTCACCCGTCCAGAGTCTGCAGCAGCTCCGAAATCCTGATCGTCGAGAAGTTGGAAACCGTATCGCAGACTGCGTATGGCAAGATGATCAACTCACCGTGCCGCATTCCACCGCATGTGTAGACGACGTTCGGGACGTACCCCTCACGTTCCGACTTTTCCGGACGAACGAGCGGATCGCGTGACCGGGCGAGAACCTTCGAGGGATCCTTCTTGTCGAGAAGTGCGGCCCCGATCGCATACCGACGGACCGGGCCCACACCGTGTGTGAGCAGCAACCATCCTTCGTCGAGCTCGATTGGGGATCCGCAATTTCCCATCTGCACGAACTCCCAGGGAAATTTGGGGCGCAGGATCGCTTGGCCGCCGTTCCATTCGTGCAGGTCGTCGGAATAGATCAGGTAGAGATTTTCGTTGTCCTGCCGACCGATCATCGCGTAGCGACCATCAATCTTCCGCGGAAACAGCGCCATCCCTTTGTTCATCGCCGCCGTGCCGGTCAACGGCGTCATCTTGAACGAGATGAAGTCGCTGGTCTGCAGTAACTCCGACCGGATGGCCTTGCCGCTGTAAGCGGTATAGGTCGCATAGAACGTCTTTTCCTCATTCTCCTCCGTCTCGAATTCGACAAAGCGTGCATCTTCGATGCCGTTCGACTGAGCTGGTGTCACCGGAAAGATGACGCGTTCGCTGATATGCTGGTCGGCGCTGAAACTGAGTTCGACGCTCTCATCCGGTGAGCCTGACAGTGGCGTTTGGATCGTTGGGGTGGATGCAAGCCGTGCAGTCGGTTCTATCTCCACGCCGCCATCGGGCGCGATCAGTCCCGTGCGGAACGTCAACGAGGAGACATGCCCCTCGCCGACGGCGCGCAGGCTCAAGACAAACCGGCTGCTACCCTCCGGCACGCCCGATTGATCCGGATGAGCGACGATACTGGGGTTGAACAGTGCCGAGGCTTCAAACGAATATTCGTTGAGGAAGTAGGCCCCGATCAGCTGTCGCTGCGTCGGGCTGAAAACCGTGTGCGGCGCAAAGGCTTGTTCCATCTCCTTCGCACGTGCTTCGAACGTCGCCAGGAGGTTACGGTGGCGGCCCTCAAAATTCTCGAGCACGTCCGCAAGAAGAAGATCGGCGGCCTGCGGCTCCAGCGCCAGCACCCGATCGACAATAAGGTTCGCCCGGGTTTTATCCGTCGGATTCAGATCCCGGGGTTCGGTGGCGGGCTTGAACGGACGCACGACCACGCGCGAGGAATCGGGTCGCAGGAAGAGCGATTGGCGGTTGACAACAACGGCTTTTGACAAAGCGATCTCATTTCATTTGAACGGAATTCGGGATCAGGCACTCAGAGCGTGCAATTGGGAGGAGGTTGCCGATTGACTGCCGCTCCGCACGATCCTGCGGTATTCGACGAGGCCTAAGAGGTAAGCGAGCACGGACTCGGCCCCCCTGTTCTCGTTGGGGCGTGCGCGATGCAGCCCATCGCGACAACTTCCGGTGTCGATATCCACGAGCGGGAGGGAAAGATCATTGGCACCCGTAAACCAGTCCAACGCCATCCGCGCATTGCTTTGCCATTCGGGGCGTTTCTCGGCATGCCAGGCCGTCAGGCAGGCAGAGATGGTTGCGGCCGCCTCGACCGGCTGCTGGTCGAAATGCTGCGGCGGCAAGCCGACATCACCGAAACCATCCGAACCGACCGGGCGGAAATGCCCTGTCCGTGCAGTCTGCATCGTCATCAGCCAGCGCAGGCTCTGCAGGCCAGCGGAGATATGGGTTGGCTTCTCAGCGGCCAGACCCGCAAGGATCAGAGCTTGCGGAAGACGGGCGTTGTCATAGGACAACCCCTCTTCAAACCACGGCCGATCCGGTGTGGCCACACGCGAGAAAAGGGCCATCAGCCGATCTGCAAGAGTGGACCGAACCCGTCGGGCATTGATGTCGTGGCGCCGGGCCGCACAATATCCGTCCAATCCCAGCAGCGTGAATGCCCAGGCGCGAGGAGAGGTGAAATCGACTGCTGTCGGCAGGGCTTCGGCAAACAGATCGGCAGCCCAGCTGCGTCTCGCCGAACTGGTGTCGTTGAGCGCGCACTGTCCAAGCGCCCACAGCGTGCGGCCATGGCTGTCTTCCGAGCCCTTGTCTTCCAGCCATCGCCGGTCAAAACCCATGAAATTGCGAAAGTGCTTTTGATCCGGGTTCCACGCATGCTGGACAAAGGACGCAAACCGCGTGGTCAGGATATCGGGCAACTGCGTTTCGCCGGAGGCCATGAGAGTGACTGAAAGCAGCAGCGCCCTGGCATTGTCGTCGACGCAGTAACCATGCGACCGGTCCGGGACAGAATGGACGGCATGCTGGAATAGTCCGGTGTCGTCACACATCGACAAGAGGTATGCGAACTGGAGCTCGGGCACACCGGGCGAGCCGAGGGCCGACGGCTTGCGGCCAACTGGCGGGACAGCACCGGGCCGGATTTTTGGCTGGATGACCGCCTCAAACAGCGAGAGGTATCGCTGGCCCGTGCGCTGCCAGGTCATAGAGCGACTGGCGGCATAGGCCCGACGGCGTATTGCGTTGCGACTGTCATCGTCGGTCAGCAATGCTGCAATTTCCCGACCAATCGCCTCGGAATCGCCGAACGGTACGAGTACGCCGGAGCCGTCCGCAAGGAGCTCGCTCGCGTGCCAGTACGGGGTCGATACAACGGCTTTGCCGAGCCCGAAACTGTAAGCAAGCGTACCTGAGGTCATCTGGGCTTCGTTGAGATAAGGCGTCGCGTAGACGTCGCACATCGAAATGAAGTCGAGAAGGGTCGGCAGGTCGACGAAACGGTCGAGGAAGACCACATGGTCTTCGATGCCGAGATCCTCCGCACGCGCTACGAGCGACTGTCGATACGTCTCGCCCTCGGTCCGCACAAGATTCGGGTGGGTCGCGCCAAGCACGACGTAGACTGCGTCCGGCCTGCTCTGCAGGATCACCGGCATCGCGTCGATCATGACCTCGATGCCCTTGTTGGGTGACAACAGGCCGAACGTCAGGATAACGGATCGCCCCTCAAAACCGAGTTTGGTCTTCGCCTCGTCCGGCTCGCTGAAGGCGATTTCCGGGATTCCGTGCGGGACGAACTCGATTTTCTCCGCCGGCACATCATAGACTTCCTGCAGCAGCTCGCGCCCGCGCGCGGCCATCACCACCACCTTCGACGAGATATCGACGATATTATTGAAGACCCGGCGCTGAGATGGTGTCGGTTCGGCAAGGACCGTATGCAACGTCGTTACGACAGGCATCGTCAGCCGTGACAACAGCGCCAGGATATGACTTCCGTCATTGCCTCCGAAGATGCCGAACTCGTGCTGGAGGCAGACGATATCGAATTTCTCAGCGTTCAGGTATTTCGCGGCTGCGACATATTCCGCGAGGTCGTCGTCCGCGATCTGCAGATGGACGCTGTGCGGATAGTCATACACCTGGCCATGATCCGTCATGGCAACAATCGCCGTTTCGACGTTTGCTGACGTTTTCGATACCGCTTGCTCAAGATCCGTCGTGAAGGTCGCGATACCGCAGCGGCGCGGCAGTGAGTTGCCGACGAAAGCAATTTTCCTGGTCTGGGTCATGACAGCGTCTCCGTTGAAGGGAACGCTGGAACGTCCGCTAAGGGTTGAACAAAGGTCGTCTTCCTGGGATCCGGCATGTCCCGGAGCGGACCGACGTCCCGCAGCAGGTTTTCCCGGGCGTCTTTGCCGGCATAGGCGAGCAAAGCTGTGATCGGAGCAGCACCGGCTTGTATCGATGCGTCATCCGCTTCCAGGAAAGCGGCATCACCAAGCTTCAGCGCCATCGATCCTATCGACGCTTCGCCCGCAAGGAGAAGGAGCCAGCATTCGCTTTCGGCCTTGAGTTGCCACAGCGTGTTTGCAGGAAGTGTCACCCGCTCAAGCACGAAGAAGTCGCAGGAGACGAGTAGCGTTCTTTCTTTCGTCAGATGACGCATCGGTTCCTGGCGCGGTGCCTGTCCCAGCTGCGCCACTGAAACTGCCTGTTCGATATGGAGTTCACGCGCGCTTCCATGGTCGAAGAGACGGTATGTCGTGTCACTCGCCTGCTGGATTTCGGCAATGACGAGCCCCGCACCGATCGCGTGGATGGTTCCGGCAGGGACGAAGAACGCATCGCCCGCATAGGCTTTTTGCCAGTTGAGCAGGCTACCGATCGAACCGTCGGAAATGGCGTCGCGCAACTCCTCCGTGGACACGGGCGTTTTCAACCCGATCCCCACTTCGGCGCCGTCGTCAGCAGAAAGGACGTACCAGGCTTCCGTCTTGCCGTTCCTCATGCCGACTCCCTGCGCGGCCGCGTCATCCGGATGAACCTGGATCGACAGCGCCTGAGACGTGAACAGCAACTTGAGCAGCAGTGCAGAAGCGTCACGGTCTGGACCGTTGCGCGCGTAGCGCAGCTCGCCAATGACAGTCGTGCCGTCCGACTGGCTCCACGGCTTCAGTTCACGACGGCCCCACGGCTTTGCTGCGGGCTGCACGCCTAGATGTTCTACCGTCATGAGACCTCGTGGGTATGCCGCTAAGATCAGTTCGATCTGAGGTCGGTAGCTGCGCCAGCAAATCAGGGTGGAACGGTCGCTATCGCAACGATGTCAGGTTTTGAAACGCGCCCTGGGATATCGGAACCCGCCGGGCCATTCGCGCCGGCGGCCTGTCAGGCTTTGCGCAGGCATACCTGATATAGGGTTATGTCCTGCGAATTTCAATTTTTAAATAAAATCAGCCACCAACCGCAACAAAATAAGATTCTTCACGCATCATAACTTTTTAAATTATAAGTATATTGGTATTTATTCAGCTGGTACTGATGAGATACGCTTTAAAAGCGCGAAAAATGCAAAAGTGTACTATAAACGAGCATTTCACGACTTAGGAATACGCTGCAACATCTAGCCAGCATCGCCCCAATGATCGGAGAGCTGTTCGGCGCTCCTTCACACCACGTCTTCGCTCAGGACTACCTCGGCATCGTCGCGATGCATCTCGAAAACCTGCCTCCCGATTTCCGAGCTGAAGCCTGCGCGTGCAAACGATGCGAGCTCCTTGGCCTTGCGTTTCTGATCGAGCTCCACTCTCCTGAACGGGCCAAATGCCCGCTTTCGCGCGAGCACGACCGCGGCACGCAGATCGTTCACGTCAGCGACTGCCTCGGAGGCGGTTTCCCGGTCTATTCCCTTGATCACGAGCCGCTGCGAAATCGCGCGTTTCGACCGGCCGCTTCGTTGCGCAGAACGGGTCGCGACTTCTGCGTAAGCCTGATCATCGAGAGCGCTGTTGTCATAGCCGAACTTCACGGCAAACGCCGCAAGCGCCTCGACTTGCCGATCGCCGATGTCTTCGAACTTTTCCCGCGCCTTGCGCGTGATCGCTTGCCGGAGCTGCTTTTCCGTGTGCATCCGTTTGGACAGACGATAGATAGCGGAGTTGCGCGCCCATGACAGCATACGCGTCGTCGGGATATCCGATACGGGTTTTTCAGCAAGCTCGTTGCTGCTATCGTCTGGTAAAGGCTCCAAAATCAAGTCCTTGTTCCAGTTGTATCACGCGATAACTGACAATCAGAGAACCTTGTTGTATCAACCGCGGTCAGGTTTTTTCGAACTGGATCCTGGACAAGGGCATCGCAGTTGTCACGACGACACCATCCGGCTCGTAATCGGTCGTGGCGGTTCCGTAAGAGTTCAGACTGGACGCGATGAGCCGAGAGCCAAATCCCTTTCTGGTCGGGATAGCGACGGGTGGCCCGCCGACTTCCCGCCAAGACGAGATTAGAAAATCCTCTCCCTCCCGGGCTTCGATTCTCCATGCAATATCGATGTGACCATTGCTCTCGGAGAGTGCGCCGTATTTGGAGGCATTCGTGAAAAGCTCGTGCAGCACCAGCGAGAACGACAGGGCGGCCTGGGGATCAAGCTCGATCTCCGGTCCCTCAATCCGGACGCGGTCGGAACCCTCAAGACCGATGTTGATCGTTGCGGCGTTCACGATCTGGCCAAGCGTCGCGCTCACCCAGTTCTTCTGGAGCAAAATATCGTGTGCCGAGGCATAGGCCGACATGCGCGACTGGAGCTTCTCGCCGGCATCTTCGAGCGAGGCCGCATTGCGGATCGACTGCGTTGCAATCGACTGCACCACCGAGATGGTGTTCTTCATCCGGTGACCGAGCTCGAGCATGAGCAGGCGTTGCTGGTCGGCCTGTTCTCTTTCCTGCGTTCTGTCGCGAAGGATTTTGATGAAGCCTATGACGGTATCGTCATCGGATCGCAACGCCATCATCTCGCCGGACGCCCAGAAGGTTGAACCGTCCTCGCGCAGATGCCATCGCTCGTCGCTACCACGCCCCTGGCTCAGGGCGGCAGTCATCTCCCGTTGCGGGATGCCCTGCTCGCGATCCTCGAGCGTGAAGAAAGCTGTGGCCGGCCTGCCCACCATCTCGTCTGCATCCCAGCCGAGAACACGCCGAGCACCCTCGTTCCAACTGGTCACGAGACCATCGAGATCCATCGAAATGATCGCGTAGTCGATCGCGCTCTGGACGATGGCTTCGAGATACCGCTCTCTTGAGGAAATCTTGTCTGTGGGTATCTCGATCTTCATCAACTGGTCTTTCGCCATATCGGTCCCAACGTGGTGGCACGAACCAGCTCAACTGGGGAATTTTAGCACTATCTGCAATCCCTATTCAAAGAGGATCGTGGAAATCGTGTGGCACAAGATCGGCCTCCCGTCGAGCCGCCATAGGCGACCCGATCTCGAAGCTGGCGGCGAGACGACAGTTCACATCGTCGGCGTCTCCCGCCCGAGCCATACAGCGGAGGAAAGCACCGACAGCCAGTCTTACAATTCGCCCTTATGAAGAAGGGTGCGAACATCGTCGGAGACCTGGTTGGCGGCTCCCAGCGTCTCGATCAGCTGCGCCTGTCGGCTTCCTCTCAATCCCGCGGTCGTCAGCTGCTTGTCGCGGACATAGGTATAGATGCCGCTTACTGCGAAGGCAGTCGCATGGCTGATCTGGGCTTTCTGGTCGGAGAGCGTGCTCTGGAACAGATCGCCGCCGTAGAACTGCCGACGAGCAAGCGGGCTGGCGAATGCGAGCTCCAACACCGCAATGTGCCGGCGCTCGTCTGGAACAGTATGATCGACGCCGGGAGCAGGCGGTGCGGGTTTTGCGTTGTCGTAGACATCGGGCAGGTGCAGACGCACTTTCATAGCGGCAGGGTCTGAGGAAATCTTCTCGGCAAGGTTCGTCATGAACGTTACAAAGGCGAACGCATCGCCTGTCCTGGAGCCGAGATGGACATGGATGCGATCAAGTCCGTCGTCTCCGTTGGGAACTGGCTCGGCGCTGCGATCGATGAGTGTGGTTGAGCCCTTGGGAAGGGCGTAGGCAACGGTTGCTGCAAACATGTTCTGCTCGTCCGCAAACAGGATCGAGCAGGCATCATTGAATTCCTCCTGGTCGGCCGCCGTCTCGAAGCCGATCTCGACACCGCCGTCCAGGACATAGTTTTTAAATGGCGAAATCCCGTCGATTTCAGGCCAGAGATGCGCGTCCTGTTCGCGGTTGAAGTGGTTTTGTACATACCATCCAAGCCCGGGGATTCGGGAACAGAGCGGGCCATGCACATCGCGCCAATAATTGGCGAACGTTTCGTGCGGCACTTTTGGACGACGAAGGACGGTCGTGTAGGTGTTGATCGCTATGGCGGCATCGCGCGCCGCAAAATTCGTGTCGTTCGATGAAATGGACAAATGAAACTCCGATTCGTTGCACGGGGAGAACATGCAGAGGTTTCGGTTGTTCCTTTTGCCCCAACATTAGAGCCGGCAGACGAGCGTACGCAGGATCATCGCATCGGAAGCGCGCCGTCACCGAGTGACGGCGCGCTTCTATTGCTCCCAAGACCTAGCTTTTATTTTCGCCGCGCGGCCGCGACCTCACCCAGGATGTCATGCAGTTCCGGAAGTGCGTCGAGCTCTTCCAGCATGACGGACAGTTTCGGTTTCCAGTTCGGATAACTGTCGCTCGTGCCAGGGACGTTGGTTGGCTGCTTTTCGTCCGTGAGATCGGCGAGCCGTACAGCCATCAGGAGGGATGGGGTTCTGGCAACGAAGGCATGGGCAGTCGCCGCCAGATTTCTACGACTGGAGTGATCGACCGCCTCCGAACCCATAAGATTGGCCGCCCGGAATGCGGAAAGCACGTCGCGCCTTTCGCTCTTTCTCTCGCTCTTCTGCTGACGGGCAGCGTCTTCCGGCACGAGATCGTTCTTTTCCCGCATCATGACGTCAGCTGCACGCCACCAGCCAGAAAACGTCTGGTGGTCATGGGTTGATACACATGCCAAGGCCAGCGCCGGATACTGGTCGGGCGGATGAAAGCCCTGCTTTCCCTGCTCGTAGGAGAGAATTCTGTAGGAGAGAATGTTGGCTGCCTCCAATTCTCCCTGCAGCCCTTGCGGCAGATTGCCGAGATCTTCTCCGATGACGAGGCAGCCATATGTGTTCGAGAGGTCCGCAAGCGTCTTGATCAACGCTTGTTGGGGGTAGCCGACATAGGCACCCTCTTCGGGGCTTTCTCCCGATGGCACAAGGAAAAGGCGCCGCAGAGCTGCTGCATGATCGATGCGAACCGCGCCCGCGTAGCGCATGACACCTTCCATCGTGGTCTCAAATGGGGACGGATTTCCCGAAGCGATCGCCGAAGGGTGAAACGCTGCAAGCTGCCAGTCCTGACCATAAACCGCCATGGGATCTGGCGGACTGCCGATGCTGGCACCTTCGACATAGGCATGACGGCTGCTCCAGGTGGCCGATCCGTCCAGTGCCTCGCCGACGGCGACGTCGAGATAGAGGCCGACGCGCATGCCTGCAGCCTTTGCACGAGCTGAAGCCTCGGTGAGCTGCCCATGTGCCAGATACTGGAGCCACAGGTGGAAATCGACGCGATCGCCGTGCGTTTCCGCAAACAGCTTTACCGTCTCCGACTGCGGATCCTGATATTCTTGCGGCCACGCCTTCCAACCGACGCTGCCCCCAGATGCGACAAGGGTCTCCGAGATCGCCTCGAACAGGGCGTGCAGCCTCAGTTCAGCGTCGCCTTCCCTGCAGAAATCCTGAAACGCGGGGTCCTCTCGGCGTTTTTCTGTCGTCCAGATTCTGTAGAGCACCTCGCGCTTGATCCGCGCGACATTCCCGTAGTCGACCAGTTCCGTTCGTTGCAACCGGGCAATATCTTCCTCCAGCTCAGGCGAGCTTGCGAAGCCGTCGATCCGATCGACAGCAATGTAGAGGGGATTGAGAAAACGCCGGTTGGAGGGTTCGTAAGGACTGCACCGTTCGGCAGCGGCCATGAACGGCGCATGGAGCGGATTGAGACCGACGAAGTCGGCACCCCAGCCTGCGGCGAGATCAATGAAAGTGGACAGGTCGTCAAAATCGCCGATCCCCCAGTTTCGGCGCGATCTCAGTTCGTAAAGCTGCAGCGCCACGCCCCAGACCCGCTCGCCTTGGAGATCAGGAAGAAAGCACTGGGGTTGACCGGAGGCTTCGACCGAGGCGGTCTGGTCCTGGTCGTTGTTTTGCGGGTACCGCTCCAGCGACGCGAGGATTTTCGCCCGGCCGGCTGTCGAAACGGGCACGTCATTGCCCTGGGGTGAGGGTCTTTTGTTTTCGATATCGTAGGCCTCGGAGCTCTGGCCCCGATCGAGCATGGCGTCGTCAATATTCTGCTTCATTAGCCCACCTCGTCAATATTATACGGTCGGCAGGCAAAGCATGCAGCTTTCCTCCAACGTCGATTTCTGAGCCCAAACCGTCTGCGGGTTGAGGAAGTTCCCCGGCGCAATGCCCGGACTAGGAAAGAGTTTCTGCTCTGCGAGGTACATCACGCTGCAGCGGACGAAATTGCGCTACGAGTCCTGCAGCATTTGCAGGATGACAGAGCGGTACTCCGGCATGGCCAGTTCCATTGCCTCGAGGTCTTCCCGGCCAAACCAGCCCAATTCGGAATGCTCGGTGCCGAGCAGGGAAGCCTGTCCACCTTTCCAGAGCGGTACCGCATAGGTGTGGAAGGGCGATTTCTGCTTTTCGTCACGGCTCTCGTACAATGTCGCGACCTTGTTGAAGGCAAGTGGCGTGAGCCCCACCTCTTCCTCGCATTCCCGCACCAGAGCCTCGTCCAGGCCCTCGCCTTTTTCGACATGACCGCCGACCAGATCCCACAAATTTGCCGACCACTTTCGGTGCGATGCGCGCCGGACAAGCAGGATCTTTCCATTTTCGACAAAACCTGCGCATACGATCTTTGCCATTGTTTCTCCTCTGTCCTGTCGAAGCGTTCGCAGGCATTGAGGGAACCACCTGTGGCAAATTCAGTTCCCTGCCCTTGAGACGCATTGACGAGGGAATGAATGGCACCGCCGCAATTTGGAACTATCGAAGAGATCTGGCGCTACCCGGTAAGCTCGCTTGGTGGCGAGCGTTTGACCTCCGTCGAGCTGGGAACGGACGGAATTGAGGGCGATCGTTCATGGTGCGTTGCTGATGCGCAGTCCGGCCATCCGGCGGCGCCCGAGAAAGAATCTCGCTGGAAACCGGCACTTTTCCTCCACTCGAGATCAGGTCGAGACCGGCCTGAAATCGGATTTCCGGATGGGGAGTGGCTGCGTGTCGGAGAGAGAGATACCGATGCGAAGCTGACCCTCTATTTCGGCTTCGAGGTCGAAACGCGTCCCTATGTCGCGACCGGCGATGCACAGACGGCCGTCAACCGTTATGAAGTGAGCCCGGTCCATCTCGTGACGACCAACTCCCTTCGACACTTGTCCACGATCGTCGGAACCGACGATATCGACAGCCGCCGGTTTCGCCCCAACGTCGTGCTGCGAACGCCTGCGGCCGAGGGCTTTGAGGAGAAGTCATGGCTTGGAAGCCGGATGCAGATGGGAGGAGCGACCATCCACATCTGCGAAGAAGCCAAGCGGTGCGGAATGACGCTGATCGCGCAACCCGGGCTTCCCGAAAACCCCGACGTGCTTCGCTCGCTGTTGCGACAAAACAAGCGAAACTTCGGCATCTACGGCGATGTCGTGATACCCGGGAAGCTGACATTGGGTGACCCGGTCGAGATCGTGACGGGCTGACGCCTTAAGCTTGCGCGATGATCAGAGGCGGCGCGTTCGATTTCAGGATCGCTTTCGAAATCACCTCGCCGATATCGCGTGCGCTGGTGATTCCCTGCACGAACGGAAGCTTGTGCAGCAGAAAAGCGATCGAACCGCAGTAGAGGTTGTTCGAGAGATTGTCTTCGAACACCAGACGGAAATCGTCGTCTAGATCGATCCCTCCTGTCCGGACGATCTCCTGCTCGGCGCCATCAAGAGAAAACGCAGCCTTTGTTGCCGCTTTTCGAACGACACCCTGGCCAACGAGCGTCGGGAACGGAATGTCGCGGGCCGACAGCTCGTGCTGTCCTGTGGCGTCGATGAAAGCCTCAAACCGAAGCTCCCGTCCTTCCGTGCGAACTACAGCGCCCCGCTCCACGCTCTTGTTGTCGATCTCGCTGTTATTTCCGAGTGCCACGATCTCAAGCTTGCCGGTGCGATGGAGAGCGAGCAATCGGCGGATCGATTCATGCGGAACCGTCGCGTAGTCATCGATGAAGACGGTCTTGAAGTGCTTGTGGAACCGCGTGAGGTCATCAGCGTCCAGATGCGGTATCGCCTTCGCAATCACCTCATGCATCCGCAGGATGGCATAGCGCCATTCCACCGTCTGCTTCAGCTTCTTGTTCAGATCCGCTTCGGCGAGGTTGCGAGCAGCCCAGGCAAACGGGTCGTTGGTTTCCCGAGCGCGGAAATAGGCGGGCGCGATCGTCTCAACGGTCAGAAGCGACAGGCCGATGCTTGCTGCATAGTCCGGATCGCAGGCCACCAGCTCCTGCTTGAACAGTTCGAAGATCGCATCCAGAAGATCGAGCTTCCGCGTGGCGATCGCGTTTTCGATCGCCGCTTCGGTACAGAATGTCAGCGGGCGGTACGGGATCTCGCAGTAGAAGTCGGCTTCTGGCAGCACCCCTTTGCGCGACATCATCGTTGCGCGGAAGGCTTCCGTTCCCGGCAGGGGCTCGTATTGAAGATCACCCTGCCCATCGAGCATGAAGGCACCATGCGCAGTCGAGACGGTGATCAGCGCATCGATGCCGCTCAGCGACGTGCCCAGAATGCCGAGATTGCATGGAGGGATGGTTTTGAGAAGCGGTGCCGGCCAGGGCGAGATGAAGTATCCGGGCCGCACCTCGGTGGTCTCCGGCCAGTCGTGGCCCGTTGCCATCACCACGTGATCGAAACCGAATTCCGCCGGTTCGTCGTCCGCGGCTTTTACGCTCAACCGGATATCGTCTGCGCGCAGCTCGATATCGACGACACGATGCCGCGCCTTGAGGTGGATGGCGTGGCCGTTGGCGGTGGCGGCATTCAGAAGCTGCTGAAACTGCGCGTGCAGGAACTCTCCTAGAACCACGCGCGGATAAAACTCCCGCTCGCTGATTGCATCGCGTTCGACGCCGAGATGCTGCAACTCCATGTCCGTCTGACGGCGAAGCCACTCGGTCAACGTTTCGCAGATTGGCGGCAGCTCGATGCTGGCAATGTTGGAGAGCATCGCCGCATCGTTGAGATCGGGGCGATAGGGGGTTCCCTTGCCGGGTTCCGCGTCGCTTTCGAAGATGGTGATCTCAAGCGGTTCAGACTTCCCGATGAGGCCCTTCAGCGTGTAGATGCCGGTCGGACCGGATCCGATGATTGCAACTCTCAAAGCCATATGCCCGATCTATCCTTGCAGGAACCAGAAAGTCTGGAGACTGCGCCAACAAGTCTGATGCCTCGAGGTTCCGTCACGACGCAATGATCGCCGCTCCTCGTCAGAATTAAGGTGCGGCTGTATGTCTGCCTGACAGTGGAACCGTTCCCATTTCCGGAAGTTGGTGACGTCGAACATCGCCATCCCGTTCTTCAGTGTCAATGATTAGAGACGTGTATGAGACCACGGCGTATTGTCGTCATCAGTGACTTTCAGGATGGAAGCTGGAGCGACGAGGATCTCCCGTCCCATCGAAGCTTTGAAACGCTATGGTCATCAGGTTCACGCGGATCTCCTCCCCTGTCCATTCCGGATACGAACGACGTGGTTGTCGACGGCGGCTATATCGAGCGGCTTCCACTCGCAGCCCTCAAGGACGGGCTGGTCGATTGCTCGGAAATCTGGACGCATTGGCGCGGCGGTGATCCTCCGCCAGAGTGGCGTTCCGGCAATCCGTCGCTGGTGCGCCGTTCATTCCGGATGAACGGTCCGGAGGCTCCCTTTGCCTCGAACGACATGCTCGCGCATATCGAGGCGTTCGGCGCTCCCGACATACTGTGTGTCTGGGGACTTGGGGTGAGCGAGGAGATCATGCTTGCCTGCCGCGACAGCTTTAAGATCTACAACTCCATCGACGCCCCGGCACTTCGCGTGCCGTTCGAGGTCAGCCGTCATTTCGATCTCGTGATCACGGGAGCGGAGTGGCAGTCGGAGGTTGTTCGCGCCCGGCATCCTGACATGCGCACAGTCGTGATGCCGATCGGACCGGAATTCGCATCCGATATGACCTTCCGGCCGATGAACTTGCCGAAGGTCTATGACGTGATCTATGTGGCCGCCGCCCAGCCCTACAAGCGCCACGACATCCTTTTCGAAGCGCTGGGTAAGCTACCGCGGTCGCTCCGGACCCTTTGCGTCTTTGGTTACGGAGAACTCGTACCGGAGTTGAGGCGCCATGCGGACGCGCTGGGCATCAATGTCGATTTCATTGAGCCGCCGGGAATACCCTTCGACGACGTCAACCGGTTGATGAACCAGTCACGGATCGGCGTCGTCTGCGGCGTCGACGACGGAGCACCTGCCATTCTCACCGAATATATGCTGGCCGGCATTCCCGTCCTCGCCAACAGCGCGCTTCGGTGCGGATTACAATACATCATGCCGGAGACGGGCCGAATGGCTTCGGAGCAGGACTTTCACGACGGTATCCGGGATCTGCTCCGGCTCGCCAACGGGATGAAACCACGCGAGACAGTGCTGGAAAACTGGACGTGGCAGCATAGCATCAGCCGCCTGCGAGATTTGATGAACGACAGGTAACAGAATTATGATGAGCGTCCGGAACTTTGCTGTCCAGGCTTTGTTTGGCGGCATCTGTTTCGAGGTGCTTGATGAACGTTCTGAATTCCTTCCCGCAAACGCCTGATGCCTCCCTGCCTATCGATACGCCGCTCATCTGCTTCTCGCATCTGCGCTGGGACTTTGTCCTGCAGCGGCCGCAGCACCTAATGCAGCGCTTCTCTCAGGATCGTCAGGTCTTTTTTTTCGAGGAATTCATTCCAACCGATCATCATCTTGCCTACCTGGAAATTCACCCATTCGCCGATACGTCCGTCAAGGCGATCCGGCCAAGAGTTCCGCATTGGTGGAGCGAAGCCGAGCGGGATCGGGCGCTTAGCCGACTGCTCGACGATCTCATCCTGCTTCACGGTGGGCGGCGGCCCATACTCTGGTTCTACACGCCGATGATGTATTCTTTCGCGCAGCATGTGGACGCGGCGGCGGTTGTCTACGACTGCATGGACGAGCTGGCCAACTTCAAGTTTGCGCCGCCTCAGCTGAAGGATATGGAAAACGCGCTGATGGCGCGCGCGGACGCGGTCTTTACCGGCGGGGTGAGCCTGTACGAGGCAAAGCGCGATCTGCATGACAACATCCATGCCTTCCCATCCAGTGTCGATTCGCACCATTTCCGGGCAGCGCGAAACTCGGTTGCCGATCCAAGCGATCAGGCAGAGATCCCTCACCCACGGTTAGGCTTCTACGGCGTCATCGACGAACGCCTCGATCTCGACCTGATCCGCGCAGCGGCTGCAGCGCGACCGGACTACTCCTTCGTTTTTCTCGGTCCGATCGCCAAGATATCGCCGTCCGATCTGCCTCGCGCGGCCAATATTCACTACCTCGGGCACAAGTCCTATGCCGACCTGCCGTCCTATCTGGCGGGTTGGGATGCGGCGCTCATGCCGTTTGCGCTCAACGAGGCAACCCGTTTCATCAGCCCCACCAAGACGCCTGAATATCTGGCGGCAGGGCGACCGGTCGTCAGCACAAAGATTGCAGACGTCGTTCGTACCTACGGTGATACGCCGGGCGTGTTTTTTGCCGACGATGCCGACAGCTTTGTCAGCGGATGCGATGCCGCGCTTGCCACTGCCCGCGCCGATACGTCCTGGCTCGAAGCGGTTGACAAGATGCTCGCGCGCTCGTCCTGGGATGCCACGTTCAAGAGCATGGCGATGATTGTCGACCAGACGGCTGTAGATCCTCCATTGGCACCTGCGCTGCTCGGCAAAAACGACATTCTGGTGCATTCCGAGCGTGACTAGGATGCCGCGGATAGTCCTTGCGACGGATAGCCTGGACCCATCCGGGATGGGCGAGCATATGCTTGCCTTGGCGCGCGGGCTGTGCGGGCAGGCTGATGTGTTCATTGCGCTATTGTCGGAAGACCGGGCAGGATTGCTCCCGCGCGCTGCCCGTCTCGGCCTCGGCATCAAACTTGCGGATGAGGTCGATGACTTTGCCCACTGGCTGTCCGGCAGCAATGTCGACCTCCTGCATGTCCATGCGGGAATCGGATGGGAGGGGCACGCGCTGGTCGAGGCCGCGAACCGAGCCGGTATCCCGGTCATTCGCACGGAGCATCTTCCTTATCTCCTCACCGACCGCGACCAGCAGGACGAGTATCAGCGACGCACGCGGGATGTCGCCCATCACGTCGTGGTTTCGGAAGCCTCCCGGGACAGTTTTCGCGGGCACATTGCGCCCGACCGACTGACGGTTATCCACAACGGTATCTTCGTGCCGCAGCAGACGGCAACAGGCGACGCAATTCGTCGGGACCTCGATGTGCGTGACGAGATCGTGCTCGTGACCATTGCACGGTTGACCGCGCAGAAGGATCACAAGACCCTCCTCGAAGCCATGCCGCAGATTCTGGAGGCGCACCCCTCCTTGTGCCTTCTTCTGGTCGGATCCGGCGAGGAACGCGTGAGGCTCGGGGCTTTGGCGGATGAGCTCGGCATCTCCGACCGCATTCGATTTACCGGACATCGCCCGGATGTCGCCAACATCATCGCTCTCGGCGACCTCTTCGTTCTGCCATCGCTGTTCGAAGGCCTGCCGCTTGCGGTGCTCGAGGCGATGTCGCTCGGCTGCCCGGTCGTTGCCACCCGGATCGGCGGCACCGTCGAGGCGCTCGGGGAGGACCACCCGCTTTTCGCCACACCCGGCAGTTCCGCTTCGATGGCCTCTGTCGTCATCGCGGCGCTTTCGGATCGGCAGAGACTTGCGCATGTCGCCGAGGCTGCGCGCGTCCGCTTCGACAATCACTTTTCCGCACATCGCATGGCGAGGGAAACGAGAGCGGTCTACGACCGCTTCCTTTCTCAGCCTGCCAATCTCATGCAAAAGGACCTATCCATGCAGAAGACACGCCTCGCCTTTATCGGCGTTGGAGGTATCGCGCACCGCCATCTCGATGTCATCTCCGGCTTCGACGATGTGGAACTCGTCGGGTTCGCGGATCCGGATATCGGCCGCGCCGATCAGGCCGCAGCGCGCTTCGGAGCGAAATCCTTCGCCCACCACCGCGACATGCTGGACGCCGTCCGCCCCGATGCCGTCTATGTCTGCGTGCCGCCGTTTGCGCACGGGGAACCGGAGCGAGATTTGATCGAGCGCGGCATTCCTTTCTTCGTCGAAAAGCCGGTTTCGCTTGACATCGAGACGGCCGAAGAGATCTCGGCTGCCGTGACGGCGAAGGGTCTCGTGACCGGCGTCGGCTACCACTGGCGCTACCTCGACATCGTCGATGAGGCCCGCAATCTCCTCAAGGACAATCCCGCCCAGCTTCTGTCCGGCTACTGGCTGGATAGCACGCCTCCGCCGCAGTGGTGGTGGAAGCAGGACAAGTCCGGCGGACAGATGGTGGAGCAGGCGACCCATCTTCTCGACCTTGCGCGTTTTCTTGTTGGTGAGGTGACCGAGGTTTACGGACGTGCCGGTCACACGGACAGGCCCGAATTTCCCGGCCTCGACGTGCCCACCGTGACGACGGCCACTCTGACATTCGAAACCGGCGTCGTCGCAAACGTTGCCTCCACCTGCCTTCTCGGCTGGAGCCATCGCGTCGGGCTTCACATCTTCGCAGACCGTCTCGCAATCGAGCTTACCGACCGCGACATCATGGTGGATGTCGGCCGAGGCCGGCCGGTCCGTGGCGCAGACGGCGACCCCGTGTGGCGCGAAGACCGCGACTTCATCGATGCCGTTCGCGGCGGGGAAAACCGGATCCGCTGCCCCTATTCCGAAGCCCTTGCAACGCACCGGCTGGCGCTGGCTGTCGTTGCCTCTGTGCAGGAAGGCAAGCCGGTTTCGATCGCGCCGCCAGAGATGCGGCAGCCCGAGCCTCTGCCTTTGCAATCCCAGCCTCGGCCGGAAGCACCCGCGCCGGGCTTGGCACCGGGCCACCGGATCATCCGCTCGCTCGGCGTCGAGGCCCCCGGGCGGTCCTATTTCTTCGAATACGAGGAAGGCCCTCCCGGCGATGGCCAGGTTCGGCTCGACACGCTCTACACCGGTCTTTCCGCGGGGACCGAACTGACGTTCCTCAAAAACACCAATCCCTATTTCCGCTCGCGCTTTGACGGCGAGCGCGGGGTGTTTATCGAGAACGAACCGGACCTGCACTATCCGGTCCCGTTCCTCGGCTACATGGAAGTTGCCAGGGTCTCAGAGTCGCGCACAGGCGGTTTTGCGCAAGGCGAGGTGGTCGCATCCGCCTACGGCCATAAATCGGGCCACACGGCCAACCCGTTCCACGATCTTCTGGTGCCGCTACCAGCCGACATCGATCCCGTGCTCGGCGTCCTCGTCGCCCAGATGGGACCGATCGCCGCAAACGGCATTCTGCACGCCGATGCCGAAGCCTATGGAGCTCACGTTCCTTTCCTCGGTGCAGGCGTGAAGGATCGCCCGGTTATTGTGATCGGCGCCGGAACAGTGGGGCTGATGACTGCCCTGTTTGCGAAATCCCTGGGTGCGTCCGAAGTTATCGTGACCGACCCATCGGAGTTCCGCCGTCAAAAAGCGGAAGCGATGGGCCTTCAGGCCATGACCGAGGAGCATGCGTGGCAGCATGCCAAGGCCCGCTGGCATGATGGCGCGATGGGACGCGGTGCAGATCTGGTGTTCCAGACACGTGCGTATTCAGGCAGCCTCAACACGGCGCTGAAAGCCCTGCGACCTCAGGGCACGGTGATCGACCTTGCCTTCTACCAGGGCGGCGCTGATCAACTGCGGCTGGGTGAAGAGTTCCACCATAACGGCCTCAACATCCGTTGCGCGCAGATCAACCGCGTTCCGCGTGGTCTTGGTGCGCTCTGGAACCGCGGCCGGCTCGCCCGCGCAACGGTCGATCTTCTCCGGACGCATGGCGACATCATCCGCGAGCAGATGATCACCCACGTCATTCCGATGGACGACGCGCCGGCCTTCCTGACGGACCTGATCGAAAACCGTCCGGAATTCCTGCAGGTTGTCTTCAAGGTGAGCGAATGACACCTGAACCTCAGCCTGTACGGATTCTGTTCGTCTTCGCGTGGTTAGTGGTGGGCGGCGAGGAGACCGAAGTGCGGCTCCTCGCGGGAAACCTCGATCCTGATCTCTACCGGATCGACGTCGTTGCCTGCTTCCGCAAGCCCGGAATGCCGGAGCAGACCCACGAGCAACTGCGGGCGCTCGGGGTCGATGTCGATACGACGCCTTACGATCTGTCCTTCGAGGACACGGTTGGCTATCTGGCCGGCAAGGTTCCTGGATACGACATCGTCGTTTCCAGCCAGAACGTTGCCGACATCTATCCGGCACTCGAACAGCTCCATCTCCGCCCCCCGCTGATCGAGCATGGCGGTCTTGTCTCGGAGGCGGAAGCTGGCCCGAAACACCTCACGAGCCGGTATGTCGGCGTCTGCCGCTCCATCCGCGACGCGGCTGCGTCAAGAATGCCCGGCCGCGAGCAGCACGCGCTCGAGATACCCTCGATGGTCGATCTCTCCGAGTTCAATTCGGCGAACCGCTCGGTCATGCGGTCAAAGCTTGGGTTCCGGGACGAGCAGGTCGTCATCGGTTGGGTCGGTCGGCTGGATCCGAAGAAGAATGTCGAAGACTTCATTCATGCCGCCGCACTGGTCGTCAGAGACAATGCGCATGCGCAGTTCGTCATTGTCGGCGGCCCCGATGCTTTCATGCCGGACTATGCCGATCACTTGAAGGATCTTACCCGCCGGCTGGGCTTGGCGGACAGGGTCAGGTTTTTAGGCGATCGCAAGGATGTGGCCGAGCTTCTGTCGGCGTTCGATATATTTGTCTGGCTGTCGCGTGGCGAAGGCATGCCGCATGTCATTGCCGAGGCAGGTGCCGCCGCCCTGCCCGTCATCGCAACACCTGACAACGGCGCCCAGCAGCAGATCGACGACCAGGTCTCCGGCCTCTTCGTGCCCTATAACGATCCGGCCGCCGTCGCTGACAAGATCCGCTTACTTGCGGGCGACGAAGGTTTCCGCCGTTCTCTCGGACAAGCGTTGCGGCGCCAGGTCGAGGCGAGCTACTCCATCGAGGCCGTGTTGCCGCAGTGGACACAGCTTTTCAGCGACGTCCTTGCGGAGAAATCGCCGCAGGGGCCGACCGGCATCTTCAAATCGTTTCTGATGGGCGGTTTCGAATGCTCGACGCATCGGCTACGTCCCGCTGACGGCGAAACAACCGGTCGACGCCTGGATATGATTGCGGCAATCGAGCACGATCGCTTTGCGGAGCAGGATTATCGTCAGCTTGCAGGACTTGGAATCCGTACGGTCCGCGATGGTTTTCGCTGGCATCTGATCGAAAAGTCCAGGACCTATGACTGGTCGAGCGTATTGCCGATGATCGAAGCCGCGCAGAAAACCGGCACGCAGGTCATCTGGGACCTCTTACACTACGGATGGCCTGACGATCTCGATATCTGGTCGCCGCAATTTGTCGATCGGTTTGCAGCCTTCGCCGGCGCCTGTGCACGGTTGGTTCGCGACAACACAAGCGAAGTGCCGTTCTATTGCCCCGTCAACGAAATCTCATTCTTCTCTTGGGGCGGCGGAGATGCTGCCTATCTCAACCCGTTCGCGCGTGGTCGAGGATTCGAGCTCAAGGTTCAGCTCGCCCGGGCCGCAATCGCTGCCATGGAGGAAATCCTCTCGGTCGACCCCCGCGCGCGCTTCGTTCACTGCGATCCGGTTATCAATGTCGTGGCGGACCAATCGAGACCTTTCGAGTCCGGCGTTGCCGAAGGTCACAGGCAGTCGCAGTTCCAGGGATGGGACCTCATCGCGGGCCGAATGTGGCCGCAGATCGGCGGTCAGGAGCGGTTTCTCGATATCATTGGCGTCAACTACTATTTTAACAACCAATGGATCCATGGCGGGCCGCCGATCGACATCGGTCATCCCAGCTACAAGCCGCTGAGCAGGATCCTTGCCGAAACCTACGCGCGTTATGGCAAGCCGATTTTGATTGCAGAAACCGGCATCGAGGATGAGCGGCGTGGGCCTTGGTACCGTTATGTCTCGGATCAGGCAAAACGTGCCATGCAGTCCGGTGTCCCGTTCGAGGGGATTTGCCTTTACCCGATCGCCAATCATCCGGGATGGGACGACGGACGGGCTTGTCAGAACGGATTGCTAGCAAGCAGCGTGTCTCTCGGTGGGCGAGCGGTAGATCCCGGACTGTCGTCGGCTATCCAAGGCAGCGTTGGTTGAGACCCAACCGCCGAAATATCAAACAAGCGACGGCGGCACCAGTGTGCCGCCGTTTGCTATTGGATCGGTTCGAAGAACGGTTGGCTTAGAAGCCCTTGCCATTCGTCAGTTCCATCCTGATGGTCTGGAGGATGATGTAGACGTCAAGCCAGATCGAGAAATTGGCAACATAATAGAGATCGCGGGCGATGCGAGCCCGGGCTTTCGAAGCACGATCCGTTGGCCCTCGCAGGCCGCGCATTTGCGCCAGCCCGGTAAGACCAGGCCGCATGCTGTGTCGCTGGTGATAATCCGGAACGAGTTCCTCATAGGTAACGCCGGCCGCAAGCATGCCGACGGCGTGGCATCTCGGACCGACAAGAGACATGTCCCCTTTGAGCACGTTGATGAGTTGCGGCAGTTCGTCGATATTGGATTTGCGAATGAATTGGCCGACCCGTGTAATCCGGGGATCGTTCCGAGTTGTCTGTGCGACGCCAGACACATCTCCCCGGTCGGTAAACATCGATCTGAACTTATAGATTTTAATCTTGCGACCGTCCTTCCCCCATCGGATCTGGGAAAACATCGGTGACCCTCTGCTCTCCGCACGGATGATCGCGCATATCAGGACGAACAGGGGAAGAAGCGTAACCAAGGCAATCAGGGATATCAGCATGTCGACTGCGCGCTTGGCCGCAAATTCCCAAGCCGCAGGCTGATCACTATATGTAAGCTTATAATTATCATTCGCCGAACTACCGGCGAGGTACTCACTAGCATCCAGTTGTACCACAAGCTCCACAGCACTCAAGGCAACCATCCAATATACGAGAGTTAATATATGACCGTCTTATCAATACTCCATATCTCGATTCTAAACACGAGTCAGCCCAGAACTTAATAAATGGTTAAATATAAAACAAGCAATATTGCTTTATTATTACATATGAAATTAGATTCGATACGTAGATTCGCAGCAACGTGCGGCGAAGCCCTCCGGTTCGTTCGAGAGAACCGTGATATTTTGCGGCGACGACTTGAGAGATTGATCAAGTTATCCGCTGCACAGTTTTAGCTATCATTGCCGCAATAATTTCGTCGCTTCCCGCACAGTATGCACATACCGAGATGTGCGTTGCTTCCAAGCAGAAATCCCCGGGCGCATGAGCGAAGGTTCGGGGAACGCTGCAAAAAAAGGGGACGGGTATACTTACCAAACGGGTAAGACGATCGGGTACAAGATCGACAACGGCAAGATCTGCCTGCGATTTCCGAACGGACAGAAAGGTTGCGTAAGCGTCGAAACTGACGGCAAGCGCTCTGAAATGATCACCAGAAAAGGTGATCGCTCCGACCTACAATCAGGCTCTTGCCGCAGCACTCCAGGACTAGGGTCACATCACTCGCCAACAGCTACGATCCATTCGGCGTGATGTTATTTGCGTCTTGCGTTTTAATCTGAAAAATATACTAGATATAGACGCAAAGTACGGATGATTAGAGAGGTTGAAATGGCCGCTTTACACGTAATTTCGAAGTTAACTATTGCGACATTACTCCTCGCAGCTTCGCTCGGGGCGTCGGCATACGCGGCGGACATCATTCAGCGGTCGAGGTATAACGAGACGCAAACGAACACACATCTTGTCCGCTCGAGCTACGTCACAGAGGAATGCGAACTGGTTGAGATCACCTACCGAGAACCGCGCCAGATCGAAATCGTCAGGGTCTGTTACCCGCCGATTTTCTGAGCGCGAAGTTTCTCGGCGAGCGTTTTCATGGTCGATCGGCGGCGCTACAGTTCGCTTCAATTTGACCGATCACACTAACTGTATTCGAACTATTGTGCGGTACATATTCCTCATCTTGTGAGGGAAAAATGTCGCGTCGTTTCAGAAATCTGTCATTTGCGTTCGGTGTCTCCATTGCTCTCTGGGCTGTCATCATCCAGGGCATCAGCCAGATTGCCGAGCACATCGGCACGCCTCACGACACGACTGTCACGGCAAGTATCAAGTAGATCCGAAACGCAACTCAGTTTGTGACTTGCTGAGCAGCGGCTTTCGGAAGCGGATACGTTCCAACGAGATTGTATCGACTTTCATCCAGCATTTCCCGCTTATATGAAATGGTTGCCGCCGCAATCTCTCTGCGAAAATCCTGCCCTCGCGCCAAGGCGTCTCCGAGCGAAATGGACAGATACGCATCGAGATCGAGCAAGCGTGCTGCAATTGCGGACGCCTGATAGGCGAGCGCTTCCCGTTCGGACAAAGTTCCGAAGCTTATTTTCAGCCGGAATGTCGCGTTCCCTGCGGCCTCCCTACCCCGGATCTGGACGAATATCGATGACTGACGTCCCAAATCCGCTCCCGTCACGAGATAGCTGCATTCCCATTTGGCGCCACCGTCTTCGCGGGTAAACACAGGCTCTACCTCGGCAAGGGCTGCAAGAGTAGCGCACTGCTCGTCAGCACGTATCGGGGCGCGGCCCTTCAAGAGGCGGGCTTTCTTTGCAAAGACCACCGACACCCCCATGCTTGCCTGTGCGGCGGACTGTGCATTGACAAAGGGCACGCTCAGGTTCGCAACGCTGCTTTGCTGGAAACCCAGCCGCAGCAACAAAAGCTTGAGACGCATGTGATCATTGGACAGGAGAAGGCTTGCGCCGATTGCGCTTGAGAAGGCGGCGAACAGGAGCATGAACACGACGAGACCTCCCGGCCCCCGATGCCTTGCCCCTTCCGCAAACCGCCTATCGTTGTAATATCTGCTCAAGCCAAGAAAACCTCGTGAGCACTGCAAAAAACAGGAAAGGTACTTAGGAAATAAAAACTGAGAACAATCTGGCGTGCATTAGAAAGGCGCGAACCCGACTTTCTTATTTACAGAAATGGCAATATCGATCGTTTTATTATTCCAATATTACGTTGGCACTGAACCCGAGCGCATGCGCTAACGGAAAGCATAATATCTCGCTACCGCAGTGCACGCTAGAGGCGTTTTATTATTCAGTTGCTACTAAAAGAAGAATGATCCGAGCCTAGACGTGGGTCATCACAGCCTCCGGCCAAAATCGGTTGCGAGGGCGTTGGTACAGTTCGAAGGCTCCAGATGTTCAGACGCCTAATCCGCCTTATCGTCTGAACTCACCGGCTTGCTGGTTGGGGGCGAAACACCTCCGCCGTGATCGGCCGACCACGTCTGCGGCGAGCTGTTATGAGGCTTTGAATCGCCCGCGGTTTGCTCTCGCTCCTGGCTATGCTCACCCTGCGTGCTCCCTTCCGCCTGTGCCTCCTCATTGCCGGTTTCGTCGCGTTTTTCTTCGGTCATGATGTTGCTCCTGTTCGGCGAAACAACAGCTAGAGAACGCAAGGGTTCCGCCCGGGTCTTCCGGGACAACAGATTGCGGCACGATGGCGTCCTGCCGGAAATCCTGCGCAAAGGCTGTGTCGTGGTTGCGTCGGGTCATGCGCGAACAAAAATGAGCAAAATAATCTTATTTGCCTGTTTTATTTGCTCGTTCCTCTCCTCCAACAGCACAGGTTTTCCTAGATAACACCGCATCGAAAGGCCATCAGGCCTGATGCCCGAAAGGAATGACCATGAACTGGCTGAAATCCATCGCTGCTGCCGCCCTGCTGCAGGCCGTTGCCATCACCCCATCTGTCGCTGGCGAAAACCTCGACCAGATCAAGGCCGCCGGCGTGATCAAGATCGGGACGGAAGGCACCTATGCGCCCTTCACTTTCCACGACAGCGCCAACAAGCTGACCGGCTTCGACGTCGAGATCGGCGAGGCTGTCGCCAACAAGCTTGGCGTGAAGGCAGAATTCATCGAAGGCAAGTGGGATGGCCTCATCGCTGGCATCGATGCCAAACGCTATGATGCCGTCATCAATCAGGTCGGCATCACCGAAGCCCGCAAGCAGAAATATGCCTTCTCCGACCCCTATATCGCGTCCAAGGCCGTGCTGATCGTTCGCAGCAATGATGAGGAGATCAAAGGGTTCGAGAGCCTCAAGGGCAAGAAGTCGGCACAGTCGCTGACCAGTAACTTCGGCAAGCTGGCCGAGGCGTCTGGAGCAGAGCTCGTCGGCACCGACGGCTTTGACCAGTCGATCCAGCTGGTTCTGACCCGCCGCGCCGATGCCACGATCAACGACAGTCTCTCCTTCCTCGATTTCAAGAAGAAGCAGCCTCAGGCTCCCGTGAAGATCGTTGCCGAAAAGGCGGATGCGGATTTCTCTGGCATCATCGTTCGCAAGGGCGACGACGAGCTGGTTTCAGCCATCAACAAGGCGCTCGCCGACATCAAGGCGGACGGAACCTACAAGACGATTTCTGACAAGTATTTCGGTCAGGACGTCTCGAAGTAAGAACGGACTGTTCCGTTCTTGAAACTGCGCCATATGTATTGAGATCAGAGCGCTCGGCGACCATCGCCGGGCGTCATATGTTTTGAGGTTCGCCGTGCCGCACTGGCTTCAATTGATGATCGATTCGTTGCCGACACTTCTGTGGGCCGGCGTGAAATTTACGATCCCGCTGACACTCCTTTCCTTTGTGCTGGGCCTATCGCTGGGGCTTGTCACCGCGGTCGCACGGTTGTTCGGGCCGTGGCCGGTTTCAGCAATCGCTCGCTTCTATGTATGGATCATTCGCGGTACACCACTCCTTGTGCAGCTCTTCGTGATCTTCTACGGCCTGCCGAGTGTGGGAATTCTGCTTGATGCCTTTACGGCGGCCCTGATCGGCTTCACGCTTAATGTCGGTGCCTACACGTCGGAAATCATCCGTGCAGCCATCTCCTCCGTCCCCAAGGGTCAGTGGGAAGCCGCCTATTCCACCGGCATGAACTGGCGCCAGGCGATGCGGCGCACGATCCTGCCGCAGGCAAGCCGGGTATCCGTGCCGCCTCTGTCAAACACGTTCATATCGCTGGTCAAGGATACCTCGCTTGCCGCGGCAATCACCGTGCCCGAACTTTTCCAGTCCGCGCAGCGTATCGTTGCCACGACGTATGAGCCGCTCATCCTCTATATCGAGGCCGCCATCATCTATCTCGCTTTGAGCTCCATCCTGTCTCACCTGCAGTCCCGGCTCGAATTTCGCTTTGCCCGATACGGCGGCATGCTGGAGGCCAACCGATGATCGAACTGTCGCATATCGAAAAGCGTTTCGGCGACGCCGTCATTCTGAAGGATATCTCTCTCAGCTTTCCGGAGGGCAGCGTTTCGGCTCTGGTCGGACCGTCGGGCGGCGGCAAGAGTACCTTGCTCCGCTGCATCAACCTCCTAGAGCAACCGACCGCCGGAAGCGTGCGCATAGGCGCTGAGAGCGTCGACTTTGCACCCGGCCGCAAGGCGCCGTGGCAATCCATTCAGAAAGTGCGCAGCCAGACGGGAATGGTGTTTCAGAACTTCCAGCTTTTCCCACATCGCACGGCCATCGAAAACGTCATGGAAGGGCTGCTTGTCGTCCAGAAATGGTCCCGCGAAAAAGCCAGGGCGCGCGCCATGGAATTGCTGACGAAAGTCGGCATGGAACACAAGGCCGATGCCTGGCCCGCCAATCTCTCAGGCGGCCAGCAGCAGCGTGTGGCAATTGCACGGGCGCTCGCGCCCTCGCCGAAGGTTCTTTTGTGCGACGAACCGACTTCGGCGCTTGACCCGGAGCTTTCCGCCGAGGTCGTCGACGTGCTCGGCACCCTTGCCAAAGAGGGCACGACCATGGTGATGGCGACGCACGATCTGCGACTTGCCTCGCAGGTTGCCAATCTCGTTGTCTTTCTCGAGGCGGGGCAGGTCATCGAGATCGGCAGCGCCGAACAGGTCTTTCGCAACCCTGTCCACGAACGCACACGTCAGTTCGTGTCGTCGATCAACGCCGCGCAGACCTTCTCGGCGTAGCCATTCCGGTGCTGCACGCCACTGCTGAAACCGCGTGCGGCCGTTGTTTGCATATTCAAAGACAGGGGTTGCCGAGCGATGACACAGACACGACCGCCACTCGATCCCCTCACCCAGGCGACGGTCACGATCGCCTGGGTGATCGTATTCAACAAGCCATTCTATCCCGTCTATGTCTGGTATCTCGTCGGCAATGGCGTGGCTGCCTCATGCGCTACCTTGCTTGCCGCCCCCCTGTTTCTCGCGATCCCTTTCATTGCTCGCCAATCACCCTTCATGGCGCGGTTGGCGTTGCCAATCGTCGGCACGCTCGACACGTTGTTCGAGACAAAACTGTTCGGGCATGGTTCGGGGACGGCTCTTTTTTTTGGTGCCTGCTTCATGCTTTCCGCACTGTCCTTTTTTGCCCAGGAGAAGTGGTGGCAGCGCGGCATGGCGGCCTTTGTCTTCGCTGTGTTTCTATTCGCACAGTATCTTCTCGGTCCTCCATTGCGGGTCTGGAGCGATCCTGACCTTGCCATCCTGCTCAGGCTCAACATGTTCTCGGTCGCATGCCTGATGGCCTTTATCGCCATACGTTATGCCGGTCTTGAGACGAGACGTGAGCGCCAATAACCTTTGGTGATCCCGCGACTGCACAGTGCCTAATCTCCGCAACATCTGGAAACACGGAATTTTCAGGTTTTCCCTAGAGAATGGAGCGGATTGCTGACGACCGTCAATTTTAACAGGATGTCGGAACCTGTCCGCGGTTAAAGCATTATTTTTCGCAACGCTTATGAGGGGCGACGGACTTTATGGCTGTGGAAAAAGATGTTCGCGGCGCAAGAGACGCAGGCGACCGGCTAATCGCCGCCCACGCATCCGGAGATCCGTTCGCAGCAGCTTTCAAAGCAACACGCATGCCGATGATCATCACCGATCCACGCCAGGTCGATAACCCGATCATCTTTTCCAATCGGGCATTCTCGAAGTTAACCGGGTACTCGGCGCAGGAACTTGTTGGGCGCAACTGCCGGCTCTTACAGGGGCCGCAAACTGATCCTGCGGCTGTTGCCAAAATTCGGGAAGCGGTGTCGCAAGAGCGGGATCTTGCGATCGACATTCTCAACTACCGGCGCGACGGCACGACCTTCTGGAATGCTCTCTTCGTCAGCCCGGTTCGGAACGAAGATGGGCAAGTCATCTACTTCTTCGCGTCTCAGTTGGACTTTACCAACATCAAGAGCAAAGAGGCAGAACTAGCGGCGGCTCGGCATATCGCGGAAGAGGAAGTCGCAAGGCGGACAGCGGACCTGACGGACGCGCTGACAACAAAGACCGCGCTCGTTCACGAAGTCGACCACCGCGTCAAAAACAATCTCCTCACCATCGCCTCGATCGTCAAGCTCCAGGCGCGGATGGCGGAGGACGAGGTAGCAAAGCGGACCCTGTTTTCCGTCCTCAGCCGCGTCGAAGCGCTGAGCACTGTTCACCGTAAGCTTCTGAATGACGATGATGTCGGCCATTTCGATGTTGCAGAGTTCGCAGGCGACCTCATCGTTGATGTGGTCGGCGCGCTTAGGCGATCTGACATTGTGATGACAACCGACCTGCACGAAGTCATCGTCCCGGCTGACAAGGCATCACCTCTCGCTCTTATCTTGAACGAGCTGATCGGTGATGTCGTTCGACGCGGCCTGAGCGATGGCGGCGGCGAAATTCACCTGGAAGTGAGACGCCTGAACGGACACTTCTTGGTAAGGGTCGTCGACACGGTCACCCCCGTTGTCTTTGACCAGCGCGAACACGACTTCGGGAGACTGATGCTGGAGACCTGTGCCAGGCAGCTGGGCGCTGAAATCGAACGGAAAACGGATGGCAAGCGCACAGAAGTGAGCGTTACCCTGATGGTCAATGAGTAAGGAACAGAATTTTGCGCGTGATGATCGTGGAAGACGAGGCGCTGCTGGCGCTCGAACTTGAAACTGAGGTCGAGGCTGCGGGTCACGATGTTGTCGGCCAGGCGGCTTCAAGCTCGACCGCATACGAACTTGCTGAAAAGACTGCGCCTGACTTCGCTTTCGTCGACATCCAACTTCTTGATGGCCCGACAGGGATCGACGTCGGAAAATTCCTTGCTTCGAAAAACGTCCCTTACATATTTGTTTCAGGAAATTTGAAGCGGATCCCGGACGATTTTGCAGGCGCGCTCGGCGCAATCGAGAAGCCGTACACAATGAACGGACTGCAGAACGCGTTGGATTATCTAGCGCTACGGGTCGAAGGTGGGGAAGTACCGAGCCCCCCTCCTGGCCTAATCCTGGCCTCCGAGGTCGCCTGACTGTTTAGAAGCATGGGCGCCGCCCTGTCTAACAGTGTCCATCAATCCGCAGACATCGGATACTGATGGCCTTCACTTCTCGAAAGTAGGGCCCCGCTGCTGCAGGGCCTCCACTTCTGGTGCTGGTCTAGCGATCAGGCTGCAGCCAGCGCCTTTTCGATATCCTGGATCGAATGGCCCGTAAGGTCCTTGTCGAGTTCGCCAATCAGAACGTCAGACAGCGACTTGTGGTAGCTCTTGCGCATTTCGCCGAGCGTGCGGGGAGCCGCCACGACAACAAGATTTTTGATCTTTCCATCCAGCACATGCTTGTTCAGCATGTCGGCAATGCCGTTGCTGAAACCGTCTTCGTCCTGCTGGCTGTCATCCGGGTTTGCGGAGCTGCTGGAATGGCGCGCACCGGAAGCGATTTTCGAGCTGTCGATGTCCGTGGCCGGCATCGCTCTCAGCTTGACGTTTGCTGCGTCACCTTCATTCTTGAAAAGGCTGAGCTTTTCGCCATCGGCAACGGCAACGATCGTGTTCTGTGGTAGCTGCATAAGGGTCTCCATAGTCAGCACCGCCTGCTTCCTTCGAGGAACCAGCCGGTGCATGTTTCGAGGCCTACAGTAATCCCGCAGCGGCGGATCGGTTCCGAGCAATGACGTGGATAGCGCTGAGTTATCTGATCCTTGACACCCGCCGTACCTGGCCGAACTGGCGCAAATCGGGCACCGGCTGCGACGCGGCTCCGTCGGCTACTGCGCGGTAAAAAACGTCAGAAGCACTTTTCCTTTTTCGCCCAGAAGGCAGACGAAACGATCAGGCTTACCGGTTTCGCCGCCGCGTGCGATATAGGCATCGCCCATGACGACGGTCTTCACCGCGACATTCTCGACTT
This sequence comes from Neorhizobium sp. DAR64872/K0K18, assembly GCF_050500175.1. Taxonomy (NCBI): domain Bacteria; kingdom Pseudomonadati; phylum Pseudomonadota; class Alphaproteobacteria; order Hyphomicrobiales; family Rhizobiaceae; genus Neorhizobium; species Neorhizobium sp. DAR64872/K0K18. The sequence goes on from NZ_CP191445.1 coordinate 801,681, forward strand.
TGGTATCCGCGGAGCTCACGGCCAGGGTTTCCATGTCGAGCACCAGATCGGTGATGGCGGACGATTTTTCCTGCAGCGCCAGCAAGCCGGTCGATTGGCATGCCTGGGCTGCCTCGTCGTTGTTCGTCTGGGCGTAGGTTGCTCCGGCGGTGAGGCAAAGAGCGGCAAAGGCGGTCACGGAAAGTCGTTTCATAAAGGCCCCCAAGAAAAGTCGGCATTGACTGCGACCTCGAATGCATTTGACCTCGATTTGTTCCCTTCCACTTTGAGGCTAAGCCCCGCGGATTGTGGCACAACAGGATACGCATGGCGTGGCGGCTTATCGATTTCCTGCGCCGATCAAGCACTCGGCTGCCGCTCGGTCATGATTAGGCGTTTGAGCGTGTACCTGTTAAACCTTTGCCAACGGATCGACCGTCATGACATCGCGCTGACCGTCGTGTCAGCTTTCAAGAAAGAGAGATCGATATGGGTTGGAAAACGCCAAAGGTCGAATACGTGAACGGTTACAAGATCGTCGAGGTCGATGGGCCATCCTTCAAGGTGTACGAAGGCGATCGCCAGTTGGGCGATGACTTCCCTTATTCCGGCGAGGCTGCGGCTCTCGCGAATTCTTTGCCGAAGCTGGATATGCCGAAACCTAGTCATGGGTTGCCCTCGTTCCGCTGACGGCGGGCCATCGCCTTTTCAAGTGATGCATCGCAAGGGATTGGCGATGGATATTTCGGTTCGGCTCACGACTTACCCTGGCCTCGATGATCGGATTGTCATCGTGAGGGCTGGCGACGAGGTCGATGCCGTCTTCGTGCGGACCGATCGGTTCAATGTCCTTGTCGATACGCTTGGCACCCCATCCCTGTGTCGGGAGGCGCTGGCACTGCTCGACGACCAGATGGGCGATCGGCCTCTGTTGGTTATCAACTCCCATATGGACTGGGACCACTTTTGGGGCAATTCCGGGCTTGGCGATCGCATACCGATCATCGCGCACGCCAAGGCGCTGGAGCGGCTGAACGATCCCGCTGCACGAGATAAGCTGGTCGAAAAACAGCGCGACGCACGATTTCGGGATGTCGAGATTGTTGCCCCCAATCTATGCTTCGCTGGCGAGAGCATGATCCTGGATGGCGGCGATCTGGTCCTCGAATTGCTTCACACGCCCGGACATACGCCCGATCATGTCGCGGTCTGGATCCCTTCCATCCAAACCTGTCTTGCGGTCGATGCCGTCGAGTGGCCGATCCCCGAGGTCTGGAGCACGGATCCTCACGATCTCAAGGCGCTTTGCTGCTCGTTGAAAACAATCCGTGATCTTGATGCCCGCCACGTCGTTCTAGCTCACGGCCAGACCTCCGCACCGTCGATCGTCGAAGCGAACCTTGCTTACTTTTCACGACTACACGACCGCGTCGCCGCTCTTGACGGCTCCGCGTTGGCCAACGCTGATCTCGACCAGAAAGACGGCTTGCGCCTGCGGGACTTCGTGAGCCTGCCAGAGGATATGCCGGGCGAGACGGCAGCATTTTACGAACGCTGCCATCGGTCCAACCTTTATGCGACAGCGGAAGCCCGGAAGGCCGGTGTCGCTTATATCTGAACCGTTCGTCCTCCGGCACGCGTGTTTGCTCGAACCGGACGGAGCGAGAGCACAATCTTCGTTCCCCTTTTGCGAGTATCAGGCTGAGCCTCACGGAACTCCTGCTCTTGCTACCTGTTGGATAGGACAGAAAAGGAGCACTGAAATGAGTAAACCGGAAGACGATGCAAAGGGTCAGTACGCCCCGTCCCAGGCCGATCGCAAGGCGACAGGGGTTCACAGCGCAAAGCCGACAGTCGTGACGGGCTCTGAAGACGCGACCGTTCACCGCGATGCGCCGGGAAAGAAATCCGACAAAGATTTCGATCTCAACTATGACCCCAAGGACATGAACGAAGGCAGTTTCCGCGGCTGAAGCACAGCACGCGGTCACCTACCCCAGCAGGATCAGCCGTGGCGCTCCATAAGATCGTCACGCTGCTCCTGCGTCAGTGGCCTGATTTTTTCGCCACGCAGCATCAGGAATAGTTTCGCCGTTTCTTCGAGCTCCTCTGTCGCGTATTGCGCCTCGCGCAGCGATTTCCCGGCAACCACCGGCCCGTGATTGGCGAGCAGGACGGCGTGACTGTGGCGAGCACGCTCCCGCACCGCCTCCGCCAAAGCGGCATCGCCTGGCGGGAAATACGGAGCCATCGGCAGTTTTCCCACCCGCATGACGTAATAAGCCGTCAGTGGCGGAAGAAGATCCTCCGGGTTCAGTCCTTCGATGAGGCTGATCGCGACGGCATTCGTCGAGTGAAGGTGAACGACCGCTGAAGCCGTGCTGCGTTCGCAATACATGCACTGGTGCAGAAACGCTTCCTTGGTCGGTTTGTCGCCGGAGACGTGCACGCCCTCAGCCGAGAATTTCGAAAGGCGCGCCGGATCGAGCGCGCCAAGCGATGCGTTTGTCGGCGTCATCAGCATATCGCCATTCGATAGCCGCGCACTGATGTTGCCGGTCGATCCGAACGTGAAGCACCGGTCGAAAAGCGACTTGCCAACCGTGACGATCTCGTCGCGAAGCTTTGTTTCCTCGGAAAGAACTGCCGTCATTTCAAAAGCTCCCACGCCTTGAGGAAGAAGTCGGCGGTGCCGAAATTGCCGGATTTGAGTGCAAGCGCCATAGGTGCGCCATCACCCATCGTCAGTGTCCAGGGCACACCCGGGTCGATCTCGCGGCCGATAAACAAGGCGGACGGCGACAGTGCTCCAACGACGGCGCCTGACGTTTCTCCGCCGGCAACGATCAGCCTCCGAACCCCGTTTTCGCGCAGTCCGATGGCGGTTTTTGCGAGGAACTGCTCGACGATCTCGCCAGCCTTTTCCTGTCCAAGGCTGTCTTGGGCCGCCAGAACATCCTTGGGATCGGCGCTCGAGTAGATCAGTGGAACGCCTTCCTGCGCCAGAGCCCATCTGATCGCTTCGTCAACGTCCATACGCCCTTGTGCGATATCGACCGGATCGAGCTTGAGCGTTGACATGCCGGCCTCGATAGCGGCCTTGATCTGGCCCCGTGTCGCCTCTGAACAGGAACCGGCAAGAATGGCGGCCCTCCCGTCCGGCGGTTCAAACTGTCCTGCCGTGATGTCTCGTTGCAAAAGCCCCGCGCGCCGAAAGTTCTCGGGCAGACCGATTGCGATGCCGGAACCGCCGGTGATCAGCGGGAACTCTGCGACTGCCTCACCGATCACGCGCAGATCCTGGTCGGTAATCGCGTCGACGACCACGACGCCGTCACCACGCCGACGCGCCTCGTCGAAGGCCGCACGAACGCTCTCGGCACCCTTTGCGACGTTCTCATGTGAGACAAGGCCGACCTGAAGTTTGGATTGTGCCGCCATCAGACGCACCAGCGACGAATCCGTCATCGGCGTCAGGGGGTGATGGCGCATGGGGCTATCCGACAGCAGTTGATCTGCCACGAAGAGATGACCCTTGTAGATCGTCCGGCGGTTGGCAGGGAAAGCAGGGCAAACGATCGTCAGATCCGTCCCAAGCTCGCGTGCGAGCGCATCGGTAACCGGCCCGATATTGCCCTTCGGCGTCGAATCGAAGGTCGAGCAGTATTTGAAGATGATCTGGCGGGCACCGGCCGTCTTCAGCCAACGCAGTGCCTCGAGCGACATCGCGACCGCCACGTCAGCGGGATTGGTACGGGATTTCAGGGCGACGACGACCGCGTCGACATCGCTCAAATCGAAATCGGCGGGCGGAACGCCCACCGTCTGGATCGTGCGCATGCCCTCCCTCGACAGCATCAGGGCAAGGTCCGTTGCGCCGGTCAAATCATCGGCGATTGCGCCAAGCAGCATATCATTCTCCCGTCTTGAGGATGGGCTCCGCCTTCAGGCGGTTGCCCCCTCTATAATTGAAAATCCCGTGTCAATGATCCGTGCCTCCTGTGGACGCTGAGGCGTCTCCAGCAAGGCTTCGATTGCCGTCTTGCCGATGGCAAAGCGATTGGAAAGCACCGTCGTCAGCGGCTTTGGCAGAACCTGTCCGATCTCGAGCCCGTTGAAGCCCATCAGCGCGAGACCGTCCGGCACCGGCATTCCGGCCGCCATGCAGTGCATGAAACCGCCCACCGCCATGTCGTCGTTGGAAAACGCCGCCGCATCGATGGCGGCACCGTCGGCAAGAAGACTGGCCAGAGCTCGACGTCCTTCGAGCGTCGAACTTGGCGCCTCTGTCCGATACTCTGCGACCAGCGACAGGCCCGTCTCAGACAAACCTTCGCAAAGCCCCTCATACCGTAAACGCGCGCGCCGATCCGCAGTCCAGTCATGGCCGACATAGCCGATCCTCGAATAGCCGCGCTGAACGAGATGGCGTGCCATCGCGCGGCCGGCCTCGCGATGCGACAGGCCGACCGCAAGGTCGATGGGCCGGTCATCGATATCCATCAGTTCGGCGATCCGCACCCGGCTGCCTTCAAGCATGCGTCTTGCGGCCGTGGTATGCTCGAAACCTGTGGTGATGATCGCCGCCGGATGCCAGGCCAGAAGCGACGAAATAATATCCTGCTCGGTCTCGAGACTGTAATCGGTCACACCGATCATCGGGCGATAGGACGTGCCGATCAGCCCAGCATTTATACCCCTGAGCACTTCGGGAAAAACGATGTTCGACAACGACGGCAAGATGACGCCGATGATCGGCGAAGACGAGGACGCAAGCGAACCGGCAGCCCTGTTAGGGACATAGCCGAGTGCGTCGATTGCCGCATTGACGCGGAGTCTTGTCTCCGGTGCGATCGGCCCCTTGTTGCGGATCACGCGCGAGACGGTGTTCTCGCTAACTTTTGCCAGCCGAGCGACATGCGCAAGCGTCGGCGTCTCAGCGGCCGAGGGCACGCTATCGTCTGCAATCGACCTCCCCTCCCCGTCCAAGTCGTTCTCTCCTCCATTTATCTCAGCGCTAACATATGTCACTTGAACAGGGCAAGAGGATGTGGTTGAAAACATGTTAGCGCTGAGATTCTGACTACACAGCGCTTCATGGAGGTGCCGCTCATGTCCAGCCCAACCACTATCGCCATCATTGGCCTCGGCTCAATGGGACTAGGCATGGCACGCTCTGTGCTGAGCGCCGGTCACAAGGTTCGCGGCTTCGACGTCAACCGGGACGCGCTCTCGACCCTCGAAAATGAAGGTGGCGTTGCTGCCTCCTCGCCGGGCGATGCTGTTGAAGGCGCTGACATCGCGGTCGTCGTGGTCGTCAATGCGGCACAGACGGAAACAGTCCTTTTCGGCGAGGCCGGGATCGTCAGCGCGATGCATTCCGGCGGCGTCATCGTCTGCTGTGCCACCGTGTCGCCCAGCGACGCCAAATCCTTCGCTGCGCGAACCGAGGCAGCCGGGCTGCTTTATCTCGACGGCCCCATCAGCGGCGGCTCGAAGAAGGCGCATTCGGGAGAACTGACCTTCATGGCATCGGGCTCACCTGAAGCATTCAAGGCGGCGCGGCCGGCGCTCGATGCGATGGCCGCCACCGTCTACGAGCTTGGCGACCAGCCAGGTGTCGGCTCCTCCTTCAAGATCGTCAATCAGTTGCTGGCAGGTGTCCATATAGCGGCCGCCTGCGAAGCGATCACATTCGCGAAAAGCCTCGATCTCGACATTGCCAGGGTCTTTGACGTCATCACCAAATCGGCTGGCAATAGCTGGATGTTCGAAAACCGCATACCGCATGTGCTCGATGGCGATTACAGCCCCCAAAGTGCCGTTTCGATCTTCACCAAGGATCTCGGCATTGTCTCCGACATAGGCCGCCAGCAGAAGTTTCCGCTTCCGATCACCGCGGCCGCATTGCAACTCTTCATCATGACCGAGGCCGCCGGGATGGGTCGCGATGACGACAGTTCGGTTGCGCGGCTGCTCGCCCAGATCACCGGGCTTCACCTGCCCGGCATGCCAGAGAAAGAATAGGCCCATGCCGAAGTTTGCCGCAAACCTGTCGATGATGTTCAACGAGCGACCGTTCCTGGAGCGGTTCGCGGCTGCGGCCACGGCTGGCTTTAGCGCCGTCGAGTATCTCTTCCCTTACGACTATCCAGCCGACGTCGTCGCCGAGAAGCTTCGTGATGCCGGGCTAAACCAGGCCCTGTTCAACATGCCACCCGGGAATTGGACAGGCGGCGATCGGGGTCTTGCGAGCCTCTCCGACCGGCGCGAGGAGTTCGAGTCGTCGCTGGTCAAGGCAATTGCCTATGGCAAGGCGCTCGGAACGCCGCTTCTTCACATGATGGCCGGGATCGCGCCAGCGGATGATCCCACCGCTGCTTCCTGCTATGTGGACAATCTGAAAAAGGCGGCCGATGCAACGGCCGAAGCCGGTATCGGTCTCGTCATCGAGCCGATCAACAAACGCGATATGCCGGGTTATTTTCTTAACGACTTCAATCGCGCATTCGATCTCGTGGTCGATCTCGATCGCCCCAATGTCAGTCTTCAGTTCGACATCTATCACCGCCAGATCATGCACGGAGATGTCATCACAGCCTTGAGGCAGATGGCGCCGCGCATCGGGCATATCCAGATTGCGGCGGTTCCTACCCGGCATGAACCCATGACAGGCGAACTCAACGACCGCATCATCTTCGAAGAGATCGACGCCCTCGGCTATCAGGGTTATGTCGGCTGCGAATACCGGCCTGCGGGAGTAACCGAGGACGGACTGGGCTGGATGAGTTCGATCTGAACCCGGCTCACCCCTTTACCGAAGTATGCATCCGGCTTGCATCATCCGTCGCTCGTCAGTTCCGCCCTGATCCGTCGCTGTTCTTGCAGCGCCGTCTGGAGTTGCGTCAAGAACGCCTCGACGCCGGGCGTCATCGGGCGATCTCGACGCGTGACGATCCCGTATGATCCCATCACCGCAGGCAGCGTGACCGGGATCTCGACCAGCAGGTTATGGCGGATGTAGAAGTCCGATACGTCGCCGGGCATCACGGCCAGCATGTCGCTCTCGTGCATCAGCGCCACCATCGTCATCATTGACGAAGTTTCGACGATGTTTTGGGGACCGGACAGTCGCATTTCGGCAAAGACGGGCGCCAGAACCTTTCGCATCGGGCTTCCGGCCGGCAGAAGCGTCCAGGGCCATTCGCCGAGCTCGCGCACCGTGACGGACGACCTGCTCGCGAGCGGATGGTCCCGCCGGCCGACGACTTTCAGCGGTTCGTCGATGAGATCGACGTAATCGAAGTCGTTGCGATCGCCGAGCACGATCGGTCGTGCCAGCAGCACATCGAGGTGACCGTTCAACAGGGAGCCAACGAGCGCATCGCTTGTCCCAGCATCGATCGAGACCTGCAGGCCGGGATGCTCGCGCTTGAGCGCAGCGACAGCCTTTGCCAGCAGAAACGGAACGGCGCTGATGACAGCCCCGATCCGCAACGTGCCGGATGCGCCCGACGACAGCGAATCGAGATCCTCCCTCGTCCGGACGATTTCCATCTGCATGAGCCGCGCATGTCTGATCATCACCTCGCCATAGGGCGTTGCGCGCATGCCCCTGGAACTGCGCTCGAACAGCGGATGGCCGACGGCCGCTTCCAGATCCTGAATCAGTTTCGTCGCCGTCGGCTGCGTCATGTTGAGAGCCGACGCGGCTTTTCGCAGGCTCGCGACCTTTCCAAGCTCGACGAGAAGCAGGAGTTGCGTGCTTTTCAGATGGCGCAGGAGCGACAGCCCGCGGTCGAAACGCTCTGATGTCATTGGCGCAATCCATTTCAGCCGGCAGATGCCATGATCGGAAAAGCCGATCACATGATCTGTATATTTCATTATTTCGGCATAGCCAGTCAACTATATTCCCGGGATGCACGGTGGAGAGGAACGCCGATCAAGGAGGTCGGTGACAACCGGGTGGATGCAAGCCTGATGAGGCCTGCGCCGACAAGTCAGGGAGGATTTGTATCTATGTCCGAAATTGAACAGCAACCCGTTGCCGCTGGCCGCGTGGAGCTAAAGGGTAAAGCGGCAACGAATGTACGATGGTACATCTTCGTCGTCGTTTTCCTGCTCGTTGTCATCAACATGGTCGACCGTACGGCTCTGTCGATCGCCATGCCCAGCATTGCCGCCGAATTCTCGCTCGGCCCTGCCATGCAGGGTCTTATCCTGAGCTCCTTCTTCTGGAGCTATGCATTGATGCAGATCCCCGGAGGCATGCTGATCGACCGCTTTGGCGCACGCTCGGTCATCACGGTGTCCACACTCGGTTGGGGTATCTTCCAGACCATTGCGGGCTTCACGACCGGCGGCATCTCGCTTCTGTTGACGCGCATCGGTCTCGGCGCGGCGGAAGCGCCTCTCTTCCCGGCCGGAGCAAAACTCAATTCGATCTGGCTTTCGAAACGGGAACGGGCACGCGGTGCCGTTTTCATGGATAGCGGTGCCCCGCTCGGGGCTGCCATCGGCGGCGTCCTGATCAGCTGGCTCATCCTTACGCTCGGAAGCTGGCGGCTTGCCTTCATCGTCGCCGGGCTCGTGACCATTCTTTTGGGCTGGCTCGCATGGCGTTACCTCCGTGACAATCCGTCCACGCATCCGGGCATCAACGCTACGGAAATGGATATCATCAACGAAGTGGGGCAACCGAAGTCCGAGGCTACGGAAAGCGAACCGACCGAAATCCTTCGCCGGTCGATCGTCAGCCTCGTGGCAGGTCGCGCCGGATGGGCGATGATCAATTTCGGTCTGCTGACCTGGGGCCCGAGCTATCTTGCGCAGGCGCGCAACTTCAACCTGAAGGAAATGGGCGGAGCGACTTTCGTCATCTTCCTCGCCGGCATGCTGGGTTCGCTCGCGAGCGGCTTTGTCGCCGACAAGATGGTGGCCGCAGGGTTTAAACGATCCGTCGTCTACAAGCTTCTTCTGGGCATCACTGGCCTCGGCGTCGCCGCCACATTCATCGCTCTGCCGCATGTGAGCAGCCCGGTTGCCGCGGTCGCGCTTCTCTCCGCCACACTATTCCTGCTCTACTTCGGCAGCCTTTACTGGAGCCTCCCCTCGATCCTCGCGCCGAAGAGCCGGGTCGGCGTCATCGGCGGCACAATGAACTTTGCCGGCAGTGTCAGCGGCATCATCGTCCCGATCCTGACAGGCTTCATCCTTCAATGGACCGGTGGCTCCTATGGCACCGTGCTCGGCTTCTTTGCGGGCTGCGCCGTCGTCTATGTCATCGCCACTCTCACCATCGACTTCAACGAAGGTACTCGTGAACGGAAGGGCAGCTAATTGGACGACTTTCCTCTTTGGGACGGCCCTATCGTCGATGCGCATCAGCATTTCTGGGACCCCGTCGCCAACGACCATCCCTGGCTAAAGCCGGAGGCAAAAATCCCCTTTCGGTATGGCGACTACAGCTCGATCAAGCGGCGCTATCTTCCGCCCGACTACCTGAAGGACGCGGAAGGTCACAACGTCGTGCAGACGGTCTATGTCGAGACCGAGTGGGATCCGGCCGATCCCATTGGGGAAAGCCGATACGCAACCAAGGTCGCGGATGAATTCGGGCTTCCCAATGCCATCGTCGCCCAGGCATGGCTCGATAGGCCCGATGTGGCTGATGTCCTTGCCGATCAGGCAGCGTTCGAGCTGGTGCGCAGCGTGCGTCACAAGCCGGGCGGCGCCGAAAGCGCCGCTGTTGCTGCCGATCACCGAACTCTCATGACCGACGAGACCTGGCGCAAAGGCTACGCCCTTCTCGAGACGCATGGACTGAGCTTCGATCTCCAGACGAACTGGTGGCATCTCGACGAGGCCATGCTGCTGGCACGGGATTTTCCTTCCACGACCATCATCCTCAACCACACGGGTCTGCCATCGGATCGATCCAGCGAAGGGATGAAGGGATGGCACGCGGCGATGGGCAAGTTTGCGGATATGCCCAATGTCTGCGTCAAGATTTCTGGGATCGGCCAGAAAGGGCGGCCTTGGTCAATCGAGGACAACAGCGCCATCATTACCGAAACCATTGCTATGTTCTCAGCCGAGCGGACGATGTTTGCCAGCAATTTCCCGGTCGATAGTCTATGCGGTTCATTTGACACGATCTATTCGGGCTTCAAGGACGTGGCGGCACGCTATTCCCTGAGAGATCAGGCAAAACTCTTTGCGGGGACTGCACGCAAATACTACCGGCTGCCGATGGCGAACGAACCCGGCATGACCGGCACCGCGCCTGAGGTCGCCCGGACGGCTCTCTTTGGGTAGCACGCAGTCGAAGGCTGAATAGACCTGGCTGCGATCGCGAATCGCCGATCGGGACCTGAATCTAAGGTTGCTGTTGTGCTATCCGCATGACGGTTCCCGTTGCCGATCAGCCTAAGTTCTCTAAAAAAAATCTCGCGATCCGTTCAAACTCGCGTTCGCAAACGCGAGTTTGAACAGTCGGGCTATCGCGTAAAGCAAGAGCAAATCGATTAGATCGCGCTGATCGATCGTATCGCCGCCTGCGCTCCCCTGTCCGCAAAATTTTGTATACAAAATTCTGAAGACTTGATGTGTGCTAATAGATGGCCTATGATTTTCCTCGGATGGAGGAGATTATGGCGTCAGGACGAAGCCCAAAATCAGTCGGACTTGCGCCCGCAAGAGGCGTCTCGGCGAGGCCCAACCGCCACGATCAGAGTGGCTTCAGCGCGCTCGCTTCTTTCTCATTCGAATTCAAAGAACTGCCCGACATCACGAGATCGCAGCCGGCGTCTGCCTGGCCGCTCATTGCCGGGTCGATCTCACGAGGTGCGCCGAGGACGCAGTTCGCTGCCGCTTCGTGAACACGAGGACCGATCGGCTGTAGGCAAACCTGCAGCCATTTCATCTAAAGGAGGAATAAGATGAAGAAGCTATCCGTAGGATTGACATTTGCGGCCGCGGTCGTGCTGGCGGGACAGGCGCTTGCCTTCGAACCGACACGCCCCGTCGAGTTCGTCGTCGCATCCGGCCCGGGCGGCGGCACCGACAACTTTGCCCGTACCATCCAGTCGATCATCGCCAAGCACAAGCTTATGGAAAAATCGATGGTGGTCCTCAACAAGGGCGGCGGCAGCGGCGCGGAAGCGTTCCTATACGCTCGCAAGAATGAAGGCGATCCGAACAAGCTCTACTTCGGAACCAACAACGCTTATCTCCTGCCGCATGTCGCAAAGCTCGCCTATTCGATGGAGGACCTGCGTCCCGTCGCAGCGCTCGCATTCGACGAATTCCTGATCTGGGTGAAGGGCGATTCCGAATACGCGACGCCGACGGATCTTATCGAAGCCGCGAAAGCTGCGCCGAACAAGCTTTCCTTCGCCGGCAGCCAGTCGAAGGACACGGATGAAACCCTGGTCGCTCTGATCGAGCAGACGACAGGCACCAATTTCAAGTATCTGCCCTTTAATGGCGGTGGCGAAGTCGGCGTTCAGCTGGCCGGCGGCCATGTCGCTGCCAACGTCAACAATCCGAACGAGAATGTCGGCCAGTGGCAGGCGGGCGCGATCAAGCCGCTTTGCGTCTTCTCCGACAAGCCGATGGCCAAGAGCGATCCGGTCCATGACGGCAAGGGCTGGGGCGACATCCCGACCTGCGCCTCGAGCGGCGTCAACATTCCGTCCTACAAGATGCCCCGCACGGTCTGGACCGCGGCAGGAACGCCTGATGATGCGGTCGCCTACTACAGCGACGTTCTGAAAAAGGTCAGCGAGACCCCGGAATGGGCCGACTATATCCGCAAGACCTCGCAGACCGGCGATTTCATGTCTGGCCAGAAGCTGCAGGACTTCATTGTTACCAGCGAGAAGAACGCCGTCGGCGTCTTCGAAGCCGAAGGTTGGCTGGTTAAGTAAAATCCTGACGCCAATACGATTTTAGGTCCGGCATGTTCGTGCCGGATCTTTCGATCGAGGGAAATCAATCATGCGTATCAAGCGACTCCATGTCGAGATCGTCACCGCCATCACGCTTGCCGCCGTCGGCGCGCTGGGTGCAACAGGTGCCCTGGAACTCGGCGTCAGCTGGAGTGAATCCGGCCCCATGCCGGGCTACTTTCCGTTTTACGTCGGCATCATCCTGATCGTTGCGGCTTTTGCCAGCGCGGCCCAGGCCATTTTCAGGTTGAAAATGGGCAGCGAGGAGATGCGCGAGACGTTCCTTGAGCCGGAACAGACGCGAAGGGTTCTTTCCTTCCTTCTGCCGATGATCGTCTTCGTCATCGTGACGGTCTTTCTCGGCACCTATATCGGGACGGCGCTGTATCTCTTCTACGTTGCCTGGCGCAACGGCGGCTACAAGCCGTGGATCGCGATCCTGATCGGTGTTGTCTTCTCCATCGCGCTTTATTTCGTCTTCGAAAAAGCGTTCCAGGTGCCGCTGCATAAGGGCCCGATCGAAGAAATGCTCGGCATTTACTAAGCACCCGGAGCTTGATCATGGAAAATTTTGAACTGCTTATGGGTGGCTTTGCGACGGCACTTACGCCGATGCACATCACCCTGATGATCGTCGGCGTCCTTCTCGGGCTGATCGTCGGCGTCCTCCCCGGCCTCGGGGCTCCGAACGGCGTATCGCTGCTCATTCCGCTGACCTTCACAATGGACCCGGTCTCGGCGATCATCCTTCTGGCGTCGATGTATTGGGGCGCGCTGTTCGGCGGCTCGACGACCTCGATCCTCTTCAACATTCCCGGCGAGCCGAGTTCGGTGGCGACCACTTTCGATGGTTATCCGATGGCGCGATCCGGGCAATCGACCCGCGCGCTTACGCTTGCCTTCATGTCGGCCGGCATCGGCGCCTTCGTCGGTATCGTCGTCATCACGCTTCTGTCCACTTGGGCAGCGCGTTTCGCGCTTCGTTTCGGCGCGGCTGAATATTTTGCCGTCTATTTCCTCGCTTTCTGCGCCTTTGTGGGGATGGGCAGCGCTTCGCCGATCAAGACGGCCGTCTCGCTCAGCCTCGGCCTTCTTCTGTCCACTGTCGGTATGGATACCGTTACCGGATCGCTTCGCCTGACATTCGGCATCGAAGCACTCTTGAGCGGCGTGAGCTTCCTGGTCGTCGTCATCGGTCTGTTCGGGATCGGCGAACTTCTGGCAACCGTTCAGGACGGGCTGAAATTCCGCGGAGTCGCCTCCCGTATCGACCCGCGCGACGTCTTCAAGACCATGCTGGAGCTGCCGAAATACTTCACCACGATCGTGCGCTCGTCTGCCGTCGGGATCTGGATGGGCATCACGCCCGGTGGCCCGACCGCAGCATCGTTCATGAGCTATGGTCTTGCACGTCAGTGGTCGAAGCCAGGCGAAAAGTTTGGCACCGGCCGTCCCGAAGGTATCGTTGCACCGGAAACCGCCGACCACTCGGCCGGTACCTGCGCCATGCTGCCGATGCTTGCCCTTGGCGTTCCAAGCTCTGCAACCGCAGCCGTTATGATGGGCGGCCTGATGATCTGGGGCCTGACGCCGGGACCGATGCTTTTCACCACGCAGCCAGACTTCGTCTGGGGCCTGATCGCCAGCATGTATATCTCCAACTTCGTCGGTGTCATTCTGGTCCTGTTGACCGTTCCATTCTTTGCAGCGCTGCTTCGCATCCCGTTTGCAATCATTGGTCCGATGATCGTGGCGATCTGCTTCGTTGGCGCCTATACGGTGGCGAATTCGACCTCCGACCTCTGGCTCGTACTGATCTTCGGCGTCGTCGGTTTCGTCTTTAACAAGCTGGAATTTCCGCTGGCACCATTGGTTCTCGCCATGGTTCTCGGCAGTAAGGCGGAAAGCTCGTTCCACCAGTCGATGATCGCCTCCGACGGATCGCTCGGGATCTTCTTCTCGAACTATCTGGTCGGCTCGATCATGACAGTGGCACTCGCGCTTCTCATCATTCCGCAGAGCCTGAAGTTCATCAAGTACCTCAGAAGCCACAAGAACGTGGACGCGGCGGCATAAGCCGCGCCCACGCCTTTTTCGTTTCGGTTTAGGAGGGGAACACCATGAACTATCACACCTATTTCGGCACAGAGTCCGTGCCGGTGGAATGCTGCATCGTCGGCACCGGCGGCTTCGGCCGCAGTTTCATCGCGCAAAGCCTGAAGACGCCGCTGATCAGCACCCGCGTTGCCGTCGATCTGAAGGCGCAAACCGCGACAGACGTTCTGCGGGGCCTTGGGATCGATCCGTCCAGGATTGCCCAATGCGCAACCGCGAGCGAGGCGAAGACGGCCTGGGAGAGCGGCCATTATATTGCGGCGGGTGACCTTTCCGTCGTCCTCGACCTTCCGATCTCCGTGGTTGTCGAAGCCACCGGTCATCCGGAAGCCGGGGCGAAACACTGCCGGCTTGCGATCGATGCGGGCAAGCATGTCGCGCTCGTCTCCAAGGAAGTCGATAGCGTCGTCGGTCCCGGCCTTGCGCTGCGCGCCCGCAACAACAATGTCATCGTGACCCCGGTCGATGGCGATCAGCCGAGCCTGTTGATGGGTCTGGTCACCTGGGCGGAAGTGCTCGGACTGGATGTCATCGCCGCCGGCAAGGCCAGCGAATACGATTTCGTCTACGACCCCAAGCAGAAGACGCTGAGCTCCAACGGCAAGACCGCGTCTGCACCTGATTTTGGCGACTGGATCGAACCGGCGACGCTTGACCTGTCGACCATCGCGGCAAGACGATCGGAAATCGCAGCGGAGTTTCCGCAGCGCGCTGTTCCCGATCTTTGCGAAATGACGCTGGTTGCCAATGCCACGGGCTTCCTGGTCGACCGGGCCGACCTGCACGTTCCGATCGCGCGGATCACCGAAGTCGCAGATTTCTTTTCCGAGCGTTCGAGCGGCGGATTTCTCGGCGCGCCAAAGGTGCTCGACGTCTTCCACTGCCTGCGGCTTCCCGGCGAATTGAGCTTTGCCGGCGGCGTCTTCGTGACGGTCCGTTGCGACGACGCGGAGACCTGGCAGATGCTGGCGGAAAAAGGCCATGTCGTGAGCCGCAAGGCCGATGTCGCCATGCTCTACATTCCACGCCATCTTCTGGGCGTCGAGGCTGCAACGAGCATTCTGGAAGTCGGCCTGCGCGGCGTCTCCAGTGGTGCTGCCGAGCCGCGGCCGGTGATCGACCTCGTCGCGCATGCGGATGCAGATATCGAAGCTGGAACAATTCTGACGGCAAGCGGCCACCATCACTCGATCGTCAACGTTTCTGCGCGGATGATCCCGGCCGGCCCGCTCTCGGATGACAGGGCCGTTCCCTTCTACCTGGCAGCCAATCGCACCCTAAAGAGAGCGGTCAGGGCGGGCCAACCGATCCTTTGCGGCGATGTCGAACTCGATGAGACCTCGGCATTGCTCGAACTGCGGCGCGAGCAGGACAAGGCATTCTTCTAAGCCTCCCAAGGCAATGCGCGGCCGGCGCGAACGCTGGCCGCGCGCTCTCAAAGGCCCTGTGGCCGAACTTGCGTCGAGGATAAGCCTTGCTCTCCTATATCCTCGTCTGCGCCATAGGTTTCGTCGCCGGTTGCCTGAGCGGGGTGATCGGCACCGGCGCCAGCCTCATTCTCCTGCCCGTTCTTGTTCCGATGTTTGATCCCGCTCGCGCCATTCCCGTCATGGCGATCGCCGGGCTGATGGCGAATGCCGCGCGTGTGATGGCTTGGCACAGGCATGTCAATTGGCGGGCCGTTCTCGCTTATGCGCTCCCCGGCATGCCGTCAGCGTCCTTGGGCGCTGTCAGCCTGGTCCATCTGCCGGCAGCCGTCAGCGGCACTTTGCTCGGCCTCTTCATCATGCTGCTTGTCCCGTTCCGGCGATACATTCGCCACCGCAACATGACCATCGGGCTGAGTGGAATGGCAATCGCCGGTGCCGTTATCGGGTTTCTGACCGGGGTGTTCCTATCCACCGGTCCACTCAGCATTCCAGCCTTTATGGCCTTCGGGCTGACCAAGGGCGCCTTCCTGTCGACGGAAGCAGCGGCCTCGATTTTCGTACAAGCGGCAAAGCTTCTGACGTTCTATCAGGCAGGTGCGCTGACCCATGATCTCGTGATCAGCGGTCTCGTGATAGGTTCGTCACTGATGGCCGGAACGTTCTTTGCAAAACGCTATGTCGTCAGCATGTCCGAGCGCAAGTTTGGCCTGATGATGGATGCCATTACCCTGGCATCCGGCCTGTGGCTCACATGTGTCGGTCTGTTCGGCTGAAACCGAACAGACCTTCTCAGGGTCAGCCGCGGTCGGCGATAAAGCCGGCAGCAAGCTGCGCCACCATGGACAGCGATACAGCGCCAGCATCCGGATGGCCGATGCTCTTTTCCGCAAGCGGACGAGCACGCCCGAGCCGCGGCGTCAGTGCAGCTGTTGCTTCGGCAGCCGCGCTCGAAGCGTCGGCTGCAGCCTTGAAGGCTTCCGGCAGGGACTTGCCGGCCGCGGTCTTCTCCGTCAACGTCTCGACGAACGGAATAAGCGAATCCACGAGCGTCTTGTCGCCGATACGGGCGCGGCCGAGACTGGTGACGGCATCGAGCGCCCTGCGCGCGCCTTCGGCAATCGCCGCTTCATCAGGCACGTCGTTGTCGCTCAGTGCGCTGCTCCACGACCGCAGCAACAATCCCCAGATCGCGCCTGATGTGCCGCCGGCACGGTCAGCCCAGGCATCGCCGCCCAGCGCAAGCGTCGTCTGCGCGCCGGCGCCAGCCGATACGGCAGCGGCCATCGCCTTAGCAGCGGCATCGGAACCACGCTGCATTCCCTGCCCATGGTCGCCGTCGCCGGCAATCGCATCGATGCGTCCAAGCTCGGATTCCTTGTCCGTGAGCATGGCGGCAATCCTGGCAAACAGATCCGAGATGCAGGCGGCCGACTTTCGCGACGCTTCGGATGCCGCCGGGATGACCGGAGCAGCTTCCTCATCGGTGATGACATCGGTGCGCAATTCAGCGACTTCAGGCCGTCCGCGACGAAATGCCGGCGCATCGCAGGGTGCCGCCCAATAGCGCTCAAGCTCTTCATCGAGCCAAGTCAGCGTCAGCGAGCAACCCTGCATGTCGAGGCTGGTGACGAATTCCCCGGCTTCCGGCAGGACGATCTGAAGGTCGGACCCGGTGAGTTTCTTCTGGACGGCGGTCCACAGCACGAAGAGTTCTTCGTATTTCGTCGAACCGAGACCGTTGAGAATGGCCGCGACGCGCGTGCAGCCCTGCGGCCTTTCGGCCAGCAGTTTGTCCGTGAGCACATCTGCAAGATCCGTCGCGCTCGCGATATCCTGCTCGCTGATGCCAGGTTCGCCATGGATCCCGAGACCGAGTGCCATCCGGCCTTTGGGGACCGTGAACAACGGCTGCTTTGCACCTGGAAGGGTGCAGCCTGCAAAGGCGACACCGAACGACACTGTCCGCTCATTGGCAAGCCGGGCGATACGCTCCACCTCATCCAGCGAAAGCCCCGCTTCCGCCGCCGCTCCCGCGATCTTGAAGACCATGAGGTCGCCGGCGATGCCGCGGCGCTTGGCGTGTTCGTCCGCCGACGCACTCGCAACGTCGTCGGTCACGGCAATGATGCGCACATCGATGCCTTCGGCACGAAGGCGCTCTGCGGCGACCCCGAAGTTCAGCACGTCGCCTGCATAATTGCCGAAGCCGAGAATGATGCCGCCGCCATTGTCGGCATGGCGGCAGACACGTGCAACCGCTGCCGTCGATGGAGACGCAAACACGTCACCTGCAACCGCTGCATCGGCCATACCCTGGCCGACATAGCCCGCGAAAGCCGGATAATGACCCGAGCCACCGCCGACAACCACCGAAACCTTGCCATCAGGCACAGTCGTGGCTCGCACGACACCGTTGGTGATGAGGCGTACGTGGTTGGGATAGATCTGACAAAAGCCGGCAAGCGCAGTCGAGGCGAATTCGTCTGGGGCATCAAAGATCGTCGTCATTTAAGCGGTCCTCAAGTACGCGGCAGAATGCGCCGGAGATAGTCGCGGTTGGTCGCGCTGACGGAAAGGCCGTCGCCACCATAATGCTCGCACAGGAACGGGCTGTTGAAGCCGTGTTCCAACGCAAGCTTGATTGCTGTGCGATAGTTGATCAAGCCGGATTCGAGCGGAACCGGGTGGCTGGCGATGAGGCCCGCCTGCTCGTCTTCGATTCGCATGTAGTTCTTGACGTGCCAGTATTTGGCGAAAGGCGCGACTTTCGTCATCATTTGCAGCCAGTGCTCGACAGGCCGATGGAGACGGATGAGATTGCCGAGATCGGCGTTGATGCCGACATTGTCGAGACCGACTTCCTCAACGAAGCGGACAGAACTGTCCGCTGTTCCAAGATAGGTGTCCTCGTACATTTCCAGGGAGACCTCGATGCCGACCTCTGCGGCGTGCCTGCCGAGTTCGGCTATGCGGGCCACCGCCTTGTTCCACGTTGCGGGGTCATCCGGGTTCTTGGCGCCCTGTTCGGTCCAGAACCACAATGCACTTTTCTGCTTGTCCGTCAGCGGTTCGAAAAAGCCGAAGGAAACGCTCTGCGCACCGATCTCGGCGGCAGTCTCGATGACGCGGTGACTGTAGGCGAGATACTCGTCGCCGTGTTTCTCGTCGATGACGCTGCGCCGCGATGTCGAGATTGCCGGGATGGTCATCCCTGCATCTTTCACGACCTCGCAGAACGCACGACGGCGATCAGCCGAAAGATCGGCGACGCGGAGCCAGCTGTCCGTGGGATCGAGTTCGGTAAAGCCTGCATCTGCGACTTCGGCGACAGTCTTGGCCCATTCCTCGACGGTCTGATCCTGAACCGAACGACCGTCCGGCAACATATTGGGGTATTGAATCATTGCGGCCGCGATCGGCCAGGTCTCACGCGTCCACTTGGGAGCTGAACTTGTCATTGTCGTCCTCCAACCGCGACGCCACCGCGCTCTTGATGGCGCAGGGAAGCCGCACACTCTGACATTTGGCAGCCGGCGTTCAAGCCGACCGACATGCGCCAAGCCCGCGTCCTCTCGGGCTGAGATGACCGGCCATTCACGGCCGGTCATTTATGATCAAGTGATCACGCGGCCTGTGCTGCCAGGCGCTGGCGCTTTGCCATACGAGTCGCAAGCAGGATCGCTTCACGGGTCGCGCCGATATCGGCTATTCCCTTGCCTGCGATGTCATAGGCCGTGCCATGAGCCGGCGTGCAAAGCGGGAATGGCAGGCCACCCATCATCGTCACGCCCTTGTCGAAGCCAATCAGCTTCATGGCGATCTGACCTTGGTCATGATACATGGTGAGGACGGCGTGATAGCCTTCCTTCATGGCGCGAAGAAACACGGTATCGGCCGGGAACGGACCCTCGACGCCGTAACCGCGCGCCTTTGCTTCGGCAACGGCGGGTTCAATAATCTCGATTTCTTCCATTCCGAAGCTGCCGCCATCGCCCGCATGCGGGTTGAGACCGGCGACCGCGACGCGCGGCTCATCGATACCGGCGGCCCTCAGGCAAGAAACAGTCAGTTCGAGTTCCGACAGAAGCCGGTCCACGGACAGGTTGGCAGCCACTTCCTTGAGCGGGATGTGCGAGCTGACACGTGCGTTCCAGATCTTTTCGAGAACGTTGAACTCGCGGATCTTGCCGGTGAACGACAGAACGTCCGAGACGAAACGGATTTCGTCATCGTAGCCCGGATAGGCAAAGCGCATCGCCTTCTTGTTGAACGGCGTGAAGCAGACCGCATCGGCCTTTCCGGCATGGGCGAGCTCAAGGGCGGTGCGGAAGTTGCGCGTGGCGAACGTGCCGCCGGCCAGCGTCGCTTCGCCGCGCTCCACCTCTTCCGGAGCGAGATGGCCCAAATCGATAAATGCGTGCTTCGAGCGATCGAGACCCGAAAGATCATCGAGCGAAGCCGAGATCAGATCTGGCTGAACGCCTGCTTCCTGCGCGCCCTTATCGAGAATGCGCCGATCGCCGATCACAACGATATAGGCCTGCTCTCTGATGTCATCCAAAGCCAGAAGCTGTGCGGTCAGTTCGGGGCTGATACCGGCCGGGTCTCCCATCGCAAGCGCAATGGTTGGACGGCTATCGTGATGCTGGGTGATATCCATGGGTCAATTCTCCTACCTCGGTGAGGACGTTTCTAAGCCATCCGGAATCGCAGGACAAGTCGTTTGCATTTTGTATGCAGCATTTTTACGTTTGGTGCCGTTCGGGTTCTGGTATAATCCTGGCGAGACGCTTTGATCATCACGGCGGTCCAGAAATCGAGCTTTCAAAATGAGTGATACACTGCCCGAATCGCCTGTCTCGCCATCCGGCCCCATCCGGCGGACGGCCTTGCACGACACGCTCGTCACTCGGTTGCGCGACATGATCATCGAGGGAGAGCTTGCCCCCGGTTCGCGGATGCACGAAAGCCAGCTCGGCGAACAGCTGGGCGTTTCGCGCACGCCGCTGCGGGAAGCGATCAAGTACCTTGCCAGCGAAGGGCTCGTCGAACTCATTCCAAGCCGCGGCGCGATCGTCAAAAGGTTCAGCGGCAAGGATGTGCACGACATGCTCATCGTTCTGAAGAACCTGGAGGAGCTTGCCGGAAGCCTTGCCTGCGAGACCGCGACGGATGACGATATCGCCCGGGTCAGGCAACTGCATGACGAGATGCGGGCCTGCTACGACGTGAAGGATCGCCTGCGCTACTACAAGCTCAACCAGGCCATCCATACCGAAATCTGTCGGATCGCGGACAACCAGGCACTTAGCAGCGTTCAAGCGCAACTGCAGTCGCGCTTGAAGAGAATCCGGTTCATCGGCCACGAGGGTCCGGACAAGTGGTCGGCGGCCATGGCCGAGCATGAGGAGATGATCGTCGCGCTCGAAGCGCGGGACGGAGAAACCTTGTCCAAGGTATTGGGGCTTCATTTGCTCAATGCGTGGCAGCGCGTCAAAGACGCGATATAGCGCAAGTCGAAATCTCCAGAGCCAACATGGCTGCCACAAAATCACATCCATAATGTTGATTATAACAATATAGGTGTTATATCCGTTTCATCCCACGCGGACGGTCTCGGATGAAGCGCGAAGAACGACACCAACGGATCATCAATCTGCTGATCGAAAAGCGAACCGTCGATCTCGATGATCTGGCGGAGCTTTTTGCCATCTCCAAGATGACCGTTCACCGTGATCTGGACGAGCTTGAGCAGGCAGGGGTGCTTCGCAAAGTGCGCGGCGGCGCAACGATCGACGCAGGTACCCAGTTCGAGAGCGATTTTCGGATCCGCGAACGTCAGGATCATGCCGCCAAGCACGCCATCAGCAAGGCAGCTGTCGATCTGGTCGAACCCGGCATGACCGTCATGGTCAATGACGGATCGATGGCGGCCGTGCTCGGCGAGGCACTGGCCGACAAACGTCCGCTGACGGTTATCACCAACAACGCGGCCGTCATGGAGCGGCTGAAAACCGAGACCGGCATCACGCTGATCGCCCTCGGCGGCGTCTATTCGCCCAAGTTCAACGCATTCTTCGGCGTGGTCACGGAAGAGGCTTTATCGCGGCTGCGAGCTGACGTTGCG
This sequence comes from Neorhizobium sp. DAR64872/K0K18, assembly GCF_050500175.1. Lineage (NCBI taxonomy): Bacteria > Pseudomonadati > Pseudomonadota > Alphaproteobacteria > Hyphomicrobiales > Rhizobiaceae > Neorhizobium > Neorhizobium sp. DAR64872/K0K18. The sequence goes on from NZ_CP191445.1 coordinate 823,286, forward strand.
TTCATCTCAACCCCGGCCGTCGCATCGGGGCAGGCCTATCACATGGACGACGCCGTGATCCGGGTTAAACGGGCGATGATGGCATCGTCGGCGCGCGCTTACCTGCTCGTCAACCACGAGCGGATTGGCCAAACGGCGCTACATGTCCTCGCCGGTCTCGATCAATTCGACGCCGTCATCACCAACCATCAGCCTGAGGCCCAACTGCTTCGAGACATCGAAGACACGGGCGTCACACTGACCATCGCATCGTCGGGAGGATCACATCCATGACCACATCGCCAAGCTTCTGGATCGGCACCAGCTGGAAGATGAACAAGACGCTTGCCGAAGCTCTGGAATTCGCGGCTGCCGTGAAGGCAGCTGATGAAGACAGGGATTCGCGCATCCAGCGATTTGTCATTCCGCCATTTACCGCCACGCGCGAGGTCAAGGCTGCCCTTGCCGGAACCTCCGTCAAGGTCGGCGCGCAGAACATGCACTGGGCTGATCAGGGTGCCTGGACCGGCGAGATCTCGCCGCTGATGCTGAAGGACTGCAAGCTCGACATCGTCGAGCTCGGCCATTCCGAGCGGCGCGAGCATTTCGGCGAGACGAATGAAACAGTCGGGCTGAAAACCGAAGCAGCGGTTCGCCACGGGCTCATCCCGCTGATCTGCATCGGAGAGACGCTCGCTGATCGCGATAGCGGCAACGCACAGCAGGTCCTTGCGGATGAGGTTCGCGGTGCCCTTTCCAAACTGTCGGGCGACCAGAAGAATGCCGAGATCCTGCTCGCCTACGAACCGGTCTGGGCGATCGGCGAGAATGGCATTCCCGCCACCGCAGATTACGCATCCGCCCGCCATGCCGAGATCATTGATGTGGCGCAGTCCATCCTTGGACGCCGCATCCCCTGCCTCTATGGCGGGTCGGTCAATCCCGGCAATTGCGAAGAACTGATTTCGAGCCCTCATATCGACGGGCTCTTCATTGGCCGTTCCGCCTGGAATGCCGAGGGCTATCTCGACATCCTGGCAAAATGTGCCGCCAAACTCTGAGGAGACATGACCATGAAGCTTGCAATTGCAGGAGACAGCGCCGGCGAAGGCCTGGCAAAGGTTCTCGCTGATCATCTGAAGGACCGTTTCGACGTGCACGAAGTATCGCGTACCGATGCCGGTCCCGATGCGTTCTACGCGACGCTTTCCGACCGGGTCGCCTCCGGTGTCATCGACGGCACCTATGACAAGGCCATCCTGGTTTGCGGAACCGGCATCGGTGTCTGCATCTCGGCCAACAAGGTCCCCGGCATCCGCGCCGCACTGACACATGATACCTATTCGGCTGAACGCGCCGCCCTCTCCAACAACGCCCAGATCATTACCATGGGCGCCCGCGTGATCGGCACCGAACTGGCCAAGGCGATTGCGGACGCCTTTCTGGCGCAGACTTTTGACGAGAACGGTCGCTCGGCCGGAAATGTCCAGGCGATCAACGAGGTAGACGGGAAGTACAACGCCCGCTGAACCTTTTCCGTGACCGGACAATGTCCGGTCACGCCCTCCTCCCCGACTGACAGATGTCGACACAAGATTCACGTGTCCTTTTCCGCGGCCATACCCCGTCGAAGCTCGCTCAACGGTCAGGCCTACGGGCGACTGGAAACCTAGTCCCCACACCCCTCAAAAATCCTAGTGTCTATCGTCTTTCCGGCGGTAGGAACCTTAATGTTCCAAACTACGTTTCTGCGCCACCTGCGGGTATCAGGGGAGGAGAAACGATGATTGAACATAGCGTTTTCGCACAACGCCACTTTGGCACTCCAGCAAAGCAAATCATGTTTGACACGAGAGCGATGGCCGCAGCGCAGCTTGTCGCTTTAGCCGCGCCATTCGATCCGCAGGCATAGGCCACACCTACCCCACCTGCTTTCCGTTTCCGTCAATCTTTCTACAGTTTCTAAGTGCGCTGCCCAGCGGACGATCTCGACCGGAGTGTCAATGTCAGAAACCACCTCGACCAAGCCAGGCGCAACAGCCGCCACCCTTACCCCGGAACAGGCAGAACAGGCACGACGCGCCTATCTTCTCAAACGTTTCTGGGTCAGCGCTCGCGGCTACTGGGGTCGCGATGGCGACAAGATCGCCTGGGTATGCTCGATAACGCTTCTCGCGCTCATCGGTGTCAACGTCGCTTTCCAGTATGGTATCAACGTCTGGAACCGCGGACTATTCGATGCGATCGAGCAGCGGAATGCCGATCAGGTCTATTCGCTAGGCCTTCTGTTTCCGCCCCTCGTGCTTGGAAGCGTCGCGCTCGTCAGTTCGCAGGTCTATCTGCGCATGCTGATGCAGCGCCGCTGGCGCTCGTGGCTCACGAAATCATTGATCTCGCGGTGGCTTACGAATGGACGCTACTACCAGCTGAACCTGATCGGAGGCGATCACCAGAACCCGGAGGCCCGCATCTCCGAGGATATGCGGATCGCGACGGAATCGCCCGTGGATTTCACGTCAGGGGTGATTTCGGCTTTCGTGTCGGCGTCGACCTTCATCGTCGTCCTGTGGACGATCGGTGGCGCGCTGACCATTCCGATCGCCGGAAATTACGTCACCATACCCGGCTTCCTCGTGATTGCGGCGGTCGTCTATGCCATCATCACATCGAGTTCGATCGCGGTCATCGGCCGGAACTTTGTGAAAGTGTCCGAGAATAAGAACCAAGTGGAGGCCGAATTCCGCTATACTCTGACCCGCGTGCGCGAAAACGGCGAGAGCATCGCGCTGCTGGGCGGCGAAGAGGAAGAGCGCAACGATCTCGATCGGACCTTCGCTAATGTCCGTCAGCAGTGGCGTCTGCTTGCGTGGCAATATATGCGCACGTCCTTGGTCTCGCACGGATCGATGCTCATTGCACCGGTCGTTCCGGTCCTGCTCTGTGCCCCAAAGTTCCTCGATGGCAGCATGTCACTGGGTCAGGTCATGCAGGCGGCATCGGCATTCACAATCGTTCAAGGTGCGTTTGGATGGCTGGTCGACAACTATCCCCGTCTCGCCGACTGGAATGCCTGCGCCCGTCGCGTAGCCTCGCTGATGGTTTCACTTGATGGTCTGGAACAGGCCGAACAGAATGAAACTGTCGGACGGATCAAGCATGGCGAAACTGAGGGCGACACCATGCTCAGCCTGAACGAGGTCTCCGTCTCGCTTGGCGACGGCACTGCCGTTGTCAAGGAAACGCAGGTGGAGATCGGGCCCGGCGAACGCGTCCTCGTGGCGGGTGAATCCGGTTCGGGCAAGAGTACGCTGGTGCGAGCCATTGCGGGGCTGTGGCCATGGGGAGAAGGAAGTGTCAACTTCCGCAAGGGCCAGGAACTGTTCATGCTACCCCAGAAACCATACATCCCCTCGGGCACCCTGCGTCGCGCCGTCGCCTACCCGAAACCGGCAGACACGTGGTCGGCAGAAGAAATCCATGTTGCCCTCGACAAAGTCGGGCTCGGGCACCTGCGCGACAGGATCGAGGACGAAGCGCCATGGGACCACACGCTGTCAGGAGGAGAGAAGCAGAGGTTGGCGTTTGCCCGGCTTCTCCTCAACGACCCTGACATCATTGTCCTTGATGAAGCCACCTCCGCTCTCGACGAAAAGACGCAGGACAAAATCATGGAGATGATGATCGACGAGCTGCCCAATGCCACAATCCTGAGCGTGGCACACCGCGTAGAGCTCGAACAGTTTCACAGCCGGAAGATCACGCTCGAGCGCCGGGAGGGCGGGGCAAGGCTGGTTAGCGACGTCGATCTCGCGCCTTACACACGCGGCCGAAACGTCTTGTCGCGACTTCTCGTTCGCCCCATCATCAAGCCGTAGAGGATGTGAATGAGAGTTCGGCTCAGATTCAGGCAACGCCCTGTGTAAAAGTCGGAACTGATGCCTCGCCAAAATGTTCAATTGTACGGTAACGTACAGAGAATGTGATGCCGAGGTCCAAAATGAGCCAAGCCGGAGTTATTCTCGTCGTTGAAGATGAGCCCGTCCTCCGATTCATATTGGTGGAGGAGTTGCAGGATGCCGGGTACGAGGTGTTTGCCGCGGTCGATGCAGCCCAAGCCATCGACATCCTGGAGAGCAACTTCGATATCCAACTTCTGCTGACGGATATCGACCTTTTTGCCGAGGGTGAAGGTGTGGAACTCGCTCGGATGGTGCGCGATAGATGGCCACCGATCCGGATCATCCTCACGTCGGGAAACTGGACGCTTCAACAATCCGAGCTTACGTTCGCAGAACGTTTTATCCCGAAACCCCATGGGCCGGGCGTACTTCTCCAGACGATCAGAGAGTGTATGCTTTGACATGCTCTCATGGAACCATTTCGCACAAACGACGTTTTGCAGAGCGACCAAGGGATGACTCCGCGTCTGCGTTACGACGCGAGATCGCTTGAGGCGACGAATTCGACTGAGACCTTTGCATAAATGACAATGACCGGGGCCCCGTCCGACGCACGGGATGGAGATACGAAACCCATGCACCGCAAATTGCTTGAATCGTTTTACGGCTACGGTGCCGCAACAACAGTCGTCGCTGTTGGTCTTTTGGCGGTGTGGTTAATTCGGTGACCTCTTGCGCCGTACCGAGGGCTCGCTGACTCATACCGGTCCGGCAAGACGCCGCCTTTGGTTTTTCTGGACACAGCAGTTGCGCAAGAAGACCGGCTTCTCGGGAATATTCTGCGGATACAACGCTTCGCCTTAGAGGTTGAACACAGACTGTGGCCACTATCCTCCACGGGTCAAACACCGTCTCCCCACCCCTCACGTTTTCTGTTAGACCCGATCTCCAGACTGAAGCCATTAAACTGAAATGAGCGTAGCCTTCATGTGCCGAACAGCCAGTGAGCCTCTGACGTGATGCAGATCCTTTCAGAGATAGAAGGCGAAATGGCTTCGCGGATTCGCGCGGTCGATTGGAGCACAACCAGCTTAGGACCTATCGAGGACTGGCCGATAGAGCTGCAGACCACGCTGGCCTTGTGCCTCAATACCGATCTGCCAACTGCCATCTACTGGGGAGACGAAATGCGTCTCCTTTATAACGATGCGTGGTCGCCGATCGCTGGAGAGAAACACCCGTGGGCATTGGGCCGCCCCGCGTCGACCGTCTGGGCGGACATCTGGGATATCATAAAACCGCAACTCATGGCCGTCGTCGAGACGGGCAAGGGTTTTCGTGTGGCCGATCAAATGCTGCCGATGCTTCGCGGCGGACGCGTTCAGCATACGCATTGGGACTACAGCTTCGCACCGATCTTTTCGGCGGAAGGTCGTGTCGTCGGGGTTTTCAACCAAGGTACCGAGACGACCGCCCGCCTCTCTGCGCAACGGGCGTTGCGGGCGAGCGAAGAGCGACTGGAATACGCACTCGGCGCCTCAGAAACTGTCGGGACGTGGGACTGGGACATCCCGAACGACAGCGTGGTGGCCGACGCGCGATTTGCCAAGATCTACGGCGTTGAGCGGAGCGTTGCCGCCAGCGGCGCTCCGATTGGTGCTTTTTTCCGTCTGGTTCATCCCGATGATCTGCCGGCCCTTCAATCCGCGATCGACGAAGCGCTGAAGACGGGCACTATATTTTCGCAGGAATACCGGCTCGTCGACGCCGATGGTTCCGTCCGGTGGGTGACTGCCCAAGGCCGCGTCACGCTTGCGCCGGACGGTACACCATTGCGGTTTCCGGGTGTGTCATTTGACATCACCGATCGCCGCGTTGTCGAAATCGCGCTGCGGGAGAGCGAGGAACGCTTCCGTGCGATCACCAATTCGATCGACCAGATGATCTGGGCCACGCAACCCGACGGCCACCACGATTATTACAACCAGCGTTGGTACGACTTCACGGGCGTCCCGCAAGGCTCGACAGACGGCGAGGAATGGAACGGCGTATTCCACCCTGACGATCAGGATCGCGCCTGGTCCACCTGGCGTCGCAGCCTCGTCACAGGAGAGCCCTACCACATCGAGTACCGCCTCCGACATCGTAGCGGTAACTATCGATGGGTTCTCGGCCGCGCGCAGCCTGTGCGGAAGGAGGATGGCGAAATCAGCCGCTGGTTCGGGACATGCACCGATATCCAGGACATCGTCGATGCACGCGATATTCTGTCGAAGTCCCGCGAGCAACTGGCGCGTGAAGTAGAAGAAAGAACCGCGAAGCTGGTCGACGCGCAGGACCAGTTGCGCCAGGCGCAGAAAATGGAAGCCGTTGGTCAGCTCACGGGCGGCATCGCGCATGACTTCAACAATATGCTGGCCGTCATACTGGGTTCGATCAGCCTGCTCGAAAAGCGGTTGGCGCGCGGTGAGGTCGATGTCGGCCGCTACATCGAGGCCGCAAAGGATGGCGCAACGAGAGCTGCGTCGCTGACGCACCGCCTGCTCGCTTTCTCGCGACGGCAACCGCTTCAGCCGGAGGTGATCGACCCCAATCGCATGATTGCCGGAATGTCGGAATTGCTGACCCGCACGCTCGGAGAGCATGTTTCCGTGGAAACCGTCTTGGCGGCCGGACTGTGGAAAGTCTATGCCGACAGCAGTCAGCTGGAAAACGCCATTCTCAACCTCGCCGTGAATGGCCGCGATGCCATGCCCCGCGGCGGCAACCTGACGGTCGAAACCGCAAACTCGTATCTTTCCGACGAATACGCGCAGGACAATGCAGTGGCAGCCGGGCAATATGTCATGATTGCCGTATCGGATACCGGAACGGGGATGACGCCCGAGGTTATGGCGAAGGCTTTCGATCCGTTTTTCACCACCAAGGAGGTCGGCAAGGGATCGGGTCTGGGACTAAGCCAGATCTTCGGCTTCGTCAGGCAGTCGAGCGGGCACGTCAAAATTTATTCGGAAGAGGGCGTCGGGTCATCTATCAAGATCTACCTGCCGCGGCATCACGGTGAGGTTGAAGCCCCCGTAAACATCCAGGGCGTCGTCAAGCAGCCGGGCCGGGGCAGCGTTTCCGAGACGATCCTTGTCGTAGAGGACGACCAGCGCGTGCGCGTTTTCTCCACCGAGGCGCTTCGGGAACTGGGATACACCGTCGTCGAAGCCGCATCGGGCGAGCAGGCGCTCACCTTGATCAGGGCAGGTCTCAAGCCGACCTTGTTGTTTACAGATGTCGTGATGCCGGGGATGACAGGCCGAGAATTGGCCGACGCCGCCAAGGTTCTGATGCCGGAATTGAATATTCTCTATACGACTGGCTACACCCGCAACGCCGTTGTCCATAACGGCGTGCTGGAGGGGGGAACGCACCTCTTGCAAAAACCCTTCAGCCTCGATCAGCTTGCCGATAAAATACGGAAGGTGCTGGACCAGTAGCCTTCGCGAATAAAGCGGGGCGGCGTGAGAAGCGTTCGAACTCGGGGCTGGACCGACGGGCAAGCCTGTCTGCGCACAGCTCGCGGTCCGATCAGAGAATGGACAATCGACGAGCGAAATGGGAGGCGGCGGCGCGTACACTCGCGCCGTCATCATTGGCCTGTGATTTTCGCGTATAGCAATGCAACGCTTCGACCCCGTCGGCATTCACCGGATAGACAAGATCGACATGCTCCCTCTTCGATCCCGACCTCTGCTCTTGCAGGGGTTTGGCGGAAAGGCACGGTATCCGTCACTATAGGAGAGGATCAAAGGAGCCGTGAATCCAACCCGCAACCTCATTTTCATTCTTGGCGATCAGCTATCCTTGTCGGTATCGAGCCTTGAGGGTGCCGATCCCACGCAGGATATGGTCCTGATGTGCGAGGTGGTGGAGGAGGCGACCTATGTCGAGCATCACAAACTGAAACTCGCCTTCATCTTTTCCGCAATGCGCCATTTTGCCGATGAGCTGCGTGCGAAAGGCTTCTGCGTCCGGTACGTGCGGCTTGATGATCGCGACAATTCAGGCTCCTTCACGACCGAGCTTTTGCGCGCGATTGCAGAGACGTCACCCCGATCGATCATCGTCACCGAAGCTGCCGAGTGGCGCGTTCTTTCGGCCATGGAAGACTGGCAAGGTTTGGTAAATCTGCCGGTAGAGGTGCGGCAGGACACGCGGTTTATCTGTTCGACGACGGAGTTCAAAGCCTGGGCCAAGGACCGCAAGGCTCTGACGATGGAGTATTTCTATCGGGACATGCGGCGCAAGACCGGCCTGTTGATGAACGGTGACCACCCCGAAGGTGGCCGGTGGAATTTCGACAGTGAAAATCGCAAACCTGCCAAACCCGACCTGTTTCGCCCGAAGCATCATGTCTTTCCGCCCGACGCAGCAACGCAGGAGGTTCTTGCGCTCGTCGAGCGCACGTTCCCGAACAATATGGGTTCGACGGAGAATTTCTCGTTTGCAGTGACCCGCACCGATGCGGAGAAGGCAGCCGATGGATTCATCCGCGATTTCCTACCGAATTTCGGCGAAACGCAGGACGCGATGCTGGCCGAAGAGCCGTTCCTGAACCACGCGCTTCTCTCCTTCTACATCAATGTTGGACTGCTCGATCCGCTCGCACTATGCCGGGCTGCGGAGCGCGCGTATTTCGAAGGACACGCGCCGCTGAATGCGGTCGAGGCTTTCATCCGCCAAATCATCGGCTGGCGCGAATATATCCGCGGCATCTATTGGCTGAAAATGCCGGGATACGAGACAAGCAATTTCTTCGCCGCATCCCGTCCCCTGCCGGACTTTTTCTGGAGCGGTGAAACGGACATGGCCTGCATGTCCACAGTGATCAAACACACGATTACCCATGCCTACGCGCATCATATCCAGCGTCTGATGGTGGTCGGAAATTTCTCGATGCTGGCAGGTCTTGATCCCTACGCGGTCCATCGCTGGTATCTGGAAGTCTATGCCGACGCCTACGAATGGGTTGAACTGCCCAATGTGATCGGAATGAGTCAGTTTGCCGACGGTGGGTTTATGGCCTCCAAGCCATACGCCGCAGGCGGCGCGTATATTTCTCGTATGTCCAATTACTGCGAAAGCTGCCGGTATGACGTGTCGCAGAAAACTGGCGAGAAAGCCTGTCCCTTCAATGCCTTGTACTGGGATTTCCTCGCCCGTAATGCCGAGTCACTGTCGGGCAACCACCGTTTGGCGCAGATGTATGCGTCATGGCGACGGATGTCGGCAGGAACGCAGCAGGCCTATCGCAGCAGTGCTTCTGCATTTCTCGGGAAACTGGATGACGGAAGCCGTGTTTGACCGTGTGGAAATAGGCCGGCGACGGAGCATCTAAGGAGCGCCCCGCAGAATGAATGGACCCGATCGCTGACGGGTTCCGTGTCTCTACCCGCAAGAGTGAGCCGGGATCATGCGGAATGGTCCTCCGCTCTCGGAAGGAAAAACAGGGCGGAGGCGAACCGGGTTCACTTGTTCCTTCGAGAACTGGTCGCGACCGACCGTTCTCGAACGATCTGACGCCCGGCTGGGTGGCCGAACCTATCTCCCCGTTTTGTCGCGCAACGATCGACCGAGTTGACAATCTTGCGCGTAAGATTGGACCTCACGGGCAAGGACTGGGTTCGCCAAAGGCAAACGCCGCCGCAGGGCAGCGCCTTTCAAGGAGCATACCACCGCAAGATCCGCTTTCAGCGGTGCTGCCGCGAGGGTAAGGCTCGGCTTCGTCAGGCGGTTGTACAAGCGGAACCGCGCCGCAATCGTGTTTTCTTCTGCGGGGGCGTAAAGCTGTGACAGCGTGACGAGCTTTGCGATTTCCTCTGGCTGTTCCCCGACCGCTTGCCTGACCATCGCATACCGGACCCAGAAGTTTCCATCACTCGGGAGGCAGTGAAGCGCAAAGCGAACCACGGTCTCTGCCTCCCCAAGCGCGCTCGACCAGTTGTCGTAATCGACATCCGGGCTTTGTGTATCCAGCCGGAAGAGCGTAACCGTTACAGCTGCTTTGACGAACTCGCTTTGGCAAACATCGTCTCTGAGAAGCAGTCTCATCTGCGGTAGAGTTCCTTCGAGCAACTCCCGCGAGACCGGTTTGTCGCGTTCAATCTGGGCCGCGATGTGTCGCATGGTCCCGAACCGGGCGTAGCGTGAGATCTGTGTCACCGAGATCGCCAGGCTTCCCATGCAGAGCAGGACGACCGCTCCGATGAGAAGCGGTCTGCGACCACGCCGCGTCATTCTCAGCCTTCCTGGTAGTACTGGGAGTATCGCGAGTAATAATATTCGCTGGAGCCATAGGCTCGGTAGAGCTTCATCCGTTCCTGGTCGACCTTGTTCAGCACGACACCAAGACACTTGTCGCGGACATAGGGATCGGAAGCGAGAACCTGACGAACGACCCGGCGTGCTGTCTTGCCCCATTCGGTGACGAAGATGAACCCGTCAATTCGGCCTGCAATGGCGCGGGCATCGACGACCGGGCCAAGAGGCGGCAGATCGATAATGATATAGTCTGCGGTATTGCTGATGTCTGCGAGCACCTGGCGCATGCGCGCGGACGATAGCAGTTCGGACGAATGCGGAATGCGGTGACGGACAACTGCAGGCAAGAACGCAAGTTTAGTCCGATCGTTTCGGAGGAAAAGCGACTGCGGATCCTTGTTGTCGATGAGCACTTCGAGAAGGCCGGATTCCGCATGTCTCCCGATCGCCCGCGTCGCGCCCGGGTTGCGCAAATCGCCGTCGATCAGGACGGTTCTGTTTCCTTGCCCCGCCAGCAACTCGGCAAAATTCACCGCAATCGTTGACTTGCCTTCTCCAGGCAATGACGAAACGACGCCGATGATCTTGCAACTCTTGCCGGTAAGCGCGAGGTCTGCAGCAATCTTGGCGCTTCGAAGCGTTTCCGCGAAGGCGGAGAGTGGGTGATCGATGACGTAATTCGAAACGGCATGGGTCTTTCGAACCTGGCCAAAGCCACGACCGTCAGAGCTATCCGGAGCATCGACGGCCTTTGCCGGAGCCACTATTGGCGCGATGCCCAGAAACTCCAGATTGAGAACGTCGCGAACCTGTTCGCCGGTTCTGAAGAAACGGTCCCGGAACTCGCGAAACGCGCCAAGGCCACTCCCGACCGCGGCACCGATGATCACGAACAGCGCCAGTACCAATGGCTTGCGGGGATGGCTCGGACTGTCGGGTGCAGCCGCTCGCGTGATGATACGTGCTTCTGTGACCGGGAAGGACTGTTGCTGTATGGCCTCCTGATACCGCTGCAGGAAGGTCTGGTACATGTTCTTGTAGGTGTCAGCTTCCCGCTCGAGTTCTCTCAGCTGTACCTGGGTCTCGCTCGCGGTGGCGCTGATGCCTGTGGCCTGCGCGACCGAATCCGTCAGGCTCTTTTCCCGGGCCTTGGCAACGTTGAGATCGCTCTTGTAGCTTTCGGCGATACGATTGACCTCTTCGAACATCAGACGGTTGTATTCCGTCATTTCGCTGCGCAGCCTGATCGCTTGAATATGATTGACTCCGAGACGATCGGATATCTGCGCTTCCCGCTTGGAGGCATCGAGATATTTCTGGCGCAGTTCGTTGGAAATGGAACTGTCGAGAACATCCGTAACGATCGCGTCTCCTTGGCCCGAAGCGATGATCTGCGCGATCCGCTGCAGGCGCGCCTCAGCTTTTGCGGTATCGGACTGCGCGACGATCAATGCGCTGTTGAGTTCGGACAACTGCTGGTCAGCAACCAGAACCGAGCCGGCAGCAACGAGGCCGTTGGAACTGCGGAACTTCTGGACGGCAAGATCCGAGTCCAAAGCCTTCTGGCGCAGTTCGGCTATGCGATCCTGCAGCCAGCCGCTTGCGCGCCTGGTTGCCTCATATTTCGAATTGAGCTTGTCAACCAGATAGGCCTCTCCGATCGCGTTGGCGATCTTCGCAGAGAGAGAAGACGATGGAGAGGTGTAGCTGATGCTCAAAACATAAGTGCGACCAACGCGGCTGATCTCCATGTTCCAAAGGAGCGTGTTCGCAGCGGCGCGGCGTTTCGCCTCCACCTGATCGCTGGTTTCGGGTTCAACAACGAACCACGAAGAGACATTTGCCAGCGACCGGAGCGTTCCGGCCATTGTTCCAATGACAGACCCTCCGGCACTCGCAAACGCCGCATCATTCGTAAGGTCGAGCTTATCCACGACGGACATGGCAATCGTGTCCGATTTCAGGAGTTCAACTTGACTGAGAACGGAACCCTCGTCGTCGACCACGCCACCAATTGTCGAAAGCTGCTGAACGACTTCTCTATTGCCTTGGTCGATCAAGACGCTGACGTTGGACGTATAAAGAGGAACTGCCGTGAATATATACGCCAATCCTAGGACAATAGCGGCCGCCACTGCGGCCGCTACGATCATCCATTGTCGTCTGGCGATCGCTAAAACAGCGTCGAAATCAATTCCTTGAACGGAGCGCTCTAAATCGACATCGTCGCCTTGCAGGCCACCAGAGAAACTCTTGTTATGAATCTGCAAGAAAAACCTCGCTCAATGAAATGCCAGACAGTAGCCGCCTCAGAACGACGCCGTGGTCGAACTGCCTTCGACGATCGTCGTCGAGCCGCCGTCTTCGCTCGCGTAATATCCGCTACCGCCGCCGGAAGAGAAGCTGGACGAGCCCGAGCCGGTCGACGCAGTCGTTCCAGCGCCACCATTGCTGCCGCCACCCGGCGTGCCGCCGCCGCCAATCGCGCCAGCGCCACCGGTTGCCGAGCCGCCACCGCTGAGGCCGCCGCCAAGAGACGCAGTCTGCGTTTCGCTGTTGGCCGCGAGAAACGCTGTCTCGAGGGCGCGATTGCCGCTGTCCGCGATAGCGTCCTGGATACGGGAGGCATATTCGGGATTGACGGTAGCGCAGGCCCTTGCGGCACGAGCAAGCCCCGCGCCGATCGCGGCAGCCTGACCGGCATTAGCCTTTGCAGCAATGGCAATCAGCGGGGACAGTGCGTCGGCGCTGGATCCGGCGAGCGAACGAGCCTGATTGGACAGTGGAAGTCCGCCAGACGAGAACTGCGACAACAGACTTTCTGGAGCTGCGAGAAACGCGCTGATCTCGGCATCAGACATCCGCGCCGGCGCGACGAAGCATCCCGCCGTTGGCAAAGCCGACTGTGCATGAGCCGAAGAAAGGTCAGCAATACCTGAAACTAGAGCAGTGGCAAGCGCGATACCTGCAATATTACTTATGAAAAACTTAGGCATGACTGTCTCCCGAAGGTTACTAAACTAATCAATCCATCGCACAGAAGTAAAAAATCATCAATAGAGAGATTAAATTACTGTTAACTTGTGAATTTGAAGCGACAACTCACGGGGCGAGTTCTCGAACAGCATCGCGGGTGGCGATGGCATCCGACGGAACACCAGCGACAGTCGACGTCACAGAATTCAGGATGTTGAGGAACTTCAGCGTTTCGACAGAGTCGGAGTTGGACACATAGATCGTGTCCTTATCCTGCATCGGGAACTTCTGGACAGCGAAGAGAGCCGAAGGATCTCTCATATTGGCTCTGAAGATGACGGGAACCATTTCGCCGCTGAACCGACTGGTATCCACGCCCAGCTTAGCCAGGAAGTCTTTCTTGACTGTGCGGTAGAGCATGACCTGCGCCGGATTTGCACGCGAGTCCAGCAATCCGCCCGCCTTCCCCAGTGCTTCACCAAGGGTCAGCTTCGATTCCTCGAAGTCAAACCTGCCATTGAGACCCGAGGCGCCAAATGCAAGGTAGGTTCGACGTTCACGATCGACCAGAATGGTGTCGCCAGGTGCGACATAGATGTTTTCAGACGGCGTGGCGACCAGATAATCGTAAAGGACAGTCGCCGATTTTCCGCGTCTTTGCAGCGTAATGTAGGTTTCGATGCCGGGCGAGCTCAGGCCGCCGGCTTCGGAAACGACGTCAAGCACGCGCTCACCAGCTTCCGTCAACTCTATCTTCGCAGGCGAGCGTACGTCGCCCAGAACCGCGACCTGAGCAGATCGGCTGCTGACCTTCGTGATCAACACCTGCGGCTCAATCGCGCGATTGGCGAGTGCATCCTCAACTTGTCGCTGGACGTCCTCCACCGGACGCCCGGCGGCCGGGATACGACCGGCGTAAGGGACGCTGATCGTACCCTCCCGATCGATTGTCTGGTTCGGTAGCGACACGTAGTTACCAGGACGACTCCCGGCGTCGTTGGGAATAAACAGGCCGCCGGACTGAGATTCAAAGACGGAGACCTGAACGACGTCACCAACGCCGAGCGGCAAGCTCGGGGCTCCGCCACGACCGCCGCCGAACCCCCCTTTAAGGGATGTCGCCTTAGTATCCTCTACATAAGCAAGCACAGATTTACTAATGTCGACCAGAGCATAGTCGATCCCGACGGCCTGTGCCTTTTTGGCTGATGTAACCTTTGCAGTTGCCTGCGCCTCCACCTGCCGAGAATCCGGTCCAGAGTTTGGCAGCGCCGTGCATCCCGACAGGAATGACGTCGCCACAAGAACAAAAGTCGATGCGGTTTTGATTTTCACGTGTGTCCCCTTAGAAGCCCCAAGCGAAACTTGCACACGAGATTATTTATTTCTAGTTTAGATTGGTAGGTAACAAATGAATCTGGAACAAAACAAAGTTTTGTTGCTGATAAATCACAGATTTAAATAATAATTATATATATTATTTGCGCCTAAGCTATAAACTAGTACAATATAATTTATCTTACTAATATAGATGCTTTGGATAAACTGCACGTCTTAAGCAGGCAACTGTTTATCTCGCAGGTTGGGCGCCGACGGCAATTGCTCCGCCACGCTTGTTTGGATCGTTCGATTTCGCCTGTTTTTCGACCCGACTTTTGGATCGGCAACGCAGACAACGACGATCGGCGCCAAGGTCGCAGCCACGAAAATGGCGAGGCCGGAGATCTGGATTGAGAAGTCGAAGGCGGAGTGAACGACAAGCAGCAACACGACCGCGAAGCCGGATTCTGGGACATAACGAAGGCGACGCCTCGCTGCCATTCCTCTGACGAGGCACGATAGGATAAAGGCCAGCGCAAACGCGATAATGAGTATGCCAGCGACGCCCAACGTGAAGACTGCTTCAAGATAAACATCGTGGGCACGATTCCAAACCGTATAGACGCCGCAGTCCGGATCGCGATACGCTGTAAAGGCGGTTTCGAAACTTGCCAGTCCGGTCCCGAACGGAAAATGATCGGATACCCCCGAGACCAATCCCGGCATGATGCAGAAGCGGCCGTCGCTTGCGCCCTGCACTTCTGCTCGGAGCAAAGCTCTGCCAGAAAACGACAGGAGGCCTGCTGCGAATAGGCCGGTTAAAGCAATCGCTATCAGAAATGCGCCAACGCGGATGGATCTAAGGCCGGTACCTCGAAGCGCAGGGACAGGATGCTTGCTCTGCGAAGATCTGAACACGAACAACAGGGTCATCAACAGAAGCGCGGCAAAACTTGCCGCAACCCCGGCCCGGGACTTCGTCAGCACAAGAGCCGTGACCGATACCGTAAACAGTATCGCAAAGCTTAGTGCTCCTCGAACTGCCTTTCGTTGATCGAATGGAAGACCCCTGCCTTGATCCAGCGACGTGAGAATTCGCCGGACCTCAACGCACCGCACGTGAGACGAAAGGATTCCATAGTTCAGGATGGCGACAACCCCGAAATAGGTTGCGGCGGTGTTCCGATTGACAAAGAAGCCGGTTAGGCTGTCGAGGTAAGCCGTCTTTGCGATGAAGAGGAGTGTCTTGGGCGCGATCAGGAATTGGGCGATGGACAGAAGAGCGACAACGGCTCCTGCTATCGCCAGCCCTCTGAGGGTGGCGATCGCTCCTTCGTCGCTGTCGCACAGAATAATCCCGATCAGAAAGACCTCAACCGGCACGAGGAAACGAAGCAAAGATGCCCAGTCATCCGCAGGCGTCAAGGATATTACCGGGGAAGCATCGAGCTGAAACTCGACGAGGTCTCTCCACGACGGTTGACTGAAGATTGCTTCAGGCAGCGGAGTAGTCTGGAAGATTACCCATGCGAAGGCGACCAGAGCCAATACGATAGCGGCTTTCACTGCCGGCTCCCCTGCCTTGGGGATCCCTCGGACGAAGACGGCGATACAAAGTAGGAGAGCACTTGCCAATCCGTAGATAGCGACAGTGGAAATCTGCACGGCGCCAAAATTCAAAAGCGCTAAGGCGAGTGCTGACCAGTGCAAGACGACGATCGATTGATAGCTTAAATCCCTCTGCGGCGAAATTTTCTGACGATCTTGCATGAGTGCTCCCAGCTCTAACCTCGCGATACTCGATAGCACTGATACGCATACGATACATCCCTCGAACTATACTTTAGAAATTGAGCAAAATTGCATGGACAGCGGAGATCGGCGCCTCATTGCGGTTAACTATATGTGAATATATACTCTGGCTTTTAACAAGCAGGCGTCTATAGCTACCTCCCATATTTTTATGGTATTGGCTCCCGCAACCATTGACCCATCCAATCGAAACAGACGCATCATGAAATTTGGAACAAGCGGCCTTCGCGGTCTTGTCGTTGACCTTGAGGGGAGAGCCTCGGCGCTCTATGCGACGGCGTTCGCGCGCCATCTTCTTGAGGCCGGCCTTGCGAAACCGGGTGATCCGGTCTTGGTTGGTCGTGACTTTCGCGCTTCGAGCCCCGGTATATCGGCAACATGTATCGGCGCCCTGCAGCGAGCCGGACTCTGCGCGATCGACTGCGGTGCCGTTCCCACACCCGCGCTTGCACTATACGGTATGAAGCTCTCGGCTGCCTGCCTGATGATCACAGGATCGCATATCCCTGATGATCGCAACGGCATCAAATTCTACCGTGCCGATGGCGAGATCGACAAACAGGACGAGATCCGAATCACGGCGATCGCCGGCTCTATGGTTGGCGAAGAGATCGACGACACGGCGGGCGAAGCTGCAGATCAGCGGGCGGAGGCCGAAGCGCTTTTCGTGGAACGCAATGCCATGCTGCTTGCTCCGAACGCATTGGCCGGATTGACTATCGGCGTTTATCAGCATTCGACGGTCGCACGCGATCTCTTCGTCCAGATCCTAGAAAAGCTGGGGGCGCGTGTCGTACCGCTTGGACGCTCTGAGCGTTTTATTCCGGTCGATACGGAAGCCGTTTCCGCCGAAACGATTGATTTCCTTCGCAGCTGGGCCCCGCAGCACCGTCTTGACGCGATCGTGTCAGCGGACGGGGACGGCGACCGTCCGCTTGTCTCTGACGAAAAAGGGCAACCACTCAGAGGCGACCTGTTGGGCCTGATCACGGCGAACTTTCTTCATGCCAAGGTCGTCGCCACGCCGGTCACGTCCAACTCTCAGATAGAAGCCGCCGGCGACTACAGAGTTTTGAGAACGAAAGTCGGCTCTCCCTTCGTGATCGCGGCAATGCAGTCGGCCGCCGACGCCGGTGATACGGAGATCGTTGGGTTTGAGGCAAATGGCGGAACACTGACCGGCTCCGATTTCACAGTCGCTGGCGGCACATTGAAGGCGTTGCCGACCCGAGACAGCTTTCTTCCGGCAATCGCGACGCTTTCGCTTCTCGCGAAAGCCAAGCAACCGCTATCGCGTGTCGTTGCCGATCATCCGCTTGCGTTTGCAGCGGCAGACCGCTTGGAAAACTTCCCGGTGGAAACGAGTGCGGCATTGATGGCCCATCTGCGGGCATCCGACGAAAACCTCGCGGCTTTCCTTGCACCGATCGGCTCGGTCGTTTCGAAAAGCGACATCGACGGGCTTCGCGCGACACTCGAAGACGGGCGTATCATCCATCTTCGCCCTTCCGGAAATGCTCCGGAAATGCGCTGCTACGTCGAAGCCCAAGACGAACAGGAAGCCTCGAAATTGTTGGCTCAAGGTCTCGATCTCATTCGGCGCTGGGCGGCAGAACGCAACTCATGAAAAATCGAAAAAGCAAAAGCGTCAGTGGAGACGAGACTATGGTTGGCAAGATCATTCCCGTAATCATGGCAGGCGGCAAGGGCACGCGGCTGTGGCCGTTGTCACGGTCTTCTGCACCCAAGCAGTTTATACAGTTCGTCGGCGACCAGACGCTGTTCCAGTCCACGCTTGCGCGTGTTGCCGACGAGACGCTCTATGAGCCTGCAATCGTCATCACCAACGAAGATTTCCGCTTCCTTGCCGCCGAACAGGCACGCGAGCTTGGCCTGCCACTTACGGCGATCATGCTGGAGCCGTCCGCACGCAACACGGCACCGGCCGTTGCCGCAGCCGCTGCCTTCGTCGCCGAGAAGTTCGGCGATGATGCGATCTTGCAGGTGCTGGCCTCCGATCACGAAATCGAAGCGGGCAAGGCCTATTTCGATGCCATTCAGACCGCACGCAAGACGGCAGCAAGCGGCAAGCTCGTCACCTTCGGCATTACACCGACCGAGCCTTCGACCGGCTATGGCTATATCGAGATCGGTGACCAGCTCTCAAGCGGTGCGAACACAGTAAAGCGCTTCGTCGAAAAGCCTGCTCTGCCCGAAGCCGAAAAGATGTTGGCGTCTGGCGGCTTTGTCTGGAACTCCGGCATCTTCATGTTCAAGGCCGGCACGGTTCTGTCAGAACTCAACCGCTTTGCGCCAGCCGTTGCGGAAGCGGCAAGCGCTGCCGTTGCAAAGGCATCCGGTGACCTGGATTTCCTGCGCCTCGACGAGGCCGCGTTTTCGGCCAGCCCGAATATTTCGGTCGACTATGCGATCATGGAAAAGACGGCAAATGCGGCCGTCGTGCCGGCGTCCTTCACATGGTCCGACATGGGCAGCTGGGATGCAATCTGGAAGCTGGGCGAGCAGGATACCGATGGCAATGTCGCGCTCGGCAACGCGACGCTGATCAACACGAAGAACTCGCTCGTCCTCTCGCGCCATGGTCACATGGCGGTACAGGGTCTGGATGGAATTGCCGTTATCGCCAGCGAGGATGCCGTCTATGTCGGCCGCCTCGACGACAGTCAGAACGTCGGCAACATCGTCAAGCAACTCGCCGCCGCCAAGGCGACTTCCGCTCTCACGGAGACACATCCAACCTCTTATCGCCCGTGGGGTGGTTATACTTCAATACTCAACGGCGATCGTTTCCAGGTAAAACGGCTGTTCGTAACGCCCGGCAAGAAGCTTTCCCTTCAGAAGCATCACCACCGCTCCGAACACTGGATCTGCGTCAAGGGCACGGCCGAGGTGACGATTGGCGACACCGTACAGACGGTTCGCGAGAACGAGAGCGTCTACATTCCACAAGGTGAAGTCCATCGCCTGGCCAACCCCGGCAAGATTATGCTTGAAATGATCGAAATTCAGACGGGATCTTATCTCGGCGAAGACGACATCATCCGTATCGTCGACGAGTTCGGGCGCGGCTGATCACAACTATGCAGACCGCCTGAGCGAAGTGAATGGCGTGCCGTGGCATAACGGCACTATCCTTTCCGGCGGCTTTTCGAATATGAGAAGGCTACTCATGTTCTCACATCTGGCCTGCATCGCTGCACGCCAGATGTGACATCGTCTGCAGGTCAGCATGCTTCGCCGCTTCTTCTCCTATTATCAGCCCTATAAAGGCCTATTCCTCCTCGACTTCGGCTGCGCCATCGTGTCCGGCCTCCTCGAGCTTGGATTTCCCATGGCGGTGAAGCTGTTTGTGGACAGGCTTCTGCTGAGCCAGGAATGGCTGCTGATCATCCTCGCGTCCGCTGGCCTTCTCGTCATCTATGTCCTCAACACAGGGTTGATGGCCGTGGTCACTTATTGGGGCCATATGCTCGGCATCAATATCGAGACAGACATGCGGCGGGCGGCGTTCAACCACCTGCAGAAGCTGTCGTTCGGCTATTTTGACAATCAAAAAACTGGTCATATCGTCGGGCGCCTGACCAAGGACCTGGAGGAAATCGGCGAAGTCGCGCATCACGGGCCTGAAGACCTGTTCATTGCGCTGATGACTTTTATCGGCGCCCTGCTACTGATGTTTTCAGTCAATTGGCAGATGGCGGTCATCACTGCGACCATCGTTCCTGTGACCGCCTGGGCAACAAGCCATTTTGGCGGCCGCATGACTGAAAATTTCCATCGGCTTTTCAGCCGGATCGGCGAGTTCAACGCACGCATTGAGGAAAACGTCGGTGGTATGCGTGTCGTGCAGGCTTTCGCCAACGAGGGTCACGAGCGCGCGCTGTTCGAAAAGGACAACCAAAGCTATCGCCGCGTGAAGCTGGAAGCCTACAAGCTGATGGCCGCCACCAGCTCCATGAGTTACCTCAGCATGCGGCTGACCCAGATGGTGGTGATGGTGACCGGCGCCTATTTCGTGCTCGCCGGCGAGCTGACGGCGGGCGGCTTCATCGGTTTTCTGCTTCTCGTCGGCATCTTCTTTCGTCCGGTGGAAAAGATCAATTCGGTGATCGAGACCTATCCGAAGGGGATCGCCGGCTTCAGACGGTTTACCGAACTGATCGATACGGAGCCAGATATTGCCGATGCACCGGATGCGGTCGCCGTTGATCACCTGAAAGGCGAGATCGCGTACCGGTCCGTGACGTTCGGTTACACCGCGACGAAGACTGTCTTCGAAGAGATCAACCTCGATATCCTCGCTGGCGAGACGATCGCGTTCGTGGGGCCCTCGGGCGCCGGCAAGACAACCATATGCTCGCTTCTTCCGCGGTTCTACGAAGTCGTGTCGGGGAGCATCACGATCGACGGGATCGACATCCGCAAGATGACGAAGGAATCCCTTCGCCAGCAGATCGGCATCGTGCAGCAGGATGTCTTCCTGTTCGGTGGTACGCTGCGGGAAAATATCGCCTATGGAAGACTGGGCGCTTCCGAGGCTGATATTGTCGAAGCCGCGCACCGCGCACGTCTTGAGGACATGCTGGCAAACCTGCCGGAGGGTCTCGATACGGTCATCGGTGAGCGCGGTGTGAAATTGTCCGGCGGCCAGAAGCAGCGGGTGGCGATTGCCCGCATGTTCCTCAAAAATCCTCCTATCCTGATCCTCGATGAAGCGACTTCGGCGCTCGACACTGAAACCGAGCGCGCGATCCAGCGATCGCTTGCCGAACTGTCGCAGGGGCGGACGACGCTGATCATCGCCCATCGCCTCGCCACGATCCAGGGCGCCGATCGAATCGTCGTCATTGATGATTCTGGAATTGCCGAACAGGGCACCCATCAGGACCTCATCGGACGTCGGGGCGCTTATAACCGGCTGCATTCCGGCCAGGTCGGCATGGTCTGATCGGCGATCACGATCGAGCCGCTCAAGATCGCCCGACCTTAGCCGACACCGACGTAGCGGGATAAAAGAGAAGGATCGGCTCTCAGCGCCTCAACCGGCATAACCGCCTGCGCCTTGCCGTTCTCGACGAAACAGACGCGGTCGGCGATCGACAACACAGCTTCGACCCGCTGCTCGACCAGCAGGATTGCTTTCCCCTGGTTGCGCAGCGTCACCACGACATCACGGATCGTGGCGATCATCGAGGGCATCAGCCCTTCGGTCGGTTCGTCCAGCAGGATGACCTTGGGATCGATACACAAGGCGCGCGCGGTCGCCAGCATCTGCTGCTCGCCGCCGGACAGCGTTCCGGACACCTGGCCGAGCCGCTCCTGCAGCCGGGGAAACAGCGAAAGCGTTTCGTCGAGCACGCGCTGCGGACTGCGCCGCGTCATCATGCCGATTTCGAGGTTCTCGCGCACGGTCAGCTCTGAGAACAACCGGCGGCCTTGAGGCACGTAGCCGATGCCGAGGCGTGGCCGTTCGTGCGCCGGCAGCGCCGAAATTTCGGTGCCATCGAGCCGGATACTTCCGGCACCGGCCGTTGCGAGACCCATGATCGCACGCAGGGTCGTCGTCTTGCCCGCACCATTGCGGCCGAGCAGGCAGAGAACCTCACCCTTTTGCAGCGTCAGTGACATACCCTGCAGCGTCTTGCTGCTGTCGTGGTAGACATCGAGATTGGAGACTTCGAGCATATCAACCGGTTCCCAGATAGGCTGCCTGCACGGCTGCGTTGGCACGGATGTCACTGGGCGACCCCTCGGCGAGGATTTGACCGTGGTTGAGCACCGTGATCGTGTCGGCGAGCTGCATGACGACGGGCATGTTGTGCTCGATCAGCAGCACCGTTGCAGACCTAGCGATTTCCTTCACCAGCCGGCAGAAACTTTCAATCTCACTATCCGACAAGCCTTGCGTCGGCTCATCGAGGATCAGGAGTTTCGGCTCCAACGCCAGTCCCATTGCGACCTCAAGAAGCCGCTGGTGGCCATAGGCCATGGTCCCGGCCTTTTCTCCCATTCGATCGGCAAGTCCGACGCGGTCCAGGGCTTCACTTGCCTTCTCGGCAATGTCAGACTGTTTCGAGCCGGGGTGACGCCTCAGCGCGCTTTGTGCAGACAGCGCCACGTTGTCGAACACGGTCAGCGTCGGATAGATGCTGGTGATCTGGAATGTATAGGCAATGCCGTCGCGCACGCGCTTATGCGCCGGTCGGTCGGTGATGTCCTTGCCCAGGAACTCGATCGACCCGACACTCGGCGCGATACGGCCGGCGAGCAGCGAGACAAAAGTCGTCTTTCCGGCACCGTTCGGACCGATCAGCGCGCGGATCTCGCCTTCTCTCATGGTAAAATCGACATTGTCGACGGCTTTCAGCCCTCCAAAATGGCGGCTGAGACCTTTTGTCGAAAGCAGGCTCACGGAAGCCATGACAGCCACCTTTCGCGGATCGTCCCGAGAATGCCTTTCGGAAAGAAGAGGACCAGAACCACAAGTGCCACGCCGGTCACGAGCAGATAGGCCTGCGTGTATTCGCTGGTGATGTCGATCATGTAGAACATCAGGATTGAGCCGAGCAGCGGACCGAGAATCGTTCCGGCACCGCCAAGCAAGGTGAAGAGCAGCGCCTCGATCGAATACTGGACGGTGGCAAAGGTCGCGCCGACATAGGCGAACATTAGCCCGTAGGCGGCACCGGCCATCGCAGATATCGTGCCTGACAGGACGAGCGCACCGAGTTTCAGCCGGAATGTGTCGAAGCCCAGCATCAGCGTGCGTGTCTCGTTTTCGCGGATTGCGATCAACACCCTGCCGATTGGTCCCCGCACGACGAGGAAGATGACGAGCAGTGTCAAAGCCAGAAGGCCAAGCGCCAGATTGTAGCGCTGGACGGCGTTGGTCAGGTCGACGTGGAAACCGAGGAGATCGAAACTGCGGGCGGCTGCCGGCATCGTCAGGCCTTCTTCGCCGCGGGTATAGTCGGTGAAGTAGGTGATCGTGAGATAGGCAACCTGGCCGAACATCATCGTGACAATCATGAAGGCCACGCCGGTCGTGCGCAGCGCGATCACGCCGATGACGAGCGACAGGGCTGCGCCACAGATAATTCCGATGACAAACGCGAGCGGCACGCCGAGATCGGTGTAATAGGCCGTCATGCCGGCGCCGTAGAGACCGGCGGCAAAGAACATCGCATGTCCGAGGCTCAGCAGGCCCGTATAGCCGAACAGCATGTTGTAGCCCATGGCATAGATCGCCAACAGCATGACGCGGGTCAGGGCGAGGTGGTGATAATCGGGCAGCACGAACTGGACAAGAAAGAGGGCTGCCAGCACGCCGACGTGAAGCGCGATGACGCGGATGGTGTTCTCGCTTCTCATCGCGCCTTTGCCCCGAACAGACCTTCCGGCTTGAACACCAGAACAAGGGCGACAAGCAGGGTCGAGATGATCTTTGCAAGCGTCGGAGAGAAGAACACCGAAATGATGCCGTCGCTCAGTCCGATCAGGAGGGCTGCGATGACGGTGCCGCGCAGACTGCCAAGGCCGCCAAGGATGACGACGATGAAGGAGAGAAGCAACGGATCGAGCCCCATCAGATAATGGGCTTGACGGATCGGCACGATCAGCACCGCAGCGACCGCCGCCAGCATGGCGCCGGCGGCAAAGACGAAGGCATAGACGCGTTCGATCGGTATGCCGAAAGCCTGCGCCATTTCGCGATCGAACTGCGTTGCGCGCATGATGAGGCCGAGCCGGGTGCGGCTCAGCACGAACCAGACCGCCAGCAGCAAGACGATCGCCGCTGCGATGACGAACAGGTTGTAACCGGAATAGCCGAACCACGGCAGCTGGATGCGGTAATAGAACGGCGCGGACACCGGACGCGCATCCGGACCGTAGGTCAAAAGGACCGTCTGCTGGATGATGTAGAGCATGCCGATCGTGGCGACGATGGTCGATTCCGGATCGTAATTCAGGCGCTTCAGGATCAGCCGCTCGCTGGCGACTGCGATCGCGCCGACAATCAGCGGGCTGATGACGATTGCCGCGAAGAAGCCGACGGCTGGATGCAGCGAAAACATCGATGCCACCCACCACGCAACGACCGCACCGAGCATGTAGAATTCGCCATGGGCGACATTGACGACGCGCATGACGCCGAACACCAGAGACAGGCCGAGTGCCGTCAATGTGAGGACCGCGGCCTGGAGCAGTCCTTCCAGTGTCGCCAACAGCAGAAACGGACCGAACGCCAAACCCTAGCTCCTATGCACGGACACGACTGTCCCCTCGCCTGATTTGCTGCGGTTAGACAGGAAAAACGACGCGGGGTGAAGAGCGAAGGGACCGATCAACCGATCCCTTCCGAAAGCAGGGGTCAGAGGGACATCTTCGTGTAGTCCGCCGTCACCTCGTACATCCCGTCTTCGATCGAGGTCCGGTGCACGACATCCATGCGGCCGCCTTCGACCTTGGAGATGTTCTGGTGGCCATAGACCTGATGGTTCTTGCCGTTGAAGATCTTGTTGCCCTGCGGATGGTCTCGGCCTTCCTCGAATGTCTCGATCGCTTCCAAGGCTTCGATGAACTTGGCCTTGTCCTGCGGGCCGTTGTATCCGGCCGTCTGCATCGCCTGCTTGATGGTGAACAGGGTTTCCCAGACCCCGTACATATGGGCGTAGGTGGCGATGTCCTTCGGATCGGCGGTGCTTGCGCCATTCTGGTTGACGCCCACGGCCGTGCGATAAAACTTGTCCCATTCGCTCTGGTCCTTCTGGGCATAACGGGGCATGCCCTCCCAGAAGTAGGTCCCATCGAGGAAGCCCAGTTGCGGCGTCGAGAGATCGACGGCCTCGACGCTATCGATGAAGCCGAAGATCTGGGGTCGCTGCGAGCCGTAGAACTGACCGAGCTCGGTGACGAAGGTGAGAACCGCCGGACCGACCATGATGTGGTAGAGCACGTCGGTGTCTGCGGGAATTCGCGGCAGGTAGCGCGTAAACGATGTTTCCGTCGGGGGAACGGCGATCATCTCGACGACCTCACCACCCTGCGCCTTGATGGCGGGCGGAAGATTATCGCGGTGGTCATAGCCGAAGGCGTAGTCCGGGAAGATCATCGTGACCTTCTTGCCGAGGTTTTTTGTGATCCAGGGTGCCACTGAAGTGACTTGGCTGCGAACATCGGTAATGCCGGGCTGGAAGCAATAGCGGTTGAGGCTGCCCGAGGATACGTGCGTGCCTTCCGACACCACGAGATAAGGCATCTTCAGTTCGCCCGCCCGCGGCGCGGCCGCGACGACGACATGTGAAAACAGCGTCCCGAACACAGCATCGACCTTATGCTGGGTCGCGAATTTCTCGACGACTTCGGCGCCCCGCTTGGGATCCGTGCCATCATCTTCGACGATCAGTTCCACGGGACGGCCGTTGATGCCGCCTTCCTCGTTGATGATCTTGACGGCAGCCCGTGCGACACGCTCGTACCAGCGACCGTAGGATGCGCCGATACCGGTGCGGTGGCATTCAAAGCCGAGTTTGATGGGGGCGGATGTCTGCGCATGCGAATAGCGGACGAAGCCCGGCGAGACGGAAGAAAGAATGCCCGCACCCGTTGCCGCGCCCATTCCAAGAAGGGTCGTCCGGCGGGTCACCGAGGATTTCGGTGCTGAAGTCTTGTCGGTCATTCGAAATTTTCCTCTCAACGGTACTGACGCCCATCATGCTGATGCGATAGTCGATGGTCTACCAGGTGCCACCGACAATAAGAGCCCTACCATGTCCTATAGCAAAGAATTCCGCTGATCAGGAGACCTGACAGGAGCGGCACGAGGCCCAGTCTGAGCGAAGATATCGTGGTATGGAATACGCTTCTCCATCCCGGCATGATGTCTCAGCCGATCACGCCACCAGACGCAGGATGAACCCGTTGCCGTCATTTCCCCGAAAACACCGGTTGCCGGCCTGTCCATCGGCGACGGCAGCTCTCTTGTGGACGCTCATGCCTGGCGCTGCCAACGCCCACGGGACGGAACGCGGGCTGGTGATGCTGCTGCCGACCGAATATTACCTGACAGGCGGCGCGATCGTCGTCGCAGTTACCTTCGTCGCATTGCTGCTGGTTCCGTCGCGCTGGTTCACACAGGCCGGCAGTGCCTCCATCACACTCGATCGCCGGCCGGTGCCGCCGATCGCGATGGTCAGCACGCTGAGCTTTCTGCTTCTGCTGGTCCTGATCGCCGCCGGCCGCTATTCGACAGCCGATCCGCTTGAAAATCCTTTGCCGCTTGTCGTCTGGACGCTATTCTGGGTCGGCCTGACCTTGCTGCAGGCGCTGGTCGGGAACCTGTGGCCATGGCTCAATCCCTGGACGGGTCCTCTTCGTATCCTGCGGCGAGCGACAGGCGGCAGGCTTGACGAAGCTCCCCTGTTGAAGCTGCCGGAGGCCGTCGGTTACATCCCCGCGATCCTCCTGTTTCTGATGTTTGCCTGGTACGAACTGGTTTCGCTCGCCCCGGAGGACCCTCCCCGTCTCGCCATCGCTGTCTCGGTCTACTGGGTTCTCAATTTCATCGCCATGCTGGTTTTCGGAGAGCGAGATTGGACAGAGCGGGGCGAACCATTCTCGGTGTATTTCCGCATGATCGGCATGATCGCACCGTTTGAGATCAAGCCGCCGAAATCAGGAATATGGGCGAGTGTCCGTTTCCGCTGGCCGGGACAAGACTGCGTCGCGGCGGAGCCGCCGCCGATCAGCGCCGCCCTGTTTCTGCTGCTGACGCTCGGAACGGCGTCCTTCGATGGCTTTGCAGAGACCTTCACCTGGCTCTCGATGATCGGGGTGAACCCGCTGGAATTTCCCGGCCGCAGCGCTGTGACCCTGCCGAATACGCTCGGCTTGATCGCCGCTCCGGCGGTGCTCGCAGTGATCTATTTCGCGGCTGTCATATCAGGAGCCCGGCTTGCCGGAGAGGCACGATTAGTCGCTGATCGAGGGCTGATCACGCATCTGGTCTATTCGATCATTCCGATAGCGGTTGCCTTCCATGCAGCCCACTATCTCAGCCTGCTTCTGATCAACGGGCAATATCTCTACTCTGCGATCTCGGATCCCTTTGCGCTTGGCTGGGATCTGTTCGGCACCGCCGATCGCCACGTCACGGCATCGATGCTGATCGACATCAGCAGTGTCGAAAAGCTCTGGATCGCACAGACCGCGATCATCGTCGCCGGGCACTGCATCGGCATTCTGATCGCCCACATGATTGCGCTCAAGCACTTCGTGAAACCGGCAAGCGCCACCATCAGTCAGGCTTTTCTGGCCCTTGCGATGATAGGCTATACCGTCTTCGGCCTCTGGCTTCTTTCCACCCCGACAGCGGGATGATCGGGGTGGCAACCAATCAGCGGAGGAGAAGCATATCCCAGTGCCCGACTTCGCAGGCCGAACGCGATGCCATCTCGAGACGCATCCGTCGCCAGTCGTCCAGAACGCTTTCGTCAAGCCGGTCTGTTTCAGACGCAGCGTTTGCCATGCCGGCAATGAAATGCCGCTGCAATTCCGCTTGATCTCCGCCGAGGCGCCAAGGGCTCTGACCGGTGAGAACCTTGAAGCCCGCCTGCTCCGCCAACCGGGACAAGACCGGTTCCGCCGTTGGACCAAGCGCCGGTCCAAAGCCCTTGTCGCGGCGTTGGTGGGCGTTGAACGCTTCGACAACCAAGGCATCCGCTTCGTGCGCGATTTCCCAGCTGCAGACGCCATCGTAGTTGAGCGCCGTATACAGGCCGATGTCACGCTTCGCGAGGAGATGCAGAAGACGCTCCAGAAATTCGGCGGAGACCAGGTCGAATAGCGCCGACGCTGTCACCAGCCTCGCATCCGTGAAGAGCTCAGGCGCCAACTGGCTAAGGTCGGCCTGCAGGCATTTCACCTGGTCGGGCATGTCGAGCCTGTTTGCGGCTTCTTCGAGCAGTTGCAGATCGTTGTCGACAAGCCGCCAGTGCCAGGACAAACTCTGGGGCGCAAGTGCGCGGACAGTGGAGCCGGTTCCGCAGCCGAGATCGACGACCGTCGCGCCGTTCCCGTCTGCGGTCACACTTTCGATGGCAGACCGCCGGAGCTCGGGTTCACGCGCAGCATTGTCCGCGGGCTCGCGCAGATCGAGCCAGACTGTGTCGAAGCCACTCATCGCATTTCCTCCAGGAAGTCGGAAAGCACCTTTGCCGTTGCGGGCCAATCGGGCAGCTGCTGGCCCACGGCAAGTGCGCCCGCAGAATAAGCTTGTCGCGTTTCCGGCTGGTCGATCAGCAGCGCCAGAGCTTCGGCGAGCCCGGCAATGTCGCCCGGTTCCACGAGGATCCCGGCATCGTCAGTCACCAAATCCGGTATCGCCCCGCCGCGACAGCCAACGATCGGCAGGCCGCGCACCATGGCTTCCGCAAAGGCCATGCCGTAGCCTTCATATTGGCTGGCGAGTGCAAAAATATCCGCTTGGGCATATTCGACCGCCACATCATCAAGCGCGCCCGTCAAAGTCACCCGGTCGGAGAGCCCGCACGCCTCGATCTGTCGTCGCAGATCGGCAGCGCATTGACGATCCATGTCATCGCTGCCTGCTATCCGGCACTGCCATGGGCGATCGGAGATGCGCTCGAGCGCTGAAATCAACGCCGCATGATCCTTGCGCTGCGTCAGCGATCCGACCGACAGGATTATCACCCCGTCCCCGGCCGTGCTGCCCGATGCAGGCTTTGCCTGCTCCGTTCCAGGCACGGCGACACGCACGAGATCCGGCGCCACGCGGAATTGCGATACCAGAGTTCGCGCCGTGCTGGGGCTTGTGACGACGACACCTTTAGCTGCACCTAGCGCTGTCATCTCGCTTTTTCGCAACCGCTCGGCAACCCCGGCCGGAATGCCGCTTTCGAGTGCCAACGGATGATGGACGAGCGCAATCATGCGGAGGCGGGTCGCCTCCTCCATGGCAATTGCCGGCATTGCCCCAAATGCAAGGCCATCGATCAGAACGAGACTATCGTCGGCGAGGGCTGCGAGTTTTTCAGCTGTTTCGGCAAGCTCGCTTTCGCTCGGTTCCGGAAAGCCGCCGGGAAGCTGCAGGTGCTCGACTGTCCAGCCGATTGCCCTAAGCTCCTCGATCATCCGCCGGTCATAGCCATACCCGCCGCTGCGGGTGTCGATATCGCCGGGGATGGCGAATACCAGCCGTCGCTCCCTTGATGCGGCGTTCAAATCGCAGCCTCGTACCAGGCTCGGGCCACATGGCTTTCATGCAGGGTCACCTTGAGGCGGCGGATGCGCACGCCACCCGGACCAAGATCGCCGGCAGCGATACCGGCCTTCAGCTGATCGAAGACGTGCTTTGCAAGAACCTCGGTCGTGGTGACCTTGCCGCGGAAAATCTCCAGTTCGTCGAGGTTCTGGTAGTTGAGCGGCGCAACGATTGCTTTCAGCACCGTCGTTGCAAGGCCGATATCGACGCCGAGCCCGTTTTCGTCGAGATCTTCGGTCATGAAGGCGGCATCGACAATAAAGGTCGCGCCATGCATCGCCTGGGCCGGGCCAAATACCTCCCGTGGCAAGCTATGGGCAATCATCATGTGGTCGCGAACTTCAACTGCAAACATGCGGGGAATGTCCTTTCAGACTAACGGTATCGGATACGGTGGCAAAGGGTGCCGGGATCGGCGAGAATTTGGCAATAGTCTTGGGCAAGGTCGGGAAAGTCCGTCTCGCCGGAGAAGAGTTTGTCGAGGCGGTCATCCGCAAGCAATGCAAGTGCCGCGGCCAGACGTCGCGAAAACGGCCACCTTGCGCGCCTTTGAACCGGTACGTTGCCGACCTGCGAAGCGACGATCGACAGGCGTTGACTGTGGAAACGACCACCTAGCGGAATATTCACGCTGCCTTCGCCATACCAGGACATCTCGACGATCCGTGCCTCGAAGCCGGCGAGCGCAATGGATGTGGCAAGACCTGCGGCCGTGGCCGACGTGTGGATCACCACATCGCATCCCCCGTCACCGTCGTTCGCCTGTTCGGGTGATGCAAACCGGCATCCGAAATCTTCGGCAAGACCACGGCGATCGCCATTGACGTCCACGACGGTGACTTCGGTGCCCGGGATCCTTGCGGCGAGATAGGCAATCAGAAGCCCGACGAGCCCTGCACCGACGACCGCGACCTTGTCTCCAGGAAGAATGCCGGCATCCCAAACGCCGTTGAGGGCCGTCTCCATATTGGCTGCAAGGACGGCGCGCGAGGCGGGCACGCCTGCTGGAACCGGCACGACCATCTCAGCGGGGGCGTGGAAGGCATCCTGATGTGGATAGAGGCAGAATACTGTCCGGCCGACAAGCGCTTCCGGGCCGTCCTTTGCGGTTCCGACCACCCCGTAGCCGTACTTGATCGGAAACGGGAATTCTCCATCCTGCAACGGCGCCCGCATGCTGTCGTATTCGCTTTCGGGGACCGAGCCGGCTGCCACCAGG
The DNA here is from genome assembly GCF_050500175.1 of Neorhizobium sp. DAR64872/K0K18. Classification (NCBI taxonomy): domain Bacteria; kingdom Pseudomonadati; phylum Pseudomonadota; class Alphaproteobacteria; order Hyphomicrobiales; family Rhizobiaceae; genus Neorhizobium; species Neorhizobium sp. DAR64872/K0K18. The sequence goes on from NZ_CP191445.1 coordinate 854,103, forward strand.
GACTCGGTACCGCGGCTGATGGCGCCGAACAGGCTTTCCACCAGGACATCGCCGTGCCCGAGCGGACCAAGCGGCGTCTCCCGCAATTCAGGCTGGTTCTCTCGCACCAGCCACAATGCTTGCGCTATCGTCATGCCTGGCCATCGCGTGCCGGCTTGGGAAACTTGCCTTCAACTCTGGCGGACGGACGACGCCAGAGACGGGCTTCATGCGGAACGAGGCGGGTGAGGACCCGCGGAAGACAGCCCTCCTCGGGAATTGCGAACAGTCCGAGACGGGTCGTCCAGTAACCGAACCGCTGCGAGGCCGTGAAGACCGTGAACGGGATCGCCAGACAGAGACCGGCGACCACAGGCAGAGCCCAGAAGATCGCGTACCCACCGATCAGGCCCGTGATGATCGTAGCGAGGACAACGCCGATCAATGTCTGAAGGCCCATCGCCTTGATGGCTGTGCCAAGCGTAACGCCGAGCCGGTCGCGGTTCTGACCGCTCCAGGTGACCGAACGTCCGAACAGAAGACCGATCAGGAACACCGAGACATAGACGGCAACGATGGGCGCCATGATCATCGAGGCCAGGAGTTCGATCACCGCCGACAGACCGAAGCGCAATGGTCCGCCATAGGAGCGGATCGCGCCGGGGGTAAGCAGCACATCGACGACGCCGGCGATCTTGGGGGTGACCGACAGAAGAAAGATGGTGATGAACGACCAGAAGCCGAGTTCGATATAGGTCGCATCAAAGCCGCCGGTCACACCCTTCCATGCGGCGGCAAACGTCGCGACGATCCAGGCCGGCGGTGCGACATACATCAGGACCGCCTGAAAAAGCTGGAACCTGCTCAGCGGCTTGAGGCCCGGCTCAAAAAGGAAACGCCAATACTGCATGTTGCCCTGGCACCATCGCAGATCTCGCTTGGCAAACTCCAGCAATGTCGGTGGGTTGGCTTCGAAGCTCTGTGTCTCGATCGGCAGCACACGAACTTCGTAGCCGCCCCGACGCATATAGGTCGCTTCCAGCTGATCGTGGCTCAGCACATGGCCGCCCAATGGCGGCGATCCCGGGAGAACGGGCAGATTACAGTGGGCCTCAAATGCCGCGGCGCGGATCAGTGCGTTGTGCCCCCAGTAAGGCCCGCAATCAGCGCTCCACCATGCGGAGCCGAGCGTGAAAGACCGCATTCCGTGACGCATACCGAACTGGAACATCCGGGCAAAGCCGCTTTCGGCGGGCACTCCGACGACCAGGGTCTGCAGAATCCCGAGCTCAGGTCGTGCCTCCATGGCAGCCACCAGCCGTATCATCACGTCGCCGGACATGACGCTGTCGGAATCCAGCGGCAGGAAAAAGTCGTAGCGGCTTCCGTGTTCCTTCAGGAAGTCCTGAATATTGCCCGCCTTGTAACCGGCATTGTCAGCACGACGACGATAGACCGGCCGGTTACCGCCATCCGCCACGACATGAGCGGCAACGAGATCGAAGCCCGCTTCTTCCAACTGGATGATGTCGGGCTCGGAAGTGTCGCTGAGGACGAAGAACCGAAAGTGGCGTTGAAGGCCGGTCGCCTGAAGGCTCTTCTGCATCGCCTCTATCCGGGCAAAGACGGGCCGCGGATCTTCGTTGCGCAGGAATATCGTCAGCGCTGTCCGCGACGACAAAGCGATCGGCTGGCTTCCCTGACCCTGCGGATAGAAGGGGTAGATGCTTTTGGAGGGGTCGCCGGGGCCATGCTGGAGGACGATCCCGATCACGGCGTTCCAGAACCCAAGCACCGTCCACGGCGTTGCCAGCATGAACCCGATCAGCATGACGGCTTCCGCACCATCAATGCCATCTGGGGAAAGAAGTCGGTAGACGACATACCCAAGCCCCGCGATCGTTGCGAGGTTGAGCGCCAGAACAATACGACGGCGCCACCGGACTGGAAGTCCGGAATACTGGAAGTCGGGACTTCGATCGGGATCCGACTGCCAGCCCGTTGCACTTTGGTCGGCAGCCATCGCGTTGAGAACGCCTTCTTTTAAATTGCCCATGCGCAACACTTAGGCTGAACCTCCGTCCTAGCAAGCGCCGAGCGATTTCAAATGAAGTTTACCGACGCCGTTGCCCCGCTCCAGATCCGCGCCAGTGCGCAAACAGCCGCAGGTTTTACTGGGATCCGTACGGATCGTCCGTCACCGCTCGAGGTAGGATGATCCTTCATCCATCGTCTGGTCAGCTTGCATCGACTTCATCGGGGAGAGCGGAACTACACCGTGCGTCGGCGTTCTTTGCCCGCGTATATTGTATAGATGATCCCCAGAATTGACAGGGTTGCAGTACTGGACACAAAGAAAAACACTCAGTAGAAAGCTCAAGCGACGTTGTCAGACATCGGACAACAGATTGACGGGTGGAGGCCTGATCGATCGGCCGCTTGGAGGATCATAATGACTATACATGGCGGGCTGACGCCCGAACTGATTTTGCCGCAGGATTCCGAGACCGCCACTCTGGTTGGTCGTGTCTGGTCGAAGGCTGCGGACGGCCCCTGCCCTGTCCTTTACCGGAATGGCAGGCTTCTGGATCTTTCGTCGCTCGCTGCGACGCTGTCAGCACTGCTTGAGATCGACGGCCTGGTGGAGCGCCTGACGGCCGCTACCGATTGGACGGATCTCGGCTCTCTCAATGACTTCCTAGACGGCACTGCCGGAACGCTGCTGGCGCCTGTTGACCTGCAGGCGATCAAAGCCGCGGGCGTAACTTTCGCAGACAGCATGCTGGAACGGGTCATCGAGGAACAGGCCAAGGGCGATCCGCTTCGGGCCGAGGAGATCCGCGGCCGCCTGGCGCCGGTTCTGGGCGACAGCCTGAAGGGACTTGTAGCCGGCTCAGAAAAGGCGGCAAGCGTGAAAGCGCTGTTGCAGGATATGGGGCTCTGGTCGCAGTATCTCGAAGTCGGGATCGGTCCGGATGCGGAAATCTTCACCAAGGCTCAGCCCATGTCGGCCGTCGGCTGCGGGTCGCTGGTCGGCATTCACCCGAAGTCGGATTGGAACAATCCCGAACCGGAAGTGGTGCTTGCTGTCACATCCACGGGTGCGATTGTCGGTGCGACGCTTGGCAATGACGTCAATCTTCGCGATTTCGAAGGACGGTCCGCCCTCCTTCTCAGCAAGGCAAAAGACAACAACGCATCCTGTTCTCTCGGTCCCTTCATCCGACTGTTCGACGGCGAATTTTCGCTCGAAGACGTCAAGAAATCGGAGATCTCGCTTGTGGTCGAGGGCCCTGAAGGTTTCGAGATGACGGGCGTTAGCCCGATGCAGGCCATCAGCCGTACGCCGGAAGATCTCGTGTCGCAGCTTCTCAACCGCAACCATCAATACCCTGATGGCGCCGTATTGTTTCTCGGCACCATGTTTGCGCCGGTCAAGGATCGGCGCGGCAAGGGTCTGGGCTTTACCCACGAGATCGGCGACCGCGTCGAGATATCGTCGCCAAGGCTCGGGCGCCTGGTGAATTGGGTGGAAAATAGTGAAGCCTGCCCGCCTTGGGACTTCGGGCTGACGGCTTTGATGAAGAACCTCGCGAAGCGCAAGCTCTTGTAGCCGCCGCGGTTGATGGGAGGAGGAACCCGATGCAACGAATAAACGATCTCTTTTACCGCTTTCTGGAACTGCTGCTGATCCTGCTTTTGGCAGGCATGGCAATCATGGTGTTCCTCAACGTGGTGCTGCGCTACGGTTTCAACTCCGGCCTCAACATATCGGAAGAGCTATCGCGCTACTTCTTCGTCTGGCTGACCTTTATCGGTGCAGTCGTGGCGTTTCGCGAACATTCCCACCTTGGTGTGGAGTCGCTGGTCGCCATGCTCGGTCGCTCGGGCCGTATCGCCTGCATGATCATTTCGAACCTGCTGATCATCCTGTGTTCGGCAATTTTCTTCTGGGGCACATGGGTCCAGTTGCCGATCAACGCCAGCATGGTCGCGCCTGTGACCGGGCTTTCCATGGCATGGGTCTACGGCATCGGCTTCTTCACCGGTGGAGGATGCGTGCTGATCGCGCTTGAACGGCTGTTCCGCCTGATCACCGGTCGCGTCACCGACGCGGAAATCGCAGCCTTCACGGGTGAAAACATGACGATCGAACAACTGGCGGAGCGGACCTAAATGACTCTTTTCGTCTTTGTTGGATCGCTGCTTGGGGCGATGGCCGTTGGCGTCCCCGTCGCGTTCTCGCTGATTTTCTGCGGCGTCGTGCTCATGTGGTACATGGACATGTTCAACAGCCAGATCATCGCGCAGAACATGATTGCCGGCGCAGATACATTCACCCTGCTTGCCATCCCCTTCTTCATTCTCGCCGGCGAATTGATGAATTCCGGCGGTTTGTCGAAGCGTATCATCGATTTCGCGATCGCCTGCGTCGGTCACATCAGGGGTGGCCTCGGGATCGTCGCAATTTTCGCAGCGCTCATCATGGCCAGCATTTCGGGTTCGGCCGCTGCCGATACGGCCGCCCTTGCCGCCATCCTCATCCCGATGATGGCCAAGGCCGGCTATAATATTCCCCGCTCCGGTGGTCTGATCGCTGCCGGCGGTATCATCGCCCCGGTCATTCCGCCGTCGATGGCGTTTATCGTATTCGGCGTTGCCGCGAACGTGTCGATCACCCAGCTCTTCATGGCGGGCATCTTCCCCGGCATCCTGATGGCCGTCTCACTGATCATCACCTGGCTGATCGTGGTGCGCAAGGATAACGTCCAGGCGCTTCCGAAGACTACCTACAAGGAACGCCTGCACGCAACCGGACGCGCTGCCTGGGCGCTCGGCATGCCTGTGATCATCCTCGGCGGCATCAAGATTGGCATCGTGACGCCGACCGAAGCTGCCGTCGTTGCCGCCGTCTATGCGATGTTCGTCGGCATGGTAATCTACAAGGAACTGAAGCCAAGAGACCTTCCGCACGTCATTCTGCAAGCCGCCAAGACGACTTCGGTCATCATGTTCCTCGTCTGCGCGGCACTCGTATCGGCATGGCTCATCACGGCTGCGAATATTCCGGCAGAAATCGCCGGCTATATCGAACCGTTGATCGATCGCCCGACGCTGTTGATGTTCGTCATCATGATCCTGGTTCTGGTTGTCGGTACGGCACTCGATCTGACGCCGACCATCCTGATCCTGACGCCGGTTCTCATGCCGATCATCAAGCAGGCGGGGATCGATCCGGTCTATTTCGGCGTGCTCTTTATCATCAACAACTCGATCGGCCTCATCACGCCGCCGGTCGGTGTTGTGCTCAACGTCGTCAGCGGTGTCGGGAGAATACCGCTTGGCAAGGTGACGGCCGGCGTGTGGCCGTTCCTTCTTGCGCAGTCGCTCGTGCTTTTCCTGCTCGTGCTGTTTCCCGATCTTGTGATCGTGCCCGCACGTTGGTTGCATTGACGGCCTGCCATTCAACCTATTCACATCAACGTCCAACTGGGAGGACTACTATGAAGAGACTGCTTCTTGCCACTACAGCGATCGCGCTTGCCTGCTCCACAGCGGCACCGGCCTTCGCCGAATTCAAGAGCCGCAACATTCGCGTTTCTAACGGCATCAATGCCGACCATCCGGTCGGTAACGGAATCAAGGCCATGCAGGAATGCCTGGACCAGAAGTCCGGCGGCAAGCTGAAGCTGACCGCTTTCTGGGGCGGCGCTCTTGGCGGCGACCTTCAGGCAACCCAGGCGCTGCGCTCGGGCGTTCAGGAAGCCGTCGTCACATCCTCGTCTCCGCTCGTCGGCATCATTCCGGCACTCGGCGTCTTCGACCTGCCGTTCCTGTTCCGCGATGCCCCTGAGGCCTACAAGGTGCTCGACGGCAAATTTGGCGACGAGATGAACAAGAAGCTCGACGGCGCCGGTCTGGTCAATCTTGCCTATTGGGAAAACGGCTTCCGCAACCTGTCGAACTCCAAGCGCGCCGTCACCAAGTGGGAAGATTTCTCGGGGATGAAGGTTCGCGTCATGCAGAACAACATCTTCCTCGACACCTTCCAGAACCTTGGTGCAAACGCGACCCCGATGGCCTTCGGCGAAGTCTATTCGGCTCTGGAAACCAACGCGATCGACGCGCAGGAAAACCCCTATGTGACGATCGACACGTCGAAGTTCTTCGAAGTGCAGAAATACGTCACCGAGACCAACCACGCATATACTCCGTTCCTCTTCCTCTTCTCCAAGGCGATCTTCAACACCTATTCGCCGGAAGAACAGACTGCACTGCGTGGATGCGCAGTGGTCGGTCGCGATGTGGAGCGCCAGGTGATCGGCGATCTCAACAAGAAGTCGCTGGAAAAGATCAAGGCCGCCGGCCTGGAGGTGAACACGCTGTCGCCTGAGGAGCAGGCTCGCATTCGTGAAAAGTCGCTTGCTGTCTATGAAAAGCACAAGGACCAGATTGGTGCCGATGTGGTTGATGGCATCCTGGCGGAACTTAAGGAAGTTCGTAAGTAAGCATCAGGCTTAGGCAGACGAGCCCGCGACGTTACCGTCGCGGGCTTTTTTCATGGCTATTCGATCGCGATCGGCTGCACCCTTTGGCGCTTCTTCAGCGTCTGCTCGCGCAGGAAGATGAAGACGCCGGAACCGACGATCAGTGCCGCTCCGATCAGCATTCCGTATCTCGGCATATCGCCAAAGAACAGCCAGCCGAACAGAACCGCCCAGAGCAAAAGCGTGTACTGTAGGGGAGCGACCGTTGCCGCATCGGAGATCTTCAATGCTCTGTTAACGAGAACATGAGCTGTCATTGCCACTATACCGAGCAATGCAAGCAGACCAAAATCGCGGGTAGAAGCGATCGGCGACCAGTCGAAAGGCGCGAAAGCAAGGCCTGCAAGTGCCGCACCGACAATCTGGAAAAAGACAAGCGTCCGGTCTGGGGTGGCCCTCAGGAAACGACCTGAAATCATCATGAACGCGAAGGCGGCACTGCCGAAGATGGATACGATCGCTGGCGGACTGATCATCGCGCTCGACGGTTCGAGCGTGATGACGACACCGATAAAGCCGATGCCGATTGCAGTCCACCGACGCCAGCCGACTTTTTCACCCAGTAGCAGTGGCGAGGCCGCGGCGACATAGATCGGTGCTGCGAGCCAGTAGGTCATGACGTCTGCGAGCGGAAGATACATCACGGCATAGTAGAAGCAGAAAACCTCGGCGGTGGAGCAGAACACCCGAAGGGCCTGCATGCCGGGTCGTTCGACCTTCAGCAGCGAGCCGAATCCCTGAAAGAACAGGAAAGGCAGCAAGATGACAAGCGCGGCGAGGCTGCGCACAAGCACGACCTGTCCAAGGCCGTAGCTCGAAACGAGCCACTTCCCCATGGCGTCGTTAAGCGCAAACATGACCATGCCGAGCAGCATGATGAGGGGCCCGGCCATGCGCGCCGAGACGATTTGCTTGGAGATGGATGCGATCATGCCGCGATGCCCTACATGTCTGCGAGGTTTGAGAAACGCCGTGTTACGGTGAAGAGCTTGTCCAGGTCTGGATTGAGGTCCATTCCGAGGCCAGGACCAGGCGGAACCGTGATCATGCCGTTCTTCACCTCAGGCAGTGCGGTGACGAGATCGCGGTACCACGTCTTGTAGAAGGCGCGCACACTTTCCTGCACCAGCGCATTGGGTGCGTTAAGCGACAGGTGCGTCGATGCGCCGAGGACAACCGGGCCGGTGCAATCGTGCGGAGCGATCGGCAAATGCCAAGCCTCCGCCATCGATGCAATCTTGCGTGCTTCCGACAGTCCGCCGCACCAGGAGATGTCCAGCATGACGATGCCGGCGGCGCCCGTTTCGAGATAATCCCGGAAACCCCAGCGCGTTGCCAAGGTCTCAGATGCTGAGATTGGTGCGGGCGATACGTCGGCATAACGACGCAGGCTCGACAGGCTATCCATCTTGATCGGGTCTTCATGCCAGAACGTGCTGTAGGGCGTCAGCGCCCTGGCAATCTGCATCGCGGGCAGGAGCTGCCACATGGAGTGAAACTCCACCATGATGTCGATCTTGTCGCCGACAGCGTTGCGGATCTTTTCGAATGGCTGAAGCGCTGCGTTTAGATCGGAAGGTGAAATATACTGTCCCCTCGTCTTTTCGGCGGCGGCATCGAAGGGCCAGATCTTCATCGCCGTGATCCCCTCCTCCAGCAGCGAATGTGCCAATTCGTCCGCCCGGTTGAGAAACCCGTTGAGATCGTCGTAGTCCGAGCCGGTCGACAGGCCATAGTTGCCCGTGGTCTGGCCAGTGGATTTCTTGATATACTCGGTGCCGGCGCAGGTATTGTAGGTGCGGATTTCCTTGCGGCTGAAGCCGCCCAACAACTGCGCGATCGGCTGGCCCGTGACCTTGCCGAACAGATCCCACAACGCGATGTCGAAAGCCGAGTTGCCACGCACCTCGGCACCCGAGGATCGGAACCCGACATAGCCCACGAGGTCCTGTGCGAGAAGATCGATGGCAAGCGGATCGCGGCCGAGCACCCGCGGTGCAACATATTCGTGAATGTAGCTTTCGACCGTCTCTGCCCCGAAGAACGTCTCGCCGAGACCGGTCAGACCTTCATCCGTATGAACCAGAACCCAGATCAGGTTTGCGCGCTCTGCAACTCGCACGGTTTCGAGTTTCGTGATCTTCATTGATACCTCCCTTAATGTCCTCCACGACAGACCCTCATCATTAAGGGATCGTTTGGACGATAGAAAGGCCGGGAACACTCGTTTCAGTTCGCTTTTGTCTTTATTTGCAACGCGTTAACCCTTCAGATCAAAGTATTCCCCAGGCGCGAAAGCGCCCTCGCCCGGTAAATTCACGAAGATTGAGTTCGGCAGCAATCTTCAGCGCGCCCTGCGGGGTTATCTCCAGTGCGTCGGCAATCATCCCGCTCGAAACAAGCGGGCGCGACAAGACAAGTTCGATCAGCTGGGGAAGCCGCGACGACTGTCGCCGGCCCACCAGACGGCGCTCGAGTTGCTGCTTGGCGAGGAACAACCGCTGGTGCTCCTTCATGCCATGCTCGGACGCGAGCGCAATTGCTTCCGTGAACGCGAGAAGCCTCACCATGCGGTTCCTGGTCATTCTGCGCTCCCGCGACACCTGCCGGAGACCGAAGTTGACCGCGGACAACTGCGTTTCGGTTAACCCGGCTTCGCGCAACACCGCGCTCGCCAGCAAACGTCCAAGCCATGGCGCATGCTTCGACACCTGCAGGTTAGACCAAGCGTCCCACGCAACGGCGGCCCTGAGGAGGGGCGGCATGGACTGCGTTTCGTCCAACACCACCCGCCATTCCGACAGACGAGCGTCCTCGTCCCAGTCCTCGTCATAGATGAGAGCGTCCCGGCCTGGTATCTTCATCGAACGAACGCTTACGGCGTCCGCAAGCAACGCCTGGCTTCGCGCGAGAACAGCATCGATAGCTGCTAAGGGATCCTCGAAATCATCGTCACGCGAGAGCGTTGCGAGCCCTCTCGGTGCCGCCTTGATCTCAATGTCTTGAGCCTCGTCATGACGACCAGACCTCAGCGCGGCAAGACCAGCGGCGCTCAAGGCCCATTCCGGTTCGCTCGCCGCAATTCGCCGGCGCGTTCGCAGTACGTCATGGGCAACTGTCAATTCGTGAGTGGAGGCTCGAACTGCCATCCCTGCGTCATGGAGAACAAGGTCTTCGATATGGACAAGTTCCCCATCGATCCACAGGGACGAGCAGGCTTCCAAGAATTGGGCGCGATCGATCCAGCCTTGCCGTACGGGGGAACTAGCGATCCGCTCATCGAGTCGTACAACGCCGGCAGTCGCTGCGGAGATCGGTCCGAACAACTCACCAAAGTCTATTTTTGAGAGATCGTAACGCATTGAAAGCGTTATAGTTCAATGCCGTTGTGAAAGCTAGCGTCACGTTCGGTTTCGCTACCGGACACAAGATGGATGCGTCCGTGAGATGGAACCGTTTAGCCTCTGGCGTGATGGATCAAGCTAGCATCTGTATGGAGATAAGCAAGCACCATAAACGCTTATAGACAGGTTAAAGATGGCAAACGTTTAGCGATCCACTCAGCAAAATCTGATACCTTAGCCCTGCCCCACTTCTCGTTGTCCGCGGACAACGAGCGCGACTTTTGCTCTCCACAGGCGCAAAATTCATCTGCATTGAATCATTTGTACAACTCGTGCGAATCGGGGCATATTCAACTGCGCAGTTTTCCGAAGAACTTCGCCAATTGCGCAGTTGGAGAGAAAGATGCCGCAGCCAAGCTTGAAAGTCGACGAACCTCAGGAGCACTTGCCAACGACTCTGGCAACAGATGCCCAGGAGCTTGCGCATCAACTTCAGATGCATCAAGCGAAAATCTTCGCACCGACATCTCAAAAGACGATCCGGCCCTTCCAGCCAGCCGAAGCCGCGAGCTTCATCGGCATCGGAGAAGGCTATCTCCGTCAGGTTGCCGCAGAAGGATACGGACCCGAGCCGCTGGCGAACGGCCGGCGTGTTTACCTACCGACCGACATGGATCGTATTCGTCAGGTTCTCGACGAAAAGAACGGCGTGGCGAAATACGTACCGGCCCGCCGTCCTGGCGAAAAGCTGCAGGTCATTTCCGTCATGAACTTCAAGGGCGGAAGCGGCAAGACGACGACGTCCGCGCATCTCTCCCAGTATCTTGCCCTTCGTGGTTACAAGACGCTCGCGATCGATCTCGATCCGCAGGCGTCTCTGTCGGCGTTGTTCGGGCATCAACCCGAGCTCGATGTGGGCGAAGGCGAGACGCTCTATGGTGCGATCCGCTATGAGGATCCGCGCCCTATTTCGGAAATTGTCCGCTCCACCTACACACCGAACCTGCATATTCTGCCGGGCAACCTCGAGCTGATGGAGTTCGAGCACGAAACACCAAAGGCCATGGCGTCGGGACAGGTTGCGACGATGTTCTTTGCCCGCATCGGCGAAGTTCTTGCCGATATCGAAGACCTTTACGATGTCGTCGTCATCGATTGCCCGCCGCAGCTCGGCTTCCTGACCATGTCGGCGCTTTGCGCCTCGACATCGACCTTGATTACCGTTCACCCGCAGATGCTCGACGTCATGTCGATGTCGCAGTTTCTCTCGATGACCAGCGAACTGATGTCGGTCGTTGAGCGGGCAGGGGGGCGGACAAGCTATGACTGGATGCGTTATCTTGTGACGCGGTTTGAACCCAATGACGGCCCACAGAGCCAGATGACGGGTTTTATGCGCGCCATCTTCGGCAATCGTATGCTTCACAACGCTATGTTGAAGTCGACGGCGATCTCCGATGCCGGCGTCACGAAACAGACACTGTATGAGGTCGAGCGCAACCAGTTCACCCGCGGCACTTACGACCGCGCGATGGATTCGCTCAATGCCGTGAACCTCGAGATTGAAGAATTGATCCGGTCCGTGTGGGGGAGGCGCTAACAGATGGCACGTAAAAACCTGATCGGCATCTTCGAGCCTCCGGCGCCGGACAACAGTTCAGCGCCAACACCTGCCGCACCCCCGGCTGCTCAATCGTCACGTCCATTGGCCGGAATGGCACCGGCCGTGCGCAGCGGTGTCCCCGTTGGTGGCATCACGAGAACGCTTGGCAGCATCACGCAGAAGATGGAAAGGGCGCAGGATCTCGAGCGGCAGCTTTCGGAAGGGCTTTCCGTCGTTGAACTGGATCCATCGCTGATCGACAGTTCCTTTGTTTCCGACCGTATGCTGATCGATGGCGAAGCGCTGTCCCAGCTGGTCGAGCAGGTTCGCGAGCATGGACAGCAGGTGCCGATCCTCGTGCGGCCTCATCCCGACCAGTCGGGCCGGTTCCAGGTCGCCTACGGTCACCGCCGACTTGCAGCCGTCAGACAGCTGGGCCTCAAGGTCAAGGCGGTTGTCCGCGTTCTGACCGATGACCAGCTGGTCGTCAGCCAGGGCCAGGAAAACAACGCCCGCACGAACCTCTCGCATATCGAACGCGCCTTGTTCGCCACCCGTCTCGAGGATCGTTCGTTCACGCGCGATATCATCATGGCAGCGCTTGGCGTCGACAAGGCAGCCTTGTCAAAAATGATCAGCCTGGTCCGGGCGATTCCGATGGAAATCATCGATGCGGTCGGTCCGGCACCTGAGGTTGGCCGCAGGCGGTGGACGGAGCTGTCGGAAAAGCTCAATGCCGGAAACATTCCAAGGCTGCTCTCGTCGCTTCAGAAGGGCAGGGCAGAGGGTAAGACAAGCGACGAGCGTTTCCAGCTCGCCTTTACACAGTTGTCCGCGAAACCTGAGGATAGTGGCAAGCCGGCTCAAGCACAGCTGAGCGGTCTGCCGGTTGTCATGCGCAAATCGGGAAACCGGTCGACATTCGTGTTCGATGCGAAAAGCGCGCCGGGTTTTGACGACTTCGTCAGCGAACGGCTCACAGAGCTTTTCGCAGAATTTAAACGCAACAAGGGAGTTTGATCAGCAAAAGAAAAAGGCCCCCGAACGACCAAGGTCGTGGAAGCCTCTCTCCGATTTCTAGCAAGATCGAGAATCGCACTTCCATGAATCACAGTCAAGAGTCTTTGGCACCGTTTCGGTGAGCGGCTTTCTTTTGCCTGAAAAAAGGTGAGAGAAAATGGAGAGTGGAACTGTCACGACGCCCTTTGGGCGGCGGGCTATGTCGTATGGGCTGTTGGCAAACCAACAAAAAGCCAGCGAAATCAGATCCGGAATCAAGAGATCAAAGTGGAAACTGTTTCGATCGATCTGCGAATCACGGTCATCCCTCGGGATCAGTGACCGGGCACTGACTGTGCTCGACGCGCTCCTGACCTTCTATCCGGGCGATGAACTTTGCGAAGATGGCAATCTCATCGTCTTCCCGTCCAATGCCCAGTTGTCGCTTCGAGCGCGTGGAATGGCACCGGCAACACTTCGGCGCCATCTCTCGGTGCTGGTGGAAACCGGACTAATCCTGCGCAAGGACAGCCCGAACGGCAAACGCTATGCGCGCCGCAGTTCAGGTGGCAAACTCGATGATGCTTTCGGCTTCAGTCTCGCACCACTTCTGGCACGCGCACGAGAGATCGAAACGATGGCAGCGGAGATCGCTCTTAGCCGTGAACAACTCAAGGCTGCAAAAGAGAGAATTACTCTTTGCCGAAGAGATCTCGCAAAGCTGATTACTTTTGCCGTGGATGAAAAGATTTCCGGTGACTGGGAGCAGGCACAGACAAATCTTCAATGCGTCCTACAGGCAATTCCGCGCGTCCTCACTCTCGATATCGCAGAGCCGCTACTCACAAAACTCTCGGTACTTCGTGAAGAAGTCGTCAACCAATTGAAATTAAATATGAAATCACCAGAGATGAGCGCCAATGAATCTCAAAGTGAGCGCCACATACAGGATTCAAAAACAAATATCATTTCTGAATCTGAACCGGTGTCGAAAGGGCTTTCAACCGAACGAGCACCGGAACACACTTTGGCGAACGGCACAGCAATCGAAGAGATTGACGATCAACGCGATACTCGGCAAAAGCGCCCTCGTTTGAGCTCGATCACCACACACAAAGCTCTACCACTCCCATTCGTCCTGCAAGCCTGCACCCAGATCAACGATTATGGGCCAAGAGGTGGGATCGCGTCCTGGAGGGATCTGATTACGGCAGCCTATGTTGTTCGTTCCACTCTCGACATCACGCCAGCTGTCTATGAACGCGCAGCAATCGTGATGGGGCCTGAGAACGCCGCAACAGTGCTTGCCTGCATGCTCGAACGCGCTGAGCATATCACGTCTGCTGGAGGCTATCTGAGAGACCTGACCCGCCGGGCAGAGAAGGGTGAATTCGCGACCGCGCCGATGCTGATGGCTCTGATGAGAGGCAGTCGATCGAAGCCTGAAACATACCCAGGCACGACCTCACCCCAACAAGGCCCGACCAAAACCGCTTGGGTTTGCTGATGATGACATCGGGGAATTTTCGCTCGATCCCCGTCGACAAAGAGGTCCGCGGAACCATCGTTCGGAGTTTGTGAAACAAAGAGAAACCTCTCCTTCCTGAAGGCCAGCGCGTCTGGAGATCGCGTCAACAAGTGGAAATCGAACACACAGACAAACGTCACATCCGCGTAACATTGGTCCCCTAGAGCTACGCCAAGTCAGCGGCGCGGTTGAGGGTCCTCCCGAAACACGCGGCCAGCCGGCTCAAATTTGTTTGTCGATTTCGAGTGGCATCTGACGCGGAAACCCTTGTGTTTTCCGTGAATGCATTCACTCGCCCACAGGAGAGATCCAATGCTTTCTATCAACCGTCGCCACGCTTTGGGGCTGATGTCAGCTGCAGCCGGCACCATCGTTCTTCCGCGCATGTCCTTCAGCCAGTCGACACGCCCATCGGTGACGATTGCCGTTCAGAAGATCACCAACAACAACACGTTGGACGTCTGGAACGAGCAGTCGAACGTCGGCGAACGCGTGTTTTTCCCGAACCTCTGGGAAGGCCTGATCGGCCGCGACTGGATGGGCAATCAGGGTCCTGTTGCCAGTCTCGCCACCGAATGGAAGCGCATCGACGACAAGACGCTAGAATTGAAGCTGCGTCAGGGCGTGAAATTCCACAACGGCGACGAATTGACGGCTGAAGATGTTGCGTTCTCCTTCTCCAAGGAACGCCTGTTCGGCAATACCGAGCCAAAGGGCGGCAAGACCGTCTTCGAAGCCGACAACAAGCCCACGACGGTGAAAGAACTTCCGGCGATCGTTCCGGGTGTCGCTCGTCGCCTCTGGCCGGCGCTGGCCGGTGTCGAAGTCGTCGACAAGCACACCGTGCGTTTCCACAATGCAACGCCTGACATCACGCTCGAAGGCCGCCTTTATTCCTTCGGCAGCCAGATCACCAACCGCCGCGCTTGGGACGAAGCCAAGAGCTATACGGATTGGGCCCGCAAGCCGGTCACGACCGGTCCTTACATGGTCTCGGAATTCAAGCCAGACGTGTCGCTGACGCTCGTCGCTTTCGACGAATACTGGGGTGGCCGTCCGCCGCTGCAGCAGATCCGCTTCGTCGAGGTTCCGGAAGTCGCTTCCCGCGTCAACGGCCTGCTCTCCGGTGAATACGACTTCGCCTGCGACCTGCCGCCGGATCAGATCTCCGCAATCAAGGCCGCTCCGGGCCTCGAAGTGCAGAGCTCGACGATCTGGAACCACCGGATCTCCACCTTCAACACGCAGAACCCGGTTCTCGCCAACCCGCTCGTCCGTCGCGCGATGACGCACTCGATCGACCGTCAGGCGATCGTGGAAGCGCTGTGGGCAGGCCAGACCGTCGTTCCAGCCGGTCTTCAATTCGACTCCTTCAAAACATCCAACATGTATGTCGAAGGCTGGGCTGCCCCGGAATTCAATCCGGATCTAGCCAAGAAGCTGCTCAAGGAAGCCAACTACAAGGGCGACGCCATCCCGTATCGCCTTCTCAACAACTACTACACCAACCAGACTGCGAACGCGCAGATCATGGTTGAGATGTGGAAGCAGGTTGGCCTCAACGTCGAGATCCAGATGAAGGAAAACTGGGCGCAGATCCACGATCCGGCAGGCGTCAAGGGTGTTCGCGACTGGTCGGCCTCCAACTCGATCAACGATCCGATCACGCCACTCGTCGTCCAGTTCGGACCAAACGGCGAAGCGCAGCAGAAGAAGGACTGGACGAACGAGGAGGTCAACAAGCTTTCCGTCATCATGGAAACCTCGACTGACCGCGCCCAGCGCCACAAGGCTTTTGCCCGCATGCTGGAAATCTGCGAACGCGAAGACCCCGCCTATCAGGTCCTGCACCAGAACGCCGTCTTTACCGGCATGAAGAAGTCTCTGAAGTGGAAGGCAGCACCTGCCTTCGCCATGGACTTCCGCACAGCCAACTGGAACGCCTGATCGTTCTGATGTCTCACGCCGGCCGCGGAATTCGCGGCCGGCGCATCTGCTTATAAAATGGAGGTGCGTTCCATGGTGAAAAACCTTGTGGAACTGCGCGGCCTGAAGGTCGCTTTCGACGGCGTTCAGGTACTGCATGGTATCGATCTCGATATCACCCGCGGCGAGGCGATTGGCCTTGTCGGTGAATCCGGTTGCGGCAAGTCCGTCACCTGGCTCGCGGCACTCGGGCTTCTGCCCGGAAAAGCAACGGTCAGCGGATCAGTCCGCGTCGACGGACAGGAAATCCTGGCACAGCCACGACACGTGCTCGAAGGCGTGCGCGGCAAGCGGATCGCAATGATCTTCCAGGATCCGTCCAGCTCGCTCAATCCGGTTCTGCGCGTCGGTCGCCAGATCACCGAAGCACTGGCGATCCATCGCGGCCTTCACGGGGAGGCTGCAAAGGCCGAAGCGCTGCGGCTGCTCGACATGGTCGGCATTCCGGATGCACGCCGACGCATCGATCTCTTTCCCCACGAATTCTCCGGCGGCCAGTGTCAGCGCGTGATGATTGCCATGGCGCTTGCCGGCGAGCCCGATCTGCTGGTTGCCGACGAGCCGACAACAGCTCTCGACGCCACGATCCAGGCACAGATCCTTGATCTTCTGATCGCATTGCGCGCCGAAACCGGCATGGCAACGATCTTTATCAGCCATGATCTGGGCGCTGTCTCGCAGGTCTGCGAGCGCGCCTGCGTCATGTATGCCGGCCGTATCGTGGAGCAGGGGACAATCCAGGCCCTGTTCGACAACCCGCGCCATCCTTACACGCGCGGTCTCTTCGATGCCATTCCTCGTCTGGATGGTCCGCGCGACCGATTGATCCCCATTCCCGGGACCGTTCCCAATCCACGTGAGCTGCCGGAAGGCTGCGCTTTCTCGCCGCGCTGTTCGCATGCCGCAATCGACTGTCGGACCCGCATGCCGGCTCTTCAGTCCAGGGACGATGGGCGGCTTTTGTCCTGTCACCATCCCGTCGGTTCCCATCCTCCTATCGGCGTTACGCACCCGGTTGAGGCTCGCGTTCTGGAGGCGCTGTCATGAGCGACACTCTCAAAACGCCGCTCATCGAAGCGAAAGGTCTGGTCAGGACCTACGAAGTTCGCCAGGGCATGTTCGGACGCGCGACACCGGTGCGCGCCGTCGATGGCATTGATCTGAGGGTCATGCCCGGAGAGACGCTCGGCATCGTCGGCGAATCCGGTTCCGGCAAGTCGACGCTCGGCCGCATGCTGCTGGGTATCGATCCGCCGCAGGAAGGGCAGGCTCTCTTCGAAGGCAAGCCGATGCCGAAGCTCGCAACGCCGGAATGGCGTGCATTGCGGGCAAAAATGCAGTTCGTCTATCAGGATCCGCTGGCAGCGCTCGACCGCCGTCTGACGATTGCCGAGCAGATCGGCGAGCCGCTCGCCATCCACAATCTCGTGCCGAAGCCCCATCGGGAAACGCGCGTTGCCGAGCTGATGTCGGCCGTGGGATTGAGGCCTGATCAGGCGGGTCGCTACCCGCATGAGCTTTCGGGCGGTCAGCGTCAGCGCGCCGTGATTGCCAGGGCGCTTGCATCGCGGCCGAAGCTTCTGGTCTGCGACGAGCCTGTCTCGGCGCTCGACGTGTCGATCCAGGCGCAGGTGGTCAACATGCTGCGCGACCTGCAGGAGAAAAACCACATCGCAATGGTGTTCATAAGCCATGATCTGAAGGTGGTCCGCAATATCGCCGACCGCGTCGCCGTCATGTATCTCGGCCGTATCGTCGAAGAAGCATCCTCGGACGTCATCTTCAAGACGCCGCTGCATCCCTATACCAAGGCGCTGGTTTCCAGTGTGCCGGTGCCGGGCAAGCTACTTCAAGGCCGCGTCATCCTGCAGGGAGAGCCGCCGAACCCTGCCAACCGCCCATCCGGCTGTGCCTTCCATCCCCGCTGCCCGCTTGCCGCCGATATCTGCCGTACCAGCGTGCCGCAGCTTCTGTCGGTTGCCGATGGCCGAACCGCGGCCTGTCACATGGTGACCCGCGCCGAGGCGTCGGTTGCGGCCTAAAGGAATTCCCGATGTTTCGTTTCGCTTCCATCCGCCTCCTTCGCGCGCTGATCACCATCCTTGCTGTCATCACCTTTGCCTTCGTCGTGTTGCGGCTGTCGGGTGATCCGGCGCAGGTCATGCTCGGTCCTGACGTTCCGCAGGAATCCGTCGATGCCTTCCGCAAGGCCTGGGGCCTCGATCAGCCGCTGTGGATCCAGTACCTGTCCTATATCCGGGCGATCTTCACCGGCGATTTCGGCGTCTCCATGCGTGACAAGGCTTCCGCCATGCAGCTGGTGATCGAGCGCATTCCGGCGACCCTGCAGCTGACGATCCCGGCACTGTTCCTGAAGGTCGTGATCGGTATCCCGGCCGGCGTCTATGCCGCGCTGCATCGCCAGAGCGCGATCGATCGCGGCGTTATCCTCGCCGCCATCTTCGGCTTCACCATTCCGTCCTTCGTCATGGGCCTGCTTCTGGTGCTGATCTTTTCGATCACGCTCGGGCTGCTTCCATCCGGCGGTCAGGACACCTGGCAGCACGGCATCCTGCCGACGCTGACGATGAGCATCGGCGGTATCGGCATTCTCGCGCGCTTTTCGAGAAGTGCGATGATCGAGGTGATGGGCCAGCCCTATATCCGCACGGCTTCTGCCAAGGGAATGAAGTGGCAGGATGTCGTCTGGAAGCATGCGCTGCCGAATGCGGCAGTTCCCATCGTCACCATCGTCGGGTTCATGGTCGGCACGTTGATCGCCGGCGCGGTCGTGGTGGAATCGATCTTCTCCTGGCCCGGCATAGGTCGCCTGCTCGTCGTCTCGGTCAGCAACCGGGATCTCGCTGTGGTCCAGTGCATCCTGCTCCTGGTCGCCGCAACCATGGTCGTGTCGAACCTTATCGTCGACCTGCTGTACGGCTTTCTCGATCCACGGCTTCGCGCCCAGAGCGCTCACTAGAGAGGAGGCCGGTCATGACTGTTACTGATATCGCCCGCCCACAATCGCCCAACCTGTCTCTCTTCACCCGCTTCATCAAGCAGGTCCGCAAGGTCCCGTTCTCGGTTACCTTCGGCATCGTCTGGCTGATCGGAATGGTGGTGGTTGCCGTGTTCGCAGACATCATCCGCCCCTATGGCATTACCGCCATGGATCTGCGCGCCCGTCTGTCGCTGCCGGGCAATCCAGCGCATCTGCTTGGTACCGATGAGCTCGGCCGCGATGTCCTGTCGCGCCTGCTGCAGTCGATCCGCGTATCGCTGGCGATCGCCTTTGGTGCAACGATCATTTCTGCCGTGTTCGGCACCGTGCTCGGCTTTGCCGCGGCAAAGTTCCGGGGAGCGGTCGAGCACTTCGTCCTCGTGCTCGCCGATTTCCAGGCGGCCCTCCCGTTCCTGATCATGTCGCTCGCCGTCCTCGCCTTCTTCGGTTCGTCGATGCCGCTTTTGATCGGTCTGATGGGTTTTTATGGCTGGGAGCGCTATGCCCGCATCGCCCGCGGCCTCGCGATCTCGGCCAGCGCGCAAGGCTATGCGTCTGCCGTTGTGCAGCTCGGCGCCACGCCTGGCCGCGTCTATCTTCACCACATCCTGCCGAACGTTGCCTCGACCCTGATCGTCTCGATGACGCTGACCTTTCCGGAAATCATCCTGATGGAAAGCGGGCTCTCGTTTTTGGGCCTCGGTGTGCAGCCGCCGGAAACCAGCCTTGGCAACATGGTCGGCTTCGGCCGCGAATACCTGACACGGGCGCCGTGGATCATGCTGGCGCCGGCCTTCGTCATCATGGTGACGACGCTTTCCATCTCGCTCGTCGGTGACTGGCTGCGCGACAAGCTCGATCCGACACTTCGCTGATGACACTTCAGGAGACGACAATGACGAAGATCACCGGCCACCGGGGAGCCCGCAATCTCTGGCCTGAAAACTCCATGACCGGCTTTCGCAACGTGCTGGATCTGGGTGTGGATGCGATCGAATTCGACGTGCACCTGACCGATACCGGCGAACTGGTCGTCATCCACGACGCGACGCTCGATCGCACGACGGACAAGACCGGCCCGGTCCGCTCGCTGACGCCGGAGATGCGTGGCGAAACGCTTCTCGACGGTTCCGATGACACGGTACCGACGCTGGCTGACGTCCTCGCTGTCCTTGCGACATCCGAGGGCAAGCAACTGCATGTGGAAATCAAGTCGGATGAGGCGAAGCAACCCTATCCGGGCATTGCCGAAAAAGTCGTGGCGGAGATCGAGCAGTTCGGTCTGGCAGATCGCTGCCATCTGACCTCCTTCGACCTCTCCGTTCTCGACGAATGCCAGCGCATTGCTCCGCATATTGCGCGCCTCGTGTCCGTCAATGCGGAATGGGCTGACAAAGAGGGCGGTCTCGAACGCTTCCTCGAGAAGGTCGACGGCCTCGCCGATATCGTTGCCATCCACCACGAGCTGATGGATGCCGAATGGGCGCTTATCACCGGCAAACTTCCGCTCGAAAACCTTTGTGTCTGGACACTGAACGACGAAGCATTGATCCGGCGCTGGCTTGACCGCGGCATCGGTCACCTGACCTCCGACAGCCCGGACCTCGCGCTCGATCTGCGACGCGAAACCCAGTTCCAATCCGAACCTGCCTGAAAGGGAATACGACAATGAGCAACATCATCGGCACAGGCTTCAATGCCGGCTCCACCAATGGAGAACTTGAAAGCCTAGAAAAGGAACTTCGCATCCTGAGCGAGATCGGCGTCGATACCGTCGAACTCGGTCTGACCAGCCTCGATCTGATCTCGGGCGGCCGGATCATCGAAGAACGCGCCGAGCGGCTCGTGGCGCTGACGAAGCAGTTCGACTTCCGCTACACGGTTCATGGCCTTGTCTCCTCGAACTTCATGGAGCCGGAAACCTGCCGCTACCAGCTCGACGCCGCCAAGGCGCTTGCGCAGATCTGCGATCGGATCGGTGCCGGCATCCTGGTGCAGCACGGCGGCAATCTCCGCGCCGAACAGATCATGGAGCGTGCCGAGGCCGACGCCCGCGAACGCGAAGCGCTGTTCGAACTCGCCGAATTCTGCAAGCCTTACGGTGTTAGGGTCGCGTTTGAAAACATCTTCACCACGGAGCCCGGCCAGTATCGCCAGACGCCCACCCAGATCGCCGAAACGGTCAAAACCATCGGGCATCCGAACCTCGTGGCACTGATCGACTTCAGCCACGCCTATATCGAATCGACCTATCGCGGCCTGAACTTCCGCGAGGAACTGCGGGCCATGGCGTCTGTTGCGGGTCATCTGCATGTCCATGACAGCTTCGGCCGCCCGCAGGCTTTCTACAAGGGTTTCCACGTGCAGGAAAATACCGCGCTCGGCATCGGCGATCTGCACATGCCGCTCGGCTGGGGCGATATCGACTGGGAAGACATCTTCTCCGAACTCACCTTCCTGCCCGGCACCGTGCTGATGATGGAAATCGGACGGCGCTACCATGCCGAACAGCCTGCAAGTCTGGAACGGGCAAAGGGCCTCATGGCCTTGAACGGACGCAGCGCAGCTATCGCGGCAGAATAACGTCGGCAGGGCGGGGAGGGATACTTCCCCGCTCTTTAGTCGTGAGGTCTGGCCTCAGGGAACGGTGAGTTCCAGATTGAGACGGCCGGACGCGCCATCGAGATGATCGCGCATGGCGCTTCGTGCCCGGGATGGGTCTCGGGCCGCAATCGCGTCGCGGATTGCCACATGTTCTGCGATCGTGACTTCCACGATCTCCTCCAGCACGGCCTTCGCCCTCGCGGCGTTGATGGTGAGCTGGATACGCTCGGCGATGAAGCCGATGAACTGGATGAAATAATCGTTGCGAGTGGCAGCGGCGACGGCGCGGTGGAAGGTGAGATCGGCAGCGATGCCTTCCTCGGTCCATTTGGCGGCACCGGTCATCTGTGCCAAAACCTCGTCGAGGCGCTTCAGATCGTCGGGCGTATGGCTGACGGCCGCAAGCGCCGCCGCCTCGACTTCGAGCGCCAGACGCAGCTGGAACAGGTCGCGGAAATTTTCCGGATCGGACAGGTCGGCCGGCTCGACGCGGATCATCTGGCGACGATCCTTTTCCGTTGCAAAGGCACCGACGCCCTGGCGGGTCTCCACCAATCCTTCGTTGCGCAACTGTGCAATGGCTTCGCGAACGACTGATCGGCTGACGCCGAATGTCTGGGCAAGCAGATGTTCGGTCGGCAGCTTTTCTCCGGAAGCGATCCGCCCCTCGACGATCTCGCGTCCGATTTCCGCGGCGATCCGGGCCGGTAGATGCGCGTTGCGCCTGATCTGGTTGAAGTCCGTCAAAGCCAAGGCCGCCTTCCTGTTCCGGATGGTTTCTACGACTCTGCCGATAAATTCAACTGGCATCCCGGGTTCATCACGAGGTCGGGATCGATCGCCCGCTTGATCGCAGTCAGCAACCTGCGTTTTACCTCGGGCAGTCTGGTATCGAAATCCATCTGCTTCAGGCGGCCGATGCCGTGTTCGGCGCTGATGCTGCCGGCATATTGGTCCACCACCTCATTGAGCACGGTCTTCGACCGATAGATCCGTTCAGCTTTGTCCGCTGCCGAAAGATCCGAAGGCGGCAAACAGTTGAGATGAACATTGCCATCGCCGACATGTCCGTAGGACACGCAGATGCAATCGGGCAGGGCGGCATGGATCGCGTCTTCCGCATCACGGACGAAGGCCGGCAGTTGCGACAGTGGCACGGAGACATCGCTTCGCATATGTGCGCCCCGCTTTGCCTGTCCCTCGTTCATGCCCTCGCGGATCAGCCAGAGGTTTTTTGCCTGCGCCTGAGAGGATGCGAGTGTCCCGTCGAGGACGAGACCGTCCTCCATCACGCCTTCCAGAAAGCGCTCCATCAGGTCCTGGATGTCGACAAGGCCGCATCCGGATATCTCCATCAGGACATAGGCCGGATAATCGCCCGACATCGGCAACGGCAGGTCGGGGATCGCTTCTCTCGCGAGCGTCAAGGCGAGAGGCGGCATGAATTCGAAGGCCGACATCAGGTCGCAGCAATCCCGGCGGGCGCGACGGTAAAGCGTAATGACGTCCTCAAGTGAGGCAAGGCCGAGCAGCGCAGTCGCAACCTGATCGGGGTAGGGGGTAAGCTTTACCGAGACGGCGGTGATGATCCCGAGCGTGCCCTCGGCGCCGATGAACAGTTGCTTGAGGTCAATGCCGCGGTTGTCCTTGCGCAGGGTCGAGAGCCCGTTGAGGATCGAGCCGTCGGGCAGCACCACCTCAAGCCCAAGCACCAGCTCGCGGGTCATGCCGTAGCGCAGCACGTTGATGCCGCCGGCATTGGTCGAGACGTTGCCGCCAATCCGGCAGCTGCCCTGCGCGCCAAGCGCAAGCGGAAAGAACATCGCCTTGTCGGCGATCGCGTCCTTGAGTTCGGAGAGGATGCACCCGGCCTCGACGACGGCGGAAAAATCGTCCGCGTCGATATTGCGGATCGCGTTCATCCGCTCGAGACTGATGACGACCTGGCGTACCGGATCGTCCGGTATGCCGCCGAGCACGAGCCCGGTATTGCCGCCCTGCGGAACGATCGCCAGGTTCAACGCGTGACAGGCCTTCACACAGGCGGCGACGTCCTGCGTCGAGCGCGGCCGGAGAACTGCAACGGCGCTGCTGGAAACGTCGCCGTGCCAGTCGCGGCAGTAGCGCGCAATTTCGGTCTCGTCGCGGATCACGATGTCGCTGCCCAACGAGGCGGTCAGCGACATGGCCGGGCTATCCTCAAGATCCAATGCCATGGTGTCTCTCCCTTGGGCTCATCCGTCCGCTCTTTGGAAAGGCGCGGCTTCTTGATAACCTCTTTTTCACCCGGTAAGGCTGGACAAACCATATAAGGTTATCAGACAACCGTACAAGAAAAATCATGCCGGGTTCGCAACGCTCTGCGAACTCTTCGGAAAAGGGAGGTTCCATGCATATCTTGATTATCGGCGCGGCCGGAATGGTCGGGCGCAAATTGACGACGCGGCTGCTTCGGGAGGGAGCGGTCGGTGGCCATGCGATTGAAAAACTGACGCTGGTCGATGTGGTCAGTCCGGAAAAGCCAGAAACGGCCATAGCGGTCGACAGTTTTGCGGTGGACCTGTCGACGCCGGGCGTTGCCGAAACCCTGGTCGAAGGTCGCCCGGATCTGATCTATCACCTCGCGGCCATCGTCTCGGCCGAAGCCGAACTCGATTTCGACAAGGGTTACCGGATCAATCTCGACGGCACGCGCTATCTGTTCGATGCAATCCGCCTTGCAAACCAAGCCGACGGCTACAAGCCGCGCGTGGTCTTCACGTCATCCATCGCCGTGGTCGGTGCGCCCTTGCCGCTGTTGATCCCTGATGATTTCCACCTAACGCCGCTCACCAGCTACGGCACCCAGAAGGCGATATCCGAACTGCTTTTGGCAGACTATTCGCGTCGGGGATTTTTCGATGGGATCGGCATTCGCCTGCCCACCGTCTGCATCCGGCCGGGCAAGCCGAACAAAGCGGCATCCGGCTTCTTCTCCAACATCCTGCGCGAACCGCTGATCGGCGAGGAGGCCGTTCTGCCGGTGCCGGAAAGCACGCGCCACTGGCACACGTCGCCGCGCTCGGCGGTCGGGTATCTTGTCCACGCAGCGGGTCTCGATCTGGCGCAGCTTGGGGCGCAGAGAAGCCTCTCGATGCCAGGCGTCAGCGCCACGGTCGGCGAGCAGATCGAGGCGCTGCGGCGCATTGCGGGTGACAAGGCGGTCAATCTCATCCGGCGCGAGCCGAACGAGATGATCATGAAGATGGTCGCAGGCTGGGCACCGGGTTTCGAGGCAAAACGCGCGATCGAACTGGGGTTTACGGCCGAGAAGAACTTCGACGAGATCATCCAGGTTCATATCGAGGATGAACTTGGAGGGAAGCTGCCATGACTGTCGCAAACCCCTCGGAAAAGATTGCCTTCCTCGGAACAGGCCTGATGGGTGCACCCATGGCGCGCCGATTGCTTCAGGCCGGGTATTCGCTTCTTGTCTGGAACCGCAATCCGGATAAGGCGAAAGCGCTGGAGAGCGATGGCGCTACCGTCGCAGCATCACCTGCTCAGGCCGTCGATGGCGCAGATATCGTCATCACCATGCTGACGGACGGCAAGGCCGTTGGCGACGTCCTGTTCGGGAGCGGTTGTGCCGAACGTCTGGCTGCGGGCGCCAGGGTGGTCGACATGAGTTCGATTGCGCCTGCCATTGCCCGGGAGCACGCAGCAAAGCTTGAGGCATTCGGCGTTGCCCATGTGGACGCGCCGGTGTCCGGCGGTGTGGTCGGTGCCGAGGCGGGCACGCTGGCGATCATGGCGGGCGGCGATGCGGATGTGGTCGCAAGCCTCCACGATGTGTTTTCGGCCATGGGTCGGGTGACGCATGTCGGCCCGAGCGGCGCGGGACAGATCTGCAAGCTCGCCAACCAGCAGATCGTTGCGGTCACGATCGGCGCGGTGGCCGAGGCCATGATCCTTGTCGAAGCCGGTGGCGCTTCCCGCGAAGCCTTCCGCAATGCCATCCGCGGCGGCTTTGCCGACAGTCGCATCCTTGAAATCCATGGCCGCCGCATGGTGGAGCGGACGTTCGAGCCGGGTGGTACGGCGAAGAACCAGTTGAAGGACCTTAACGCCGTCATGGACGTGGCCGACGCCCTCTCCCTCACGCTGCCTCTGACCAGTGGAGTGAGGGCGGAGTTCACCGATTTCGTCGAGGGCGGCGGGGGGCCGCTCGATCACAGCGGATTGCTTCTTCATCTCGAAAAGCTGAACCCGTAGTTCTTTGGAAAGGCTTGACCCGGCTGGCTGAGGCGATACCTGATAGGCTGTCGATTGAAACGAAGCGCTGAGGGGGATGCTTTTGTCAAAAGATAACGGGGAAAAGACCCAGGCCTGGAAAGCCCTTGCGGAGCGGGAGCTGAAGGCTTCACCTGACACGCTGGTCTGGCACACGGCGGAAGGCATCGACATCAAGCCGCTTTATACGGCTGATGATCTCGAGGGTATTTCGCATCTCGATACGATGCCGGGGATCAAGCCTTTCGTTCGCGGTCCGCGGGCGACGATGTATGCCGGTCGACCCTGGACGATCCGGCAATATGCCGGTTTTTCGACGGCGCAGGCTTCCAATGCCTTTTACCGGCGCAACCTTGCCGCCGGCCAGAAGGGCCTGTCCGTCGCCTTCGACCTTGCCACCCACCGCGGCTATGACAGCGACCACCCGCGCGTCGAGGGCGATGTCGGCAAGGCCGGTGTGGCGATCGACTCCGTCGAGGATATGAAAATCCTGTTTGACGGCATTCCGCTGAAAGACATGTCCGTGTCGATGACCATGAACGGCGCGGTGATCCCGATCCTTGCCGCCTTCATCGTCGCCGGCGAGGAACAGGGCTGCGAGCGCTCGCAGCTCTCGGGCACGATCCAGAACGACATCCTCAAGGAGTTCATGGTTCGCAACACCTATATCTATCCGCCGGAACCCTCGATGCGGATCGTTGCCGACATCATCGAATACACCGCGAAAGAAATGCCGCGCTTTAACTCGATCTCGATCTCCGGCTATCACATGCAGGAGGCGGGCGCGACGCTGGTCCAGGAACTGGCCTTCACGCTCGCCGACGGTCGCGAATATGTGCGCGCCGCGATCGCCAAGGGCCTCGATGTCGACGAGTTTGCCGGACGCCTGTCCTTCTTCTTCGCCATCGGCATGAACTTCTTCATGGAGGCGGCGAAGCTGCGCGCCGCCCGTCTTCTATGGTCGAGGATCATGGAGGAGTTCGCGCCGAAGAAGCCGGGCTCGCTGATGCTGCGCACCCATTGCCAGACGTCAGGTGTCTCTCTTGCAGAGCAGGACCCGTACAACAACGTCATCCGCACGGCATACGAGGCAATGTCGGCCGTGCTCGGCGGCACCCAGTCGCTGCACACCAACGCGCTCGATGAAGCGATGGCGCTGCCGACCGAATTCTCCGCCCGCATCGCGCGCAACACCCAGCTAATCCTCGCCCACGAAACCGGCGTCACCAAAGTCGTCGATCCGCTCGCCGGCTCCTACTATGTCGAAAGCCTGACCAGCGAGCTCGCGGAAAAGGCCTGGGCCCTGATCGAGGAGATCGAGGCGCTCGGCGGCATGACCAAGGCCGTCGCCGACGGCCTTCCGAAGCGTCTGATCGAGGAGGCCGCAACACTGCGCCAGGTCAAGGTCGACCGCGGCGAGGAGATCATCGTCGGCGTCAACAAATACAGGCTCGAGACAGAAGACGATATCGACATCCTTGCCATCGACAATACGGCCGTGCGCAACGGCCAGATCGAGCGGCTGGAAGAGGTGCGCCGCAAGCGCGACTCCGGCAAGGTGGCAACGGCACTTGCAGCCCTTGGCGAGGTGGCGACGTCGGGCCGCGGCAATCTTCTGGCGGCGGCCGTCGAGGCGGCGCGCGCGCGTGCCACGGTCGGCGAGATGTCGGATGCGATGCGCAAGGCATTCGGCGATCATGCGGCCATGCCGGATGTGGTCAGCGATATCTACGGCCCTGCCTACGAGGGCGACCCGGAATACGAAACGCTGACGAAGCGCCTTGCGGAATACACGTCGACCAAGGCAAAGCCGAGGATCATGGTCGCAAAGCTCGGCCAGGACGGCCACGATCGTGGCGCCAAGGTCATCGCCTCGGCATTCGGCGATATCGGCTTTGAGGTTCTGGCCGGCCCGCTGTTCCAGACGCCGGATGAGGCCGCCGATCTGGCAATCCAGCAGAAGGTTCAGGTGGTCGGCATGTCGTCGCTGGCAGCCGGTCACAGGACGCTTGCTCCGCAACTGGTCGAGGCGCTCAGGCGCAAGGGCGCAAACGACATCATCGTCGTGGTCGGCGGCGTCATTCCGCGCCAGGACTACGACTACCTCCTCGAAAACGGCGTCGCTGCCGTGTTCGGGCCCGGCACAAACGTCCTCGATGCTGCCAACGCCGTGATCGATCTCCTCGAAGGAAAACGCCGAAATGTGTGACGCACAATGATCGGGAGGCTTAATCACGTGGCGATCGCGGTGCCGGATCTGGCGGCGGCCGCCGATCAGTATAGCGGCCTCGGCGCGTCTGTTTCCGCACCGCAGAATTTGGCCGAGCACGGCGTGACTGTCGTGTTCGTCGAACTGCCCAACACCAAGATCGAGCTTCTCCACCCCTTCGGAGAAACGTCACCGATCACGAGCTTCCTGGACAAGAACCCGTCCGGCGGCATTCACCACCTGTGCTTCGAGGTCGACGACATCAAAGCCGCCTCCGCAAGGATCGTCGAGACGGGCGCACGCATTCTGGGCGACGGCCAGCCGAAGATCGGCGCCCACGGAAAACCGGTGATCTTCGTTCACCCCAAGGATTTTCAAGGCACGCTGATCGAGTTCGAGCAGGCCTGACGGGTAACTGTTGGCTGCCTGCGAGCGCCACCCAACGCAACGAACCAATCCAGATCATGTGCCGAAGTTGAGGCAGTCGCTCATACCGAAGCCGGGATCTCCTGGAGCCACGGGTGGCGTTCTCTGTCCGAGACCACGTAGCGGGCAATGTCGTCGGCATAGCTTGCCGTGAGGTCGAGATCATCCCAGCCGTTGAGGAGCTTGGTGCGCCAGACGGGCTCGATCTCGAAGCGGAAGACATGGTTGGCGAGCCGGATCTCGCAGGTGTCGAGATCGACAAAGGCACGGTCCTGGCCATTTTCGAGCAGCGAGAGAAGGGTCTCCGTATCCTCTTCCGTCACCTGTGCCGGCAAGAGGCCGTTATTGACCGAGTTCGATGCGAAAATGTCGCCGAAGCTTGGCGCGATCACACAGCGGAAACCGTAGTCGACAAGCGCGTAAACGGCGGCCTCCCGTGAGGAACCCGCGCCGAAATTCCGGCGTCCCACAAGAATTTCGGCGCCTGCGCGGGCAGGGTTGTTCAACGGGAAATCCTGGATCGGATATCCTTCCCCGTCGAACCGCATGTCGTAGAGGAGGTACTGGCCGTATCCCTCCGATCGCGAGCGCTTCATGAAGCGCGCCGGTATCAGCTGATCGGTATCGACACTTGCAAAGGGCAGTGGCGCGGCTTTTGCGTCGAGGGTCTTGAACGGTCTCAACTGCGGCCTCCCATCAGATCACGAACATCGGTCAGGTGACCGGTCACCGCTGCCGCGGCGACCATGGCCGGCGACATCAGGTGCGTGCGTGACTTCGGCCCCTGTCGGCCTTTGAAATTTCGGTTGGTGGTAGAGGCGCAGCGTTCACCGGGCGGAACGAGATCACCATTCATGCCGACACACATCGAACAACCGGAATCGACCCATTCCAATCCGGCATCCACGAAGATCCGGTCGAGGCCCTCTTGCTCGGCCTGTTGTTTCACAAGCGACGAGCCTGGTGACACCAGACCTGGAACGGCAGATTTGCGGCCGGAAAGCACGGCGGCTGCGGCTCTGAGGTCTTCGATGCGGCTGTTGGTGCAAGAACCGATAAAGACGCGGTCGACCGGAATATCCGTCAACGGCATGCCGGGTTTCAGACCCATATAGTCGATCGCTTCGCGCGTATGGGCCGCGCGTGACTCGTCGGTCATGTCGTCGGGCAACGGCACCGCGGACGTGATCGGCAGCGCGTCTTCGGGGCTGATACCCCAAGTGACGACAGGTGCAATCTCGCTGCCGTCAATCACCAGCTCGCGCTCGAAGGGGGCGTCGCCATCGCCGCGCAGGGAAAGCCAGGCTTCGGCTGCACGCTCGAAGAGATCACCTTTCGGTGCGAGCGGCCGGTGGCGCAGGAAGTTCACCGTCGTCATGTCGGGGGCGATAAGGCCGCAACGCGCGCCGCTTTCGATCGAGAGGTTGCAGAGTGTCAGCCGACCTTCCATCGACAGCCCCTCGACCGCCGAGCCGGTATATTCGATCGCATGACCCTGAGCGCCATCGGCACCGATTGCGGCGATCATCGCCAGTGCCATGTCCTTGGCGGTGATACCGGGCCCAAGCTTGCCGTCGAAGCGGACCCGCATCGATTTCGTCTTTTTCTGCCACAGGGTCTGGGTCATCAGGACATGCGCCACTTCCGAAGCGCCGATGCCGAACGCTATCGCACCGAAAGCACCATGCGTCGAGGTGTGGCTGTCGCCGCATACGATGGTGGCGCCGGGCAGAGTGATCGCCTGCTCCGGACCGACCACATGGACAATGCCCTGGCGCGGGTCGTTTAGTCCGAAGATGCGGACATCGTTGGCAAGACAGTTCTCCTCCAGCTGGGTGATCATCCCAGCGATGGCGGCATCGATCTTCGAAATGTCGCGTATCCGCGTCGGCGCGTAATGATCGACGATGCCGAAGGTGAGGTCTGGCCTCGAAACCCGCGCGTTCTTGTCCTTCAGCTTGTTGAAACCGTGGAACGATCCTTCGTGAACCAGGTGCCGATCGATGAACAGCAACTGCTGACCATCGCTCTGCGATGCGATCACGTGGTTCTGCCAGATCCTGTCGAACAGTGTCTGTGGACGGTGTTCCCTCAGCATTATCAACTCCTCAAGGCCCGCGAAGGCCCTCAAAATCTGTATTGAGATTAAGACAGATTCAATTTGCAAATCAAGCGATGATGACAGACGATCCGAAGCGTTCGAACTCTCCTGAAGGGTGATGCATGTTTTCTCCTCAATGCCTTGAAGGCCGCGTCGCCATCATCACCGGCGCGGGCGGCGATATCGGGCGGGCGATCGCCAAGAGGTTCGCCTCCGCTGGCGCAAGCGTCGCGATGCTCGATCTCGACGCCGTTCCAACCGATGGCTTTGACCCGGATCGCTGCCTTGCCATGCCATGCGATGTTGCCGATCCGGCTTCGGTCGAGGCCTGCATCGACGCGGTCGCGAGCCGCTTTGGCCGTATCGACATTCTCGTCAACAACGCCGCAACCGAAACCCCGCTTGGCACCGTCTGCGACATACCGTTCGAAAGCTGGCGCAAGACACTCGATGTCAATCTCACGGGCGCTTTCCTGATCTGCAAATACGGCGTGCCGCATCTCGGCAGGCAGGGTGGGGTCATCCTCAATATCGCGTCCCAGCTCGGACATGTGACGACGCCCGGGCGTGCCGCCTATTCGGCGAGCAAGGCCGGGCTGCATTCGCTCACCCGCAGTCTCGCGCTCGATCACGCTGACCAAGGCATTCGTGCCGTCAGTCTTTCGCCGGGAGCTGTGCTGACGAGCCGCGTCACCCGACAGGCCGGCAGCGAGGCGGCGGTCATCGAAATGCTCGCTCCTCTTCATCCGATCGGCCGGATCGGCACACCGGAGGATATTGCAGCGACGGCGCTTTTTCTCGTCTCGGACGACGCAAGCTTCATCACCGGCACCGACGTGCTGGCGGACGGCGGCTATACGGCGCGGTAGGTCACGAGGCATGGGTCTGATCGGCAAGCCAGCCGCCATAGTCTGCGCAGGCCTCGTCCGGCGCCATGAAGCGGAAGCCGAAATCCGTTTCGAACCTCTTGGCCGAGACCGCATGGCGACGTCGGGAGAGGTCGTCGTTGAAGGCGATCGCGCTGTCGCTCCCATCGGTCTTTCCCTCAGCAAAGCGCCAGCCGGGATAGGCCTTCGCCAGATGCGCACTGAGGCGGTTCACATGCCAGGTTTCGCCGACACTGAGATTGTAGAGATCCGAGGGGAGGCTTTCCCGTGTTGCAAGCAGCGCAAGCGCTTTCGCGATGTCTCGGCTGCTCGTCCAGTCGCGGGCGCCTCCCGCGGGCAGGAGAATATCCTCACCCGCTATCGCCTTGGCGGCGATCTGGAAGGGCGGGCTCATCGTTTCGCGCACGCCGGTTTCATGCTCGTGCGGCCCGAACACCGCGGTGATGCGCGCCCGCACAGTGGATATGCCAAAACTTTTCCCCGCTTCGACAACCAGTCTTTCGCTGGCAAGCTTGGTAAAGCCGTAAAGCGTCGTGGGCATCGGGTTCGTCTCTTCGGTCACGGCTGCGCCATCGAAGGGCGCCGCGCCGTAGACGGCGGAGGAGCTCGGGTAGACGAAGCGGCGGATGCCGGCTTTCCGACCCTCCTCAAGCAGGATCGCGACCGAGACCGTATTGACGTCGAAGGCGTCGCTTGCCGATGCGATGGCACTCTTTGGCCCAAGGGTAATCGCAGCCGCATGGATGATGCAGGTAATGTCGTGGCGCGAAAGAATATCGGCGATCGCCACGCGATCCCGCACGTCCGCCAATTCGACCGTGACACCCGGCTTTGCGGCAAAGGCTGCCGGCAGAGGGCGATCGTTGAGGGCAACGACTGGTTGGCTCTGGGCATTCATGACCTCGATCAGGTTAAGCCCGAGGAAGCCGCCTGCACCCGTTATCAGAATGCTCATCAAGTTTTACTCCTTCCAGATCTCATGGGTCTCGAGCGGCAAGATGGCCGTGATAGACGGCTTCAAGGGCCGTGCGGGGCGCAAGGTTGTCGCCGATCTGTCGGACGGGCACGGCGAGATGACGGAGCTGCTGGAACAGGGAATGGTCCGCGAAATTGTGTTCGGCGGCGACGACACCGGTGAACCCCATATGCAACTCACTCTCGCCGGTCGAAAGATCTTCGACCGCCAGGGTCTTGCCGTCGAAGGCTGTGACCTTCCGGAGCGTTGCGATCCTCACCTTTTTCTCGCGCAGCCGTTTCAGGTTTGCGAGTGTCGAGTAGATGGTCGTGCGCCAGGCGATGCCGCCGGCCGGCGAGAAGAACGTCACCTTTTTGCCGAGGTCGGCGAGATGTTCCGCAAGCGTCAGTGCGGCCCATTCGCCGGTGCGGTCGAACAGCGCCACGTCGCTTCCGAGGGCTGCCGGATCGTCCAGCGCCTCGACGATCGTGAAGGCCTTTCCGCCACCGGCAAATTCTGTGCGAACCGGCGTCGAACCGGTCGCCAGAAACACCGCATCGGCCGCAAAATCGGAAATCGATCCAGCATCGGCATGCTTGCCTGTTATCACCGTCACACCGAACCGATCCAGATCGGCAATCTGCTCTTCCATCAGCGTTCGGAACTCAGCGCGCTTCGGCATCTTCACCGCGTCGCGAAACTGCCCGCCGAGATCGTCCTGCTTTTCCCACAGCGTCACGATATGGCCGCGCTCCGCTGCCGTCCGGGCCGCCTCCAGTCCTGCCGGTCCGCCGCCGACCACGAGCAAGCGTTTGGGTTGTCGCGTGCCGGTCGTGGCAAGCTCCGGCCATACGCCTTCCAGCCCGGCACGCGGATTGACCAGACAGCGGATCGGCAGGTTCTTTTCCAGCATGCCGGCGCAACCCTGGTTGCAGGCAATGCAGGTGCGGATTTCGTTCATCCGTCCCTCGACCGTCTTGTTGACGATGGCCGGCTCGGCAAGATGGGCGCGCGCCATACCAACCGCATCCGCGCCGCCGGCCGCAATGATCGCGTCGGCCTCCGCCAGTGTGTTGAACCGACAGACGGCGAAGACGGGAATGTCGTGGCCTTCGTCGCGCAAAGCGATGCGGATCCGCGCCGGCAACGACCGGAATGGTTCCGGATCGATTGCCATGTCGGCCATTTGCGAAGCGAGCGAATAGGAGGCGTGATAGGCGGAATGCGAGACATTGAAGAAGTCGATCTTTTCGGCCGCCGCAAGTGACACCGCGGTCCTCTCGGCCTGATCGATGGTGATCCCGCCCTCGACATACTCATCGCCACTGAGGCGAATGCCCAGACAGAAATCGCGACCGACTTCCGCGCGGACAGCCTGCAGGACCTCAAGCGGAAAGCGCATCCGGTTTTCCGCCGAGCCGCCATACGCGTCGTCACGGTTGTTCGAAAGCGGTGAAAGGAACTGCTGCAGAAGATGGCCATGTGCCATCTGCAGCTCGATCCCCTCGAAGCCCGCCGCCATGAGATGGCGCGCGGTCAGCACATGCCCTTCGATCACCGCATCCATGTCGGCGCGATCCATCGGGCGTGGCGGCAGCGCGGATGTCGCCCACGCAATCGGCGATGGGCCCCAGGAGACCGTTCGCTCAAAATCGCCCTCAACCTGCCGGCCGAGATGGATGATCTGGCCAAGGATCCGCGCGCCTTCGGCTTTGACAGCCTCGGTAATCCTGCGGAACGGTTCGATACAGGCAGGGTCGAAGCCACAGACGGCCTGCGGCCGGCCAAGCGAGTTCGCGTGAACGCGGATGGATTCAAAGATGATCGCACCGACACCGCCCCTCGCACGTTCACGGTGATAGGCAAGGTGGCGCTCGCTCGGCAGGTGGTTTTCGCCGAAATTGGTCGTGTGCGCCGGAACGAGAATGCGGTTGCGAAACGTGAGATTGCCCACGGCAAGCGGCGCCATCGCACGTGAAAACTCGGTTCCGGCAGATCTCTCTTGCATCGCACAATCTCGCATGTTGCACTGCATATAGGCAAATACGTCTGCTGAGTGTTATATGGGCATTGACGAGATCTGTCAGCCGTTTTATACAAAACCTGTATTAAAAATAAGATAGATTGGGAGCTCACGTTGAGGCCGGCGACCGAACCCTTGAAGACTCAGAAGGTCTATCTTCTGCTGCGGGACAAGATCGTTTCGGGCGAGCTGAAGGCCGGCATGCGCCTGCCGAGCGAGCTTGCGTTGGCTGAACAATACGGGGTTTCGCGGGTCACAGTCCGGCTCGCGCTCGATCTACTTTCCGCCGAAGACCTGGTCGACAAGCGGGTCGGATCTGGCACCTATGTGCGGGGCTCCAACTTTGCCCAGATGGCCACGGCCGACCTGTCGAATGCCTTTGCGCACCTCATTGAAATGGGGCGGACAACGGCGGTCAAGCTGATCTCTTTTGACTATATCGAGGCGCCCGAGAAGGTTGCCGAGGCCTTGCATCTCGAAGACGACGAGCGGGTTCAGAAGTCGGTGCGCGTGCGCTCCTTCGACGACCTTCCCTTCTCGTACCTGACAGCCTACGTGCCCGAACGTGTCGGTCGAGAATATTCGCGTGAAGACCTTGCCCATATGGCTCTCCTTGAGCTGATGGAGAGAGCCGGCCTGCGTGCTGAAAC
Source organism: Neorhizobium sp. DAR64872/K0K18 (assembly GCF_050500175.1). NCBI lineage: Bacteria > Pseudomonadati > Pseudomonadota > Alphaproteobacteria > Hyphomicrobiales > Rhizobiaceae > Neorhizobium > Neorhizobium sp. DAR64872/K0K18. Next base: position 889,218 of record NZ_CP191445.1, read on the forward strand.
GGCGTGGCAGGAAGTGGGTGCGGTTCTTGCCAATCCGGAAGTGGCCGAGGCGCTGGGTATCGGTGTGGGCTCGCCCCTCATCGCGCTGACCCGCGTCGTCTACGGCAAGGGAGGGCGCGGCATGGAGTATCTCCAAGCGCTCTACCGTCCCGATAGATACAGCCTGCAAATGAACCTCGTACGCAAGGGCACTGAAGGGAGCCGGCACTGGAGCCCTACGTCCGAGGTCTACCGTAACGAGCGGGCATCCGGCCCCCGCAATCCTAAGAGGGTGGTGAAGGAATGAAGAAGCTCACGAACTCGGTCTCCCGGCGCACGGTGCTGAAAGTTGGCGGTGTCTCGGCGATGGTCCTTGCGGCACCCGGTCTCAGCCGGGCACAGGCACCGACGGTCAAGATCGGTCTGCTGCAGCCGATGACCGGTGGCTTTGCCGGAGACGGCGATCTGGCACGGATCGGCGCGGAATATGCGATCAAGGAAATCAACGATGCCGGCGGCATCAAGTCGCTCGGCGGCGCCAAGCTCGAACTTCTGATCGGCGACAGCCGTTCGAATGCCGAAGCCGGCGCCCAGGCGACCGAACAGCTGAAGGCGGATGGCGCTGCGATCGTCGTCGGTGGTTTTGCCAGCGGCATTTCCATGACCGCGACCCAGGCCGCGGCCCGCTACGAGCTTCCCTTCATCATCGACTGCGCCGTCTCCGACGCGCTGATGACCCGCAACCTGAAAAACGTCTTCCGTTTCAACCCGAGCTTCTCGATGGCGGCCGACGTCGCGCTGAAGAACCTCGTGACCATCAACGACGCTTCCGGCAAGGCTGCAAAGACCGTGGCAATCGTCCACGAAGACGGTCTTCTCGGCTCGGGCCTCGCCAAGCTGATGCAGGCTCGCCTGCCTGCCCTCGGCTTCGAAGTGGTCGAGGCGATCTCGCACCCGACACCGGCGCGTGACATGTCGAACGTCGTTCTGCGCCTGCGTTCGCTGCAGCCCGACCTCATTATTCCCTCGCATTACTTCAACGAATTTGTGCTGTTCGCCCGCACACTGCAACAGCAGCGGGTCAAGCCGAAGGGCGGTATCTATGCTCTCTTCGGTGGTGCGGCCTCCAGCTACCGGTTCGTCAAGGAATTCCCGGAAGCGGCTGAAGGCGTGATGGACGTCAACCACTGGGGCGATCCCAAGAACCCGACCAACGACAAGCTGATGCAGGCCGTTCAGGCCGCCGGCAAGTTCTACGCCTACAACGCGCCGATCAATTACTCGGTCGTCAAGGTCGCAGCGCAGGCGCTGGAATTTGCGAAGAGTGCCGAAAGCGGCGCGATCATCGAAGCCTTGCAGAAGAACGAGTTCGACAGCGGTGTGATGCCGTACGGCAAGTCGAAGTTCGATGCGACCGGCCAGAACGTCAACGCGCTTCCGCTCAATACCCAGGTTCAGGGCGGCCAGATCAAGGTCATCTATCCGGACAAGTTCGCCCAAGCCAAGCCCAAGTTCCCGGCCAACGGCTAATCCATACCAGCGAGTGCGGCAGGCCCGGGGCGGCGTTTTGTCCCGGGCCATTCCGGCAAGCCCTTCTTAGAAGGAACATCATGTATTCGCCGACAATCATTTTCGAAGCGTTGATGAACGGCCTGATGCTCGGTGCCGTCTACGCGCTGATCGCCCTCGGGCTCACCCTCATCTATGGCGTGCTGCACATCGTCAACTTCGCCCACGGCGCCTTGCTGACGGTCGCGATGTATCTCGTCTGGCTGGCCTCAGACAGGTTCGGCCTTGATCCCTACGTGGCCATCCTCGTCGTCACGCCTATGATGTTCGCGATCGGCTATTGTCTGCAGCGCTTCATTATCGGTCCGGCCAGCCGCGGCTCGGACAACGGTATTTTGCTCGCCACCCTTGGTCTGTCGATCGTCATCCAGAACCTGCTTCTCGCCGGGTTCAATTCCGACACCCGCACCATTGCGACAGATTACGCGTTCGAGATCGTGCCGCTCGGTCCGCTCCTTCTCTCGCTGCCGAGGGTGATCGGGCTCGTAGTCTCGGTCGTGACCGCCGTCCTTCTGTGGGCGATCCTCAACCGAACCGATATCGGCAAGGCGATCCGCGCCGTTGCCAAGGAAAAACTCGGCGCCAGCCTTGTCGGAATCAATGTCGCGCATGTCTATGCCATGACGTTTGCGATCGGTACCGCCTGTCTGGCGATTGCCGGCGGCCTGCTGATGCCCTCGTTCTATGTCAGCCCCACCACAGGGGCGGCCTTTGTTCTCGTCGCTTTCACCATTGTCGTTCTCGGCGGCATGGGATCGATCCCCGGCGCCCTGATCGGCGGCCTGCTGATCGGCGTCGTCGAAGCCATTTCCAGCCTCTTCCTCGGCGATAGCCTCGGCCAGATCGGCATCTTCCTCATTTTCATTCTCGTGCTTCTGGTGAAGCCCACCGGCCTGTTTGGAGCACGCGCATGAAGAAGAATTTTGAATTCATCGCGGCCCTTGCCTTTCTCGGCGTGGTCGGCATCGCAGCCGTTGCCGGGCTGCCGGGCAACATTCTCAATCTCCTGATCTTCATGATGATCATCGCGCTCACGGCGCAGGGCTGGAATGTTCTCGGCGGCTATGGCGGGCTCTCCTCCTTCGGACACGCGGCCTTTTTCGGTACCGGCGCCTATACGACGACGATCCTGCAGACGAGCTTCGGCATCAATGCCTGGGTCGGCCTTGTCTGCGGCGTCATTCTCGGTGCGGCCGTCGGCGCCATGATCGGCTTTCTGAGCTTCCGGGCAGGCCTGAAAGGATCCTATTTCGCGCTGATCACGCTGGCATTTGCGGAAGTGCTGCGCATCCTCGCCAACAGCTGGGATTTCACCGGTGGCGCTGCCGGCATGCTGGTCTCGATCAACAACGGCTTCGCGTACCTGCAGTTTTCCGACCGCCGCTGGTTCCTGCTGATCCTCATCGGCTTCGTGGCAGGCGGCCTGCTTCTGACCCGCTGGCTGGAACGGTCCGCCTTTGGCGCCTATCTCATCGCGCTTCGTGAAAACGACCAAGCGGCACAGGCGCTCGGTGTCGATATCTTCAAGATCAAGATGCAGGCGATCACGCTGTCTGCCGCGATCACCGCGCTTGCCGGCTGCCTCTACGTGCAGAACTTCCTCTTCATCGATGCCAATGTCGCCTACGGCTCATGGATCTCGATCGAGGCGCTGTTTGCGGCGATCGTCGGTGGCGCAGGCACGATGCTCGGGCCGCTGATCGGCTCGGTTCTGCTTTTGGGCCTTGGCGAAATCACCAAGTCGTTTTCGGGCGGAATCGCCGGCGTCGATCTTGTCGTCTTCGGCATCATTCTCATTCTCTGCGTCGCTTTCGCACCGAACGGGATCAGGGGCTTCGTGTCGGATCTCTGGTATCGGCGCAAGAGCCGCGGCAAGGCGATGTGAGGGGCATGACCATGTTGAAAGCGCACAATCTCACCAAGCGATTTTCCGGGCTTCTCGCCGTCGACGATGCGACGATCGACGTTGCGGAGGGGTCGATCACCGGGCTGATCGGTCCGAACGGGGCCGGCAAGACGACCCTGTTTGCAATGATCGCCGGCTTCCTCAACCCCAATGCGGGAATTGTCACATTTCAGAATGAGGATATCACCGGCGAGAAACCGCATCTGAGAGCGCGCCGCGGACTGGCGCGGACGTTCCAGATCGTCCAGCCTTTTGCGGGTCTCGACGTTCGCGACAACATCGCCGTCGGTGCCTTCCTTCACACCAAGGATCCGGCCGAGGCGAGACGTCTTGCGACCCTGACGGCCGAGAAAGTCGGTCTTGGCCACGAACTCGACAAGCTTGCCTCGGGCCTCACGATCGCCGGCCGCAAGCGGCTCGAACTGGCAAGGGCACTGGCGACGCAGCCGAAGCTTTTGCTGCTCGACGAGGTGCTGGCGGGTCTCAATCCATCCGAAATCCGTGACGTTTTGCCAATCATCCGGCAGATCCGCGAGGAGGGCGTGACGATCCTGATGATCGAACACATCATGCAGGCGGTGATGAACCTCTGCGACACCGTCTACGTGCTCTCTCAGGGCAAGATGATTGCAAGCGGCGAGCCGCGTTTGGTGTGTACGGATACGGCTGTCATCGAGGCCTATCTCGGCCACGGCGCTGCAGCGCGTATCAAGGCGGAAGGGGCAGCCCATGCTTGAGATCGCAGACCTGCGCGCCGGCTATGGCGGAACCGAAGTCCTTCGAGGCCTCAGCCTTTCCGTCGGGAAGGGCGAGGTAGTCGCCGTGCTCGGCTCGAACGGCGTCGGCAAGACCACGCTCAACAAGGTGCTGTCAGGGGTACAGCCCGCCCGCAGCGGCTCTGTACGTTTTGACGGCCGTGAAATACTGGGCACCAGCGCCCGCGATATTGTCGCATCGGGCCTCATCCACGTGCCGGAAGGTCGCAAGATCTTCCCCAACCTCACCATTCTCGAAAATCTCGAACTCGGCGGCTATTGCCGGCCGAAGCGGGGCCGGGCCGGCAATATCGAAAAGGTGTTCTCGATCTTTCCGCGGCTGAAAGAGCGGACCCGGCAGTTCGCCGGCACGCTGTCGGGCGGCGAGCAGCAGATGCTGGCGATCGGCCGCGGCCTGATGAGCGAGCCCAAGCTGCTGATCCTCGACGAGCCTTCGCTCGGCCTGTCGCCGCTTCTGGTCGAGGAGATGTTCTCGCTCATCCGCCGCCTGAGCGACGATGGCCTGCCGATCATGCTGGTGGAGCAGAACGTCATGCAGTCGCTGGACCTCGCGAGCCGGGCTTACATCCTGGAGAACGGTTCGGTCGCACTATCAGGCGATGCCGCCGAACTTCGCGACAATCCTGAATTGAAACGGGCTTATCTCGGCCTTTGAGCGACAAGAACACGGCCCAGAGAGGCCGGCAAGAACAAGGAAACATACCATGAGTCTCAGCCAGGATTTGAAGAGCGGCATTCCGATTGTCGCGCCTGGAGTGTTTGACGCCCTCACGGCGTCGATCGCAGCGGGCGCCGGCTTTCGCGCAGTGTATCTGAGCGGCGCGGCCATCGCCTACACCCATCTTGGGCGACCCGATATCGGCCTCGTGTCGATGGCGGAAGTGGCCGACCGGATCGCGATGATCTGCGACCGGATGACCGTGCCTGTCATCGTCGATGCTGACACGGGCTACGGCAATGCGCTCAACGTCCAGCGCACGGTGCGGCTGTTTGAAAAGATGGGCGCCCAGGGCATCCAGCTCGAGGATCAGACCACGCCGAAGCGCTGCGGTCACCTGAACGACAAGTCGGTCGTCTCCACCGGAGAGATGGTTGGAAAGATCAAGGCGGCCGTCGACGCCCGCGCCAACGAGCAGACGCTGATCATCGCGCGCACCGATGCACTGCAGATGGAAGGCATCGATCGGGCGCTTGAACGCGCGCATCTTTATGCGCAAGCCGGTGCCGACATCCTGTTCGTCGAGGCGCCGAAAAGCGGCGAGCAGTTGGGCGACATCGCAAGCGCGCTGAAAGGCGTCAAGCCGCTGGTCGCCAACATGGTCGAGGGCGGCACGACGCCAATCCACAACGCAGCTGAATTGTCCGATCTCGGCTTCCAGATCGTCATCTTCCCGGGCGGTATCGTCCGGGCAATGGCGAAGACCGCGGTCGATTATTACGCCTCGCTGGCAGCTGCCGGATCCAACGCGCCGTTCGCCGACCGGATGTTCGATTTCAACGGGCTCAATGCGCTGATCGGCACGCCCGACATGCTCGCGCTCGGCAGAACCTACGAAGATGCCGATGGAAAAGACAGACATGAAGAGGATGCGGCATGAGCTCGCAAGCTACCGTCACGACCGATGCCGTGACGCTTGATCCCGTGACTTTGGCGGTTCTGAAGGGCCGGCTGGAGCAGATTGCAGACGAAATGGACGCGACGCTCTATCGCTCGGCTTTCAACCCGACAATTGCCGAAGCCAAGGATGCCTGCCACGGCATCTATCACGCCACGACCGGCGATACGCTGGTGCAGGGCACATCCGGCCTGCCGATCTTCGTCGGGGCGATGGCGTTTGCCGTGCGCGCCGTCATCTCCAAGGTCGAGCGGGAAGGGGGCCTGCAGGAGAACGATACGTTCATCTTCAACGATCCTTACGAAGGCGGGACGCATCTGAACGACTTCCGTCTGGTGCGGCCGATCTTCCGCGATGGAAAGCTGTTCTGCTGGATGGCCTCGGTCGGTCACTGGCTCGACATCGGCGGCAATGTCGCCGGCAGCTACAATCCGAAGGCGGTAGAAAGCTTCCAGGAAGGCGTGCGGATCCCGGTCGTCAAGCTGATCTCCGCGGGCAAGATGAACAACGACATCATCGAAATCCTGTCCGCCAATTCCCGCGTTCCGATGTCGAACTGGGGCGATCTCAACGGTCAGCTCAATGCGCTCGATCTCGGCGAGAAACGGCTTGGCGCTCTTCTCGGCGAATATGGTCCAGCGACAGTCGATGCGGCGTTCGAGGCTTTCTCGAACCGCGCCGAAGCGCTGATGCGCTCAGCGATCGCTTCGATCCCGGATGGTACCTATTCGTTCGAAGACGTGCTCGACAATGACGGCATCATCGACGAGATGCTGACGGTGGCGCTCGACCTGACGATTGCCGGCGACACGATGGCGCTTGATTTTTCGCGCTCCACCCAGTCGGCCCAGGGTCCGATCAATATCTCGCGCTCGACGACGATCGCCGCCTGCTACGTGGCGCTGAAGCATATCTTTACCGAAGTTCCGGCGAATGCGGGTTGCCTTCGCCCGATCTCCTTCACCATCGTCGACAATTCGCTGCTCGGCGCAAATGCTCCAAAGCCGGTTGCCGGCTATACGGAAACCATCCTGCGGCTGATCGGCGTCGTTCTTGGCGCAATCGCCCAGGCTGATCCGGCGCGTGCTACTGCTGCCCCGTTCGGCACGATCAACGCATTGTCGCTCGCCGGCTACAGGGCAGACCACAAGCGATGGGTGATGTTCTCGTTCTTCGGTGGCGGTCTCGGCGGCAATCCGATGTCGGATGGCTTGAACCACGCCAACAACCCGATTTCGACCGCGACCATTCCGCCGGTGGAGATCCTGGAAGCGGCCTATCCCGTCATGTTCACGCAATGGGCACTGCGGCCGGATTCGGCCGGTGCCGGCACCCATCGTGGCGGCGTCGGTTCTATCTATGAACTGGAGCTTCTCACCGGCGGCGACGTGGCGCTGCTCGGCGAACGCGGCAGACGCGCGCCGTTCGGCGTCGTCGGCGGAGAGTCAGCGGCATTGAACCGGTTCTCCTGGCAGACGGAAGACGGCGGCGAAGCCGTTCCGCCGATGGCGTCGAAGATCACCGATCTGAGGCTGAAGCCCGGCAAGCGGATCCGGTTGGAAACGCCGGGAGGTGGCGGCTGGGGCGATCCGCATGGGCGCGACCCGGACAAGGTTCTACATGACGTGCGCCTCGGCTTCGTCAGCACCAGTCAGGCGGAAGCCCTGTACGGCGTGGTGATCGGCGCAGATGGCGAGATCGATCACGAAGCAACCGACAAGCTGCGCAAGGGAGTGGCCGCGTGAGCGATCTGGGAACAACAAAACAACAAAATGAAAAACTGGGCCAGTCGGGATTGGGCAGGATCGTTGGCGTCGATGTCGGCGGTACCTTCACCGATCTCTTCTATTTCGATGAAGCTTCGGCGAAATTCCGCACCAACAAGGTCCCCTCCAACCGCGGCGATGAAGCTGTGGGCTTCCTCGATGGTCTGAAGGGTTTCGGCGCCATCGCTGACCTCTCCTCGATCGTGCACGGCACGACCGTCGGCACCAACGCTCTTCTTGAGCGCAAGGGCGCCAGGGTCGGTCTGATCACCACCGAAGGCTTTCGTGACGTACTGGAAATGCGACGCCGGGACCGGCCCAATACCTGGGGCCTGTGGGGCGATTTCATCCCCGTCGTTGAACGCGACATGCGTCTGGAAGTGGCGGAACGCACGCTTGCCGACGGTACGATCCGTCTGGGCGTCGATGTCGCTGCCGTGCGCGTCGCTGCCGAAAAGCTGAAGGCGATGGGTGCGGAAGCGCTCGCGATCGTTTTCGTCAACGCCTATGCCAATCCCGAAAACGAGGAGCGTGCGGTGGAAGCCGCCCGTGCCGTCTGGGACAACGAGAACCTCGCCTGCTCGACGCAGATCCTGCCCGAAATCCGTGAATTCGAGCGCACGTCGACGACCGTCCTCAACGCCTATCTGCAGCCGGTGGTCGGCTCCTATCTCGGCAAGCTGGAAACGGCACTGGCAAGCGACGACTTCGCCGGCCGCTTCCATATCGTCCAGTCGAACGGCGGTGTCATGTCGACGGAGACAGCGCGCAGGCTTCCGGCCCGTACAGCGCTGTCCGGTCCGGCGGCAGGCGTCATCGCCGCAGCTGCGATCGCAAAGGCGGCAGGCTTTCCGAACGTCATCACCGGCGATCTCGGCGGCACGTCCTTCGATGTCTCGCTGATTGCCGACGGCAAGGCAGCGCTCGCGGCCCAGACGACGATCGATTTCGGCCTCGTTATCCGAACACCGATGATCGAGATCACCACGATCGGTGCCGGCGGCGGTTCGATTGCGCATGTGGATGCCGGCGGCCTGCTGCAGGTCGGCCCCGAAAGTGCCGGTTCACGGCCCGGCCCGGTCTGCTACGGTCAGGGCAATACCCGGCCAACGCTGACGGATGCCAACGTCGTGCTCGGCCGCATCAATGCCGACCGGCCGATCGGCGGCAAGCTTGCCCGTCTCGACGTGGAGGCCGCCAAGGCCGCGATCGACCAGCATGTCGCAAAGCCGCTCGGCCTCGGTGTGATGGAAGCGGCCGAAGCGATCGTGAAGATTGCCGACAGCCGCATGGCCGGCGCGATCCGGCTGATGTCGATCGAGCGCGGTCACGATCCGCAGAAGTTCGCGGCCGTTCCCTTCGGTGGCGGCGGGGCATTGCATGTCTCGGCGCTGATTCGCGAAGTCGGGCTGAAGGCGGCGCTTGTGCCGCGTTACCCGGGTGTGACATCTGCGCTGGGTTGCGTCATCGCCGACATCCGCCACGACCAGGTCCAGACCTTGAACCTCTCGCTCGAGGGCATCGACGTTGCGGCGATCGACGCCCGCATGGTCGAGGAGGCGGGCAAGGCGCGCGCCGTCGTCGAGGATGCGCATCTGACGGTCGAGCGGATCGATACGCTGTTCGAGCTCGACATGCACTATGTCGGTCAGACCCATACGGTTCGGGTCACACTGCCGGCAACGATCAGCGGGAGCCAAACCGATGTCAGCGAGGCGATGATCCAGCAGGCTTTCGAGGATGCCTATCAGGCAAGTTTCAGCCGGCTTCTGCCGGGTGTCCCGATGCGGATCGTCAATCTTCGCACCAGCGCGATCGGCATTCGTCCGAGCTTCGATCTGAAGGCCTTGGCTGCACCTGTCGACACGACGGTAGAATCTGCCACGACCGGCTCGCGACAGGTCTGGTTCGACGGGGCCTGGCATGAAACGACGATCTACGATCGCCTGCAACTGCCGGAGAGTTCCGAAATCCAGGGCCCGGCGATCCTCGAACAGCCGGATGCCACGACAGTCGTGTCGCCGGAATTCAAGGCGCGCGTCGATCTCTACGGAAATATCATCGTGGAGCGGAAATCATGAGCGGACATTCGATCCCCATCGAAAAGACCGGCCTGATCATCGTCGATCTGACCAATGATTTTCTGGCCCCCGACGGCGCCTATGGCCGGGCCGGGCAAGGGGCGCCCGAGATCGCGGCATTGCCCGCGCGCATCAAGCCTCTTGTGGACGTGATGCGCGCAAAAGGCGGCTACATCATCTCGGCCCAGTTCACGCTGGTGCCTGCTAAGGGTGGCGAGCCGATCATCTCACCACATCTGAAGGAACTTCGTCCGTTTCTAGGCAAGGGTGATTTTGCGCCCGGTACCTGGGGCAACAGCCTGATCGATGACCTGGCGCCGGCCGATCTCATTGTCGAGAAAGTCGCCTATTCGGCGTTCTACATGACCCGGCTCGAATGGGTCCTGCGCAAATGCGGCATCGAGAAGCTGGTGGTCGGCGGCATCGTCACCAATGGCGGCGTCGCGTCCACCGTTCGCGATGCTCATGTCCGCGATTTCGAGACGATCACTCTGGCGGATGGTTCGGCCGCCTTTTCGCAGGAAACGCACGAGACTGCGATCGCAGCATTGAAACCGGTCAGCCGGATCGCGACGATCGCAGACATGATCGCCGAGTTCGACGCCGAATGAGCAAGGTCGAAGTCTCAGACCGGGAATTCGAGGTGACGGTGCCGCTGGTCGTGATCGGCGCCGGTGCCGCCGGTATGGTTGCAGCACTTTCCGCCAAGGCGGAAGGCGTCGATGTGCTTGTGCTGGAGCGCGATCCGCTGCCGCGCGGTTCGACGGCGCTGTCGGCCGGGCTCATTCCGGCAGCAGGCACGCGCTGGCAGCGCGAGATCGGCGTCGAGGACACGCCGGAGGCCTTCGGGTCAGATATCCTCCACAAGGCGGATGACGAGCCGGATGTGGGTCTCGTGCGGCTGGTGACCGAAACGGTCGGCCCAACGCTGGAATGGCTGGCGGAGGACCACGGCCTGGCGTTTTCGCTGGTCGATAACTTCCGGTATCCCGGTCACTCGCACCTTCGAATGCATGGTCTTCCCTCCCGGTCCGGCGAGGAGTTGATCGATCGTCTGCGCGACGCCGCGGAAGAAGCCGGCATCGATATCCTGACGGAAGCCCATGTGGACACGCTTGTCGTCGGCTCCGACGGCAAGCCGCGCGGCATGACCCTGTCGCGACCGGATGGGTCCCGCGAAGACATCGGCTGTGAGGCGTTGATCCTAGCCTGCAATGGTTATGGCGGCAATCCGGCACTGGTGGCCGACCACATTTCGGAGATGCGGGATGCTCTTTATTTCGGCCACCCGGGCAACCAGGGAGATGCGATCGTGTGGGGTGAGGCGCTGGGTGCTGCGACGCGGCATCTGAGTGGTCATCAGGGCCATGGATCGGTCGCCCATCCTGCCGGGATCCTGATCACCTGGGCGACGGTCATGGAGGGCGGCTTCCAGGTGAATGTCGAAGGCGAGCGCTTTTCCAACGAGGCGAAGGGGTATTCGGAGCAGGCGTCCAACGTGCTTGCTCAGCCGGAAGGCATCGCATGGACCGTGTTCGACACGCGGATCGCCGCGATCGCCGCCCAGTTCGAGGATTTCAGAAGCGCCGAGCGTATGCATGCCATCATAGAGGCCGATACGATCGAGGCGCTTGCGGGCCGGATGCAGGTCTCGCCGGAGAAACTGACGGCAAGCTTCCGTGCTTTCGAGAATTGCAAAGCCGAGGGTGGGGCGGACCCGTTCGGCCGTTCTCTGGCAGACGTGCCGCCACTTCGAGCGCCCTTCAAAGCGGTAAGGGTCACCGGCGCACTCTTCCACACCCAGGGCGGGCTTGTTGTTGACGGCGAGGCACGCGTGGTTCGACGCGACGGTTCGACCATCGCAAACCTTTTTGCCGCCGGAGGCGCCGCCTGTGGCGTATCGGGCAGCAAAGCGAGCGGCTACCTGTCCGGGAACGGTCTCCTGACTGCAGTGGCGCTCGGACGCATTTCGGGTCTTCGCGCCGCCGCTTACCTGCGCAACTGCTAGAATCGAAGGACAGCCGGAAACATCTCGTTCGTCACAGTTACCGTACCCAACCCGTCCATCTCTTGTTTCCACGCCAGTTTGCGCTAAGTCAAAAGTCGCAAAAGGAAAAAACATGATCGACGGCTTGAGTACAAAGGCGAGGACAGGCGTTCGGGGACTGGACGATGTATTATCGGGCGGTTTGACTCGCCGCCATGTTTTCCTGCTCGAAGGGACGCCGGGCACGGGCAAAACTACGATTGCCCTGCAATTTCTTTTGGAAGGCGCAACACTCAAGGAGCGCTGTCTTTATATCAGCCTGTCGGAGAGTGAAGAAGAACTGCGGGAAAGCGCGCTTTCGCACGGTATCGAATTCGGGGATTCGATCGAAATCTTCGAGCTCGTCCCCCCGGAAAGCCTGCTTGACGCAGACCAGCAGCAAAGCCTGCTTTACTCCTCAGATCTGGAGCTCGGCGAGACGACCAAGCTGATCTTCGAGGCCTTCGAGCGTCTGAAACCGCAGCGTGTGGTGATCGACAGCTTGTCGGAAATCCGTCTGTTGGCACAGAGTTCTCTCCGCTACCGCCGCCAGATCCTGGCCATGAAGCATTTCTTTTCTCGATCCGACGCCACAGTCCTTTTGCTCGACGACATGACGTCGGACAATCTCGACAAGACCGTCCACAGCGTCGTTCACGGCGTTCTTCATCTCGAGCAGCTGGCTCCCGACTATGGTTCGGAACGCCGCCGCCTGCGGGTGATCAAATATCGCGGCCAGGCGTTCCGCGGCGGCTATCATGATTTCGTCATCAAGACCGGAGGCGTCTCGGTCTTTCCGCGGCTGCGTGCGATCGAGCACAAGACGGCATTCGACCGAGCTATTTTGAAAAGCGGCATTGCCGAATTCGACGATCTTCTTGGCGGTGGTATAGAGCGCGGGTCGAGCACGCTGCTCATCGGACCTGCCGGTACCGGCAAAAGCCTGTTCGCGCTCCAGTTTGTAGCAGCTGCCGTGAAGCGCGGTGAGAAAGCAGCCGTCTTCATATTCGACGAGGAGCTCGGCCTGTTGTTCTCGCGTACGAAAGCAATGGGGATCGACCTCGAGAAGATGCGCGACGACGGCGCTATTCACATCGAGCAGCTGGATGCGGCCGAGCTTTCGCCGGGGGAATTTTCGCAACGCGTGCGGGATCGCGTGGCGACCTTCAAGGCCGGGACAGTCGTGATCGATAGCGTGAACGGCTACCAGGCGTCGATGCCCGAGGAAAACGCGCTGATCCTGCACGTGCATGAACTGCTGCAATACCTCAATCGGCAAGGAGCCAATACGTTTCTGACAGTTGCCCAGCACGGGCTCGTCGGAGACATGAAATCCCCGGTCGATGTCACCTACCTCGCCGATACAGTTATCCTGCTGCGCTATTTCGAGGCACTGGGCAGGGTTCGGCGTGCAGTCTCGGTCATCAAGAAGCGAACCGGTCGGCACGAAGAAACCATCCGCGAGTTTCGCATCACCGATGCGGGGCTGACACTGGGCGATCCGCTTTCCGGTTTCCAGGGCGTGTTGCGCGGTGTACCGACGCTTGTCGGCGAAAAGCAGCAACTGCTGGAGCTTTCAAACGAGGACGAAAGCCATTCCTAACAGAGATGCCGTCGGCCTCATTCATGCCCCACACGGTCGCGATGCGCAGATTGCGGCATCCCTCCTGAAGGAAGCCGGTATCGCTTCGAAGGCGGCCCTGGACCTGTCCGGTTTCGTCGACAGCCTTGACGACAACATCGCGCTCGCTGTCATCACCGAGGAAGCTCTACGCTCCGCCGACCTGCGCGCCATCTCCCAGTGGATCGAGAACCAGCCGAGCTGGTCGGATCTACCGTTCGTCATTCTGACAAACCGCGGCGGTGGTCCGGAGCGTAATCCCGCAGCTGCGCGGCTGTCGGAAGTCCTTGGCAATGTCAGCTTCATCGAGCGCCCTTTCCACGCAACGACATTCATCAGCGTTGCCCGTTCTGCCGCACGCGGGCGTCGGCGCCAATACGATGCACGTCTGCGGATGGAAGCTCTCGACGAAGGAGAGCGCCGCCTGCAGACAGCGCTCGAAGCCGGTCGCCTCGGCGCTTGGGAACTGGATCTTGCAACTGATGTCCTGAGCACGTCTGCGACCTGCAAGAGCATTTTCGGACGCGGTCCGGAAGAGGCGTTCACCTATCAGGACCTTTTTGCCAGTATCCATCCCGATGACCGACAACGCGTGCAGGATGCTCATACGGCAACAGCCGAGAGCGGCGAGGATTATTCTGTCGAATACCGCACCGTCTGGCGCGACGGCACCGTGCGCTGGGCAGAGGTGCGGGCACAGCTCTACCGCGACCACTCGGGCAAGGCGGTCAAGCTGGTCGGCGTATCCGCCGACATTACCGACCGGGTCATCAACGAGAAGCAGCAGCGGCAGATCAACGAACTGCTTGAAGAGCGTGTCGCCGAGCGGACGCGTGAACTTGAACAGGCCCATTCGGTCGTGATGGACGAGGTGTCGCAACGTGAGCGGGCGGAAGATCAACTGCGCCAGGCGCAGAAGATGGAGGCGATCGGCCAACTGACCGGCGGCGTCGCCCACGATTTCAACAACCTGTTGATGGCAGTGCTCGGCAATCTCGAACTGCTCCGCAAGCTCGTTGCGGGCGATCCGAAAGCCGAACGGCTGATTGATGGCGCCCTTCAGGGTGCAAGACGCGGGGCGTCGTTGACCCAGCGGCTGCTCGCCTTTGCCCGCCGCCAGGATTTGCAGATCGGTCCGGTTGACCTTGGCGCCCTGATCGGTGGCATGCGCGACCTTCTCGAACGCTCGGTCGGGTCGACCATCCTCGTCGAAACCGCGATACCGGATCATCTGCCGAAGGTTTCGGCAGATGCCAACCAGATCGAACTGGCGCTTCTCAACCTCGCCGTCAACTCGCGTGACGCCATGCCCGACGGTGGCACGCTGCGGATCAGCCTCAGCCAGGAAGAGCAGAGGTTCTCAAACGATACGCTTGCAGCCGGGCGTTACGTCGTGCTCTCGGTCAAGGACGAAGGCCAAGGCATGGACGAGGCGACGCTGCAGAAAGCCATCGAACCGTTTTTCTCAACGAAGGAACTGGGCAAGGGAACGGGCCTCGGATTGTCGATGATCCACGGCCTGGCGTCCCAGTTAAAGGGAGAGTTGAAGTTGTCGAGCAGGATCGGTTCCGGCACCACCGCCGAATTGTGGATTCCGGTCTCTTCCGCTGCCGAGCAGCCGAGGCAGGCCGAGGCACCATCGCCTCCGGCAGAATATCAGGGTGGTCCCAAGCGTATCCTGCTTGTCGACGACGACGTCCTCATCGCCATGAGTTCCGCCGACATGCTGCTGGATCTCGGACACGACGTGGTCGAAGCCCATTCCGGCAAGGAGGCGCTGGAGCATCTGGGTAAAGGACCAAAGTTCGATCTGATGATCACCGACTATTCCATGCCTGGCATGACCGGGGGCGAACTCTCGAAGGCTGCACGAGCCTTGCTGCCCGAATTGCCAATCCTGATCGCCTCCGGCTACGCGGATCTTCCGCCTGGCGTTGATCTCGAGGTTGCGCGGCTCGGAAAGCCGTATACGCAGGCACAGCTGGCGGAACAGATCGGCAAGCTTACGTCGCCGCGCTAGTTGCTCTCGCAACCGGGCGCGACGTCATAAAGCTCAAAGGGTCAGAAACTCGGCGCGGCTATTCCGCCTGCCCGTCGCCACCCAGCGGCAGTTCATCCGTGATCACTTCGAACCTTGCCAGGATCGCCGGGCCGAAGGCCGTCGACAACGCGACATCGGTCGCATCGCGACCGGTCGCCATCAGGATCCGGCCGATACGAGGTTTGTTGTGACGGGCATCGACAGTGTGCCAGCGTCCGCCGAGATAGACTTCGAACCATGCACTGAAGTCCATCGGATTGTGATCCTTGGGAACACCGATGTCGCCGAGATAACCCGTGCAGTAGCGTGCGGGAATGTTCATGCACCGGCAAAGGGTGATCGCCAGATGCGCGTAGTCCCGGCACACGCCCGTCTGGTCGTTGAAGCCGCCGAACGCGGTCCGCAGCGAATCGGCGTTCTGATAGTTGAACGCAATGCGGTTATGCGCGAAATCAAGAATGGCTTTGACGCGCGGCCAGCCCAGATCAGTCGAGGAAAACGTGTTCCAGGCAAAGTCTGACAGACGGTCCGTATCGCAATAACGGCTGCCCAGCAGGAACACCAGAACGTCGTCGGGTAGATCCTGGATGAGGTGCTGCTGCGCATCTTCCGGGATCGGGTCCGGAAGCCCGGTGTCATAGATCTCGAACTCGGTCGAGATCGTCGTCAGGCCGGGCGGTGCAACGATGCGGCTGCAGGCGTTCCCGAAGACATCCTGATAACCCCAGGCCTCGATCGGTCTGTCGAAGGTCAGCACCTGTTCGGTCAATAGATCTACGCGACGGGAGGGGTGGATATTCAACGCCAGAAGCATGGCAGTCGGCTGTTGGCATTCATAGCCCAGATGAAAACCGGCGCGTATCCTCATGAAGCGATGTCTCCTAAATACCGTTGACGAGATGGCAGCAATGCGGCAATGCCCGGGCGTTGATACGGTTCCGTTTAGCCATGAAGTTTGGCCTGGAACTCGTCGGTCGTGACGTTGACCTGCACTGACATGCTTTTGAAATCTTCCGCCTCACCGTCATAGCTGCCACGAAGCGGGATAGCCTGTTTCGGGTCGCGGGCGACGCCGACGCGAATGAGGTCGCGGTTACCGACAATGCCGTTGGTCGGATCAAATTCCACCCATCCGGCTCCCGGCAGGTAGACCTGGCACCACGCGTGGGTAGACCCGCCTCCAAGCGTCGTCGATCCGTCGCGATCGGGAACGTAGATATAGCCGGTGACGAAACGTGCAGCGAGGCCAAGGGCCCGTGCGGCTTCCATCATCAAAAGCGCAAAGTCGCGGCAGGTCCCGCGACGCAGCTGCAGCGTCTCGAGCGGAGCCTGGGTGCCATGTTCGTGGCGACGGGCATAGACGAAGCTTTCACGGATCGCGTAGCAGAGCGTCATCAGCAATCGGCCGGTCTCGGTCGGCTGGCCGGGTTTGACGAACTGCCGCGCCCATTTGCCAACCTCGTCGTTGGCATCCGGGTAATGGCGACGGATGGTGCATTCCAGATCGAACGCTTCCACCGGGTCATAGGTGAAGGGATAGGTGAGGGCTTCCTCGTCGATCTGAAAATCCATCGCGAGCTGCGGCGTATGATCGAGCCTGATAGTCGTTTCGAATTGGAGCTTCTGAGACGCACCCTCAAAACCGACCAGCGCCACGCAGTTGCCAAACACGTCATGGATCCAGCGAACATAGGCAGGCTTTGGAAAAACCTCGAGGCGCGACACGAGCAGCGTCTGATCGAAACTGTCCCTTGGTCGGAACAGCAGCCTGTGTTCGCCGAACTCGACCGGCTTATGATACTGGTAGGACGTAAGGTGACGAACCGAAAAGATCGTCATGCGATCACCGAGCCGAGTTCGACTGACATTGGGTCAGATCGGATAAATACATCATGTCGGGACGATGAGCGATCACGCTCAGCAGAAGTCTGTTCATTTGAAGTTCTCGAGATCTAGCATGATGGATTGTGCGTTTTTCGCCTTGTAGGCAGCTTGGGCTGCCTTCAGGATCTTCGGTCGTAGCGCATCGAAAGAGGCAAGATAATCATCGCTGACGGCAGTTCTTTCAACAAGGTTGCTGCTGAGAACTTCAGCAGCAACGAAGAACCGAACCTCGAACATGCCGTCATGACCCAGAAAGCGGACGCGTCTTTTCGATTCATCGTAACTGCGCGCGGGATTTGGGAAAGAAAGTGTCATGGCAGCCTCTGTCGTCAGCATGGCTCCGAATGTCGGACTACCACGTTTGCATGTCGGGTATCTTGCTGCCATCCGCTTAGTCGATGATAGCAAGCCCAGTGACGTTTCGCAGGTAACCGGCTTTTTGGTCCCGCAGTCCGTATTGAGGCAGCGCCGCCAATTTTCCAAACGCCGGATCGATGGCATTCTACGCCGACGAACCATATGACTAGGTCACGTTGAGCCCCCGAAGTCCAACGCGAAATGGCGAGCCTGCTGCGACAGACCGCATTTTAAGCCTGAATTGGCGAGGGATGCTTGGGGTGGGCAAGCCGGTCTCAGCTCGAGGCCGGAGCAAAGCGCGCAGTGATCGCATGGCTGTCGGAAGGGTAGCTGAACCGCACCGACGTCACCGGGCCGGAAACGTCCCAGGTCTTGCGTTCTACCACGAGGCAGGCAGACTGCGGCGTGATTTCCAGCCGCCTTGCCAGCTGTTCGTCCGCAAGCTGGGCCGAGATCCGATGTTCCGCAGCGGTCCATGGTATCTGCGCGATCAGCCACTTGCCCGGTGAAACCGTCGAGAAATCCATGTCCTTTGCCTGCGGCACGGTCTTCAGATTGATCAGTCGTTCCTCGAGACAGAACGGCTTCCCGTCGGCGAAATGCAGGCAGACGACGTAGATGGATTTTTCCTTGCCGGCGACGCTCAGGCGCAGCCGGTCCGTTGCCACAGTCTTCCGCTCCCGGCATTCCTCCATCCGGAAATGGTAGTCCTTGTTCAGCGCGCGGACTTCATCTTCGATGTCGTAGATCTCAAGAATGGCAGCCTGGTTGCGCGGCTGGGCAACAAAGGAGCCCGATTTCTTGCGCCGCTCGATCAGCCCGGCATTGGCAAGCTGGGTCAGAACCTTGTTCGCGGTCATCCGCGAGACATTGTAGTGCTTGGCGAGCTCGACCTCAAAAGGGATCCTGTAGCCCGGGGGCCATTCGCCGCTGACGATATTGTTCTCGATGTCGCCCAGGATCTTCTGGTGCAGTGTGCCCACCGCACGCATCGCCTTGATGTCTTTTTCTCCGGTCAAGGCGAAGTCCTTCGGCTCTCTGCATCAAACGGCTTCTCCACCATATCCGGTCAGCCGGCGTCAAGCAGAGCGGCCATCACGGCCTGGAACCTCGGCAGGATCGTCTCTCGGCTCACATGCCGACCGCCCGTCACCAGCTTCTTGCCCGCCGCCCAGACGCAATCCACCTTGATCGTATCAGCGAAGATCCACTGGTCGAGAACCTGATCTGCCGAAAGGTAGGGGGCGGCCTCAAGGTCGAGCGAGACGAAATCCGCCGATGCACCTGATACGATGTCGTCCTGCGACTGCAATGCGCGGGCGCCACCTTTCAGCGCTTCCTGGAACAGGCGCGCACCCGTCGATCGCTGCGGTAGTGCCACGACGTTTCGCGAGCGAAGTCCGAGACGCTGCGAATATTCGAGCTGCCGAAGTTCACGCGCGACCGAAATCGAGATGTTCGAGTCCGAGCCGACGCCGAACTGGCCGCCTTCCTCGAGAAATGCCGGCGCCGGAAATATGCCGTCGCCGAGGTTGGCTTCCGTGATGGGGCAGAGACCGGCAATGGCCCCTCGGCGTGCCATGTCGCGCGTTTCCGCCTCGGTCATATGGGTAGCGTGGATCAGGCACCAGCGCTCATCGACCGGCATGTTGGCGAGCAGCCATTCGAGGGGACGTGCGCCCGACCACGCGATACAGTCCTCGACCTCTTTCGTTTGCTCGGCGATATGGATGTGGATCGGGCCTCCACCTGCCATCGGCAGAACGTCCCGCAGTTCTTCCGGCGTCGCGGCCCGCAGACTGTGCGGCGCGATGCCGAGTTGGCCGCCGGGAAGCGCAGACGTGATCTTCCGGCATTCCTCCATCAGCGTGGAAAAGCTTTCGACCGAGTTGATGAAGCGTCGCTGGCCCTCCGTCGGTGCCATTCCCCCGAAACCGGAGCGGGCGTAGAAGACCGGCAGAAGGGTGAGAGCGATCCCGGTGGCAGCACTTGCCGCACCAATCCGCTCCGCGTGCTCGCCGATATTGGCATAGTGGCGCCCATCGCGGTCGTGGTGAAGGTAATGAAACTCGCCGACGCGGGTAAAGCCCGCCTCCAGCATTTCCATATAGAGCTGTGCGGCGACCGCCTCGATATCGTCAGGTGTCATCGACAGGGCGAATTTGTACATCAGCGTGCGCCAGCTCCAGAAGCTGTCGCTTGTTGATCCGCGAACCTCCGTCAGTCCCGCCATGGCGCGCTGGAAAGCGTGGCTGTGGAGATTGGCCATGCCGGGCCCGATCAGCCGGTGCCGCTCGTCGGTGGCCGCAGGCATCGCGTCACGTTCGATCGACTGCACGGTGCCATGCTCGATCTTCAGGCGAGTGTTGCTCGCCCATTCCCCGCCGATCAGTGCGCTTTCTGCAAAAATGGTGTTCACTGCCAACTCCACTCGTCGGTCCCGTCTGCGTCCAGCAGGCGCCTGCAAATTCTTCTTGCCATGGGTTTTTATGTATATACATTAAAACAAAAAGAGGAAGGCTTCGTGGTCGAGAATAGTGATAATTCACCGGTGGTGCCAACCAGAACGGTATGGCGCAACGCCCGCCTTCTCACGCTTGCGGACGAGGCGCGAGGGCTTGCTCTCATCGAGCACGGTGCCATTGCCGTAGAGGATGGCCGGATCGTCTTCGCCGGTCCCCAGTCCGATCTGCCTTCATCATTTCTCGAAGCCGACGAGATCATCGACGTGGAGGGCAGGGTGATCACGCCCGGCCTGATCGACTGCCATACGCATCTGATCTTCGGCGGCGATCGCGCCATGGAATTCGAAATGCGGCTCGAAGGGGCGACCTATGAGGAAGTCGCGCGCGCCGGCGGCGGCATCGTCTCCTCCGTCAAGGCGACCAATGCCCTTTCCGTCGACGGTCTCGTACAGGCGGCCTTGCCAAGGGTCGATACGCTGCTCGCAGAAGGCGTTTCGACGCTCGAGATCAAATCCGGTTACGGCCTATCGATCGAGGGCGAACTGAACATGCTGCGCGCCGCCCGGGCGCTCGAAAAGATCCGCCCGGTCCGCGTCGTCACGTCGTTCCTCGGCGCCCATGCAACGCCCGTCGAATACCGTGGACGCAACGGCGACTACATTACCGACGTGGTGCTGCCCGCTATGGACCTTGCCCATGCGGAAGGCCTTGTGGATGCAGTCGACGGGTTCTGCGAAGGCATCGCGTTTTCGGTTGCGGACATGCGGCGGGTGTTCGATCACGCAACGTCGCTCGGTCTGCCCGTCAAGCTGCATGCCGAACAGCTTTCCAATCTCGGTGGTGCCGCGACGGCGGCATCCTACGGTGCCTTGTCCGCCGATCATCTCGAATATCTCGACGCCGAGGGCGCTGCTGCGATGGCGGCGTCGGGCACGGTTGCGGTTCTTCTGCCGGGCGCCTTTTATGCGATCAACGAAACGCAGAAACCGCCGGTGCAGCTGCTGCGCGATGCCGGCGTTAGGATCGCGATTGCGACCGATTGCAATCCCGGCACGTCGCCGCTCACCTCGCTGCTGCTGACGATGAACATGTCGGCGACACTTTTCCGGCTGACCGTCGAAGAATGCATCGCCGGTGCGACGCGCGAGGCGGCGAGGGCGCTCGGTCTTCTCTCCGAAACCGGCACGCTGGAGGCCGGAAAATCGGCGGACTTCGCCATCTGGAACATCCAGCGACCGGCCGAGCTGGTTTACCGCATCGGCTTCAACCCGCTTCATTCGAACGTCTTTAGAGGTCAACAGCTATGACGATCACGCTTCAGCCCGGCAGCGTTACTCTGGCCGAGCTTTCCGATCTCTACTGGAACAATGGTTCGGCGGTTCTCGATCGCTCCTTCGATGCCGGCATCGAAAAGGCGGCGCGACGCATTGCGGAAATCGCTGCCGGAAACGCACCGGTCTACGGCATCAACACCGGCTTCGGTAAGCTTGCCTCGATCAAGATCGACAGTGCCGATCTCGCCACCCTGCAGCGCAATCTCATCCTGTCGCATTGCTGCGGCATCGGCGCGCCGCTGCCGGAAAATGTCGTGCGGCTGATCATGGCGCTGAAGCTCATCTCGCTCGGCCGCGGCGCCTCCGGTGTCCGTCTCGAGTTGATCCGCCTGATCGAAGGCATGCTGGAAAAGGGCGTCATCCCGGTCATTCCGGAAAAGGGCTCGGTCGGCGCATCCGGCGATCTGGCACCGCTTGCCCATATGGCGGCCACCATGATGGGCGAAGGCGAGGCCTTCCTCCACGGAGAACGCCTGGCATCAGCCGATGCGCTCGCCAAGGTGGGGCTGACACCCGTCGTTCTTGCCGCCAAGGAAGGGCTGGCGCTGATCAACGGCACCCAGACGTCCACGGCACTGGCTCTTTCGGGTCTGTTTCGCACCCATCGCGCAGCCCAGACGGCACTTGTTACAGGCGCCCTGTCGACAGACGCCGCGATGGGGTCATCAGCGCCGTTTCACCCTGACATCCACACCCTGCGCGGCCACAAGGGCCAGATCGATGCCGGTGCTGCGCTTCGCAACCTTCTCGAAGGCTCCGAAATTCGTGCGAGCCACATTGAAGGCGATGAGCGCGTTCAGGATCCCTATTGCATCCGTTGCCAGCCTCAGGTCGACGGCGCCTGCCTCGATCTGTTGCGGTCCGTCGCAAGGACGCTGGAAGTCGAAGCAAATGCCGTCACTGACAATCCGCTGGTTCTGTCAGACAATTCCGTCGTCTCCGGCGGCAATTTCCATGCCGAGCCGGTTGCCTTTGCCGCCGATCAGACGGCGCTCGCGATCTGCGAGATCGGTGCGATCGCCCAGCGGCGTATCGCGCTTCTGGTCGATCCTGCCCTCTCCTACGGCCTGCCGGCATTTCTCTCGAAGAAGCCCGGTCTCAACTCGGGCCTGATGATCGCCGAAGTCACGTCGGCCGCGCTGATGAGCGAGAACAAGCAGATGTCGCATCCGGCTTCAGTGGATTCGACGCCGACCTCCGCCAATCAGGAGGACCATGTGTCGATGGCCTGCCACGGCGCGCGACGCCTGCTCGGCATGACTGAAAACCTGTTCGGCATTCTCGGCATCGAAGCGCTGACAGCCGTCCAGGGCGTCGAATTGCGCGGGCCCCTCAAGACCAGTCCCGAGCTCGAAAAAGCCGTTGCCGTGCTGCGGGCAGCGGTGCCCTCGCTTGAGGATGACCGCTACATGGCGCCGGATCTTGCGGCCGCAAGCGAACTTGTGGCCTCCGGCGCCTTTGCCAAAGCCATCTCGCCGGGCATCCTGCCAGTGCTTGAAGTTTGATGATCAGAAGAAATTGGGGAGCTACGTCATGACCAATCCACGCCATAACATCCGCGATGTCCGCTCGCCCAGAGGCAATGAGCTCAATGCCAAGAGCTGGATGACCGAAGCGCCGCTTCGGATGCTGATGAACAACCTTGATCCCGATGTGGCGGAAAACCCGCACGAACTCGTCGTCTATGGCGGCATTGGCCGGGCCGCCCGCACCTGGGACGACTTCGACAAGATCGTCGCGACCTTGAAGACGCTGACGGAGGAAGAGACGCTTCTCGTGCAGTCCGGCAAGCCGGTCGGCGTGTTCCGCACCCACAAGGATGCGCCCCGCGTGCTGATCGCCAACTCGAACCTCGTGCCGCATTGGGCAACCTGGGATCACTTCAACGAACTGGATAAGAAGGGTCTGGCCATGTACGGCCAGATGACCGCCGGATCGTGGATCTATATCGGCACGCAGGGCATCGTTCAGGGCACCTACGAGACCTTCGTGGAAGCGGGCCGCCAGCATTACGACGGCAGCCTCAAAGGCAAGTGGATCCTGACTGGTGGCCTCGGCGGCATGGGCGGTGCACAGCCGCTCGCAGCCGTCATGGCAGGCGCCTGTTGCCTTGCGGTCGAATGCGACGAGACCCGCATCGATTTCCGTCTGCGCACCCGCTATGTCGATGCCAAGGCGAAGACGCTGGATGAAGCACTGGCGCTGATCGACCAGTGGACCAAGGCGGGCGAAGCGAAATCGGTGGGCCTCCTCGGCAATGCCGCCGAAATCTTCCCCGAACTGGTCGCCCGCATGAAAGCTGGCGGCGCGCGTCCGGATATCGTCACCGATCAGACCTCCGCCCATGACCCGCGCAACGGCTACCTGCCGATCGGCTGGACGGTTGAGGAAGCCAAAGCGAAGCGCGAAAGCGATCCCAAGTCCGTGGAGGTGGCGGCCCGCGCATCGATGAAGGCACATGTGGAAGCCATGGTTGCGTTCTGGGATGCCGGCGTGCCGACGCTCGACTATGGCAATAACATCCGCCAGGTCGCCAAGGACGAAGGCCTGGAAAACGCCTTCGCCTTTCCGGGTTTCGTCCCGGCCTATATCCGTCCGCTGTTTTGCCGCGGCATCGGCCCGTTCCGCTGGGCGGCCCTGTCAGGCGATCCTGAGGACATCTACAAGACCGATGCGAAGGTGAAGGAACTGCTGCCCGACAACACCCACCTGCACAACTGGCTGGACATGGCGCGAGAACGCATCGCCTTCCAGGGACTTCCGGCGCGGATCTGCTGGGTGGGTCTGGGGGATCGCCACAAGCTCGGTCTCGCCTTCAACGAGATGGTGAGGAGCGGCGAACTGTCCGCGCCTGTTGTCATCGGCCGCGACCATCTCGACAGCGGTTCCGTCGCCTCGCCGAACCGCGAGACGGAAGCGATGAAGGATGGCTCGGACGCCGTGTCCGACTGGCCGCTCCTCAACGCGCTTCTCAACACCGCATCGGGTGCCACCTGGGTGTCGCTGCATCATGGCGGCGGCGTCGGCATGGGATATTCGCAGCATTCCGGCATGGTCATCTGCGCCGACGGAACGGATGATGCAGCCCGGCGGATCGAACGTGTCCTGTGGAACGACCCTGCGACCGGCGTCATGCGCCACGCCGATGCGGGATACGAGATCGCGATCGACTGCGCCGAAGACAAGGGTCTTCGGCTGCCTGGCATCCTCGGGAACTGATGTGCATGCGCATCCTGCGTGCACCGGACCATAAGCGGATGCCCTGGAAGAACGGTAAGGGCGAGACGGTGGAGATCGCCGTCTTTCCCGAGGCTGCGTCGGTCGATGATTTCGACTGGCGTATCAGCATGGCGACGGTGGCCGAGGACGGCCCGTTCTCTGTGTTCGCGGACATAGACCGGACCCTCAGCGTTTTGACGGGCGACGGGATCGAGCTTTCGGTCGAGGGCGAGCCCGATCGTGTCCTGCGCCCCGACACGCCGCCCCACGCGTTTCCGGCCGATGCAGTGACCAGCGCAAGGCTACTCTCTGGCCCGATCACCGATCTCAATGTCATGACCCGGCGCGGAAAGTTTATTCACGGCGTGACGATGCTCCCCGCCAGTGAACGCGTCATTACGTCGAACGGTTCGGACGTGACCCTGGTTCTGCCGACGTCGGATTTGGTGCTGAAAGACGGCACATTGCTTGCCGCCTATGATGCGATCCTGCTGCATCCGGGCGATTCGGAGATCGAACTTAGTCGGGCGCCATCAAGCCGGACTTTTCTTGTCCGCATCGCCTCACGGCAAAAAGCCTCGGTTTCGTTACAGGTTTGACGCATTTGTGAAGATGCCGTGAGGCTGGCCGCAGCGATCGCGCTAAAGAACCGGAAACGCGATATTTCGTCTCTTTCGGTTGATCACATCTGACCGGTTCCAGACCGGGTTTGGCGGAGGCGACGGCGCAGAAGGTGAAAGTTTTAACTTTCCGGTAACCGCCTCCTCCCCCTATGGGATCACTTACGGATGCATTCGTACCCGTATTTCCCTTGCCATTCCCAACAGGAGACGAGATGTCCTTCAAACCTTTCGCCCTTGCGCCTCTCTTTGCAGCCGTGATTGCCCTGCCGGCATTTGCCCAGCCGAGCCCGACGATGCTGAGGCAGTTCGGCGACTGGAACGTCTATTCCTATCAGGCGGGAGCTTCGAAAAGCTGCTACGTCCTGACCATTCCGAAACAGGCGACGCCCGCAAGCGTCAACCACGGCGATAACTTCTTCCTCGTGGCGCCCAAGCCTTCGGGCAGCGGATATTATCCGCAGGCAATCATGGGATATGATCTTCAAAACAGCTCACAGATAACGGTCACGATCGATGGCAAATCCTTTGCCATGACGCCGCGGGGCAACTCCGGCTGGACGCAGCAGGAAAGCAATGATTCCGCGATGATTGACGCCATGCGTACGGGAAGCAATATGACCCTTCAGGCGGTCTCGGGGAGAGGCACCCGCACATCCTATACGTTCTCGCTCAGCGGCGTGACCGCAGCCCTCAACCAGGCCGGTCAGTGCAACTGACGTCGATCTCTTAAGATCTCTGATGGGTGGAGTTCGAAACCGGCATTCGCCCATCGCCGATCTTGACAAGCTCGTCCGGTCAACGTCGGCGGATATAGGCGAAGAGCCGCTCGGCCGCGTCTTCGATCTGCTTCGGGTCGCGCAGAAAGCATGCTCTCATAAAGGGGGCGCCGCCGGGGCCGAATGCGGTGCCCGGCGCCATGCCGACGCCGGTTTCATCGACAATCCTGAAGGCTTCGGCGCGGCTGTCTGTTACGCCGTCGATCTTCAGGAACGCGTAGAGCGCGCCTTCGGGCTTTCGCGTTTCGACACGGTTGGTGGCGACCAGCGCGTCACACAGAATGTCGCGCGAGGTTCGGGCACGCTCGACATTGGAGCGAATGAACTCGTCGCCAAGGTCGAGTGCCGCAATCGCGCCCTTCTGCATGAATTGCGCAACGCCTGACGTGGAATACTGTATGAGATTGGTGAGCGTCTGGCCGATCTCCGCCGGCGCCACCACCCAGCCGATACGCCAGCCGGTCATGCACCAGTTCTTCGAGAAGGAATTGGCAAAGATGATGCGGTCTTCCGCGTCCATGACATCCATGAACGATGGTGCCCGCGTGCCTTCGAAATAGTAGAGCCCGTAGATTTCGTCGGCGATGATCCAGAGACCATGGCGGCGCGCAAGGCCGAGAATCGCCTCGAGATCATCCTTCGTTGCCGTCCAGCCCGTCGGGTTGGATGGGGTATTAATGAACAGCGCCCGGGTTTTCGGCGTGATCGCAGCTTCCAGTCGGCCCGCATCGAGCACCCACCTGCCATCGATGAAATCGAGGACGACAGGTACGGCCTTTGCTTCGGAAACACTCGCGGCATGGGCAGCGTTCGGCCAAGCCGGTGACAAATAGATCACTTCGTCGCCGGCCGATGCGACCGTCTGGATCGCCAGCACGATCGACTGCATGCCCGATCCGGTGACATAGATGTTGTCGACTGAGAGATCGGCCGTGTAGTGGCGCTGGTAGTAGCGCAGGATTGCCTGGCGAAGCTCCGGGATCCCTTGCGTCCAGGTATAGAATGTCTCGCCTGCGAGAAGCGCGTCGCTGGCAGCCCGGGTGATGAAGTCG
The DNA here is from genome assembly GCF_050500175.1 of Neorhizobium sp. DAR64872/K0K18. Lineage (NCBI taxonomy): Bacteria > Pseudomonadati > Pseudomonadota > Alphaproteobacteria > Hyphomicrobiales > Rhizobiaceae > Neorhizobium > Neorhizobium sp. DAR64872/K0K18. The sequence continues at coordinate 916,309 of NZ_CP191445.1, forward strand.
GGCGTCGCAAGGTCGCCTTCGCCGATCCACAGCGGCATGAGGTTGTCACGACCGCGTGCATAGGTGACGATTTCGCCAATACCGCTACGCGGAGCGGCCGCAGCGCGGGCGCTGATGTCGGGTCGGATGATCGTCATGCGAACCTCGGCTGAGTATGGCGGGGAACTATGCCTAGGCCAAGTTCCGACGTACGGTCAACCGGTTGCAGGCCGCATCGGACACGGAACCTTCGGTCCGAAAGCGTTGATTTGGCGATGGTTTCGACGGCTCTTCGGGCGTGCCCGGTTTCGCCACCGGGGCGAAGGTCAGCGCCTCGATCAGGAAATACGCAGATTGGACAAGTTCGTCTTCGCCCATGTCATCCTCGAACTGCGGTTCGTCTTCGGAAAACTGCTCTTCAGGAAGGATTTTCATAAGGATGCGGTGCATTGCTGATTCAAGAACCGCTGCTTTACGCCGATTGGTCGAAAAAGGCCATGCGCGGATTGGCGCATGGCGTTGATTCGGTATCAGCTGCGGCGCATCGCCTCGATAAATAGCTCGGCCTTGGCCGCCACCGACGCAACATCGTCACCCGGCTTGTAAAGCGATCCGCCGATGCCGAAGCCGTTCGTGCCGGCGTCGATAAAGGATTTCATGTTGTCAGGCGTAATCCCGCCAACGGCCAGAACCGGCATATCCTTGGGCAGAACCGCCCGCCAGGCCTTGATGACCATGGGCGGGATCGCCTCCGCCGGAAAGGCCTTGATGCCGGTCGCACCGGCGCCGATCGCCGCAAAGGCTTCGGACGGCGTTGCGACGCCCGGCAGGCTGATCATGCCGCGCGAAACGCTCGCTTCGATGACCGAGAGGTTCGCGTTCGGCGAGATGATGACAGTTGCACCCGTCGAGGCAACGTCTGCGACCTGAGCGGTCGTCAGCACCGTTCCCGCACCGATCAGCGCCCTGTCACCGAACCGCTTCTGCAGTTTCTCGATGCTCTTCAGCGGCTCCGGCGAATTGAGCGGGACTTCGATGATGCGCCAGCCGGCTTCGATCAGCGCCTCGCCAATCGGCTCGGCCTCGTCAGGCGTGATACCGCGCAGAATGGCAACCAGATTGCAGGCTTGCAGCGCGTCTTGGAACGTCATCGAACTATCCTTCATTCGTCAGTTGCAATTGTCCGGCGATCAACTGGACGCCGCGCTTGGCGGCGTCTGTCGGGCCCGGCTCTATTTCGAGATCAAACAGCGGCGCGACGCGGCTGTAACGGCTGTTCAGCACGTTGTTGCCGACAATGCCGATGGCTTCACCGGGTTTCAGCCAGCCTGCCGCGCGGGCCTGACGGAACTCCGAACCGATGACAAGACCGGAAACGTAATCGCCGATATCTTCAGGCGCCAGAACGCCGGCAAGCACGCCCGTGCGGGCGCTGAAGACGGCAGACAGGAATGCGTCGGCGGCACGCGCGTCGCTTGCGGCAAACCCGGCACCCCGGTCAAATGCCTCCCAGCGCGGCTCGGAGCCGGGTGCCGGCTCCGATGCCTTGGCGATGAAGGAATGCTTGGTCAGCAATGCGAAGATTTCACCCGTCGCATAGGTCTGGAAACCGGCGATGCGGCCGTTCTCGACCCGCGCCCATTTGCTGTGGGTGCCCGGCAGAACCAGGGTCCGGTTCTTGTCCAGCCCGAAGCCGACGATCTGCGTTTCCTCGCCGCGCATCACGTCCGGAAACGGCTGTGCCGCGGGATCGCGCATGCCGGGCAGGAAGGTGACGATGGCGCCGTTGGCAAGCGTGATCTGCCGCGTGCCGGCTGCCAGTTCCGCAAGACCCGCGGGCGCGTCGACGTAGGGCACCTCGATCCAGCCATTGCGGCTGGTGATCATGCCGCTCGCGAGGACTGGGATTGCGCCGTGCGCGTCGAACCATGCCCCGACCGTTTCCATCAGGGCGGCCTCGAAGGCTCCATCCTTGACGAACTGGATGCCGCCGCTTGTCGTATCCCGGGTATCGAGCGTTTCGCCCGTTTCAGATACGAGCGCGGCGCGAAGCGAACTCGTGCCCCAATCTAGAATGATCGACTTAGGCTCTGGCATCTCTCGGTTTCCTCCCCGAACATTTTGGCCTTCGATAGCGCGGGCAGGGCTGCCTTGTCGAGAGCAAGTGCCGCGAAAAGTCATACTTTTGAGGAGGGGCTTGAGGTTTGTAAATCGAGGCTCAGGCTTCGGGATCGAGGATGCAGCACTGTTCCGGTACAGGCACCAGAACAGCGCTCGTGCCAGGGTCGTATGGTTCGGACAGTGCTCCATTCGCCGTGATCTCGCCGGCAACGGTCACACACTTGTATTGGTAGGCTCGGCCGAGATAGGTGCGGGTGCCAAGGGTCGCAGGGATGCCTTCGCCGGACCGCCGGGCGACAAGGCCGTCGGCGCGGGTGGCCAGAACGAAATCGTCCTTGATCGCACCGAAGACATCCTGCGAGAACGACAGTTTCGCGCCGCCGGCAGCCTCGGCTGTGACGGTTGCGCCGTCGCGGGAGACCACCTTCATCGGAATGAGGTTCTCGAAGCCCACAAAACTGGCGACGAAGGCGTTGGCCGGTTTGCGGTAGAGGACTTCGGGCGTGTCGAGCTGCATGATGCGGCCTGCATTCATGATCGCCACGCGGTCGGAGATCGAGAAGGCTTCTTCCTGATCGTGGGTGACATAAAGCGATGTCGTACCGTTCGCCTTCTGCAACTGGCGGATTTCGACGCGCATGTCCACGCGCAACTTGGCATCGAGGTTCGAAAGCGGCTCATCGAACATCAGGAGCGGTGGTTCGATGACGAGCGCACGGGCCAGTGCCACGCGTTGCTTCTGGCCGCCTGACAGTGCCGACGGCAGCCGGTCGGCCAGGTGCGAAAGGCCGACGCGGTCGAGCATGCTTCCTGCGCGCTTGGCCCGATCGGGTTTGGCAATGCCGCGCTGCTTCAGACCGAAGGCGACGTTTTCCATCACGGTCAGGTGAGGAAAGAGCGCGTAGTTCTGGAACACAAGCCCGATATCGCGGGCATGTGCCGGAAGCGTGGTGAGATCGCGATCTCCAAGCCGCACGCGGCCGCTGGTCGGCTCCAGAAAGCCTGCGACGATCCGCAGCGTCGTCGTCTTGCCGCAGCCGGATGAGCCGAGCAGCGAGACGAGTTCGCCGGCCGCGACCGAGATCGACAGGTCCTTAAGCACTTGTGTCGATCCGTAATGGGCGGAAAGGTTTTCGATGGTGAGCGATACGGTCAAAAGGGTTCTACTCGTCTTACTTGGTCAGGAAGGTGAGGCCGAGCGTGGCTTCGACGATGGCCATCACGCCAACCGTCACCAGCATCAAAAGCACGGAGACGGAGGCGATGGTGGGGTCGAAGAACTGCTCCATATGGGCGAGAATCTGGATCGGCAGCGTGGAAATGCCGGGACCGGTCAGAAACACCGAGATGGACACGTCGTTGATCGAGGTGATGAACGCGAGGATGAAGGCGGCAATGACGCCGGCGCGAATGTTCGGCAGCACCACCGTCAGGAAGGTCTTGAGCGGCGGGCAACCAAGGCTGATTGCCGCTTCCTCCACGGAGAAGTCGAAGGCGGCAAGGCTCGCACCGACGACGCGCACGGAATAGGGCAGAACCAGAAGCGCATGACCGAAAATGAGGCTCGGATAGACCGGCAGGCCAGCGCCGATGGTGATCGATTTTAGAAGCGAAAAGCCGAACACGATTTCCGGGACCAGGATCGGCAGGACGAACAGGGTGGAAAGCCATTTCGGCAGTTCGACCCGGTATCGGTTCAGCGCGTAGGCTGCGGGAATGCCCATCAGAAGCGACAGGGACGTTCCGAGGATTGCCACCTGGAAGCTGGTGATCGCCGTGTTCCGGAAGGCGGAGATCTCGAAGATATTGGCAAACCACCGCAGCGTCAGGCCCTGCGGCGGAAACGTCAGGTAGGATGTGTCGGAAAGCGAGGCGCCGACGATGATGACGAGTGGCGCGAGCAGGAAAAGGAAGACGAGGGCGGCGAAGGCGCCGAGAACGGGATGGATGCGTGTGGTCATCGTGTCATACCGCCATCGGGTTGAGGCGCCGCGCCATGCGGCTCATGATTGTCACGACGGCGATGGTGATGACCACCATGATCGCTGCGATGGTGGAGGCGCCCACCCAGTCGAAGGTGACCATGGCGCGCTGGTAGAGCAGCGTTCCCATCATCATCATCTGCTCGCCGCCCAGCAGTTGCGGCGTTGCGTAGGAGGTAAAGCTGCCGGTAAAGACGAGGACAGCGCCGACGATGAGGCCAGGCACCGCAAGCGGCAGGATGACCTGGAAGAATGTGGCAATCGGCGTGGCACCCAGGGAGGTTGAGGCTTCGACGACTTCGCGCGGAATGCCCTCAAGCACACCGGTCAGGGTGAGGATCATCAGTGGGACGAACAGATAGACCATGGCAACAATCACCGATCCCTCGGTGTAGAGCATGGACAAGGGCTCGGAGATGATGCCGAGCGAAAGCAGCGTGTCGTTGACGATTCCGTTCTTGCCAAGGATGATCAGCCAGGCAAATGAGCGAACCACGACGCCGGTCAGAAGCGGGAAGACCGCAGCGATGATCGCGATCGACTTAAGCCGCCCCGGCATCCGGGCGATCACGTAAGCCGTCAGAAAGCCGATGACCAGCGAGATCGCGGTGGTGATGAGGGCGATACGCAGCGTACGGTAGAGGATATTGGTGCGGAAGCCGCTGTTGAAGAAGGCGGTGTAGGTCGAAAAGGCGCCTTTCGGCTCACCGAACGTGGTGGCGATGGTCAAGAGAACCGGAATAACGAGAGCGACGACGACAGCAATCGTCGCCGGCATCGTCAGCCCCCATTTGGCAAAACGCTTCATGTGTAGTCTTTCAAAGTCCCTGGCTGCCGCCACCGCCGTCAGGCCGCGGCTGTCTTGAAGAGCGGATGTGCTCCGCACTCCCTGCCCGGATCAGGCAAAGCCGTCTCCTTGGATCGAGGAGAGGGCTCGTCATCTGCGAGTGGGATTACTGGCCGAAAACCTCGTTCCACTGGTCGATCCAGTCGGTCTTGGCGTCGTTCAGCTTGGCGTAATCGATGCGGCCGAGCTTTGAGACCTGGTCAGCGCCATAGGTCCACATCTTGGCCTGTTCCGGCGAAAGCTCGACCTTGCTGTTGATCGGCGCATCGACGCCCTGTTCCGCTTCCTTCTGCTGGACTTCTTTGGACAGAACGAAGTTGATGAACTGGTGCGCCAGCTCGACGTTCTCGGAGCCCTTCGGAATATTGACCATGTTCAGCGTGGCGATATCGCCTTCCTTGAGCGTCGCCCAGGTCATGGTCTTGACGGCGGCCTGCATCGAAGCAAGTGTGAAATCCTGCGCCAGGGCCACGCGCACCTCGCCGGTCGAGATCAGGTTCACCAGTTCGGAACCCGTATTGTAGTTCTTCACTACATTGGGCTTCAACTCGCTGATCGCCTCGAAGGCCTTTTCGGAATCCTCATAGGCATCGACGCCCGCATGCTTGCCGGCCTGCAACACGACCATTGGGCCGGCCGTGGTGGTAATGCCCGGCAGCGAGACCGAGCTCTTCATGTCGGCGCGCCACAGATCGGCCCAGGATGTAATCGCCGGATCCACCTTGGCGCTGTCATAGACGAGACCGACGCGGCCGATCGTGTAGGCCGGACCATACTTGCCCTGCGGGTTGCGGCCGAGTTCGTAGATTTCCGAAAGGTTCGGGATCTTGGATGCGTCGACTTCCTGAAACAGGCCCTGTGCGACGCCGAGCTGGGAGAAGCTGTCCGAGAGGTAGATCACGTCCACGCCCTTGCCGTCGCGCAGCTTCAGCTTGTTCAAGCGGTCGGCATTGTTGCCGGTTTCAAACACCATGTCGCAGCCGCAGATCTTCTTGAACGGCTCGATGATGTTGGCTTTCATCTTGTCGCCGTTATAGCCCCACCAGGAAATGGTGAAGGTCTTCGTCTGGGCACTGGCCGAGGCGACGCCGGAAAACGTGGCAAGAATTGCAAGCGCTGCAAACTTGGTGAGGCGATGAGCCTTCATGAGGTGATCCTTTGTCGAACAATCGGTGTTGAATTGGCTGCTCGGACAATGCCGAGCGTAGAACGACAGTATTTTTTCATCGCTTTCCCCGCAAGCTCAATAATTGTGCATGCGCAATATGAGTGGGGATATGCACTGCAATAAGAACGCAACTGTGGGCGTTTTCACTCTTGCAGCTCTAGTGGCTAGAGGTTGTAGACAAGAGAGACGATCTGAGACGAACGGCAGGGAATACGATGATGACGGCAGGAAATCAGGCGCGATACAAGGTCGGCGGTATGGACTGCGCCAGCTGCGCCACCAAGATCGACACGGCTGTCCGCCGCATGCCCGGCGTCGAGGATGTTTCGGTATCGGTTGCCGCGGGCACGATGACGGTCAGCCACAATGACAGCGTCGATCTTAGCGCCGTCGAAAAGCGTGTTTCCGGTCTCGGTTATCCGCTGAGACAGCTTTCGCAGCGAAACCGCTTGGACGAGCTGGTCATCCCCGTTGCGGATCACGCCGACCCTCATGCTCAAGATGATGGAAGCAAGCACGATCATTCCCATCATAAGCGGGAGACAGCCGCCACTGAGGGCCTGCACGGCCATGACCACGGTCCGATGGAGGGCCCATGGTGGAAATCTGCCAAGGGTCGACTGACCATTATGGCAGGCCTGGCATTTGCAGTTGCCTATGGGCTCGGCCACCTGTTTCCCGCTTACGAGACCTATATTTTCACAGCCGCGATGCTGATCGGTCTCGTGCCGATCGCGCGGCGCGCGATCATGGCAGCGCTCGCCGGCACGCCGTTCTCGATCGAAATGCTGATGACGATCGCAGCTGTCGGCGCCGTTGTGATCGATGCATCGGAGGAAGCAGCGGCGGTCGTCTTCCTGTTTCTCGTCGGTGAATTGCTGGAAGGCGTTGCGGCCGGAAAGGCACGCGACAGCATCAGAAGCCTCTCCGCTCTGGTCCCGAAGGAAGCGCTCCTGGAGGAGGGCGGCCAGACGCGAACCGTGCCGGCCGAAAGCCTTGCCATCGGTTCGATCATCCTGGTCAGGCCCGGCGACCGGATATCCGCCGATGGCGTCATCATGTCGGGCCAGAGCGCGGTCGATCAGGCGCCCGTGACGGGCGAAAGCACGCCGGTTGCCAAGGGCGTCGACGATGTCGTGTTTGCCGGCACCATCAACACCGATGGCGCGCTTCGGGTGCGTGTCACCGCCGCTGCGCAAGACAACACGATTGCCCGCGTCGTTCGCCTCGTTGAGGAGGCGCAGGAAAAGAAGGCGCCGACCGAACGCTTCATCGACCGCTTTTCGCGGTACTATACGCCCGGCGTCGTTGCGGTTGCCGCTCTGGTCGCCATCCTGCCGCCGCTCATTGCCGGTGGTAACTGGAACGAGTGGATCTACAAAGGGCTTGCCATTCTGCTGATCGGTTGCCCCTGCGCACTTGTCATCTCGACGCCTGCGGCGATCGCTGCGTCGCTTTCATCCGGTGCCCGCCGTGGCCTCCTGATCAAGGGCGGTGCCGTGCTGGAGACACTCGGAAAGCTCACCGCCGTCGCCCTCGACAAGACCGGCACGCTGACCGAGGGACGGCCGCAGGTCACCGATGTCATTGCGTTCGGCCACAGTGCCGATGCGGTGCTGCGGATTGCGGCCGCGCTGGAAATCGGCTCCAGCCATCCACTTGCAAAGGCCATCCTCGCGAAAGCTGAAGAAGACGAAGTGGTCATTCCGCAGTCGAGCGATGGCAAGGCGCTCGGCGGAAAAGGTTTGACTGCAGAGGTCGAGGGACAGGACGTATTCTTCGGCTCTCCCAAGGCTGCCGCCGAGCGGGTGTCGATGTCGATGGCGCACAGCCGCCGCATCGCAGCGCTCAATGACGAGGGCAAAACGGTTTCCGTGCTCATCGTCGGCAGTGTGCTCGCTGGTGCGATCGCCATGCGCGACGAGCCGCGGGCTGATGCCAAGGCTGGGCTTCTGGCTCTGACCGAAGCGGGCGTAAAAACAGTCATGCTGACCGGCGACAATGCGCGCACGGCAAGTGCAATCGGACAGGAGCTCGGGATCGAGGTTCGCGCCGACCTGCTGCCGGAAGACAAGAGCCGGATCGTTGGCGAACTGAAGCGTGACGGTTTCGTCGTCGGCAAAGTCGGGGACGGGATCAACGACGCGCCGGCGCTGGCTGCGGCGGATGTCGGCATCGCCATGGGCGGCGGCACGGATGTTGCGCTCGAAACCGCCGATGCCGCTGTGCTGCATGGCCGGGTGGCAGATATCGCAGCAATGATTGCCCTGTCGAAGAAGACGATGCGCAACATCCACCAGAACATCACCATCGCGCTCGGGCTGAAGGCCGTCTTTCTGGTCACGACGGTGATCGGCATAACCGGGCTCTGGCCCGCGATCCTCGCCGACACCGGCGCAACCGTGCTCGTGACGATCAATGCGCTCAGACTGTTGCGGAGATAGAAAAGAAGCCTGCGCTTCCGGGCGCAGGGCTCTCTAAGATCGAAGACTTTTCGTCATGGCATCCGGTGCAGGATGGCGAAGGCTTCATACGGCTTCAGAACGACCGTCTCACCCAGCGCTTCGATCGGCTGGTAGTTGGAGATGAGACAGCTGCCGGAGATTTGCAGCTCTTCCGGCAGATCCAGACTGACCTCGCGTGCTGAAAAACTGCCGATAACGACCAGTAGGTCCCTGTCCAGTTTGCGGGTGTAAACAAAGACGTCGGCATTGTCGTCGAGCCACGACTGGTATTTGCCGTAGACGATGACCGGATGGGATTTCCGTAGGGCAATCAACTGGCGGTAGTGGTTCCAGACGGAGCGCTCGTCGCTCATCGCCACATCTGCATTGATCGACGCATAGTTCGGATTGACGCCGATCCAGGGTTCTACGGTGGAAAAACCGCCATAAGCTGCGCTGTTCCACTGCATCGGCGTGCGGGCGTTGTCGCGGCCGTTCGCGTTGGCGCCCATGATGAAATCCTCAGGCGAACGGCCGGCATCCACATGCAGCTGATACATGTTGAGCGTCTCGATATCACGGTACTGCTCGATCGCGCTAAACGGCATGTTGGTCATGCCGATTTCCTCGCCTTGATAGATGAACGGCGTGCCTTTCAGCAGATGCAGGACCGTCGCCAGCATCTTAGCGGATTCGACGGGATAGCCTGTAGCGTCACCATATTTCGAAACGGCACGCGGCAGGTCATGATTGCCCCAGAACAGGGAATTCCAGCCATCGTCGGCCAGCGCGTTCTGCCATTTGCTCAGCACCGACTTTAGTTCGACGAGGTCGAAGGTTTTCGGCTGCCATTTGCCGTAGGTTTCATCCCATTGGCGGGTCACGTGTTCGAACTGGAACACCATCGAGAGTTCCTGCCGCTCGCGACCGGAATAGAGAAGTGCCGATGCAGGCGTGGCACTCCACGCCTCGCCGACGGTCAGGACGTTGCGGCCGCCGAAGGTCGCGCGGTTCATCTCCTGCAGATACTCGTGCAGGTGTGGACCGTCGGTCACCACGCCCTGGTCCACCTGTTTGCCGATATAATCGATGACATCCATCCGGAAACCGGAAATACCGCGTTCCAGCCACCAGTTCATCATGTCATGAACCTCAGCGCGAACCCTTGGGTTTTCCCAGTTCAGATCGGGCTGGCGGCGCGAGAAGAGATGCAGGTAGTATTCGCCGGTCGTCTCGTCGAGCGTCCAGGCGGGGCCGCCGAATGTCGACTGGAGATCGTTGGGCGGTCCGCCGTCAGGACCCGGCTTGCGCCAGACGTAGAAGTCACGAAACGGATTGTCGAGAGAGGCTCGTGAGTTCTGAAACCACGGGTGTTCGTCGGACGTGTGATTGACAACCAGATCGAGCAAGATGCCGATGCCCCGGCGCCGAGCCTCGGCAACCAGCAGATCGAAATCGGCAAGCGTTCCAAATTCGGGCGCGATATCGCGATAGTCCGAGATGTCGTAACCGTTGTCATCCATCGGCGATTTGAAGATCGGGGAGAGCCATATGACGTCGATGCCGAGAGACGCGATATAATCCAGTTTCGAGATAATGCCCGGAATATCGCCGATGCCGTCACCGTTCAGATCGCAGAAGCTGCGCGGATAGATCTGGTAGACGGTCGAGCTATGCCACCACTGCCGTTCGAGGGGTGGCGCCGCTTCCTGGACAAGTGCTGCCAGCTGATCCTCGAGCTGATCCCGTAACTGGTCCATCCATGTCTCCTTGAGATATATTCGACAACCGAACGCCAACGCCGCATGGAGAGTTCCAAACGAGCGTCTCCCGGATTAGATCAAGACTGCCTGGCCGATCGCGTGGCGCCCCTCGCGGGCTCATTGCGCTCACCTGACGCCCTCGTGACTGAAGTGTTATCGATTTCGCCTCTCTAGACGTCATCCTGCAGGGCTTGGAGCACCTCCGTAAAGATTGCATTCAGTATTTCCCGGTAAGGTCCCGTTAGTAAACGTGCGGCGCTGATCGTCTGCTGCACGGATTCCGTTTTGTATCGAGTACGGGTTCCTTATGCGTCTTACGGCTGTATCACTGCTCGTTCTGGCCCTCGCTGCGACTGGATGTACCTCCAGCAGCGATCTGGAATCCGCTGTGCCCGCTTCATCCGGGTCTGCAAAGACGTCGCGTCTGGCTGCAAGAACGGCTCCGCTGGTTCCCGCCGTCGACGTCGGGACGACGGCCGGAATTCCGTCGCCACCGCAAAAGCCATTGGCCTGGGGCGGGCCTGTGCCGCAGTCGCCGGCGTTCCGCAACATCGCGCCGGGTCCTTCGGTCGAAGCGCCAGGCAATCCGATGGTCACGACCGTCGGCATGCCGATGCCGGCTCAGCGGCCCGTCTCGGCGCTCACTCCGGTTTCCCTGCCCGACATGAGGCCAGGCCTCGGGGTTTCGCCGGGTGGCCGCTCGCGGATCTACAGCCACAGCTTCCGCGATGCCAAACCGATCAATTTCGGCAAGGTCTCGCCACGAAAGATGTCCGTTCACGGCGTCGACGTTTCTCGCTGGCAGGGCGATATCGATTGGGCAAAGCTGCGGACGCAGGGCGCCAACTTTGCCTATATCAAGGCGACCGACGGCGGCGATCATCTGGATCCGATGTTCAAGACCAACTGGCGCAAGGCCAAGGAGGCCGGCGTCAAGCGTGGCGCCTACCACTTCTTCTACTGGTGCCGCGTTGCGAGCGACCAGGCCGAATGGTTCATCCGCAATGTTCCGAAAGATCCCGACGCGCTGCCGCCTGTGATCGACGTCGAATATAACGGCGAGTCGAGCTGCAAAATGCGTCTATCGCGCGCCAAGGTGCTCGAAAAGATGCAGGTCTTCATGGACATGCTGGAGCGTCATTACGGCAAGCGGCCGGTGATCTACACGGCGCCGGATTTCTACAAGGACAACCTGCGCGGCGAGTTCCTTAACTACCCATTCTGGCTGCGCGCGGTCGCTCAGCATCCGTCGGTGGTCTATCCCGATCGCAGATGGGTGTTCTGGCAGTATTCCGGATCCGGCCTCTCGCAGGGCGTCGAGGGTAAGATCGATCTCAACGTCTTTCGCGGCGGCGAGGGCGATTGGCATGACTGGGTCGCCCGCAACTGACGGGATCGACTTCAGACGATAATCGGCGAGCGCCGCGCGTCAGCGTCTGATGCGGGGCGTTTTGCTATCCGGGATATGCAGGTTCCGCTGACACCATCGCCACTTCGGCTTAGCGCGTCTCTACTTCTGCAGCTGCTGCACTCTCCTGAGCGATATCGATCTTGGCCACGACGGACATGCCGGGCACAAGACGGTCCGTCAGGGGCTGTTCGGTATCGATGGCAATGCGCACCGGAATACGCTGAGCGACCTTGGTGAAGTTGCCGGTCGCGTTGTCGGATTTGATCACGGAGAATTCCGAGCCTGTCGCTGGGGCGAAACGCTCGATCGTTCCCGTGAACGCCTGATGACCCAGAGCATCGACCGTGAATGTCACGCGCTGGCCGACGGTCATGTTCTCCAGCTGGGTTTCCTTGAAGTTTGCGACCACCCAGACGTGATTGGGCACGAGCGAAGCGACCTGTGTGCCAACGGAAACATATTGACCGATGCGGCCGGTCACCTCTCCAAGGGTTCCGTCCTGCGGTGCGATGATCCTGGTGTTTTGCAGGTCGATCCGCGTGAGTTCGACCGCGGCCTTGGCGCTTCCGACGCTCGCTTCCAGCGAACGACGACTGACGACGATCGTGTTGAGGTCCTGTTCAGTCACCAGTTCGGTCGCCTGTGCCTGGTGGAGGCTCGCCTGCGCCTGGTCATAGGCGGCGCGGTTCTTCTCCGACTCGCTTTGGGTGGTGACGTTGTTTTTGAGCAAAGTCTCGGTGCGCTCATAGGCCAGCTTGGCCGCGTTCAGTGCTGCCTGCGCACTTTCGATGCCGGCCTTTGCCGAGACGATATTGGCCTCCGCCGATTTGCGGCTTTGCTCGGAATTGTCGAGCGACGCTTCAGCGGTGGCGAGCTGCGCCTCTGCCTGTTCGAGCTTCTGGGCATAGATGCGGTCATCGATCTTGACGATCAGATCGCCCTTCTTGACCTTCTGGTAGTCCTGCACCGGCACGTCGACGATGACTCCCGCCAGTTGCGGACTGAGCAACGTCACCTGTCCGCGGACATAGGCATCGTTCGTGGTCTCGACCGTGCCGTGGAAGGGGGGCAGGTTCCAGGCGTAAAGCACGATAAACACGCCGACGATCCCGACGATCAGCGCGACGTATGTGGAAATGGATCTGAAGGCAGCGTTCATAGCTCTGTTCTTTTTCTAAAGTGTATCGAATTGACGGTCAGGCCTGCGTGGAGGCAGACGCATGCGGTATGAGCCGATCGCGGTGGGTCCACGCGAGATGGCATACAAGCATCACGATCGCGCCGATTGCGATCAGGAAAGTCACGTAGAAGGCGTCGTTATAGGCGAGCACATAGGCTTGTTGCTGAACGGCCTTGGCGAAGGTCGTGGTGCCCTGGATCGTGCGCTGGGTCAGATCGGATGTCGACCGCGCGTAGGCGCCGACATACTGCTGGATTCTCGCCGTCACCATCGGATCGGTCGGCAGCAGGCGGGATGTCAGGATCGACGAGTGATATTGCTCGCGCCAGGTGACAAAGGTGCCGAACAAGCCGCTGCCGAGGAACGCGCCGACCTTCTGGGTAAACAGGAAGACGGCGATAAAGCTGATGACGTAGGTCAGGCCCTTCTTCAGCGCGGCGGCAAAACCCACCGCCATGGCCGGCGGTAGAAACAGACCGCTTCCGAATGCGATCATGGCCTGGCTGACATACATCTGTTCGGGACGGGTCAGGACTGTGGATTGGCTGTCCATGTAGCATCCCGCCGCAATCAGGATCAACGCGACGAGGTGGATGAAGCCTTCCCGGCCGGGCTTCATCACAAGCGCGCAGACGAGGCCTGAAATCACGCTGGCAATCAGGATCGCCCAGTAGAGCCCAGCCATCTGTTCGTTGAACAGCCCGAGCTGTTTGAAGAAGTTGATCGCGCCTGTGGATTGCTCGGTCAAAAGCATGCGGAAGACCAGGAGAACGCCTGCAAAATGGATGATCTCGCGCGAGGTGATCCAGCGCACGTCGATGAGGTTTGTCTTGCGGTTGAGTTCGATGATCGTCATCAGAACGCCGGTGACGATCGCGACGACAAGCAGCCAGCCGAGCCAGTCCGCTTCCAACCACCAATACAGGCGGCCCATGGTGAAGACGACGGCAAGGCATCCCATGCTGGTGGCCAGAAGCGCATAACTGACAAAGTCGAGCGGCGCGATCACCTTGGCTCTTGGAGGCGAGGTGAGTGGCAGCAGGAACACAAGGCCGAACACGATCAGTGCGAGGCCCAGTTCCAGAAGGTAGAGGCCCTGAAGGTCGCGCTCGTCGAGCAGCGATGGCGACACGAGACCGGCAATCGGCGTTGCCAGAAGCAGACCGATCAGCGCCAGACAGATACCGATATTCAGCTTCTTCTCCGGCGGAAAGATCTCCAGCATGTAGAGAATTGCAATGGAGGAGACAGGCGCGGCCGCGGCTCCCGCAAAAAACCGGAGGGCAATGGCAACGCTGAGATCGTTCACCCACAGATGTGCCAGGCTGATGATCACGTAAGGGATAATGGCGATTTCGCAGAAGTTGCGGATACCGTATTGCGTGCGGACCTTGAACAGGAACAGACCAAGGCTGGCGTTGGGAAACAGATAGGCGGCCACCAGCCAGGACGCTTCGGTCTGGGTCGCTTCCATCGGGCCAGCAATCTGCTGGAGGTTGGCCGAAATCAGACTTGTGCCCAGGCCCTGCATGACCGCCGCGGCAATTGACGCGAATGCATAGAGGAGCGCAATTGGAAGCGGTTTCGGAACGAAAGCCGGGGGGGCTACAGGCGGCGCAACGGCAGGGGCCGCATCCTGCACAGCTGAGGCGGCCGATCGCCCCGCATCGGGGCTCGCATCTGAATTTTCGACGTCGTCTTTCACGACTTTTGTGTCACGTGATGACATTGAAGCTCTCCAGATCGGCAAGATTGGTGCCGATCGCGTCCAGGAGGTCGTTGGCACGGCGGATATCGTCGTGGTCGAGGCCTGCAAAAATCTGTTTCCGGATCTGGTCCGCGAGGGAGCGCACGAAGTCTGCCTGCTCCTTGCCGTGGGACGTCAGCGAGATCAGTTTCGCGCGTCGGTCGCCGGGATCGGGCCTGCGCTCGATCAGGCCGTTCTGTTCCATGCGGTCAAGCAGCCGGACCAGTGTCGCCTGCTCGAGCTCAAGCTCAAACGCAAGCTCGGTCTGTGTCATGCTCTGCTTTTTAGTCAGCCGAAACAACGCACGGGCGCGCGGATAGGTCAGGCCGTGGGCGGTGACCTGCTGATTGAACGCCGTGCGGATTTTCCGGCTTACCTTGGTAAGCGATTCCAGAAAATCAGAGCTTGCGAGATCCTGATCCATAAAAGGTTAGTGTGCTAAGTTTATGATGACCATTAGTTAGCATGCGTACTATTCCGGTTCAAGGTCGGGATCGCCCTGTCTGCCGGCTTCAGCAACGCCATTATCGCATTGCGGACCCCGTTCTGCTGCATGGGTCCGGAGTGTCCGCTCCCATACTGACGTGCCTATTCCATAGAAAATGCCGCGCTCTTGGGAAGCGCGGCAGGACTTATCGCTGTATCGCAGAAAACCTGCGGCCAGCACTTGGTGTTAGCGGCAAACCTTCGTTTCCTTGATGATCACGGCACCGTGACGCATCGTCTTGACCTTCTTCACGACGCAACCGCGGCGCTGATGATGACGGTCACGTTCGCGCATCATGCGCGGCGGCGGCGGTCCACGGCGGTCGTCGGTAACGATCGTAACGCTCTGAGCCTGTGCAAAAGGTACAAATGATACAGTCGATGTAATAGCAATAGCGGCTGCGATAATAAAATTCTTCACGTTTCCTGCCCTCCTTGATGGCGGACAGTAACGCGAATGTCATCGACTGGTTCCACGCCTTTACATCTTAGCGAAGAAGGCTTTGCCCGCCGTCGACGAAGATCGGCGTTCCAGTGATGTGACGGGAGCGATTGGACGCGAGAAACAGCACGACGTCAGCAACATCCTCACTTTCGCCTGCCTTTCCTCCGGTGATCGGAATTTCACCTGCCGGGAAAACGACAGGGACAGCCGTTTCCTCCTTGCCGCGAAGGCTTGTATTGTCGTCGATGCTTGTCCCGATCGATCCCGGGCAGATCGCATTCACGCGGATCCTGTGCTTGCCAAGTTCGAGTGCCAGTTGCTGCACCATCGCAACCTGGGCAGCCTTGGTGGCCGAATAGGCGGTAGCGCCCGGCGTTGTGAACGTGCGGTTGCCGTTGATCGAGGAGATTACGACGACCGACCCGCCCTGTTTCTTGAGATGCGGCACGGTGACGTGAAAGGATAGGTAGGTGCCGCGCAGGTTGACGCGGATCGTGGTGTCCCACTCGTCCGGCTTCATGTCGTCGATCGGGGCCCAGACGCCGTTTATACCGGCGTTGATCACAACGATGTCCAGTTGGCCATAGGCTTCGACCAGATGATCAACCGCTGCTCTCATTGCGGCTTCCTCCGCAACGTCGGCATCCAGCACGAGGGCGTCGCCGCCTCCGGCCGTGATTTCGTCAGCCGTCTCTTCCAGTTCGCTGCGCGTATGGCCGAGAAGCCCGATTCTGGCTCCCGATTGGGCTAGCTTGAGCGCTGCCGCCTTGCCAATTCCAGATCCGGCGCCAGTGACCAGGGCGACCTGCGTTTTCAATTCCATGAGCACATTCCTTGCTGCGACGCGAAAATCAGCGAAGGGCAAACGGCAAACGTAAATCGTGGTTCCCAGTCCGGACGTCAAAAGTGACCGCATGGAGAGACCCCGGTCGCCGGCGTCTCTTGATAGAGGCTCCAGGATCAAGGGCAGCGTCCCGCATTCGAGCCCGTCACAGTTCTCGTTCAGGCTCCGCCGGATCCTGCTTTGGAGGAGGGGAACTCCAAACGCGTTTGCGACGTTGGGTAGCAATCTCAGATGGAGCCAACCCATGCGCTTTCGCCGCCCGATCATCGCCTGCATCGCCAGCCTTCTCAGCTTGCCCGTATCGGCACAGGAGTCTTCCTTTCTTCCGACGCTCAAGGGCAGCTGGACCGGCGTCGGCACCGTCGTGACGCGCATCGGCGCAAAGCCGATCAACGTGACGTGCAAATTCGATATGTCGGGTGGGCGCACGGCGTTTTCGATGGACGGCACCTGCCGCGGCCTGCTGGTCGTCCAGCGCAAAATATCCGCCACACTTCAGGAAAGCGGCAATGGCTACCGCGGCACCTATACCGGCCCTTCCGGTCAGCCTTCGACCCTTTCGGGAAGACAATCCGGCAACCGGATCAATCTGTCCGTCCGTTGGGCACGTGTCATCAACGGCGATCGGACTGCCAATATGACAATCGAATCGCGCGGTGCTGGCAGCCTGCGTCTGCAGACGGTCGACAAGGATCCGAGCACGGGCAAGACCGTCGTAACCAGCAGCATCAATTTAACCAGGTAGGCGCTCGAAAGCGCCTCGCCACGCACCTCGACCGCAGAGCAGGTAAATGAACTTTTCGCTGCACTGCACGTTGTCTTGCGCCATTGATCATTCGGAGAGATAATTTTGGACATCATCCGCATCCTTTTTGCCTTCCTCCTGCCGCCGCTGGGCGTGTTCCTCCAGGTCGGCCTCGGCCTGCACTTCTGGCTGAACATCCTCCTCACCCTGTGCGGCTTTCTTCCGGGTATCGTGCACGCGCTGTGGGTCATCCTGAAGAAATAACAGGATCGCGGCGCTTGACGCGCCGTCGCGTCTCACTCGGACTTTCGCGATACTGCGCTCTGTAGCTGCGCGATAGGGCGGAAGCCGAGTTAAAACCTGTCTCTGCGGCGATGTCGGCGATTGCCGCTGAGGTCTCGATGACCTTTCGTCGGGCTGCGTTCAGACGCAGGGCAATATAATGAGTGTGTGGTCCCACACCTATCGTTGTCTGAAACATGTCTTGAAGATGCCGGGCGCTTACACCGACGCGCTTTGCGAGCCTGGTGAGAACCAAGGGAGCATCGACAGTCTCCTCCATCAATCGCACCGCCGCCTGAACTCTGGCGTCGCGTCCCTGTCTGACGGAAGTGACGGCTGAACCATGCTCGCGGTCTAAGCGGTGACCGTATTCATAGAGAAACAGCCTGGACACTTCGAGCGCCAGCGTATGGCCATGGGCCCTGCGGATCAGTTCCAGCATCAGGTCGAGCGTCGGAACCGGTCCGCCTGTCGTAATGCGCTTGCTGTCGATCACGAAGCGGTCTCGTACAAGCTCGACCTCCGGATAAACCAGCGAAAAGGCCTCCAGATCCTCCCAGTGGATGGTTGCACGCGACCCGTTCAGCAGGCCAGCCTCGGCCAGCACGAAGGTTCCGGTCTCAATACCCGCGATCAGGCTGCGATGTCTCGCGGTGCGGGCAAGCTGCGCCTTCAGGTCGTGCGTGACGCTTTTCTTCCAGTCATAACTCGACAAGACGAACAGCGGGTCCGTTTCCCTTGCCGGTCGAAACGCGCCAGCCACCGCGATCGGTATTCCGCATGTCGTGTCGACCGGCGTTCCATCAGGAGAATGCAGTGTCCAGCGATAGAGGTTGCCCCCGGCAATGCGATTTGCAGCCCGCAACGGTTCGATCACCGACGCCAGAAGGATGAGGTTGGTCTCTGGCAGAAGAAGAATATCGAAGTGCTGACTGGGGCCCTTTTGGGTCATTCATCGTAATCCGTGCTGATTGCCGATAGTGTATGAAATGGCTCCGATAATGCAAAGCATTCCATCTGCCTCTCGGTCGTAATACGCTCGATCAGAAGGAGCATATGATGCCGCTTGAGATGAACCGCGAGGTTTTCATAACCTGCGCCGTGACGGGTGCCGGAGATACGACATCACGATCGTCACACGTGCCGATCACGCCGAAGCAGATCGCCGATTCTGCGATAGACGCGGCGAAGGCGGGAGCCGCCGTGGTTCACTGCCATGTGCGCAACCCGGAAACCGGTGCCGCGGCCCGCAATATCGAACTCTACCGGGAAGTGACCGATCGCATCCGCTCGGCCGATGTCGATGTGGTCCTGAACCTCACCGCCGGCATGGGCGGCGATCTCGTGTTCGGCAATGTCGAAGCGCCGTTCCCGGTCAATCCTGATGGAACCGACATGGCCGGCGCGACCGAGCGTGTGGCGCATGTGGCGGAGTGCCTGCCGGAGATCTGCACGCTCGACTGCGGCACCATGAATTTCTCGCTCGGCGATTACGTCATGACCAACACGCCGTCGATGCTGCGCGAAATGGCAAGGCAGATGACGGCGCTTGGCGTCCGCCCCGAGATCGAGGCTTTCGATACCGGCCATCTGTGGTTTGCCAAGCAACTCGTCGAGGAAGGCCTGATCGAGGATCCGGTGCTGATCCAGCTCTGCATGGGAATTCCATGGGGCGCGCCCGACGACCTGAACACGTTCATGGCCATGGTCAACAACGTTCCGAAAACCTGGACGTTCTCGGCCTTCTCGATCGGCCGCAACGCGCTTGCCTATCCGGCGGCAGCGGTGCTGGCCGGCGGCAATGTGCGGGTCGGTCTTGAAGACAATCTCTATGCCGGCAAGGGGCAACTCGCGACCAATGCGCAGCTCGTCGAAAAAGCGGTCGGGGTGATCGAGGGCATGGGCGCAAAGATCATCGGCCCGGCCGAGGTGCGCGAAAAACTCAAGCTGCAGAAAAGGTGACCGGCATGAGCAAGATCAAGAAGGCAGCCTGTATCGGCGGCGGTGTCATCGGTGGCGCCTGGGCCGCGCGTTTCCTGCTTGGTGGCATCGACGTTTCCATCTTCGATCCGCACCCCGATGCCGAGCGCATCGTCACGGAGGTGGTGGCCAATGCGGAGCGCGCCTATGGCATGCTTACCATGGCGCCGCTGCCGCCTCGGGGAATACTCACGTTCTGCGCGACGCTGGAGGAGGCGGTCGCAGGCGCCGACTGGATCCAGGAAAGCGTCCCGGAACGGCTGGACCTGAAGCGTGGCGTGCTGACGAAAATCGATGCGGCCGCCCATCCGAAGGCGCTGATCGGATCGTCCACTTCAGGACTGATGCCGACGCAACTGCAGCGCGACATGCGGCATCCCGAGCGGATGTTCGTCGCGCATCCCTACAACCCTGTCTACCTCCTGCCGCTGGCCGAACTGGTCGGCGGGGAACGCACAAGTCCGGAGACGCTGCTTCTCGCCCGCGAACGGCTGGCGCCGATTGGCATGAAGGGCGTGATCCTCAAGAAGGAGATCGAAGCCTTTGTCGGCGACCGTCTGCTGGAAGCCTTCTGGCGCGAGGCGCTGTGGCTGATCCATGACGATATCTGCGATACCGAGACACTCGACGATGTGATCCGCTATTCCTTCGGCATGCGCTGGGCGCAGATGGGACTGTTCGAAACCTACCGCATTGCGGGTGGCGAAGCGGGCATGCGGCACTTTCTGGCGCAGTTTGGCCCCTGCCTCGCCTGGCCCTGGACCAAGCTGACCGACGTGGTCGATCTCGACGACGCCCTGGTCGACAAGATCGCAGCCCAATCGGATGCCCAGTCCGGCGCCTATGGCATCCGCGATCTGGAACGCATCCGGGACGAAAACTTGGTAGGCATCATGCAGGCGCTGAAAGCCGGCGACGGCGGCAAGGGCTGGGGCGCGGGAAAGATCCTCTCCGAGTTCGAGACGCATCTCTGGTCTGAAGGCGGCGGAAACGGCAACGGCGCAAGCCTGTCCGTCGACACCTCGGCCCCGCTGCGGCTGGTCGATACCAAGGTCAACGCCGCCTGGGTCGATTACAATGGCCACATGACGGAGCACCGATACCTCCAGGTGTTCGGCGACACGTCCGATGCCCTGCTGCGCCTGATCGGCGTCGACTTCGCGTATGTCGAGGCGGGCCACAGCTATTACACGGTCGAGACGCATATCCGGCATCTGGGCGAGGCCAAGCTCGGCCAGGCGATCTACGCCACACTGCAGATCCTGTCCGTCGACGAAAAGCGCGTCCGATTTTTCTCGACCATTCACGACTCGAAGACTGACGGCATCATCGCGACGGCAGAGCAACTGATGCTGCATGTGGATGCAAGCGCCGGCAAATCCGTTGTCGCTCCTCCGGAAGTGATGGCAAACCTTGCGCCGATTGCGCAGGCGCATGCCAAGCTAACGTTCCCGGACGGGGCAGGCCGCTCAGTCGGGCAGAAAAATTAGCTCAGCGGAAGCGTTAGGCGGCCGGAACAATAACCGCATCTCCTCTGTTTCTGACAACAAGGAGAGATGCGCCATGACCTACGAGTTAAGGGCCGTCCGAGGCGATCAGATCATTCGGGAAAGTTTCGCAACGGCGCAGGATGCCGTCTCTTCGATCGATGCGTTGCGTGGACAGGGGGTGCGGGTGGAAGTAGCCATCGACAGCACCGCAGTCCAGCCTGATACACTGACGGATTCGGAACGGCTGATCATCCTGAAAGAAGGCCGGAGGTCCGCGGCAAGCGGCAACACGCTGGACACCTGCCCTTACACGGATGATCTTGACCGTCGCGCACTTTGGCTGGAAGGATATCAGGATCCGCGCTGATTGATTTTTCTGCCGGACGATCACACGTATCCCAACAGGGCAAAAATCATGCAGATTCGTGCGTTTAGCGCCGGGGACACCGATGAACTTGCGGGACTGCTCGAGGAAATGCAGGACTATTACGGCGTGTTCTGCCCTCCGCGGGACGCAATCGTCGCGGGGATTCTCAACCGGCCGCTCAATACCGAAATCATCGTCGCCGGAACCAGCCGCGTGATCGGCTTTGCCGCCTTCGCTTCGATCTTTCCCGGTCCCGGCCTGGTGCCAGGCCTGTTCCTCAAAGAGCTTTTCGTGTCAGCTTCCGAGCGGGGCCAAGAGGTTGGTATCAAACTGATGCAGCGGCTTGCAGCGATTGCCGTCGAACGGAAGTTTGGCCGCGTCGATTGGACGGCGGCGCGCACGAACCAGCGGCTTTTGAAGTTCTACGACGACCTCGGCGGCGAGCGGAAGGAAACCCACATCTTCTACCGTCTCGAGGGTGCGAAACTGAACGCGCTGGCTGAACGGAGCTAGCTTAGAAAGCGCCGTCCTATCCAGGAAGCACGGACAGCCAGCGCCCCCGCTATGACATTCCTGCCACAGTTTGACCCCGCTTTCCCGTTCCGGGCAACTCTTGCTTTGAGCAAAAGAGTTCAGCCGTTGACTTGCAAAAGCCCTCCCGATAATTCCTGATCAAAATAATCATGATTTCCTTTCCGCTTGGTCTGAAGCGGCGGGGCGTCGTGGCAGGAATTTTAGTACGAGGGGAATTTCGCGTGGCGTTTCGGTCAAGACCTTTTCAAATCAATCGTTTTTCACGGATTTCGATGGGGCGCCGGGTAAGCGCCCAACGGATAGCGCTTCTTTCCAGTGTGGCAATCCTGCTGCCGCTGCAGTCTCTTGCACAGACAGCTGATGCCACCGGCACAACGCTCGCCCCGATTGTGCTCGAAAGCGGTGGCAATGGAGTGGGTCCCGATGCGACGATCGTTGCCAAGGCTTCCCGTTCCAGCAGCAAGACCGATACCCCTCTGCTCGACGCGCCCGCTTCGGTTTCCGTCGTGACGGAAGAAGAACTGGAAAAGCGCGGCGTCACGACGCTCGACGAGGCTCTGGCCTATACGCCGGGTGTTTCGACCGACATCTACGGCTCCGACAATCGCTACGATCACTATCTGATCCGCGGGTTCTACTCGACCGGCAACGCCACCTATCGCGACGGTCTGCCGATGTATACGGGTGGCGATTTTACGACCAACCGTATCGAACCCTACGCGATGCAGCGCATCGAAGTGCTGAAGGGTTCCAACTCGTCTCTGTTCGGACTGTCGGGACCGGGTGGTATCGTCAATGCGGTGACCAAGCTTCCGCAGGACGAGAAATTCGGCGAAGTCTACACGACACTCGGCGACGGTCATGTCGAGACTGGAACCGATTTCGGCGGCCCGCTGGATGCAGACGGTATCTGGAGCTATCGTTTGACCGGCAAGTGGCAGAATGCCGACGCAGGGATCGACGAGACCGAGGACGATCGCATCTACGTCGCGCCGGCGCTGACCTGGTCTCCGACCGCGGATACGTCCTTCACGCTTCTGATGGACTACAACAAGCGTGACGGCAGCACGTCTCACGGCATTCCGCTCGGCTCCGGCATCGATTCCGAGACCTATCTCGGCGAGCAAGATTTCGACAACATGGACGTAATCGAGAAGAATATCGGTTACCAGTTCCGCCACGATTTCGGCAATGGTCTCGAGTTCCGCCAGAACGCCAGGTACACCAAACTCGATGTCACCTACGAGAGTGTCTACAATTCGGCTGATCCAGCCACGAGCCGGAACGCTCTTGCAGTCTACGGCGAATCCACGCGTTTCCACATCGACAACCAGCTGCAATACGAGGCGAGCTTTGGTGCCTTCGACAGCCGGACGCTGTTCGGCTTCGACTACGGTCGCGACAGCAACGAGGAAATGCGGTTTGACGGTACTGCACTCGGCGTCGGCGATATCCGCAATCCGGTATACTGCGGTCGAAGCTGCGTGTCATTCGGTGCCGGCGTTGCGTCCGAGTCCGATCTCACGACCAAGGGTCTCTATATTCAGGAAGAGCTGACCTACGACGATCGTCTGATCTTTACCGTCGGCGGTAGGTATGACCATGCCGAAACTGAAAGTACCTCCTACGGCACCGACTACGACGCGGTCGACGAGAATTTCTCAAAGCGAGCCGGTGTGACCTACAAGGCCACGAGCGAAGTCTCTGTCTACGCCAACTACTCGGAATCCTTCCTTCCGGTTGCGGCCAATCGCAGCTACTTCATCGGCACCCCTAAACCGCAGGAAGGCAGGCAGTACGAAATTGGCATCAAGTATGAGCCGACCGGCATCGATGCGCTCTTCACGGCGGCACTGTTCGACCTGACGCAGACCAATGTTGCACAATGGGCACCGGACTATTCGGCACAGTACCAGGTCGGAAAGATCAACGTTCGCGGTCTCGAACTGGAAGCCAAGGTCGCGCTGTCCAATCGGATCAACTTTACCGCCGGATATTCCTACCTGGATGCAGAGATCGAGGAGGATGTCGACCCCACTCTCGTCGGCAACCGGCCGTATCTGGTTCCCAAGCACATGGCGTCGGCATGGTTCGACTACACGCTTCCCGGCAACGGCGCGCGCGGCGATCTGACGCTCGGCGTTGGCGGACGCCTGGTCGGCAGTTCCTATGCCGATAACGCCAACACGGATCCCGTTCCGTCGAGGGTCCTGTTCGACGCAGCCGTGAAATATCAGATCCGCGACAACGTCGCTCTCTCGGCGAACGTCACGAACCTGCTCGATAAGGAATATATCAGCCAGATCGACGGCTTCAGCAACACCGCCTATTACGGCGATCGCCGTACGGTTCTCGCAACGCTGAAATACACTTGGTAACCGGGCTTCGCCTCAATGGGGCACTCGAACTGTGAAACCTGATTATACCAAGACATGACTGTGGAAAGGACCGTTTACAGATGCCTATCTGCCAGACAGCGATCGGCTTCGGTATCGTTGCACCCACGAGACGACAGGTTCTGACGGCTATCGCGTCGGGGTTTGCCGCTGCGGCGACCGGAGGCCTTCCTGGTGTCGCGATGGCGCAAGACGAACTTCGCTTTGTCCATGCCTTCGGTGAAACGGTACTGCCGCAGCCGGCCAGGCGTGTGATCTCGCTCGGGTATTCCACCCATGATCCTCTCCTGGCGCTGGGTGTCGTCCCTGTCGCCACGCGCCAGTGGTTCGGAGGCTATCCCTACAACGTCTGGCCTTGGGCCCAGGCGCTGATGGGAGATGCCCAGCCGCAGGTCATCTCGGGTGAAGTGTCAATGGAGATCGTCGCTTCGCTCCAACCGGACCTGATTATCGGCATCGGATCAGGTATCTCGCAGGCCGAATACGATATCCTATCCCAGATTGCGCCTGTCCTGATGCAGGAAAAGGGCGATCTCGCCTATGGCACCACCTGGGACGCCCAGACCCGCGTCATCGGTCGCGCGGTCGGCAACACTGGCAAGGCTGAGGAACTCATCGAAGGCGTCAAGTCGAGGTTTGCGGACATCAGGACACGGCATCCGCAATGGGCGGAACAGACCGCTGTCTGCGCCTACAATTTCGGCGGAGAAACCGGTGCCTTCATCGGCACCGATACCCGCGCGACGTTCCTGAAGGAATTGGGTTTCAGGCCGCCGCCAGCACTCGCCAACCTCGAAACAAACGAGGGTTTTTACGCCCGGCTTTCCCCGGAGGATCTTTCCAGTCTCGACGCGGACCTGCTGATCTGGGTTTCCACGTCCGATGCCGTGCCGGACATCGTCTCAATGCCGATGCGCAAGACGCTGAAGGCCCATGTCGAGGGTCGTGAGGTTCTGGCCGGAGCGCTTCTGGCCGGAGCGTTGACCTTCGGCAGCGTTCTTTCCCTGCCGTTCGCGCTCGAGCGGCTCGAAGCGGAGATCGGGTTGGCTTTGGACGGAAAAGCCGAGACACAGGTTCCATCAAGCGTTGCCGCCGGGCTTGCCCCGTGAAATCAGCCGCCGTCCTTGGCCTGATCTTCCTCTTCGCCGTGGTTCTGACACTTGGCGTCGGGGTGCGCGATGTCACGCCTATCGATGTCTTCCAGGCAATCTTTGCATATGATGAGAGCAATCCGGTCCATATCGTCATCGTTTCCGTCCGAATGCCGCGCCTTGTCGCGGCGCTGATCGCCGGTGCGGGCCTCGGTATCGCCGGCACGATCATGCAGGCGCTCACTCGTAATCCGCTGGCGGATCCCGGCATCATGGGCGTCAACTCCGGTGCCGCCTTCGCAGTGGTGATTGCGGCTTTGCTGACAGGGCGGTCCGATAGTGGCTTGATGTCTGCCATGGCCTTTCCGGGCGCAGCACTCGCCGCCGCCGCCGTGTTCATGCTGGGCGGCGGACTACGCGGCGATGCGGGCCCCGTCCGGCTGGCGCTCGCGGGCACAGCGCTTAATGCGATGCTTCTGTCTCTGGTCTCGGCCATCGTCCTTGCCCGCAACGAGACGCTCGAAATTCTCCGTTTCTGGATCACAGGATCGCTGGCACAGGCTGGCGCGCGTCCGCTCGCCGGCATGGGGAGCGCCGCTGCCATCGGTATCGGGGTGGCTCTCCTGATTGCGCCGCGCATCGAGGCACTTTCACTCGGGTCTTCGCTTGCCCGCGGGCTGGGCACGAAACCGGCGCGCGTGCAGGCCGGAGCTCTCGTGGCGATCACGCTGACGACGGGTGCTGCGGTCGCGGTCGCGGGCCCCATCGCTTTCGTCGGCCTTCTGGTTCCGCCCCTGGCGCGGCGCGTCGCCGGACACGCCCTGCGGTTCGAGCTGATGGCGGCCGCTGTCATCGGCGCGTCGATCCTGCTCTATGCGGATACGCTCGGGCGTATCCTTCTCGCGCCATCGGAAATTCGCGTCGGCATCATGACAGCGCTGATCGGGGCTCCGGCTTTCGTCATCATCGCACGGCGGCTTCGTCCCGGAGCGACATCGTGACGGCGCGAGGCAATGGTCTGGCGAGGGGTGGCGGCAGGGCTGGCGTCGTCCTGCTGGTTGGCCTGCTGCTTTCCTCCATTCTCGCATCGCTCATGCTCGGCCAGATCTTTTTGACACCGCAGGATCTGTGGACCGGTCTATGGACGGGGACCGGGCCAGGAGCGCTGACGCTGCGTGTCCTGCGAGGCCCGGGAATTGCGACGGCAGTCGGTGTCGGGGCCGTTCTCGGCGCGTCCGGCACGATCTTCCAGATCCTGCTGCGCAATCCGCTGGCGGCGCCGGATGTGATGGGTTTCATGCAAGGTGCTGGCCTTGCGGTGATCTGCGGCGTCGCCTTCGGCCTTTCCCTGCCGCTGCCATTTCTGGCCGCCGCTGGCGGATTGATTGCGGCTGTCATTGTTGCGGGACTTTCTTACCGGCGGCACGGTACGCAGGCGGCGCTGACGCTTATTCTCGTCGGCCTCGGAATGGGTTTTTTCTGTTCTGCTGCAAGCAGCTTCCTGATGACCCGCCTGCCGCTCCAGGAGGCTGCGGATGCGCAGCGCTGGCTTGCAGGCTCTCTGGCCGCCCGCAACTGGGGACATGCGCTTCAGGTTTCCGCCACCGGCGGCGTTCTGTTTGCTTTGCTGGCCTTTCAGGTGCGCTCGCTCGGCCTGCTCGAACTGGGCGATGAGCTTGCAACGGGTCTCGGCGCGCGTGTGCGCCGGTCGAAATATCTGCTGATCACCACGGGTGTGCTGCTGGCCGGCGCCGGTGTCGCCGTGGCGGGGCCGGTGCCGTTCGTGGCGCTGATGGCCGGGCCGCTCGGCTCGCGGATGACTAAGGCCAGCAGGCCGGGATCGCGGCTTGCGGCAGCCGCCGTCACAGGTGCCACAATCACTGTACTCGCGGATCTCGTCGCGCGCTCGCTTGTGCCGGGTCTGCAGCTACCGGTCGGCGTGATGACAGGGATCATGGGAGCGCCCTATCTACTGTGGCTGCTCTCGCGTGCAATGGAGACTGGAGACCTGTGACAGGCAAGGCGCTGAAAACCGAACTCCTGACCCTTGGCTATCGCGACCGGATCGTGATCCAGGATCTGTCGCTCACTCTGCCGGACGGCAAGATCACGACCATTCTCGGGCCGAACGGATGCGGAAAATCGACGCTTCTAAAAGCGTTGGCACGGCTTATCCCGCCGCTGCACGGCACTGTGACGCTGGGCGGGGATGATATTGCGAAGATCGACACGAGAGCTCTCGCACGAAGGCTCGCCATCCTGCCGCAGGCATCCAAGGCCCCGGAAGGCATCAGTGTGTCTGATCTGGTGCGGCGAGGCCGCACACCCTGGCGCGGACTGCTCGCGCCCTGGAGCGAGACCGATGCGATCGCCTGCGAACGGGCGTTGTCACAGGTCGGCCTTGCCGATCTCGCCGACAGGCCGCTCGACGAACTGTCCGGCGGCCAGAGGCAGCGGGCCTGGATCGCGCTCGTGCTCGCACAGGATACGCCCTACCTTTTGCTCGATGAGCCGACGACATGGCTTGACCTCAGCCACCAGATGGACGTGCTTTCCGTGCTGCGCGAGCGCAATCGCAACCACGGAACGACGGTTGTGGCCGTACTGCACGATCTCAATCTAGCTGTCCGGTTTTCCGATCATCTCGTGTTGCTCGGCAGTAACGGACTGGTGGACGTGGGAAACCCCGAGCAGGTCATGACGGAAGCCAATCTCGACGAGGCTTTCGGTTTGAAATCGATGATCATTGCCGATCCGGTGACGGGAAAACCGATGGTCGTCCCGCGGTAAACTGGCCAATGCCGGCGGCATGCCGACAAGCCTCGCGCCAGAAACGTGATATATATTCATATCATGGGGAAGATCTCATTCATAAGAACTAACAGTGATTGTTTTTGCTTGCAAATTTGGACTGTTTATTGCCGCGAAGCAAATCCGTGCAGGATTCACGAATCTATACTGTTGCGCTAGATTCTGCTCAGCAAATGATTCGCCGTCACGATGCATTTATCTAGTGAGGCCACATTGGACGCAGTAAGCCACAGGTTTGAAGACCAGAGTTCTTCAGTCGAATACTGGGCCATGAACAGGGCCCATCAGATTGTCGTCCACCACGGTATGAGCCTGATCGAAGCCGCGCAGTGCCTTGACCGCAAGCGAACCAGCGCAAACACCTACGCGCTCAGAAAAGCGATCATGGATTGCCTGGTCGAAGCGCTCACACAAGGCGCCCAGCAGGAGGTGACGCCTGCAGAATGAGTCTCATCACTGAGAGTTGAAGTCGAGTTCGCGCAACTGCATCGAAGCTTTTCAATCCTGTGTTACTGTTTTCACCAGTACAAACGCAGTGATTGGAGTCCAGATGCTTGCAACACTCGCGATGCTGATCAGCCTGTCTTCGGCTGCAACGCTCGTCGTACAATCGCCTGCCACTGCGGGCGGTCCGTCTGGCGAGGTCGATGTCGAACTCGTCCTCGCCGTCGATACCTCCCGTTCCATGGATTTCGAAGAGGTCGCCATCCAGCGCGAAGGCTATATCGAAGCTCTCCAGCACAGGGAATTTCTCGATGCGGTCAGGTCCGGCATGACCGGCCGCATTGCGATCAGCTATTTCGAATGGGCTGGCGGGGTCGTGCCGGGGTCGGTCATCGACTGGCACGTGATCGAAAATGCGCAGGATGCGCTCGTCTTTACGCAAAAACTGGCAGCGCGTCCGATCGAGACACAAAGGCGGACGTCGATTTCCGCGGCGATCACGCAAGGGGCGACGATGATCGTCTCCAACCCGCTGAGGGGCATGCGCCAGGTCATCGATATCTCGGGCGATGGGCCCAACAATTCCGGCAACCCGGTTGAGCCTGCAAGGAACAAGGCGGTCGAGGCCGGAATCGTCATCAACGGTCTGGCTCTGATGCTGCGACCGTCTGGTGCACCGGGCGGCCTGGACAAGTATTACGCGGATTGCGTGACGGGTGGTCCGGGCTCCTTCGTTCTCCCGGTTCACCGCATCGAGGATTTCGCAGTCGCGGTGCGCCGCAAGCTGGTGATGGAGGTGAGCGGCATCACGCCACCGGAGAAAGTCATGAAGATTGCTTCGGCGCCCAAGAGCGATTGCATGATGGGCGAGAAACAGTGGCAGGACATTTTCGACCGTTAGACTAAGACTAAAGACGGGGTAGTGAGCATCAAAGCCGCGCGGACCAGCTTTTGACGTGGGTCGCAACCGTCTTCAGGTGATCGTCGGCGGAATAGCCTGAAACGGTTTTTCGCGGCTTCAGATCGTGATCGCCATCGGGAAGCCACAGGAGTTCGATCGCGTCCGAAAGATCGTAGCCTTTGACCTCCTCTTCGCTGCCGAGCGGGTCGCGGGTTCCCTGGCAGAGCAGCGTCGGCGTCTTAAGGTCGCTCAGATGTGCGGTGCGGAGCTTGTCCGGTTTGGCCGGCGGGTGGAACGGATAACCCAGGCAGAGGAGACCGCCGATCCTGCCATCGGCAAACTCCTGGTCAGCAACCATGCTGGCGACGCGTCCGCCCATGGATTTTCCGCCGATCACCAAAAGGGATTTCACATCAAGGTCGGTGATTGCCTTTAGGTATTCCTCCTGCAATCGTTCGGCTTTCGGTGGCGGCCGGTTGCTGCCGCTTTCACGCCGCGCCGCCATGTATGCGAACTCGAACCGCGCCACGCGAAACCCTTCGTCAGCGAGAGCCTCAGTGACCGCTTTCATCGCGCTTGAGTCCATCGGGGCGCCTGCGCCATGCGCAAGAAGGATGGTCACCGGCGCGTCTTGTCGTCCATCGATCAGAAATTGTGTCGCCATCGTTAAGAAGCCCTTCCGCAAACTGAGGATAAGTCCTTTTATCGGCAGAGGGATAGCTAGCCAATCGGGGCCATGTTCCTATCTATGCCATTCAGGCGTGTAAGCGAAAGCGACCGGTTTGGGCGGAACTGCCAGTATCGAAAACAGCAAGACGCAAGCCGATGGCGAATTGCGGCGCTTTCTCGTGGGCCTTGGCCGGGGTGCCGCGGGCGCGATGCTGTTCGGCATTCCCATGCTGATGACGATGGAGCTGTGGGAACTGGGTTTCTATATCGAGCAATCCCGGCTCCTGATCCTGCTCCTCGTCAACATCCCGCTCCTGATCGTGCTTGCGCATCTCATCGGGTTTGAGCGGACCTCTACCTTCTGGCAGGCCGTGCGCGACGCGTTGACGGCCTTCGCGCTCGGGATCGTCATGAGTGGTGCGGCACTTGTGATGCTCGGCGTGCTGAAGGCCGATATGCCCATGGCAACCATCATCGGCAAGATCGCCATCCAGGCGGTGCCGGCAAGCATCGGCGCCATGCTCGGGCGCTCCCAGCTGGGTGGAGAGGATAACGCTGACGACGAGGACGACGAGACGTCCCAGTCATCAGATGCCGTTCCCGACAGTCTTTCGACGAACTACGTGCGCGAGCTGTTTCTGATGGCGATCGGTGCGCTGTTTCTCAACCTCAATGTCGCGCCGACGGAAGAAGTCGTCCTGATTTCCTACAAGATGATGAACTGGCACGGGGTGCTGACGATCCTGGTGTCGATCGCCATCATGCACTGTTTCGTCTATGCGGTGTCTTTTCGCGGCGGGCACAGAATGCCGGAAGACAGCTCACGCTGGCCTATCTTCTTCCGCTACACGCTTCCCGGTTATATGGTCGCGATGCTGGTCAGTCTCTATGTGTTGTGGATCTTCGGCCGGCTGGATGGCATGGCCGCAACGCCGGTGCTGATCTCGGTCATCGTCCTCTCATTCCCGGGGGCGATCGGCGCTGCCGCGGCCCGACTGATCCTTTAGCGAGGCCCTGATGAAAGACACGAGCGATATCGGCAAGGTCACCGAAAAGGGTGAGGCACACTGGATCGAGTGGGTCACTGCGATCGTTTCGACGCTGATTGTTGCGGGCGTCCTAGGCTGGGTTGGCTGGCGCGCCGTAATCGAAGAGAAAGTCTCACCCGCGTTCCGTATCGAGATCACCGAACGCATGCCGGTCGAGGGCGGCTACCGCATCCGGTTCGATGTTTCCAACAGCGCTAACCGAACGGCGGCAGCGGTCGTCGTGCGCGGCGAGGTCATGGATGGTGATGCGGCCGTCGAACAGGCGGATGTCACCTTCGATTACGTTCCCGCGCAATCGAAAGCTTCGGGGGCCATCCTTTTCGCCCGTGAGCCGCGTCAGGATCAGATCCGGTTGCGGACGATCAGCTTCACCGATCCCTGAACGGGCGCCGCCAGCCGATCATGGCTTTTCGACGGGCGCCGCCAATGCAATCCACTCACGTTCTGGAATCCGGCGTGACATTTCGTGTAGCGATGACGGGATCGATTCGGAGTCATGTGCGTTTATGTTCGCTGCCTGCGACCGACCAAGAGGTGAGGTCGCGGTAAAAGAAGAATTAAATGGAGTACAGGGATGAATAAGACTTTCGCCGCGGCTGTTGCCGCCCTGCCGATCGTTCTCACCGCAACGACCGCCTTTTCTGCAGACGTGATTTCGCGCAGGGATGCACCATACCAGGAAGCTGACCAGCGCGGCGGCGTCCGTATCGGCTATCTCGACTGCCAGGTCGGCGGTGGCGTCGGTTACGTCATCGGTTCCGCCAAGGAAGCCGAATGCACCTTCTCGTCCACGATGGGCAGCGAGCCGATCGATCAGTACACCGGCGTCATTCGCAAGATGGGTGTCGATCTCGGCTTCACCACGCGCAGCCGCCTGATCTGGGCAGTCTTCGCACCGACAGCTGGCTATCACCACGGTTCGCTCGGCGGCCTCTACCAGGGCGCAACGGCTGAAGCGACTGTCGGTGCCGGCATCGGCGCCAACATTCTCGTCGGCGGCACATCCGGTTCGATCCATCTCCAGACTGTCAGCATCACCGGCCAGCTCGGCCTGAACGTTGCTGCAACAGGTACTTCGGTTACGCTGACCCCAGCCAACTGATCCAACGGTTAGACGTCAAGTAATTTGGAAGGCCGCCGGGTAACTCCGGTGGCCTTTCCATGTCTGGAAGCAACCTCTTGAACCGGTCCGCGCAAAATCATATTTTGACCCTGTCGCTTGGAAACAGCGTGCAGTTTGCGATCAATCAATTCGGCTAGGCGGCCGCGCCCCTACCGCGACAAGATAAGGATCGGCATCGTGGATATAGAAAAAATCTTGGCGTCCGTCGTCGCGGTACGCGCCTCCATTCCCGATAACGCGTTCACGGCCGATGCTCTCGGCGTCCGGCGCGAAGGCAGCGGTGTGGTCATCCGGGAAAACGGTCTTATCCTGACGATCGGCTATCTGATTACCGAGGCCGATGACGTGTGGATCACGAGCCGTGATGGCCGCAAGGTCCCGGGCCATGCACTCGCCTACGATCAGGAAAGCGGCTTCGGTCTCGTGCAGGCCTTGGCGCCCTTGGAACTGCCTGCGCTCGAGATCGGGGATTCCGACAATGCTGCTGTCGGAGATCCGATCGTTTTTGCGGACGGGGAGGGCCAGTATGTGCGCGGCAATATCGTCGCCAAGCAGGAGTTCGCAGGATACTGGGAGTACCTGCTCGACGAGGCGATCTTTATCACGCCGGCGCATCCCTCCTGGGGAGGCGCCGCGATGGTCGATGCCGAAGGCCGGTTGATCGGCGTCGGCTCGCTACGGCTGCAGATGAGCAAGGGCGGAGAGATCGCCGATATCAATATGGTGGTCCCGATCAACCTACTGGCTCCAATCTTGGATGACCTGCTCAACAGCGGCGAATTGAAGCGCCAGCCGCGCCCTTGGCTCGGCGCGTTCTCGGCAGAAACGAATGGCGACGTCGTTGTCATGAGCGTCACCGAAAATGGTCCGGCCGCAAAGGCAGGTCTCAAGCGTGGCGACGTCATCTCGGAAATCCGCGACGGCGAGGTCGACGGGTTGGCTGACTTCTACCGCAAGGTTTGGGAAAGCGGACCGCCCGGTGCCGAAATTCCCATGCGTGTTCTCCGTGACGGCCGTGAAGCCTGGCTTCGCGTGAAATCGGCGGACCGCAACGACTTCCTTCTGAAACCGCAACTGCAGTGAACGACAGCCGGATTACCGGATCAGGATCGCCCTGAAATCGTTGACATTCGTGCCCGTCGGGCCGGTGACGAACAGGTCACCGGTCGCTTCGAAGCCGGTATAGCTGTCGTTGCGTGACAGAAGCGCGCGTCCATCCTGTCCGGCCGCGATCAGTCGCCTTGTCGTGCTGCCGTCGCAAAAGGAGCCGGCGTTGTTTTCGGAGCCGTCGATCCCATCCGTATCGGCTGTCAGCGCAGTGATCTCGAGGCCGTCGATAGCGAGCGCAAGGGCCAGTGCGAATTCGCCGTTGCGTCCGCCACGTCCGCCGTCGGAGCGCAGCGTCACAGTCGTTTCGCCACCTGAGAGAAGCACGGCAGGCTTGGCGAACGGCCGGTCGTGCTTTGCAATTTCCCGCGCAATCGCTGCATGAACGAGCGCCACATCGCGCGCTTCACCTTCGATGGAATCCGACAGGATATGCGGCGTCAGGCCGTGTGCCAGCGCTATCTCGGCGGCGGCCTGCAGCGAAACGCCGGCCGAGGCGATGACGTGATGCTCGTTCCGGGCGAAAACCGGGTCTGAAGGATCCGGAGCATCGGCCGCGGGCGACGTCAGATGCGCCATCATGGCCCGCGTGAGATTGAGTCCGTAGTTTTCGACGATGGCCAAGGCATCGTGCCGCGTGCTTTCGTCGGGGATTGTCGGGCCGGACGCGACAAAGGCCGGATTGTCGCCGGGGATGTCGGAGACGATCAGGCTGACGACCCTGGCCTGGGTTGCTGCCGCAAGACGGCCACCCTTGATCGTCGACAGATGCTTGCGGACAACGTTCATCGCTGAAATCGGCGCGCCCGATGCCAGCAGGGTCTCGTTGAGCGCGATCTCGTCATTGAGCGTCAGTCCCTCCGGTGGCGCCGGCAGAAGGGCAGACCCGCCGCCGCAGACCAGTGCAATCACCAGATCCCGTTCCGTCAGATTAGAGACCGTTTCCATGATCTTCACCGCAGCGGCGAGACCGGCCGCATCGGGCACAGGGTGAGACGCCTCCAGAACCTCAATCAACCGTGTTTCGCACCCGTAGCCGTAACGGGTGACGACGACGCCTGAGAGCTCCCCGAGCCATATCGTTTCCAGCGCTGCTGCCATCTGGGCTGCACCCTTGCCGGCGCCAACGACTACGGTACGGCCGTTCTGTGGCGGCTCAGGCAGGTGCCGGCTGATGCCGGTTAGAGGATCGGCTGCCTTTACCGCTGCGCGGAACATCGCCTCCAACAATTCCCGATCCTGCATTCTACGCTCCCTCATGCCTTTATTCGTCCGTTCGATCACGGTGACCTGCGGTCGTCAATCGCGTTTGCCCGCCGCCCCTGCAATGTCGCGCGCCGCCTGGCGGATCGTCTGCATCAGAATATCGAGCGGCGCAGGGACGCCGGCCTCGGCCTTGAGGGTCAGCCCCACCGGACCCTTCGTCTCCGCCGTGTCGATGGGCAGCGTTGCCAGCAGGCCGTGGGCGATATCGGCCGCCACAACGCCGTGGGAGATGATCCAGATAGCGTCGCTGGTCTGGACGAAGGCGCGACCGAACGTATCGGAAACCGTCTCGATCTGGACCGGGAGATCGGTAATGCCGTGGGTGATCAGAAACTGCTCGACGACCGGCCGAATGATCGATCCGCGCGTCGGCATCAGGATCGGGAAATTGCCAAGCGTCTCAAAGAGCGACTGTTTCGCCTCGAGCAGAGGATGCCCGGTGCGGACCGCAAACACGACCTGTTCCGAATAGAGATGCTCGAAGCTCAACCCCGCCATTTTCTCGGGCGCCGCAAGCCGTCCCACCACCAGATCGAGATCGCCGAGGCGTAGCTGTTCCATCAGGACGGCATTCTCGCCCGTCACGATCTTGACCTGGCCGCCTGCATTCTCGGCAAGAAAAAGCGTCATTGCCCGCGGCATGATGTTGCTGGCGACCGTCGGAAGTGCGCCGATCCGCAGCGGCATCGTGTCGCCGAAACGGGTGGTGGAGACGGCATCCATTCCCCTCTTCAAGGAGGCGAGCGTGGTCCCGGCGTGGCGCAGAAACACTTCCCCTGACCGCGTCAGGCGCAGGCCGCGGCCTTCGCGCTCGAACACCGTCACGCCAAGCGCCTCCTCCATCTCGCGAATGGTCTTTGTCACCGCCGGCTGGCTGACATTCAGCATCTTTGCGGCCTGCACGACACTCTTCTGCCGGGCTACCTCGACAAAGGTCTGCAGGTGGCGGAACTTGATCTTGAGATTGTCCAAATCCATAACCTAACGGTTAAGCAATGGCCGAAAATTATCATTTTACTTAACCGCATGCCAGTGCGAACACTGTGCCCGGGAGGATTTGGTTCATGCAGTTTGTCGATCTCGACGGCGTCACAGTTCACTATGACATCGACTGGGCAGGAGATAGCCGGCCGGTCGTTGTGCTCGTCAACTCGCTCGGCACGGATAGCCGCATCTGGCATCACGTCATCCCTAAGCTGGCGGGTGACTATACAGTCCTCACCTACGACAAGCGTGGTCACGGGTTGTCGGATCTCGGAAACCCTCCCTATTCCATCGAGGACCTTTCCGGTGAGCTTGCAGCCCTGCTCGATCATCTCGGCCTGTCCGATGTCATCGTCTGCGGCCTTTCCGTGGGTGGATTGATTGCCCAGAGCCTCTACGTGTCGCGGCCGGATCTCGTTCGCGCGCTGATCCTTTCCAACACGGCGCACAAGATCGGGACACCGCAGATGTGGGCTGACCGTATCGGCGCCGTCGAGCAAAACGGGATCGGCAGCATTCTCGAACCTGTCATGCAGCGATGGTTCACCGCAGCATTCCGCGAGCCCGGAAATGCCGCCTACAAGGCCTATTGCAACATGCTGGTGCGCCAACCCGCCCTCGGCTACAGCGGCACATGTGCTGCGATCAGCAAGGCGGATTACACGGAGCAGGCAGCCCGGATCGCGGTGCCGACGCTTTGCATCGCAGGCGATCAAGATGGATCGACCCCGCCCGAACTGGTGCGGTCGCTTGCGGATCTCATTCCCGGTGCACGCTATGAAGTCATCGAAGGCACGGCGCATATACCCTGCATCGAAGCGCCTGGCGCCTACGCGGCATTGGTCCGCGGCTTTCTCGAAGAACTGGAGTCCTGAACGACATGGCAGAAGCTTCCATCCCGTCGGAACGCTACAAGCAGGGACTGGCGACGCGCCGCTCGGTTCTCGGCGAGGCGCATGTGGACCGTGCTCTTGCCAACGAGACGCCGTTCGACCAGCCGTTCCAGCAGTTGATCACCGAAGGCGCCTGGGGCTCGGTCTGGTCGCGGGACCAATGGTCGAAGCGGGAACGGTCGATGGTGACGATCGCGCTTCTGGCCGCACTCGGCCATGATGAAGAGGTGGCGATGCATATCCGCGCCACGGCCAATACGGGAGCGACGCGCGACGATATCTGCGAGGCGCTGATGCATGTGGCGATCTACGCCGGCGTGCCCGCCGCCAACCACGCTTTCAAGATCGCCAAGGCCACCTATGCCGAAATCGATGCGGCTAAGCCTGCTGCGGAGGAGCAGAAATGAGCAACGCACCACCAGAAACGACACCCTTCTTTGCCCGAGACCGGGAGAGGCACCCTCCGGCATACACGCCCGGCTACAAGACCTCGGTCTTGCGCTCGCCGCAGCGGGCGCTGATCTCGCTCGAAGGCACGCGCAGCGAAATCACCGGGCCGGTGTTCGGTCACAACATTCTCGGCGAATTCGATAACGACCTGATCGTCAACTACGCCAAGCCCGGTGAATCCGCGATCGGCGAGCGCATCATGGTCTATGGCCGTGTGCTCGATGAACGGGGCAAGGGCGTTGCGGGGGCTCTCGTCGAATTCTGGCAGGCCAATGCCGGCGGACGCTATCGCCACAAGAAGGAAAGCTATCTTGCACCGCTCGATCCCAATTTCGGCGGTTTCGGCCGGGCGATCGCGGATGCAGAGGGCTATTACTGTTTCCGGACGATAAAGCCCGGTCCTTACCCCTGGCCGAACGGCGTCAACGACTGGCGTCCGGCGCACATCCATTTCTCGGTATTCGGGCACGGTTTTGCCCAGCGCCTGATCACCCAGATGTATTTCGAGGGCGATCCGATGATCTGGCTCTGCCCGATCGTCAAGACGATCCCGGACCGGCACGCGATCGAAAGCCTGATCGCACCGCTCGACATGAATGCCTCGATCCCGCACGATCTGCGGGCCTACAAGTTTGATATCATCCTGCGCGGGCGCCGCTCGACCCTTTTCGAAAATCGTCTGGAAGGCAATTGATCATGGCGCAGCCGCTGAACTACCTCAAAGAAACGCCATCCCAGACCGCCGGGCCTTACGTGCATATCGGTTGCACGCCGAATTTCGCAGGCCTTGAAGGCATCTACGACCAAGATCTTGGGTCCGGGCCGATGGCCAGCGACAAGACCAAGGGCGAACGGATCACCATCAGGGGTTTTGTCTATGACGGTGCCGGCGCACCGCTGAAGGATGCGCTGATCGAGATCTGGCAGGCCGACGCGGACGGGATCTACAACAGCCCGTCGGAAACGCGCGGTGCAGCCGATCCCAATTTCCTGGGGTGGGGCCGTTGTCCCGGCGATATGGCAACCGGCGAGTTCGCGTTCGAAACGATCAAGCCCGGGCGGGTGCCGTTCCGGGACGGCCGGCTGATGGCGCCTCATGTCACGTTCTGGATCGTGGCGCGTGGCATCAATCTTGGCCTGCAGACGCGGATGTATTTCTCCGACGAGGAAACCGCCAATACGGAGGATCCGGTCCTTGCCCGCATCGAGCATCGCGTGCGGGTGCCGACCCTGATCGGGCAGCGGGACGGGGATACGGTTCGCTTCGACATCCATCTCCAGGGTGACAAGGAAACGATATTCTTCGATATCTGACGGCCACTCTAAGAGAGACCAGCAAGGTGACAATTCCGGCATGACCGTTTCCGCATTCGAACATCCCTTCCTGTCCGGTCTGCTCGGCGATGAGGAGGTGTCTCGGCTCCTTGCTCCAGAGGCCGAGATCGCGGCGATGCTGGCGTTCGAAGCGGCTCTCGCCACCGCCCAGGCAAAAAGCGGTCTTATACCGGATGCATCCGCGCAGGCGATCGCTGCGGCATGCGCGTCGTTTTCGCCCGACATGGCCAAGTTGAAGCAGGCGACCGGCCGCGACGGTGTCGTCGTGCCGGAGTTGGTCCGACAGCTGCGTAGTGTGATCGGGGATGAGGCGGCCCCGCATGTCCATTTCGGCGCGACGAGCCAGGATGTGATCGACACCGCACTGATGCTGCGCCTGAAATCGGTCGCCACACTTCTGTTAGGGCGACTGCAGGATCTGGCCGAGCGGTTCAGTGAACTGGACCGGGCGAACGGTTCCCGCGCGATGATGGGGCATACGCGCATGCAGGCGGCTTTGCCGATCAAGGTATCGGACCGCGTGGATGCCTGGCGCCATCCGCTTATCCGGCAGAAACATCTGCTTGCCGCCTTTGCCGAAGATGGCTTTGCGCTGCAGTTTGGCGGTGCCGTCGGCACGCTGGAAAAACTGGGTGATCACGCGGCTCAAGTGCGCGCCATGATGGCCGCCGAGCTTGGTCTTGCCGATGCTCCGCAATGGCAGAGCCAGCGGAGCAGGCTTGCCGAGTTCGCCGGCATCCTTGCCACGATCTCCGGAAGCCTCGGCAAATTTGGACAGGATATCGCTCTTCTCGCGCAAATGGGTGGCGAGATAACCTTGTCGGGCGGTGGTGCCTCATCGGCCATGGCGCACAAGCAGAACCCGGTGGCGGCCGAAGCGCTTGTCGCTCTTTCGCGTTACACCGCGGTCCAGCTTTCCGGCATGCAACTCGCCATGGTCCACGAGCAGGAACGCTCGGGCGCTGCCTGGACGCTGGAATGGCTGGTCCTGCCGCATATCGTGATGGCGGCGGGTGCGGGCCTGCGGCTGGCCGGCGAGCTCGCTTTCAACATCACCGCGCTCGGCCGCGATGCCCCGCGCGATATTTGACGGATAGCAATCGGCTGACACGCCGATTTCGGTTTTACATTGCAGCACCGCATGCAATCTTCTCGCAACGTTACATCGGGAGGCGATGCGACACATGGCACGGGAGAGCCTAATGAAGACGCTGATTTCAACTGTTTTCGCACTGACCTTGATGTCGGGAGCCAGCTATGCCGAGACCATCAAGGTCGGCGTCGTCGGTCCCTTCTCGGGCCCATTCGCGCTGCAGGGAAAAAACTTCAAAGCCGGTATCGATGCCTTCTTTGCCCTGAACGGCAAGAAGGTTGGCGATAACGAGATCGAGGTGGTCTATCGCGACGTGCCGACCGCCGATCCCGCCAAGTCCAAAGCGATGTCGCAGGAGCTGATCGTTCGCGAGAAGGTCCAGTATCTCGCCGGATATTATTTCACGCCAGACGCGATGGCGGCGGCCCCCATGCTGCAGCAGGGCAATGTGCCGATGGTTGTCATGAACGCCGCCACGTCCGCAATCGTGAACGCGAGCCCTTATGTGGTGCGCACCTCGTTTACCACCTGGCAGACGGCCACGCCGCTCGCCAAGGTCGCCAAGGACGGCGGCGTCACCAAGACGATCACGCTGGTCAGCGATTACGGCCCAGGCGCCGATGCCGAGACGGCTTTCAAAACAGCGTTCGAGAAAGAGGGCGGGCAGGTTGTCGAATCCATCCGGATGCCGCTTTCGACAACGGATTTCGCACCCCTGATGCAGCGGATCAAGGATTCCGGCGCGCAGGCGCTGTTCACCTTCCTGCCATCCGGCCCGCCGACGCTTGCCTTCGTGAAGGCCTATAACGACACCGGCCTCAAGGCAGCAGGCATCAAGTTCTTCGCGACGGGCGATCTGACGCAGGAATCCGATCTTCCCGCCCTCGGTGAAGCCGGCCTCGGCCTTACCACCAGTTTCCACTATGCGGTGTCGCATGACTCTGCGGAAAACAAGGCTTTCGTCGAAGCGGCGCAGAAGGCGATCGGCAACCCCGCCGAACTTTCCTTCCCGGCCGTCGGCGCATTCGATGGCATGCATGTCATCGCAAAAATGATCGAGGCAACCGGCGGCAAGCAGGATGCGGCCAAGGCCGTCGAGGCCGTCAAAGGTCTGGCATGGACCAGTCCGCGTGGCCCTGTGACGATCGATCCCGCCAGCCGGCACATCACCCAGAACATCTATCTGCGCAGCGTCGAGAAAGGCGCGGACGGCAAATACTTCAACAAGGAAATCCAGACCTTCGAGAAACAGGGCGATCCGGGTCTCGCCTTCGCCAAGAAGTAGGCGTTCCTGCTGAGAGCTGCTCCGGCCTGTCAATGGGTTTGTAGGACCGACCCAATTGTCAAAACGGCCCTGCTGAGCCCGTGTTCAGCAGGGTTGGAAAGCCTTCGAGTTATGATCCCCGGCTCGCCGACACGTTCGCAGCA
Source organism: Neorhizobium sp. DAR64872/K0K18 (assembly GCF_050500175.1). Lineage (NCBI taxonomy): Bacteria > Pseudomonadati > Pseudomonadota > Alphaproteobacteria > Hyphomicrobiales > Rhizobiaceae > Neorhizobium > Neorhizobium sp. DAR64872/K0K18. The sequence continues at coordinate 957,164 of NZ_CP191445.1, forward strand.
TCCGTTAGTTTGCAAAGCGCTATTACCCTTCTTGCTCATGTCGAGCACATCGTACGCGTCCTCAGTCGGGCTACGCGTCGGAGAACCCAAACGGAGCCTCCGTCCTCCGATAGTTGTCCGGAAGTACCTGCCGTCCAATCGGCGGTTCGGCACGAGAAGTGCATTCTGTGCGCTGACAGAGCTGGCACGCAATGCCGATAGGCGTCGGCTTATGTGTCTGAGGGTGCTCTGAGGCGTAGACAAGCCGGTCTGCATATCGAGCCTCACAGACGATCGCGATCGCGCGGTCGACGCTCGGAAGGCCGTGGCTGCCACCGCCCGAGTGCACGGTTCGAGCTATCGAGAAGAACCTTTGGCCATCAGGCAGCTCCATCCATTGTGTCACGACCCGCCTTGGAGAGGTAAACACCTGATGGACCGTCCACAACGGACAGCCGCCGCCGTGTCGTGCAAAGGGAAAGGCGCCGCTGTTCAGTCTCTTGGAGACGTTTCCGGCAACGTCGACCTTTATGAAGAAGAAGGGAACTCTCTCGTGTCCGGGCTTCTGGAGCGTCGTGAGCCGGTGCGCAGTCTGCTCGAAGCTCGTCCCGAAGAAACGAGCTAATGAGTCTAGATCGTATCGGCGAGCCTCCACAGCTTTGGCAAAGGCAGCATACGGCATCAGGATTGCCCCCGCGCAATAGGCAGCGATAGCTCGATGAGCAAGCCGCTCCGAATTCTGCGATTCGAAATTCCCTTCGGCAACGGTGCTTGCAATCTCGTTCTCAAACTCGAGGTAGGCGAGCTGCTGCGCCATCTGGAAATTCTGGCTTGAATGATCCAGAGCGTCGTTGAGCAGCAGTTCCTTGCGATGCCAGTCAAGTCGCCGGAGGGATCCTGACATCACCTCTGCGGGAAGCCTTCGGACTTTAAACCCGTGCTCGTTCTGGAGGAAGGCTGGCAAACCGCCGCCCTGGCTTACCCGGCCCGCCAGCTTTTCCGACAGCGTGTCCAAAACCGGGAAGTAGTTCTTTCGGGCGGCTAGAAAGCTTCTGACGGCGGCGATGGAATCCCCTTCAAACGGGCGTCCATCGTTTGTCGTGTGTTGGCGCCGGTCGGCTAAAGCGAACTGCTCCTCTTTGTATGCCGTGTAAAGTCGCAGCAGCGCTTCAGCAAACCCGGGAAAGCTGTGTGCGATATCCGCGATATCGACCGCATTCAAATCGATGTCAGTGAAGATCGCGTCTCGTGCTGCAAGCCGTAACTGCGCGACAAGATCCTGGCCTGCGTCAGCGGTAAATTCGCTAAAATCGATCTTATATGCCTTGGCCAGTCGCAGCAGTATTTCAGCTGTCACCGGGCGCTGATTGCGTTCCATCAGCGCGACATAGGATGGCGAGATGTCGAGGTCGCTCGCCATCTCTACCTGCTTCAGGCCCAAGTCCCGGCGAAGTCTTCGCAAGCGCGGCCCAAGGTAAACACGATTATCCATACAAGCATTACAGCATTACGAAGAACTTCTGTAAAGTTTGACAGCTTGACTTCAGCGTGGCTCGCCATGGCCTTACCGGCTGTTATCCTCCCATGGACAGAAACATTGGAGGGTCTCATGTCGTATCAAAAGCTACTCGAAGAAGCCGAGCACCTGATTGGTGGGAATGAATGCTGGACTGGAATGACACCCGAGGCCGTTGCGAGGATGAGGCTTCAGAACCGGTTCAAGACCGGCCTCGACATCGCCAAATACACCGCCAAGGTCATGCGGCGAGACATGGACGCGTATGATAACGACCCGTCCAAGTACACGCAGTCGCTCGGGTGCTGGCATGGGTTCATCGGTCAGCAGAAGATCATATCGATCAAAAAGCATTTTAAAAGCACGGAGCGGCGCTACCTTTACCTCTCCGGCTGGATGGTCGCCGCGTTACGCTCGGAGTTCGGGCCGCTGCCAGACCAGTCGATGCACGAGAAGACGACTGTACCGGCATTGATCAACGAGCTTTACACGTTCCTGCGGCAAGCCGATGCTCGTGAACTGGGCGACATATTCCGGCAAATCGACAAAGCCCGGGAGGCAGGCGATGCTGTCAAGGAACGGCAGCTCACCTCCGCGATCGATGATTTCCAAACGCACGTCGTCCCGGTCATAGCCGATATTGATGCCGGGTTCGGCAATGCCGAAGCGACCTACCTGCTCGCCAAGAAAATGATCGAGGCAGGGGCCTGCGCTCTTCAGATCGAAAACCAGGTCTCCGACGAGAAGCAGTGTGGTCATCAGGATGGTAAAGTTACCGTCCCTCATGAAGACTTTGTCGCGAAGATCCGTGCGTTGCGCTACGCCTTTCTCGAGATGGGAGTGGACGACGGCGTCATCGTGGCTCGCACGGATTCTTTGGGCGCCGGGCTGACCAAACAGATCGCCTTTTCGGTCTCCGAAGGCGATATCGGCGACCAGTACAATTCGTTTCTGGATTGCGAGGAGGTCGCCGCGGGCCAGCGATCGAACGGTGACGTCCTGCTGACCCGTGGCGAGAAGGTTCTTCGTCCGAAGCGCCTCCGCTCGAACCTCTACCAGTTCCGACCCGGCACGGGTGCCGATCGTTGCGTGCTCGATTGCATCAATGCGCTCCAGAACGGCGCGGACCTTCTCTGGATCGAGACCGAGAAACCGCACATCGAGCAGATCGCCGGGATGGTCGACCGCATCCGCGATGTCGTTCCGAACGCGAAGCTCGTCTATAACAACTCGCCTTCCTTCAACTGGACGCTGAACTTTCGGCAGCAGGTCTTTGACGCGTGGGTCGAGCAGGGTAGGGACGTTTCGGAGTATGACCGTGCGAAGCTCATGAGCGTCGACTACGACGGTACGGAACTCGGCAAAGAAGCTGATGAGCGGATCCGGACATTTCAGCGTGACGCAGCAAAGCGAGCAGGCATCTTCCATCATCTGATCACCCTGCCGACCTACCACACGGCGGCGCTTTCGACCGACAATCTTGCGAAGGATTACTTCGGCGATCAGGGAATGCTTGGCTACGTCGCCGGCGTTCAGCGCCAGGAGATTCGCCAGGGGATCGCAGCGGTGAAGCACCAGAATATGGCCGGTTCGGATCTGGGCGACGATCACAAGGAATACTTCGGTGGCGATGCGGCGCTGAAGGCGGCTGGAGAGCACAACACGATGAACCAGTTTGCAGCTTGAGCTGCAGGATCATACGCCTCGAAGGAGCGATGCTCCTTCGAGGTACACTTTCAACGGAGGAGCTGAAATGTCGACAAATACTGAGACCAAGACGTCACAACCCGAACGATCGAGAGCCGTCTTCTCAAACCAGGACTTCGAACTGATCCGGGTCGCGATCAGTCACTATCTGCAGGAAATCAAGGAGCAGCCGGAAGCGGTAAAATACTCGAACCTGTACCACCGGCTCGGTCGCGTTGTTTGAACCCGCAAAGCAGCACCGGTGATAGAGACCATCGGTGCTGCACTCGATGCTGGTGCTTGGGGCCGATTGCTGTGGAGTGTTAGCGTCGCGGAAGATCGATCCTGGGCCTCCTAGAACCCCCTTGTTTCCCGGGCCTTTCGTGACGCCCCGTCGATTGGTTAGTCATTTTCGTCGCGACTTCGCGTATCCCAGCCAACCGAAAATTGGGCACAAAAAAGCCCGCAAATGCGGGCTTTTATTAAATCGGTTTGATATTCCTCTCATTTGACCACTGAACCAGCTTTCCGGGAACCAGTCCGGCGCACAAGCTTCAGATGATCAACATCAGCTCGTCGATAGAAGCGCGTAGTTTGCGAGTTGCCGGAACCACAGCTTTCGCCTCCAATCACCGGAAGGATACCAAGAGCAGCAAGTTGTTCCGACGCTGCCTTTGGATGGGTGCCATGTGCTTTCGCGATCTGAGAAATTGCAATGTAGGTTTTGCAAAACTGATCAAGCGAGCGCGAATAGACTAACATATGACGGTGCATGAAGCCGCTTTTACGTCCCTCGACCGCATCAAGATGGCCTGTCTCTGTCAGCATTCGGATTGTCGACGTCCTGCAGGCGAGTTGCCTTTCCGCCTTCGCAAAACTAATGAATGGAGGGTCGGTTTCGCGATCAGCGGAGTCGCGGACCGCTCGCAAAACGCGCTTCACTTCCTTTCTAGAGAAGTAGAGGTTGGTGAGACGGTGCTCGTGATCTTCCACGGTCAGGATGTCACGAAGCCTTCCTTCGAAGACCAGTGACAGAAATTGATCGACGGGTTTCGCGTAGTTCCGGCAGATTGCCTTCAGCGGGGCGTATTCGCCGGGAATTTCGGCGGTCACGATAGCCTTCGCAAACATGGCTCTCTGAAATTCCAGCAAGTCCTCTGGTCGGATGCGTGTATATACCCTGCCTTCCGTCGTTACCTCGACCCGTTGCAAAAGGCCGCTGGCAAGAACGTTGCGCATCACACGGTCACCGAAACCCAAGGACTCCCGTGCTTCCGTCGTGCTCAAAGTCACGCTTGCGGGCTTCAGTATGTTGCGGAGGCTATCGTTGTTGGGAATGTAAATACGCGAAGGAGGCCCACTGGCGTCCTGAATGAAGCCGCTATCGAGAAGCAGTTTCTTTATGCGTTCTGTCGTCACCCCGTATTCAGCACTCGCACTGATAAGGTTATGCATGTAGCGGTGACGCACAGGAGTAAAGCACATTTCTCCCACACTGAAGGGCATATTACGTTCAGCGATATCTTGGAACAACGTAACCACAGCCTTGAAGGCTACGACATCACTGTTGCGACGCAGCCAAGACCCGAAATTGCCGAAAATGAACATGTCTTGGACAGGCCGCACGTAGGCGATAATCGCCTTGACCACTGAACGAATGACTTCTGGACCGGCAGCGATCACATTGAAGCCGAGCGTCCGCGCATCGCAGCCATCTAAGTCGAGGTCAGTTTCCCCTAACGCTTCACGATATCCTTGCAGGAAGGCACCAAAGCGTTCGGCCAGCTCTGTAACAATGTACACCTCCAACATGTTGAGGTGCTGGTGCGTAAGTCTACCAAGGATTCGATCCTGCACAAATGTGTCGACCGTGACATTGGCTGGAACATGCGGTGATGTGGCCGCCGACCGGAGCATTTCGAGATACGTTGCGACGGTGTGTGAAAACTCATCGACGCTCTCTATCGGGACTTCAATTTCAAGAATTGGGCGACGATGCTCCACGCAGTTTTGGAATGCCCGCGTCAACCAAGGAGCACGCAAACGGGGGCGAGCGCTAGGCATTTCATTCCCAGTTTCGATATCCTCGATGATGCAATTCGGGCACATTCGGATTCGGTTGGCGCGACGCGATCCCTTTGAGAACCACGCATCCCCCAGCTTCCAGATACCCCCTTTTGAGGCAGTGGGAGTAACATATCGGTTAAGTGCATCAGCGGGAACTCCTGACCATTTGGCCAGGAGTTCAGACTCTTCCACGTCTCCGTTTACAAGGTTCCGCGGGTGTACCCCAGCCGAAGCCAAGAAGCTCTTCATGGACGAATATCCGTTGGCGATCGCAAGGCGCGACGCAACTCCTGTCCAAGGCTCGTCGTCCCTGAACGGCACGGTGATCGGAAGCGTCATGGCCACTCCTCAGACTTCGAGATCGATGAGAGCGTTCTGAGGCTTCAGCTTCTTGTACTTAGCCTCAGGCGCGGTGAAAATGTTATCGTCAGGCTTGCAGCCTGTGCTCATGCGATAGAGATAAGCGAAGTGCTTTACCGTAACCTTCCGACGGTTGTTTTCGATTGCGGTGAAGCAAGCATTCTGGACAGTTTCGATGATGGAGCCCCATCCACCACGTTTTGCCCGGCAAAGACGGTCCGCGAAATCGTCCTTCATCAACGTCTCATCCAGTTCAAGCCCGCACTGTGTTACAATGATTTTCACAAGGGCGCTTTCGATGAATTTTGTGTCAGCAGGGCATTCGAGAGGGCGGAAAGCGACCACATGCGAACGGCGCTCGATCTGACCATCGCCGACGCGGATTTTATCCAGAAGGGGGACGCCAGACAGGATGATATGAAGCGGCCAGCTAGGGATCGATACGAGATTCTTTAGTGTATCCCGCACCCCGTCGATCTGTTTCGGAGTCCCCGAGCGGATTGCGTGCTGGAATTCATCCAGGTGGATGTATTTAACTTTCTGGGCAACGATCTGCTCCTTCACCAATTTGGTCAAAGAACGCTCGTTTCCCTCGGACGGCAAACCCATTGCCTCAAGGACGGTGATCAGAAGGTCCTTGGTGCCAGCCTGCTTGGGCGTCGGGGCGCTGATCATGGGACGAATGACGCGGCCGTGGTTGTCAGTCCAAGGCTGGAACGCCTCCACCTGCTTGAACAGATGCTGCAACGTGTAGGTTTTCCCGCTACCTGAAATGCCAGGAACAAAGAGAAAGCGCTCAGAGGCCGCGTTACCATTGAAAAAGTCGCGTGAGTTCTGAACAAAGCCTGCAAGACGTTTTTCCAGATCCTTCTCGCGAGCGCCCAAAGGTGAATATTCGACCCGGAGAGATGCCTTCAAATGGTCGAGAGGGGTAAGGTCAGAAATAGTAGACATCGTGTGTCCTTTCGAGATCACTGGGGTAGGGGAGACCCACTTACGGCGAGGCGGGACAGTCGGCGCATAGGCGGCGGCCTGGCAAGGCCGCCACCTGAGTGGTGAGCGGTCGCGACAATCAGAGGTCGTCGTCGAATTCGTCATTCACGGAGAGTGGGGCCTGAGGAACCTGCTCGGGCTCATCCTCAAGGGGGAGGTACTGGACCGGTCCAACACTGCCGTCGTGAAGCGGGTCAAAGGGCTTCGTCAGCTCGGAGATCAAAGCAACGGCGGAACCTGACGGCGTGACAGGTGCGTAGCCGTGGAAGATCTGCTTGCGTGCCTGTACCAATTTCGCATCGTCTACGACCATCGGATGGAAGTTTGCACGGAGTGTTGCGGCCTCCCCGTTGCGGCGCAAACGATTGATTGCGTGGAGGCGGTGATTGAGAGACGTATCCTCGTCCTTTGCGTCGCGGACATCGTCGCGTTCGCCCGAGAGAACCCATTCCGCCTCGCAAACTTCGGTGTTGAAGCCCAGAAGGTTATCGACGATGAACCAGCCTTCAGTGCCTTTTACGGCAATGGAATTGATGCGGGCCGGATCGTACTTGAAATCAAATTCCTGCTGACCGTACTGGAGGCGCTCGTTCGTCAGGGTCTCGTTGCCGTATGGGATATCCCATTTGACGATGCCATAGGGGCTAATCTTGGCTTTCGCGGGCAGGCCGAATGCGTGGATCATTTCAAGATCGCTCGGCGGATGGCGGTAGCCGAATTGCTCGCACGCACGTACCCAGGCATTGTGTGGTGTCATTCCGCCCAACGAGGAATGGGGGCGGTTATGGTAGATGTCACAGAGGCCAAAGACCGCGTTCTTAGCGAGTTCTTCGACAAAAAGAGTCGTCAAGGCGGCGGGGTTATAGTTCCCCTTCTCATCAATGTTGCGGAAAGTCTGGCCATCGTAGAAGGAGGTCCAGATTGGACCCAGGGTGCCGAATACGCGCTCGATAGTCGCACGGCCCGGCGCGTTTCCTGCCGACGGCCGTGTAACCGCAATGCCAAGCATCTTAAGCTTGTTGACCAGGGTTTCGGACGCGAAAGCCGTACCGTTATCCATAAACATTTCTTCGGGCAGGACGCATCCAAACCACGGTGTCTTCGCACCAGCAAGCTCAGAGATGAGGGTCTTGTCCGTCAGGATCATGCGGAGCGCGTCGGAAGCCGCTTCGCCGCTCGGGTTCAATGTAACGTGCAAAGCAGGGACGTAGCGAGTGGCGACGTCAATCGCGACAACGAAGTGGACGCGGACCTTTTCGAGTTCGCTGTGGAGTTCTTCCGGGATGTTCTGCAACTGCCCCAAAGTCGCGAAGAATGTCTTAAGGTCGACCTTCCATTCGTCCATTTCGACGCGTGCGCCGGGACGGTCGACGTCGAATCCACGTGTGACGGGGAGGAAGTGCTTCAAGGCGGCATCTTCACCTTCGCGGCTCGCCATGACGTCGAAGGCCGCGAAGCTTTTGATGATCTCCTTGAACTTCGTCCGTCCGACTGGAGGAAGCTCTTCCAGGCCGCGTTCGACCCGCGAAGCGTTCTCAAGCAAGAGGGCGGCCTTATAATCCTCGAAGACTTTCTCCTTGGACGGCTTGCCACGGCTCAGGTAGCGACGTGCTTCCAGGGTCGCGAAGCTCAAGCTCACAGGCGACAAGGCAAAGGTCTTCTTATTGCTCCAGCCATCGTAACGCTGGATCAGGGAAAGCGGGTTGTCGTTGAACTTTTTGTAGGTGCGAAAAAACTTCTTGAACGTCGACATGCTCGGCGCACCGAACCCGTCACCGTTCACATCGCAGCGTACTGATCCTTTGAATTCGCGCTGGACCTTGACCCAGAGGCCGTCGAGAATTTCCTGAGAGGCAGCGGTGAGCGGGATCTTCTCTACAGAGTTCACCTGCTTGGCACGCCACCAGTAAATCACACGCTCGCGCATCAGTGCGAGCGTGCGGCGGCGTTCGTCGAATTCCTCCAGCTTGCGGCCGCGATAAATGATCTCAAGCAGCTTCACTTCCGGCTTGTGATAGCCGTAATGAATCGAAGCCTTTTTCTGACGGAGGAGATTACCGAATTCCTGGTGCGTGAACACCATTTCGTGTGCCGGATCGTCTTCGTGGACAACCTTGATGACGTCTCGGTCGTGCCGAATGGGCGTATAGTGCTCCTTGCCGACGGTGATGCGGTCGACGGGAGACATCACGACGATTGAATGAATTGGGGCGCGAGCAGGGACGGGATAGAAGTGCATAAACGGCTCCTTTTTAGGACGAGTTTGGGGAGCCAGGGCGGAGAGCCCCGGCGAAAAATTAGCTGGACGATGAAATTCTGATGCGCTTAGCGCCGTCGCGGCGGTTACGGTGGCCTGGGTTTCACAGTAATGCCTGCGTCGTTGGCACTGCGTCTTTCGTGTTCAACCATTCACCGTTGCTCCCGAAGCTTCTTCAGCCTGGCCAGAGCTGCCAAATGAAAGAAGGGGCCGTTGTCCGTGGCAATATTGGATGGAGCGGTCGACCCGAACCAGGGCGACCTGAGCAGCTCACCGACCTCTTCGAAGCTGTGCCGTGCCATTGCCACCTCACTTGCGGGGAAAAGCTTGATGATTTTTTTAAATCGCGCCCCTCCAGTCTGACGCAACAACGGCAACCCGGCCTCATGTCGGAGTTCATTTTCGACGGCGAGTTCACGTTTGTATTTGACGTAGATCGACTTCATTGTCGGCCGAACTCTGGACAGGTAACTGCGTGCCTTCAACGTTGCGAAGTCCATTGAGGGGTCACTGAACTTGCCGAGGGGAATGGTGTTCGTGGTAGATTGTGCGTTCGTCATTTTAATCTCCGTTGAAAGGGAATGGACAAATCGAAAGTCATTCTTCGCTGTAGTCACTGCGGCTGCTGATCGAACTGTCCGCAAAACGCGGGAGGACGTCGTCGATGTAGTTGAATGCGGTGAGACGCTCGATTTCGACATCCAGCTCATTGTCCATCTCGTCCTCGAAAAACACGTCTTTAGTTCGCGCCCCTTTATTCAGGCGTGCCCAGCGGTTGCGGGTGGTTAAGTGGGTATGGTGTAAAAGCAATCCAGGGTTGTGGTTAAGCCGACGGCCCTTCTTGCCGACGGCCCTTCTTATTGAGCGCCATTTTCTGATCCTCTTCTGATTATAACTGTAAGCTTGAAGATGCTTAGTTTGTGGCTCGGCGAAGCCAGGTCACCTCGGTGATCTTCTCGTCAGTCGGAGGAAAAAGCGTCCCAGAATCGATGAGACGCCAGATCGCAACGCGACGGGCCCGCGGGTCGTTGCTACCGCGAAGCAAATCTCCGAAGCGAAACCAGCCCTGCATCTTTTCAACAATTGACAGTAGCGCCGCCACGTCCATCTCGTCGTGCTTGTCGCGTGACCAAAGAAGCCAGCGAGCATTTTCAGCACGTTCATGGGTGGCGTAAAGCTCAGTGACCAGTCGGATATCGTCGACTTTTCCATCAAGACCGTAGGCTTCGATGCGCTTGATCAAGTCCTCCATTTCCGCTCGCTTGCGTTCCAGTTTCACGACGAAAGCACGCTTCAGACCGGAACGATACTTTACATAATAATCTGCCGTGTGGTGATGCAGTGTTCGATCGTCGTCTTCCCAGCCCAAGCGCGGAAACTGGGAGAATACGAACTCAACGTCGTTCCGCGCCTGGACCGACTGTGAAAACCTGCGCTCAAGCTCGCTCTCGTGCTGAACGATGACGCCGTTGAAGATCGTAAACCCACGGGCCGTTGCCTTTGAGCTTTTGTTGTGCTTTCCATCGTCCCTTACCTTCCGGCTCTTACGGGTCGTCGTCCTTTTGTCCGGGCCCTGTACCGGCGGGTTCCAGAACTTGACGTGTGTCGGAGTGGTTGGATCGATGGTCGCTACCTTAAGACCGCGCGAAACGTTCTCCTCCGGTTGCTGGATCCCGCCCTGATTATTTGTTGTCGTGTGGTCCAGGAAACCGAGACCAGCTTTCATACGGTTGACGATCTTGGCACGCTTGCGGGCGTAAATGACGGACATGATAATTAACCTCCTTTTGGACGAACGTTGGCGCGACGCGTTAGTGGTCATAAGGGTGGAGATGCGAATAGGAAGATCCGTGAGAGACGAGGCGACTGGGGGAGGTATTTGCCCCCCCCCATTCACTTGTGAGAGTTGTTACTTTGAACTGCGCCCGCGGGTTGAAGCGCTCGATTTGTGACGCCAAGGATGGACGCGATTATCGCGGTAGCGGCGGTTAAAAGGGACACTCGCTTTGTCAAAGGCGTCCTGGATCATTTCGAGCAAGTCCTCGACCTGCTCGTCCGGGTCCGTCTCGTTTGAGATGGCGTCGTTGGTAAGGTCGTCCGTCTCGTCAGTGAGAAGGTTCACGAACTTGTGGCCATCGTAAAGGCTAGCGTATTCTTCGTCTTCGGTGGGCTGGTTGCAGTATGAACGCATGTAGTCGATCCGTTCCATGACGGTCTCCTCGATGATGAGCGAATAGTTGGGTTGACCGCAACGACGGCAGCCGACGACGACCAGGGCTTCACTGATATGGATTTGTGTATTCACGATCATCGTCGTCACCTCGTTTTGGTGACGCCATAAATGCCTTAGCCCGTCGATGAAATCTGGCTGGCACTGGCTCTACGCCGTTCGAAGAATCGATATTAGGAAGCTGATTCCGCGTTGAAAAAGAGCGCGATCTGTGCACTCCCGCATACAAAAACGGTTTTTGGGGAAGTTTTCCATTTCAGCAATCTCGATAGCCATGGCGGGTGAGGATACCCTTGACGATCGAGTGGCTCGTTCTGGCACAGGGCCAACGAACAGTGTCGAACGTCAGATGCTAACAAAAGCTATGAGAAGCAACGACATAGGCACGGCCTCGCGTGATGGATAGCCAATCTTCTCACCGCTTGAGAAGTGTGTCCACCGATTGTTAAGAATTCATTAGGCATGGTTAACGGCTGACCGGCAGGACCAGCCAGAAAGTCGTTCGGATGGCGAACTTTCTTGACCGGATTTTCCGCGGGTTTGTTGGTTGCAACAAAGGACTCGAAGCTGACGCCACAATCAATCAAGGATGTCTGCTTATGGAATTCGAGCTGCTCTCGCGCATGGGCGAAATCAGGAAACATTTGGGCCGAGTGCTGGACGAGCTGGGACTTCAGGCAAGGTTGGAGCCTGTCGATCCTATCCATACCGACGATACGTGCAACCGACCAGTCATTATCAGTTTTCAGAACTCAGACAGGACGGCTTTTAGCCCTGTGGAGCTTGCACTCGGGAGCTTGTCAGCCAAGCGGACGCTCTCCTGGGAAGAATCAGCAATGGTTGTAACCCATTGGGCGAAGCACGAACTGGGCAGCAACGGCTGGGTGTTTTTTGAGTGTCTACCGTTGGGACAGACCGAAGCCCTGAAAGGCAGCCAACAGGAAATCTTTGATGCTATGGAAGTCATGATCCGTGACGCCGACGTGGTGTTGCGCGGCGATGTTCTTGATCGCCGCACCGAAGATAAGGCCTTTGCGAGAGCATACGAGCATCTCGAGAGTGTTCTTCGCGAAAAGGGGCCGACGATCACATGTGAACGCAACGAAGGGATTGAAAGCTACAACTTTGAACTCGATGGTGGCGTGCCTTGGCGCGTAGCCTTCGAACCGTCCGAGGCCGTTCTCTACGTGAATGGAGACAGGGTAGGATCATGCTCTCCTCAACGCCCCGACAAAGTTGCTGATCTCGTCTGGAACCGGATTGAAGATGAGCGGCTGGCAGCGCTGTTCGGCTGGTAGACGCCGACGTCCTCATGAACGGGATCATCGAGGTCATCGTCATCGCAGGCGTCTTGAACCCGCTCGACCTCTCTCGAGCGGTCGAGGTCCTCCATGAAATCAAACCATTCTTCCGCGAGATACTGATCGGGGTTGGGACTATTGTTCCAACTGCGTTCGGGCGACAGGCCTTTCAACAAGCGCATGCCCTCAATTGTCCTGTGCCAACTTGGCGTTTGCCTACCACTCTTGACCCTCAAGGACCCCGGGGCGGTCTCATCGAATTCTTCTCCGGTTAGAGCGGTATATATCGATCTGGCAACTGCAAGGGCCACCAGTGGCGGGGTGAGAGATCTCAGCTCTCCGTACTTATCCTCAAGGCTCTTACCTGAAAAAACCCAGTCGTCGGGCATGCCCTGCAATCGAGCGATGGCCTGCACCGTCAGAGGAATCGAAGCGAATTTTGATGCTGATTCATTTGTAAGAGGCATATCCTGCACCAGCCGCGCAAGAAGCCCGTGCGTCCTCCACGCTTCGCTATTCATTGGTTTCCTTAAATCGGGAGCCAGCGTTTTTTTGTGAGACTTCAACCAGCAAGCCGCCCAAGTCCGGTACCGGAGCTCCTTAGTCCGCTCCGGGGTAATCTTTTCACTGTTTTTCAAGGCTACCCGTTGTGGTCGATGTGGGAAAGCGATGTCCTTGAGGGTGTTTGCTAGGTAGGTCCTGTGAGGCATATTAAACGACGCTGCCTTATACTGGCCCCACTTCTTCTCTTCTATTCCCACAATGAATGTGTGAAAGCGCCCCTGCTGCGGTACGCCGTGATCTGCAGCCTCTATGCTAAAGATGTCGACGCGATATTTCAGCTCAGCGCATTTTTGAAGGAACTTGTCGCGAGCGACCAAGTACCGTTTTGTTTCGAAATACTCAGTGGTTTCCAGGAAGAAAGCACGGGGATGGAGACCGGCGATGAGATCCAGCGCTGGCTGCAGCAAGCTACCAATGTCGGAATCACCTTCTCCTCCACGGCCCCAAGGAGCTGTCGGCAGGGCGGCGGATAACAGGTCTATCTTGGCAGCATGTGCTTCTATGATGTCTTTTCGCACGTCTGGATCGCGAATGTCCGCGACCTTCAAGTTCCAGTCGGGTCGATTGGCTTTGATGGTCTCCGCGGAATGCTCGCGTTGATTCTCATGGACTAGCTCAAGCGAAAACCCTGCGGCCTCCAAACCTAAGGCTTGTCCGCCGCTTTTCGAGCAAAGATCGATTGCTGTAAGCTTGCGAACCGGGCGGGGACCAAGCCGCGCCCGCGCATCGTGGTCCCGGCGAAGGTGGCAGCGTTTGTCGGTTTCTGGTAACCCAGCCAGATAGTTTATACCGTCGAACGCGGACCAAGCCACAAGGGCGCTCTCCAGCTCGGGAAACCGTGTATCGAAATTTCCGTTTGCTAACTCCGAAAGAGCGTAGTGACATTGGGCCAGATAGCAGCGCTCAGGCCTTTCCAGCCCAGCCCAAAACCAAGCTTTGACCTCCGGGAATTCATCGCCGAACAGCTCCCTGAAGCTATCCAGCGCTATGCGCGACAGGTCGGTTATTTCCTTGTGCGCGTTATTTGCCGCACTGCAGCCATTTTCTTCGTAATCGAGCATCTTCCGATATAAAAGCTGCATTTCGGCAAGTAGCTGGCGTTCTTTCCTCTCCGCCAAAATCTGAGCCCCGGATTTTAAGGTAGCTTGACCATCCTGAAGATGAGACAGTTGATCGCTAAGTTGTCGATCTGTCGCAGAAGCGAAGAGACGGCTTATCTCGTTACTGGCAACGGCCACGCCAGAATTAATGCCGCTTGTGGCTCTCTCTCGGATTTCCCGATCCACTCGCTTCCGCGCTTCGTCATCGGCCACCTGTCGCGGTTTGCCGTCAGGGTTGATCAGCGCCCTTATCAAACTTTGGGTTATGCAATCGGTTGGGATCGCTTCCAGAAAACTTCTAATTTCCTCGGTAACTTGGCCAAATACGACCACATCCTCTTCAGCTACACCGCAATCGCGAAGGAACGTGTCTTGTGACAGCAGTTCGTTGTCACGCACGTCGGCGGCATACTTCAACTGCTTGATAAGCTGATTGCCAACAGCTCGACGGCTTTCTATGAACTGATTTCGGCGCTCAGACAGCAGTGTTGCCGCATGCTTCTGCGGGTCTTCGATGTCTGTTGACGATGTAGTAGCTGCGTGCACAGTCGTGGTCATGTCGCTCGAGTTCCCAATATTTTTGCGGAACATGACAAAGGAGACTTTCAGTCACAGAAATTACGTGCTTAAAATTTTACAGAACTACAAGTTTCCAGACGTCCAGGGCATTGATGGCAAGTGCGGCGGGGTGGGGCCAACATTTTAGCGAGGCCCAAGGCGCTCTGATTGAAGCCAAGCCACGCCTCCTGCGGCCGCCGTGTATCAGAGCAATTGCAAGCTTTTGATTCTCACCTGGTAAGCTGTGGACGAGCTAACGTTCAAATTGATCGTGCGAATTGAGGAGTTTCAAGCGATTCGATCTTAGCGTACCATTTATCTTCCATTGGATTGTAGATCCCTGGTAGCGGATAATAACTGTCGATCAAAAGGAAGTCTTTGATGTTGAAGGTCGCGATCGCCGCTCGGTGGACTAAGGCCGCGGCGGCGATGTGCAGATCCTGGCCACTGCGCGTCTTTTTTGCATCCTGACGGGGGACTATGAGGTTGCGCAGCCGAGGGTCGGCCGACAATGTCCCCCAGACCTCGCACACGTGTCGGTCTGTCTCGGCAATCGGAATTCCGCTTGAGACGAGCTTCTGGTACCAGTTGCTAAGTTTAACGGCCTTTATCGGATCAGTCGCGCAGCACTTCATAATCCCGAGCTGAAGCTCCATTAGCGCAGCAGCGGGTATAATCAGGTTGTCGGCCATTTGAATGAAGTCGACGACTAAGGGGTGAGGCTTGACCCTGCTGGTCTCACTCAGCACGCATGTGTCCAAAAGGAATGCCATTGCCATCGCACGCTCTCCCTGCCGTTAAAGGAAGGCTGAGCATAGAAGGTGAATATCAGGTTAACTCATGAGTCCTGTTGGATAGGTCGCTGGGCGTCCTTCCGGAAGAAGCAATACTTAGACTCCCCGAGTGGCAGGAACCGTGATAAGGAAAGAAGTGAAAAATCCTAGATCGTGATCCACATGCCAGCCAAGGAAACTATCGTCATCTCCGAAGACGACAAGGAAGTCTTGGATTTCCTTGAGCGGCTGCGGCTAGCCGGTAGTGTCTCGGTTCAGATCGGAGCGGAGACGTACGATCTGAGGATGACAACGAAGAGTATCAAACAGTCGGGGCGGGATTTCCTAGCCCAGGGGGGGCCGTCGACAGAAGACGATCTATAGTACGTCCTAGATCGCAGAGACATAGAGGGCAGGGTGTCGCCTGTTCCTCCCGCAGTCGTCGAACAAGATCGATTACCAAGCGCTACCCGTTATTACCAACGAGTCGCTTGCCCTTGTCGGTGACAATTAGGAGCGTGGTTCCGTTTACACAATTGCACTTGAGAGAGCCGTCCATAGTTGACGGCGCAATCACGTTGCCTTCAAGCAGATGAGCGCCACCAATGTGGAAAATGTCGGTCGTCGTCGATTGCCTGACAGCGGGCGGCCGTTGGCTGTTGAGCACACGAGCCAACAGCAGCCCAGGACACCCTCCCGTTTGCGGTTCATGATTAGCGCAACATGGATAGAGTGCTTATCTATCGACTTACCATCGGTAACCGCGGCTTCGCTTCCCCCGCACGACCTCTAAACAAACGCCATACGACGTTTCGATAGCGCTATTGGATTTCCAGTGGGGCAGACATAGCGTTGCAAGATGAACAAAAAAGTTAGTGCGCCCCTCCCTGTTAGGCAGTTGGATTGCAATTAGCCAAAGACACATTTTGCATAGGCTTCCGCCCTATACCGTACTGGACCTCGAACTGCGGGTCACCGAACAAAGCTTAGGGCTGTTTTCATCAAGTATTTACTGTGCCGATAAACCTATAATTGCGAGTTGGTCGATATATGGCTTGTACCGTATCATGGGGGCAGCACAGTGAATCGAATACTTGCAACAATTCTCGATGTCGCCAACGTATTCACCGCAGCTGGCGTCATTCTAATATCAGCTTTTGCGGGTGCGAAGCTCTACGCTGGGCAGGGTGAAATGGCCCTGATCGGCTACGTTGTTGGATCGGTGATAGGATGCTTCTTCGCCGCTTTGATCTGTGGCGTTATCTCAATGCTCTCGTTGATTGAGAAACATCTCAGCTTCATTGCATCGTCCGTCGAATATCAAAATGTCATGACGAAAATGCAGATCGATGGACGGATCGACCCCCGGATGTAATGTTCATTGCCACGTACGGCACCTACTGTACATTCAGCCGCACACATAGGAGGGATAGGGCGGCGGGCAGTACCGCGTCGAAGCTAAACGCTCGGTCGTCACTCTCGACCGCCCAAGTTCGGACATTTATGAAAGCGTAGGCGAATTGTTTCGCGTCCGCTGAGGCGCCCGACCCGAAGGCCAGTACTTTGGAGGCAATCGTCATACTTTACTCTCTGACCTCAATTCCGATTACTTTGGGCCCCTTGTAAGGTTCGTTGTCCGCCGCTGGTCTCATGACCAGCACTCGTCGATCTTGAATGCGACCGTCACCCGGACTCAATCGACACGGGAAGTGTACTCGTTGCTACCTCGCGATATTTGTTGCGAAGGGAGACAGTGGGTAGTAATGGACATTCGTTCGGGTGACCTACCCTTTGAGGAGCAAAACTTGCAGATACAAGTTCGCGATAATAACGTTGACCAGGCACTCCGCTTTTTGAAGAAGAAGCTGCAGCAGGAAGGCGTGTTCCGCGAAATGCGGCTTCGCGAACACTATGAAAAGCCTTCGGAAAAAAGGGCCCGCGAGAAAGCCGAGGGGATCCGTCGTACCCGCAAGCTTGCTCAGAAGAAGCTAAATAAGGAACTCGGGATCGTGTCGATTAAGAAGCCTAAACAGGCTACGCGTCCAAAACCGTCGGTTTAAACGTCTTTCTCTGAGAAAAAGATGGGTTTGACTTTCCGAACCATATGTGAGAACATAACGTGAACAAATAAAATTGGTGCTGGTCCGCTTTAAGTCGAAGTTCATAAGCCCAGTGCGTAGTTCCTTTGCCGTCGAACCATGCCAACTCACGTTTTGAACGGAACGGTCGTCAATTCAATGTAAATTAGCGAGCGTAAAAGAATCAACGCCAGTGCAGAGCCTTTAAAGCCCATCGTTCAATGCTACCTTCAACTCCCACTTGACGACGCCCGACCTAAAAAGTCAGCAATGCGACGCACGAGGCGACGCGGAACACCTGCAAAGCGTCGGCCGTCTTATTTATCGGGGTAGCTCACTCCTCCGCACATGTTCTGGTTCTAAGGCATAAAGTACCTTTGTTCCCGAGGTAGTGGACATTGACTCCTTAGCGATCTCATTCGAAGAAGTATCGCTAGTGAAAACAGGAGATGACCTATGACCGACGAAGACAACAATGACGTAGTAGCCGTTACCGACGCCCAAGAAACTGTAACGCCAGTAAAGAAAACCCGGCAGTCCCGGAAAGCCAAAGCTGCTGCCGAAGCGGCGAAAGTTGCCGATGTAGCCGCATCCGATACGCCCGTGAAAAAGACAAGAGCGAAGCGCGGGTCGAAGTCCACTACCGTTGAGGCGATGAAGTCGCCAGGTCGTCGCGGAGATGGTGCGACAGCCGCAGCGGCTTCTGACGTCGAAACTTTAACTCCTGCGACTGCCATCGACGACGACTTTGCCGATCTCATTAAGCTAGAGGAAGAAAACAGAAGCCTTCGCAGGGAGCTGTCTGAGAAACTCCGCGCTGAGAATGAGAACCTCCGTAAGCGCCTTGGAAAGAATTGACCGGCGGTAAACGCGACATTTTCGCTCGGCTACCAGATTATCTATCCTGTTAACTACATGCCGGGCCTTCATGGTCCGGCATGCAAATGAACGGCTTTGATGCCGTCACGTGCGAAAGGCATGACTATCATGAAAACACCCTGGAGATTCCTGGCCGACCTGATCTCACCGAAATCGAGAGTCGATCAAGCTGCCATTGCTGGCGGTAACGCTGAGATGAAAGCGCTGGAGTATTTCCCGGTTGAGGTGCCTGTCGAGTCTTCGCATGAGGAAGGTGGCTCGGTCGTTCCTCCCACCGCAGATGATAGTCCCGTGGGAGCGTTACAAGACGCGACCGAGGTTCCCGCCACGCATACTGCGGCCGATTCGTTTCATCATACGGCAACCGACGAACTTATGTCGTCCGCTGCCTATCCGGACGAGGTTATTGTCGGCGCTGCCTCGCTCGCTCGTGCGGGGCAGCAAGATCCAGTTAAGGATGACGTGCATCTCTCTTCTCCGAAAAAGATGGTCAGCGCCGAAACGAGTGTGCTTCAACCAGTAGCTCTAGATCAGAGGTCTTCCCAGGCTTCTGCCGGAAACGTACCGCCTAAGGAACTGACATTCTCAGAACGTATGTTGATCTCCAACGCTGAAATTCAGGAATTGCGAAAACAGTTGGCTGGGAAGCTTATGACGCAGAATGAGCAGCTTCGGGGGTTGCTTAGACGATACGACAGAGACTGATAGGCTCAGAAAAAATGATGACCTTGCCAAAAGTTGGGCTGCGTGGTTAGGCGCATTTCCGGGGAATATTGCTAAGAAATCCGCATCCAACAGATGTGCTCACGAACTGTATCCGCCTGGAGGCAGTTATGTAGCTGTAAAGTCAGTAACGGACGTTTGATCATTATCCCTCCCCAAGGTCTCCGATAAACCTCCTTCTCCTAACTGAGGCTGTGCTTGTTCACCTTGCTGAAGGAGCAGGCCTGATGAGCCGGAGCCCAGTGTCTGCTCCTGAGCCTTCATCTGCTCCCTAACGACTTTGCCGATCTCATCTTCAATCGCCTTCCGGTCCTCCGCAGGCATCGCTGCCAGCTGCTCCTCAGTTATACCCTTAGAGGCTAGGTACTGAGCATGAATCTTTTCGGCGACGTTGATCTCAGCCCACCTGTGCAGTTCGTCCTCCAGTTCTTTCTTACGGTCTTTCGCAGCTAACGCATTTGGTTCCTCGTCTGGCATCTCGGACTGCATCGACCACAGTTCACCCGAGAGCTTCGGTGAGAAAACTGTAGAGCTTCCGTTAATGGCCGCAGAACTATCCGTAGTTCCGATAGCGTCCTGGTATTGTGTCTCTTCGTTGTGTGCTTGGCGGCTGCGGTAGGCGTAGTTGCTGTGGATACTGGGACTCTTATCAATAATGGTCACGAGCGGTTCTCCCGTTGTTATTCGCAGAGGCTGGAGATCTGCCTTGCGTGTTACTTGATCAAACAATCTTTTTTAAATGCTGAGCGCCGATTTATTTTCGATGCGTATCAAGCCGTCGCCTGCTCGACGGCGTACGTCGCTACAAATTCGAAAGCCGAATTTGCAGATTGGGTAAGACCCTGACAAAGCACGACCCCGCTTCCCGAACAGTGAACGGAAGGCGCTATGCCCCCCTGCTATGTTCCGCACCATTGTCTTGCATATCGGCGTCGCTCGCCTGTTCTCCGGCGTCAGCGGGCGCGTCGTTTCGGACTACAACCCCCGGCCCCAGGACCACTTCTCAAGGGACGAGGATCGCTTCCCGCCTGATTAGAATCGCCGACCGCGTTATACAGTGATGAGCAGCGTACCCTTGGTGCGGCACCTGCTGGTCGCGCCACTTGCTATGTGTGAAATGCATTTTTAATGTTGGTCTTGGGATCGCCCTCAGCGAACGCCCTACAAATCACGAGAAGAACTTCCGAAGATGGTAAATCAGACGTTCGTTGACCTAGACCGCCGCTTTGTCCAAATGGACGACCAGCTCCGTGGAGACATGGATGACTGGAGTTGCGCTGGTCCAGGTGTTGGCTGGGACGCGCTTCTCAAAGAACCTCGCGCAATAGTATTGGCGGAGGCCGGAGCAGGAAAGACGCAAGAAATAAAGGCGGCCATTCGAAAGCTCCGGCTGGACGGCAAACACGCCTTTTTCATGCGGCTTGAAGAAGTGTCAGACGGAGTGACGGCGGCTTCGTTCGACGAACGTGATACCGGCGATCTTCGAGGGCTAGACGAATGGCTGGATGGAAACGACGCAGGGTGGCTTATGTTGGATTCAGTCGACGAAGCGCGTCTGACCAGTGCCAAGAACTTCGAGCGTGCCGTTAAGCTTCTCGCCTCAAAACTTGGAGATGCCGCGCTCCGTGCCAACATTATCGTCACGAGCCGGGCTAGTGAATGGCGCCCCACTAGCGATCTTCTTCTCGTGAACACCTATTTGCCACTTCCGGAAATAATTCAGAGGCCACCAGAGCCGAACCCTGATGGCTTCGAGCCGTTACTCGACGCAATTTCGGACCAAGTGGACGGAAGTGAGGAGCAACGACAGGCTAGAATTTTTTCTTTGCTCCCCCTCGATGAGCCGCGCATCTGTGAACTAGCCCGTCATTTCGGCGTCAACGAGCCACGAACCTTTTATAATGCAGTTGAGCAAGCTGACGCGGTCGGCTTCGCAAGCAGGCCGAAGGATCTGGAAGACTTAGCTGGCTACTGGATAACGAACGGCTCAATTGATGGGCGACTGGCGTTGGTCGTTAACGACATCGAACTGAAGCTTAAGGAACGCGATCGCGACCGTGCCGATAAGAGGCTACTGGCACCAATCGCTGCAAGGTCGGGAGCAAGAACACTGGCGGCTGCCGCGTCGATGCTGCGTGATCAACAATTCTGCGTTCCGGACAACGACGGTGGCTTGAAAGGTATTGATGTCAGCGCTATTCTCAACGCATGGAGCGACGGCGACTGCCAAACGCTTCTTTCTCGCCCGATCTTTGATGAGGCCATCTACGGTCGTGTCAGGTTCCACCACCGCTCTGTACGAGAGTTCTTAGCTGCAGAATGGGTACTGGGGCTGTTGCGCAAGGGAAACTCTCGCCGCCGCGTCGAGCAACTCTTCTTCAAGACCCAGTATGGGATCGAGTTGGTCATTCCGGCTATGCGACCGCTGTTACCGTGGATTGCACTGGAAGATGAGCGGATCCGCAACAAAACAGCGAAGATCGCTCCCGAAATTTTAACCGAGGGTGGCGATCCGGGCAAATTTTCTCGCGAGTTCAGGGCACGGCTGATTGAGGATATTTGTGCCAGACACGCCACAGCTGGCACCGGCAGACTTTTGGATTCGGGGGCTGTCCGAAGGATGGCCACCAGAGACCTTGGCTCCGCGATCAGCGAGCTTCTAACGCTCTATGAAGGTAATGACGTCGTTCGGATTTCCTTGCTCCGCATGGCATGGCAAGGAGCAATGGTTGAGTGCTTGGAGCAAGCAAAAGCATTCGCTTTGAACATCTCCTACGACGGCACCACTCGTAGTGCGGCAATTCAGGTTGTAGCAGCGACCGCTGGGCAAGCTGAGTTAGCTCAGTTTCGCGATAACTTACTCGCATCGATCGGCGAGCGTGATCTTGTTGTCTTCGGCGAGTGCCTTCGAAGCCTTGGCAAAATTTTAGATTTAAAACGTGCGATCGAGGGCGCATCCAGTTTGCTCGGTCCAGACAAATACGGGTTCCAGTTGCTCACGGTACGCTTCGTTGAATACACAAACGAGTTATCTCTTGCCGAATGCCGCACCGCGTTAGATGAAATTCTTGTTAAGTTGCAGGAAGCTCCGTTCAAGGACGGCCGGAACTACAGGGTCTCCGATAAGGCCTATTGGCTTCTGCCCGTCGGAGCCAGAGCGTGTGAAAGGCTTGTAGAAGCACGGGACCCTTTCGCTCTCTCGCCGACAGCCTTGGATATCATATCGCTAACTGAAAAGGCAGCGCTCTATGATCGTTCCTCAATCAAGACGGATCTTGGGGCCAAGGTTAAGGCTTGGAGCGACCTGAACGAACACTTGTTCTGGCATCAGATTTCAACTGAAAGAGCCAAAGGCAGAGTCATCAGAAACTGGTGGCAGGTTAGTGAGCCTCTGTCGTTTTGGCAGATCTCAAGTGCCGATTTTGGACGGCTGGTTGCTCAGATCGGTCAAAAGCAGGAGGATGACCGGTTCGTTGCGCTGTCTGCCGCTTTCGAATGTCTTCCGGCCGAAGCGCGGGAGGAAAACATAGCTTTGATCAGAGAAGCGATAGGAAACAACCCGAACTTGGCGGCTCGCCTCGAAGAATTTCTAGATCCCAGTCCAAGTCCGGAACAATTGGAAGCCCAGCGTCGAAGGCTCGAGCATGCAGAGGAGATGGACAGGCACGAGCTTGAGCGAGAAGCTCAGCTAGAGCGGTGGAAAACACAGATCTCGCAGAACCTCACGTTGTTGAGCGCGGTTTCTTCCGGTGGCATCACTCGTGCTCAACTTTATATGCTAGAAGCGCTCAGAGATCTTGATCTCGACCGGAACAGGCTTGCGCATGCAAATTGGCAGGGCTTGGTTCCTTCCCATGGCGATGAAGTCGTTCAGGCATTCAAAGATGGAGCTCAGCGGTACTGGCGCCATTACGTTCCGCAACTTCGATCCGAGGGCCTTGAGGCTATCAACTCTACTCCGCACCAAACCTATCTTGGTTTGACCGGCCTCGAGTTCAATTCGCAAGAGGAAGGCTGGCTTGACGCTCTGTCCTCTGATGACGCCAAGCTCGCCACACGTTATGCGCTCTGCGAAATGAATGGCTTCTCGGATTGGCTTGGGTCGCTGGCCGAAAGGTTCCCATCGGAAGTTGTCGAAGTCCTATTCAAGGAGATCGGCTGGGAATTTGTCCAGGACGACCCGGACAGCTATGTAATCGATGACCTAGTTTGGCATGGAGAGCAACTTCGACCAATCGTTGGCCCTCAACTTCTCACTCTTTTGAGTTCACAAGAGCCGCGGTCTCTTGACGTTCTGAGGGGTGCTCTAAAGATTGTATCGACAGACCCCAAAGTCACTGACGCAGAGTTAGCGGTTCTGGCGGAAGCCAAAGTCAAAGCCCTGACCTCATCGGACAACACCGCTCTTTGGGTTGCACTATGGCTCACTGTTCAAGCGCCGGAAGCTATTGCGTTCTTCGATAGTTATCTGGTCGGCCTCACTGAGAGTAATGCCCAAAAATTTACAATGGCAGTTAGTTCGGCATTTCTTTCACATGATCACGACTGGGTTTCGAAGCGGGAAAATTTCAAAACGCCTTCATCGTTAAAGCGGCTCTACGAAATTTTCTGCCGCCACATTAAAAGGTCGGAAGATACCAAACGCGTGCATCTTCGAGCCTATTCGCCGGAAGGTCGAGACCATGCGCAGCGGGAACGCGATCTAGTTTTGAGGTTGCTTGGCGAAATAGAAGGCAAGGAGGCATTCATCGCCTTGATGGAGCTTGCCAATACCCATGCCGACCAAGACATCCGCCCATATATACGAAGTGCGGCACTTGCGCGTGCGGAGGCTGATGCAAATTTAAAACCTTGGACCGCTGCTGATTTCCACGCATATGAAAATGACCTGGACCGAAGTCCCGGAAGTTCCCGCGAGCTGTTCGAGCTGGTCTGGAATCGGTTGCTCGATTTTAAGGAGGAGCTTGAGGAGGGCGACGATAGTATCGCGAGCATCGTTCACAAGACCGGGGCCGAGACTGTTCAGCGAAACTTTTTTGGGAAGCTCTTCCGGGACCGCGCTAACGGCAGATATTTTGCGCCCAATGAAGAAGAACTAGCCGACGCCAAGCGGCCGGACATTAGAATTCACGCGCCTGACGTCCACGGACCTGTTCCGATCGAGTTCAAGATCGCGGACAGTTGGACTGGGCCCAAACTATTCGAGCGCCTGCAGAATCAGCTGGTCAATGATTATCTGCGTGACGCACGGTCGTCGTACGGCATTTTCCTGATGTCCAACCGTGGCGTTAAGCGGCAAAGCTGGGAGCATCCAGTCACGCTCCAAATGCTTACCTTCGAGGAGCTCTGCATCGAACTGCAAAATTTCGCTGACGATTACATTGCAAAGCGCCCTGATATAGACGGCATCAAAGTCGTCGGCATCGATCTGACAAAACGCTTGCAGGAACGGCGCCCTGATCAGCACCCCCGCGAAAGAAGAAGGGCACCGGGTAAAACAACAGCATGAAGGTGTGGGAAACATATGCGAATGCTGTTGGATGCGTCGCTGCCGTTTCGTCAATAGCACCTGAGTGTGGATTGCAAGTTTGCCGGGGAGCATCGGTATTGGGGAAGCTGCGCTGTTAGCGAGAGACCCCCGGTGGCCGCAGCCGCGTTATCGCTCATCACTATACACGGAGATAACCAATGACGGTCGACGCGAATTAGTAAGCCCACGGTTAGGGCCGTCTTGCGAGGTTGATGCGAACATCGGAAGGGCGATTGGATCGGCACGTCGAAATCTCGCTTCCAAACGCCGAAGATCGCACCGCTATCCTCCATCAGCAGCTAGGTCAGGCTGTTGCGCCAGCGAAGCTTGAAGCGCTGGTGCCTGCCACGGTCGGGTTCTCGGGCGCTGATCTGGCAAAGGTCGCGCGTGACGCCAAGCGTATTGCGCGTCGGCAGAAACGTGACTTGGTCGTCGAGGATGTTGTCGCGGCATTGCCAGAGATGGTCCCGATCCTTCGCGAGCATCGGCGAGCGCTCGCCGTCCGCGAAGCCGGACACACGGTTGCGTTGCTGCGGCTTAATCATGGGATGTACCGTGGCACTATGATCGTGGATCAGGTACCCCGCGACAGTCCGGTGAAACGCGGAGGAGGGGCCTATTTCGAGCTGCCCGCAGTCGCCTACCGAAACGCTCAATTCTACCGAGACCATTTCCTCGTTATGCTGGCGGGCATCGCCGCTGAGGAGGTGTGCTTGGGGTCCATCTCTGATGGAGCCGGAGCAGGCAAGAATTCGGATCTGGCCAATGCGACCCGGATCGCGACCGCGATGCAAACCCAAATGGGGATGGGGAATCGGCTCTGACACAGTCTGGGACGTGAAGATCCCGACCTCGAAAAGCTGAGGCACGCCGACCCGACGGTAGGGAAATGGGTAGATGAGGTTCTCGCAACGGAATTCTCGCGTGCAAAGCAACTTCTTCGTGACAATCTGGCGTTCCTGGGCAACGTCGCTGCCGCCCTCGAATTGAATGGGATGGTATCGGCCGAACAGGTTGCCGGTCTTGATAGGCCCATAGAGTCGGCTGACATCCGGACGGCAGCCCGCGCTGACCGTACGGCCTCACCCCAAGGTGCCGAGAGTTCCCCAGCCAATCCCCAGCAGCATCCATTCAAGAGGAGATTTCCATGAAGGGGGATCATAAGCGATTTGCATATCATTCATCAGGAACTGGCACGACCGGAGTTCCTCGAAATTCCAGATGCCGATGTCTGAACACAAGCTTTTCGAAGGCTTCCGGTTGGAATTACACGATGCGAGCTTATGATTGCGAGAGCGGCCTCCTATCGGATTTAGGTGGCGGCGAGACATTTGAGGAGATGCTTCGCCCGAGTCCCTCTGATCGCTGGGGATCCTTGGTCGCCGGTTCCTCTGCAACCCAGGTCGCGTCCATAGCGTGTAATGCCATCGGCAAGCCACTTGCAAAGGTACTATAGCGATGTCGTCGACCGTATTACAGGATCATGGCTTGATTTCGAGGACACACACGCTGTCAAAGGCTGCTAAGGCAGGCGGACCGATAATGATGGAACTATCGTCGGCCTATCGCAGGTTCTTATCATAGCGTCTCCGCCCCCGGATCAGCTTTCCAACGCCGAAAAGGATGTACGAAACCGCCAGGTTCCAACCTGCACGGCTGGTCGGATAGGGAGGAGTAGAAAAAGTCAGCGTACGTTTAAAAAACGTTCACCTAACGGTTGAGTGGGATCTTAGCGATTGTCAGATACCGTTGACCTAAAATATTGGGGTGGAACATGTTCAAGTCACTGCTATTTCTTTCATTCGCCATTGTACCGCTTTCTTTTGTAAGGGCGGAAAACATAACCCTGTCCGACACTGCGCGTTGGCTCATTGTTGGTTCCGATGTCACCCTTGAGGACGCGAAGAAGAGAGCGGATGTCTTCGCTCTCGAGAAGGCAGGAGTAAGGGTGGTTCGCTCTCAAAATGGGCGCTTTGCGACCGTCCTTGGTCCGTTCGGTGATCCAGACCTCAATACATTGAAGGCAATGAAGAACGTTCCCTCGGACGCATATCTCAGCACGGGCACGAAGATGGCAGAGACGATGTGGCTGCCGTCCTGGGAGAACAAAACTAATGGTGAATGGGTACCGGTAGGCCGCAACTCAAGTGAGTGCACTACTATGTCAGATCCCGTTGCCCGCCTGCGTTGTTACGACAGAATAAACAAGCCCGACGCGGAAGAAGTGTATGCCGAAGATCCGAACGGGCCATCTGACGTCCAACTGGAGGCGCAGTTTCGCTCCCAAGCTTATCAATCGACAAGTCAAGCTACAGATAAACCCGCGCGACAGGTTGTGGCTGCCGCTAGCCAGCGTTTAGCTAGCCGTCGTCAAGACTTGGATAACGGGGTTTGGAGCAATCGAATAGAACTTTATCTGTCCTACGCCAATGAGACGTCGAAACCAGTCGTAGGGGTCCGGCACAAATTCTCAGTCACAAATGCGTTCGGCGAAATATTGGTCAGCGGGACGGACAATCTGGACGTCAAACTCTTGCCCAAGCAGACGGCAGAGTCTTCCGTGCATTACTTTTGGGAAGATAATCAGTTCATAAGCGGGGAGCCCTATGATCGGCTCAACGCGCCGGTTTCCAATGGCACTTACCACGTCACGGATGAAATCCTGAAGGTGATCTATGCAGATGGAAGCTCCCAAGAAATGAGCGGGAACTGAGTTTCTCTCTCTGGAACTCGACCCCAGAACTCGGAGGTGCAAGCGCATAACGAATATTGGCTGCGAGCCACGGACTGCCGTTTATCTACGCGCCGATCCCTCAGGGGTTCAGCCAGCTTAACCAGGGACGACCGAGTGAAAAGTCTCCTCAGCAGACACCGAAGGGAGTAGGCGAACGTCGTGGCGAGAAGCCGCTTGGTAACACCATGGTACGTGAGACGCTGAATACGCTGCGTGATCGCGGAAACATGGATCGCGTCTGTGCCGTGGCTCCGCTTCCGAACGAGGGTAACTCACTCTCACGCTGCAATCCTCGCATTGAAGAAGCGCTGCAGTTGGCGGTCCATGCCGCGGTACGTGATCCCCGTGGAAGCTGGATCACCGTTCTCGGACCCATAACCCACGACTGGATTGATCTAAGTCACCCGGTCCCGCCCCCTCAGTTCTCATCGTGAACAGTCTGAGCAATCTTGCTTTGATGGCGCCATGCCTTGAGAGTGGCAAGTGCCTCAATGACCACATGAGGGGAGGGCTCTGCGATGCCCTCAGCGAAAACGATGCGCGTCGCCTCCCGAGGCTCAAGTTTCAACATACCTCCGCCCAAGGGATGCCCCTCAAGTTCACAGCTCAGTTTCGTGAGATTCGATCCCCAGTTGGCGAACGCTCGGGCGGCCGCGGCGTGGTTGATGACTTGGACGGCATGCAGGCTGTTCGTGCACGAAGCCCCCGCATCGTTCCGAGCCAACTTCACGTCGACGCCGGACATGTACTGCAAAAAATAATCGGGACGTGAGACACCTGGAACCGAATACCAGACACGTCGAGTTCGGCACTTATATCGCTTGCTTGTTTCAGCCCCTCTTTCAGTGGCCAGATATCGGGTGATGGCTTCAGGTAGGACACCACTTGAGGGCAAACTCAGGAGGTAGAAAGCTTCGTCAGCCGCGTGCCATCGCTTGATTGTATTCTCATCTATCGCCTCTCCATCCAGAGACCTTCCGCGTCGCACCGACGGCACGAGAAACTCGAAGGGAATTTCATGGAGGCGGGCCTCGGACGGAGACAGGTGGAAGAAGTCGTTATCACCTGAGATGTAGCCGATACCGATCTTGGCAAAGTCTCCAAACCGTGTGCTGGCCATGTTCGATCGGGCATAGAGATAGAACTCTCTGGCTTCCGGCGAGATCAGAAGAGGGCGAAGTCTGCCACGCCAGTCGGTGGAGACCGTTAACCACGCGACAGTTTCGTCAACTTTCGGCGGCCACAAGCATGATGAGAAGCACTCAACCTTTGAGAAGAAGATCTCGCTCGCTTGGCCCCCGTAGCCAG
The DNA here is from genome assembly GCF_050500175.1 of Neorhizobium sp. DAR64872/K0K18. Classification (NCBI taxonomy): domain Bacteria; kingdom Pseudomonadati; phylum Pseudomonadota; class Alphaproteobacteria; order Hyphomicrobiales; family Rhizobiaceae; genus Neorhizobium; species Neorhizobium sp. DAR64872/K0K18. The sequence goes on from NZ_CP191445.1 coordinate 985,800, forward strand.
CAGTCCTCGGACAGACGCGGAAACAGTTTGTCGCGAACGGCGATGACCTGGACATACGAGAAGCTGCGGACGAGAAAGTCCAGCAGCGATTTGGCATAGGGAGCATGCCCTATCTCGGCGGGAACGACGAATGCCATACGTCCGCCCGTCTTGAGCAATGATGCTGTCGCCACCAGGAAGGCAGGCCAGGTTGAGCTGAGGCCACTGAGCTTGACGTCCTGGGCAGCGCAGATGGCTAGAGCAGCGTTTTTGGTAATACCTTTAAAATGCTGATAGCGTACGAACGGCGGATTTCCTGCAGCACAGTCGAAACGCTCGTCAGTGGAGGCAGCCCAGGAGAAGAATTCGATATTGTCGATGTTTGCCGACGGGACACGCTCGCGTGCGACCCAAGCGGCATGAAGGTCCAACTCTATCCCTCTGGAGTTTGCATGATGACAAAGGATAGCTCCGTCGCCACAGGAGGGATCCAGGAGGAGGTCGGTGGGGGAGCGGACGACCCAGTCCACCAAAGATTTCGAAACGTGCTCAGGCGTAAAATATTGACCGGCAGCTTTGCCGGTAAGGGCGGATGGCGAGACAAAGTTCATGTGTGGTCAATCGAGATGCGACTGATCAATTGTCATAGCGTTCTACTGTTGAGTGCAATAGCCGACGAATAGGGGCGGCTTCATCCAAAGTGCCACGCTGTCGCTCGGATCGCCGAAACACAACGAGCGCTCGACCCAAAGGGCGGAGCGCTGGTGCGTAACAGCCACCAAAACCGAATAATCGGCAGTTGCATATCGAACCTATCGGCTTTCCGGCTCAAGATAGTCGATGGGCGATGTCGCTGTTGTCGACAACTCCTTTGTTGAAGTCTTGCCATATGCCTCTCGGCCCAGACATCCGTCAGCTAGAGCCTCGCCACTGATCTATTGCCAGCAGTTGCGAGACCGTGGCTACGGTATCTCACTTTTTAACCGCTGATCCGACAAGGTCCATAGAACGAGATTAATTTAATCCTGGTGTACAATCTCGTGGGCGAAATCCCCCGCACTTCACGGTCATCGGCCCACTCCTCTATCTCGTCCGAACTGAGCCTGCCTTTGAGGTATGAAGTGAGTACGACCTCGATATCCCTGCGCGTGAGAAGAACAGGCTTGCCCTTGTACCAACAGAACCCCGGTTGCCGACTATGGCATTTCAAAAGGCTGTCTCGCAGTTCGATTAGATCGCGTACCGCTGTAAGCCGTTCGCTGTCAGCTTAGCTCTGATAATTTGGCGTCATTACCGAAAAACCTCTTTTCCCAGTCCCTTCAAAGTCTGTGATATACGACAATTTGGGGCCGGACGCCTGAGGCGCGATGGTGTTGACACGGGTTGAAGAGGGGATTTCGGTGCTCATTGAGGAAATAAGGTTTAAATTTGGGGCTGGCCAAGGGTCAACCCCGCTGGTGTTGGACGAGCCTGCCGTTACCATCTTCGTCGGACCAAACAACTCGGGTAAGAGCATGGTTCTGCGCGAAATTGCCGAATTCAGCAGCCAGGGAAATACGCATCGTACAATTCTTGATAGGCTCAAATTTCGCAAACATACTGTTGAAGAAATCGACGCCATTCTTGATGTCTGGACGGACCACACCCGCAATCCGGGGGAAGTGGATCACCCTGATCATGTGTACGTCAAGTTTGGACCGTGGCGGACGCAAATTCACGTCCCAGGTTTCCGCGAAACTCTGCAGAATCCTGATGCCGACATAAACGGTTTCGCCCAGAGCTACGCTGCCCGTCACATGCTCATTCTCGATGGACCAAGCCGGATTGGCCTGATCGCGGAACAGGGAAGAGGCAATCTGAAGGACCCGCAGAGCACTTTTGCGAGGCTTCTAACGGACGATCTTCGACGACAGTCGCTACGAAGTGTTCTTTTCGATGCCTTCGGCCTTCATCTGGGCATGGACATTTCAGAGGGTGCGTCAATCCACCTGCGATATGGGAACACAGCCCCACCAAATGAGCGCTCCGTAGAGGACGTCACGTTGGAATGGATGAGGAATGCTCGCCCCAGCTATCAGTGGAGCGATGGCATGAAGGCCTTTACGGGCATGCTGTTGGTACTACGCGCAGGTGACCCGAAAGTCATGATCATCGACGAGCCGGAAGCCTTTCTGCACCCTACGCTGGCCTATAAGCTTGGTCGCGAAATTGCCAACACTGCGACCCAAGGCGATAAGCAGGTTTTTGTATCGACCCATAGCAGCCAGTTCCTGATGGGCGCAATCCAGTCGGGAGCGAAGGTCAATGTAGTTCGGCTGACGTATCAGCAAGGCGATGCCACTGCTCGGATGCTTTCGAACAACGATATCCGCGTCATGATGCAAGAGCCACTTTTGCGGTCTGCAAATGCTCTTTCGGGCGTCTTTTACGAAGGCGTCGTGGTTACCGAAGCGGACGCGGACCGCGCTTTCTATCAAGAGCTCAACGAACGGCTGCTTGCGGAGGATTCTGGAAGAGGAGCTCCGAACACCCTTTTTCTTAACGCTAACGGCAAGGATTCAGTGAACAAGATCGTCGGGCCGCTTCGGGCGCTCGGAATACCCGTCGCCGCCATTCTTGACATCGACGCACTCAATCCCGAGACCAACTTCCCAGTTCTCTTGGAAGCTACAAGTTACCCGAAGGCCCACGATTCGATCAAATTGGAACGCGCAGGCATCTGGTCAGACCTTATCTCGAACGACAAAAAACCCAAGTCGGATGGCGGAATTGCCCTGCTTAGTGGCGCTGCGAAAGAAAAGGCAGAGAATCTTTTTGACCGCCTCGATCAATATGGCCTGTTCGTTCTGAGGCATGGCGAAGTCGAGCACTGGCTGCCGGAATTGAATGTTCCGAGAAGCAAAAGGTGGCTGCGCAACATCTTCGAAGCTCTGGGCAGCGACCCGAACGCTTTCAACTATGTTCATCCCAATGACGGCGATGTCTGGGCATTTCTCGATAAGGTCGCTGCTTGGATCAAGGACAAGGCACGACGCGGAATTCCTCTCTAACGCTCGGTGTGCACAGGCAAACGACCTTCACGCCGTTACCAATAGGTAACCGCAAGGCCCTCAATCCGCTTGCTGACTAGGCACTGATGACCGGTCGTGAGCGTACATCGATTGCTGCTGGCTTAAGGCTTCCGGGTCGCATTGTCGGTATGGACTTCTTCAACCCCGCTCCAATCATGAAGCTGGTTGAAATCGTCGCTGGCATAATGACATCAAGCGCTACCGCTAGTCTGATCCGAGCTACCGCTACCAATTGGGGTAAGTTGGCGGTTCACACAAAGTCGACACCCGATTTATTGTTAATCGGGTCGCGTGTGAGTACGACGTAGACACTGCTGGATCGCGGGGCAGTCGACGCCAAGCCGTCAATGCATGACGACGAGGGCCCGCGTGGCACGTAAGACCGGGTGAGATCGGCCGCTTCTTCCCAATGCGGCCGATCCACAAGCCACCTGAGCGGGTACTAGATAGCACAATAGGATCTTGCTTCCCGCAAAATCTCGCGATTGAATATGACGGTCAGCCCCGAGTCTGAACGCCCTGATGCCGCGAGAAAATGGAATGAAGGTCATCTACAAAGGTCGATATGGTGGCCAAAATGCCCCCAAGACGCCGAGCGAACCGGGAGACGTCCTTGAGTTGCTCGATAATAACTGGAACGACTACGGCTTTGAAACGACTTTCAATACCGCGTGTCGGATCGGGGAGGAGACGCTTGAGCTAGGGCTGATCAAGGTTCTTTTCGAGGGCTCCTCCAGAAGTCGAGAATTTTTGAAGAGCAAGCTCGATGAAAATTGGGACGGCACGTTCCCTATAACTGAGGTCGGATATGTCTCTGTCCCCTTGGAGATTTCGTTTTACGAGCAGCTTGTATCTCAACTCGGCGAAGTCCGGGCCATCGAGGTAGCCCTTGCGTTGAAAGATGCGAGCTTTTTGATCAACACCCGACAAGACGCCGAAGCAATACGGATCAGGAAGTTAGAGGGCTTTGAAACCTCGCTTCAGCGGGAGCGTGGAGAAGAGAAGGCATTCGCAGACGGCTGGAAGATCCTCGCCAAGGAGGCGATCGCGGTCAGCAATCTGGATTTTCGATTTACTGACGCACAAGGCTCGATCCAAGAGATCTCTTTCAAATATCAGTCCACGAACTTGCTGCCCAGCGATATCAACGTGTTGATAGGACCCAATGGTGTCGGAAAATCGCGTCTGCTGCATCAAATTGTTGATGACTGGATCCAAAATGAGCCACACGAAGACCGATTGACTGGCTTCACGAACCGACCAAGCCTTAGTCAACTAGTGGTCCTATCTTACAGTCCTTTTGAAAACTTTCCTGCCAGCATGCCTAAGGATAAGCGCCAGGATGCCGACGCATACCGCTATTTTGGTCTGCGGAGCGATACTCAGGGGCAGGGCAACAACACCGCTCTAAGTCTTGATACGCCGAAAATGGCTACGGCTCACTCACTTTTGGCCTGCCTTGCCGATGACATCCGCTTTCGATCGATGAGGGAGTGGGCAAAGAAACTCGCCACAGTCGAAAATGTCCTTAGGTCGGCATTCGATTTCGATTTCGCGGCGGTTGAGGTTGATCCGAATGCCTCTGCCGCCTACGCCAACAAGAGCTTGTTCGACCCCACTGAACTCGTATTCAGGCGCGATGGTCGCCGCTACGTGGCCATAAGGTCGTCGAGTATGAGCCGTTTGGACCCAGAGGCCATTGCTCCTAATATCGTTGCAGAAAGTGGCGTCCTATTCTTCAAGGACGATCGGCTTCTGGAGCTGAGCTCAGGACAGCGGCTCTTCTCCTACATCGTGATAAATCTGCTCGGAGTGATGCGACGCAATAGTCTAATTTTGATCGACGAGCCGGAGCTTTTTCTGCATCCGTCTCTTGAAATCCAGCTGGTCGAGATGCTGAAAGAAATTTTAAAACATTTCAGCTCGAAAGCGCTGTTTGCCACCCACTCCATCGTTACCGTTCGAGAGGTGCCAGCTGACTGCGTTCACGTCTTTTCGAGAACCGACGATGGGATTCAATTTAGTCACCCTCCGTTTCAAACCTTCGGTGGCGACGTGCAACGAATTACTTCGTACGTCTTCGGTGATCGAGCAGTAACCAAACCTTTTGAAGCGTGGATTGATGAACAGTTACGCGAGCGATCCGCCGCAGAGCTAATTGGACTGCTTGGACCCGCGTTGAACGAAGAGATGATCATACAAATAGCCGCTAAGGGTCGATAACAGTGGTCCACCCTTTGAATCCCCCAACTATAGACAGCATCGCACTTCTCAACCAAGTAATAGCCGAACGGCAAAATGGATCGAACGCCGCCTTCTTCAACGGTATCGCGCTAGAATGGCGTGATCGCGTGCAATCTTACCTCGACAGTCACGGCTCCCCCGAGGTTGTTGCACAGTGGCCAGCGATCGAGGACGACAAAGACAAGCTTATCAATCTCTACAAGAACCGTACGAAAGGCTCTGCCCAAGGCACCGCGATTAGGGATCTACGCCAGCATTCGCTGCAAATTTGCCCAGCATGCGGGGAGTTCGGCCGCCCGAACACCCTAGATCACTATCTGCCGAAAGGCATCTATCCGCATTTTGCGGTCGTCCCGCACAATCTGTTTCCAATGTGTGACGCATGCCAAGGTATAAAGCTGGAGAAGGTCGGGGATGGCGACACCGCACGGTTCTTTATCCATCCATACTACGACAGGTTCACGTGTTCACAACTCGCAACGCTCTCGATTGTGGCACCCTTCGAGACACCGACCTTCACTCTTGTCCCAAACCCAGAATTGGACGTGGCTGAACGGGCACTAGTTGCGACGCATCTGAAGGAACTCGGGATCGCTGAGCGATATATCGATTTCTTTAAAGAGGAATATCGCCGGTTGCTCCGCCTTGTTCATCTGATGCGATCCAACGGCCAAGACTGCGAAGCCACCCTTTCGTTTTTTAGATTTAACGCACATGACGTTTCGCCGAGCTCGTGGCAGCACGTCTTCTACGATGGTGTTCTAAGCAATTCGGAGTTGATTGGCTATCTGACGTACTCAGATCTTCCGCCTTATCTGTAAATGCAGGAGCCATTGAGACCTCTCATGGCTGTGAGACAGGTGGCGTCTCGAAATTCAAGCTCAACTCGGGACATGGTGGAGGTGGTCTGCGGTCGGGAAGATGCCTTGCGGGGGCGTCGACATGGCAGGTAGCTTAAGTGAACCTTATTTATCTGTGAGTCATGTAATCCCAGCTACTGGGGGAAACATGAAAACAGAGCAGCAGAAGGAAGCAATGCATCGAGCACTTCGAGTTCTCAAGGAGATCTCCGAGGAAGAGATTGCCATTGCAAGAAAGAACGCCGAGAGAAGATGGGTATCGATTGCGAACGGGGATGAGCCATACTGGTTCTGGAACGCATTTGTTCAGTCCTCAGCGACAAATGGCGGGGCGGGCCATCTTGATCGGTTGATCTTCATCCGAAAGGAGTTTGAGAGTGCCTGCGGCATTGATCCGCTGGAATGGGAAACTGTCACTCAGTACGACAACGAACTGTTGTCACAATGGGTTGGCGTCGCGGCAAACCCTCACTACCAGCGCTGGGAGCAGATAAGGGGTCGGCTAAAGGACTTCGTGACTACCAATCGGTGCAATCTCGTTGAAGTCAGTCTAAGACTCCAAGGCTCCGATCGCGCTGCATGCATCAAACTCCTGAAAGCGATTCCCGGCATCAGCGACAAGTATGCACGAAACCTAATGATGGACGTTGGTCACCCAGAGTTTATGGATGGCAGCTTCGCTCTAGACTCCCGAATCCTCGGCTTTCTAGAGGCGACGACGGGTCTGGGACACACCTACAGTCAAACATCAAAGACCAAATGGACGGAGAATGAGCTTGTCGCCATTGCTCATGAAGCGGGGCATACCGCCTGGGAGGTGGATCGACTCATATTCGGGTTCTGGTCGCAATTGAATGGAAAGCGCAAGGATACGGCGGTCAGCGTGCCGTAGGAGAGTAGCTGGCGCAGCCATTCCGCATCGCTTACGTCGGTCTTTGGGCCCGGGACATTCTTGGCGTAGCGAGCATCGGCCGAAAGCCCAAATTGTCGTTGCTCGAAGAACGAAAGCCTCCCAGAGGGTTGCCAAGGACGAGGTCACTGCGCAAATTGCCGGGATATACGGCCTTAGTTAGAGCACCACCTATCAGTTGACGAAGCGGGCAGGCCATGGACATGCTGGAAGCCCGGATCGCCGACTTCGTCAGTGAAGTGGCCGCCATCAGATGCGACATGTGCGCCGTAGGCCATGAAAGCTATCTCTTTGGCGATGCGGACCTGACTGACGTCGACTACGAGCGGGTTGCGCCGATCCTCAGCGAGATCGATCACCTGAAGGCGGAGATCATCGCCTACCTGAGAAGTATACGCCGGTTCATCGATCTGGACGACGCCTAACCAATGCAGCAGGTTGTCTGAACGCCCGCCGGAACGATTTCGCAGCTGCAGTAAGGAGATGCAACCGCGAGAGTTACCCTCCCTACAATCTTACGAACGCCATAGACCCGAAAATTCTGCTCGAAGACGCGACGGATCTCGATCTTCAGGCTGTTATCGCTGCGGGCGCGGACCGACAGTCGATTCACGTCCAGTCGTCTGGCGACATTCTCATGGTAGGTTGATGGGGCAATCGGCAGCAGCTTGCAGATCGACCCAATAGTCGGCATTGGCCCGACCACGCTACGGTGTTCGTCGATCCTGTTGGGCTTCGGTCGTACTCGCTTCCTGCCGGAACGTGAATTCCAAGGCCCTTAGGTCGGCGGAGGGCGGCGAGATGATTTTATCTTTGCACGCTCAAGAAAGGCGTGAGCCGAACCCGGTGGAACTCAGATCCACCATATCCTTGGCAACAATTTTCGGTTTAGCGTCGAAAGCGACACCATCGAGGCCAACCCACCGCAGACTAAACATTACACCAGTAATGCGATTCTTCTCATCGCCCGGCAATCTGTAGGTTGCAAACAGCAAGACGGTTGGAGCTAAAGTTCCTCTGCCAACTGCATCATCCCTCTGATATTGATCGATCTCCTCAATTCTGGCGGCGAATTCGTCGGTATCAAGTACGAAGTGAAAAGGCTCAGAGACCGCCTGATCGGGGAACATCGGAATTCCACTATTGATTACTGAGTTGTACTTTTGTGTCCTATCGCAGGTCTCAACATGCTCGTCCAAACGTTCAATTGCTTTCGATGCGTCAGTGAAGATTTCCGGTTGAAAAATGGTCACATTTATCGCGGGCGAATCCCCGATATTCTCGTAAGTGTACTGGACTGAGAGGCTGATGATATCTTCCTCAAAGATGAGATCGGTCATGGCGTCGCATGTGATTTTGATCCACGCGCGATCCGTTGCGATCAGCGCTTCACTCGCCAGAGTGACCGAAAGCTCGGCATGCTTAGTTGCTTTCTCCGCCTCGATAAGCGTCTTATCAGCAGCAACGGCAGAGCGGATTGCAGCGGCGGTAGTTGCCCGGGCTTCTCGCAGAGTCAGAGCAACGTAAATCACACCGACACTCGTTACGACTGCGGAGAAAGTGGAAACGACGAGCATCCAAAAAGCCCAACGATCCATTCCTTTTTGAGCCTGAAGATCGGCTTCGTTGCGTTTCTCTTCATTGGAGGACTGTATTATTTCACTTATGCATTGAGACATGGCGACGACCTCTCGGTTGAGGCAATCGGTCTTGATGCGCTGTTGCGAAGTCAGGGCGTAATGCTCGGTATGGCGGTTACGTCGCTCCTCATCACGGGCGGTGTTAGATGCGACGGACCAGATCGCAACGGCCAACGCCAACAATATCGTTCCGAGAAACAGGACTGCTAGGGCGCTATAGTATCTGTTCCTATTACTGTTTGACATTTTATCAAAAGCTGCCTTGAGTTTGCTCTACTCAGCTATTCCGCACATTGACCTCCGTCTGGTCAACGCCCAATTCTGCAAGCTTCCCAGCCAACTATGCGTAGTTACCCCTTCTTTGCCAACTCAGTCAAAGCGGGTGAACCGCGCCGGGTTTGCCGGAGGCCATTTCGTTTAAGTTACGCAGCCATGGCTGCTTCGTCCAGCATGGCGTAATGCTGATCCTCGGCTTCGGCTGGCGGTATATTGCCGATGGGCTCCAGGAGGCGTCGGTGGTTGAACCAGTCTACCCATTCCAAGGTAGCGAACTCGACCGCCTCGAAGCTCCTCCATGGTCCGCGTCGATGAATGACCTCGGCCTTGTAAAGACCGTTGATCGTTTCTGCGAGGGCGTTGTCGTAACTGTCGCCGACGCTTCCGACAGATGGCTCGATACCTGCTTCTGCCAACCGCTCGGAATAGCGAATGGACGCGTATTGAACACCGCGATCCGAGTGATGCACGAGGCCGCCGCCATGAGTGGGACGCCGATCATGAAGAGCCTGCTCCAGGGCATCGATGACAAAGCCTGCATGCGCCGTCCGGCTCGCCCGCCATCCAACAATGCGACGGGCGAAGACGTCGATCACGAAGGCCACGTAGACGAAGCCCTGCCAAGTGGCGACATAGGTAAAATCCGAAACCCACAGCCTGTTTGGTGCAGGGGCTTTGAACTGGCGGTTCACGCGGTCAAGCGGGCTCGGAGCCGTCTTGTCTGAGAACGTCGTGCGGATCGGCTTGGCGAGGAACTTGTGTTTCGACCCAGCGCATGACTGCAACCAACCGATGACTGCTTCTGGCGCATCAGCGTCGTGACGTCTAATGGTCCTTCGTCGTGGTGTCACAGATGCGTCAGTCAGCGCAGTATTCGTTCGGTTCAGCCTGCAGTTTAATCGCACGGTTACTGTAGGCGTTTAGCCTGGCTACCGTTCGGAGTGATTTTATGCGCATCATCCTGCTATCAGTTTCGATTTTTTCTGCAGTTGCGGGGGCGCTGGCTATCTATGGCGTTTCGACAAGGAACACGGTAGACCCATATGCACGAGAGTATCTGCTAATGGCGCAACTTGCGCCTGATCGGCTTCAGGAACTGATCTCGGCTGCACTTCCTGGGTGCCTCGACCTTGCTGCTCGACCTTTTGTTGCCGACACTGCGGTCGCCGACCTCGCAACCAAAACTCTATTCAAGTCCGGTATCCTCATGGTCGAAGGCAAAACAGCGGAACAGAGTTCGGGTGAAGTGGTCCCATACATCTTGGATCATGCCAGGTCTCTCAGCCCAGCCCAAAAGACAAACTTTGCCGACCTTATAAATGCGGACAATTTGGGCCTGACACGTTGCTCTGCGTGTATTCTTCCGTGAAAGCCGCCCACGCAACTCGTGTTGATATGAAAGCCATTGCTTGGGATTTACGCGGCTGACCGCTTATGGTGCGAAGCGGAAGACGCCTTTCAGCCCGAAGCGGAAATTGGTTCTTGGGCCCACCAGTTTCAATTGGGGTACGTGGTGTGCTGCCGACTGATGCAAGAAAGCTAAAAATCGGAAGAACCTACTTACTTTCGGTTTCGGACAATGCCGCTATACTACTCAGACAGCAGTTTCGCAGGAAAGCGTTCGATGGCCGCCGAAAGTGGCAGAGACAATACGGTGAAAAACTTATTCAACTCCAGGGTATTGGGAATAGGCCTGATCGGGTTCTGCCTAGCAGGGCTTATCTTGATCAAAGACGTCACATCATATCCTCGTGCCGCGCTGCTTGTCGCGCTCTTTGGGCCTACTGGAGCGCTTTGGTTCACGCGGTTGCTCTGCCTGATGTTCAACGCCTTCTTCTTGTGGGTGATATGGCAGGACGTTAAGTTTGACAGACGAGTGGTCGCTTTGGTTAGACGCCGACACAGCACCGACACCGCCATTAGACGTGATGAATGAATCCGCAAAATTTGATGGGGTTGCAGGGTAGGCTTTTGGGCGCAAAGCAGGCAAAGTTCTCTTACCACTAAGCGGACCTTGCTGGCCTGCGCGAACTCGGTAAGGTTGTTGTGAGGCGGTAGAGGAAACCTCCTGCTGCTCCACCCGACGATGCGGCAACTATCATCAGCGCGGGGTGGAGTTCAGTCGAAAGTGTCGGCGCAAGCCACATGAGCGTCGCTAGGGCCAAAAGTCCAGCGAGCAACCCGGCTATCGCGAACGTCCTCTTCCTTTTTGCGCGACACCGCTTCAATAACAGTAGCAAGACGGCGGCGAATGGCGAGACCAGAAGAAGCAAAGGTATTAGCATTAGGCTTGTAAGCACCCACGCGGCCATGGGAGCGGCCCAACCACCCGGTGCACACACTATCAGGCAACTCACATACGTTCCTACGAGGTGGGCGATAGCCAGGCTACCTGCTGCATCAAGTACCCGGGTCACAAACGACTTTGCAGAAGAGCTATGCTCACCTTCCATTTATTCCCTCTAACCGCCGAAGTAACAGCGTTTGAATGGTCCCGGCAAAACTGCGTTTCTTTGCAAAACGTGCCTCAGCTTAATAGACGTCGGCGGTGCGCCCGAATTTCGCCAAGCGCGGTCACACCTTCTGCTTCAAAACAACGGTAACCGCCGTTCTATTCAAAACCCCTTCGGCCACAAGAGGTGGAAGATCGTACCAAAGAATATTGGCAGGGTGGTGCAGGAGATGATTATGAAGGCGATGAAGCCTAAGAAGGGGTGACGCCGCTCCCACCGGCGCAAGACGACCAAGCTCTCTTTGATTTTCATTGGCTTCATCTACTACGGATTGTGATCTCTTGCCACGGCCAGGTCGGAGCAATTCATCAACGCGGTAACAGATGCCGACTAAACCGCGTAATCAGCTCGATCAGTGATCTTGGCGCAAAGGTGCCGATTTCTGCATTCGGGCCAGAGCGGCCGAGCTAAATTCAAGGAGACGCCTGCAGCATTACACGAGGAAGTGTCCTCAACGACTAAACCACCAGCTCTGCCTCAAGTCCTTTAACTTGTATTTTTGATACATCGCCAACTCGTAGCCGTAGCCCATCCAGAAATCCATGCGCTGCTCTGCCACCAATAATAGGAAACGCCCTGGATAAAGGAATGTTGTCGTACCAAAGAATAGACACCAAAGCAGTATGGGATGCGCATCGATTAAGAGAGATGCGGGAAAACTTAAGAATGAGCCGATAACACCGAACAGAATTGGAGCACGGCGTGTCACCGCAAAGCTCCAAAAGAGCCATTCGATCAAGAAGCCGGTCATCATGAGAACTCGACCAACCAGCATTTCTGGTCTGTTTCGTTTGCTCATGGTCCTCACGGCCTACGTTTCGCCCAAAAATTTAAATGCTGATACCGCATCGCATGACGATAGCAGGCTGCCCAGAGCAAGCTACTCGGCATCCGTAGGCGGTTGCAAGCCCGGCCGTCGCAATGCCCAAGCGACAAACATAGCAATAAGCCACATGCTGAATACAACGCGATACCAGCGGAGAGACGCCTGACTAACATACGCCACCACCACAAGCCCAATAGCAGCAGCTGTTCCCACAGCCGCCGCGATCAGCCTTTCCTCGCTGGTAGGCTCTGACCGAGGCTGTAAATCGAAGGTCTTACTAATCCGCTCTGCCACTAACAGCCCAAACTTGGTAGCAAGTTCGTCGCCTTTTCGAGGTTCATTTCCGCTAAGGCGCTTTATCGTGATGATGACACCGAGTGCGAACGGAACAACATAAACGACCTCCAGGGGAGTGCCGGTAGCGACTAACAAAGTCGGGATCACAAAAACCGAAAGGACAATCAGTAGGGCGAAGCCCGAGAAGAAGCGGATCATCAGGCAACTCCAGACAAGCAAGTTTATTTAAACTTGCTCTGCCCATTACCGCAGGTCCACCACCACATTTGAATATAGTTGATCGGAAGTTACACGGCTTGCTCCTAGTTTTCACTATCGAGGCGGTAGACCTCCGCGTTGTCTTGCCGCTCTCGCAGCCCCTTAAACGAGGCATGTCGTAGTTGCCTATTGGTCGTCCACGCTCGATATTCAATCTCGGCTATCAACGTCGGCGCGATCCAGACAACGTTACGCTTGTCTTCGTAGGGCACAGGGGGCGTTTTCCGCTTCCAAGTCAGGCGGTCCATCATCGACCGCAGTTCGGACGCTTGGCGGGCCGTAAAACCAGTTCCCACGCTTCCGACATACTCCAGTTGATCGCTTCGATACGCAGCCAGCAGGAGCGACGAGAACGGCGACGAGCTTGACGGCTCGTAGCCGACAATGAAGAAGCCCTCCGATTGTACACATTTGATTTTGACCCAATCACCGTTCCGGCCGGATCGATAAGAACTATCGCGATCTTTGCCGACGATGCCCTCTAGCCCGAGGCGACAGGCATGATCGAGCAGTTCTTGCGGATCAGCGTCGATCTCCTCAGATATCCGCCACCCGAGGTTGCCACCCCATCGCTGTATCGAAGGCGCGTGTTGACAGGGGGCTTTGGGGACAGGTTATTCGTCAGCCAAAGACGATGATCTCGGTTCTTTCATAAGGGAGCGAACAGGCGACGCTCCGTTTGAAGAGGGTCGCCTGTCCTGCGGTCGCTCTAGGCGGCGGACCTTGCGACCGCTGAGACTCAAGCATCTCAGTCAGAGACGTTCCCCTTAGAGGACAGCGGTACGATCCCGTGCAATCGTGAGTTACTGTCATTTTCAACGAGTGTCGCTATCGTCAGCGAATCATTGAGGTTCACATGACGCCTGAGAGACGCCGCGATATATTCGAAACGGTCCGCAATAGAGCCCATTCACTTGGATTGCAGTTCGAGGACGATCCCACGTACTTAAACGCTGTCGAAGAGTGGATTGCGGGGTCGATCACCGCAGAAAATCTTCGAAACCACTACCAGGAGCTGTTGGAAGGTCGCGAGAAAGAGAAGCGTTTGTCGAACTTCGTCAAGCACTGTCTCCAGGAAGTCTGATGCTGACCAAATGCGGCCTCCGTACGGTCGGGCTGTCGAAGGGAGAAATTCGGTTGTTCCCTTTGAAGTTACCCCCCTCCGCCGTACTTTGAGCGGGGCTCAACTGTCCAATGGTAAGGGGAATCGAAGGTTGTTCATCTTATCATCAACGGCTGAATGACTGACAAACCTTGGGCAGCTCCAAAGGGAAACCGTGGTCGTGACAAGCACCGTTCGGCGCTTCCGCTATGACGTCGCGCTGTTAAGCTGGGCTTGAAACCTGTGCTCCTGACCTTAGGATAAAATGTGAACAAGCCTCGGAACAATACATGCTCCTTTTTGCTTCTGCAAAAAACGGGGAAGAATGTAGCGTGACAAACGTACTCATTGTCGAAGACGAGCCGATCCTGGCCATGATGGCAGAGGATGCAGTAATTGAACTTGGATTTAATGTCGTTGGCATTGCTGCAAGCCGTGATGATGTTCCACCCTTCGGTAGCGTCAACGTGGCCTTAGTAGATTGTAACCTGCTAGATGGCCCAACGGGACCCGATATCGGGCGTGAACTTGCATCTGCTGGTGTCACCGTTGTTTTCCTGACGGCAAATCCCGAGATACTTGGCAGCGGCGTACCTAAAGCGCTTGGGGTGATCGCCAAACCACTCCTGCCTCTGGAATTGGCGACTGTCATACAGTTTGCAGTCGATAGCCGGAATGGCACCAAAGCCGTTGCTCCTGATCGCTTCAGGTCATTCGTCTAAACGAGAGGAGTCGGCATTCTCTCTGTTATTCAGACTGCGCGTACTTTGGTCCTCGCAAGCCTCGAATATTTTTGTGCTTGATGAGGCGCGGTAGGCCACCTTGAGAACTGGCAGTAGACACCGCGATCATGAGACCTTGAAGCCCGAGTCATCGACCACTTGCTTTTCTGACGGCCACCGCAGTGCTTATCGTTACGCACCATAAGCAGAGCGGCTCAACGACCTGACGCGATGGTCGTGAACTCGCGTCGTAAGCTTAGTGGTGGGCAAGCGCCCAACGGTTGCCCGTCGATGAAATCCGCATAGCTCTGGTTCTCCCATCAAGAATACAGCATCAGTCTGGGTCGTCTATAGAGGCTCAGAGCCCTCGCCATAGAAGGCGTCCTTAAAAGCCCATTAACAGAAAAAGTGTATGAGGTACGTGCTTCAAGTTGTGAGAGACGAGAAGTAGTCGGCAGGCTCGCTTTTCTCGACAGGAGCGAGCCTGCCTTCCTCGCCTTTAATCGAGGCGATCCCAAATTACCGTCATTCACAAACCGTGCTCCGGCGCAAACTGAGCTTGATCCGCATCGCGAACCTGGTCGTAAAAAGACTAAAGAGACCGCTCGGTCGGTCACAACTTCTCACCCAATGGCTATTCCCGAAACCAACTCACGGAACGGCTTCCAGGTAGCGTAAAGCGGATAGATAACTGCTGCGCATCCGACACGGACAAAGATTGGGCGCACTCGTGGTGTGGGAGTCTTCTGAAATATTATGCTCAATGCAGCACTCACAGCTCCCGCAAAAAGCCCCGTCCCGAAAAGAGCCAGGATTGCGAAGAGTCCTCCCAACACGCCGCCTTTTTCGTAACCTTCTCCATCGGCGACAACCCTGATAAGGATAAAGAAAATTATCGTGGTAGCGCTCAGACTCCGCCAACCTGAGAGGAACGCCAGAAACGCCCACCCCAGAAGGTAGGGTAGCGAAATGAGTGCAGCGAAAATAAGAAACTCCACTACCCCTCCTTGGAGCAAACGCCGTGTGTCGAGTATCAATGGTCGTGACTTGATCTAGCAGGATTGGCGTAACCGGTCCGGGTCTTTCCTCCAGCCGTTGTAAACATAAACGTAGAGCGTTTTAATTTTTGACGGTGACTAAGGGTTCGTGACCGGGGAAAGGTCTTTTATCGCCGCAGCGGTCCCCGAGGTGCTCTGTCATACCCAGTTGCCTTCAACACAGCCTGAACCCGCGCATAGGCTACCTACATACGAGCATCGAAGGTTTCCCATTCAGCGTTCAGCTGGTGCTGACGGGAGATGCTCTTTCTCTCGGTCGCTTTGACGAAGTTCAAAGCCTAGAGGCAAAGGAATGTTTTTGCAGACGTCCTTGGTGTCGCACACGCTGTCAGGTCTGCAGGACCATGGCGGGGGCCCCGGTGGCCTCACAGCTCCAGCCGCTGATGCAAATAGAACGACCAACAGCGAGCCGATAAACCGCATATCATCTACTCCTCAGTGCGATTTTGAACACCGACCTCTTCGAGAGGCTACCACGCTTATGTACCTCCAAAGGTACTCGGCTACACTTCCTATTTCGCAGGTTGTGCAATGACCGCTTCTGGCGCAAAGCGGCCAAAGTCGCCTTGGTCTCGTGGGTTGACCCACAAAAGGTAGATTTCACAGAAGCTTGCATAGGTCGATTGTAGACAGGATTGTAGTCGTTAATCTGGAGCGGCATTTAGTCGAGTAGCTTGGAGAAGCTCGTTGTGTAGCCGCTTCCGGTCGCCTACCGAAATGCCCGCGAGGTCAGAAATCCACAGCCCGTCGGCAGCGAGGCGTACAATGGCCAACTTTAAGTCGCCGTCCGTGTCGCTGTGCCGCGCAATGCGATCCTCGAACCATTTAGCCCAGAGCGCTCGAAGATCGGGATCGGTCAGCCATGACATCGACAGTGAGACCCAGGGTCCACTTTCGGCATCGAGACTGGCCTCGAATACCGAAGCGAGATACGCTCGGGTGAATACGCCGTAGCTTTCGCTGTCTGCGGTGATACGGGTTTGAATGTCGCGATCAATGATCTCGATCAGCTCCGTGAACACGGCATCGACCAAGGCCTGCTTTGACGGGAAGTGGTGCATAAAACCACCTTTTGTCACTCCGGCAGCGTCCGAAACGGCTTGCACCGTCACAGCCGCCAAGCCTTGTTCTACCGCCAACCTCGCAGCGTGGTCGATTAAAGCCCGGCGGACGAGTTCTGGCTGTTTTTTGCGCTTGTGGGCGTTTTTCGCCATCAGTGTCCCCCGGAGTTCGAGAAGACGTTCACAACGACCACGCCACCGACGATCATGGCTATGCCGACCATAGCCGCAGTGTCGAGCGTCTGCTTGAACACGACGACGCCTACAATTGCAGTCAGCACAATGCCAAGGCCTCCCCAGATGGCATAGGCGACGCCGAGCGGCACAAGTTTCAGAGCCTGCGCGAGGAAGAAGAACGACCCAGCGTAGAACACGGCCATGACCAGTGTCGGTGCAAGCTTCGAGAACTGCTCTGACTTCTGGAGAAACGAGGTGCCGACAACCTCAAAGATGATGGCGATGGCAAGTGCGGCATAGGCGTAGACCGCAGGGTTCATATTAATCACTCCGTCAAAGATTGGCCATATCCTGATAATACCGAATGTTCGGTTTCTTGCAAGCTTCGTAATCGATGACCCAAATCCGATCTGGAATTTCAACAAACCTACTAGAAATGAAGGTGGGAAGCGTTTGATTTTGAGACCTCAACCCGGTGTCTCAAAATCAAAGACGGCGAAACGGGCCTTAAGTTGTTGGTTCGATGTTGTCTGATGACGCAAAGCTGCCGAGGTCGGCCCCTACAGCCCAAAGCCGGTATCGATGTGTTGTTGGGGGAATGCTAGACAGGGAGGTCAACCACAAAGAAACTATTCGATGCTGACACTTCTAGCCCTTCATGGCTCAGGCCGAGACGAAACTGATTTGCTAGAGTTCTGTCAGCAGCTTGCACCTCAGGCCCAAATAATCGCGCCTCGTGGACCATTTGCACAGGCGGGCGGGTTCACTTTCTTCAAACGGGGCTCTGATCGCAGCATTCCAGCTGCTGAGGTCATGGATCGGGCGGCAAGCTGGGTTTCGCAGGAAGGCAACGCCAATCTCCCGGCATCGGGTGACGTCGTTTTAGTGGGATATTCCAGCGGAGCGATATTTGCTGAAGCATTACTGTCCGTCTTACCCAAGAGGTTTACAGGGGCAATCCTCATGCGCCCCGAACCGCTGTCCCCGAACTTCCGTTTCCCGGGAATGCCGGAAATACCGATTTTAATCGTTGCAGGAACGCATGACGAGCGTCGACGTCATGACGACGCTGTTGTTCTCAATGAGCAGCTTGTCAGCGCTGGGGCTGTCGTTTCGCTGCATGTCATAGATGCCGGTCATGGATGGGCACGTCACAATGCGGACCTTACGTTGGCACGCTCCTGGTTGGCGACCATCGCCAACATTTAACGTCCGCTACTGGCACAACAAATGCCACGGCGGTCAGCACACCGAGCGGCCTGTTCATTACTCCTGGCGCTAAGCAATGTCCGAGAGCGCGGAGCGCAGGTCGTCCTCACCATACGGCTTCAAAAGCACTTTCGTTACTCCTGAACCACCCAAAGATGGCACGTTAGGATCGCCGGTCGCAAATATCACGGTAAGGTTCGGAAACCTGGTCCTGGCACCTTTCGCGAGTTCAATGCCCGAGATGCCAGGTAGTCCCACATCTGTAAACAGAACATCGAAATTGCCGCTTTCAAGCATTTTAAGCGCGTCGGTGCCGTTGCCTACTTCGGTAATCTGATGTCCCATCTCTTCAAGCATATCGGCTGTGTTCAGCCTGATCAGAACGTCGTCCTCAACCAGCAGGATATTCCTGGAGACAGTCGCGGGAATGATTGTGGTCGGCGTCGGTGTCACCAAGAGGGATTGATTTCGCTGCGCCTGATTGGCGAATACATGACGGATTTTCCGAGCCATGGCCTCCTTGGTGTAAGGCTTTGATAAGAGCTGCACGCCAGGATCAAGTCGTCCGCCATGTACGATTGAGTTTTCAGTGTAACCCGACGTGTAGAGGACAGACAGAGAAGGGTTCTTCTCCCGAGCGATCCGCGCCAGTTCGGGACTTTTCAGCGGCCCGGGCATGACGACGTCCGTGAACAATAGATCGACATGCACGCCGCTTTGAAGAACGACCAGGGCGCTTTCGGCATCGTTCGCGGTGATAACCGAGTAACCTAGATCGCGAAGCAATTCGACGGCCGTGGCACGGACGGCCTCATCATCTTCGGCCACCAGGATAGTTTCCGTGCCACCCTCGATTTTGCCAACGTCCATATCGATGATCAGGTCTTCATCAGACAGGACCTGCGGAAAATAGAGCTTGATGCTCGTCCCTTCGCCGACCTCGCTGTAAATCTTGATATGCCCGCCGGACTGCTTCACGAAGCCGAACACCATGGACAGTCCGAGACCAGTTCCTTTGCCCTCTGGCTTGGTGGAGAAGAACGGTTCGAACACCTTGGCGACAATATCAGGCGACATCCCCGAACCCGTGTCGCTGACAGCCAGCATGACGTAGGAGCCTGGCCTAACCTCAGAATTGTCCCTGGCATACACAGCGTCCAGAGTGATGTTGCGAGCTTCGATTGTCAGCCTACCCGTTCCATCCATTGCATCGCGAGCGTTGATCGCAAGGTTCAGCAGCGCATTCTCGATCTGTGTCGGGTCGACCTGGACATTCCACAAGTCAGCAGAGACGACAGTTTCGATTTCGACGGCTTCACCCAACGAGCGTTTCAACATCTCGTCCATACCCGTGACGAGGCGACCGATATTAATGACCTTCGGTTCAAGAGGCTGTCGACGACCGAAGGACAACAACTGACTTGCAAGCCTGGCACCGCGATTGACCCCGTCGAGCGCGTTGGCTATCCGCTTTACTGCGCGGTCGTTTCCAACCACTTCTTTCGACAGCAGCTGAAGATTACCTGATACGACCTGAAGAAGATTATTGAAGTCGTGAGCCACGCCGCCAGTCAGGTTTCCAATCGACTCCATCTTTTGCGATTGCTGAAGCGCTAATTCGGCTTTTCTCAGCTGTTCGGCTGCCTCAGTTTCGGCTGTTACGTCGCGACCGACGGCATGAATAACATTGTTGTCGGGGACTGCCGTCCAAGAAACCGTTCGATAAACGCGGCCTTCACCGCGATAGCGGTTCACAAAGTTGAGTGTCCGAAGGCCCTTATCAAGCTTTGCGACCTCATCGAGCGTAGCCTGACGATCAGAGGGATGGACGTAGTCCATGAAGGCCTGTCCCAGCAGTTCCTGCTCTGTTTGTCCGACAAGGGCCAGCATAGCGGGGTTAGCCGCCATTATCTTTGCATCCATACCAGCGACCAGCATGATCTCAGTTGAGAGACGCCACATTCGATCCCGGTCGGCAGTTTTTTCCTCGACCTGCTGTTCCAAATGATTGGTGAGGTTAGAGAGTGCCTCGCGCGTGGCGCGGAGATCGTTGATGTCGGTGTTCGTCCCAACCCAACGAGTGATCTCGCCCCGTTCGTCTCGCATCGGTACGGCTCTTGCAAGATGCCATCGGTAGACACCATCATGACGTCGCAAGCGGAATTCCGTCTCGTAGACGAGCCCGCTTGTTAAGGCTTCCAGCCACTGCAGGCCTGCCGTGTCGATGTCGTCGGGATGAACGATGCCAGTCCACGCCCGCCCGTCAAGCTCGCCCTCGGATGCGCCCGAGTACGCGTAGGTGCGGTCGTTGAACCAATCCAGCAATCCATCTGGCGTTGCGGTCCAGACATGGTTCGGCATCGCCTGCGCGAACGTCTTAAACCGTTCTTCGCTCGCACGCAGGGCGAGGACCGCCCGATCCCGATCCGTGACGTCCTGAACGACACCGACTAGGCTGACAGGCTGTCCTTCGGAATTGTACTCGAACTCCGCTTTGCGAGCTATGATCCGTTCTTCGCCGTTGTCTGCCCGCTTGATACGGTATTGGACGTCAAGCTGTGCGGTCTGCGTATTCCGTGTCTCTGCATTAGACACCTTGTCCTGGTCCTCCGGTATGACCAGGCTCTCGATTGTCTTCGCGGAGATGTTTTCCGTGTCCTGAATACCGAACAGGCGGCAGAATTCCGGAGAAACTTCCAGGACGTCGTCACCAACCGAAATAGAGAAGATGCCGACGCCTCCGGCTTCCTGAGCACGTCGCAATCGTTCTTCGGTTTGTTTGAGTTTTTCAGTCGCCCGGTGTTCCTCAGTCCTGTCTCTGAGGACTTTGACAAACCCTACGAGATTACCTGCGTCATCCAGGAGCGTAGACATTTCCCCGCTTGCCCAAAATACCTCGCCCGATCTGCGGATATGCCAGCGCTCGTCGTTCGCCGAACCATCCTTGATCGAGAGACCCATCTCTGTGGCGATGCGATCTATCTCGCGGTCTTCCGGCGTGAAAATGCGAGAGGCGTCTTGCCCGAGGATTTCATCCTCTGACCAGCCAAATATTGTCGCAGCACCCTTGTTCCAGCGGGTCACCTTGCCGTCGGTATCGAACGCAATAATGGCGTAGTCCACCGCACTGTCTAAGACCTGACGATTTTGCGCTTCGCTCAGTTTTATCGCAGCTTCGGCGGCAACACGGTCGGAGACGTCGGTGCCCTGAACAAATATCCCAGTCACACTTCCTTTGCGGTCCCGGATGGGCTGGAAGACAAGGTCCACGTACCGATCTTCAGGTACTGAATTTTCGTCACGCTGAAGAGCAACCCGAAGACCCCTGCCGGTAAAAGGCTTGCCGGTCGAGTAAACGTTATCAAGAAGCTCAACGAATCCCTGGCTCGCGACTTCCGGCAATGCGTCGCGAACGGAGCGTCCGATGATTTGCCGATGACCGACCAGCTGCATGTAAGCCGGATTGGTAATGTCGAATACGTGGTCTGGCCCTTGAAGGATCGCTATGAACCCGGGAGCTTGATCGAAAAGAAGTCGCAGCCGATCCCGTTCGCCGCTGAGCCAGCGTTCCGATAACACTTTGTCCGTCGTCTCAACGACAACGGCCAAAATGCCGATGGCATTACCTTCAGCGTCGAGTATCGGAGAGTAATCGAGATCAACCCAAACGTCGTCCGGCTCACCCTCACGATAGAGGACGAGTGGTTGATCCTCATATGAGAGGGTGTCACCCGCAAGACATGTTTGCAGGACTTGGGAATTGAGATCGACCGCCTCCGGCCAAGCCTCAAGCACTCTCATTCCAAGCAGGCCTGGGTGGCGACTCCCTGCAAAATTTGCATACGCATCGTTATAGATAAGAATTCCGTCGGGACCCCACAGGGTAGCCATGGCGAGCGGTGACTTTAGAATGAGCAGGACGGTTGAATGAACGATCTCCGGCCAATCATCGATCTTTCCAAGCGAGGTCTGCGACCAGTCAAGCTCAGCAATGCGCTCACCTGTAGAGCCCGATCCCGAAATCAAAGCAGTGTAAGATAACGCCACCCAGTACCCCCCAACACGCCGCTTCGGCGACCGCTACCCGCCAAAGCCTTAATCGTTAGATTGAACAAGGGGAAGCTTATAAGAAACAGGATCAGCTGCAAAATTTGGACTCAGTAGTCCAGCGCTGGTCGGTCGAAACGGCTGCGCTGAAAAGAGCGGTACTGATAAGCATGGCTGCTTCCGCCTGCGGAGTGAACTGACAGACAAAGGATGCCTGCTCCGCAGACATCCTTCTCAACGGGTCACATGCAGATCGCACGGTTAACACGGACGCCGAAGTCCGCATCGGGGTTTGTCGTCGCGTCGCCGACCCGTTCCTGGATGACAGCCACGGCTAGATCACGACGCTTCGGCAGGCGAGCTTTCTCCGTCTTCGCCAGCGCATCGGGCATCTCTTCCCGCGTTAGGTCGGTGCAGTAGCCAGGAGCGCCCGGCTGTTGCCGCCAGGACTCCGCGATAGTGCCTGAGTATACGGCATCCAGCCCAGAGTCTTCGACGAGCGCGAGCCCTACCTCGCGATCTCGATCCCGGTCTGCTGCCACCGGAATGGCGAGACGTCCGGGACTTCCTACGGGTTTGCCCTTCCTCGCGAAGGAGTCCGAGCCAATCGCGTTCCAGGCTTTGACTATGGGGTGGCCAAGTTGCTCGGACACCCAGACGCTCTCTACCTTGCCGTCTTCGATCTCGGCGATCTTCTCGTCGCGCATTGGATAGTAGTTCGAGGTGTCGATTACGACTGTTTCCTCAGGGATCGTCGCCAACAGCGAAGCGATACCGGGGATACGATTCAGGGGTATCGAGAGAATGATAGCGTCGGCTCCCTTAACAGCTTCCTCGGCGGTGACAGCTTTGCCGCCTGAGGCAAGCACCTCGGACGGAATTGTTTCCGGGCCGCGCGAGTTGGCGACCTTTACGTCATGTCCTGCTTCGCTGAGGGTCCGAACCAGGGTTTTCCCGATGTGTCCGACGCCTAGAATTCCTATCTTCACGTGACTGCGCTCCTTCACGGTTGTTTCACGTCCTAGATTAGGTGTAGCTAGTCACTACAACAAGAACCTACTAATAAGTGGGTAACCCACTGCGAGGTAAGTATGGCCATCGAACGCGATTGGAGATGCGACGATCCTAAACAGCAGCTCGTTTGGGCAGCCGCCACTCGGGACGCCCTGCGTGTACTGGAAGGCAAGTGGAAGATCGTTATCGTCTGCCAGCTTTTCGGCGCAAAGGGGCCTTTGAGGTTCTCGGAGCTGGAGAAGCGCGTAGAGGGCGTCAATCAGAAGATGCTGATCCAGCAGCTCAAAGAACTGGAAAAAGACGGGATTATCACACGGACCGTTTTCCCTCAGGTACCACCGCGAGTGGAGTACGAGCTGAGTGGGATGGGCATCGCGCTCGGCCCCGCGATGGCGGAGTTGATTGACTGGGCGTTCATGCGACGGGAGACGATGAGCGAGCCGACAGTAACGCACGAAAAGACGAGTGCGCCGCGACTGTGAAGGCGTACTGCGAGGCAGCGATTTTCGCTGCGTCGCGATCAGCGCTTTATCTCGATCGGCTTCCAAATCACCTGGACGCTTCTGGGATCGGGATCGAACAACTCGCAAGTGATTTTCATGTCGGTCCCGTCACACCCACTGCACCGGAACTTCAATTTCCAGGGGTTTGCATTCCATCCTTTGTACTGGGCGAGATCCCGGGCTAGAAACCTGCCCTCACGACCGCATGGGCGGCACGTCGCAACGACGACCATGTTGTGCCTGACAGCCTCGGCAAGTGTTCTGAGATTCCCGACCATGATAAATAAATGGAACGAAGGCAGAACGACGTCAACCTACCGACCAATGTCCGGTGTGCTATGCGCTCGAAGGCTGGTCGGCAAAAGCCATAACTACTGGCAATTACATACGTTGCACGTCATCGTGTTGTTGACGAATCTATCACCCTCGTTCTATTCGGGCGTTAGAGGAACTCATGCCTGAATTGCTACCGGACGAGATCGAAACGCTACGGATGCTCGCTGGCCAGCTTCCACGTCGACTTGGGCGAAGCACGTTCTCTGCATTGGAGAACTGGCGTCTCTCGGTCTTTGCGCTTCCGTCGAGCCTTACCGTTTGACTGACAGCGGCATCCTCTGCCTCGACCTAAATACCGGAACGATTGACCTTCGCTCCCGCAGGCTTGCCTAGCCGTCCAGTGGGCTAGATCTGGCGTTGCGCTCGGTATTTGATAGGCCCACAGTCGCGTGCTGCGGTTGCCCCACCCCGGCACTGCAGCCGAGGCTCGCTGCAGACGGACCATGCTTCATGCGGGCAGCGAGCCTCATTTCTCGCCAATGAAATGAGCCGTTTGCCCGGTCGGTTCGGGCGTTGCGACACACCGCTTTCTGTATGAACGTGACTTCCCGAAACTGGATCGTGCCGCTACGGGGCGGCTTGCCTTCGCCTGCCCAGTCATGACCGCTCCGCGACTTTACGTTTCGCACCGTCATTCATCACTTAGAAGTCTGCAGAAGAGGTATCTCTTCTGTGCCAGAAGTCTTCTCTGACCCCTAACTCCCCGATACGCGCAAAGCTAACATTTCGCCCGCGAGCAGGCGGCGTCGAGAAGCCATCGAGTCACTTCACGGCACGGTTATCGAAATCTCGCGTTCTTCCGTCCGGGAAACCCAAGTTCGTTGTCGCTTGAGTGACGCACGGCAACTGATGATCAACGCTCTTTTGAGGAACGAAAAATGATCGGGTCGGTTTATGCGGAAAGGAGAATATAATGATCGAAGAGACCGTACTAGCAGAGCAAGATCCGGCAGAGCGATCCCATGAAGTTGTCGAGCGCGAGTTAGAACGTCAAGACGGCATACTAGCAGAAGGGAATGGACAGACTCTGCGATCAGCAGATCAAGCCACTGGTGTTAGGGCGAAGCCCCCCGAACCGTCCGACAATCTAATTATCAATTCTGCGGCAGACGGTACCCGATACGTCAAAAAACTTGCCAACGACTGGCCTTCTGACGAGCCGATTTCATAATACTAACTGTCCGATCTGAACCGCGCCGGGTTTGCTGGAGGCTCCAACTTCTGAGAAAGTGGAGTCATCATGAGCAAGACAACGAACAAGTTTTCACCTGAAGTCCGTCAACGTGCCATTCGTATGGTGCTGGATCACGAAGCCGAGCATCCATCCCGCTGGGCTGCCGTTTCATCTATTGCGGCCAAGATCGGCTGCTCGCCAGCCACGCTGCATGAATGGGTGAAGAAGTCCGAGGTCGACAGCGGTAAACGAGCAGGCCTGCCGAGCGATGTGGCCGAGAAGATGAAGGCTCTTGAGCGGGAGAACCGGGAGCTTCGTCAGGCCAACGAGATTTTGCGCAAAGCTTCTGCATATTTCGCCATGGCCCCTAACGGTGAATGCGAGCATTCACCTACCGGGTAAGAGGAAGCTCGACCGCCCCTTCAAGCGATGATCTCGTTCATCGACGAACACCGTAGCGTGTTCGGGGTCGAGCCGATCTGCAAGCTGCTGCCGATTGCCCCATCAACCTACCATGAGAATGTCGCCAAACGACTGGACGTGGATCGCCTGTCGGTCCGCGCCCGCAGCGATATCAGCCTGAAGATCGAGATCCGTCGCGTCTTCGAGCAGAACTTTCGGGTCTATGGCGTTCGTAAAGTCTGGCGGCAGTTGAAGCGTGAAGGCTTCGACGCCGCCCGCTGCACCGTTGCTCGGCTTATGAGGTCGATGAGCCTGCAAGGTGTTATTCGGGGAAAGCCGATCCGCACGACGTTCTCGGACAAGACGGCTCCAAGCCCGCTTGACCGGGTGAACCGCCAGTTTAAAGCCCCTGCGCCAAACAGGCTGTGGGTTTCGGATTTCACCTATGTCGCTACTTGGCAGGGTTTCGTCTACGTGGCCTTTGTCATCGACGTCTTTGCTCGTCGCATCGTCGGCTGGGGGCGAGCCGGACAGCACATGCAAGCTTCGTCCTCGATGCGCTGGAGCAGGCACTTCATGATCGGCGTCCTGCGCATGGCGGCGGCCTTGTGCATCATTCGGATCGCGGTGTTCAATACGTTTCGATCAGGTATTCCGAACGCCTGGCAGAGGCAGGCATCGAGCCGTCCGTCGGGAGTGTCGGTGACAGCTACGATAACGCGCTCGCAGAAACGATCAACGGTCTCTACAAGGCCGAGGTCATCCATCGGCGTGGACCATGGAGGAGCTTCGAGACAGTGGAATTCGCCACTCTTGAATGGGTCGACTGGTTCAACCACCGACGACTTCTCGAACCGATTGGGAATATACCGCCAGCCAAAGCCGAGGAGCGATATTACGCCATGCTGGACGAAGCAGCCATGGCCGCATAACTTAAACGAAATGGCCTCCGGCAAACCCGGCGCGGTTCAAGCCCATCGGCGTGAACTCTTTACTCCGTGCCAACTCGACTGCTGTTCTGTCTCGCTTACGACTTGCGTCACAGCCATAGCTCAACCGCGATGCACGCTATGGCCATGTAAGTCTGAGCATTGGTATGCACATGAACGAGGAAGAAAAGTTGGCGGAGTTGATTGTACGAATTCGGACAGCTTCAATCCGTACCGTAGGTGATGAGGATGCCCGCATCGAGAAGAAGGAAATTGTCCTTCGAGTGCTCAGACAGTTGAGTAAGTTCTACGATTCTTCGGAAGAGAGCGACCGTAGTGCCGAGGACAAGTAGCGTTCGGTCAGTTCAAGTCCGTCGTTCTTTGCTAGATTGAGTGCGGCTCCTATGTGGCGTTCGATCCCGGCAGTTTCGAGACCAATCTCGACTTTCTCTGCTACAAGCACGATCCCCGAGTAGATCGAGGGCACACCGTCTTCGTCGTGCGAACAAGACCCCATGCTAAGTAGGGATCTCATACTCCCATCGCTTGTCAGGATTCGATAGGGCGAAACGAGGGGCTTCGCTCCAAGAATGACTTCGTGGATGCGCTTGGCAAGGCGAGGGCGATCTTCAGCAACGATACGTTCAAGGATGGATTCGACTGGAATCCCTTTCGCCAGATCGGCTTCACTTATCTCGTAAATAGCCGCAAAAGCCGCATCCGCTGATAGTTTGTTCGTCGTCAAAGACCAGGAGTAGAACCCTGCACCGTTGAGTACGACTTCGATAAGACCGCTGTGCATATTTCCCATGACAGACCTCTTTATAACCAACACCAAAGCCTAATTAGCATTTCCGATAATGGCTTTTCATCTAAGTCAACAGATGCTTACGGGTTCCAAGGTTCGTACGGCGGCCGAGTAGATTATTGGTCGTACGTTGAATATCGCAGACTATCTGCGAGTTGTTGTTACAGGGTTGATCCAGCTAGCTTCGAATCTACCTCAAAGAGGTGGCCACGCAAGATCAGCCTTTCGTCAATGTCGGAAGCCCCCCGAGGCCACCGACCTCCGTGTAACGCGGCAATACCATCATTCGGTCTGCGGGCAGGGGGCGTTGAAGGGCCCTCGCCTCACTCCAAGGCGCGGTCAACCAAATCTCGCATTCTTCCTGCGTCGTGAGGACAACGGGCATGGCCTTCGGGTGGATGGGTTTTACGATCTCGTTGGGGTCGGTCGTCAGGAAGGCATAGAGGTCGTGTTCTCCCTCGCGCGGCGCCTTGATCGGTCCCCGTGAGCCGATCCACTTCGTATGGATGCCTGCAAGCATAAATAGAGGCTGGTCCTCGCCGACGGCGAACCACCGAAGCGGCTTCTTTCCCGTGGCCGGATCGGCGGTCTGCTCGTACTCGCTGAATGCCGTTGCGGGAACAAGACAACGGTTCTCGACGCGCAGCCACTGCTGCCAGTGAGGAATGAACGTCTTGCGGACGTTCGTAACACCCTTGTCGGGCTTGCCGTCGAGATGCACCTCGGGCGTCGGCATGCCCCACGTCGACATCGTCAGCTCACGCTCGCCCTCCGTGTCCAGGCGGATAATCGGTCCTTCGCGATCGGGGTGGACATTGATTGAAAGCGGCAGGTTTCCTTCCCTGAACCGCGTGATGCTGATTAAGTCTCTAATGGCCTGCTGGTTGGTCGTGACATTGTAGAGGTTGCACATGCCCGTCTCTCCGTGTCGTGCTTAGATATGCGGCCACGCTGTAGTATCAACAGCGCTTTCAATGGCTAGATGACGGCGGAGCGTCATTAACATGAAAGCCGCATTTGCGTGTTTAGTAGGATATGCTAATATTAATGCGTTGCCAGCAGGACACCCCCTCGTGCTCGGTGACATGCCTCTGGAATGCCGTTCCAGATGGTGAGCGAGCGTGTTGGAGTTGGTAGTTACCGGCTACCGACACGCCCGCTAAAACGACGACTGGTTGGTTAAGACCGGTGATGAGCCCGCAACAATTCCTTAAACAAAAGCCTGATAACCAGTCAGCGTCTCGGCAACGCCTTGCCGAGATGCGTGACGACCGGGACGGGCGTTTCAAGCATGAACGTCTCGGTCGTTGTCGGCTTCCAAGAAGGCAAAGGTATCAGATCACAGCCTTTGCCTTCTTGGTTCGGTCAGTGATCATCAGCATCACGTTGGAGACGGCGGCTACGACGGTTCCCGCTGGTAGTTATCTGCCTCTTGCTCGGGTTAATCGTCACTGATAGGTTGTGAGCCGTTGTCATATCTATCTTGACGGCTTGAAGCTTCGTTCCCTACAAGTTGCGATCTTCTTAAACGGCGAAGGGAAGGCCAGGACCATCCGACTTGCCCTTCGCCTAATATCCCGCGAGATAGCAGGGCTCCAATCCACAATGCTTCCTTAACCAGAATCACACATATTCGTGCTGCCTCTGGTGCCGCAATACCAGTAGCTCAGCGAGCATGTCGGCAGTGATTGGTACCTGCTCCCGACATGCTCCGTTACAATCCTCACGTTGAGCGTTCTGTTGCCGCCAAGCGGATCTGACCATTGTTCCTCAAACGGATCATTGTTACGCTCGGTTGTTACCAACAGCACCGTCTCCGAAGAGGGTCTCACAAGCTCCGTCGCTGTCCGTGACCACTTCCAGCCTCAAGCGGTGATAAGAGAGGGCGAGCCCATTCTATGTCGTTGAGCGGGAGTGGCGTCTCATTGTGCCGCTAGTACCCAAGCCGACTGATAGTCGGGCCCGCGAGATTCTGGCTGCTGTGAAGGCGCGGGTATCATCATTTGAATCGGCATCGGGGTAGGGAGGTCGGGGCCGACGAAAATAGCTTCCCCTTGCGCCAATGAAGGTATGAAAGCCGCTGCGCTTCTATCCATTTCCCCGCATGCCTTCTCAATCGTTTCCCGATCTCGCTCGTTCGTAAGCCTGTGAACGATGAGGGTCCCGAGCTGGCTGAGCACATCCTGCGGCACGTCTCGGGGACGCTGCGTGGCGATCGTGACCGTCAATCCGTACTTCCGGCCTTCCTTTGCGATGAGACCAAAGGAATCCAAGGCAACGCTGTTTGCTTCGTCGCCGACCGTTCGTCCGATAAATTGATGCGCCTCGTCGAGGAAGCATATCACAGGATTATTCTTGAAAGCCTCAGCCCGCGCCTTTCGCACAAGATAGCGGCCAAGCGCATTCAAAAGCAATTCTCTTGTATTGTATTTGAACGTCACATCTTTGAAGGAGAGGATCATGGCATGCTGATCAGGATCGACAATGAACTGGTTAATTGCCGTACAGATGTTTGCTCCGTCTTCGGAAAATATGCATCCAAGTTCCGGAGCGCTGAGGTAGGTTTCCGTCCTAACGATCAGCGAGGTGCAATACCCCAAGGCCTGCTTATCAATGCCTCCATAGCTGCCTGCAGCATCGCCAAATCCAGCGGGATGAACACATTCGTTTTTTAGCTGGCCAGCAAGGGCGTGAATGTTGAAATCACATACGTCTGATCCAATAGCCTTGTATAGATGTATCTCTGCCATGCCCAACGGTGCACGCGGACTATCGGTTTTCTTGATTGTCCCATCTGGCTGGACCCAAATGTCTCCCCACGTTTTCTGGCCGATTGTGATATCGACTTTTCTACGACCATCGACGATGATCGAAGCAAACGGGGAAGTTGGAAGAGAAAATGCCTCAGCCATTCTAAGTGTTCTAACGGCATTCCTAAGGGTGGGAATTTGGGTTTGACTGGTAGGGGTCAACAAAGCCCTGAGATCTTCCTCCGCCAGATCTCTGAACGGAAATCGAGCTAAGGTCTGCCCAGGCGGGGCCTTGGTAAATGCAAATTCTTTAGCCCCAGGTATTTTGCCCGCGAACTCGCCGGTCGGGTCGAAAAGGATGCACTTTCCTCCGAGCCTGACCGCCTCGTTTACAAGCCTCGACAGCGTCCAGCTCTTCCCACCTCCTGTCGCGCCAAAGATTCCGCAGTGACGGCCGAATAGTTTCTCTGGGGGAATACTTATCGTCGCATCTTCCAAACCGGCCAGTTGGCCGAGTTCAATCAAAATTGGGTCCTTCAGATCGCCAACCAGAGCGTCCTGTATAGTTTTTGAGAGGGATCGACCCTCGGCCAAATATACGCTGTCGCCAATGCGTGGCTGGACAGCGATTCCCCGGGTGACCTTGAGGCTGGTCTTATCAACCGTGGCCAGCAACTGTATTTTGCCGTCGGGATGAACTATGGGCTGGTTCTCGATTTGCCGATCAAGCCCAGTCCTATCAGAGCCGAAAATACCGACCTCAACGATACGTCCAAGAATAGTTTCGAGGTCGCAGTCTATGAAAACGAAGTCACCAACCGTACCTCGCGCGAGGCCTCTGCGGCCTGATGCCGCTAAGGCAAGCGGTAACGTCACCTCAGCCATGGTTGCCGTTAATCTAGTAACAGTTCCTATACGTCTGTCGGAATCAATGAGAGAAGCTGGCGCCGTCATTTGGGCACCGCCGAATTCACGGCGGCGATCAGTTCTTCGATGCGTTGCCGGTCTGTTCGGCCTTCGATCATCGGGATCGCTGACGTCAAGTCTTCAAATCGGCCGTTCAAGATAGTGACGCGGCGATCGCCGAGAACAGCGAGATTTAAGATTCGCTTTTGGTGGGTATTACATCCGGCCATATCCAGGGGAATATCATGTTCTCCGCCATCGAGCTTTGGATCGTGAATGAAGGCGACGTCACATAAAACGAGATGGAGACTCAAATTTGATTGCAGCGCGGCCCAAATGGGTGCGCTGATATGATCGTCAGCGAACCCGAAGCCCGAAATTATAATAGTAGTGTCAGGCTCCCGCAGAGCGGCCTGAAATGCGGCGAATTGATCGAGGTAGGGAGCGTCGAACGCTTCCTGGTACTTGGATGACCGAGGATAGATTAGGACTGGCTGAAATTTAGTCAGGTCCGCGTCCATACTACGTATGACAATCTCACGCTGACGTCGCCAGTCGACGGATCCGTGCATTTTATAAAGGTGGAATACGGCATCGATGTAATCTGCTTGGGAAGCTGATGGGCGCCGACGGACGATGTCATGCTCGAAATTATCGCGATTATACCGCTGCCTCGCACTGTGCGAAAAGCCATCTATCAAGACGGCATTCAAACGCAAGGCGGCTTCTTCGATACAGAGGTCATAGTTCGTTGTGAAGATACGAACCCTCGGCTTTTCAGGGCTTCGACGAGCCAATTTCATCAAAAGGTCATTGTGAGCGACGAGGGTCGTTTCGTCAGAAACGAAATTCACGCTCTTCAGAATGGCTTTCTCGGCAATCCCGACGAATGAAGTGAGCCTGGCGATTTCCACATCCAGTGAAAAGGCCGGTGCCTCTAAGCTTTTGGCCGCTTCCGCCTTAATGGTTGCAGATTTGGTTGTCAGCATTTCGATCGTCATCTTGCAATGACTGAGCAGAATTTCAATGTTCCCAGTTTGCGGCGCTTGATTTTCGTCCTCGCCGAGTTTGACGCCCAACAGATCTTCTACCAAGTGGTTGAATTTGCCAGGGGCAGATACTTCATATGCGTCACGAACGGCGATCCAGAGGTCTTTCATCCCTGGGGCCCGCACGCCCGACTCATTACTGGCTCCGAAGGATGCACCAGAGCCAAGCAGTACCATGACGTTCGTTGAATGCAGCGCCTGCTGAAGCGCGTCCACAATTCGTTTCTTCGCACCTGTCGCTGGAGTCGGTGGCCCAGGTGCATCGTCTGAGACCTCGTCAGACCATTGCCGCCACATTCCGCTGGCGGTGAGAAGACGGAGATTTTTTGCGTCGCCTGGACGCTTATCCCAGTATGAAGGCATCCGCTAAATATCTCCACGCTGCACTATTAAATTGCCTGTGGAA
The DNA here is from genome assembly GCF_050500175.1 of Neorhizobium sp. DAR64872/K0K18. Taxonomy (NCBI): domain Bacteria; kingdom Pseudomonadati; phylum Pseudomonadota; class Alphaproteobacteria; order Hyphomicrobiales; family Rhizobiaceae; genus Neorhizobium; species Neorhizobium sp. DAR64872/K0K18. The sequence continues at coordinate 1,018,327 of NZ_CP191445.1, forward strand.
TGTACAGCTATTCCGCGAGTCGTCACATCGTCCCACGCGTCTCACGGAATTCTTCCCCCATTAAATGAAGAGCTCCTTTCACTGTGACGGCGAACAGATGCTCTCCGAACCCCACCTTCGGCAGTTCTCTGTTGCTTTCGCAAATTGTAGCCGGAACGCTTTCCTTATTTTTGTTGGGGACTATAACCGGCGTCTACGGCTGTGGGGCTTTTGCCATTTGCAAAGTGCGTTATGTCCGTGGAACCTCGAAGCCGGGTCAGTGGAACAGAAGTGTTGATGAGTGAAGAGCAGCAGATGAACGAATCAAAGGCCCCCCGCCCTGATCAGGATTCGATCGCTTCATTCCGCAAGGACCGCAAGCTCGATCTGTTAGCCGAACGCTTCAACGTTGCCCAGTTTGTAAGCTACGCTCCAGGCAAGGCCGAACCGGTCCAACAGTTCTGCCGTCTATCAGACGTTGCGCCAAACACTCGGTTCGACTCTGTGCCGCTGGCAATTGAAGCTCTGTTCTCGCGTAGCGCCGAGGGAACCGTCAACATTCGCAGTTTTAGCGAAGAGCAATCCCAGAGCCGGGAGTTCCTTTACGGACTGACGTCCGTCGATGATGCCGTTGCCGTCATCCGCCGAATATCGTCCGAAGGGGCATTTACTATAGCAAACGAGACCATCGACGTTTCCGACGGAGGGGTTTCAGGTGTTGCTGTTGGCGGACTGGTAGAGTTCAAACCCGACTCAACGCCTCGCGGCGTCGAAAGTCCGGGCTTTGCAAGCCTCCCTCTCGCGTGGGCTACCTCGGTTTTCCAGAACGTCTACGGTTTTGACGCGGACCTTTCAGCAAGCCGCGCCTCTCGTATAGAGTTTAGCCTTCATCCACGGCGGCAGGGATGGCGAAAGTCCCACGTTGTTTACTGGGAGTTTGGCGATGCTGAGGATTTCGATCGCACCGCACAGGTTTCTTGGCCTAACGACTTCAGCCGCTTGATCGGAGATAAGGTGTACGGGCTATTGATCGCCCATGCCGCCGGTTTGCCTGTGCCAACGACCACGGTTATCCCGCGCCGGGTGGCACCGTTCACTTTCGGCACCGATACGGGCTCTTCCGAGCGCTGGATACGGACTAGCCCGGTCGTGCAGGTCCCTGGGAAATTTACTACCGCCAAAGGATGGATTGATCCCTTCAGGTTGGTTCAAGCCGAAGATCCCGAAGGAGCCTTGCTCGCGTCGCTTCTAGCTCAGCAAGCTGTTGATGCCTCTTTCTCCGGTGCCGCGATCGAGCAATCGGACGGTTCATTGGTCGTCGAGGGTGCATCGGGGACAGGTGAGACATTTATGGTCGGATCCACCGCGCCTGAAGACCTACCTGCCGAAGTGATAGCCAGCGTCACAGACGTAAATCGGCGTCTGCATGCCGTACTCGGCAGTGTTCGCTTCGAGTGGGCGTTCGATGGCTCACGCACATGGGTGTTGCAACTTCATACGGGGGCAAGTCAGTCTCTTGGATACACTCTCGTTCCCGGTGAACCTAGCTCATGGGTACGGTTCGATATCACTCGCGGCTTGGAGGCACTTCGCCAGCTTGTGGAAAGCTTGCCATCAGACACCGGTATCGAACTTGACGGGCTGGTGGGTCGGTCGAGCCACATGGCAGACGTCGTCCGTAAAGCCAACGTACCGACAAAAATAGCGAGCGGCGAAAGGTCAGATTTATGAATTGGCTATTGCCACTTACATACTTCTGCACCAGCATTTTGATACGGCCGCGGTGGCATTAAACGATAAAATCTGCGCCAAACATGAACGAAGCGTAAACAAATGTGTTATAGAGTTGGGATCAGGAGTCGCCGTTACGATTTCTTGAGTACCTAAACCGGAGGAACTAGAAATGTACGCAGTCATGCTTGATGTCCGCGCCGATGTAAAAAAAGAGATGGATGTTGTCCGCGAAGGCGTTCGCATAAGCCGGGAGCGTGCCGCAGCAAAGGCCGAGGCGGCGGCCAGCGTCAGACAAAGCGCAGCGCAGGACGAAAGCAGTAACCGATAATGGCTTTGTATGAAGCCGGTGATTTCGGACGGCCGGTAGTTGGCAAGGAAGATGCTCAGTCGGCCGACTACCGGCCGCCGTTTGTCAGAGACTACGGTCGCATCGTTCACAGCGCCAGCTTCCGCCGACAGCAAGGCAAGACGCAGGTTTTCCCAGGTCATGAATCCGATTTCTTTCGCAATCGGCTGACTCACTCCCTGGAAGTCTCTCAGATCGCGGAGGGCATTGCCGACAGGCTGAACCATGAATTTCATGGTCAGATGGAGGGAAGCCGAATTGATGGTCGCCTGTGCGCGGCCGCCGGTCTCGTTCACGACATTGGACATCCTCCCTTCGGCCACAATGGTGAGAGAGCGCTCGACGAAAAAATGAAAGAATTTGGGGGCTTTGAGGGTAATGCCCAAACTCTTCGAATACTATCTCGTCTTGAGAAGAAGGAGCGGTATCCGAAGCCTGTAGAGGGCGATGATCGAGCCGGAATGAACCTTTGTTATCGGACGCTGGCAGCTGTGTTGAAATACGACGAGCCCATCCCCGAAAAGCGAGAAAAGAAGGACGACCTTGCGAAGGGGTATTATCTCTCGGAGCAGTTCATTGTCGATGAGATCAAGAAAAAACTCCTGCGTGGAACCGAACAGCCAAAAACTGGTGAGTTCAAGACGTTAGAGTGCGCCATCATGGATTTGGCGGATGATATTGCCTACTCAGTCTACGATCTTGAAGATAGCTTGAAAGCTGGGTTTCTAACACCATCAGCCATTTTAGCGAGTGACGAAGGTGTCCTTGCTGCGGTGGCTAAACGCGTGGGGAAGGCGCTGAAAAGAGAGTTCACCAGCAGCGAAGTCCTGGGCACCTTGGTGGATGTATTCGACGGAATTGGTCCCGGAAGCGATGACGACACCGGCGACGCCCTCGTCGATTTCATTGCGGCAACGAAACGTTCCAAGGTACTGAGCACTGATGCTTACCGGCGGACAAAGTTGTCATCGTCGCTGGTGCACGAGTTCATCAAAGGCGTAAAGTTCGAATATAAAGCGGACTGCCCGGCACTGTCTAAGGTGTGGTTTGATGAGGACACCCATAGGAAGGTCGAAGTTTTAAAGCGGTATACCTATAACGCGATCATAAATTCATCTCGCGTAAAACTCGGCGAGTACCGAGGAACCCAGCTAGTTTCAGATCTCTTCGACGCGCTCGACAGCAAAGAACGCGAGGGCCATATGTTGATGCCGGACGACGTTCGACAAAGGTATCTCGACCACGCAGGCGATCGAGCGAAGGAAGCTCGGACGATTTGCGATTTCATTGCGGGCATGACTGATCGGTATGCTGTCGAATTCTGGGCCCGTTTAAATTCGGACACCGGCGAAAGCATGTTTAAGGACGTATAGCGTACTTGGAAAGATACTTGAGTTTCACGAATTATCGATTAGCCACATGGCGACGTATCTCGATCTTCACGCCGATATCGCTGCGGCCGCTGATCGACAGGCGATCCACATCCGGGCGTTTGGCGACATTCTTATAGTAGTTTGAAGGGGCGATCGCCAGCAGTCTGCAGATCGGCTCGACCCCGAACACACACGACGGTGTTGTCACTAAACGAGATCACCGCTTGAAGGGGCGTTCGAGCTCCGCCATGGCGAAATAAGCCGAAGCTTTGCGCAAAATCTCGTTGGCCTGACGAAGCTCGCGGTTCTCCCGCTGAAGAGCCTTCATCTTCTCAGCGACATCGCTCGGCTGGCCTGCTCGTTTACCACTAACGACCTCGGTCTTCTTGACCCATCCGTGCAGGTTGCTGTCGAGCAGCCAATCTTGACAGCGATAGATGAAACGCCAGCCCAGCGGGATCGATACTCAGTTGGAGCCTCCGGCAAACCCGGTGAGGTTCAGGTCGACATCGACCTCGCCAGCAAGCCAAAGTGGTTTCTTCAGCTTTCGCCGACAGGAAAAGTACCACTCCTTCAAATCAGTCACCACGGAGAGGCTGATGAAGTGCTCTTTGAGAGCATGGCAATTTGCGAATATCTCGAAGAAACTCAGGGTGGCACAAAACTTTATTCGACCGACCCATTGGCACGTGCAAAGCAACGGGCTTGGATTGAGTTCGGGTCAGCGACTTTGTCGGACGCTTGGCAATTCATCAGTGCCAAAGATGATGCTACTGCGGAGCGTCAAAGGACAGGTTTCCGCAAGAGACTGGAAACATTGGAACGCGTCTTGACTAGACAGCCATGGTTTGACGGCGAGACGTTCGGAATGGTTGACGTCGTATTTGCACCAATCTTCCGCTACTTTGACACTCTCAATAGCTCCGCATCGGAGCCAATTTTTAGCGACCTGGAGCTCGTCATGGCTTGGCGTGCGTCCCTTAGGGCCCGAGGAAGCGTATCAGCAGCAGTGAAGGGCGATTATGCTGAACGTCTTAGAACTCAACTACGACAGCATGAAGCGATTCTCGCGGAATGATCGCGCAGTTCGCGCAATAGTCAGCATTGACGACTTCAGATAAATACCGGTTATTCTGAACCATCCTCGTCTGGCAACAAATTTTGGTCTTCTGCTGTACGGGTGACGAAGGCAGGCGTTAATTGTTGCGTCTGGCTTGTCGAGGGGCAACGACTGGCAAGCCGGATACGATGCTGCGGTATGTACCTTGTCCACTTCCACGATTGCGATTTTGCAATCGGTGCCATCCCGGCCGGTCAGATTATATGCCTGCGCAAAAAGCATTTGACAGACCAACGGATGTTCCGTATTTGTTCGTCTATGGAAAACTTTGCTCACATCTCAATACGAATAGAAAGCTAGGACGCACCCGCTTTAGCGGGCCTTCCCTTTCTGTTTGTTTTGAGGGTTCACAATGAGCATCTCCAGTCCGTCCAGCCGACAGGCGCGGCACGTTCCAACGCAAATCTTTTACCCCCTTCAATCCGTCCGCGGCACTGGCCAAATGGTTTATCGAAATCAACTGGCGAGGGATGTGGCGTGTCTTCTTGACGTCGACGCGTCGGTTTCGGCGTGGTCGTGTAAGAGCATGACTTTCGCCGTCGATGGTGAGATCTACCGACCCGACTTCGTTGTAGAACGGGATGAAGGGATCCTTGTCATTGACGTCAGTGACGGCCAAGACCGCCCAGTGTGGCTGGACGAAGTTGTGCGCTCACAGGGATTTCAATTCGAGAGCATTGGTAAAGCAGATGTTCCAGCGATCCGTCTCCGGAACGCGAAAGATCTGTTGCGGTACGCTCGTTACGACGTAACGCTTGATGATCGTGTACGTCTACTCGCGGCACTCGATGAAAACGGCACGCTGACCGTAGCCGAGTGCCTGCCAGCATTTAAGACGGTTCCCCCAATAGCCGGGCTGGCAAGCCTTATTCTATCGCGTTTCATTGCAGTCGACATCGACGATGCCCTCATCGGGCCCGAAACAACCGTTCGCCGCCACCGCGGCTGAACCACCAATCTCAGCGTCCGCGTACGTTTTCTCACGGAGATACCTGTGTCTAGATCCAAGCCTATCAAAGGGCCGTACCAACTCGCCCTGTTTTTCAGCTTGAGGCGTTCACTTCGAAGGCAATCCTGCTTCAGGGAGGGGCAACCAATCTTGCTTCTCCTGAGGGCCCCGCCCGGCGTGAATTCGAACGACTATTCACCTGTGGTCGCTAGGATCTGCAGTCAGGCCGACGACGCCTACTCTGATAAATCTGGTTTCCTGACGATTAGCGCGTCCGAGACGACGAAAGCTGTACTCAACAATTTCGGCAGCGAAACTGAAGGTAGGGACCGGGTAATTATCATCAAAGATTACCAAGCGGAGACGCCGTCGAAGATCGTTCTTGCGATCGACGCTGAAGTGCTTCTGGATAAGATTTCGCCCCTAGACTTCCGAGCTACCTGCAGAGCACTTTTTGGGATCCGCGTTAGCGCTTCCGATGCCGAGGCCGCCCTTGGCTACGACTCTGAATTCCTTTGGACCGCATTGCGTAAAGGACGCTCGATTGACGACGTACTGGCGAGGCTTGCAAAGACCACTGCGGCGTCCAGTATCAGATCTCATGCCAAAGTGCCTGACGTTCCTCCACTCACCTCAATGCATGGCTACGCTTCCGCAAAAACGTGGGGCATCGAGCTGGCGGAGGATCTAGCCGACTGGCGACGAGGCGAAATCGATTGGTCGGAAGTCGATAAAGGTATCGTTTTGTCCGGTCCACCTGGGGTCGGAAAGACGATCTTTGCTAAGGCTCTTGCACTCCACTGCAATGTCCCACTTATCGCCACCTCGTTGGGCCAGTGGCAAGCAAACGGAAATTTGGGTGATCTGCTAAAGGCGATGAGGCGAGACTTTAGTAAGGCGAAGGAGTCGGTTCCAAGCATTCTGTTTTGCGATGAACTGGATTCGTTCGGAGACAGAAAGTCATTCAGTGACGATAACAGGGATTACAGCACTCAGGTCGTGAATGCATTTTTAGAACATCTAGACGGTCTCGGCGGACGAGAGGGTGTCGTTGTGATCGGTGCAACAAACAATATTCATCGCATCGATCCGGCCATCCTGAGACCGGGTCGTCTGGATCGGCATGTTGTAATTTCGCTTCCAGATGCACGTGATCGCATCGCAATTCTGCATCAGAAACTCGGTGGAGCCGTTTGGCTGCAAGACATTGAAGGGTTGGTGGCTGCCACATCCGGCTTCTCGGGAGCTGACCTTGCGAAGGTTGCGCGGGACGCCCAACGGATTGCCCGACGGCAGAAACGCCAGCTGCTTGCCGAGGATGTCATCGCGGCACTGCCGAAGATTATCCCGATCCTTGGCCAGCATCGGCGAGCGCTCGCGGTGCACGAGGCTGGCCATACGGTCGCGCTACTTCGGCTCAACCACGGCAGGTATCGTGGCACGGTGATTGCGGATCAGGCACGCACCGATAGCGATGTTCAGGCCGGAGGAGGGGCGTATTTTGAACTACCCGCCGTAGGTTACCGGAACGTTCAGTTCTATCGCGACCACATCCTCGTGATGCTTGCAGGGATTGCCGCTGAAGAGGTTTGCTTGGGGTCTATCTCTGATGGCTCAGGTGCAGGGCAAAATTCCGATCTCGCTAATGCGACCCGGATTGCGACGAGTATGCAGACACATATGGGGATGGGAAGTCGCCTGCGGCACAGCCTGGGGCGAGAGGATCCCCACCTCGAAAGGCTGCGTCACGAGGACCCGACAGTTGCGAAATGGGTAGATGATGTTCTCGCGACGGAGTTCTCGCGAGCGAAGCAACTCCTGCGTAAGCACCGTGCGTTCATGGACCGTATCGTAGCAGCCCTTGAGGCGAACGGGTCGGTGTCGGCTGAAGAGGTCGCGATGCTCGACCGCAGGATATAGCAGCTGCGCGGTAATGGGCATCCTCGCAGTGCCCGACGCGGCGTCCCAGAAAATCCGGGTCTTTGGGTGCACGGGCACGTCCATCATTTCCGTGATTATGTTGAGGGCACAACCCGGCTCGTCTGCAACCCGAGCGGCTACCGCGAGGAATGGGAAGCTACCCGACTCAGTCAATCTAAGTGATCGACATCTCGCCCACGCGGGTTGCAAGCCATGAATATCGCAGCTTGGACGTCTCCGGCTCCACGCGTCGCTGATTACAACATAGCAGACATAGGCGTAAGAAACGAAAAAGTGGTTGGTACTCAAAGCCGTCTCAGAAAATGGAGCTGCTCGTTCTGCCGATCGTACATTCGTACGAGCTTGATTTCCCTACCTTGCGAATCTTGAGTTGAAAGCGTTGAAAAGGGATGTCTCCTCTTCTCTCCAGATAATAAGCCGAACGGTCATCTTGGACTGAACGCGACCTCCTCGCTGCGCCATATCGATCAAAAAAAGGAAGTAAGCAGGCGAAGCTGCGACTTCTATCTCTACTTGTCGTCGCAATTCGCGACCGTGACCCACCTTAAGCAAATTGGCATTGGGTTGATTATATCGTCGTTCCGAACAATAAAATTAACCGTCCCGATCCGCAGAACGATACACTCTATTATTCCGATAGAGCGAACCGTTGCTGCCGTTTATTCCGAATTTCGAACAATAGGGAAGTCTCTGAATCCGAGAAGAGGACGCGGTGGGTCATACATAAGCTCGGAAGACGAGAGTCGTAATTGTTCGAGGGTTCGGAACAATTGAAAGGGAATGTTCGGTAGTTCGGGATATTGTTTGTGATGATTCTTAGGGGATTCCGTGCAAAAGTTAGTGGATTGGTCAGAATCAACCACGCGATACACGTGTAAGAACAATTAGTTACGAGTAGTTCGAAAATTCGGAATCTATAGAAATAGAATGAACCATTTCGGTTTGCCTCAACGACCAAAGTGCAATTCACGAGCCACGAGCCACGAGCCACCAGCCACGAGCCACGAGCCACGAGCCACGAGCCACGAGCCACGAGCCACGAGCCACGAGCCCGGAGCCACGAGAGCACGCGCGGAGAGTAGTATCATCCTTTCACGCTTGATGGTTCCGAAGGCGTGATCGTGTTACGCCAGCAGCTGATCAGGTGCTACGCCCGACCGCAAACAGCTGAGCTTCCGCCGAATTAAGCTCGCGGACTGGTGTCATGAATAATATCTGCCTTAACGCCAAGACCCGCCCGGAACGGCAAATTTATGCCATCGACACCGAGCACGATTGGAAATACCGAGATCCGTACCGAGGCACAAGCTGGCTCGCGATTCAAGCTGGCCCGTTAACGATCATTTGATGCAATGCTCAATGGTGGCTCCCACCATCGTGGGAGGGGTGACGCGATGTCATCTGAAGTGCTAACGTCAAAATTGCGCAATCCATCGAAACAGACCTTTACAATCCATCCGCCGAAACGAATTAATAGCGTGTAGACTGAGAGATCCGGCAGACGCGATGATAAACACGGGACAGATGGCTAAGGCTACAAATAAGAATCCGAGCGTGAATGCCGGGGAGATCGAGGTGCATGTCAGATTTGGCCGTACTGTGGTCGGAAGCCATATAGACCGGGAAATCTCCAGAAGCGATTTAAGCGGCGACATATCCACTCGGCGGGACAGAGTTTACATATTCGACTTTTCAGCTACGCAATTCATCAACGTAAGCTCAAGCCAATACATCATAGCTTTCGCCGTGAAATGCGCCCGTCACCGGTGGAGGTTTCAGCTGATTCCTCCAGACTCGCGAAGGGTGAGAGACTTCTGGCGCCTTTGGAATTTTTTCGACGCGCTTGTCCTCGCCACGGATACTGCGCTCTCGACCATCGTTCATCCAGACGCCCGCCACCTTTTAGCTGAAGAGCAGACCACGTTCCGTGCACGATCAACGGCGACAACCTATCAAACTGGAGGCCTGCCGCTCAGGAGCCAGAACTTCTTCGGATACCACAGCATTCTTTTGAGTGGAAAGGCCAGCGGAATGGTCGCTGTGTCCGAAACTGAGCAATGGCGTACAAAGGAGATACGCGACATCCTGGATAAGGGGCTTGCCATACGGAGTGACTACCTTGCGAGCAGAGTCATCTTCGAAGCGATATTCAACGCGCTGAAGCATCCGGGGGCGCAAATAATTCAGACTGCGTCTTGGCACCCAAAGTTGTACCAGCGTTCAAGCGGAGAGACGGCTGAAGACCCGAAGGGACCATTCTCACTTGTTTTCTGGGATAATGGAAAATCATTTACTGAAATCATGAGGCGTGCGCTCATCGACGGTATAAAACTCCGTTCGAACGTAGATCCTACCTACAAAACTAGCTATTACCTCGAATATGCTGATATAACGTATGACGAGCATATGAAAAAAGAGGTCATTCTCAACTCTGACATCGACGTGACCATCGAAACGGATGAAGAGATCCGGCTTCTTTCAACAATCTTCCCAGGAATTTCAACTTCCGGACCTGAAGCAGACGAGGACCGGGAAGGAAACATAATGAGTCGCCGAGGTATGGGCCTCTACACTTTGGTGGAAACCGTCTGTAATACCCTGGGCGGCAAAGTATCTTTTCGGACCGGACGGTACTTCATGCAGCTTTCAAAAGCGGGACCTCGGAAGCAGCGGGATCATGGTGTGGACCTAGTAGCCAAGATATCGAAGGTCCCTGCCAACGTTCCGACGTTTTACGGCAACATGTTGTCAATCGATTTGCAAGCAGAATAGCCCAAATGACTATTGTTGTCCCTTTGAGGATGCGCACTGCACCTCTACAAATCAGCACCGATGCAAACTTTGTTTTAAGGAGCTTACGGGATTTATGTTTCCCTGATGATTATCAGCAGCGGATGAATTACGTTGATGATTTGAGCTTAGGCAATCCTGAGACAATCCACACCGACGACCTTTGCGAGAGGATCGTGTCTTCGATCCGAGCGTCCGGCTTGGAACATGGCGAAAGCATATTCATTGATGTCGGTGGGCCGTCGTTCGACGAGACAGTGCCTCCCAAGATCGCGAGAGCATTAGCGGACGCCGTTGACGAACTCAGCATAAAATATCAGTTCACTCAGGTCGCGATGTTGATGCAGCGCGAGTATATGCCCGCCGATCGGTTCGTGCGTCACCTTGAGATGAGTTGCTGTAAGTATCAAGCAATGATCCTTTTCGCTGACAGTGGCATGAGGTTCAATGCCGACGGGAACGGTGAGCGGTCTGACGCATTTGCAGTCAAAATACGCGATCTGTGTGCGCTGACTTCCGAATCAAACAGGGAGAACCTTCGTCTCAAGCTCATTAGGCACCGAGGGTTCTACTCACTTCCAATCGGCACGAAGACAACGGTTTCCGTTTTCGACGGTCGGAACTGTGTTGGCGAGATTTCCGAACTATTGTTGAGTCGATTAACAGAACATTTTGGCAAAGATCACCGCCATATCAACGTCCTCGTGGACGACGAGAACAGCAGGTGGCTCGCTGACGCTGCCTACAACGCGAAAATGCAGTCGGGTTCTTCGATTACATTTCATTTCGTTAGCGAGAGAGGGAAGTCTTTTTCAGACGTCAAACTAGATGCTGTACTGTTTTCAGTGATACGCTCTGGAAATACGGTGAAATCGCTGCTGACGTCTAGCTCGCACGCTATCAGGGACGATGCTTTCCTGTGGTCGCTTATTTCGTCAGAACCAAGGGCGGCTAATCTTAGCGAGCCTTACAAAAAATCGGTGAGTCTTCCGTCAGGGGCGAAAGCGAACGTCCTCGTCGAAATGGTGAAAAATTCCTTCGACGACGAACATTTATCATCTCTTTGGGCAAAGTCATCACTTGCCCCTTTCCCCGTGAGCCGTATCGAGTTGCGCGATCCTTTCCGTGCCGACGAAATGTGGTCGCTCTTGTTGGAAAGTGGGATCAAGCCGGAGACCGAGGTGCCTTCAAATCGATCCGCTTTCAAGTGGGTGCCCGATATGGAGAAATTTGTGGGTGTGCACGGGCCTTTACTAGCTGGGAAGATCGCTGCGTCGCTTTCCTCGCGAAGTGGAGGTGAGCGCGTTCCCCAGGGGACCTACTTCTTTGTACATCCGCGCGAACCTGCGGCAATCACCCTGGTGGATTACATTTGCCGGGTAACGAAAAAACGATCGATTGGTATCGAGCGAGGGGTCTTGGATGCGGTACAAGGCTGTACTGCGGTCGTCGAACTCGAGAAAAAGCTGGGTGATCCCGATCTTCTAAAGCACCTTGCGATGCTGAAGAGAGTTGCTGAGAGCGAGAAACTAAGCACGATCTACATGGGCGACGATCCTGTCAAAGTTGTTATCATAGATGAGTTTTCTGGTACGGGCGATACGGTCGATCAACTCCGCAGGCTTGCGAACATGCTCGGATGGGAAGTCCAAGCTGTAGTATGTCCGCTACTGATGGGGCCACGGACAATCAAAAATGAGTTTGTTGACCACACCTATTACGAGTTCGGTCTACCAATTTGAGATGCAGTAGATGAAAAAAGACGATCGAGATCTTCTGGCGCTTACTATTCTCCGAGATTTGCCCTCACTACCATTCACCGATAAAGCGTCCCCAGATCAGCAGACGGGGGCAAAAGAAATGATCAACAACGAGATCACAAATGCCATGAATCAGAGCGCGGGCGATCAAGATCTTGGTATCTGGATTACAACCGGTGCCTCAAAGGAAATCCCGTTTGTCCGTAAGGCGATCGAGGAACTCGGCGGCAGGTGGAAGGGTGACGCATACTTGGGTACCAATCTGAGTGGCTATAGATGTGAGATCCCTTCCAAGGATCCTGGAAAATTATTCAGGTTCGCGCTGATAGCTGCGTCACACGACGGTAAGCAGGCGCAGAGCAATTTAGTGCATCGCATCAGGAATGGCGCGGACCCGAAAGCTATAATTCTAGTTGGTATGATGGGAGGGATCCCTGGACGGGTAGATTTGCTCGATGTGGTCATCCCAACAGTTGTGTACGACGGCACGAACGTTGGGACTGAGGATAATAAGCCAAAATGGGCTAGGACTAGCCGTCCCGTCCATGAGAAATTCGCAAGCGTGTCGGCAACTTTCACAGCGGAAATTGCCGAGGAGTTCAATTTCGCCTACAAGAATACAAAGCGTGTGGTCACAACCGGTGCAACGATTGAAGACACGAATCAGGAACTCTTCGAGGAAATTGTCGGACATGACGCGGGCGAGATTGTCGGAATGGAGATGGAAGGTTATGCGGTAGTTGATGCCAGCACTGACCAACAGGGAGACAACAAAAACGTCGTTTTTGGCTTTGTCAAAGCGGTTGCTGACTATGGCAAGCAAGATCTGCCTGCTAGGCAAATCGAAATCTTGCAGGAAGCTATTCCTGAACTCAAAGACGTGACCGAGATAAAGCCGAGAAGCAATCCAGAACAGAAGAAACTGATTCAGGGTCATGCTACGAAAATAGCGTTCAAATGTGCAATTCGCTTGGCTGAATATATCGCATAGCCTTTTTCGGATACAGTAGGTTCGAACCTGCGGGCGGCCAACCTTCGAGGCCGTCACGGCACACCGAAATTATTTACACCTTCAGGCCGCAACTAGTTCCGCGCTGGCATGGGTAACCCATGCTCCTGCAATGGTTTTCAGAAGTCATCTTTCGGTCGAAGACCCTCATTGTGGAAGTTATGCAGGGCAAGCGGTCTGGCCACAGCCCACTGAGTTTTGATGCTACCTTACGCATGTGACAAAACAAGGTGGCCTCGATATCAGAACCCATTCAGCTGTGTTGCCTGGGTGCTCCGCTAGCTTGTTTGACCTTGCCCCGTTGAAATAATCCATTTTGAAGTAAGCTCTGGCCCATTGAGAGGACCAGGGAATGAAGCGCAAGCGTTTCACAGACGAACAGATCATCGGCATTCTGAAGGAGCACGAGGCGGGCACGCCAGTCGCGGAGCTTTGCCGCAAGCACGGCGTCAGCGATGCCAGTATTTATAAGTGGAAAGCCAAGTTTGGCGGCATGGACGTGTCCGAGGCCAAGCGGTTGAAGACGCTGGAGGACGAGAACACGAAGCTGAAGCGACTCCTGGCGGATGCCATGAGGGGCGTGGCAAGCCAAAGATGATCGTCAGCGACAATGGCAGCGAGTTCACCAGCAATGCGATCCTGCAATGGACGGATCGGACCAGGGTGGAATGGCACTACATCGCGCCTGGCAAGCCGATCCAGAACGCCTTCATCGAAAGCTTCAATGGGCGGCTGCGAGACGAGTTCTTGAATGAAACTCTCTTCTCGTCACTGACCCAAGCTCGATCAGCGCTTTCAAACTGGCGCAGCGATTACAACGATCACCGACCGCATTCCGGCCTCGGCTGGATGACACCTGCCGAGTTCGCTCAGACTATCAACCCGCGACGTGATGCGGTGCTGCGCAGCCGAAATGGCTCCGCACCGCAACCCGCCGCTACCGCCCCGAATACACCAACCCAAAACCGTTGGAGCGAAATCAAAACTGGATAAAACTTGGGGGCAAGGTCACTGCATCCAAATGTGCAGCTAGAGCCAACCTATCCTGCCGTGGCATCGCTCGTTAGGTGAACAGTTGAAACGGCTTCAGGCCATATCGCTCGGCCGCCTCACTCACCAACGCTCTGCCTAAGGGCTCCTCGGAAGGATCTCTGCCTCGGCCTTGTATGGCCAATTCCTATCAACCTCACTTCCAGATGTCGCCGCCGTGAAAACTTCACTATTTTCTCCGTGGAGAATTTCGGCTGCTCATCCATGGAAAGGCGACGAAGTTTACGGGGGAGGGAACCGTCGAAGCACACCACCGGCTACATCTTTCTCGGTCATCAGTGGTTTCCGTTGTAAGACTGCGAGTGCCATGACATCCTTCGATTTGATCCAGTCGTTGTTCCACGAGGCGGGTTTTCTAGGAACGTTTCAGAGTTTGTGTTCGGCTAATTGCAGCTAGTACGCTGTCTCGGCGTACCAGGGCATCGTTCAGTAGTTTACTCGGTCGCCTGTGGCAGAGTAGCGAATTTGGTGGGTACCGCCGAGATCAATCGTCGCTGTCGGGGATGAACAGCTCATCTCGAACGCTCATCACTGACTCGGATCGAAGACGACGATCTCGATTCAGATACTCGTCAATGATTGACTGAACCGCACCGATGGTCCGTCTCGGAATAATGACGACCTCTGCATCGAGTGCTGCGCATATGTTCCTCAACGTAGCGAGCTCTACGTTTGCTTTCCCGTTCTCGATACCCGAAATTTTCGATTGCGTAGTCCCGGCGAGGTCCGCAAGCGTGGCCTGGGAGATCCCCCGTGATTTCCGGATATCACGAACCAGTTCAGCAAGTCTCATGACTCATCCATTATATCGTTAAAGGTATAGGAGCCCTTAGATATATCGAATAAGGTATATCCGCAACTCGTTTTGTCAGCAGAGCTGGACGAGTAGCGGAACTAAGTCTTACCAAGACAAAGTTGGAACAGGTCCAATGGCCAGTCGCCGGAACATGTAGCCACCCTCATCTTCCCAGTCGCTAGCATATTGGCAACCCAACGTTTCGTCCTCGATCACTGTTCGCTGACGCCGCATTACAATAGGATGAATCTTGGGGAGCCTATGGGCATTATCAAATAAGTAGAATTTCGCCCTATCGTAGCCCCCGTCTTCCTTGCGCATTTGAAGCCAGAACCCTGGTGTGTTTGTCGCGTTCGCCAGTTCGTCGAGTGTGGTCGTTTCAGAGACCGGCAAACTAGTTCTCATGACCAGATGTCCGTCACGCATGCCAACAGGTGACCGGGCTAGCATCTCAAGCACTCGCGTAATCACCGCGCCCTGATCCCCAGCCAGACGTTCGGCATTGCGCAGAAGATCTTCGACGGCAATCTTTAGACTCTCAGTCATCGTATTAGAGCAGATCGCATAGGCTAGTTGGAGTTCCACCGCCGCTAATAACGTGTTCAGTTCGTCGGTTTCGAGCTTAGGCGTCACGCCGTCCGGGCAATCGAACGAGAAATCAATGTACACCGGAGAGCTGAAGTCAGTTTTCGGTCTCCAAAGGATTCCAGCAAATCTGGGATGGCCTGACGACGTAGGACATGATCCATAACCCGACAGGACAGTTTGCGTCGCGGCGCGTAGACCGCCAATCAAGTCGTTTGCGTCGACGGCGTTGATTGTCACCCCAATGTCACGGCCATTATCAGCTTCGTCAGTGTCAAAGATCGATATGTCGTAAGGTAAGCTTCGAACCGAGCCGTTTGCAGAACGAATATGAATTACGTACGGGGCGAAGAACGGCTCGCAGTCAAATTCCACATGGTGCCACTTTCCCGAGATTACGACAGTCTCACCACTGCCATCGGTCAGTGTTCTAGCTTCCTGAAATAGCGCGGCATCGTAGCCATGAACGAAGTTCGCGAATGCCTGGTTATCGTTGGGCGCCCCATACATGAAGAGCATGATTGCTTGATCTCGGATCTCGATCGCCGAATCCGGGCCACCGAGAACGATCTGCCCAACATAATCGGTTCCTTCAACTGCCATGTCGTTAGATAGCATTCGGTCGACGCTCAGGGTGTAGATCTCTTGCTGCGCAAACATCTCAACTCCGCTGCACAGGCGAAGCTCTACAGGAAGACTGGGTTTGTCTCCGGTTAGGCTGCGCGTTGTGTTGATTAGCTGTGGCTCAGATAGCGATCTCGTCGCTTCCCACTCTTCGATAAAAGAAGTGTCGCCCGGATTTTGGCCATGCGCAACAGCCGACAATCAACCTGTCATCTGCATGTGAAATTTGCGCCGTCTGGTCGTAGCGGTGATGAAGCGCTCAATGCCAGCAGTGCCAATAATTGACCGTAATGTTCTCCAAAGCCGAGCCCCGGAGCTGGCTATAGCTTTCGACTCACAGTCCAATGACGTCTTTACAAGCATCGCATATTCTCGACCTTCAACGCTTGAACTCATCGCCGTTTCGGGTCGATCTGAAGCTTTGTAAAAGTTGCAGATCGCGGCCTAATTCCTCCTTCTTGCGTCCTGCAAATATACAGATCAGCATTGAAAGACCGAAAACGAGCAAATTCTGATGTGGATACGACTGGATGACGATGAAGTCGCGCTGATACTGCAATCAATTCCCGACGGAGAGTTGGCTGAGAGACTAAAGGCGCCACCGCATCCCTTCAGCAAGGAATATGCTGATGCAGTCGTTACCAACGACGAGCTTGAAGTCGATCCCGACACGCTGATCTCACCGGGAGACAACGGTGCCTTCGTTATGAGCTGGGTCTGGGTCTACAATTTCCAGGCGGGTATCGCTGAAGACTCGGAAGACGCAGATCGTAATCTGTCCCATTTGGCGATGGTTTAGGTGTCGACGGAGGCTCAACCAGAACACAACAAGGTGTGGGTTTCTGCAGCGTCAGAGACGAGGCCGACCGGGGCCTCGCTAATGGCAGCGCCACCGTGACAGCGGGTCCTTTCAGCGCCGCTAAAACAATGGAAGCGGTTTTAGATCAAGGCCGGTCAATGCCGTCGCTTAGCGTTCGCTGCAAATCAAAAAAATCGCCCTGCCCAAGTTGAATTTGAGTGGGCGATCCAGAAATGCTTCCCCAGTTGTCGCGTCCCCTACCGTCGGGCAATTGCTTCCGGTTTTGCTGGCAGTGCGGCTTCTGTATTGCTTGCTTCGTCATCCAAGGTAACTGTCCTCACAGCAGTAGTGCCGATACCCATGGCTTTGATAATTTCGAGGGAACCGCCATCTGCAGCCAATCTCGCCTGGAGTTTTGAGAAATCTCCGCAAAATTCCGTTTCTGCTCCGATGTCGCCTGTCATATTGCGGAAAACGCCTGAGCTTTCAATTCCGACGGTCCTTACTTGCATCGACGTCAAGGGATTTCCGCCGACCTCTACACCATACGATGGGGACTTCGTGCTTTTCAGGACGACTCGCCCATTCTCGACCCAAGCGGTTTCCATACCCTCTTTGACTTCATATCCAAGGTCCGATAGTCCGCTGAGAATTGCGCGTCGGCGCTCAACAGCTGCTCTGCGTTCGACCACGGCCAGCAGGGTGTTTTTTGATGAACCAATTTCGCTGATCAGCGCCGGGAGGTCTGGCTTCTGCGCCAGTAGGCGCCGGATTGATTGGAGATGTAGGTCTACAGACGGATCTCCAAGATATTTAAGCTCTGCCTCGATCCCACGCAGCTCCGCGATGGCCACCGACTTGGCAACGGTGGTCTTGTATGCATCACTGATGTCGAGCGCCAAGCTATCGATCAGCAACGAACGTCGGTTAGATTGGTCGGTGACCAGTTTGTCTAGGCGATCTGCGAAAATTTGCGATGCATCAGGATCTAGTGCGTGCAGTTCCTCGTACCTGCGCTCGACCATCAACAGGCCCGGCTCATCTATCGCCTGACGTTCCTGGCCAGCCAACCATTCCGCCAGGTTCGATCGCTCGTCATCTCCGGCGAGCCGAGACGCCAGATCGCGTTGCCGGTCGGTGATTGCTCCAGGAGTGGCGGACGGTTGAAGCAGACCAAAGCCCTGGCGGACAGCTTCGCGCAGCTCGGATTGATTGGCGCTTACGGGGCGTAAAAGGGCAGGTGGGACCAGAAGTCCCTTCGCCGCCAGCGCGTTCGAAAGGGATGTCGCTGCTCTCAGCAGCTGCCGCGCTTCCTTCCGAGCAGCCGCGTTCTTTTCGGCAACTGCGGCGATGTGCCTTTCTATGTCCGACGTGAGAAAGCCGATCTCAAGCGGGACCTGCTTCTGAAGCTCCAAGAATTTATCGGTTGCGAGGAGCTGCTGCATCGCGATGACGCGACCATTGGCTGTCGCAAAGACCTCGGGCGTCAGAACGCCATTTCGCTCTACGACCTTCTGCCACTGCGCCACCGCAGCCTGCAGCGTCGCAATCTGCCTTTCACATATGGCGATGATCTCTTCGCGTGTGACAATCCTGACAACCTTCGGACCGCTCATTCTGCCGCCTCCTTGCGAACAGTCTTCTCTACCGCAAGCCGCAGCCGTTGACGCTCCTCTTCGCGGGCATGATACCACCCATGGGAAGACACCCGGTGGATGATCGGGATCGAGCGACGAAGCACCGAAGGCCGCCATATTTCACGCGCTCTGGCGCTGTCCAGTATGCGGTGGCGTGGCGCGTCGCATTCGATGCCAAGTCCGTATAGGCCAGTTGACGGGTCTTCGACAGCGAAGTCGAGACCAAAGGCGCTGCCGTCATTTACCTGGTTCGAAGATACTCCAAGTTCCGTCAGGTACGCAGCAACCGAAGACGCAAAGCCATCAAGGCTGTCGCCGTCCCGGTGCTGTGATCCGGATCGTTCTGTTGTCATGCGAGCGAGGAGAGTGCGACCGTTGTCGAATTCGCCGTCGGATATAGTGCGGGCATATTCGAGGTAACCCTGAAGGTAATCTCTGGGAATGTTGGGCTTCCGACGGCTGCTCATCATGTCCGATACATCGTTGACGGGTATAGACGTCACCATGATGACTTTGGCCCGTGCTCGGGTCACCGCAACATTCAGTCGACGTTCGCCGCCCTTCTGACCCAATACACCAAAGTTTCGGCGGAAGGTTCCCTGCTGATTTCTCCCAAACGTCGAAGAGAAAATGATGTAGTCACGCTCATCGCCTTGAACGTTCTCGACGTTTTTGACAAAAAACCCTACATCTTCGCCACCCTCATGTCGATCACGCTCCTTGGCAAGCATTGCTCGGAACCAGTCGTCGCCTTCGGCATATTTTTCAAGGATATCCTCGATTAGATCCGCCTGCTTACGATTGAATGTGACAACACCCACTGTTGGTGTGCGGCCAGGCTTCCTCCAAACATCAACAATGACGTCAATAACCCTGCGTGCTTCGATCTCGTTCGTTTGATCGATATAGATCCCGTCCGCCCGAATGACTTCGATAGGCTTCGCACGAAGGATTTCCTCGTCTGGATGGCGAACCGGCACGCTGAGGCGGTTTGCGTAGAATGAGGCGTTCGAGAAGGAGATCAGCTCTCGGTAAGCGGATCGATAATGAATTTGCAGAGTGGTGGTCGGCAGAACTGACTTGCCTAGCTGAAGGAGGTCTGGGCAGTCTTTGATCTCACGACGGTTCCAGCTTTCGTTGTAGGTTTCCCGCTCGACTTCCGTTGCATCCTCGTCGAGATCATCCCCGTCGAACACATCGGCTTCGTCATTTTCGACCTTGCTGGCAAAGAACGCCGTCGGTGGCATCTGCTTCTCATCGCCGCTGATGATAACGACTTCGCCCCGGAACAGTGTGGGAAGGGCGTACTCGACGGGCATCTGTGACGCTTCGTCGTAGATGACCGTATCGAACATGCTTTTACGGAGCGGAAGTATTCTACTGGCCACGTCAGGGTTCATGAGCCAGACGGGGCGCAATTCCATCAGCCCCAGGTCTGGGCCCTTTTCAAGGAATTCACGCAGGCGCTGTGCCCGCTGTCCGCGCAACCGGGTGATTGGCTCCCAATCTCGTTGCGACGACACTCGTGCAGCGTCGATCCCGTGCGTCAGCATCTGCCGGTTCGCTCGGCGCATTGCTGTCTCTGCTTCTTCAACTGAACGGATTTTCGCCTCCAGTTCGGGAGCTTCATAAAGAAGTCTCGGATCCTCACTCTCCAAGCGAGTTTTCCAGGCAAGCATGGCTTCACGCTTGATGATCCTCCTGACTTCCTCTTCCAACTGATGGACAGGGATCTCCGCTAGCTCTGATGCTTTCGGACGAAGGTGCCTGAAGATTTCTATCGCATGGCTCGAAAGAGCACTCGCTCGAATTCGAAAGCGTTGAAAGGGCTCAAGCGTTGGTCTTCCCTGGACGATACTCGCGATTGCGCCGCTGTTTCCGCCGTCTTCCTCAATTGCCCTGAGCCTGTCGGCTGACCAACCTGATCCGAACCATTGAGAAACGATTTCCAGAGATGCACGACTGAACTGCTTTGCTTCAAAACGTTCGAATGCCTGCTGAGCGCTGTCGCGTAGTTTCTGATATTCCGACAGCGAAGCTGAAGCGATAACCTTCTCAAAGTCCAATCGGCTGGGAAAGGTCATTGCCCTGTCGGCCAGTGATTGGGTGCTTTCAATAGCTTCAGCGCGGTGAGCGGCAATGACTGCGATGTCGTCGCTTAACAGATCATCCGTGACGATTGCCGCCTCGCCAAATAAATGGAGCGTTGCCGTTAGGTCGCGTCGGATGGGGCGAAGCTGCTTCTCCCAATTAAGTGCAGCGTTGAAAGCTGCTATGTCCGGCGGCTCCAACGCCTGCGAGCTTAGGAACGTCTTGACTTTTCGTGAGCGCAGCCAACGAATTGGATTGAGTGCGCCGAGGGTCGAGGGCACTTTGACCAGTGAAGCGGCCTCGATACCCCAAGTCTCCAGATCCTGATCAGAAAGATCGATCGTTTTCTTGCGGTACGGTTCGCTCGGCGGCTTTCCCTGCAGTGCGCCTATGGCCTTTTCGACTTGCCTCAGACGGCTGACCCCGGTCAGGGCTTTGGTTGTGCCATTTTCATGAGTGCAGAGCCGATACCATCGAGCCAACTCACCACGGTCGGTGTCATCAAGTGCGGAAAAAGCTGTGTCGTTGTGATCGTACCAAGTGCGATACGGAGCAGGATCGTCCATCGCAAGAGCCTGATCGGTACGAGCAAGAACGGTGAGACGTTCCGCTTCGCTGGATGCAAAGGCAGCCAGTTCCTCATCGAAAGCGGCGGAGTTTGCAGCGTCGGCCGTAAATGTTTTCAGCGCTTCGAGCGGATTTCCTTCAAACCTGGCGGGAAGCCAGTATCTGGCCTGGGGAGCGCATGCCTCAACCAACGTCTCGATTTCGATAGGGCTTAACGCGCTGAGCGATCGCCGAAGTGCAGGAACGTCGAGGGGCGGGGTAGGCGTCTCTAGTCCGATGAGTTCGCCAAGGAGCGTCCGATAGGAAAGACCGATCTGGTCGTCGACCTTATGGAGGGCCTCATGGTGATTGTTCAAGTCGCTCTCGACGGCCTGTATTCGGGTCGCGAGGTTCTGCCTATCGCGTTTCCATCCTTCATTCGCTCGGCTACCATGCAGAGATTCCAGCTGAGCACGAATGGCATTGATGACCGGCTCTCGGTCACGGTTAACGTCGGTGACCATGAAGATGCGATCTTCGAGGCCTTCGGCTTCGAGCCGCTTCTTCACGACTTCAAGGGCTGCCTGCTTCTGGCAAATCACCAGCAGGCTTTTCTTTCGGCCAATAGCATCCGCAACCATGTTGACGATGGTTTGGCTCTTACCCGTGCCAGGAGGTCCCTCGATGAGAAGGCCCGGCGCATACCGTGCTTCGAGGACCGCTGCCTCCTGGGAGGGATCGCTCGCCACGGTGAAGAAGCGATCAATCTCCGCAGGCTTCTCGCGGACCGTCGACTGTGGTGGCGCGTCCGTCACTTTGAGAGCAGTTTCCAGAGCACTTCCGGTCAACTGCTTGCTCTTCATCTGGCGAAGGTCTTCGACGATTGCCTGACCCATGTAAGCGAGATGGAACAGAGCACCGGAACAAGCGATCGCACTTTCTCCAAAAGCCGCATCTGCGTCCTTGCCGGGCAACTTGGCCAAAGTGCGCCCGTCGAGTTTTGCCAGGCCAGCAAATCCATCCACCACATCGGCGGCCGTCAGAGTTGCCCTGCCGAGTAGATCATTGGCGGCTTCTTGCCAGCGTCTGGAGGCATCAATGCCAATCATCCCCTCGAACGCGGGGTTTAAACGGACTTCGTCGCGATCCCGGTCGAAGGCAATGGTGGCATGACCCCGGTTACCAACTTCGGGAACAATTTTCACCGGCCATAGCAGGATGGGGGCGATCTTCGGCTTCCGACGATCGTCGCGATGAATGAGGAATGGGAACCCAAGGTAGAGCCCGTCGATACCCGTATCTCGCTTATATAGCGTGGCATGGGCGTGAAGTGAGCGAAGTCGGCGTTCCAGGGTCTCCGAAGCGCCGAAGGCAGCTGGATCCAAATCTTCAGAACGATCTGTTCGGGCCAGGATGTGATCCATCAGGGCTGGGGCAGGCCGCCGAGCAGTGCCAAGCTCAAAGAGGTCAACGCGTGGCGTCGTCTTACCTATGACCATTCGGGTCAGCGGCCCACGTAGGATGCTACCGGAGATCTTCTTTGAAAAGTAATCCAGCAGCGTAGAGACATAGTTTTGCTTTGGCGGTTCCTGCCAAGCATCAGTCGGAATTGATAAAAGAACGAGGGCGCGGTCGAGGCCTATCCGCCTATCTAGGCGGAATTGATCGGCCCACTCATCGACACGCTCAACGTTGCAACGAGCAAATCCTGCAAGACGTTGATCGATTAAAGCATGAAGATCGCGGCGAGACCGCCCTAACATTTCGCGACTTTGCTCACGGTCGAAGAGCGCGACGCCAGCTCGGTCGGCGGTAGCTGTTGCCTCGTCCAAGATGTCATCGACAGAACGGAATTGTCCGACTTCAGCGGAGAGCAGAAGTATGAAGTCCTCGTCGGTGGTTTGCCGCCTCTCGATCAACGAATTGAGGCCGGGGTGATCGGTGTCCGGCAGGATACGACGTTTTTCAGACCACAGAGCGGCAAGCCGGGCTTTCGAACTGGCGAGCAGATGAACCTGAAGGTCTTCTTCGTTAAGTGCGATCGCGAACTGCTTCGCTTTCTCGCGCACCGAAATACCACGTTGCTTCATCCGCTGTAGCCACAGCTCGGCATCAAGTCTGGCTAGAATGTCGGCCGCTGGCCCGAATATCAGCTCCGTGCCCTCAGCCGGGTGATCAAGAAGCCAGCCAGGTGTGACTATGTTACCCTTTACGATCAGCGGCATCGCGGGATGCAGAATTTTCAAAGCCAAGGACAGACGGAGATCGTCCGGCAAGCCTTCGGTGTGGGCCAAACGTCTGATGGCCGATTGGACGTTGTCTTCCAGACCTGCGTCCTGAGCCCAAGTTGCGATCACACCGCGAGCGACCTGGATCCGGGCCTCGTCCCAATTTCCTGGTTCGGCAGCAGCAAGGGAGTAAGCGGAGGCTTTTCGATAGGGTTTCCCCGCTAACATAATCGGCGCCTTACCTTCGACGTCGGCATCGCGCATGGAGCTTTGCGAGACCGCGACGGCTTCTCCATCATACCATGAGCGAACCTCATTCCATTGCCAGCGCTCGCGGTGGTCCCGCACCAGTAGGCCTCGCAGCAAAACTTCGATCGACGGGTCAAGGTTGTTGGGGATGTCTACGCCGTCGGTCAGGACGTGGATGAGAAACGCTTGCTCATTCACCCCGTCAAAGCACGTCCCGCCGGTAGCAATTTCCAGCGCGACCATTCCAAGGCTCCACCAATCCGATGCAGCCGCGACCCCGCCTGCAATCGCTTCAGGCGCCATATACCTTGTCGTGTCCAACGGCGCGACGATGTCGAGGTCATAATCCGAAAGTCTGGCCGAACCAAACCCAGTTATGACAAGATCAAGCGGCTGCAGCGACCGGACAAGGATGTTCGATGGCCGTATGCCGCGGTGTCGAAGCCCAGCTTGCGAGAAGGAGCCAAGGGCCTTTGCTATCTCAAACACGATTGTCCGCACCACCTCGACATCGCGACCGTCAAAGCGGAGGCTCTCGAGGTCTCCACCAGTGGTCTCTTCAGCGATTTCGTAGGCACGCTCGTGCCACCGGCCGACATCATAGATGACAGGTAGGTGATCGTCCGGCAGGTTCCTGACAGCGTCGTAAACGGCGGTATCAGGCTCCGAGCCGTCCGTGTAGAGGGTGAGAATGCCCCGCCGCTCGGTGTCCTTCTCAATTGCGAGGAAGCGCTCGCGAACGGCGCTAGGAGAGGGCAGGCGGCTTTCGATAGTCCAACCCGCGACTTCCGTGACGACCTCACCCGGCATGTGATCAGCAGGGACTGTTGGGCCTGATGATTCCTCAGCCGTCGGTGCCTGTGCTACGACGTCGGCACCGCAGATCATGCATATGAGATCACCGTCGTCGACCACATGTCTGTTTCCGCAAAGCCGAGAGGCGGCCTCTACAACCACAGCAGTTGTAACCTGGGAATTAGCCTCGATCTGCTGGCCAGGCTCCCGTGCGGTGACCGTTGTCAGGTCCCAGTTGCAAGTTCCGCCATCGTCGAGGACGCCTTCGCAATAAAACTCGCTGAGCGGTCTCTCTGTCTTGCAGTTTGGGCAAAATCTAATCATTGAGGTTTCCACTCCGGCCGCGTATCGAACGATCTTGCGTTGTGAGTACTTGATGGTGCTGTTCGTTCAGGACCGTTGCCAGGCGCTCGAAGTCATCCCGTGCGGGTATGCCCGCCATCCAAACTTCTCCGGTTTCACCCATCATGAGGTCAAATCGGCGATCTTCAGAGCCGATCGGACGCTCATAGGATGAGAGCCGATTCTGCCCAAGTAAGGTGAAGAGATGAAGGCGCTGGTTGTCGCTGCCACGCAATGCTTTTGTTTGCGGTGCCTCGACCTCGTATGGATCTGAGATAAGGGCGTCGATGAGACCCGTCATCCCCTCCAGAGGCTGTGAAATGCTTTCTAAGGGATACCCGGAAAAGACCAAAATGTCGGCTTTTGTGTAGGTTCGGATGCCTCTCAGTAGCTCGTTCAAGGCATTTGGCTGATCGAACGGCTCTCCGCCGGATATCGTGACGCCGTCGGCTTTAGGAAACCAGTCGGCCATCGCGAGGAGCACCTGCTCTATCGTGGTCTGGCCGCGACCTGCCGCCCAAGTGTCCGCTGAAATGCATCCTGGGCAGCGTATCGAGCAGCCTTGCATCCAGATTCCGATTCGATTTCCCGGACCAAGTGTGGTCACGGGGAAATGGATACGGGACAAGGAGATCGTTGACATGAGGTCTCCTATTGCCGAACGAGCGTCAACGAGGTGACTGAGCCTGGAGATATTTCACTTATAACGAAAGCGCCATCGACTGCGCTGATGTCGAAAATGGCGCGTGATAGCGGGTTGGCCAAGTGCGCCTCGACCATGTTTCGTACGCCACGTCCTCCATTTGATAGGTCAACAAGGCATTTCTGCTTAAGCGCCGTTTTGGCAGTGTCCGATATAGAAATGCTGAAGCCAAGTGCCCGGGTACTTTCCAGAAGACTGGACACCATGCCTTCGAAGATGGCCTCCGCCACCGCAGGTCGGATGAAGTCAAAGACAATAACGTTTTCGCCGATCCTATTGAGGATCTCGGGGCGGTTGAGATTGAGTTTGAAATGGCGATCAATCTCTTCGCGGACTTTTTCAGTAACTAGCTCATGGCTGTCGTTCGACGAGACGTTTTGTACTCGCACACCACTACTATCGGTGCGGTAAATTCCAAGGTTCGATGTGAAGAGGATGATTGCCTCGGAGAAGTACACTCGGTCACCTCGCCCGGAGGTCAAGACGCCGTCGTCAAGGATCTGCAGGAACTTGTCGAGGATTTTCGGGTGCGCTTTTTCGATTTCATCGAAAAGGACCACGCTGAACGGCTTCTCGCGAATGGCGTTCGTTAGCTCACCACCGGCATCGTAACCAACATAGCCTGGAGGAGCGCCTATCAGTCGCTGATCGGCATGCTCGGCACTGAACTCCGACATGTCGAACCGTATGTAGGCAGACTCGTCACCAAACAGGAGGCTTGTGATCGTCTTGGCCAACTCAGTCTTGCCGACGCCCGTCGGACCGGCGAGGAATGCAACGCCTCGCGGTCGGCCGTTTGTTGACGATCGCCCAATCCCGGTTACAGCTCGTTTGATTATATCGAGCATGTGGACGACGGCGTGACCTTGGCCCTTCACACGAGAAGCGATGAAGTCCTCGGCGCCCAAGATTCTCGCGTGGTCTATCCGCCGCCAAGGGTCGTCGGTGACTCCGACCTTGTAGCGCCTGATAGCGTCGGAGATCTCTGATACTCTCAGCCCTTCGTTTCGCCCCAGCTGAGCGATTGAGTTCATGTCCGCGAGCAGGAGGCCATCAGTCAGGTTTACGAACGCATCAGCTGACTTGTCGAGTTCCTCGGGTCGCACATCGCGAGCATCTGGAAGTGCCCGCAACATCGACATGGACAGAGACTTTCGTGTCAGACTATCCGGGGCAGCTATGGAGATGTGGCGCAGCTTTGGGTTATCGACTGTGAGCCAGTCGGGTAAATCGGTTTCTCGGTCAGCGATCCATATGATCGTGTTGTAGAAGGGTCGGCGTGCAGGTCCAGCAGGCCGGGCGTTAGCCGTGTGGCTGACTATCTGGGCCTTGGTGAAGAGCATTTGCTCAGCTAGTGCAAGGGCATCTGCACGGTTGATCAAGCGAGACGCGAAGTCGACGATAAGCACCGCTGGATCGCCGGTAGACGCCGTAAAATTGCTGAGCACGCTGTTGAGAACATCCAGGCCCATTCCGACCGTGTTGTCGGACCCAAGGCCATTGCGGGCCATCACGGTCAGGATATCTTCTGCAGAAGAGCTTCCACCCGGCAAGCTGAAGCCGTGCAACGGAGTGAAAACGATCACGTCGTTGTATCCGGCCGCTCGTAGTTCCATGTCTAGACAAAGCGGCAGCGGGATGGCGGCGACCGTGCCTAGCGTCGTCTCGTAAGCCTGGAGATCCCTGATGTTGCCGGTCAGAACGAACTGGCTTTTCAGGGGAAGAAATCGGACGAGGTCGCGGAGCCAACGGGGTTTAGATGTCACTTTACTTGAGTCACTATTTGATCGTTATTGGTGTGTTAGATCACGATTTCCGACAAAGTAAAAATGCCTAATCAATTTGATTGCAAAATAACGTCTGACTTCAGCGGGCGGGACTTAGGTAGGCTTTTTGCCAACGGAATCGGACCAGCTCTCAAAACTGCCAGTTTAAATCCATTAAGGATTAAACTGTACAGGACATACAAGAAAAGCGCGTCTCTGAACCACAGCCGCAACAGTTTGACTTCGAGGACTTGACCTCGCATTCGCCACGCATCGGCGTTCAGATCTAGCAACGCGATCGTTTCTGGCCGATAATTGATCCCATTCAAAAGTCACTTCTCGATTGCGTTGGTTAGGACGGCCTTGTTTGCGCATCCCATCCAACCATAGCCATGCGGGCAACAGCCTCAAGCTCGCTACGTGATGCGCCATCCCGCGCCTGGATGGACATGCCGTTTTGGACCGTCACTATGTATCGAGCCAGTGCAGGAATATCGACAGCCGCATCTATCTCTTCGCCGACTACGGCGGCAGATAGCCTATCTTTCAGACGCATGAGAGATCGATTTCTCGCCGCAATAACGAGATCGCCAAGGTGAGCTTGTCCTTCGTTTTGGACTGCGGAAAGTGTGACCATACACCCAAGCGGATCGCCCTCCGAACAAGACCCCGTCAACACGGCTGCTGAATCCATCAATAGGCGCTCGACGGCTGCACGCGCCGTGGGAGCGGTAAGGAACCCCGACCAAGTCCAATTCTCATACTGCTTTTGATATTGCTCGATAGCCTCCGCGTAAAGGAGTGCTTTTGACCCGAACGTTGCGTAGAGGCTCGGCGCCCCGATACCCATAGCCTCGGTCAGATCGGAAATGGACGTCGCTGCGTAACCACGCTCCCAGAACAGGCGCATCGCCCTGCCCAGAACAGCCTCACGGTCGAATGCACGCGGTCGGCCGCGCACCTGTCCTGCCTCACTCGCCTGCATCTCGGGGCCCAACTAATTTTTGAAGTGATCGTTATATAAGGTGTTGACGAGGTTCCGCAAGCCACCTATTTAGTTTTGTAATGATCACTTCAGAAAGAAATCAAGATGAATGATTTGGTGGGTAGGCGAGCCTTGGTGACGGGTGCCTCGCGCGGGATAGGCGCGGCCATTGCGCTCGAACTCGCAGAGCGTGGCGCAGATGTTGCCGTTACCTATGAGCGCTCGGCGGATCTCGCTCAGAGCGTTGTCGATCAGATCAAGGAGCTGGGGCGGAGCGGGATTGCGCTTCAAGCAGATAGTGCTGACCCCGCAGCTGTGCGGCGCTCTGTAGACCAGGCCGCAGCCGAGTTGGGCGGTCTCGACATACTGGTAAACAATGCTGGGATCATTCGCGCTGGCATGCTGGAGGAAATGGCGCTTGAGGACGTCGATGCGATGCTCCACGTCAACGTTCGGTCTGTCGTCATCGCGTCGCAAGCCGCAATTCCGCATCTGAAGGATGGTGGTCGCATCATTTCCATCGGTTCCTGCTTGGCTGAGCGGGTTACGGGGCCGGGGGTCACAGTTTATTCGATGTCGAAGTCTGCTTTGCTTGCTTTCACCCGGGGGCTTGCCCGTGAACTCGGGCCAAAGGGCATTACGGTCAACGTTGTTCATCCTGGGCCAACGGACACGGATATGAACCCGGTGCAAGGCGCGGACGCTACTCGACAGATCATGGCGCTAGGGCGCTATGGGAAAGCTGAAGATGTCGCCGTAGCTGTAGCGTTTCTCGCAAGCCCAGCAGCGGGCCAGATCACAGGTACTGGCTTGTCTGTCGATGGCGGCATTAACGCTTGAGGTCCTCATGACGCGCAAGGCCATTCTTAGCGACCTTGCGCGTAAGATTGGTATCCGGACATTCGCCGTCCGGCGCAGTGGCGTTTTACCGCTGCGATGACCGACGCATACACAGGTACCGGGAAATAACCCAGGTTCAATTCCAGCAGGTTGCAAGCTAGGTGCATAAACCTCAACGAGCGACGGAGAACCTCCTCGCCACCTCGAAACGACCTCTCGGCTGGGACCGATCGGTCCGGCGAAGGGCTATCTGCCTCAATGAAGATCCCTTAGGACTTTTCAGACTGAAGGGATGGAGTTCATCACGACCAGTGCTCGATCCCACCCCACGATACGGTCGGCTCCAGGATGGGATTTGGTCCACGGCGTTGAAGAACATCTACGCTTCAGCGAGAATCACTCGGAACCTTTGAATTTTTGACTGCCTTCAGTCTTTCAAGTTCCGCTCTCGAAACGTTCGGCTGCGAAGCTTTATGACGGCTTCGTTTCCACTAAATCGGGGATCAGATTTCGCATCACGCCGTCTCGGAGCCCATCCAACTCGACGGCTTCAATACGTTTGCAAATCTATAGGCGGCTCTAGTAATTAATTGACTGCCCCCGATTTTTTGAAGCACACTTATTGCAACGAAACCGGCTCCCCAATCATGATGATGAATATCGAAACCGTCAGCGGCACACCGTTGGCGTGGTCGCCTACATTGCGCAACGGTCCTGCGTTCGCCGGGTCATTCCAGACTAGTAGGGTGCGGCGCTCATGAGAGACCGGGAAACAACAGAAATAGCAGGTAGGAGCCGCACCCCACAGAAGGCGTCCAAAGCTTTAGGTTTTCGGTTCGACCTTGATGTCGTTCCGGCTTCCTCCGGTGGCGAGACCGTCCTGTACCCAGTATGCCTGGACGTCCGGCCGGAAAACACGGTGTCAGGCGCGGGCTTTTCTAAGGATGGATCCCTACCAAGTAATGCGTGCGGACGTTTAAGGGAGGCTTTGGTCGCCAGCAATTGCACTCTTGCCGACCTTGGCGAGGTTGAGATGATGCTACTCGTCGAGAATCTTAAGGGCAGGTGGCTTGCAGGCAAAGCAGCGCCGCAATTGGCTGATCCCTTGCTGAAACGCTCAGCGCAAATCCAGACCACGCCCGAAAGGTCATACTGATGCCCAGAAAAATCATCGGGATCAGCTTATTCCATTTGGAACCAGCTTCGGTGGCAGACCTACTGATCTCAGATTGCTACCGAATGGCTGTTGCTTACGCTCCCTACAAGGCCGGATTCTTAGTGCAGGCCGTCAGAGGAAGCCATGTCCAATACGCGGTCGCTCCGCTCGAGGCGGTATTCGCCACTGTCCCGAAAGAGTCCACGCATATCTGGTTTCACCCAAATGGTGCCGTGCTCGGCTTGCCGATGTTTGATCGTGAGGGCGTTTTGGCAGAATATCGAAGCCCAACCCATCCGAAGAATATTAATGATAGCGCGTTTGCCGAGGATGGATGGCAGGTTTTTCTGGAAGAGCATCAGGACTGCGACAACTCGCCCAGGTTCTTTGAAATGACCGCCAAACAGCAAACGATGGCGCTCCGAAAGCGACTTGAAGACCTTACGGTCGATTGGTCTCTCGAAGAGATCCTTGAAGAGGTTTACAACCTTGCTTGTAGTATCGAATGTGTGAAGCTGCAGGGCAGGGGCTCGTGGAAAACATGCGATATCGCGGTGCAGACGTTGGCGGAGACGCTTGACCAGCTTGCAGATCGTTTCGGCGACCACTACGAGTCACGATTGCTACAGATTGAGAACGCATTGCTAGCGTCACTATCCAGGATACGCCGGACACTGCGGGTAAGCAGCGAGGGTCTGAACGCATTCGTTTAATGCAGACCGTGAGGTAGGCCAAAAGAGGGCATCTATGGCGCGAAGTGAACTGGCGTCCACGTTCCGCGAGGGCACACACTAGCGGAGGGAGCGGCCAAAGTTGCTCCCTTTCGTCGTTATTAACTGGCACGCTCAATTCGCGCTGCAAACACGGGTCAGCGGAACTTGAGCTGCTGGAGCCAGTCGCAGAACCGTTGCGCACCAATCGCACATCTCCGCCATGCCCGACTTACCACAGCTGCGATCGTTGCGGAGGGTAGGGCGGGTCGAGTATCGTTGTCGCGGTCCTTATGGAGATAAGCATGTTCACCCACGTCATGATCGGAAGTAATTACATTGAAAGAGCGAGGAGCTTCTACGATGCCACGTTTTTTGGCGTTGGGAGGTAATCCTGGAGAGATGGATGCCAGAGGTAGGTTGGTATACGCCCACGACGGCGGCCGGTTGATGGTCACCAAGCCGATTGACGGCAATCCGGCCACCGTGGCCAACGGTGGGACAATCGGTATCGCCGCCGTGAGCCGAAACCACGTATTGGCATGGCACGCTGCCGGTGTCGCAAACGGCGGCACCGCGATTGAGAGCCCGCCTACTGAGCGCCCTAACGGGGCATTCGTAGCGTACCTCCGCGATCCTGACGGAAATAAGCTGACGGCTCGGACGGCTTGAAGTATGCTGTATAAGGTATAATCGAGACAGGTTATACCTTCAGAGGTATGGCGGGTTGGGAGCAGGTAAGATGGGGTTCGGTGTGGATTTTGGTGCTTTTAGAACCTTGCGAGAAGCGCGGAAGATGAGCCAGAGCACGCTGGCCGATCTGGCGGACATTTCCCAGGGCAAAGTCTCCAAAATCGAGGCGGGCAGGGGGAACCCAGAATCTGCAACTTTGAACGCGCTCTGCGCCGCTTTGGATGCCGAATTGATCTTGGTTCCTCGGCGTATTGGCGGTGACATCCGAGCAATGGTCGACAGGCACCTCAATAGGCCTGCTTCGGTGGGGCCGGTGATGTCGGTTCGCGACGAACTTTTTATCCCGGATGATGACGACTGAGTATCGGGGGAGTTTTGGCTCAGTCCAAGTAAGCGTTCCTAAGACTTTGGATTGTCGTCTCGATCTCGGATATCTGGACGCCTCGAAAGTGGCAGTGATCGTATTGGCTGAGGACGTTTGTTATCCGTTTTTTATCAATGCTGGTGTCTTAATTGGCAGAGTAACACGAGACAGTCCTGACATTTGACGAAGCGAAAGTCGTCGATATAATTGGTTCCATAGCTGAGTATGCTGGCGTCAATACAACGCATGAAGAAGCTGCCCCAAAGAAGACTAGGGGACCAGGCCGCAAGAGTAACACCGAAGGCGTTGTGAAGTCTGAGCCTGTTAAGCGCCGCAAGCGTGCGGCCAAGACCATTACGCTCGAAACACGTTCTGACGAGGCAGGCAAAAGGACACGGAGAGGTCGCAAGTCCCGAGACATCTCCGAAATTGCATCAACTGAAACGGTATCAGTCGGAGACGAGTTCGCCGAATTGCTGAAATTGGAAGAAGAAAACAAATCATTGCGGGCTACTCTTGCAGAGAAACTTCGCAAGGAGAATGCGGACCTCCGAGCGAAACTCGGGCTGTAGGGTTCGCCGTTGAGGGCAGAGCACAGTCGTTCGCTCTTCCTCAGGCGTGCCGGGTTCGAGGCACCGCTTTAGTCAGGTTGCGGATTTACGGAACCTGGTTTAAGCAATGATTGAGGGCCTGTAGCTCAAGTGGTTAGAGCCGTCGGCTCATAACCGATTGGTTGCAGGTTCGAGTCCTGCCGGGCCCACCAATTTTTGCTGCGCCCACATCTGTCTGGAAATCTGCAACCGATCTCAATCCAGATTTCGAAGTTAGCCCGATCTTTTCGGTACGATTAGGCGCGAAAAGACGTTGAATTGCCGACGCTTCCCCCAGCGACGTGAAACAGCGGCTCGCGATGTAGCTCCCCTAGTCGCGTATGTCGGCGATAACAAGATTTAGCTCCGGCGTGCATTTGCGACCCGCGAGAGGGGCTCTACAGAGATCCTCTCTTGATGCAATGGCTGCGTGACAATCAGGCTGGGTACGGTTTCGGGATCCAGTTCGACGCTCAGGGGAAAATAGCAGCGACGCCGGAGACGTGCGCTCAGATCATGTAGGCGCTGCTCGATCACAGACGCAAGTCTGGATTCTCAACTCTGATTTTTACGACGGGCAAGTTACGACGCCAGTCCAGGTTTGACCGGATTGATGTTTGGGTCTCGGTGAATGCAAGATGCCTCAGCCGACAGTAGGTAGGACGGCTTGACGCCGCCCGCATGCAGGGTGACGATAACGGTATCGCAAACGAGTGCCCTTCATGGCCTTCTTCTCAATCGGCCTCGGAATGGCCGCTACCATCTATATTCAAGCAAACTCCTTGAAAGAGGCGCGGGGCAAGCTCCAACCGCTTTTCTCAAAGCAAATTGATGCCCGGGACGGACGATGGTTCTCGGACGCCTCGTTCGGTTCCCCCGCGCTTCCTGAAGTCAGTTTTGCGACGGCAATGGCGATAAGATGGGCGGTTCCTGGTGAGGTTTGCCAGGCAATCGAAGCCGACGAGGTGGACCGTCTTATGCGCTCATCGCCGGACGCACAAAAATCTACAGTGGTTCCGTCGTCAACAGATCGCCTCGGAGTTAGACGGGCATCGCTTTATTGGGCTGATCTTTTGGTGAGGACGACTGGCATCCTAAAGGTTCAGCGGTTGTCGAATGGGCTTGCATTGTTAGCCGCACTTCCGTCGACCTGTGTCGGCGTCCACTGGGAACTCGCTGACAAATGGTTTGAACTGGAGGGTTTCGACAACACGGATTTCCCTCTCGTTCTTTCACCAAACATCACGGTGCTTGCTGAGTCCGATGAGCTGCCTCTACAAGAGCACTGGTCGGTGGCTGAGAGCAGAACGCCATCCGCCAGCGAGACCTTCAGCGATTGAAGTAAGCTACTCGCGTGGGCGCGTTATCAACGCGCACAAGTTATAGCTCGCTTTTTGTGAGTAGCCGCGAGAGCCGTGGCAGCTGCCTGGGAGTTGTCGTGAGGAGGTGGAGGAAAAGGCGAGCGCGAAGGATTTCGAGGTAGCCATCGCCTCTTATAATCCGTCTGATGGGTCGTATATGCGGAAATGAGCGACAATGGGCACAGTGTAGGCGAACGGTTGCTAATGGCTAAAGATGCAGGAATGCCGAACGCTATGCGACAAATTTACGTCGAGCAGGCATTTACAATGCCTGCGGACCAAAATTACTTGGTTGCACGGATAGCGTTCAACCGAAGTTTGATCTTCGACAGTTACTGGGCTGCGGCACAAGCCACTGAGAAATATCTCAAGGCAGCTCTGCTTTTAAATGGCTTCGATGCCCTTAATACCCATGGACTTGTCGGTCTCTTCGACAAATTGAAGACGAATGTTCCCTTGGCAATCATCCCGGATGAATTCGTTTCTTTTCCAGTTTCGGAAACGCTGAAGGAGGCTGGATTTAGCTGGGGAAATAATTCGATCCGCTACTTTGTAAGCTACCTCGAAGTCTATGGGAGCCCTGATAACCGGTATGGACGAAACGGCTACCAATTCGACTTTTATGTTTTGCCTAAACTTGACCAACTGATCTATTTCCTACGTCGCAATTGTCGAACCCTAAACGCTGACAATCCGGCGCATAAGGACATTACGAACTGGAAACTAGGTGCCGCCATGCCTCTTGAGACACACACTGTGAAAAAGGACTGGGCGGCCGATAAAGACAACCAATTGGTAGACGACTTTCTAACCGGCAACGCTATTTGGCAATCCATCATTTCCGGAGGCGGCGTGGAGGTTGGACTTCAACCTATTTTGGCCTTGCAGCAGTCAGCTTATGCCGCAGCCATCCAAAGTTTGGAATGTTCCCGTCAGTATCGGATCGAATTCAATAGGTGGCTTCTCACGAATGTCCGGTTGAACAAGCGCGACAAAGCTTCGCTCCAGAAAGAGATCACTCGATTAAACACAGAGGAGACTTGAAAAGAGTTGGCTCATATGAATGTCCCACCATCTGATCATCTCCGCCTCTAAACAGAAAACTGGCTCCAGGAAGCGGTTTAGTTCTTCCTGCTGCGCCATTAGGAACGG
Organism: Neorhizobium sp. DAR64872/K0K18; assembly: GCF_050500175.1. Taxonomy (NCBI): domain Bacteria; kingdom Pseudomonadati; phylum Pseudomonadota; class Alphaproteobacteria; order Hyphomicrobiales; family Rhizobiaceae; genus Neorhizobium; species Neorhizobium sp. DAR64872/K0K18. The sequence continues at coordinate 1,053,390 of NZ_CP191445.1, forward strand.
CGCATCCTTTACGCGCTCATGCAGCGTCAATAAGCACGCCTCTCCAACGGCAGGCGTCATCGATAGCCAGAGCGTCAAAACGACGGAAAGTGATGGTATCCGTGGGTTTGATGCAGGCAAAAAGGTCAAGGGCCGCAAATGCCACACAATTGTAGACACGCTCGGACTGATGGTCGGCCTCATGTTTCAAAGCGCTGATATCCAGGATCGCGACGGCGCTCCTGATCTCGGTGTATTCATGGGAGCGAGTCGCTGCAGGCGGTAATATCCCTAAGCTTGCATCCTCGCAGCCCAATCATTAGGGACCTTCTCCGTTCATCGACCTTTTGGTCCCAGTCTTGATTTTTGCAACACAACGTGCGATATAAGTGGCGATAAAGGAATTCACACGGGAGATATCCTAATCCGCAGCCTCCGCTGCAGGGCTTCATTGGAAGCCTGAGTCGACGGAAATTTCGTTTCCTGTGATACCGGTATGGGTCTCCAAACTTGGTGTCGCACGGTTGTTAAAGCAACCGACCGGCTGGCAAAAGAAGATACCCCAGTTATGAAAAGGCGGGCAAAAATGCCCGCCTTTTATTTTTAGCGTACTGCGTCGTTACTGTAGATATTCGCGTGCGACTGCGATAGCCGAACACTTTTGTTCACGTCTACAAACGTTTCCGAGACCAGTGCCTTGTCATGAGGCCATTGCACGTCGTGTTGAAATCCCGACCGCAGTGGATGTCCAAAACGATACAACCCTTCCAGCAATGCCCTAAAGTCAGAAAGGGATTGTGTCTGGGAAACATTTTGCATCCGACTAGGCCCGTGTTGACCGTGCTTAGAGATCGCAAAAACGAGTCCCCTATCATCTACTCGAAAATTCTTCCGAACCTCTCCGGTATTTTTGAAAAACGTCGGAAGGCTCTCAATAGTAAACTCCTCGTTGAGGATGTCAGCGTCGTCTATGTCGCCTATCGCTCCCAATAAATGGGCGTCTCTAAACCGGTCGTCAAGGACCGCCCCTGCGGTTAAATGGAAGTTTCGAGGTGGGAGGAGAAGCACTTCATCGGACTTGTCCTTTTCGAGCCGGATCTTTAACTCGTGCAAATCGCCGACTGACGCCCGATGCAGCGCTGATTGGACAAGTTGATACACCGCATCGGGATCGGATCGCCAGTGCTTTCCGTAGGGCCAGTCCCAGCTGTCGTGTATTAGCGGTATTGCCAATGTCGAATAACCGAACACATCGATTACTTTTCGACAATTTGCATCATCCACGTAGAGCAGAACAAGTTGGCCTGGTCTTGGTGGATGCGAAACCGTTTGCGCCTCAGCAAAATCGCAGACAGTTCGGACTAGATCCAGCAACGCACCGTTATCTCCGTAGGGAGGCTTGGGATCTCTTGGAAACGGTGTCGCAATAACTTTCCAGGTTGGAAAGTCGGCACGTATCGCCTTAGCTATGGCGCTATGATTGGGCGCGGGGAGACCAGCTACGATTACGAGCGGTTGCGCCGTTGCATCCCCAATCGGTCTTCGGGCAATGTTGCGCATATAATTACTGGTGTTTAAGCAAAATCGCTATGATGTCGGCGGGGATGTTCAGTCGATCAAGAATCTCTGGGGGCTGCAGCGAAAGTAGCCGCTCTAGGGCGTTCGTCGGTTGAGTGCCACGAACCAAAATATCTGGTGCGATGTTGTTTTTCTCCGCCCAGCCTAAGAAAGCTCTCCATAAGACCTCCTTTTCTTTCGTCGATGCGGTGCGCAGATCGAGCCCAGGCGACCTGTAGACTCCATCCACAGCGATAAAACCCGCCGGAACTGGTTCGGTCGACTCAAGGCGCAGGTAGCGCATAGGTGGCGAAACTTTCACAGCAACGCTCTGTCCGGCTTCCGTTCGGAGGCAGAACGCGATTTGCAGGGGAGCAGGAAGTGCGTCGAACTTGGAGGTAGCCAAACTCTCCAGCACAGACTGAACCTCATCTCGGACAGCAGGAGTGACAACCACTATGGCACCTGGATGTGATCGATTGATCATCTCAAGTTTATTCGGGCCTGCCGCATCGACTGCCTTGGAAAGGCTACCGAACTGCTTGATCACCAGTTCACGATCTTGCTTAAGAAGCTGTCCAAGCGCTGACAGATAGAGAGGCGAGCGATTGTTTTCGTAGCGTCTTGTTACTGCGTCAACGAGGATAGAAAGTGTCTCTACTGTCATTTTAAGCTCATTTTTTCGATGCCCAGCGTCTAACACAAGAGCCTCTTATTTTACAGTAAATTGCTGAGGGAGAATCTCAGGCGAGCCATCAAGGTGTGCGAGAAAATGATCATGTCCCCGAGGAGTGGTGTAGCTTAGACGGCCCCGTCAGCTACAGATACGCAGAGGCGTGGTGTTGCATCGAACCCCATTTGAAATCATCCCCGAGATTCTGATGAGGAGGCTGACAAGAACGTGGATGCGAGTTGCCTCAGATGCTGACCAGTCCGTTAGGATGTGTGGACGCCGTTGAGGGTGATCGCACTTATATAGATGACCGCTGAGCACGCCCGAGTGATATTCACCGCCTCGTTATATGGCAAAATTCTAGATCTTAATGAGGCGAGAACACTCTTGCACTTAGGGAGGCCAATCTTGTGCTGTGATCGCGAGCCGCGTCCTACGGCAAATGGGAACGCAGAGTTCGCGAATTAAACGGGTTAATCCGGCGCTTATCTGGGCCTCCGCGATAAATATTGCTTCAAGTCGCCAGAATGCCAGGATACGCGATACCGCGACTTTCGGACCCGACCTAGCTAATCCGGGTGCGTTCTTCCGCGACGCCAACATGGAGCGTTCTGGATTGGCTTACCCAGCGAGATATTTCGCCGAATATATCCCTTGGCAAAAATTCCGCGTACGATATATCGAGATGGATATCTTGCTTATGCCTGGGAGCGCGATTGGATGAATGGTAAGACTCGACGTTCCTATGTTTTTCAAGGGTTGATGACCGTCCTCGTAGTCTCCCTGTCTCTCGCCGTGCTGGCTGCTCCGGCCGCGGCGGATGAGAAGGTGACGGTGTTTGCTGCAGCCAGCATGAAGAATGCGCTCGACGCTGCCAACAAGGCCTATGGCAAGCCGGTGACCGCCTCCTATGCGGCAAGCTCGGCGCTCGCCAAGCAGATCGAAAGCGGTGCGCCGGCAGACGTGTTCGTCTCCGCGGATCTCGACTGGATGAACTATCTGTCCGGCAAGGCTCTGGTGAAGGAAGACACAAAGTCCAACTGGCTCGGAAATCAAATCGTGCTGGTCGCGCCCAAAGAGAATGCCGCACCGGTCGATATCATCAGGGGTCTCGACCTTGCCCGGCTTTTGAACGGCGGCAAGCTTGCCATGGGTGAGCCGAATTCGGTGCCTGCGGGCAAATACGCAAAGTCGGCGCTGGAAAAGCTCGGCATTTGGTCTTCGGTCGAAAAAAGCGTCGCCGGTGCCGAAAGTGTGAGGGCAGCGCTCGCGCTGGTGTCGCGCGGCGAAGCGCCTTACGGCATCGTCTATGCAACCGATGCCGCTGCCGATCCGGGTGTCGCGGTGGTTGGAACCTTCCCTGCGGACAGCCACGCGCCGATTATCTACCCGATTGCGATTCTCTCGGATTCAAAATCGCCGGATGCCGCGGGTTATCTCGATTACCTGAAGTCCGCCAAAGCCGCGCCTTTCTTCGAAAAGGAAGGCTTTACGGTTCTGAAGTAAGCCAGTTTGACTTGGGCCCCTTGGGCTGATGTCTGAAGGGAAGCAGCGTTGGACTGGTTGGTACTCAGCGAGGAGGAATGGACGGCGGTGCGCCTGAGCCTTCGGGTCTCGAGCGTGGCCGTCCTTGTCAGCCTTCCGCTCGGCATTCTCGTCGCCTATGTCTTGGCGCGCGGAAAATTCTGGGGCAAATCGATCCTCAACGGCATCGTGCTTTTGCCGCTGATCCTGCCGCCTGTTGTGACCGGATTCCTGTTGCTCATCGTCTTCGGCAGACGTGGCGTGGTGGGCTCGTTCCTCGCGGATTATCTCGGCATCGTCCTCTCCTTTCGCTGGACGGGTGCCGCCCTTGCCTGCGGGGTGATGGGATTTCCCCTGATGGTCCGCTCGATCCGATTGTCGATCGAAACTGTGGATCGGAAGCTGGAGGAGGCGGCCGGCACGCTTGGCGCCAGTCCCCTCTGGGTCTTCCTCACCATTACCCTGCCGCTCATTCTTCCCGGCATTATCGCCGGCATGATTCTCGCCTTCGCAAAGGCCATGGGTGAATTCGGTGCGACGATCACATTCGTGTCCAATATCCCCGGCGAAACGCAGACGCTGTCGGCAGCGATCTACACGTTCACGCAGGTTCCCGGCGGTGATGTCGGCGCCATGCGTCTTACCATCGTGGCGATCGCGATCTCGTTTGCGGCGCTGCTCGCGTCCGAATTCATGGCCTATCTGGTCGGACGCAAGGTGGCGGTCGAATGACGATGATCGTGGACGTGCGGCAGTCGTTCAAGAGCTTCGTGCTCGACGCATCCTTCACCTCGACAGGCGGCGTGACGGCGCTGTTCGGCCGCTCGGGATCCGGAAAGACATCGCTGGTGCGCGCCATTGCCGGCCTCTCCAAACCGCAGCGCGGACGGATCGAGATTGACGGCGATGTCTTGCTGGATACCGACCGTGGCATCTTCGTGCCAATGCACAGGCGTCGCTTCGGATATGTCTTCCAGGAAGCACGGCTCTTCCCGCACCTAAGCGTCCGTCAGAATCTTCTTTACGGAAAATGGTTCGCGCCCAAGTCAGGGCAGGTCGAGAATATCTCGCATGTTGTCGAACTGCTCGGCATCGGTCCGCTCCTCGACCGCCGGCCGGGCAACCTTTCCGGTGGCGAAAAGCAGCGCGTGGCGATCGGCCGAGCGCTTTTGTCGTCACCCAGACTGCTCCTGATGGACGAACCACTCGCAGCGCTCGACGACGAGCGAAAGGCCGAAATCCTGCCCTATCTGGAGCGGATGCGCGATGAGACCGCGATGCCCATCGTCTATGTCAGCCATTCGGTCGCGGAAGTGGCGAGGCTCTCGGACCGCGTCGTGATGATGAGCGACGGTCGGGTGGAGATATCAGGCACACCGTCGGACGTGCTGTCCGGCAGCCAAGTGCTGGCCACAGAGCGCCGCGAAGCCGGCGTGGTGCTTTCCGGAACCGTCGAAGCAATCGATTCGGCGCATGGCTTGGCGACTGTGCGGCTTTCGTCCGAAGTTCTCGTCGTTTCGAACGCGCGGGCGCAGGTTGGACAGAGCGTCAGGCTCCATGTGCCGGAGCGAGATGTGATGCTCGCCACCAGGAAGCCCGAAGGGCTGAGCGCCCTCAACATTCTGGAAGGGCAGATCGCCCAGATGGATGCCGAAGGGGAGGGCATGGTGCGCGTCAAGATCCGGTGTGGCGAAGACGTGGTGCTTGCCCGGATCACCGGCCTGTCGGTTGAGCGTCTTGCACTTCAAGCCGGACTTCCCGTCTATGCGGTGATCAAGACCGTCGCCCTGGCACGGTAATTGGCCGGGTAAGCTGTGCCCGAAATAAAAAGGGCCAGCGCTGGCTGACCCTTTTCGTCTGTCTATAGGCTTTAACCCGTTCGATCAGGTCGCGACACCCTGCGGGCTGTCGGCCGACCTGTCGGGTGCACGGCTGAGCATCAGGGCGACGATCGTGCAGATGGCACCCGAAATCAGGTATCCGCCGATGAAGATGATGCCGAACTGGCTCGCGAGACCGAGCGCGGTCAGTGGCGCAAAACCTGCGCCGACCAACCATGCGAGGTCGGAGGTCAGGGCCGAACCGGTGTAACGGTAAGGCTGGCTGAAGCGCGACGAAACCGAACCGGAGGCCTGACCAAAGGAAAGGCCGAGGATGGCAAAGCCGATGATGATGAATGCATCCTGGCCGGTACCGCCCGCATTCAGCAGGAACGGCGCCGTAAAGCTGAAGATGGCGATGATCACCGCACCAATGATCAACTGGCGGCGACGACCGATCCTGTCTGCAAGAAGACCGGAGATCACGACCGTCACGAGTCCGAGCAAAGCACCGATGACCTGGACGAACAGGAATTTCCCGGCGCTCTGGCCACCGAAAAGTGTCACCCAGCTCAGCGGGAAGATCGTTACAAGGTGGAACATCGCGAAGCTTGCAAGCGGGGCAAAAGCGCCGAGAACGACGTCGCCCCCGTGAACGCGCAGCACTTCCAGAACCGGCTTTGCCTGCAATTCGTGCGCTTCGAGCGCATCGCCGAACTCTTTCGATGCAACAATGCGCAGACGAGCAAACAGGGCCACAACGTTGATGGCAAACGCGACGAAGAACGGATAGCGCCAGCCCCAGCTCAGGAAGTCGGCGTCGGAGAGATTGAAGACGAAATAGCCGAACAGGACGCTCGCGAGCGCAAACCCGAATGGCGCGCCGAGCTGCGGGATCATCGCGTAAAGGCCGCGGCGGTTCGGGGGTGCATTCAGTGCCAGCAGCGATGCAAGACCGTCCCAGGCTCCACCCAGCGCAAAACCCTGGCCGAGACGGAACAGCGCCAGCAGAGCCGGCGACCAGTATCCGATCGTCTCATAGCCGGGCAGGAAGGCGATCGAGGCCGTCGAGCCACCGAGCACGAGAAGGGCAATCGTCAGCTTCGTGCCGCGTCCATAGGTACGGTCGACCCACATGAAGACCACCGAGCCAACAGGACGCGCGATGAACGCGAGCGAGAAGATCGCAAACGAGTAAAGCGTGGCGGTGACCGGGTCTCCGGCAAACGGAAAGACCACGCGAGGGAAAACCAGGACCGAGGCGAGGCCGTACACGAAGAAGTCGAAAAATTCCGACATTCTGCCGATGACGACCCCGATAGCAATATTGCTCGGTTCGACCGGCTTGTCGTCGTGGATCTGCCGGGCATCCCGTTCCATCTCTGTGGATGTAGGATTGGCAAGTTGGCTCATGAATGTGTTCTCCTGCACGTCTGTTTCCACATGAGAATGTCGGGCGTACCAGCTGTCAATCAAGACGTCGCGCAAAAAGCATATTTTGGGCGGATTTTGGTGTTTTCTGAGGCACCCATGGCAACAGATGGACATTGAGGCGGAGTTGATGTTTTTGCAACGACCATCATCAATCCACACACCCCGCTTGCATTGCAGCGCGAAAAAGTTATTGCACTGCGACGAAACACCTCATGGAGATCAGTTGCTTGCTCCGTTAGGCCGACTGGACACATCGAAAGTTTCGAGCAGACCAATGTTCCCAATGTTGAAACGTCTCATCCAAATCGCTTTGCTGCCGCTTTTGGCCACCCTTTCGGGCTGCAATCTCGTCGTGATGTCGCCATCAGGCGATATCGCCAGGCAGCAGGCAGATCTGATTATCGTCTCGACCGTTCTGATGCTGCTGATCATCGTGCCGGTCGTGTTTCTCACGCTCTACTTCGCCTGGCACTATCGTCATGCGAACACCACAGCAAAATACGATCCGGAATGGCATCACTCGACACGGCTCGAAGTGGTTATCTGGGCCGCGCCGCTGGCGATCATTGTGGCGCTCGGTGCGATCACCTGGATCAGCACCCACCGTCTCGACCCGTATCGTCCTCTCGACCGCCTCGATGCGGAACGTCCGGTTCCCGCCGAAACGCGGCCTCTGACGGTTCAGGTCGTGGCGCTCGACTGGAAGTGGCTGTTCTTCTATCCAGAATACGGCATCGCCACGGTCAACGAAATGGCCGCACCGGTCGATCGCCCGATCACGTTCGAGATCACCTCGAGCTCGGTGATGAACTCGTTCTACATTCCGGCGCTCGCCGGCCAGATCTACGCGATGCCGGGGATGCAGACCAAACTGCACGCCGTCATCAACAAGGAAGGCGAGTTCGAGGGACTTTCGGCAAACTACAGCGGTGCCGGGTTCTCGCACATGCGCTTCAAGTTCCACGGCTACACGGCCGAAGGCTTCGACGGCTGGATCGCAAAGGTCAAGCAGCAGGGTACCGCACTCAACCGCGATGCCTATCTAAAGCTTGAGAAGCCGTCCGAGCGCGAGCCGATCCGCTATTTTGCGGCGGCCGACAAGGATCTCTACAGCGCGATCCTCAACATGTGTGCCGAACCGGGCAAGATGTGCATGAACGAAATGATGCATATCGACATGATGGGTGGTGCCGGCACTGAGAGCCACGAGAACCGCGCGAAACTTCAGTATGACAATCGTCGTATCGGAGATGCGGAAGGTACAAACGCCGCGACTTTCCCCGCGACTGGCACACCTGCCAAGAGCGATGAACAGCCGCACAATGAGCAAGGTCACGGCAACCACTCGATGCCGGACACGAACAATGGCGACGCCGATCCGGCGCCTGCGCAGATCAACAATTAACGGGTTGTCCCATGTTTTCCAATCCTGACATCCTGAAGTTTATCTTCGGAAGGTTGTCCTTCGAATCACTGCCGTTTCACGAACCGATCCTGATCGTGACGTTTGCGGCCGTGTGTCTGGGCGGCATCGGCGTGGTGGGTCTCATGACCTACTTCAAGCTCTGGGGGCCATTCTGGCGCGACTGGGTTTGCAGTGTCGATCACAAAAAAATCGGCATCATGTACATCGTGCTGGCCATCATCATGCTGTTCCGCGGCTTTGCCGACGCCATCATGATGCGTGTACAGCAGGCCATCGCCTTCAACGGCAACGAGGGCTACCTCAACTCTCACCACTACGACCAGATCTTCACCGCCCATGGCGTGATCATGATCTTCTTCGTGGCGATGCCTTTCGTTACCGGTTTCATGAACTACATCGTGCCGCTGCAGATCGGCGCGCGTGACGTTTCGTTCCCGTTCCTGAACAACTTTTCGTTCTGGATGACGACCGCTGGTGCGATCATCATCATGATCTCGCTGTTCATCGGCGAGTTCGCGCGCACCGGCTGGCTGGCCTATCCGCCGCTTTCGGGCGCCGATTACAGCCCGGGTGTCGGGGTCGATTATTATATCTGGGGTCTGCAGGTGGCAGGCGTCGGCACGACGTTGTCGGGTATCAACCTGATCGCGACGATCGTGAAGATGCGTGCTCCCGGCATGTCCTTCATGAAGATGCCGATCTTTACCTGGACGGCACTCTGCACCAACATCCTGATCGTTGCCTCGTTCCCGATCCTGACCGCAACCCTCGTGCTGCTGTCGCTTGACCGTTACGTCGGCACCAACTTCTTCACGAACGACCTCGGCGGTAACCCGATGATGTACGTGAACCTGATCTGGATCTGGGGTCACCCGGAAGTCTACATCCTGATCCTTCCGGTCTTCGGGATCTTCTCGGAAATCGTTGCGACCTTCTCCGGCAAGCGCCTGTTCGGCTATGCCTCGATGGTCTACGCGACCTGCGTGATCATGATCCTGTCCTACCTCGTGTGGCTGCACCACTTCTTCACGATGGGTTCGGGTGCTTCGGTCAACGCCTTCTTCGGCATCACCACGATGATCATCTCGATCCCGACGGGTGCGAAGATGTTCAACTGGCTGTTCACGATGTATCGCGGTCGTATTCGCTACGACGTCCCGATGCTCTGGACGGTCGGCTTCATGGTGACCTTCGCCATCGGTGGTATGACCGGCGTCATGCTGGCTGTTCCGCCTGCCGACTTCGTGCTCCACAACTCCCTGTTCCTGATCGCCCACTTCCACAACGTCATCATCGGCGGCGTGCTGTTCGGCCTTCTCGCAGGCGTCAACTACTGGTTCCCGAAGGCGTTCGGCTTCAAGCTGAACCAATTCTGGGGCAAGGTATCGTTCTGGTTCTGGTTCGTTGGCTTCTACTTCGCCTTCATGCCGCTCTACGTTCTTGGCCTGATGGGCGTCACCCGCCGCGTATCGCAGTTCGAAGATCCGTCGCTGCAGATCTGGTTCATCATCGCAGCCTGCGGTGCAGGTATGATTGCCATCGGTATCGCCTCATTCATCATCCAGATCGGCGTCAGCGTCTGGAAGCGTGATGAACTGAGGGACGAAACCGGCGATCCGTGGCACGGCCGTACTCTGGAATGGTCGACATCGTCGCCGCCACCGGACTACAACTTCGCCTTCACTCCGGTGGTCCACGATCACGACAGCTGGTACGACATGAAGAACCGCGGTTATGCGCGTCCTCTTCAGGGTTTCAAGCCGATCCACATGCCGAAGAACACCGGCACCGGCGCGATCCTCTCCGGCATCAGCGTGGCACTCGCCTTCGGCCTGATCTGGTACATGTGGTGGCTTGCTGCCGTGTCCTTCATCGCCATCATCGTTGTGTCGATCGTCCATACGTTCAACTACAACCGCGACTACTACATTCCGGCGGACGACGTTGTCGCGGAAGAGAACAAGCGGACCGAACTGCTCGCTAGGCAGGTGTGATAACCATGAGTGCTTCTAAAACAGAGACGGCGGAAAACCCGCAATTCTACCTGGAAGAAGATCATCATCCGGAGAACAGCACCAATCTTGGGTTCTGGCTCTACCTGATGAGCGACTGCCTGATCTTCGCGATCCTGTTCGCCACCTACGCTGTCGTCGGCCGCAATTATGCGGCCGGCCCATCGCCGGCGGATCTGTTCGACCTGCCGCTCGTCGCGCTCAACACCGCGATGCTGCTGTTCTCGTCGATCACCTACGGGTTCGCGATGCTTCAGATGGAGCGTGGCGCCAAGGCGGAGACGCTGTTCTGGCTGGGCGTGACCGGCGTGTTCGGTCTCGCCTTCCTGGGCATCGAGCTCTACGAATTCAGCCATCTCCTGCACGAAGGTGCCGGCCCGCAGCGCTCTGCGTTCCTGTCGGCGTTCTTCACGCTGGTCGGAACCCACGGTCTGCACGTTACCTTCGGTATCATCTGGTTGGTCACGCTGATGGTGCAGGTTTCCAAGCATGGCCTGATCCCGGAAAACCGCCGTCGCCTGATGTGCCTGTCGATGTTCTGGCACTTCCTCGACGTCATCTGGATCGGCGTCTTCTCCGTCGTTTACCTTATGGGAGTCCTCGGATGACCGACAAAGCACCCGCGCACGAAGATGCGCACGCCGCGCATCACGCCCATAGCCACGGGCACGAGGCGAGCCACGGTTCGCTGAAAAGCTATACGACCGGCTTCATCCTGTCGGTGATCCTGACGGCGATACCGTTCTGGCTTGTGATGGGCGACGTCTTCGACAACAAGGCTGTCACCGGCGCTCTGGTTATGATCTTCGGCGTCATCCAGATCGTCGTGCACATGATCTACTTCCTGCACATGAACACCAAGTCCGAAGGTGGCTGGACGGCGATGGCACTGATCTTCACGATCGTCATCGTGGTCATCGCTCTCTCCGGCTCGCTCTGGGTCATGCACCATCTCAATGCAAACATGATGGTCATGTCGCCGGAGATGATGAAGAACATGCCTTGAGGCGGTCATGAGACCGGTTGAGACAGACAACAATCAAAGTGGCGCGGGTCATTCCGCGCCACTTTCCCGTTCTCGCTCCCACATCATCGTGCGGGTGTTTCTGGTCTTCGCGACGCTGATTTTCGTGGCGCTCGGATCCTGGCAGGTGCAACGCCTGTTATGGAAGCTCGATCTTATCGCAAGGGTCGACGCCCGTGTGCATGCAACGCCGGTGGCACCTCCGGCAGCCGGCCAGTCACCTGACGATATCGAATATCTCCACGTCGCCATCTCCGGGTCCTTCGATCACACGAAGGAAGCGCTGGTTCAGGCCGTGACGAAGCTCGGGCCCGGATACTGGGTCGTGACGCCGCTGAAGCTTGAAGACGGCAGGACGATCCTGATCAATCGCGGCTTCGTGCCCCCTGACCGCAGGGATCCCTCAACCCGGGTTGAAAGCCAGACCGTCGGCGAAGCCGCCGTCACAGGTCTTGTCCGCCTCTCCGAACCCGGCGGCGGCTTCCTGCGGGAGAACGATCCGGGCAACGAGCGTTGGTATTCGCGCGATGTCGCAGCGATCAGCGCGTCGCGCGGTCTTCAGGGCGTCATGCCCTATTTCATCGATGCGGACGCAACGTCGAACCCGGGTGGCTATCCGGTCGGCGGCCTGACCGTCATCCAATTTCCCAACAGCCATCTGAGTTACGCACTGACCTGGTTTGCGCTCGCAATCATGTCTCTCGGTGCTGCGATCTTCTTCGGACGCTTGCAGCGCGCGGCCGGTTGATCCGCAACGATTTCATCTTGAGGAGAACGCGCCTTGGATACTCCCGCCATCAACGATATTGGCCTCGATTCTGATGTCGAGATCGCGGTTCGCCAGGAACTGACGCTCGTCGCACTTGGCAAGTTGCCAGCCGATACGGCGCTTCGGGTAGGCCGGCTGCTCGATGTCAGCACGCGGACATGGCGCACCGATCAGGAAATCATCATCAAGGGTCGCCGCATTGCCTATGTCGGCGATGCGGGATCCTATCCGGGTACCGTCGCTCATCGGGTGCATGAACCCGATCTGGCTGCCATTCCAGGGCTTGGCGAGGTGCACAAGCATATCGAAAGCTCGCATTTGACACCGGAATGGGAAGCAGCACTCGTTCTTCCCCGCGGCAATACCTGGACCTGTGAGGCAAGCCATGAGTTTTCGAACGTCAACGGCGCAAAGACGCTCGAATTCTGGCTGAAGGCCCGCGCCGCCGGCTCGCCGCTCAAGATCTTCCCGCTGCCCGGATCGGCCGTGCCGCCCACCGGTTATGAGCATGGCGGCGGGTATCTCGGTTATGACGAGCAAAAGCAGTTCATGTCCGAAAGCCTGATGGTTGCGGGCCTCGACGAGGTGATGGACTGGCCGGGCGTGTGGGACAGAACCAGCCCTTCCTACGACCGCCTTTGGGGCATGATCCGAGCAACGTTCGAGAAGCGCGGAGTCGTTGAAGGTCACGCGGCGGGCATTCGCGACATCCCAACGATCAACGCTTTCGCCGCGGCCGGTCTGGCATCGGATCACGAAGCCTGGACGGTCGAGGAGTTCTGGGACAAGCTGACCCGCGGCCTGTTCATGGAACTGCGCCCGCACAGTTTGCCGGAGGTTATCGCCGGTCTCCTCGAGAAGGGCCTCGCCGACTGGTCGCAGATCGCCCTGACGACCGACGATCGCAGCGCCTCCGATACTCTGAAACTCGGCGCCACCGATTACAACGTTCGCCTCGCCATCGAGGCAGGCCTTGCGCCCGAGATCGCCATACAGTGCGTGACCATCAATCCGGCCCGTCACATGCGCCTGACGCCCTGGGTGGGCACGATCGCGCCGGGACGTTATGCCGATATCGTGCTTCTGTCCGACGTCGAAAAGTTCCAGATCGCCAAGGTCTGGGCCGATGGCATCCAGGTTTCCGATGGCAAGCGCTATCTGCCCGAGGTGCCCAAAATCGACTGGCCGGACTGGGCGACGAAGACAATCAATATCGGCCGCGTGCTGAAAGCTGCGGATTTCGCAATCGCCGCTCACCCCGGACGCGAGACAATGACGGCTGCGGTGTTGCGGCCGTTCCACTGGACCGATGATTTCCTGACCTTCGACCTTCCCGTCGAAGATGGGTTCGTCCAGCGCGATGCCGATCGCAACATCACCAAGTTCTCGATCATCGACCGGTTCTCGGGCAAGGGAGCGGTGTCGAAAATGTTCTGGCTTGGCTGCGGGCCGCGGACGCCGGATACGGCGCTTGCCTGCTCCATGGCGCATGACAAGCACAATATCTGGTGCGTCGGCTCATCGGACGAAGCGATGGCCGCAGCTGTCAACGCCGTCGCTGCCAATGATGGTGGCTGGGCACTGGTTCGCGATGGAAAGGTCGTCGCGCGGGTTCGCTACGAGGTGGCGGGGCTGATGAGCTGCCGGTCGGCGGACGCTCTGCATGAGGAGATGCAGGTGCTCTATGCCGAGGGCGAAAAGGTCGAGTGGATGTTCGAGCCGAGTTTTCATCCGCGCTGGTCCGCAGGTTTCCCGGAGCGTCTCGCCTTTGCGACGCTCACCTGCGCGCCCTGGCGCTGGGTTCTGGTCGCCCCGAGCGACTACGCGCCGGAGGGGCTCGTCAACGTCCAGACCGGCAAAACCCATCCGGTCGTTTTTTGACGCCGCTTCACCTTCCGAGCTTCGGCCAGGTATCCGAAAGACGGCAACCGCTCGGCCAAGGGTCCGACGGATCCAGCATCAACTGATGCGTTCCGGTAATCCAGGCGCGGCCGGAGATCAGCGGATAGATTGCCTCGCGATCGCCGAGAAGCGTCGTCGAGTCAATACGGCAGTGGAATTCCGAACCGATGATCGAGCGTCCGATATAGGTGTCGCCGATTGCCATCTCGCCACGCGCAAGGAGAACCGCCATGCGCGCCGAGCAGCCCGTGCCGGTGGGAGACCTGTCGATCTTGCCCGGCTGGATGACGACGGCGTTTGCGCCGCTCAGCACGTCGTTTTCCCGGGTAAGGGGAGCGGCGATCTGGCAGAAGGAAATGTGGTCCCAGCCGGCATTGTCCGGATGGGTAAAGCCGATCTGCTCGTTGGCAGCCGCGGTAATCTTCACGCCCGCTTCTGCAATTTCGCGTGCCTCGTCGGGTTTCACCTCGAACCCCAGTGAAGCCGCATCGACGATGACGAAACTGTCTCCGCCATAGGCTGTGTCGACCGTCAGTGTTCCGAAGCCGGCCACTTCCAGCGACACTGCGAGCTTGTCCGCAAAGGACGGCACGTTGCGCACGGTGATCCGATCGGCCTTGCCGTCGCGGCATTCCGCTGTGACCTCGACCAGGCCGCCTGGCGCTTCGAGCGTCATGCGTGTCACCGGCTCGGTCATGGGAATGATGCCGGTGTCGAGCAGTACGGTCGCAACACAGATGGAGTTGGAGCCGGACATCGGTGGCGTGTCGGCGGGCTCCATGATGATCCAGCCCATCTGGGCGCGCGGATCCTTCGGCGGCACCAGCAGGTTCACGTGCCGGAAGACACCGCCACGGGGCTCGTTCAGCACGAAGTTGCGCAGCGTTTCGTCACGGGCGATGAAGCGGGACTGGTCCCAGAGTGTATCGCCCGGCGGCGGCAGTACACCGCCGACGATGACATCCCCGACTTCGCCCTCCGCATGGCAGCTGACGATGTGGATGACTTTTGATGTGCGCAACGCGACCCCCCGGCAGATGTTACCGCTTGGGTGTCATCAGGTAATGCCCAACGCCCCAGACCTCTCCCTTGTCATGGCCGAACAATCCGGCAGTGGCAAGGAAGAAGAGACGCCAGCGGCGCTGCCAGAGGCAGGCGTCCTTGCCGTAGACATCCTTCAGGATCGGCTGGATTTGCCCGATCTCGCGATCGAAATTTTCAAGCCAGTGCATCGCGGTGCGGCGATAGTTGAGACCCGACCAGCGCCAGTCTTGTTCGACGGTGAAAATATCATCGAAACGCCGCGGCAGGTCGTGCGCGGGCATGATGCCGCCTGTGAAGAAATGGTGGGCGATCCAGTCCGCTGGGTTGTCGTGCTCGAACCGGTAGGACCGATCCTTGTGGGTGAACACGTGCAGGAACAGCTTTCCGTCGGGCTTCAGCCAGCCTCTTGTGCGCTCCATAAGGCCTCGCCAGTTCGACATGTGTTCGAACATTTCCACCGAAACGACCCGGTCGTAGGTCTCATCCGTCGAAAAGTCGTTCATGTCGGCGGTGATGACGGTGAGGTTGTCGAGCTTCAGCCGCTCGATTTCGCTGAGGATGTGCTCACGCTGCGGGGCCGAGTTGGAGACGGAGGTGATCCGGGCATTGGGAAAATGCTGGGCCATGTAGAGCGACAGCGAACCCCAGCCGCAGCCGAGCTCGAGAATGTCCATTCCATCACTCAGTTCCGCGTGTCGCACGGTCTCGGCCAGCGCGTAGGATTCCGCTTCCGCAAGCGTAGTATCGTCAGCCAGATACAATGCGCAGGAGTATTTCCGCTGTGGACCGAGAGCGAGGCTGAAGAACTCTGGCGGCAGTTCGTAATGCTGGCGGTTGGCGTCATCTGTATGGGTGGCGATCGGAAAGTCGGCCATCGATCTTGCGAACGCGTCCTCGGCGGTTGCCGGCGTGGAGGCCAGCTTTCGCTTGGTGCGACCGCATAGAAAGTCGATCCCGGCAAGCGTCACGCCATCGCTTAAGGGTGCTCGTTCAGCCGTATTGATGGCAAAGGCCAGCATGTTCATCGTGGCGTTCCCTTATTGTGTTGAGAGTTTGGATCGACGCGGACCGGGGAAAAATGCGTTGACGCGTGCCTGGACAGCACGGAACTGGTCACCCCGGGATTTCAGCATGTGTTCCTCAAGCGGCGGAATGCCGGAGACGTGCACCAGCAGCCAGTACATCATCACCGGTGCGAGAAGCGCGATCGCGGCAAAGCCCAGCGCCGGAAGCGCCATCAGCGGCCAGCTGCACCAGAACAGCCATTCGAAGAAATAGTTAGGGTGGCGGGAATAGGCCCACAGCCCCTTCTGGCAGATTTCCCGCTTGGCTTCCGGCGTCTTGCGGAATCTCGAGAGCTGAACGTCGGCTACCATCTCGCCGATAACGGCAATCGCTGCCACGGCAAGCGCGAGAAGATCGCCCACCTGCGGGTATTCTGCCGGGTTCGAAGCGGCGCAGTAGACTGCAAGCACAAGAATGAAGGCAGCGACCGCCTGGATCTGGAGAAAATAGAACAGGCGGAAGGAAGCGCGATCGCCCCATTCCTTGATAAGCTTTTCGTAGCGGGGATCCTCGCCACCGAGCCGCGTGCGGGCGCCAATATGGAAGGCAAGCCTCAGCGACCAGGCCGCAACGATGACGATTGCCGTCACGCGGCGCTCGACGGGACCGGCCGCCAGATAGGCTCCAGCCACGCCGCCGACGCCGACCGCCAGCGACCAGATCGTGTCTATCCAGCCGCTCGCACCCGTCGCGCGCTGTACGGCCCAGGAGATCGCCATGGCCAGCGACAGGCCTATCGCCAGAAAAATGAGGTGAATGTAATCCATTGGTCTCCTCGAACGTAGAAAGCCCGACACGTTCTTTGTGTCCCTCTACGGCTGACATAGCCAATCAGTTTCATGGGCTTGGAAAAAATGTCGCAAAAAGAAGTGATATTACGTGAAACTCTCTATCTCAATCTCTCGTAATGATTACAGAGCCCACAGGGCAGGTGATCGATTGCTTTGGGAGCTGGGGGAATTGTATGCCATTTCGTGAGACGCATAGGACCTCGGGACGTCGACGCATCGCAGTTGTCGGCAGTGGAATATCCGGCATGTCCGCTGCATGGCTTCTGGCCAAGGCCCACGATGTTACCATGTTCGAGGCAGCCGATCGTATCGGCGGCCACAGCCATACCGTGGATTTCGACGCATCGGGAAGAACCGTTTCCGTCGACACCGGCTTCATCGTCTACAACGAGGTGACCTATCCTAATCTGACGGCGTTGTTCCGTCATCTGGATGTTCCAACCACGGCCTCCAGCATGTCCTTCGCCGTCTCGCTCGACGATGGCGGTTTCGAATATTCTGGTGGCACAGGGTTCGGACTGTTCGCCCAGAAGTCCAACATCGTCAGCCCACGCTTCTGGTCGATGATGCGCGATCTCGTCCGCTTCTACCGCAATGCGCCGCGTGACCTGTCGACGATGGGCGGTTTGTCACTCGATGACTACCTCGACCGACATCACTACGGCCGGGCGTTCCGCGACGACCATCTCTACCCGATGGCGGCTGCGATCTGGTCGATGCCCGCGGGTAAGGTGGGTGAGTATCCCGCGGTCAACTTCGTCCGCTTCTGCGGCAATCACGGGCTGCTCGAACTCTGGAACCGGCCGATCTGGCGCACGGTGACGGGCGGAAGCCGGGAGTATGTGGATCGCCTGACAGCTGACTTTCGCGATCGCATTCGCCTGTCGACACCCGTCCAGGCGATCAGGCGAACCGGTGGCGGTGTTGAAATTTCCACCGGACCGGACGGATGGCAGGCATTCGACGAGGTGGTGATCGCAACGCATGCAGATCAGGCACGTCGTCTTCTGTCGGACGCTGATGACCACGAGACACGCATTCTGGGTGCCTTCCGCTATTCCCGCAACGAGGCGATTCTGCACAGCGACCAGAGCTTCATGCCGAAGCGCAAGGGCGCATGGTCCAGCTGGAATTATTCGGCAAAGACCGGCGAGGCGCAGGTCCAGCCTGCCATCACCTACTGGATGAACAAGCTGCAGCCGCTTGGCGATGCGCCGCCGACCTTCGTGACACTCAATCCCCCACGTCAGCCCCGCGAGGACGCAGTCATCCGACGCGAGATCTACGAGCATCCGATCTTCGACATGGCAACCGAGCGGGCACAACGGGAAATCTGGTCGCTTCAGGGTGTGCGCAACACATGGTTCTGCGGCGCCCACTTCGGCTCGGGCTTTCATGAAGACGGCCTCCAGGCAGGCCTGGCGGTCGCGGAAGATCTTGGCGGCGTTCGGCGTCCCTGGAAGGTCGCCGAGGAAAGCGCCCGGATCGTGCGCCGGCCGCTCGGCGCTACCGTTCCGATCGAGGTCACGGCATGACGGCTTCGTTTCGGTCGGCGCTTTATCCCGGTCATGTCACGCATGCACGCATGCGGCCGAAAGAGCATCGGCTGGCCTACAGGATCTATTCGCTGCTGATCGATCTCGACGAGCTCGACGCGCTTGATCGCGGCCTGAAACTGTTTTCCGTCGACCGGTTCAATCTATTCTCGTTTCGGCAAAGAGATCGCGGCGACCGCTCGGGATCCGATCTTCGGGGCCAGATAGAGCAATGGATGCGCGCCGCAGGGCTTGAGCCTGATGGCGGGTCGATCAAGCTTCTCACCATGCCGAGAATACTCGGCAGGGCCTTCAATCCGCTCAGCATCTTCTTCTGCTACGGACGCGATGGCGAGGTGAAGGCGATCCTGTGGGAAGTGGACAACACGTTCGGCGAACGCCATGGCTACCTCATCCCGGCCGATAATCGTGTCGGCGGCGAGATCGTCCAGCACTGCGACAAGGCATTTTATGTCTCGCCGTTCATGGACATGGACCAGCGCTATACCTTTCGCGTGACGCCGCCGTCCGAACGGCTGTCGATCAAGATCGATACATTCGATGCCGAGGGGCCGATGCTGACTGCCCGTCATCTCGCGCACCGCCGTGATCTGACAGACCGGGCGCTTCTGAAGGCCTTCTTCGCCATTCCCTTCCTGACGCTCCGTGTCATCGGCGGCATCCATTGGGAGGCACTGAAAATCTGGCTCAAGGGCGTGCGTTTGCGCAAGCGTCCAAAGCCACCGGAAAACCCTGTCTCTGTCACTCCTGCTGCTCCCCTACGCAAAGTGGAAATCCATGAGCCAATCTGACGAATTCACCTCCGTAACGACCGATCGCACACCCGGAGCTGGCGTTGCCGGCTTCGGTGCGCGGGTTGTGAACCGGCTGCTGAGCGGTATCCGCTACGGTTCCATTCGCGTTGTGCTGCCTTCCGGTCGCACCATAGAGATGGCCGGGCCGGAAAAAGGGCCGGACGCCGTTATCGTCATCAAGCGCTGGCGGATGCTGAGCCGCGTTCTGCATGCGGGCGACATCGGCTTTGCAGAAGGATATCTCAAGCAGGAATGGACGACACCTGATCTTACCAATGTGATCCGGTTTGCGGCACGCAATCGGCATGGGCTGACGCTTGCGACCCATGGGGGCTATCTCGGCCGGATCGCGGTTCGCCTGTCGCATCTTCTCAACGCCAATACCAAGCGCGGCAGCAAACGCAATATCGAGGCCCATTACGATCTCGGCAACGAGTTCTACGCTGAGTGGCTAGACCCTTCGATGTTCTATTCCTCGGCGCTCTACGAGCATCAGGGACAGTCTCTCGAAGATGCCCAGCGTCAAAAACTCGAGCGTATCCGCGAAAAGCTCGCCATGAGCCACGGCGACAGCGTGCTTGAGATCGGCTGCGGCTGGGGCGCTCTCGCGTTGGATCTCGCACAAAACGTCAATGCCCGGGTCACCGGCCTTACTCTTTCTCCTTCGCAGCTGGCCTTTGCAAACGAGCGCATCCGGCAGGCCGGCGTGGAAGGGCAGATCGATCTCCGACTGCAGGACTACCGCGATACATCAGGGCAATTCGACCGGATCGTCTCGATCGAGATGTTCGAAGCGGTCGGAGAGGCCTATTGGCCAGCTTATTTCGACACCATCCGTCGCTGTTTGAAGCCCGGTGGCCGTGCGGTTTTGCAGGTGATCTCGATCAACGAGGACCGCTTCGATTCCTATCGGCGCAATCCGGATTTCATCCAGAAATACGTGTTTCCGGGAGGATTTCTTCCCTCGGACAGCGCGTTCACGGCAGCCGTTGAGAAATCCGGGCTTGTCGTCAGCGACATCGAACATTTTGGCGCGTCCTATGCGCGGACGCTGGCCGAGTGGCGAACGCGGTTTCACGCCGCGTGGCCGAAGATTGCGGAACTCGGTTTCGACAGCCGTTTCCGTAGGTTGTGGGACTACTACCTTTGCTATTGCGAGGCTGGCTTCGAGGAGGAAGCGATCAATGTTGGCTTCTATACGATTGAACATGCGTAATCTGGGTTTGCGCAGCGGTGCTGTCGCAGCATTCTTGTCACTGTCGGCAGGGCCGCTTCTTGCCGCTGATCTGGACGGCAACTGGGCTCGTGGCGACGGCAATGCCAAGGTCGAGATCGCGCCTTGCGGCGCCCAGATCTGCGCCACCAACACCTGGATCAAGCCCGGATCGGGAAGCGAGAAGGCCGGCGACAAGCTGGTCATGACGATCGACAGGACAGCTGACGGATCCTATTCCGGTACCGCCTTTGATCCACAACGCAACATGACGTTCAAAATCACGGTCGTTGTCGCGGAAAAGAAGATGACGACGAAAGGCTGCGTTGCTGGCGGTATTCTTTGCCGTGCCGTCAACTGGTCCCGCATCGACTGACACAAATAGAGGGAACGAACCCATGGCGAAGATCTCGCTGAAGACGCTGGCTCTTGCCTACATCACCACGTTCATCGTGTTCGGCGCGATAGACTCCGTCTGGCTCAGCACGATGACAAGCCTGCTTTACCGGCCGGTCATGGGCGACATGCTTCTGCCGAGTTTCCGTCTCGCGCCTGCCGTGATCTTCTACCTTCTCTACATCGGCGGACTGACGCTGATGGCAGTGCGTCCGGCCCTGATTGCAGGCGGTGTTGGAGCAGCGGTGCGGCAGGGAGCGGCGATCGGGTTCATGTCGTACATGACCTACGATCTCACCAACCATGCGGTCATGAAGAACTGGTCGACGCTGCTTTCCGTGGCCGACATCGTTTGGGGTACCTTGCTTTCGGGTCTCGCCAGCGGTCTTGCCACCTGGATCGTTCTGCGGTTCTTCAGAACAAAACACCACTAGCGTTCGAAAACAATATGGCCGGGAAATCCCGGCCATATCTTTGAGCTATTACTGTTCAGGCTCTTCGACCGCGGTCGGCTGACCGCGCTGGTCGAGTATCTCTCGTTTGCCCACATGGTTGGCCGGGCCGACCAGCCCATCCTTCTCCATGCGTTCGACAAGCGATGCGGCCCTGTTGTAGCCGATCGACAGGCGGCGCTGGATGTAGGAGGTCGAGCACTTCTTGTCGCGCATGACGACCTTGATCGCCTGCTCGTACATCTCGTCCCGGTCTTCCTCGCTGATCGCGGACCTGTCGAAGACCGCCTGGTCTTCCTCCTCGACCTCTTCACCCTCTTCGTCTTCCGTGACGCTGCCGAGATAGAGCGGCTGACCTTGCGTCTTCAGATGCGCAACGATGCGCTCGACTTCCTGGTCCGACACGAAGGGACCGTGAACGCGGGCAATGCGTCCGCCGCCCACCATATGTAGCATGTCGCCCTGACCGAGCAGGTTTTCCGCGCCCTGTTCGCCAAGGATGGTGCGGCTGTCGATCTTGGACGTCACCTGGAAAGAGATACGGGTCGGGAAGTTCGCCTTGATCGTACCGGTGATGACGTCGACCGAAGGCCGCTGCGTCGCCATGATCAGGTGGATACCGGCAGCACGCGCCATCTGCGCAAGCCGCTGGATCGCACCTTCGATCTCCTTGCCGGCCACCATCATCAGGTCGGCCATCTCGTCTACGATGACGACGATATAGGGCAACGGCGTCAGGTCCATGTCCTGCTGCTCGTTGATCGGCTCGCCGGTCTGACGGTCGAAACCGACCTGGACGCTGATCGAGATGACCTCGCCGGATGCGGACGCGGCCGCCACACGGGCGTTGAAGCCGTCGATATTGCGAACGCCAAGACGCGACATCTTGCGGTAGCGGTCCTCCATTTCGCGCACCGCCCATTTCAGCGCCAGAACCGCTTTCTTGGGGTCGGTCACGACAGGGGTGAGCAGATGCGGGATACCGTCATAGGCCGACAGTTCGAGCATCTTCGGATCGACCATGATCAGCCTGCACTGGTCCGGCCGCAGACGGTAGATCAGCGAGAGGATCATCGTGTTGACCGCGACCGACTTGCCCGAACCGGTTGTGCCGGCGACGAGCAGGTGCGGCATCTTCGCAAGCTCGGCGACGACGGGTTCTCCGCCGATCGTCTTGCCGAGGCAGAGCGGAAGCCGGAAGCCGGTACCCGCATAGGTGCCGCTTTCGATCAGCTCACGCAGGTAGACGGTTTCGCGCACGGGGTTTGGCAGTTCGATACCGATCACGTTGCGACCGGGAACGACAGCCACGCGGGCCGAAAGCGCTGACATCGAGCGGGCGATATCGTCCGAAAGGCCGATGACGCGGGAGGATTTGACGCCGGGTGCCGGGGCGAATTCGTAGAGCGTCACGACAGGGCCGGGACGAACGTCGATGATCTCGCCGCGAATGCCGAAATCTTCGAGCACGCTTTCCAGAAGCCCGGCGCTCTGTTCCAGGCTTTCCTGGCTGACGGGGCTGATCTGGTCGTCCACCGGTGCCTGCAGCAATTCGATCGACGGGAACTCGTAGTCGTCGGACGCATGCAGCGGTTCGGTGTTGAACGGCCGGATCGGAGAGATCGCGCGGGTGGCCATGACAACCTGCCGCGTCGACTTTACTGGCACAACGGGGGCGACCGCAGGCGCCGGGGCCTCGATGACGGTCTCAGCGATGACGGGCGCAACGAGAACAGGCTCAGGAATGACAGGCTCAGGAACGACCGGAGCAGCAGCAGTGATGACGGGCGCATCCTCCACTGGAGGCCCCACCGGATTTGGCGCAGCATCGTGGCCGGCCTGGCGCAACGTGATCGAACGATAGAGATCAAGCGGCGACGGCCCCACCGGAATTTCTTCAACCAGACGTTTGGTCAGGGTCTCGATCGGCTGGCGAATGACCGGCGCCCTCAGGGCAACCCGCACAGGTTCGGGCCGGACCGGCTGTTTCGGATAGTTCGGGAGCGGACGCTGAGCAACGAACACAGGTCTCTGCTCGACCTTTGGAGGGGGAGGCGGGGTCAGCGCGAACTCTTCGCCGGTGGCCTCTCCAAGGCTCATCACCTCGAAGAACAGATGATCCGGCAGGTTGGCGATCGGAGACTGTCTTTCAGTGCTAATCACGGGAGCATCAATCACTGCTTCAGGCTGCGCCGGCGCAACTGCGACCAGCACCGGTTCAACGGTTTCCCGGGCAAACGTGGCCCGGCGTTCCCTCAGCGCCTGATCGAGAGTGCCGACGAGATTGCGGGCGCCGGGTTCAGGCGACAGGAAGCTGGCGATAGAGGTCGACAGCGCGTCGCCGTCATGTCTTTGGGTGAAAGTAATCTCGGAAATCTCCTGAACGGCTGGCGCCGCCATAGGGGGAATGACAGCCTCGGGGACGGCGTGGGAAGCGACGGCTTCGCCCTCCGCTTCCGGGCCGGAGGGTGCCCCACGCCTGGAGATGGTCTTCTCCGGCGTGCGGGTGAAACGAACGGTCGGGCCCAACATGAAGGCCTTCTGCCAGTCCGGCAGCGCCTCGATCTCGTGGGCCTGCATCTGGACTGTCGACACGATGTCGCAAGCCACCTGTTGCCCCGCATTCGGGGGCTCAGGCGGATTTATGGGGTGAGAGTGGCCGGTATCCGGCAGTTCGGAAGCCTGGGCTTCCAGCTTGTCAGTTTCGCGAAATTGCGGGCCTGTGAGACGCATTGCCACCAATGAAACCATATGAACAAATCTGGGACACGAACGTCCTTGGATATAAAACAAACATTAACCATGCGTTGCCGGCGCCGATAAATCGTCAGAGCGCGGTGATGGCCTGTGACAAAAGGCGCCGGTGAAATGGTCTTTGGGACGGAACAGACTCGGGCAGTTGGTGGTTATTGGGTCAACTGTAGTCGTCAAGATGGAGCCCCCATGTCGAGTCCGAATTCGTTTGAAATGTCACGACGGGATCTTCTCGTCGCAACCGCTGCCGGCTCTGTGGCCGTGGCAAATAGCAACAGAGCTGCAAATGCGCAGGCGGCAACACCGCCTCCCCGGCCGGGGACAGCGACGTCGCGGGTGGGTTTTGTCGTCAACGGCACACGCCAGGATCTCGATCTCGACAACCGTACGACCCTGCTCGACGCGTTGCGTGAGAACCTGCACCTGACCGGCACCAAGAAGGGTTGCGATCACGGCCAGTGCGGCGCCTGTACTGTCATGGTCGATGGTCGCCGCATCAATTCGTGCCTGTCGCTTGCCATCATGCACGAGGGCTCCGAGATCACCACGATCGAAGGCCTTGGCACACCGGACGAGATGCATCCGATGCAGACGGCATTCGTCAAGCACGATGGCTTCCAGTGCGGCTATTGCACCCCTGGGCAAATCTGTTCCTCCGTCGCCGTTCTTGAAGAAATCAAGGCCGGCATTCCGAGCCATGTAACGGAAGACCTGACCGCCCCCACGCAGGTTTCCGAGATGGAAATCCGCGAACGTATGAGCGGCAATATCTGTCGATGCGGGGCCTACCCGAACATTGTTGCGGCTATCACGGAAGTTTCGGGGAGGCAGGCATGAAACAGTTTACTTATGAACGCGCCGCATCACCGGCTGAAGCTGCGTCCAAGGCCGCCAACAACCAGAACGCCAAGTTCATCGCGGGAGGCACTAACCTCCTTGACCTGATGAAGCTAGAGATCGAATCACCGACCCATCTCATCGACGTCAACGGTCTCGACCTCGACAAGATCGAACAGAGCGAAGATGGCGGCGTCCGGATCGGAGCGCTCGTGCGCAATACGGATCTCGCCTCGGACGAGCGCATCCGCCGCGACTACGGCGTGCTTTCGCGCGCACTTCTCGCAGGCGCATCGGGTCAGCTTCGTAACAAGGCAACGACGGCCGGCAACCTGTTGCAGCGGACGCGCTGTCCTTACTTCTACGACACCGCCCAGCCTTGCAACAAGCGCAAGCCCGGAAGCGGTTGTTCCGCCATCGGCGGCGTGACCCGCCAGCTGGGCGTGATCGGCGTCAGCGATGCCTGTATCGCCACCCACCCCGGCGACATGGCAATCGCCATGCGTGCCCTCGATGCAACCGTTGAGACGGTCAAGCCCGATGGCGCAACACGCGCGATCCCGATTGCCGACTTCCATAAACTGCCCGGCGATACGCCCGAGATCGAAACCACGCTTGAGCGCGGCGAGATCATCACGGCCGTCACGCTGCCGGCACCTGTGGGTGGCAAGCACGTGTATCGCAAGGTGAGAGACCGTGCGTCCTATGCGTTCGCTCTTGTGTCGGTTGCCGCGATCATCCAGCCGGATGGCACCGGTCGCGTTGCGGTCGGCGGTGTGGCTCCCAAACCATGGCGCGTCGAAGAGGCGGAAGCCGACTTGCCGCAGGGGTCCAAGGCCGTGATGGCCAAGGTCTTTGCAGGCGCAAAGCCAACCGAAGAAAATTCGTTCAAGGTGACACTGGCGGAGCGCACGCTCGCCGGCATCCTTGAAGAAACCAAGGGGTAAGCCATGCTATTCGATCGTCCCGCCACGACCAATCCCATCGACCAGATGAAGGTGGTCGGCCAGCACATCACGCGTATCGACGGCCCTAAGAAGGTCACCGGCACGGCGACCTATGCCTATGAATGGAACCACGCCAACCTCAATGTTGCCTACGGCTATCCCGTAGGCGCCGGCATCGCCAAGGGCCGGATCAGCTCGATGGATATCCAGGCGGCCCGCAACGCTCCGGGCGTTCTGGCTGTCGTCACGGCTGAAACGGCTGGCAAGCTCTCCAAGGGCAAGATGAATGCGGCCAAGCTCCTCGGTGGCCCCGAGATCTCGCATTATCACCAGGCCATCGCCGTCGTCGTCGCTGAAACCTTTGAGCAGGCTCGCGCCGCAGCGAGCCTCATCAAGGTGGATTACGTTCGCGCTCCCGGTTCCTACGATCTGGAAGCAGCGAAGGACACGGCCAAGAAGCCGGAGGGCTCCGAAGGTGAAGACGCAGACACCTCTGCCGGCAACTTCGACAAGGCGTTCGCCGAGGCAGCGGTCAAGTTCGACCAGACCTACACGACACCCGACCAGTCACATGCGATGATGGAGCCGCATTCGTCTCTTGCCATGTGGGACGGCGACGAAGTTACGGTCTGGACCTCGAACCAGATGATTGCCTGGAACAAGTCAGAAATGGCGATCACGCTCGGCATCGATCCGGAGAAAGTCCATATCATGTCGCCGTTTGTCGGCGGTGGTTTCGGCTCAAAGCTTTTCCTACGGTCGGATGCGGTGCTTGCAGCGCTTGGTGCGAAAGCGGCGGGACGCCCCGTCAAGCTTGCGCTTCCGCGTCCCTTCGTGATGAACAACACGACGCACCGCCCGGCAACGATCCAGCGTATCCGCATTGGCACCACGCAGGAAGGCAAGATAACCGCGATTGCTCACGAAAGCTGGAACGGCAATCTGCCGGGCGGCAGCCTGGAGACAGCCGTGGCGCAGACTCGTCTTCTCTACGCCGGCGAAAACCGGATGACGTCGATGCGGCTTGCGGCGCTTGATCTGCCAGAGGGCAATGCAATGCGCGCACCGGGCGAAGCGCCTGGTCTCATGGCGCTTGAAATCGCCATGGACGAACTGGCCGAGCAGCTCAACCTCGACCCCGTCGAATTGCGGATCATCAACGACACGCAGGTTGATCCGGAAAAGCCTGAACGGAAGTTCTCGCACCGTCAGCTGGTCGAATGTCTTCGCCGGGGTGCTGAAACCTTCGGCTGGGACAAGCGCAACGCCGAGACGGGTCGCGTCAAGGACGGACGCTGGATGGTTGGCATGGGTGTTGCGGCAGCGTTCCGCAACAACATGAACATGAAGTCTGGCGCTCGCGTGCGGCTCGATTCCGAAGGCGTCGTGACTGTCGAAACCGACATGACGGATATCGGTACGGGTAGCTACACGATCATCGCCCAGACCGCGGCCGAAATGATGGGCGTAACGATCGACAAGGTTGCCGTAGAACTCGGCGATTCCCGCTTCCCGGCGTCGTCGGGATCGGGCGGACAGTGGGGCGGAAACAGCTCCACCGCCGGCGTCTACGCCGCATGCGTGGCGCTGCGGGATGCGATCTCGCAAAAGGTCGGTTTCAACTCCGCAGATGTCACGTTTGCCGACGGCCAGATCCGTTCCGGCAACCGCAGCATTGCTCTCGCTGAGGCAGCTGGCAAGGATGGTGTCGTTGCGGAAGATACGATCGAGTATGGCGATCTTGCAGAAGAGATGCAGCAATCGACATTCGGTGCCCATTTCGTCGAGGTCGGCGTCGACATGTACACGGCTGAAATCCGCGTTCGGCGCATGCTGAGCGTCTGTGCAGCAGGGCGCATTCTCAACCCGATCACGGCCCGCAGCCAGGTCATCGGTGCGATGACGATGGGCGTCGGCGGCGCCTTCATGGAAGAACTGGCCGTCGACAAGCGTCGCGGCTTCTTCGTCAACCATGATCTCGCCGGCTACGAAGTTCCTGTCCATGCCGATATTCCGCATCAGGATGTCATCTTCCTCGATGAGACGGATCCGACCACCTCGCCGATGAAGGCAAAGGGTGTTGGCGAACTCGGCCTTTGCGGTGTGGCGGCAGCGCTTTCCAACGCCGTGCACAACGCAACCGGCGTGCGTATCCGTGATTACCCTGTCACGCTCGACAAGCTGCTGCGGGACATGCCGCAGGTCGGCTGATCCGCTCGGCATCGTTATGCAAAACTCTGGCCGGAGCATCCACAGATGCTCCGGCCTTATATTTTTAGAACCTCGTCGCGCCAGAAGACGATAACATAGCCGCCGCGTGCTTCAGCGTTGGATGCCCATGCCTTGAACTGCGGCATATAGGGCGGATGACGCCACAGATCGGGATAGTCGGGATCGGCAAGGACCGTAATCTGCTGTCCTTCCCCATAGACCATCAGGTGGGATCTTTGAGGAGCCCACTCGTCGCCCAGTCCTTCGCGCGTTAGCCAATGGCACACGAAGTCGCGGCAAAGCATCGGTCGATCCTGGTAGATGGAACAGCCTTGTCCGGCAACGCAGTGCCTGCACCACTCGTCGGCAGGCTTGTCCAGATCATCAATGTCCGGCAACCGGCAGCAAAGGGTGCAGGTTCCGCACGCGCGGCCCTCGACAATGGCTGGTGTCATTCTTGCGATACGCTTCCTGCGTCTTCGGGATACCCCCGGTCTGCGACCTTCAAACAGTTTCGTTCAAGAGCCGCACGCGATTGAAGAGGCTGCCGGATCCAGAGTTGGGTGCGGGAGGCCGCAAAACGGCACCGCCCGCATATCACTGCGGGGTGTGTGACGCAAGAAAAGCGCTTCGGTTCCGACGCATGCGGGAAACGGAAGTTTAATCGATGAGCCTTAAGTCTGATGCAAACGGAGATTTTTCCACAATGACGACGAGTTGCCAAGGCTGCCGCGACGGCGCAGCATTCGAACTACCGTTCTCGATGGCATTCCAGCCGATCGTCGACATCGCAACAGGCAAGGTTTTCGCCCACGAAGCGCTTGTTCGCGGTCCAAACGGAGAAGGCGCCGGGTCAGTTCTATCGCAGGTGCAGGCCGACAACCGCTATGCGTTCGATCAGCAGTGCCGGGTCAAGGCGATCGAACTTGCCGCGCAGCTCTACGACCCCGCTGACGACGTGAAACTGTCGATCAACTTCATGCCGAACGCCGTCTACGAACCGCGGGCGTGTATCCGCCTGACGCTTGCCACGGCCATGAAGACGGGTTTTCCGCTTGATCGCATCATCTTCGAGTTCACCGAGAACGAGGAGTTGGATACCAGGCACATCCTTCACATCCTGCGGACATACCGGGATATGGGCTTTAAAACTGCGATCGACGACTTCGGTTCAGGCCACTCCGGTCTTGGCCTCCTCAGTCATTTCCAGCCCGATATCGTCAAGCTGGATATGGACATGATCAGAGGGATCGACACCGATCCGGTCCGGCGCACCATCGTCAAGCACACGTTGCGGATGCTCGAAGAACTCAACATCGTGCCGCTCTGCGAAGGCGTCGAAACCGTCGGCGAAATGTCGGCCCTGCGGGATTTGGGCGTGTCCCTCATCCAGGGCTACCTGCTCGCCAAGCCAAGCTTCGAACACCTCGCCATCCCGGCTTCCGCGAAGGCGATGCTTGCTGCTGCGGCCTGAGAAACGGTGGGATAGGCGAACCAAAGCGGAATGAAAGGTCCGGTATCGGTTTCGACGCAGTGGAAACAGGCAGAGATGCCCACTGGACGCTGGCAAGGGCAAGCTCAGGCTAACTCGATTTGACGAGTGAAACAGCGCGTTCGTTCACGTTCGAGACAGCTTGACGTCAATCGAGACAGTACTTTTCGCGCCGGAATGCAGGTGAGGGATATTTCCAGAAGGGATGCAAAATCAACGCTCTTTAGAGCGAGTGGTGCCCCATGCCGGAATCGAACCAGCACTCCTTTCGGAACTCGATTTTGAGTCGAGCGCGTCTACCAGTTCCGCCAATGGGGCACGGAGGGTATGGTGAAGGCCTCTAACATGGCCTCGGCGGCGGATGCAAGAAGAACTATTCGGATCGCTGCAAACCGCGATGTCAGGCATTGCGTCCGGCAATCGCCAGGATCTTTTCGCGCAGCAGACGCGCCATGTTGCGGGTGTTGCGGTAGAGGTGAAGCTGTGTCGCCACCTGTCTCACGTCGCGGTCGCTGTTGCGGGCAAGGCCGATCACCAGCGTTCCCATTTCCTCGCGCTCTTCCCATAGCCTGCTCATGATCGGATGGTCGGGCACGGCGCAGCTGTCGGTGCGCAGGATGTTGGCATCATCAAGGTGCCAGTCGGTCAGCTTCATGACCAACAGCTTGCCGGGCGAATAGCGGCTGAGGCTCTCGTCATAGGCGGTCTTCCAGGAATAGGCCTCGCCGGCCATCAAGAAGATCACGATCGAGGCGATCGCGCGGCCGTCGAGATTGATCGTGTGGATGCGCACGGCGTCCACTTCGGCAAGATTGGTGATCGCTTCGCGAGCAAAGGCTGCGCGGTAACGGTCGTTGATCAGGGCCGAACGCTTGCGGCCTTTCCAGCCTGTCGATTCAAGCGCCAGGAATTCCTCCATCCGCTGGCGCACCTCTTCCGGCTGACGGGCGACGGCGTATTCGAGCCTTCCCAGCTGTCCAAGCTTTCGCCACTGGCGCTGCATCTCGCGGTAATGGTGCGGCGAGACGGAGGCCTTCATATAGGTTTCGCCGTCCTGAAGGCTTTCCAGCATCGGCCGGCGAAAGCTGTCGGTGACGGCAACGGGCAGGTCGCGGCCGATGGCAACGGCGCGCGCAAGCTGGGCAAAGCGGCCGCCTAAGCGCACGTCGGGCAGAACGAGAACGGAGGGAAGTTTTGCTTCCCGGGCAGTCAGGGCCTCCAGGAGGTTGTCGATGGTTTCGGCCGCATCTTCGGCATCCACCAGTGGCGTACCGAGCGGGCCGAACGGATTGGACCAGACGCGGATGATCGGGGCACCCATGGCAAAGCCTGGTTTCTCCACGGTAAACGGCATTAAAAGGCGAAGGCGGCTATGGCTTTCGCCTTCGTCACGGATAAGCGCCAGTCTCACCTGGCGGTCATCGATGCGCGGCATGGCGGGGGCAAGAAGCCGCGCCGAGAAGAAGATGTTGGGTTCCATCGCGCGGTGAGACAAAAATTCGAGTTCTTCCTGCAGATCGTAACCGAGACCTGCCGGATAGAGGCAAAATTCGCGGCCGGGCCGGCCGATTTCTACCCGTGTATCGGCATCCGGCCGGTCTGCGCGAAGACGCGACGCGACGTTCGGCATTGTGACGTCGTCGTATTCCTTCTCGCTCCTGTTCGGGGGAAGAGCCATTGTGTCTATCGAACCTTGAACGAGGGTCTGGGCAGTGGATCGGAAAAAGCGAATAGCACGATTCCGAGCGTGCGGCGTACTGCTATGTGCAGCAACGTCGCCTCGATCATCATGGCGCCGGCGGTCGCCATCGCCGCACCGACCAGCCCATAATGTGGTATCAGCACGACATTGAGGACGATGCTGCCGGCAAGCGTTGCCGTATAGACTGCAACGCAGAGCTTTTGCCTGCCCGCCATGCTGAGCAGCACTTCTCCGGGGCCGACGAGCGACTTGGACAGAATGCCAGCAAACAGGATCACCATCAGGATATAGCCTGAAGTGAAAGCGTCGCCGAACAGCGACAGAAGCAGTTCACCCGCAGCAAGCGTCGTCAACCCGACGACGAGCGACGGCCAGAAGGTCCAGCGGACGGTCTGGCCCGCGAATGTGGCCAACGCCGTCATGTCGCCTTCCGCCATGATGGCGGCGAAACGGGGAGCGGCGGCCGCCTTGATGGAGAAGTAGACGAACTGCACAAGGACGATCGTTTTCGACGCCGCAAAATAGATCCCGACATCGTCCGGCGGCAGAAAGATGCCGACCACGACCACGTCCGCATTGGTCAGCAGGAAGCCGATGCCGTCGACTACAAATAGCGGGATCGAGTATCGGATCCAGGAGCCAAGCCGGTAGCGCCGCGATGCATTGCCGTAGCTGCCTTTCAGCCGAAGTATGAGCTGCGTCAGATGCGCAAACGTTGTGGCGTATGTGGCGGCAAGCGCCGCCAGCATGGCGGTCTGCGCATCGCGCGGCGCATCGGACAGGACGGCTGCCGTCATGAAAGTGAGGATCAGGATGGGCCTGAGGATGTAGGTTGGCGCCAGCGCCGATATCGTCCAGCCATGGGTACGGGCAATCCCGTCGAGGATGTCGCCGATGCCGATCATCGGAATGATGAAAAGAGCGATCGAAACCGGCACGATGTAGTAGGGCTCGATGCTGCTGCCGAACGCCCAGAGAAAGGCAAAGCCGAGGCCGCCGATCACGGTCGAGGTGACGAGCGCGACAAGGCAGGCGGCAAGGCTCAAGCCGCGGATCTCGCCGTTTTCACCCTCTGCTGAATGCTGGTGGATGAAGCGGATGATCGAGGTGTGAAAGCCGAGGCAGGAGAGATTGCCGACGAGG
This sequence comes from Neorhizobium sp. DAR64872/K0K18, assembly GCF_050500175.1. NCBI lineage: Bacteria > Pseudomonadati > Pseudomonadota > Alphaproteobacteria > Hyphomicrobiales > Rhizobiaceae > Neorhizobium > Neorhizobium sp. DAR64872/K0K18. The sequence goes on from NZ_CP191445.1 coordinate 1,085,907, forward strand.
ATGACAATCACCCAGACGAAGGCGAACAACCCGTATTCGAACTCGCCCATCAGCCTGGCCATGACGATCTGGGACAGGAAGGCGATAGCGGCGCTGAAAATGCGGATCGCAAACGCGGTCATGGCCTGGCGTTGCGCCCGCGCCGTATCGCTGTTTTCGGTCACAGTGGCTCTGATCCTGCCCGTCAGCGGTGCGACTCTGGCACGCAAACCGGCCGGAAGCAGTCTTTCCGCTGTTTCGATCACCGCCATGATGGGCACGCAATACTCGTTACGCTACAGGAGCCATGCTCGCAAATCTGCCACAGCAGGGTTAAGAAACGGTTGGCTCAGCCGACCCGAACGTTAAGACGGCGACGTTCCCGCAAACGAAAAACGCCGCCCGAAGGCGGCGTTCTATCGATAGCACTGATGTTGCCCGATCAGGCCTGTTCGAAGGCGCCGTGGCAGTGCTTGTATTTCTTGCCCGAACCACAGGGGCAAGCCTCGTTGCGGCCGACGCGCCCCCAGGTAGACTGGTCTTCGGGATGACGATCGGCAGGCGCTGCGATGAAGTCGCTGCCGTCTGCGCCCGACACCTGGTCTTCGCCGGTCGTCGGGTCGAAATGATGCTCCTCGAACACCGATGGCGGTACCGGCGGCTCGGGGTTCTGCACAAGCTCGACGCGCATCATCTGGGCGGTCACGGCTTCGCGCAGGTTCGCAAGCAGCGCCTGGAACAGCTCGAAGGCTTCCGCCTTGTATTCCTGCAACGGATCGCGCTGCGCATAGCCGCGGAACCCGATGACGGAGCGCAGGTGGTCGAGATTGACGATATGCTCGCGCCACAGGGCGTCCAGCGTCTGCAACACCACGGAGCGTTCGACGTAGTTCATCACGTCGGCACCAAACCGCTCTCGGCGATCCTTGACGGAAGCTTCAGCAGCGGCAGTGATCCGCTCGCGGATATCGGTTTCGCCGATACCCTCTTCGGTCGCCCAGTCCTCGATCGGAAGATCAAGGTTCAGCAGGCGATCAACGTCTTCGCGCAGTTCCTTGACGCTCCACTGTTCGGCATAGGCCCGCTCAGGGATGTGCTTGGCAACGAGGACCTCGATCACTTCGTTGCGCATGTCCTCGATGGTCTCGGACACGTCTTCCGAATCCATCATCTCGATGCGCTGCTCGAAGATCACCTTGCGCTGGTCGTTGGTGACGTCGTCGTATTTCAGAAGGTTCTTGCGGATGTCGAAGTTACGCGCCTCGACCTTTTTCTGCGCCCGCTCGAGCGCCTTGTTGATCCAGGGGTGGACGATCGCTTCGCCTTCCTTGAGACCAAGCTTTTGCAGCATCGAATCCATCCGGTCGGAACCGAAGATGCGCATCAGATCGTCCTGGAGCGACAGGTAGAATTTCGAGCGGCCCGGGTCACCCTGGCGGCCGGAACGGCCACGCAGCTGGTTGTCGATGCGGCGGCTTTCGTGACGTTCCGTGGCGATGACGTAAAGGCCACCGGCTTCCAGAGCCTTGCCCTTCAGGACCTTCACCTCGGCACGGACGGCAGCCTCCTTGGCAGCGCGTTCGCCCTCGTCCTCGATGCCTTCGAGCTCGCGCTCAAGGCGCATGTCGATATTGCCGCCGAGCTGAATGTCGGTACCGCGACCGGCCATGTTGGTGGCGATCGTGACGGCACCGGGCACGCCGGCCTGCGACACGATATAGGCTTCCTGCTCGTGGTAGCGTGCGTTTAGAACGTGGAATTTCTCAAAACCGGACTCGCGCAGCATGGTTGCCAGAAGTTCGGACTTTTCGATCGAGGTCGTACCGACCAGAACCGGCTGGTTGCGTTCGCTGGCCGCCTTGATCTCGACGATGATCGCCTTGAACTTTTCCTCAAACGTCCGGTAGACTTCGTCATCTTCGTCGATACGCTGGATCGGCAGGTTGGTCGGAACCTCCACCACTTCCAGCTTGTAGATGTTGCCGAATTCTTCCGCTTCCGTCTGCGCCGTACCGGTCATGCCGGCAAGCTTGTCGTACATGCGGAAGTAATTCTGGAAGGTGATCGAGGAGAGCGTCTGGTTCTCCGGCTGGATCTGCACCTTTTCCTTGGCTTCCAGCGCCTGATGCTGACCTTCGGAATAGCGGCGGCCCGGCATCATGCGGCCGGTAAACTCGTCGATGATGACGATCTCGTCGTTGCGGACGATATAGTCCTTGTCGCGGGTGAAGAGCTTGTGGGCCTTCAGCGCGTTGTTGATGTGGTGGACGATCGCCACGTTCTCGACGTCATAGAGCGATTCGCCCTTCAGCAGGCCGGCCTGACGCAGCAGGCCTTCGAGCTTTTCGGTTCCCTCTTCGGAAAAGTTGGCCGAGCGCTGCTTTTCGTCGATTTCGTAGTCTTCCGGAGACAGCAACGGAATGTAGGCGTCGATCGTGTTGTAGAGATCGGAACGGTCGTCCAGCGGGCCTGAGATGATCAGCGGGGTGCGGGCTTCGTCGACCAGGATCGAATCGACTTCGTCGACGATCGCGAAGTTGTGGCCGCGCTGCACCATCTGGCCGCGCTCGTATTTCATGTTATCGCGAAGATAATCGAAGCCGAGCTCGTTGTTCGTCGCATAGGTGATGTCGCAGGCATAGGCCTCGCGGCGTTCGTCGTCCGACAGGCCGTGGACGATGACACCGGTCGACAGGCCAAGGAACCCGTAGAGGCGGCTCATGATGCTGGCGTCGCGCTGTGCGAGATAATCGTTGACGGTCACCACATGCACGCCCTTGCCCGACAGTGCATTGAGGTAGACGGGCAGGGTTCCCACCAGCGTCTTGCCTTCGCCGGTCTTCATTTCGGCGATTGCGCCGTCGTGAAGGATCATGCCGCCGGTCAGCTGGACGTCGAAGGGTCGCATGCCGAGTACGCGAAGGGCCGCTTCGCGAAGCACCGCAAAGGCAGGGATCTGGATATCCTCCAGGGTCTTGCCGTCTGCCAGCATCTGGCGGAACTCCGCCGTCTTGTTGGCGAGCTGCTCATCGGTGAGCGCCTTGGTGGCTTCCTCGATTGCATTGATCTTCTCGAGCATCGGCTTGTAGCCCCGCACGCGGCGCTCGTTTGCAGATCCGAACAGTTTGCGGGCAATGCCGCCAAAGCTGACCATACGAATGGCCCTTTCTGATGTCAGTCCCTGATGTCACTCGTCGAGACCACGATTGAGCTTGTCGGCCGGCGGCGCCTCTGACAATTCGACCCGTGGCGCCCGCAAAGCTTCTGGACGCGAAGTTGCGTGACAGATAAGAGGGGGTCCGAATTATGTCAACGGTGACGGCCGATACAGAATGGCCACAATCCGGTGTTTGTGAAGGTTTTCCGGCCGGTGCCAGACGTTCTGGATCCGGTTCACCAATCGAAAGGTAACTCGATGCTGCGCCACAAACTTCTCGTATCGGCTGCTATTGCCGCTGCGATCTTCGTCCAGGCCCCGGCTTTCGCCGCTGACGATACGGTCGTCGCCAAGGTGGGCAGCCTGAACATCACTCAGGCCGAACTCGACGTCGCGGTCCAGAACCTCGACCCGCAGCTGGCCCAGCTTCCCGAAGAACAGAAGAAGGTTGCGGCCCTTTCCGGCGCAATCGACGTGAAGCTTCTGGCAAGCGGTGCTGCCGCCGAAGGCCTTGGTAACACCGAGGACTACAAGAAGCGCATGGCCTATATCGGCGATCGCGAACTGCACAACGCCTACTTCCGCAAGCACGTGGTCGATGCCACGACGCCCGAAGAAGTAAAGGCACGCTACGACAAGGAAATCGCGTCGATCCCGAAGCAGGAAGAGGTCAATGCTGCCCATATCCTGGTAAAGACCGAGGATGAAGCAAAGGCCGTGATTGCCGACCTCGACAAGGGTGGCGATTTCGCAGCCATTGCCAAGGAAAAGTCGCAGGATTCGAACAAGGACGAAGGTGGCGATCTCGGCTGGTTTGCCCAGGGCCGCATGGTTCCGGAATTCGAGCAGGCCGCGTTTGCCCTCGAAAAGGGCGCCTACACCAAGACCCCGGTCAAGACCCAGTTCGGTTTCCACGTCATCAAGCTTCTCGACAAGCGCGAAGCCGCTCCGCCGGCACTCGACCAGGTCGAGGACCAGGTCAAGCAGCTCGTGATGCGCGACAAGTATGTCGCCATTATCGAAAAGGCGAAGGCCGACCAGAAGATCGAGATCATGGATGAGGGCCTGAAGAAGGGCTACGAGGACGTGAGCAAGATGCAGGACGGTGCAGAAGCGCCGGCACCGGCACAGCAGTAAAATTCGCATCTGGGCCCGGTATATCCGGGCCCTTTCCTATTCAGTCAGGTTGTTCAGATGTCCTCTTCCGTCTCGCCGCTCGCCCCGAAGTCCTATCCCGAAATGCCGGCCCTGCGCGGCGTCCGCATGGCGACAGCTGCCGCCGGCATCAAATACAAGAACCGTACCGACGTGCTGTTGATGGTGTTCGACGCACCGGCAGCGGTGGCCGGCGTGTTCACCAAGTCGAAATGCCCGTCGGCACCGGTGGATTTCTGCCGCGCGAACTTAGCCCATGGCACCGCGCGGGCCGTGGTGGTCAATTCCGGCAATGCCAATGCGTTTACCGGCGCCAAGGGCCGCCAGGCAACGGAACTTACCGCACAATCGGCAGCGGCTGCTGTCGGATGCAGCGAGAATGAAATTTACCTCGCATCGACAGGCGTCATCGGCGAACCGCTCGATGCCACGAAATTTGCAGGCGTGCTTGGCGATATGCACGGGTCGGCCACGGGCGATTTCTGGCAGGAGGCTGCCAAGGCGATCATGACCACGGATACCTATCCGAAGGTCGCGACCCGCATGGCGGAGATCGGCGGCGTCGCGGTTACGATCAACGGCATTGCCAAGGGTGCTGGCATGATCGCGCCTGACATGGCGACGATGCTGTCTTTCGTCGTCACCGACGCCGATATCTCGTCTTCGGTGCTTCAGTCGCTTCTCTCTGCAGGCGTCGAGCCGAGCTTCAATTCGATGACGGTCGATAGCGATACATCGACCTCAGATACGCTGATGCTGTTTGCAACCGGGGCTGCTGCTTCCGACGGCCAAGCGCCGATCACCGATCCCGCCGATCCGGCGCTTGCCGCTTTCCGGGATGCGCTGAACGCGCTTCTGAAGGACCTGGCGATCCAGGTTGCCCGCGATGGCGAAGGCGCCACCAAGATGCTCGAGATCACCGTCACGGGCGCGGAAAGCGATGCCGCCGCCAAGACGATCGCACTGTCGATCGCCAATTCGCCGCTGGTCAAGACCGCAGCCGCTGGCGAAGACGCCAACTGGGGCCGGATCGTCATGGCCGTCGGCAAGGCCGGCGAAGCCGCGGACCGAGACAAGCTGGCGATCTGGTTCGGCGATGTCCGGGTTGCCGTCAATGGCGAACGCGATCCTGCCTATTCGGAAGAGGCCGCGTCCAACGTGATGAAGGGACAGGACATTCCGGTCAAGGTCGAACTCGGACTTGGCTCCGGCACCGCCACGGTCTGGACCTGCGACCTCACGAAGGAATACGTCGCCATCAACGGAGATTACCGGAGCTGATGACGGATATGACCGCATCTCCCGTTCAAGCCGATCTGCCCCTTGTTCGAAGGCTGGAAGCGGTCGGCTTCCGGGCCTGGCCCGCGGCGTCCGTGGTCTATGACGGCAGCTGGCAGGTTCGGCTGACGGGGAGCCACCCGTCGAAGCGGTTGAACTGCATCGTGCCGCTCGACCCGTCCGATTACAGGGACATGGACCTGCGGCTCTCAAAGACCAGAAAGCGTTTTGCCGATTACGGACGGTCTCTGGTGGTGCGCGAAACGCCGCTCGCACCGCCGCACCTGATCCGTCATCTGGAGGATGATGGCTGGCAGATGTTCGAGACCGCAGATGTGATGATCGGCGATCTCGCCCACCTTCCGCTGCCGCCGACGCTCGGTCATCTTCCCAGCCACGATATCGGCCGTTTCGTCGATGCCTGCATTGCAGTGGGGCAGGACGACGCAGCGCTGAAGCCGGCACTGGCGGAAATCCTCAGTTCCATCAAGCCGCAATCGGGCTTCTTCATCAAGGAAAGCCCACGTCACGGCGCCGTCGCCGTCGCGCTTTGCGTGCAGGACAACGATCTTGCGGGCGTCATGTCGTTTGCCGTGTCGCAAACGGTTCGGCGGCAGGGCATCGGCTCGGAAATACTTGCCTCGGCACTGCGCTGGGCGCGCGTCAGCGGTGCCCGTTCGGCATGGCTGCAGGTGGAGGCAGACAACGAACCGGCGATTGCCCTCTATCGCCAGTTCGGCTTTCGCAAGGTCTATGAATACCGCTACTGGCGCAAAGGGTGACCGATCTCATGTCGAGGAAAATTCTTCTCGTTGCAGCCTGCGCGCTGATCGATGCCGATGGCCGCATCCTGCTTGCGCAGCGCCCTGAGGGCAAGTCGCTGGCCGGGCTCTGGGAGTTTCCGGGGGGTAAGGTGGAGCCTGGCGAAACGCCCGAGGAGACGTTGATCCGTGAACTCGACGAGGAGCTCGGGATCCAGACGAAGGAAGCCTGCCTCGCGCCGCTGACATTTGCGAGCCACACTTATGAAACCTTCCATCTGTTGATGCCGCTCTATGTCTGTCGCCGTTTCGAGGGCATTCCGCACGGGCGCGAGGGGCAGGCGATCAAGTGGGTCAAGCCGAACGCGCTTCGGGACTATCCGATGCCGCCCGCCGACGAGCCTCTGATCCCGATCATTCAGGATCTTGTCTGATCGAGATCAGTCGAATTAGCGCAGTCGAATTCAGAGCCTGTTAACCTTTAATTCAGCCCATCGTGGCATCGTCAGGGGGATCAGTGACTGCGTTGACGAGGCTTTTCAGCGATGGAAGACGAATTCTGGAAAACTGTGCAGGCCCGCCAGCGGGCAAAGCACAGATCCGGTAGGACCGGCGCCCTCAATATTGCTCTGCTGTTTGGCACCGCTGCGGTTGCGCTTGCGCTGATCGTGACGCCGATGCTCGCCGGCCACGACGACCAGCAGCGGCTGGCAACGGTCAAGCAGGACTTCGACATGATCACCACCGGCTCGATCAAGCCGGTCGAGAAAGGCACGAAAACCTACACGATCCGCCGTAGCGTCCTTCAGGACACGCCGGGCTCCGTCTGCATCGTACAGGGCTACGGCGCAAACGATGGCTGCTAATTAACGATTAGTCGCTATAGTCGGGCGACAGATCAGCGGTTTACCGGATAAAGGGCAAGTCATGCGTCTCCTGCGTTCCTTCATGAGCGATGAATGTGGGGCGACGGCTGTCGAGTACGGCCTGATCATCGCGATCATATCGGCCGCCTTGCTCGCCGGTTTCGGCGCTTTTTCCTCGGCGCTCAGCAATATGTTCAGCTTCCTCGGCGGCAAGGTCGACAAGCCGATTACCTGACCCTCCCCCGATCGTTACCCTGATCTATCAGTTTTCGTTCTGCGATCCGCGCAGCGCATCTTCCAGCCGCATCTTGGCCGATCCCGGCTTCAGGGGCTTTTGCTGGCTTTCATGCGGCGCCCATCCCGATGCGTAGATGATCGAAAACGTGGCCCGGATGCGCCCATCCGGATCCGAGTAGCGTTCGGCATAAAGCTCGGCGGCTTTCAGGAAAAAGCTCTTCGTCAGCGGCTTGCGGCTGCGGCCAGCGAGCGCATTGGTCATGCCCATGCCGCGCAAGTCCCGCATCAGCGCAAACAGGTTGTCGTAGCGCACCGTATAGGTTTCCGCATCGATCACGGGCAGGGCAAAACCCGTCCGCTGCAGTAGCCCGCCGACGTCGCGCACGTCCGCAAACGGAATGACACGCGGGCTAGCGCCCCCGGTCATTTCCACCTCGGCCGACAGAAGTACATCGCGCAGCTCGGCAAGCGTGCCGGATCCGGGAATGGCGGCAAGGAACAGCCCGTCCGGCTTCAGCGCCCGGCGGATGCGGACCAGCGTGCCGGGAAGATCGTTGATCAAGTGAAGGGCGAGCGGTGAGACGATGAGATTGACCGTATCCGGCTCAAGCGGCACATCGTCGAGCGGTGCGACCGTGATGTCTTCGCCAGAGACGGCGAAGGTAGGATCGCTCTCGACCCGGACCATGTTGTCGATCTTGCCGGTTGCTTTCGCTTCGCGGGCTGCAGTGCCGGTACCGCCATGCAACTCGACACCCTGTTCGAACTGCCGTTCGACCACGGACAGCCGCTCGGCCAGTTCGCGTCCGGCTATATCCAGCAAAAACGCCGCGTTGCGGTCGCCAGCGACAATCGCACGCCGGCGCCGTGCTTCGACCAGTTCGGCGTCAAAAATGATGTCCATGTTTTCCACTCAATTTCCGCGGGTCGCAAAGTCGCTCTCCGTCGATTAATGTCAAGCATGTCTTCGTCCCCCGCCTTGCGATCGCTGAGGAGCATGGTATCGGCCGCGTCCGTCTGGACACGCCGGATAGGCGACGTCGTCTACCCGCCAGCCTGTCCCGGATGCGGCGTGATCACCGGCAGCCATCGCGGTTTCTGTGCACAGTGCTGGCGCGGTCTGCGCTTCATCGAACGTCCTTACTGCGAGGTTCTAGGCCTTCCGTTCTCCTATGATCCTTCCGATCCCGCTTTGGATGAGCAATTGCTGATCTCGCCGGAAGCGATCGCCAATCCCCCGGTGTTCGACCGCCTGCGGGCTGTGGCAATCCACGAAGGTGCGGCACGCTCGCTCGTCCATGCGCTGAAATATAGGGATCGCACCGACCTCGCCGCAATGATGGCCGGGTGGATGCTGCGCGCTTGCGAGACCCACGTGGCCGATTGCGACGCTATTCTCCCGGTGCCGCTTCATCGCTCGCGCATGTTCTGGCGCCGGTTCAATCAGGCAGCCGAGCTCGGGCGGCATCTCGCCGCTCAATCCGAAAAGCCCTTTCTTGCAGCAACATTGCTGCGCACGAAGAGCACGCGGCGTCAGGTGGGGTTGACCGCGCGGGGCCGCGAGGAGAACGTCCGCGCCGCGTTCAAGGTGGCCGCGGGTCGCGAACAGGACGTGTTCGGCAAGCATATCGTACTGGTCGACGACGTGTTCACGACCGGCGCGACAGTGTCTTCCGCAACCCGGTCGCTGAAGCGGGCAGGGGCTGCCGAGGTGACGGTTTTGACCTTTGCAATGGCCATTGCCGGGCCTATATGACAGAGACGGCAATTGTGACGCGCTGCACAAAGTCCTGACAGTACGTGGAGAAAATCATGGCAGATGTGATCATTTACACCCGCGAATATTGCGGTTACTGCGCCCGCGCCAAGGCGCTGCTCGAATCCAAGGGCGTTGCCTTTACCGAGCATGACGCGACCTATTCGAAGGAACTGCGCGCCGAAATGGTGCAGAAGTCGAACGGCGGTTCGACATTCCCGCAGATCTTCATCGATGGTCGGCATGTCGGCGGTTGCGACGACCTGCATGCGCTCGACCGTGCCGGCAAGCTCGATCCGCTTCTGGCGGCCTGAGGAGATTTTTCAATGACCGCGGTCAAGGTTGCAGCGATCCAGATGTGTTCGGGCGTCGATCCGGTCAGGAATGCGGCCGACATGGCGCGCCTTGTCCGTGACGCTGCAGCCCATGGCGCGACCTATATTCAGACCCCCGAAATGACCGGCATGCTGCAGCGTGACCGCAAGGCGGCCCGCGAAGTATTGCGGGGCGAGGCGGATGATGTGATCGTCTCGACTGCGCGCGATCTCGCAAAAGAGCTTGGTGTCTTCCTGCATGTCGGCTCGACCGCCATTGCCCGCGACGACGGCAAGATCGCCAACCGCGCTTTCCTGTTTTCGCCAGACGGCGCAACCGTCTGCAGCTACGACAAGATCCACATGTTCGATGTCGATCTCGACAATGGCGAAAGCTGGCGCGAGAGTTCGGCCTATGAACCCGGCAACGAAGCGCGGGTCGCCGATCTTGGTTTCGGCCGGCTCGGTTTTGCGATTTGCTACGATGTGCGGTTTCCGCAGCTGTTTCGGGCTGAGGCCTTGGCCGGCGCCGAAATCCTCTCGGTTCCGGCTGCCTTTACCCGCCAGACGGGCGAGGCGCATTGGGAAATCCTGCTTCGGGCCCGCGCCATCGAGAACGGCACGTTCCTGATTGCTGCGGCACAGGGCGGCACCCACGAAGATGGCCGCGAAACCTACGGTCATTCGATGATCGTTGATCCCTGGGGTAAAGTTCTGGCGATGGCTGGCGGCACCGGCGAAGAGGTCCTGATCGCCGAGATCGATCTCGACCAGGTCCGGGCGGCACGCCAGAAGATCCCCAACCTCAAGAATGCCCGGGAGTTTTCCGTGGCGATCGTCCCAGACCGCGGTGACAGGGAAGAGGCGGCGTGATCAAATATTCGCTCGGCTGCGAGAACGGACATGCGTTTGAAGGCTGGTTTGCCCAAAGCGCCGATTTCGACCGCCAGGTGGAAAGCGGCTTTTTAACCTGTCCGGTCTGCAATTCCACCGCGATCTCAAAATCCCTGATGGCGCCCGCCGTTTCGACAGCACGGAAGAAGGAAGCCAAGCAGGAGTTGGCGATGAATATGGCGCGCCATGAGGTGATGGCGAAGCTCAAGGAAGCCGTCGCCGGTATCCGCGCCAGTTCCGAAGATGTCGGCGAGAAATTTCCGGAAGAGGCGCGCAAGATCCATTACGGCGAGGCCGATGCGCGCGGGATTATCGGCAAGGCAAGTTTCGACGACGTGCGCGAGCTGATTGATGAGGGCATCGACATCGCCCCCTTGCCGACGCTCCCGGAAGACGGCAACTGACGCCGGTCTCCAAGTTCATTAGCGATGTCGGAAGTATCTTGTAAGTATTTCTTCCAAGACATGCATCTTTACCATGCCGGTTTACCGAACTCTAACCTGACTGCGCTATCTCTGCGGACGGGCTGCCGAAAGCCGTCCGTGATGAACTGGTGCCAGACTGAAATGGAGCGGGCCCGCAAGCCCGTACATGCAGGTTCAAATCCTGCCCAGTTCTCCAAGGACCACACTCCGGCGACGAATTGGCAGACGTTGACACCAACATCGCATTCGACATGACCCTTTGGATTTAGACCGAACAGGCCGGATCGTTGCGATCACATCGCAAGGGCGTCCCCGTAACCTTGATCAGACAGAAAGTGCTCTGCAGCATGGAAAAGATTGATCGTTTAGCGTGGGTCGACGCCGCCAAAGGTGTCTCGATCATCCTGGTTGTGATGATGTACTCGGCCTACAATACCGGCGAATATACCGGGCAGGTCGGCTTTCTGCACTATGTCATCGGTTTCGCCACGCCATTCCGGATGCCGGAATTCTTCCTGATCTCGGGTCTGTTCCTGTCGCAGGTTATCGCCCGCCCGTGGTTGCAGTTCGTCGACCGCCGGGTGGTCCATTACCTTTATTTCTACGTGCTCTGGGTCACGATCATGCTTGGCCTGAAGATCGGGGTCTACGAGCTCGATCTCAGCAAGATGCTGAAGGAGCTGGCGTTTGCGATGGTCCAGCCCTACGGCGTTTTGTGGTTCGTCTATCTGCTTGCCATTTTCGGACTGGTGACAAAGCTGTTCTACCAGCTTTCGGTGCCTGCCTGGGTCGTTCTTCCGGTCGCGATCGGCCTTGAGGTCTGGTCGCCGCACTCGGCGAGCTACGTGGTCACGCAGTTTGCTGCGTATTTCGTCTTCTTCTATCTCGGCTTCCTGACGGGTCCCGCAATTTTGAAGCTGGTCGATCTCTGCCAGCGCTATTCGGCGAGAGCCTGGGCTGCGCTGTGCGTCTGGGCGCTGGTCAACGGAGTGCTCGTGTTTTCACCCGGCTATGAGGTTCAACCGGTCGGGATGCAGATGGGGTCTGCGGTGTTGCCAGGGATGCATTTCGTGCTTGCTGTCGCTGGAACGCTGGCGCTTTGCATCGCTTGCGGCCTCGTCGTCCAACTGCCGTTCTCGCGCTGGCTGGTCTGGCTCGGCAAGCATTCGCTGGTTGTCTACCTCGCCTTTACCATCCCGATGTCTCTGTTCAGGGCAGTAGCGCTCAAGACCGGACTGATTACCGATACGGGACTGCTGAGCGTTTCGGTGATGATCGTGTCGATCGTGAGCTCGCTCATCCTCTACGCGATTGTCAGGGCGACAGGGATCGGCAACTTCCTGTTCGAGCGGCCCCGTTGGGCCTGGCTTTTGCACCGCAAGGGCGGCTCCGTCGACGCCGTTACTGCCACACCCGCCACGGCTGTCGTCAAGGATTGAAGCTCAGCCCGGACGTCGCGCCAGCAGCATATAATTGACGTCCATGTCGGACGACAGGTTCCAGCGGTCGCTCAGCGGGTTGAAGAACACGCCGGTGCGGTGAATGATCTCCATGCCGCTTTTTGACAGCGGTTTTTCGATCTCTTCCGGGCGCACAAGCTTGTCGTACTGGTGGGTGCCGCGCGGCAACCAGCGGAGAATGTTTTCCGCAGCAAAGATCGCCAGCGCGCCGGCCTTCAGCGTGCGGTTAATGGTCGCGACGAACATCAGGCCGCTCGGCTTCACCAGCGAAGCGCAGGTAGTAATGAAAAAATCGACGTCAGCGACGTGTTCGACTACTTCCATGTTCATGACAACGTCGAACAGCTCGCCCGACGCGGCAAGGTCTTCGGCCGTGACTGCGCGATAATCGACGGTGACGCCGGTCTCAGCTGCGTGGGTGGAAGCGATGCCGATGTTCTTTTCAGACGGGTCCGCGCCGACAACGGTCGCACCCATGCGGGCCATCGGCTCCGACAACAGACCGCCGCCACATCCGATATCGAGGATGCGAAGACCGGCAAGCGGCTGGTGACCGTTGGGGTCACGGCCGAAATGCTCGCAGATCCGGTCGCGAAGATAGGAGAGACGGACCGGATTGAACTTGTGGAGAGGCCGAAACTTCCCTGTCGGGTTCCACCACTCGGCTGCCATTTTCGAGAACCATTCAACCTGGTCCTTATCGACTGTGCTGCGTGTGGTTTCGGTCATATCGTCATCCTCTCGTACTAGGGCCTGAAGTCGGATGATCCCGGGTTGATGTCAAGGGGTGACATCGCCGCGGAGGTCGCGCGACAGCTTAGTCATTGTTTTCCAGTGAGCAGGCGGGGATGAACCGTTGCTTACGGCGAGGAGAAAAATGGTGAATGACAGTCAAATACATCATTCATTCGCCATTCAGCCGACAACTGGAACAATAGGTCGTTCCGAGCATTTAGGCTGAAAATTACGGGGCGCAAAACGGAAGCAATTCCGACCGCTTATGTTTTCCAGGAGGAAACAGGTGAAAAAGTTACTTTTACGGGTAGCCGCTCTCGGCGCCTTGATGCTGGCGCCGTCGATTGCTTCGGCTGCCGTGCAGGGATTCGCAACCGCGAACGTGAACATGCGGTCAGGTCCGAGCACCGCCTATCCGGCGGTCACAGTGATCCCGGTCAGCGCGACCGTTACCATCAACGGCTGCATGAGCAGCGTGAACTGGTGCGACGTTTCGTTCTACGGCGGTCGTGGCTGGGTGTCGGGAAACTATGTCCAGGCGGCGTACCGTTCGAACCGCGTCTATGTCGCGCCCGACTACTATCAGGGTCTCGGCATCCCGACGGTGACCTTCGAAGTCAACGACTATTGGGGTCGCCATTATAGAGAGCGCAATTTCTATCGTGAACGTGATCGCTGGCGCGATTACAATTGGCGCGCCGATCGTCAGCCGCCGCCACCGCCGCGTTGGGATCGTGACAGACGTCCGCCGCCACCACCTCCGGGTTGGGACCGCGACCGCGATCGTGACCGCTGGGACAACCGTCCCGGTTGGGACCGTGATCGCGGCGACCGCCGCGACCCGCCACGCGTCGACCGTGACAGGGACGATCGTCGCCCACCGCCGCGTATCGATCGTGACGACGACCGTCGCCCTCCACCACCGCGTATCGACCGCGACCGGGATGACCGCCGTCCGCCACCGCGGATTGATCGCGACGACGACCGTCGCCCACCACCGCCGCGCATGGATCGTGGCGATGACCGCAGGGACGATCGCCGCCCGCCGCCGCGTGCCGAGCGCAATGACGAACGCAGAGAAGAGCGTCGTCAGGAGCCTCGTGCCGAGCGCAACAACGACCGTCGCGCCCCGCAGGGTGAAACTGAGCAGTGCGTCGGCCCGGGTTGCCGTAATCGCTAAGGCGACAACGGCGGAGCCCGTCCGCCGTGAACGGTTACAGTTGATGATAGTCGGGGGCCGCGAAAGCGGCCCTTTTCATGTTCGGCGGTTTTCCGCGGATAATCGCGAAATACTGCCTCCGGTTTTTGCCGGGCGTACCGTTCTGGCCTGTTCCGGCCATTGCACCGCCAGCCCCTTTTCGATATGAGACCCCCGCAACTTTGTGACTCCAGGCCTTGAGGCCCGGAGAGCAGAGAAACGGGAAGCAGACGTTCCAGCGTATGGTGCCGGGACGAAACAGTGGTTTTTGTCGAATGGCTCGCATCGTGATGAAGTTCGGCGGCACGTCCGTCGCCAATCTTGACCGTATCCACAATGTGGCACGCCATGTGAAACGCGAGGTCGACGCGGGCCATGAAGTGGCCGTCGTCGTTTCCGCAATGTCGGGCAAGACCAACGAGCTGGTGGGCTGGGTACAGGACACACCGAAGGTCAATGGCGCCGATTCTCCCTTTTACGACGCGCGCGAATACGATGCCGTCGTCGCCTCCGGCGAGCAGGTGACATCAGGGCTGCTTGCGATCGCGCTGCAGTCGATGGGCATCAATGCGCGCTCCTGGCAGGGCTGGCAGTTGCCGATCCGCACCGACAATGCCCATGGCGCGGCCCGGATTCAGGAAATCGACGGTTCCGACATCATCAAGCGGATGGGCGAGGGCCAGGTGGCCGTCGTTGCCGGCTTCCAGGGCATCGGCCCGGACAACCGGATCGCGACGCTCGGTCGCGGCGGTTCCGACACGTCGGCGGTGGCGATTGCTGCCGCTCTCAAGGCCGATCGTTGCGACATCTATACGGATGTCGATGGCGTCTATACGACGGACCCGCGCATCGTGCCCAAGGCGCGGCGCCTGAAGAAGATTTCGTTCGAGGAAATGCTCGAAATGGCATCACTCGGCGCCAAGGTGTTGCAGGTGCGTTCTGTGGAACTTGCCATGGTTCACAAGGTCCGCACCTTCGTGCGCTCCAGTTTCGAGGATCCCGATGCACCGGGCATGGGCGACCTCATCAACCCGCCCGGTACTTTGATTTGCGACGAGGAAGAGATCGTGGAACAGGAAGTCGTCACCGGCATCGCCTACGCCAAGGATGAAGCGCAGATCTCCCTGCGTCGTCTCTCCGACCGGCCAGGCGTTTCTGCCGCCATCTTCGGCCCGCTGGCCGAAAATCACATCAATGTCGACATGATCGTCCAGAACATTTCCGAGGACGGATCAAAGACCGACATGACCTTTACGGTGCCTTACGGGGACGTGGCGAAGGCCATCAGCGTTCTCGAAGACAACAAGGACAAGATCGGCTTCGACGTCGTGCAGAGCGAATCGGGTCTCGCCAAGGTGTCGGTGATCGGCATCGGCATGCGCAGCCATGCAGGCGTGGCCGCGACCGCTTTCAAGGCACTTGCCGAAAAGTCGATCAACATCAAGGCGATCACCACCTCGGAAATCAAGATTTCGATCCTGATCGCCGGCGACTACTCGGAACTTGCAGTTCGGTCTTTGCATTCCGCCTACGGTCTCGATAAGACTTGATCGTCAACCGGTTCGCCGCGTGGGTGTGAAACTCGCGCGGCCACTTCCGGATTAAAGATGCATTCGGGAGCAATGATGCCGATGAGAGACATGTCGGCCGGGCCGCGCGTTCTTCTGAAGCGGCTCCGCGAGTTGATGGCCGAGCCACTTGAGCCGCAGGAGCGGCTTGACCGGATCGTGCGCCAGATCGCCAGCAACATGGTGGCGGAGGTTTGCTCCGTCTATGTATTGCGCTCCGATGGTGTGCTCGAGCTTTATGCCACCGAGGGCCTCAACAAGGAGGCTGTCCATACATCGCAGCTGAAGATGGGGCAGGGTCTGGTCGGCACGATTGCCGCCTCGGCACAGCCGCTCAATCTTTCCGATGCGCAGGCGCATCCAGCATTCCGCTACCTGCCCGAGACCGGCGAAGAGATTTACCATTCGTTCCTTGGCGTGCCGATCCTGCGCGCCGGCCGCACGCTCGGCGTTCTCGTCGTGCAGAACAAGGCCAGCCGCAACTACCGCGAAGACGAGGTCGAGGCGCTCGAGACGACGGCGATGGTGATCGCCGAGATGATCGCGACCGGCGACCTCAAAAAGATCACGGCACCGGGGCTTGAGCTGGACCTCACCCGCGCGGTCACGATTGCGGCCAACGGCTATAACGAGGGCATCGGGCTCGGCCATGTCGTGCTGCACGAGCCGCGCATCGTCGTTACCAATCTTCTCAACGAGGACTCGGACAAGGAAATCCTCCGTCTGGCCGAAGCGCTCGGATCGCTCCGGATCTCGATCGACGACATGCTGCAGCGCCGCGACGTGGCGCAGGAGGGCGAGCACCGCGAGGTTCTCGAGACCTACCGCATGTTTGCGCATGACCAGGGATGGGTGCGCCGCATGGAAGAGGCGATCCATAACGGACTGACGGCGGAAGCTGCGGTCGAAAAGGTGCAGAGCGACACCAAGGCGCGGATGATGCGCCTGACCGACCCTTATCTGCGCGAGCGGATGCATGATTTCGACGATCTGGCCAACCGGTTGCTGCGCCAGCTGACCGGCTATTCCGGCCGAGCAACGGACGAGAACTTCCCGCTCGATGCGATCATTCTTGCGCGCGCCATGGGCGCTGCCGAACTGCTCGATTATCCGCGCGAGAACCTGCGCGGGCTGGTGCTGGAAGAAGGTGCGGTCACCAGCCATGTGGTGATCGTGGCCCGCGCCATGGGTATTCCGGTTGTCGGCCAGGCGACGGGCTTGGTTGCGCTTGCCGAAAACGGCGATCCCATCATCATCGACGGTGACGACGGCCAGGTGCATGTGCGCCCGATGGCGGATCTGCAGAAGGCCTATGAGGAAAAGGTCAAGCTGCGGGCCCGGCGCCAGGAGCAGTTCAAGGCACTGCGCTCGGTCGAGCCGGTGACCAAGGATGGCAAGGCGATCAGCCTCAACATGAATGCCGGCCTGCTGGTGGATCTGCCGCAGCTTGCCGAATCCGGTGCGCAGGGTATCGGCCTGTTCCGCACCGAGCTGCAGTTCATGATCGCCTCGACCATGCCGAAGCTTGAGGAACAGGAGGCGTTCTATCGCGCCGTGATCCGCCAGGCGGCTGGCCTTCCGGTGACGTTCCGCACGCTCGATATCGGTGGCGACAAGGTCGTGTCCTACCTTCGTAGCCAGGAAGAGGAAAACCCGGCGCTGGGATGGCGGGCGATCCGCCTGTCTCTCGATCGGCCGGGCCTGCTGCGCACCCAGATGCGCGCGCTGCTGCGGGCATCGGCGGGTGCCGAGCTGCGCATGATGCTGCCGATGATCACCGAGGTTTCCGAGATCCGCGCGGTGCGCGAGCTGTTCCAGAAGGAAGTCCAGCATCTCTCCAAATTCGGCCACAGCCTGCCGCGCAAGCTGCAGTTCGGCGCGATGCTGGAAGTGCCGTCGCTGATGTGGCAGCTGGATGAACTGATGGCGGAAGTGGATTTCGTCTCTGTCGGCTCGAACGATCTGTTCCAGTTCGCCATGGCCGCCGACCGGGGCAATGCCCGCGTCTCCGACCGGTTCGATATTCTGGGCAAGCCGTTCCTGCGCATTCTGCGCGACATCGCCCGCGCGGGGGATAAGAACCGCACGCCGGTGACGCTGTGCGGCGAGATGGCCGGCAAGCCGCTTTCGGCCATGGCGCTGATCGGCGTCGGTTTCCGCTCGGTGTCGATGGCGGCAACCTCGATCGGGCCGGTGAAGGCAATGCTGCTTGGTCTCGATGCGGGGCAGCTGGCCGAGGAGCTCGACGCCGCGCTGGACGACGTGCGCTCGGACGAGCCGATCCGCAATTTGCTGTTGCGGTTTGCGGAAACCAACAACATTCCCGTATAGAAAAACACAAAGAACAAGAGTGGAGTGATTGGGTGGCGAAGCTTCCTGTCGAAAAGATGCGCGAACTGGAACGCCGGTTCGGCGAGATCGAGGCGCGCATGTCGGAGGGTCCGGCTGCCGATGTCTATGTGAAGCTGGCATCGGAATATTCCGAACTGCAGCCGGTGGTCACCAAGATCCGTGAATACGAAAAGACCCTGGCTGAGGTCGCTGACCTGCGTGCGATGCTTGTCGACAAGGCGACCGACCGCGAGATGCGCGAGCTGGCCGAGATGGAGCTGCCGGATGCGGAAGAACGCATCGAGCAGCTGGAAAAGGACATGCAGATCCTTCTCCTTCCCAAGGATGCGGCCGACGAGCGCAGCGCCATCCTGGAAATCCGCGCCGGCACCGGCGGCAACGAGGCGGCGCTGTTTGCCGGCGACCTGTTTCGCATGTACGAGCGTTACGCGAGTGCCCATGGCTGGAAGGTGGAAGTGCTGTCTGCCAGCGACGGCGAAGCGGGCGGTTTCCGCGAAGTCATCGCCACCGTGACCGGCCGCGGCGTGTTTTCCAAGCTGAAATTCGAAAGCGGCGTGCACCGGGTGCAGCGGGTGCCCGATACGGAAACGCAGGGGCGCATCCATACCTCGGCTGCGACAGTCGCAGTTTTGCCCGAAGCGGAAGAGATCGACATCGAGATCAAGGCGGACGATATCCGCATCGATACGATGCGGGCATCCGGCGCCGGCGGCCAGCACGTCAACACCACCGACTCTGCCGTTCGCATCACCCACCTGCCGACGGGGCTGGTTGTCACCAGTTCGGAGAAATCGCAGCACCAGAACCGTGCAAAAGCCATGCAGGTCCTGCGCTCGAGGCTCTACGACATGGAGCGGCAGAAAGCCGACAGCGAACGCTCTGCGGACCGCAAGAGCCAGGTCGGCTCGGGCGACCGTTCGGAGCGCATCCGCACCTACAATTTCCCTCAAGGACGTGTGACCGACCACCGTATCAACCTGACGCTCTACAAGCTCGACCGGATGATGATCGGCGAGATCGACGAAGTCGTCGATGCGCTGATTTCGGATTATCAGGCCGGACAGCTGGCGCAGCTTGGCGAGCAGCACGGATGAGCGAGCAACCGGCGTCTGTGCTGAAGGCGGTGGTGGCGGATGCAAGGGCGCAGCTTGCCGCAGCAGGGATCGCCGATGCGGCCATCGAGGCAAGGCTTCTGATCGGCGGCTTGCTGGGACTTTCCTCGACCGAGGTGTTCGTTGATGGCGACCGTGTTGTCGATGCCCTCGACATGGCCCGGATTGCGGACGCGGTGGCCAGGCGGCTGGGTCACGAGCCGGTTCACCGTATTCTAGGAATGCGGGCGTTTCACGGGCTGGACCTGTTGCTCTCGAAAGAGACGCTGGAGCCGCGGCCGGATACCGAACTCCTGGTCGAATGCATGCTGCCCGTGCTCAGACGGATCGTTGCGGAAAAGGGCCATGCCCGCGTGCTCGATCTTGGCACCGGGACCGGCGCCATCATTCTGGCGCTGTTGAGCGAGGTTCCGCAAGCGACGGGCGTCGGCTCCGATATTTCCGAGGATGCGCTTTCGACGGCGACGCGTAATGCGCAACGTCTTGATCTTGGTGAGCGGTTTCAGGGCGTCAGAAGTCATTGGTTTGACGCAATTGACGGGCGTTTCGACATAATCGTGTCAAACCCGCCCTATATCAGAAGCGATGTCATTCCTGAACTAGAGCCGGAAGTTCGCGATTTCGATCCGCCGGCAGCGTTGGACGGCGGACCCGATGGCCTGGATGCCTACCGGGCAATCGCATCGCAGGCCGAGCACTTTCTCGAACTGCGCGGTCCACAGGAAGACGGCTCGTTTCCCAAGGACGAAGGGTCGATCGGCGTCGAGATCGGGTTCGATCAGCGAGACACGGTGACACGTATCTTTGAGGATGCAGGCTTCATCTTGACGCAAGCAAGACGTGATTATGGTAACAACGATCGCGTGCTTGTCTTTACGAGAGGTGGCCCTTGATTATCCAGGCTTTCGATGTTGCAAAGCAAAAGAAAGGGCTTGGAATCCTTCAGGAAGCGAGTTAGCGTAAATCACGCATCGGGGCGGCTGGGAGTGAACAACGATTCGTTCTCGCTAAAAGGTCAACCGTAGAACCGGCTCTTTTCGAAGACCGAGCAGGTTGAGCAGATCCAGTGCGTGATCAGGTAATTTGACTTTGAAAGCGGCAGGCCGCCTTGGTCGACCTGCGCATGGCACGCGAAGTCCTGTTCCGGCGATGACCGGCGGGCCGCGTGGCCTTTTATCAGCGAAGACAGAGAGTTGGTGAACGATATATGAGGCCAGGACAGCAAAACAAGCGCGGTCGGGGGCGTGGCAGCAACAATGGCGGCAGCAGCAATGGCGGCGGCGGCGGCAGCGGCGGTGGAAACAACAATTTCAATCGCAAGGGCGGCAACCCGCTCAGCCGGTCCTATGACAGCTCCGGCCCGGATGTAAAAATCCGCGGCACCGCTCAGCACATCGCCGAAAAATACTCGACGCTTGCTCGTGATGCGCAAAGCGCAGGCGACCGTGTCATGGCCGAAAACTACCTGCAGCATGCGGAACACTATTACCGCATCATTGCTGCAGCGCAGGCACAGATGCAGGACCGTTTCCAGCATCAGGAGCGTGGCGAATACCAGGACCGCGACGGCAACTCGATCGATCA
Source organism: Neorhizobium sp. DAR64872/K0K18 (assembly GCF_050500175.1). Classification (NCBI taxonomy): domain Bacteria; kingdom Pseudomonadati; phylum Pseudomonadota; class Alphaproteobacteria; order Hyphomicrobiales; family Rhizobiaceae; genus Neorhizobium; species Neorhizobium sp. DAR64872/K0K18. Next base: position 1,106,738 of record NZ_CP191445.1, read on the forward strand.
AGACGATATGGATCAGGGTGACGGCGACGATATGGGCTACGCACCACAGCCGATGATGGACGAGCAGCCACGCCGCGAGCATAATTCCAGCCAGAACTCTGGACAGCACTCAGGCCAGAATTCCGGTCAAAACTCTGGACAGAACCCGGGTCAAAACTCTGGGCACAACCAGGGCAGCCAGTCCGGCCAGGACCAGCAGCCGCGCGAAAACCGGCGTGACCGAAACGAGCGCCGCGAGCGTCGCCCGGAACGTCCCGACCGCCCAGAGCGTCAGGACCGTGCAGAGCGCGCACCTGAACAGGGCAGCGAGCAGCCGATGGAGCAGCCTGCTGCACCGGCTGCCGAACAGCCGGTCGCTCCGACACGGACCAGACAGCGCGCGCCTCAGGTCACCGAAGCTCCGGTAGCCGTTGCGCCTGTGGTCGATGGATCCGGCCCGCAGCCTGATATCGAGGGCACGCCGGTCGAGGTTTCGGTCGAAGAGGAATCGCAGACGGAAGCCACGCCACGCCGTCGCCGCACGGCAGGTAACCGTCCACGTCGCCAGACCCGCAAGGATGCCGATGCGGCAGACGGCGGAGATGCCGGCGACGGTGACGACAAGCCGGCCTTGGCAGAAGCTGGCGAATAAGCCGGTCTGACACTGTACGATTGATATGAAAACTCCGGTCGAAAGGCCGGAGTTTTTCTTTGAGGGGTAGCCGAATGCTCGTGCGGGAGATCGCCATGCTGCACCTGGCTCGCCTTGGATCCTGTCCCTTGCACGTTTTGCACCTGTTACGTCGCCGGTCTTACCCGGGTGCGGCGGCGAGTTGTCGGCTCGACGACATCGCGCGATCCCGGCTCGATCGACGCCGCGCCAATATCGCCTAAATCCTCTTCTCCGCGTCTTTAAATCACAAAATCGCGCTCCCATATCTTCACCAAGGCCGGTTGGCCGGCCGGGTTCGCCTTTAAAGGGAGCCCCATCTCAATCATCGGTCCGTGCCTCCATGGAGGGCGGGGCGATTCAGGAGGTTTATCTTATGAACATCGAAAAATATTCCGAGCGGGTACGGGGCTTCCTTCAGTCTGCCCAGACCCAGGCCCTGTCCGCTGGTCATCAGCAGTTTACGCCAGAGCATCTGCTCAAGGTTCTGCTCGACGACGACCAGGGCATGGCTTCCGCATTGATCGAACGCGCTGGCGGCAGCGCCAAGGATGCGCGCATCGCAAACGACGCTGCACTTTCCAAGCTTCCGAAGGTATCGGGCGGCAATGGCGAGATCTATCTTTCGCAGCCGCTGGCAAAAGTGTTTTCGACAGCGGAAGAAGCCGCCAAGAAGGCCGGCGACAGCTTTGTCACGGTCGAACGACTGCTGCTGGCGCTTTTGATCGAAAGCTCGGCCTCGACATCGGCCAGCCTGAAGAAGGCGGGGCTGACGGCGCAGGGTCTCAACCAGGTCATCAACGACCTGCGCAAGGGCCGCACCGCCGACAGCGCGACTGCTGAACAGGGCTTTGAAGCCCTGAAGAAATATGCCCGCGACCTGACGACCGAAGCGCGCGATGGCCGGCTCGATCCGGTGATCGGCCGTGACGACGAAATTCGCCGCACGATCCAGGTTCTGTCGCGCCGCACCAAGAACAATCCCGTCCTGATCGGTGAACCCGGCGTCGGCAAGACGGCGATCGCCGAAGGTCTGGCGCTGCGTATCGTCAATGGCGACGTGCCGGAAAGCCTCAAAGACAAGAAGCTGATGGCGCTCGACATGGGCGCGCTGATTGCGGGTGCCAAATATCGCGGCGAGTTCGAAGAGCGGCTGAAGAGCGTGCTGAACGAGGTGCAGTCGGAAAACGGCGAGATCATCCTGTTCATCGACGAGATGCACACGCTTGTTGGAGCCGGCAAGGCGGATGGCGCGATGGATGCGTCCAACCTTTTAAAGCCTGCTCTTGCCCGCGGCGAGCTGCATTGCGTCGGCGCGACCACGCTCGATGAATACCGCAAGCATGTGGAAAAGGATCCGGCTCTTGCTCGTCGTTTCCAGCCGGTCATGGTTGAGGAACCGTCGGTCGAGGATACGATCTCGATCCTGCGCGGCCTCAAGGAAAAATACGAGCAGCACCACAAGGTCCGCATCTCGGATTCGGCGCTGGTTGCCGCTGCAACCCTGTCGAGCCGCTACATTGCCGACCGGTTCCTGCCGGACAAGGCAATTGACCTGATGGACGAAGCCGCATCGCGGTTGCGCATGCAGGTGGATTCCAAGCCCGAAGAGCTGGACGAACTCGATCGCCGCATCATGCAGCTGAAGATCGAGCGTGAGGCGCTGAAGAAGGAAACCGACACAGCCTCGGCCGACCGGCTGGTCCGTCTCGAGACCGAAGTGACGTCGCTGGAAGAGCAGGCGGATGCGCTGACCGCGCGCTGGCAGGCTGAGAAGCAGAAGCTCGGACTTGCCGCCGATCTCAAGGGCAAGCTCGACGAAGCACGCAACGAACTGGCCACTGCCCAGCGCAAGGGTGAGTACCAGCGTGCCGGCGAGCTGACCTACGGCGTCATTCCCGATCTCGAAAAGGAGCTCGCACAGGCGGAAGCACAGGACAGTTCCAGCAACGCCATGGTGCAGGAAGTGGTCAATCCGGATGCGATCGCGCATGTGGTGTCCCGCTGGACCGGTATTCCCGTCGACAAGATGCTGGAAGGCGAGCGCGACAAGCTGCTGCGGATGGAAGACGAGTTGGCGAAATCGGTCGTCGGTCAGGGCGATGCGGTGCAGGCCGTGTCGCGCGCGGTTCGCCGTTCGCGTGCCGGCCTGCAGGATCCGAACCGGCCGATCGGCTCGTTCATCTTCCTCGGCCCGACCGGCGTCGGCAAGACCGAGCTCACCAAGTCGCTCGCACGCTTCATGTTCGACGACGAAACGGCGATGGTGCGCTTGGACATGTCGGAATACATGGAGAAGCATTCCGTCTCGCGGCTGATCGGCGCGCCTCCCGGCTATGTCGGCTATGACGAAGGTGGTGCTCTGACCGAAGCCATCAGGCGCAAGCCCTACCAGATCGTTCTGTTCGATGAGATCGAAAAGGCGCATCCCGATGTCTTCAACGTTCTCCTGCAGGTTCTCGACGACGGGCGCCTGACGGACGGGCAGGGCCGCACGGTCGACTTCAAGAACACGATGATCATCATGACATCCAATCTCGGGGCCGAATATCTGACCGGCCTTCGCGAGGACGAGGATTCTGAAAGCGTGCGCGAGCAGGTGATGGGCGTGGTGAAAGCCTCGTTCCGGCCTGAGTTCCTCAACCGCGTCGACGAAATCATCCTGTTCCACAGGCTGAAGCGCAACGAGATGGGCGCGATCGTCGATATCCAGCTGCAGCGTCTGCTGAAGCTTCTGGCCGATCGCAAGGTCGAACTGGAACTGGACAGCGATGCCCGCGAATGGCTGGCGAACAAGGGTTACGACCCTGTCTATGGCGCCCGACCTTTGAAGAGGGTGATCCAGAAGTTCGTGCAGGATCCCTTGGCCGAGCAGATCCTTGCCGGACAGATCCCGGACGGATCGACGATCAACGTGACATCAGGCTCGGACCGGCTGCTGTTTCGTATCAAGGGCAGCATGAGCGAAGCGGCATAAACGCAAACCGCGAACGAAAAATGAGGCCGCACCGGAAACGGGGCGGCCTTTTTCGTTTGAGGGCAAGATTAGCGGCTGGCGACTTCGGCCGGCTTCGATGTGCTCTTCAGCAGCGCATCGATGCGGGTGCGTTCTTCCTCGAACCGCGCCAGTGCCTTGCCGTCGAGCGACTTGCCGCCGGGCAGGCGCACCTTCATCGGATCGACCTTGGTGCCGTTGACCACGAGTTCGTAATGCAGATGGGCGCCGGTCGACTGGCCGGTCGAGCCGACATAGCCGATCACCTGACCCTGGGTTACCTTGGCGCCTTCGCGAACGCCCTTGGCGATCGCGCTCTGGTGATTGTAGGACGAGACATAACCGTTGGCATGGCGCACGAGAGTCTGGTTGCCGTAACCGCCGCTGTCCCAGCCCGCCTTTTCGACGGTGCCGTTGCCGGTGGCGATGATCGGCGTGCCGCGCGGGGCCGCCCAATCGGAGCCGGTATGCATCAAGGCCCGGCCGAGGATCGGATGGTTACGCATGCCGAAGCCTGACGTGAAGCGTCCGTTCGGAACCGGATTGCGCAACAGGAACTGCCGGACGCTGCGGCCGTCCTGATCGAAGTAATCGACCGAACCGTCATCCTGATCCTGGAACCGGTAAAACCGGGTAGTCGTGTCGCCAAACCTGGCGTTTACATAGAGAAGTTCCGAATCCCGGCTGGCCTGACCCTTTTCGTCCGAAACGGAGAAGAAGGCCTCGATCATGTCGGAGGGACGCAGCTGTGCCTGAAGATCGACATTGCTGGCGAGAAGCTTGACGAGCAGCGATGTCATATCGCTGTTCATGCCGTAGGAGAGGGCGGCGCGATAGATGCCGTCATAGACATCGGGCAATTCGCGGCCGGCGACGATGGCCGGTTGCTCGCTGAACGCGGATGCGACCGCATCCAGCATCTGCGGTTCCTTGCCGTCGATGAAATGGCCCTTGTCGTCGGCGGCAACGGTGATCTGGTGATTGCCACGGCGATAGATGCTGGCGCGCACGACGAGGACCATCTGGCCCTCCTGGATCACGCCGATGCGGATCACGTCGCCGGCGGCCACATCCTCGCTGCCGATCCGCGACTTGAGATAGCCGGCGATTTCGCGGGCCTTAGTCTCGGGGTAGCCGACGGAGGTCATCGCCTGGGCGATCGTGGTCGGCTGGCGGACCGGGATGATATCGTCTGCATATTCGCGGCTACGTGCCGTGAATGGTTCCGGCGTCGAGACCGACATGTTCTGCTCGACGATGCGGGCAGCCAGACCCGATGTCAGGTCGACATCCTCATCTTCGGAGGAGAAGCGCTGAGGGTCGACATAATAGAGTGCCGAGAGCTGGGTATTGCCCGATGTCAGGACGGATCCGTTGGAGCGGACGTTTTCTTCCACTTCCTCGAGCGTCATCGGCGCCGCATAGGCAAAGGTACCGCCCTTCACCGGGAACGGCACGGTCTGCAGGCTGACGTCGGATTCCACGTTGGATCCATAGATCGCGCCGGTGCGGCTGTTGGCCGGCGGCGGCGCTTCGCTGGAAGAGAAGATGCTGAGCGGATCGAATTTCGGATAGGCTTCCGGCGCGACGTTGTTGACGGCAAGGTTCATCTTCACATGCGCGAAGGGCCGGCGGCGCACGACTTCCTTATTTCCCTCGTGAACGACGGTGGACACTTCCATGATCCGCCGGTCGGTCGGCATGGCAACGATATTGCCGCCGAGCAGGCGCTTGCCGCGCGACGTGATGTCGTCGTCATGATCCGAGGGGACCGCGGCAGAGGCTTCGGCAGGGGTGGCAAGCTGCTGGCGACCGTCAAGCGCAGCAAACAGCGCGACGCCCATTAGGAGAGACGATGTAATGCCGGTCAGGAAGGTGCCCGAAAGCCAGCGCATGGAGATCTCGCGCCGATCCGGCGCGCGACGGCCATCGGCGAGGATCGGCGGTTCGTTGCCGAGCGTGCGTATCATGCTGCGGGCCGTCATCATGCCAGTCTTTGCCAGTCCCGTGATGCGTGTTGTTCCATAGACAGCGGGGGAATGCTGCCTGCAGTACCTTGGGCCAACCATGTGCCCGTTTCATCGACATGAGTCAAACTCAGCACCTTAGGGAACCCGCC
>NZ_CP191445.1:1117500-1222943 GCF_050500175.1 Neorhizobium sp. DAR64872/K0K18
GAAGCGTGACCCCTTTTTACGCAAGTGGAAAGGGGTGGCACAGACCAGGGGGTAGCGACTGTTTATCAAAAACACAGGGCTCTGCGAAGTCGAAAGACGACGTATAGGGCCTGACGCCTGCCCGGTGCTGGAAGGTTAAAGGGAGAGGTGCAAGCTTTGAACTGAAGCCCCAGTAAACGGCGGCCGTAACTATAACGGTCCTAAGGTAGCGAAATTCCTTGTCGGGTAAGTTCCGACCTGCACGAATGGCGTAACGACTTCCCCGCTGTCTCCAACATAGACTCAGTGAAATTGAATTCCCCGTGAAGATGCGGGGTTCCTGCGGTTAGACGGAAAGACCCCGTGCACCTTTACTATAGCTTTACACTGGCATTCGTGTCGGCATGTGTAGGATAGGTGGTAGGCTTTGAAGCGGGGACGCCAGTTCTCGTGGAGCCATCCTTGAAATACCACCCTTATCGTCATGGATGTCTAACCGCGGTCCGTTATCCGGATCCGGGACAGTGTATGGTGGGTAGTTTGACTGGGGCGGTCGCCTCCGAAAGAGTAACGGAGGCGCGCGATGGTGGGCTCAGACCGGTCGGAAATCGGTCGTCGAGTGCAATGGCATAAGCCCGCCTGACTGCGAGACTGACAAGTCGAGCAGAGACGAAAGTCGGTCATAGTGATCCGGTGGTCCCGCGTGGAAGGGCCATCGCTCAACGGATAAAAGGTACGCCGGGGATAACAGGCTGATGACCCCCAAGAGTCCATATCGACGGGGTTGTTTGGCACCTCGATGTCGGCTCATCGCATCCTGGGGCTGGAGCAGGTCCCAAGGGTTTGGCTGTTCGCCAATTAAAGCGGTACGTGAGCTGGGTTCAGAACGTCGTGAGACAGTTCGGTCCCTATCTGCCGTGGGTGTAGGAATATTGACAGGATCTGTCCCTAGTACGAGAGGACCGGGATGGACATATCTCTGGTGGACCTGTTGTCGTGCCAACGGCATAGCAGGGTAGCTATATATGGAAGGGATAACCGCTGAAGGCATCTAAGCGGGAAACCCACCTGAAAACGAGTATTCCCTATCAGGGCCGTGGAAGACGACCACGTTGATAGGAGGCGTGTGGACGTGCAGTAATGCATGAAGCTTAGCCTTACTAATAGCCCGATTGGCTTCATCGTTCTCATTGACTATGCTCATCAAGGTGCTGCGCACCTCGATGATGACATCTGTTTTGTCCTGACGCGTGAAAAACGCTCCGGACGGGCCGCCGAACGTTCGGCGACGGCCTCTGGCCTTGCGGAGCTACGCTCCGACAAACCAGACGGCAAACAAAGACGTGTTCAATTAAGACAAAACGGGGGTTCGCCCCCGCCAGCTTCTCGATAAAGCGTTGCAATGGTCGCCCATTGCCACGCATACATTGCCCTTAATCGACCTGGTGGTCATTGCGGGGTGGCTGCACCCGTTCCCTTTCCGAACACGGCCGTGAAACACCCCTGCGCCAATGGTACTCCGTCTTAAGACGCGGGAGAGTAGGTCGCTGCCAGGTCTATTAAAGGCAATGCCATCCATGAGGATGGACCAAACAATCTTCTCACACATAACAAACCGGCCCCTGGCCAGACCAAGGGCCGCTCCCAAAGCGGCCTTTTGTCGTTGCTGGGGTTGAAAACAATTACGGGATGTTCGGGCTATCGCCGGTGCGTCCCTGACAGGAGACAAATCTCAAAGGATTTGCTCCGGAACTACGCATCACGGCATGGCCGTGACGTAGACGCGAAATTTGGCAACGCCAAATTCGCTTGGCGCGGGGTGGAGCAGCCCGGTAGCTCGTCAGGCTCATAACCTGAAGGCCGCAGGTTCAAATCCTGCCCCCGCAACCAAATCATCATTATTGAAAAACACCCGTAGCGAAAGCTGCGGGTGTTTTGCGTCGGGGATTACTTTACTTGCGAGGCTGGAGCGAAGTCTCCAGCCGTAACCCGCACTTGTGATCCTGTGCACCGAGCCGTCAGACAATGCCGAGTGCCTTCACCTACGAGGCAGGCGTTGTTGGCTTCATGTCCAGGAGTTCGGGGCCCCCCTTTCCCAAAAACCTTGCGGCCGCAACGCTGCAGGGCATTGCCGATGTTGTCCCAGTCTTGCCGGCGCATCTCGGCTTCCGTGAGGACCGCTCCAGCCGCCCGGACGGTCGAGGCTGCGCTCGGGGTGCGGGAGCGTCCGCGAAGGCAAAATCAATGCGGCTCTGCTGTGACAAAATGGAGGCCCGTTCGAGCACGTTCTAAAACTCGCGGACATTGCCTGGCCAGGCATATCGCTGCAGGGTCTGGAGGTTAGCGTTCGACAGCGCCAACTCGCGCCGGTGGGCGACGCTCTGCCGTCCCATAAAACGCTGGGCGATGAGGGGAATGTCTTCCCTCAGGTCCCGCAGAGGCACCGACTCGATTGGGAGCACCGCCAGACGGAAGAAGAAGTCCACCCGAAACTCCGGGTTCTGCACGGCCTGCTTCAGATCGAGATAGGCGGCTACGCTAATCCGGAGAATGCCCAGATCGATCTCGACGGTACTGTTCGCAATGATGCCAGACATCAGATGGGCGGCCAGTTCCGCGAGGACGGCCGCGACTAATTCGTGCTGCCATCATGCGTCGACTGTAGATGTCGCGACGTGGGATAACGCGTCCGTCATGCCTTGTTGGCAGCAAAGAACACGGTTTGGATAAAACCCATCAGTCGGGAAGTCAGCCGTCAAGGTGCCGCTAATACGTTATCTGGGAGATATACACTTCGACTGGACGCCGCCTTCGCCGATGTGGACATCGTTGACTGCATCGTAGCTCAGCCGATACCGGGCGGCGCACCATGTAATATGTCGGACTTCGCTCGGCGACAGCTTGGAGGAATTCGCGGTCGCCAAACCTTGTCCATTCTCGGCATATGCCGAGGCCGAGTTCCCACCGAAAGCTTCTGCGTTCGCCTGGGGCTCGGGGAACTGAAACGCATTGGCAGGGGCCACGAAAGCGGCAAACATGAGACCGCTGAAGGAGACGATGGAGGCGAGCTTGGCGACGTTGCGCATCTGAGAACCGATCTTCTATTCACTTGAAGAACGGATGTTGCGCGATTTTAGTTCCTTTCGTCGGTGCTGCGGGCTTCTCAAGAGAATTTCGGGAACCAGAAAGCGGGATCAGACGGTGGAAATTGAGAACACAAGTCTCGCTCAGGAAGAACCATCCACGAGGTCCTTGGGGCGGTCGAGCCACACTGCCGCGCCCTCGACGACCTTCGATCGTGGTTGCACCTGCTTGAAGTCGATCACCCGCTTACTGCCCGACGGCGTGATCACCGCGAAATGGTCGTTCACATGCGACTTCCAGCAAACGGGTAATCATCAGACCACTCCCACCTATCGCAAGTCGCAGCCTCGCCCGCACCAGCAGATAAGCAGACAGGATTAGCGCGCAGGCAGCATGGCTCGGCCGGCATTTCTAATTGTGAGCGCTGAGTCCGCCATGGGTGCGATAAGGCCGCTTGCGATCGCTGAAGCGAGGGCCTCTGTGAATTCGGCACCTTCGAGGCCGTGCTTCTTCGAAAAGTTTTGCACAGCACCGCGTGTCGAAGTCGGTGATACGCCAAACTTGTTATTCTTGAAAGCGTTGAGGATGATTTGGTTTGTTTCGTCCAGGGTCATGATCATTCCTATGTGATGCAACGTGCTACCAGCAACCGGATCACCTTCATAGCGCCTAAACCGTCGAGCGTGTCCTTTCGTGCTCAAAGCGAGAGATTGATCGCAGGAGGCGTGTGTATGACATTGGTCTATCGCAAACTCATTTTCCGCCATCCTGCCTTTCCCTCCGTCGGTTAACACCATCTTCCTCAATGTCGCGCGATACGGTCGGGTCAAAACGGCGAATTACCGGTTGCCTCCTTCTGAAAAGCTGGGAAGCAATCTCTCGCATCGGCCGATCGTCTAAGAGCTCCTGGCTTTCATGAAATCGATGAATGCTCGAACAGATGCGGCCATGTGAGAGCGTTCGGAGTAGTAGAGATAGAATCCGGGGAAAAGCTTGCAAGCCGGTTCGAGCACTCGCTTGAGTTCGTTGGTTTTCAAATAGGGTTCCACCAGGTCCTCGATGAGGTAAGCCAGTCCAAGTCCCTCGCGAGCTGCTGAAAGGAGTAGCTCCGTATCGTTGACAGTAACGACGTTCTCGACATTAACATCGAGGACGCCATCTGCACCTTCGAACCGCCATGGGTACAGGGCTCCCGTGCTTTTCCACTTGTAAGTGAGGCAGAGGTGGTCCTTGAGGTCGGCTGGCGCCTGAGGCGGCGGCCGATTAGCAAAATAAGAGGGTGCGCCCACAACCGCCATACGCAGATCGGGCGTGATCCGCACAGCGATCATATCCCGGCTGATCTGCCCGCCAATCCGAACGCCCGCGTCAAAACCTTCCGCAACGACATCCGTGATATCGTTGTCTATCACCAGATCAAGGCGGACCTCAGGATAGGCAAGACGGAACTGGCGCAGTCTTGGCAGAACCGCAATCTGCGCGGCAATGCTCGGCAGATTGACACGAACCACGCCCTTCGGCTCACTCTGGTAGGCTCCGACGGCCGAGACGGCGTCATCCATCCCTATCATCATCGGCTTGATGCGATCGTAGAGCACGCTTCCCGCTTCCGTCAGCCCGACACTGCGGGTGGTTCGATTGAGGAGGCGTATCCCGAGACGGCTCTCTAACGCGCGGACGATGCGGCTCAAAGCAGAAGGCGATATCGCCAGCCGTTTTGCAGCACGGCCGAACAGGGTGCACGGACCGATGAACTATCGGGTCGCAGTCGTCTTCCGAAACGAGCGGAGATGCGACGATGAAGCGCTGGGAAATTGACGCGGTTGGCAGGCAGCACCTGAAACTGAACGATGTCGAAGTGCCGAAACCTGGTCCGAAAGAGGTCTTGATAAAAGTGAACGCGGTCGCGCTGAATTACCGCGACAAGATGGTTGTCGAGACAGGACGAGGACTTCCTCTCACCTTCCCTTTCACGCCGGGCTCGGACCTCGCCGGAGAAGTCGTCGGTCTCGGACAGGGCGCTTCCCGATTGAGGTTGGGCTCGAACGTCATCTCGACGGCAACGCCGGACTGGATCGACGGTCTGCGCGACGGCACTGCCCGAACGCCCGCCTATCAGACCTTAGGTGGCTTTTATCCGGGTGTGCTGGCTGAATACGTCGCGATGCCAGAAGACTGGTTTGTCGTGGCACCTGAGACACTCACCGCCCGGCAGGCTTGTACACTCCCAGTCGCTGGTCTTACGGCCTGGTTTGCGCTCGTCGAGCGGGCGGGCGTTCGAGCTGGCGATACGGTGCTCATCCCCAGCACCGGCGGCGTTGCTCTGTTCGGACTGCAGATCGCAAAAGCTCACGGTGCAAGGGTGATCGTTTGTGGTCGACCTGAACACGAAGACTACGTGAAGGCCCAGGGCGCGGACCATTTCATCGACGCAAGCACCGACTGGATGGAAACGGTTTACCAGTTGACGACGGATCGGGGCGTGGACGTCGCCCTGGAGGTTATTGGCGGCAAGCATTTCGGCAAATCCATCCAGGTCACGACGGTGGGCGGTCATGTCTGTCAGATCGGCGCGCTCGACGGTTGGGACATCAGTTCCGCAGCTATGCCGCTGATGCTCAAGGACATAACAGTTCATGGTATTGGAACTGGGAGCAGGACGGCGCTAGAAAGGTTCGTTAGAGCGATCGATCAGACGCGTATCGTCCCTGTTGTGAACTCCTGCTATTCTCTGGCCGATCTTCCAGCGGCCTTCGACCATTTGGATCGAGGAGCATTTGGGAAAATCGTCATCGACGTAGCCGAATAGAAGATGCCGCAGTCAGCAGTCGGATCACCTGTATCAATGCCTCAAAAACCGATCGTAGCGGCACGCCGCTACGATCGCCGGTAGACGCTTCGGGCCGCATGCGGGAATAATTTCCGCACCGCGCCCCGCCAATCGGTCATTCGCGACCTTGGACCTAAATCCCGTAACCAGTCGTTCGCTGCGCATTCGATGACAAGCCGCCAATAGCTTTGTGAAACACTCGTCTCAGCTTCTGAAACGGGGAGACTACGCTGTCGGATCCAGTGAAGGGTTCAAATCTTGATCCCTCGAGCCGACTGGATTTGTAATGCTGTTTGATTTGCATTTGATTGCTGCTGACTTTCGATGAGTTGGCTGGCATCCCTATCGCTCATGGGCAGTCCGAACAGGTATCCCTTGATCAGACGCGGCTTGAGGGCAGCAAGAACAGCCATCTCCTATTGGGTGTCGACGCCTTCGAGCACGCACCGCAAAATCAGCTTTGAGCATAGGGCAATGATGCCGGCGACGATTTCCCGCGATGTGATGCTATGGGTAGCGAAACTCCGGTTAGGAGCGGTTTGATGTACCAAATGGTCCGACGTTTTCTTGGTTCTTTGTCCCACACAGGCACGTTCATCGCGCTTGTTTTCTTTGCTGCCTCTCTCACTCCAAGTCTCTTGCCTCGGTCTTACCTGGTGCAAGGAGCGCTTTCGGGCGTCTGCGCCGCCGTGGGCTATATGGCGGGCGTGGCAGTGGCTTGGCTTTGGCGCTACCTGGAACTTCCTCGCGCCTCGAGCAGGGAACGACCTCTGAAGGTCGCATTCCTCATCGCTGCCATTGCCATCCTGGGTGTTTTTCTCTGGCACGCGGTCGAATGGCAAAATTCCATTCGCTTGCTTTGGGGCATGGATGCGCTCGATAGCGCTGAACCTTTGAAACTGGCTGCCGTTGCCATCCTCGCCTTCGCCGTGCTGCTCTTTACAGGACGTGTCTTTCAGCTTGCGGCTCGCGGTCTTTCGGGGTGGATCAACAGGTACGTTCCTCGACGGGTGGCGAACGCCCTTGGCGTAACACTGGCCGCCCTGTTGTTCTGGACTGCCGGGCAGGGGCTGCTGCTGCGATGGGCGCTGGACGCAACGGATGCCTCGTTCCAGAAAGTGGACGCGCTGATTGACGACGACACTCCTGAACCGACCGACCAGGCGAAAACCGGGAGCGCATCTTCACTGGTGTCGTGGGAGGGCCTTGGACTGCAGGGGCGCCGTTTTGTCAGCTCTGGCCCCACTGCGCCCGACGTCGGCGCGTTCTGGCAGCAGACAGCCGAGGAGCCGATCCGCGCCTATGTCGGGCTCAACAACGGCCATACGGTGGAAGCAAGAGCCGCGCTCGCCCTGAGAGAGCTTCAGCGACAGGGAGGTTTCGATCGGTCGATCCTCGTCATTATCGTCCCGACAGGAACCGGATGGGTTGATCCAGCCGCCATGGACACGCTCGAGTTTCTTCACCGCGGCGATGTGGCCAGCGTCGCGCTCCAATATTCCTATCTTGCGAGCTGGTTGTCTTTGATGGTGGAGCCGGACAATGGTCAGGCTGCGGCGAGGGCATTGTTCACCGAAGTCTACAGCCACTGGAAAATGCTTCCGCGTGAACGGCGGCCGAAGCTCTATCTGTATGGCTTGAGCCTCGGTGCGCTCAATTCGCAGCTATCGACGGACATCTATGATGTTGTGGCCGATCCGTTCCAGGGAGCACTTTGGACCGGTCCCCCATTCCGCAGTCAAAGATGGCGCACAATCACAGATCAGCGGCAAGACCTTTCGCCTGCGTGGCTTCCCAGGTTTCGCGATGGTTCCTTGGTGCGCTTTGCGAACCAAGCATCCCCTCCTGTCCAGTTTGATGCGTCCTGGGGACCGATACGGTTTGTCTACTTGCAATATGCCAGTGACCCGATCGTCTTTTTTGAAACTGCTTCGTTGTTCAAGGAGCCGGATTGGATGAAGGGGGAAAGAGGCCCGGATGTCTCGCCGCGGCTCAGGTGGTTTCCCGTGGTGACCATGCTGCAACTGACATTTGACATGGCGATCGGCACAACATCGCCAATGGGGTTTGGCCACGTCTATGCACCGGAGGACTACATCGACAGTTGGATCGCATTGACCGATCCGCCCAATATGGATCACTCGGTGGTCGAGCAACTCAAGGCGCGGTTTGCCAAGTGACCGATTTCGGCGTGATCCAATAATCTCCGTGGGAGGGGACGGCCAGAGGACGAACTGACCTACGCAGCAATGTTCTTGTTCAACTGCCCATCCTTCATGATCACAAGGAAGTTTTTCGCCGGGTCCTCGATTAGGGCGATGTCCGCAATCGGGTCGCCGTCGACCAGCAGTAAGTCGGCGAGTGCGCCTTCCTGAACCACGCCCAGCTTCCCTTCGTAAGGGCTCCGAAGGCCGGAGAGCGCGAGTAGCTGGCCATTGTCCCCCGTCGCCATCTTCAGGATTTCGGCAGGCTTGTACCAGCGGGTGAGTTTTGTGAGTTGTGCACCCTGCCGCGCGGCTGCCTTATCATCGAACAGCGTGTCGGTACCCCAGGCCGTCTTGACCTTGTGCTTCTTGGCAAGCGCGTAGGCGGCGTCGGTGCCGGAAAACATCTGCAGTTGCTTGCGTCTGTTTGGCGACCCCTCGGCAAAGGGCGTTGCGTCCTGATCGTCCAGAAAGGGCTGTAGGCACCACCAGATACCTTTTTCCGCGAGCAGGGCCACCGTCTCGTCGTCGAGCAGGTTGCCATGCTCTATGCACCGAACGCCAGCGGCGACCGCCTGGGCGACTGCTTTTGGCGTATAGGCATGAACCGTCGCGTAGGTCCCCCAGTTCTCCGAAGCGCCGACGCCCGCTTCCATTTCCTCAAGCGTGAACTGCGTCACATCGAGCGGGTCGAACGCGGATGACACGCCTCCACCCGCCATGATCTTGATCTGCGACGCGCCGAGTGCCAGTTGTTCGCGGGCGCGCTTTCGGACCGTGCCGGGATCGTCGGCAATGGCCGAGCCGCCCACACGCTCACTGTAGGTGAAATCGTCCGGCCGCGCGGGGAGGTCGATCGGAAGCCTGAAGTCGCCGTGGCCACCCGTTTGCGAAATGAACGCACCCGATGGCCAGATCCTGGGCCCGGGAACGAGCCCGGCATCGATGCCGCGCTTCAACCCGAAGCAGGGGCCGCCCATATCGCGAATTGTGGTGAACCCCCTCATCAAGGTGTCGTTGGCCGCCTTCACTGCCGCGACATTGATGAAGCCGATATCAGACGTCAGGACGGCCAATTGGGGAACCGTCGCAAACATGATGTGGGTATGCGCGTCGATCATGCCCGGCATCAGCGTTCGCCCGCCGCCCGCTATTCGCGTGACGGAAAGGTCGGCTGGAATCTGGATCGGTGACGGTGAAATCGACGTTATCCGGTTTCCGATCACCAGCACATTGGATGGATTGGACAATGTTTCCGACATACCGTCGAATATGCGCACATTTTCGAACAACACGGCTTTTGTCGGCGTTGCTTGAGCCTGCACGGCGCTCGGCAGACCCGCCAGCCCGAACCCCGCCAGCATCGCAGCGGCGCCGACGAAAAATCCGCGGCGCCGGAGATCGGCATTCATTCGGTGCGTGAGCGTCTGCAATACGGGATCGCAACATTTGCACGGCAGGTCGCTGGTGAGATGATCGTACTTGGTGCCAAACCGAAATCTCATGCTTCCCCCCTCCGCGAGCATCACGACACAAGCATACGCCCGCATTCAGTTTTCCACGAAAAGTCGAAATAGGTTACGCGTGAATAACCACTGCTTGCAAGCAAAAACTATAGTGATATCGTGGAAGTACGCACAGGTTCCGATGGGAGAAACCTATGTTTTACAACATCGTTCTCGCGGCCGGACTTACGCTCGCATTGTCGCTTCCGGCATCCGCCGAAGATCAGGCGACTGATCTACTTGCTGACCGTGAATGGAGCATCATCGTCAGTCCCTATGTCTGGGCTGCGTCCCTGGATGGCGATGCGTCGCTGGCAGGTTTGGATAGCAATGTCGATATTCCGTTTTCGGATATTTTCAAACACCTCGATCTTGCGGCCATGGGCAATGTCGAAGTGACGAACGGACTTTTCGGCTTCTACTTTGATGGACAGTACGTTCAGACGAGCCAGGACGAGGATCTCGCCGACTTCGAGGTCGGCTTGAAGATCAAGACGACTATTCTGGCAGCCGGCGCTTACTACCGCGTCTACGACCTCGCACTTGGGGGCGACACGGTGTTTGGTGAACCGAGGCATTTCACCGTCGAGCCTACGGTCGGCATCCGTTGGACAAAACTCGAAGCGCATGCTGATGCAGGCTTCACCTCGGCAAACAAGTCTGCGGACTGGCTTGACCCGTTCGTGGGCATGCGTCTGAGCACAGACCTTTCCGACCGGTGGAACCTGGCCGGCGAAGCCGACATTGGCGGGTTCGATATTGGTTCGAAGCTCGCAGTAAATGCCCAGGCCTATCTCGGATACCGGACCTACATGTTCAATCATCCAACGATTTTGCGCGTTGGGTATCGTGTGCTTTCGCAAGACTACGAAACGGACGATTTCACCGGAAACAAATTTCGCTGGGACGTTACCCAGCATGGCCCGGTATTGGGCTTTTCCATGCGTTTCTGACGGTGTCTCGATCCCAGTGATCTGCGTCTGAGATCAAGTCAGCGAGGACGTCTGGATGTCCAACAGACAGCGTGCGATCCCGAAATGGACGTGGATAGCGCCAGCGCGGGCATCCGCTTCTGGCGCTGACGGTCCAGCGATGTTCTCGTGGAGCGCTGTTCCGACTTCAACCTCGGCCGTGGTCCTCGGGAGTTAGGCTTCGCTGGTGGCTGCTTTCTGCGAGAGAAGTCCCTATAGCTGATAGTCTTCTCACGGCCCATTCCGTCCGTTCCGGAGCTCAGTCGTTGCCCAACTAAAGAACAACAATGCCTCAAAGTTAGTGAACTCCGGGGTAGCCGGTCCGATTCCGTTCAAGGTGGTCGATTTTACAAGTCACGGTGCACTCGGGCCCCGCAACCAAACCATCTCAAAACACCCGTAGCGATAAGCTGCGGGTGTTTTGCGTTCGTGGCCGACCCAAACCGCATCGACAGCCGATACGTCGCGTCTGCCAGAGACGGAAGGCGACGGGTGGGCTCCGATTTGCTGGCCTTCCCCTCAGTCAATCCTGACAACTCCTCGAGCGACGCTTGTGTTGGTAGCCCTCTGCCACGGCCGCAGACGTCGCTGGACGGGTGCAGGTTTCAGCGTTCAAAAGATATTCCAAGGCCGCGTTACCTTTTTCAGGTTTGACCTGAGACCCAACGCCCTCCATTTCTGAAGAGTCTTGAGTTCTTAATCTGGCCTCATGCGGCCTGTTTTCCCCATAGCCATTATCATCGCGAACTGTTGTGGATCTCGGCTTCTTCAATGATCCAGCGTCAGCTTTCCATCGCGCAGATGACGGCAGTCGGCGAGCAGCGTCTACACCGCTGCGATGGCATCACCTCCATAGTCCTGCAGGATCTCGGCCAACGAAAAAAGCGGCGTCACGAGGCGTCTCGCCGGAGATGGGATCTGCGGACATAGGCTACCCTTCGCGCCGTAGTCTTGTCCCGCTAGGAGGCGGTTGAACCAGCGAGGATCACATCGACGCAAGCCGCAGCCAATGCCGTAGCCATTTCCAGGGTGGGAGGGCTGTCAGTGACCAGCCGCGTCACCTCTGTCAGGCCCGCCACCTCGAAGACGGCCGGACGACCCAGTTTGTCATGATCGGCCAGAACGGTTACGCTCTGCGCCTGCGCAATCATGGCGCGTGCCATCTCGGTTTCCCGCAGGTCGTAGTCCATAATGGCGGTGGTGGTGATTGCACCGACGGTCAGAACGACGTGTTCGGCTTTGAAAAAGGCGGTCTGCGCGATTGCCATCGCCCCCAATGTCTCACGGCCTTCCGCGGCCACTTCGCCGCCGAGTAAATAGACTCGGTGGCGCATCTCCGCCTTTGCCAGAATCCGGGCGATCTGCGGAGAATTGGTGATCACCGTCATGTTGCGCCGCCTTGCCAGAGCCTCGGCAAAGGCGATCGTGGTCGAACCGGTGTCGATAAACAGCACCGAGCCCTCGGCGAATAGGGATGCAGCCTGACGGGCGATGGCGGCTTTTTCCGCCTTCCGTTCGTTCAAGCGCGCGTCGAACTCGTTCTCGTAGAGGGAAGCCTCCTTGAGTTTCAGGGCACGCGCGCCGCCATGAAATTTGCGGATGTGACCGCCGATGTCGAGATCGGAGAGATCCCGCCTGACCGTCTCGCGCGAGGCGCCAAAGCGTTCGGCCAGGTTCTCGACGGTGACTTCGCCGATTTCCTCGAGAACCCGAAGAATGGCCTCACGTCTGGCTGCCGGTCTCATCGTCTATCCTTTCACGGTCGCTGGCGCTTGCAGCAACTGCCGTAGCAAGGAGACCGGGTGCTGCAGCTCGATGCCGGTGACATGCCTGGTCTGACACCGGCAGGAAAAACCCGTAGCCAGGATGGCATCTACGCCCGGCACCGTCGCGGCTTTCCAGCTATGATGAAAAATCTCGTCCGACTTGGCACGATTGACAGTTTCATGCCCCCACATTCCCGCCATGCCGCAGCACCCGGTAGGAGGCATGTGAAGCGAGATGCCGAAACGATCGAAAATAGCGTGCCACTCGGCGGTGACGCCGGTACCGAGAACCCGTTCGCTGCAATGGGGCAGAAGCCGCACTGCCATTTGCGACGTCCGGGCCGGCAGCGCGGCGATCAGCGGCGCGAGCAGTTGCTGCGGCAGCGCCACGGCCGGCGTGTCATCGGGGTAATCGGTGCGATAGGAGAGTGTCACCGGCGGCTCGAGCCCCATCAGCGGCACGCCGCTTGCGGCGATAGCCTTGAGGCTGTCCTTCTGCCTTTCCGCCTGGCGCGAAAATCCGGCCAGCCGGCCGAGGACCTTCCGGGCCTTGCCCGATGGCCGATAAGGGGCCAGCCACAGTCTTTTCTGTAGATGGGTCATGACCAAGTCGAGATCCGCGACGACCTTCGGCTCGAAAAATTGCGTAAAAGCGTCAGGCACCAAAACCACGTCGATCTTCGGGTCGAGCCCAGCGATATCGGCTTGTTTCAGCCAGCGAAGCCCTCGAACCTGCTTCGGCATGCTTGGCAGCGCCGTCAGGCCGATGGCGGACATCAACGCCGCGCCAGGGCCCTCGGTCATCAGATTGAAACCCCAGCGGAATTTTGCGGCAAGCGGCAGCAGGCCTTCCAGATGGGCGAGCGCGGTGTCACGCAGGGAGCGGCGATGGCGCCGATAAAAACTGTTGAGAAACAGCGATTTGATGGAGGGTACGTCGACACGCACCGGACATTGGCTGGTACAGGCCCCGCAGCTGAGACAGCCGTCGATCGCCTGCTTGACCTCGATTTCGAACTGCGGATCGGCGCGACCCTCCGGGCCGCCTTGCCGCAACCATTCGCGCACCAGCCCGACCCGTCCCTTTGGCGAATGTCGTCGGTCGCCGGTGGCCTTGTAGGAGGGGCACATAACGTCATCGAGGGTGCGGTTGAAACAGGCACCATTGCCGTTGCAGCCGAAGGCGGAGGCATATTCGATGCGCAGATCGGCCGGCACGGTGCGGTCGTTCTGGCCGCGCAGTGCGACCTCGTCGATCCTCCACAAAGGCCCGTTGTCGGGCGTCGCGATCTTGCCGGGGTTCATCTGGTTGCGCGGATCAAAGGCCGCCTTGATCCGCTGCAGCGACGGGTAGAGCGGGCCAAAAACCTCGGGCACGAATTCGGAACGGACGCCTTTACCATGCTCGCCCCAGAGAAGGCCGCCGTGGCTGCGCGCCAGCGCCACGACGGCCTCGGTCACGCGCCGGATCAGCGGTTCCTGGGCGGGATCGGTGAGGTCGATCGCCGGGCGCACATGCAGGACGCCGGCATCGACATGGCCGAACATGCCGTAGGCCAGTCCCTCGCGATCGAGGATTGCCCGGAAACCGCCAATGAAGGGCTCGAGGTTTTCGGGCGGAACGGCGCAGTCTTCGACAAAGGGGATTGGTCGCTTGTCGCCGATGGCGCGTCCGAGCAGGCCAACGGCGGCCTTGCGCAGTCCCCATACCAGCTCGACCTCGCGGCCGTTGGCAACCGTCATTGCCAGCCGCGCGGGCAGGCCTGCAAGTTGTGTCACCAGCGCTGCAATCCGCTCGGCAAGCGTTGCCGGATCGTCGTCGGTGAATTCGACGATGTTGACCCCTTGCGCACCGGCCTGCGGAAAAAGATGTGCGACGGCGGAAAAGGTCGGCTCCTCGCGCGCCAGGCCGAGCACGCGGCTGTCGATGGTTTCGACCGACGTCGCGCCGAGCACGGCCATTTCACGCGCATCCCGAAGAGCCGACTGGAAATCGGGGTAGAAGATCAGGATCAGCGAGGCTGCCGTCGGAATGGGCAGGACATTCAGCCTCGCCTCGGCAATCAGTGCCAGCGTGCCTTCCGAACCGCAGAGGACCGCTGCCGGATCGATCGTGTCGCCCTCACGGATGTGGGCAAGGTCGTATCCCGTCAGCGACCGGTTGAGTTTCGGAAACCGCGCCTCGATCAGCTCCGCCTGGCTGGCCGAGATATCGTCAAGACAAGCGAGTATCTCGCCTGCACGGCCGCTGATCGTCGGGTCGAGCGGCGCCCGGCGGGTTTCCAGGATCTCGCCGCCAACCAGCACAGCACGCAGGTTGATGACATGGTTGGAGGTCTTGCCGTAGACGCAGGACCCCTGTCCGCAGGCATCGGTGGAGATCATGCCGCCAAGTGTCGCGCGTGACGAGGTCGACAGTTCCGGAGCAAAGAACAGGCCGAGCGGTTTCAGCGCTGCGTTCAGCTGGTCCTTGATGACCCCGGGCTCAACCCGTACCCAGCCTTGTTCGGCGTTGATTTCGAGGATCCCGGTCATGTGGCGTGAACAATCGACCACCAGGCCATTGCCAAGCGACTGGCCGTTGGTGCCCGTGCCTCCGCCGCGTGGGCGCAAAACGATGCCGTGGAAACGCGGCTCGTCGAGCAGACGTGCGATCAGCACGAGATCGTTCTCGTCCATCGGCCAGGCCACGGCATCCGGCAGAAGCTGGTAGATCGAATTGTCCGTCGCCAAAACCACACGATCCGATGCAGCGACGGTCGCGTCGCCACGGAAACCCTTCGATTTCAGGGTGTCTACGAAGGCGTTGTAATCCGCGGATTGCAGGAGGGCGGGAGACGTCACTTACGTTACCTCGGCACAAGAAATGCGATCACAGCGCCGCATGCGATCTTTCATGAGCATCTGCAAGTTGGTGCATTGGACCACCGTTCTCCGTCACTAGCACGATTAATCGACACACAAAACAACACATTCAGTCAATAAAATGACCGAACGTACAATTTATTCTCGTCAAACAGCGATGACAACGGTAAGCATGGGCGACGTTCTCGGGTGACCGCCACCCGACGGTGTGCGCTGACAAGGAGACCGCTTTTGGTTGCTTTCGGCAATCCTGTGGACACAGCCATCATCGGTGCCGGTGTCGTCGGCTGTGCCATGGCGCGCCGTTTTTGCCTGGAAGGTGCCAGTGTCGTCGTTCTCGAGCGGGCGCCCGATATCCTATCTGGCGCATCGAAAGCCAACAGCGCCATCCTGCACACCGGTTTCGATGCGCCGCCCGGCAGCGTCGAGCTGCAATGCATGCAGGCGGGTTACGCTGAATACATGCAGATCCGCGAGGATTTCAACCTTCCGATCCTCGACACCGGTGCGATGGTTGCTGCCTGGAGTGACAGCGAGGAGGCCCGGCTTCCCGAACTGCTGGAGCAGGCGCTCCTCAACGGAGTTGCCGACGCCCGGCTTCTCAGCCGCGCCGAGGTAGTCGCCCGCGAACCGGCTTTGGGGGCACATGTGCGGGCGGCACTTCTCGTCCCGCGCGAGGTCATCATCGATCCATGGTCGGCGCCACTCGCCTATGCGATGCAGGCCAAGGCATTGGGCGCGGGGTTTCACTTCAATGCCGGGCTGTTGTCGGCCCGTTTCGATGGCGATCTGTGGCATCTTCAAACGCCCATTGGCACGCTGACTGCCCGCAGCGTCATCAACGCTGCAGGTATTCACGGCGATAGCGTCGAACGCATGCTAATCGGCGGCTCGCAGTTTGAGATTCGTCCGCGAAAAGGTCAGTTCGTCGTCTTCGACAAGGCTGCCGCCACACATCTCCGAACGATCCTGCTGCCGGTGCCGACGGCCCGCACCAAGGGTGTGGTGCTCACACGAACGATCTTCGGCAACCTGCTGGTCGGACCGACGGCGGAGGAACAGGAAGAGCGCGATCGCCCCGATGTCACCTGTCCGGAACTCGATATGCTGATCGCCAAGGCCGTCGAACTGGTACCGGCATTGGCGCAGGCCCAGGTGACGGCCGTTTATGCCGGCTTGCGACCGGCCTCCGAGGAGAAACACTATCGTCTGCACAGCCTTCCGGAAAAGGGCTATTTCTGCGCCGGCGGCATACGCTCCACCGGGCTGACTGCGGCGCTCGGGATTGCCCGCCATGTCCATGGATTATGGGCGCAGGACCGAACTGCCGGCGGCAAACCGATCACGGCGCCGCCGATCTTCCCGTTGCCTAATCTGGCCGAGCACCTGCCGCGTGACTGGCAGGTGCCCGGGCATGGCGGCATCGTCTGTCATTGCGAAATGGTGACCGGGCGGGAGATCGAGGCCGCGCTGAGCAGCCCCCTGCCGCCCGGCGATTTTGGCGGGCTGCGGCGACGCACGCGCTGTGCCATGGGGCGTTGTCAGGGGTTCAACTGTCTAGCCCGTCTGAACAGCCTCACCGAAGGCCGGCTGTCGGTGCCGATCGCACCGGAGGCCGACCGATGAGCGCGGCTTCTTACGACGTTGCGATCGTCGGCGGTGGTCCGGCCGGGCTTTCCGCTGCCATCGAGTTGAGAGCCCGTGGCGTGGCGAAGGTCGCGCTCTTCGAGCGTGGAGACGAGGCCGGCGGCATCCCCCGACACTGCGGCCATCCACTTTTCGGCATGCGCGAGTTCGGACGCATCCTGACAGGACCTGCCTATGCGCGCCGCCTCGTGGCCGCAGCACTGGCTGCTGGAGTCACCGTCCTGCCGAAACATACGGTCGTCCATACCGGCCCCGGCGGCCGGCTGACAGTCGCGAGCCCCAACGGCATCGAGACGATCCAGGCAGCCCGCATCCTGATCGCCACCGGTGCCCGCGAGGCCACCCGGGCGCAGTTGCTGGTGCCCGGCCTGCGGCCGCTGGGTGTGATGAATACGGCAGCGCTTCAGGCCTTCGTCTACCAGGGAGGGCGTGTGCCGTTTCGACGTCCGCTCATCGTCGGCAGCGAACTGGTGTCATTGTCGGCCATCCTCACCTGTCGAAGCCATGGCATCCGCCCCATCGCCATGGTGGAGAGTGAACTTGACGTCCAGGCCCGGCGGGCATTCTTTGCCTTGCCCCGTCTGCTTCGCGTGCCCGTCATGACAGGCGCGCAAATCCTTGCCATCGAAGGTCGTCCGCGGGTGACCTCTGTGCGGTTGCGGCTGGCCGACGGCACGGAGACGCTATTGGCGTGCGATGGCGTGATCTTTTCCGGCCGCTTCGTTCCGGAGTCGGCCCTGGCGGAAGCGAGCGCCCTCGGGCTCGATCCGGCAACCGGTGGCCCGGAAATCGACCAGCATGGTCGAGGCTCCGATCCCGGCATATTTTTCGCCGGCAACATGGTTCACCCAATCGAGACGGCAGGTCATTGCTGGGCCGAGGGCCGCCGCGTTGCCGGGCTGATTGCCGCAGAACTTGCGGATCGGGCAAAATCCGAACCGAAAGAGGCGCCGGGCCGACGCGTCATTGCCGGTGCCGGGCTGAAGTACGTGGTCCCGCAACGCCTGACGACCGAAGGCACGGGCACCGCACCAGTTTTGAATGCGCGCGCGCTCGGGGCTGCCAACGGGCATTTGATCCTGTCGAATGGCAGCGGCACGATCCTGCGATCACAAAGCATCAACGCCGCACCGCAGAAACCAATCCGGTTTTCCCTGGCTGGGCTGGACCTTGCTGGCGAGAGCAGCGATCTTAGGTTGCGACTGGAGCCGAAGGCATGAGCATTTTCCTGGCACTCGATCAGGGTACCACATCAACGCGCGCCCTCAAGGTCGCAGCAGACGGTACGGCCAGCATCGTCTTTTCCGCGGCGCATGCGCAGCATTTCGCCGGTACGGATCGGGTCGAACACGAGCCTGAGGAACTGCTCGCCAATCTGCGCGCGGCGCTCTCCGCCGCGGGCGAAGTCACCGCGATTGGTCTGTCCAATCAGGGTGAAAGCTGCCTTGCCTGGGATGCGATCGATGGAAGACCGCTCTCGCCCGTGATCGTCTGGCAGGACCGCCGGACGGCGGCGCAGGTCGCCGCCCTTTCCCCTGTGCAAGCCGAGATCATGGCGCTCTCCGGCCTTCCGCTCAGCCCCTATTTTTCCGCCGCAAAACTGGCCTGGCTCTTGGAGAACAATGACGACGTCAAGGATGCGCGGCGTGCCGGCAGATTGATGCTCGGCACCACGGATGCGTTTTTCCTGCAGCGGCTTACCGGACGCGCGGCAACCGACATCACCACCGCCTCGCGCACGTCCCTGATGAACATCGCAACCGGCGAGTGGGACAGCAGGCTCTGCCAAATTTTCGGCGTTCCGATCGAATGCCTGCCCCCCATTCTGCCGACCGTCGGCGAATTTGGAGACATTGACGGCACGCCGCTGACGGCATCGGTGGTGGATCAGCAGGCGGCCCTTTACGGTCATGGCTGCCGGGTCGCAGGTGACACCAAGATTACCTTCGGCACGGGCGCCTTCGCACTGTCGCTCACCGGCCCGAACCGGCGACCGGCTGGCCAGAACGGCCTGCTGCGACCGTTGCCTGGTCGATCCGTGGCGAAACCAGTTATGCGACAGACGGTGGCGTCCATGCCGCTGGCGCGGCCATCAACTGGGCCCAGAGAATAGGGCTTCTGAACGAACCGACCGAACTCAATGCCTTTGCAGCGGGCCCGGCCATCGACCGCGGCCTGGCCTTCGTGCCGGCGCTGTCAGGACTCGGAAGCCCGCATTGGGATGACAGCGCCGCCGGGCTTTTCATCGGCATGACGGGGGCAACGACCCGCCAGGACATGCAGCAGGCGCTGATCGAAGGCATTGCGTTGCGAGCCAGCGAAATCGTCGTGGCCATGGCGTCAGATGCGCCGATCACACGGATATCGGTGGATGGCGGCGTCAGCCGTTCCCGTTATCTGTGCCAGTTTCTTGCCGACACGACGGGGTGCACGGTGGTCATCCCCAGTGTCGACGAACTGACCGCCTACGGCACCGCCCAGCTTGCCGCCTGCGCGCTGGTCGAAACGTTGGAGACCCCGCAGCCTTCGCAAACCATGACCCCCAACCCGTGTGACGGGGCAGCGCGGCTCGCGCGGTTCGCGCAAGCGGTGGATCGGTCCAAAGACTGGCACACGCCAGCCGTCGGATAGCCCTCTGGAGATGGCAACCCGGTTGATGGAATTGCCTCGTCCGGGCTGAAAACCTGTCATCCCCTGCCGCTGCAAGCTCCGCACGCCGTGGCCGCGTCAGACATGCTGGCCGCCATTGATGTGGATTTCCGCGCCATTGATGTAGGCGGATGTTTCGCTGCAGAGAAAGTGGATTGTCTCGGCCACTTCCCGCGGCGTGCCGAGCCTTTTCATCGGCACGCTGGCTTCCACCAGAAGGTCCGTGCCCTCCGACAGGATCGCGGTGTCAATTTCACCTGGTGCGATGGCATTGGCACGAACGCCATGCGGGCCGAACTCATGGGCGATTTCCCGCGTCAGGGCCGCAAGGCCCGCCTTCGAGGCCGCATAGGCAACGCCAGCAAACGGGTGCACCCGCGAGCCGGCAATCGACGTGACGTTGACGATCGATCCTTTCGCAGCCTCCAGTTCGGGCAGAAGCGCCCGCGCGAGCAGGGCGATGGAAACGAGATTGACATTCAGCACCGTCGTCCAGGTGGCGGCGTCGGAACCGATGACGCCGAGGCGGGCGCCACCTTCACCTTTGGGCGAAATGCCCGCATTGTTGACCAGTGCATGCAGCCCCGCGCCATCCAGTCGCTCGCGAACGTCGGCCGCCAGCTTGTCGATCTGCGTCAGGTCGGCGAGATCTGCCTGGATATGGCTTTCACGGGCCGAGGGCCAGAGGCACTCCTCCGAAAAAGGTTGGCGTGACACGGTGAGGACACGCCAGCCTTTTTCCAGGAACAGCTTGACCGTTGCATGTCCGATGCCACGGCTTGCACCCGTCAGAAGGATAGAGGGTTGTGTCATGGATCATCTCCTTGGGATGGGGCAGTCGACCCTGTCCAGGCAATGGTACGATCGCTCAGGGTCAACGGATTTTCTGTCGTGCGGTTTAATCCGCATCAATTCTGGGCAGGCTTTGCCGGCGCCTTGTCCGGCCAGAACCGAACGCCTGGACGGGCCAGTCCGCCACCGAGGGCTGCCACGGTTCCATCGGCGCGCCAGCAGGCCGCACCGGTCATCGTGTCGCCAAAGGCAATGGCGTTCATGCCACCGCCGATATGCGGCATGACACGAACCTCGTGACCGAGTTCCTCAAGCTTTTCCTGCTGCGGTGCATAGGCCTGCTCGATTTCCACTTCCTGGCCTTGCGTCCAGATCCGTGGCGCTTCGACCGCTTCCTGCAGCCTCATCCCGTGGTCGATCAGGTTGACGATCGCCTGCATGGCGGAGGGGAATATCCTGAGGCCCCCGGGCAGGCCGAGTGCGAACACCGGTGTGCCATGCTGCATCAGGATCATCGGCGCCATCGATGTTGGCACGCGCTTGCCGGGCACGACGGAGAGGGCGTTGCCCGGATGCGGATCGAAATTGCTCATATAGTTGTTGGGGATGATGCCGGTACCAGGCACCGCCAGGCGTGCGCCGAACAGTCCGTTGATTGTGTGGGTGGCGCTGACGACATTGCCGTCGCGATCGGCAACGGTGATATGCGTGGTGTCCTGGCTCTCATAGCCCGGTGCATAGGCGGCCGGCAGGCTTGCCGCCTGGCGGATCTGGGACCGGCATTCGGCGGCATAGGCCTTCGAGGTCAGCCGCTCGACCGGCACGTCGACAAATGCCGGGTCGCCGGAATGCGCGCGGCGATCCGCAAAGGCAATGCGGATCACCTCGACGAGAAGATGGAGGGAGGCAACGCTGCCGAAACCCATGCCGGCAACGTCATAGGCTTCCAGCATGTTCAGCATCTGGGTGACATGGACGCCGGACGAGGCCGGCGGCGGCGGTCCGGCAATCTCGAAGCCACGGTAGCTGCCGATGATCGGCTGGCGCTCGATCGGTCGATAGGCGCGCAGGTCGGCTTCGGTAACCCAGCCGGCATCATCGCCGCCCGTCTTCATTCTTGCGGCGAGTGCTGCGCCGAGCACGCCACCATGCAGGGCGGCGGCGCCTTCGCGCTGGATCAGCCGCAGGCTTTCGGCGTAATCGCCCATCAGGAGGCGGTCGCCCGGAGCGGGTGCCGCGCCGTCGGGCATGAGGATCTTGGCGATCTCCGCGTCCTGCGAAAGCTCGCTGGCGGCTTCGCCAATCGCTCCGGAAAGGTAGTGGGTAACGGCAAAACCGCGTGAAGCCAGCCTGATCGCCGGTTCTACGACGTCGGCAAAGGGCAGCTTGCCGTAGCGCGCCTGCATGTCGCACCAGCCCGCCAGGTTGCCGGGAACGGCAACGGAGGAGGCGCCGATGATGTTGCGGCGCCCCTTGGCATCCATGTAGCGGGCCGGCTCGTCCGAGACCGGTTCGTAGATTTCGGGGTGCATGGTCGCGGCGGCCGAAGACAGCGCGTCGATTACCACATGCGGGCCGCCAGCCATGCGGATATGCGAAAGGCCGCCGCCGGCAATGCCGACCATCATCGGTTCCACCACGGTCAGCGCCAGAAGCGACGCGACCGCGGCATCGACCGCATTGCCACCGGCCGCCAACATCTCGAAACCTGCCGCCGAGCCAAGGGGATGGTTAGTGACCACCATTCCGCCAGCACCACTGGCCGGGGATTTTTCGCAGGTGAATGGCAGGCGGGGAGCGGTCATGTCTGTTCTCAATTCGGTAGGTATGGCCGGC
Organism: Neorhizobium sp. DAR64872/K0K18; assembly: GCF_050500175.1. Taxonomy (NCBI): domain Bacteria; kingdom Pseudomonadati; phylum Pseudomonadota; class Alphaproteobacteria; order Hyphomicrobiales; family Rhizobiaceae; genus Neorhizobium; species Neorhizobium sp. DAR64872/K0K18. The sequence continues at coordinate 1,139,629 of NZ_CP191445.1, forward strand.
GCAGGAGACTAGCCGGTGAAGATACTCCGGCTAGAAAGCATGGTTCAGATCAGATTGGCCAGAACTTTGGCCGTGGCACCCGACAGATCGCCGAGCTTGACGCCGGTTTCGCGAACACTGGCCTCGCGCGACTTGCCGCGAATCTGGATGTCGATGGCCTTCTGTGCCTCCGAGGCCACTTCCTCCGGTGGCAGCACGATGACGCCGCTCTCGTCGGCCAAAACGGCATAACCCGGCATGACGACGGTGTTGCCGACCGATACCGGAACATTGATCGCTCCGCCGAGATCGTAGATGCGCGTGGTAATCGGCGAAGTGCCGCGGCACCACATCGGGAAATCCGACTGGACGATTTCTTCAAGGTCCGTGCAGGGTCCGTCGACCACCGCCCCGACGGCGCCCGCGGCCTTGGCACCGACCGTCACCCCGCCGCCCCAGCAAGCGTACCGGTCATCGTGCAGCCGGTCGACGATGACGAAATCGCCCGGCCGGATGAGGCTGAGGATATGGTGCAGCAGCGTGGAGTCCGGCCCGGGGATGGCGATGGTGACGGCGGTGCCGACAACGCGGCGGCCCGGGATCAGCGGCTGGATCTGCCGGTGCAGGAAGCCGAAATGCCGCCAGTGGCCGAGCGTCGCGGTTTCGACCTGCGCCAGCAGGTCCAGGTCCTGCTTGGCGATCTGTGCCGGCATTGGGTTGATTTTGTAAGCCATTTTCGGATCCAATCTGGGGTGTGGAAGTTAGCGGCCAAAGGCCTTGGCGAAACCGACGCTGCGTTCGACGACGAGGACGATGGCAAGCGAAAGGGCGATCATCAAAACCGCTAGCACGGCCACCATCGGATCGGTGCGCTCGTCCACATAACGGTAGAGCGCGACCGGCAGCGTCTGCAGCCGCGGCCCGACGATGAACAGCGACAGCACGATCTCGTCGAAAGACAGGATGAGCGCGATGGCGCTGGAGGCGATCACACCGGGTGTCAGCCGCGGCAGGGTGATCTGCATGAAGACCTGCAGAGGCCGGGCGCCGAGCGTCATCGCCGCCTCGTCGACATCTGTGCCGAGATTGCTTAGGGACGTCTGCAGGATGCGGATGCTGAAGGGCAGCGTCATCACCAGATGCGCCAGCACCAGGCCGGGATAGGTTGCCACCAGTCCGGCCGGTGTGAACACCATCAGGATGCCGAGACCCAGCATCATCGCCGGCAAAACGAGCGGCGCGATGACCAGGCTGCGGATCAGGGCCCGGCCGGGAAAGTCCAGACGCACCAGCGCATAGGCGGCCGGTAGCCCAAGGGCGAGGCTGAGCGCCGCAACGATGACTGCGATGATGGCGCTGTTGCGGAAGCCCTGCATGAAGCTAGTATTGCCGAGCACCGTTCCATACCACTTCAGGCTCCAGCCCGAAGGCGGGAAGGACAGGTAGCTATCTGCGCTGAAGGAGATGACGAGGATGATCGCCATCGGCATGAAGACGATGCAGAAGACCAGCGTGACATAGGTGCGAGAGATGAAGGAGAGGAATTTCGTCATGTCTATGTCCTCCGGGTCAGCAGTCGCAGCACGAGGCCGGTCAATCCCATGGCGAGGACGAAAAACGCCAGCATAAGGAAGGACAAAGCCGCCGCCGTCGGCCAGTCGAGCGAAACGAGGGCAAGGTCATAAACCTCGGTTGCCAGCAGAAACACACGGCCGCCGCCCAGCAGGGACGGTGTGATGAAAGACGAGACGCACAGCACGAAGCCGATCGTCAGCCCGGCAAGGATGGCCGGCAAGCTGAGTGGCAGCGTGACGTGCCAGAAGACCTTCTGGGGCGGTGCGCCGAGCGACATGGCGGCATCGTCGAGGCGTCTGTCGAGTTTGCCGAGTCCCGCCGCGATGGTGAGAAACATGTAGGGCATGATGCTTTCCGACAGGCCGATGATCACACCCGAGTAATTATTGACCATCCGCAGCGGCTCGCTGATAAGTCCCATCACCCGCAGCAGGTGATTGACGGGGCCGGCATCTCCCAAGGTCACCAGCCAGCCGAACGACCGCACCACAGCCGAGATCAGCAGCGGCGAGGCAGCCAGCACGGTCAGCGGCGTGCGCCAGCGCGACGTCATCCGCGACAGCGAAAGGGCCATCGGATAGGCCAGGAGCAGTGCGACCACGGAGCAGGTGATCGACAGCTGCAGTGTCCGGCCGAGCAGATCCAGATAGTAGCTGTCCTGGAGGATGCCGATATAGGTCTGCAGGCTGATGGCCTTGGTAATGGCGCCGTAGTCGGAAATGTTCAGCGACATGCGGAACAGCCACAGGATGGGGCCAATGAAGGAAATCGTCAGCACGAGCAGCACCGGTGCGAGAAGCAGCCAGGGTGTCATTCTCGTGCTGGTTCCGGGAACGGTGAAGCGGTTCATGCGGCAAAGATCCGCATGTCGGTGGTGCGCCAGGTGAGTGCGACGTCTGCACCCGGTTGTGCGAGTTGGGCTTCCTCGCTGCCGGGCCGAAGTTCGGCCACCAGCTTCTGGCCACCGGCGAGCTCAAGCTCAACCTCGATCACGCTGCCGACGAACACGCTGCGGTTGACGCGTGCCGTCAGGCCATCGCCATCCGGCCTGGAAAGCTGAATGGCATGTGGCCGGACCATGGCGGCCAATTTGGCGCCATCACCAGCATCTGCAGGCAATTCCTGGAGGTCCGGCGCGGGCAGCGCCTGTCCTTCGTGATCGAGGCGCGGCCCACCCGTTCCGAGACTTAGGGTCGCCGGCACGCTGTTGGCGCGGCCGATGAACCCGGCGACGAAGGGCGTTGCAGGTTTGTCGTAGATCTCGACCGGAGTTCCGATCTGTTCCAGCTTGCCGCCATTCATCACCGCGATCCGGTCGCACATGGTCAGTGCTTCCTGCTGGTCGTGGGTGACGAACAATGTGGTGATGCCGGTGCGGGACTGGATGTCTCGGATCTCGAAGCGCATTTCGTCGCGCAGGCGGGCGTCGAGGTTCGACAACGGTTCGTCGAGCAGCAGGATTTCCGGCTCGATGACGATGGCGCGGGCAATCGCGACGCGCTGTTGCTGGCCTCCCGACAACTCGGCCGGGCGGCGATTGCCAAATCCTTCAAGCCGTACCGCACGCAGTGCCTCGGCAACCCGGGCTGCACTTTCCTCCTTGCCGACCTTGCGCAGCCGCAGGCCAAAGGCGACGTTCTGCGCCACCGTCATGTGTGGAAACAGCGCATAGGACTGGAACACCAGGCCGAGATTGCGCTCCCACGGGGGGCGAGACACGATGTCCTCGCCGCCCATGATGATCTGTCCGGACGTCGGTGCCAGAAGCCCGGCAACCATCCGCAGCGTGGTGGACTTGCCACAGCCGGACGGACCCAAAAGCCCGATGAATTCGCCCTTGGCGATATCGAAGGACAAGGTGTCGACGGCCGGGCGTTCGCCGCCATAGTCAAAGGTCAGCTTGTCGATGCGGATATGGGCGGGCGTTGAGGCGAGGGACATGGGTTCGTCCTGCTGTTTCACTTGCCGGCCGAGATGATCTGGCGCTTCCAGAGCTGGTTCCATTCATCCGATTTTGTGGCGGCCCAAGCCCAGTCGAGCGGCAGTGTCTTGTCGAGCTGGCCGGCAACCGTACGGGCCCTGGCCTCGGGGCTGACCTTTGCCTTGGCATTCACCGGCGCGTAGAACATCGCTTCCGTAAAGGCTGCCTGTGCTTCCGGCGATAGCGCATAATCGATGAAGGCCTTTGCCGCGACCGGGTTCTTGGCGCCCTTTACAAGATTGATGGTGTTGATCTGCAGGATAGTGCCTTCCTTCGGCAGCATCACGCCCAGCTTGCCCTTCGATTCGTCGGCATAATACTGGCTGCGGGCATTCCAGCCGGTCCCCAGCACATCGGTTCCGTTGATGACCAGGGTGTAGGCGTCGGGCTTGGGGTCGAAGGTCTGCACGCCGGGCGCCATCTCGGCAAGCTTGGCGACGGACTGTTTGACTGACTTGGTATAGTCTTCACCCAGCATGGCAGACGTCATCACCATCAGGCCGGAGCCGAGGATGGAGGGCATCGAGGTGACGGCCATCTTTCCGGCATAGGCCTTGTCCCAGAGAACCTCGAGCGAGGTCGGCGCCGTTGGGAAGGCTTCCTTGTTGTAGATGACCACCAGATTGTCGAAGGTGACGGCCGGGCCATAACCTTCCTTGACGATGGCCTGCGGCAGCAGGTCGGCAAGGTTGGGGACGTCGGTCTTGGTCAAGGGTGCCAGCAGGCCTTCCTTGTCGCCGATCAGCGACGTGGAAACGTCGAAGATCACCACGTCGGTCTGCGGGTCACCGGCCTGCGAACGCAGGTTTCCCAGCATTGCTGAGGAGGCGCCGGCAGGAAAATAGTTGACCTTCACATCGGGGTATTTCGCCAAAAAGGGCTTGATCACCGCTTCGTTGTATTTGTCCTGAAAGATCCCCGAATAGGCGGTGAGGGTGATCTCCCCTGAGACATCGGCTGAGTGGGCCGGAGCTGTGGTGCTGATCAGCGCGGCGAAGACGACGGAGGCAAGAAGGCGGGTGATCATCGGCACATTCTCCTGTCGGGTGAAGCGGCCCGGTTTGTCGAGGCGGCTGCCAGCATGGCAGGCAGCACGGTGAAATGTGAATCTGCTGGAGCCTTCTCCGCGACGGTTGGTCCTATCCCGGCAAAGCTGGAGGGCTTATCGAACGATCCACTGCCCCTGATGCAACGATCTGCGGCCACCGTTGTCCAATCGAAATTTCTTGTGTCTTGCATCAGAAAAATTTTGGATGAAAAACAGGCAGTTATTTAATCCGATTGCCGCACTAAAAGACTGGATTGTGATGATTATTTGAACAAAAAAGCCCTTCGGTCACGCAGTGGCAACCGAAGGGATGAGAGTAGTCCCCAAGAAAAATCTATGGGCTAGTAGCCGCGTTTTGCGTCCGCGAGATCGGCGACTGTCCCGGTTTCCTGGAAGGTCCGGATGTTCTTCGCGACAATTTTGCTACCTGTCGGAGCGTCGATCAGCGAGGCGACATGCGGCGTGACGGTGATCTTCGGATTGGTCCAGAACGGATGCGTTTTGGGAAGCGGCTCGACATGGAAGACATCGAGTGTCGCACTGCTGATCTGGCCCGAATTCAGGGCGTCGACAAGGTCGCTGTCGACCAGGTGCGGACCCCGTGCCGCGTTGACGATGCTGGCGCCGCGCTTCAAGCGATTAAACGTGTCGACATTGAGAATGCCGCGTGTACTTTCGGTCAGGGGCAACAGGCAGACAAGGATTTCCGTGCCTTCCAGAAACGCCCCAAATCCTTCGCTGCCGGAAAAGCACTGGATGCCGGGCAGATCCTTCGGGGATCGTGACCAGCCGCGCACTTCGAAGCCGATCTGTTTCAAAAGATCGGCCGCGGCGGCACCAAGATTGCCCAGTCCCATCACGCCGACGCGGCGCTGAGGGGCGGGTGGCACGACGATCTGCTCCCAGAGCTGGCGGGCCTGGTTGGCCTGGATGGCCGGCAGTTCGCGGTGGTGGCGCAGGACGTGGAGGGCGACATACTCCTTCATCCGCTGCGTCAGATCGGTGCCGACGGTGCGAATGATCGGCACGTGTATCGGCAATTGCTCATCTGCCAGGACGTGGTCGATGCCGGCCCCCAGCGAGACGATCGCCTTCAGGTTTCGGAACGGTTTCATGGAGCCGGTCGCCGGCCGCCAGAGCACCGAATAGGTGACGGCATCGGGATCAGGCACTTGGTCTATCGGGTAGACATTCCAGTCCGGCATCAGATCGCGCAGCATCTGGCACCACCATTCCGTCTTGTCTGCGGCTGGTAGCGAAACGACAATGTTCATGGAGCATCCTCATTGGCTTATGCCTCCCATTCACTGCAGGACGGGCGTGCGGGTCAAAGCAAAAATTCCTGTCGCTCTCATAGAATTTTTTTATGGAGTTTTTCGGTTGGTTTCCGTTAGGTTCAAGTCATGAATTTTAAACAGCTTGAAGCCTTCTACTGGCTCACGCGTCTCAAGAGCTATCAACGCGTTGCCGATCATATCGGTCTGACGCAACCGGCTGTATCGGCGCGCATATCAGGGCTCGAGGATAGTTTGGGCATTCCTCTTATTGATCGTGCCCAATCCGATTTCACTCTGACTGAGCAAGGGCATGAGGTCGCCGAATATGCCGAGACCTTTCTCAATCTCAGTGAGACGTTGACGAGCCGTCTGAAGTCGAAGCAAAAACGACGTTATACGATCGGCGTTGTTTCCATGGTCACCCAGACGTGGGCCGTTACCCTGCGCCACAAGATTGCTGCCCTTCCGGATCCCCCGCTGGTCGATTTCTATTCGGGCGCCAATCTCGATCTGCGACCGATGGTCAAGTCTGGCGCGCTGGACATGGCGTTCGTTACCGGAGAGGCCGGGTTGCCGCAAATCGAGGATAGCTTCTCGGTCCAGTATCATGTCGGTTGGGTGGCTAGGCCGGACGTGGTCGGCGAGATCAAGCGCCCGCTGACACCGGATGAATTGCGTGAGTTGCCTCTGGTCCTTTACCCGCATACATCGCCCCTGTTCGGCCCTGTCGCCGACCTGATAGAAGAGACGAAACGACGCCCCAATTCTCGCCACACCGGCAATTCGCTCGCCACCATCTGTGAGATGGTCAGGGCCGGCTACGGCGCCTCGGCAATGCCGTTGGTGTCGCTAGAGCCGGAAATTGCCACCGGAATGCTGGTCGAGATCCCGACCACCGTTCAGCTTGCCCCTCTCGATATCCGCTGCGTCCATCAAAACAGAGCGCGCAAGGCGCAGACGGAGCAAATATTCCAGCTGGCCCGACAGGCTGCCGAGGAATGGGTCGCGGCCCATCCGCGTTATGTCAGCTTTCGCAAGACCTGAGTTTCCAGAAGATCGCACCACAACCCCGGTCATGGCACGGATTTTTTTTGGAGTGCGGCACCAACTGGTGCCGCACTCCAGACAGCAAGTCATCAGGCGGCATAGCGCTTGGAAACGTGATCGCGTATGAAGCCGGAGCCGATTTTGACCAAGCGCTCGGTCAGCGCCGCGCCGGTTTCGGCTGAACAAAATACCGGATCGCCGCCCCATACGCCATGCGGCGCTGTTTCCATGGCCTCGATCGGTGCCTGCAGACGAGCGCCAGCGTATTTCAGCGCGGCAAAGCCCGCCACATCCACACCCATCGCTTTCTGGTCCTTCGGCGGCGACTGTGCCAGGTCCATGCGCAGGATATCGGGGTAATAATGTAAGCCGACCGATGTCAGCGGATCCCCGCCATGGCCGGAGGACTTTGCAGCCGCTACCGGGCCGAGGATCTCTTTCAGTATTTCATAGCTGATCTGCCACAGATACATCGAAGCCACGAACATGCCGTTGGTCTGGCGCCATTTCAGGGAGACGTCATTGATCGCTCCGACATTGCCGCCATGACCGTTGATGACCAACAGCTTGGTCAATCCGTGACGGGCCAGACTGGCAAACATGTCGTCCAGCAAGGCAACAAGCGTTGATTGGCTGACCGCTATGCCCCCATGTGAGGAGCCGAAATAATCGGCGCCGCCGAACGGGATGACAGGCGCGATGAAGGTTGGGATGCCTTCGGCACGTGCGGCGCGGGCTATGTCGAGTGCGACGGCTTCGGCGGCGAGATAGTCGCCCATCGGCGCATGGGTTCCCTGGTCTTCCAGCGATCCCATTGGCAGGAGGATGACGGCATCGTCGTTGAGAAACTGGCGGGCTTCTTCGCTGGTCAGTTCAGCGATCTTGATCTTTTCAGTCAGCATGGTGATTTCCTTACAGTATGTCGGTTCTGAGACAGGCCGACTGGTGTTGATCGCCAACCGTTTGCAACGGCGGGACGGTCTCGGCACAGGCGGGCTGGGCATAGGGACAGCGGCTGCGGAAGATGCAGCCGGAGGGCAGGACGAGCGGCGAGGGGATCTCGCCGGTCAGCCGGATGCGGCGGTTCTCGCGGTGCAGGCTTGGTTCGGCCGAAACAAGCGCCGCCGTATAAGGATGTTTGGGTGAAAAATGGACCTGATCGGCAGGACCGACCTCCATGACGCGGCCGAGATAAAGCACCATCACCCGGTCGGAAATGTAGCGCACCACCGAAAGATCGTGGCTGATGAACATGAGCGATACACCGGTCTTGGCACGCAGGTCGGCCAGAAGGTTCAGCACCTGCGCCTGGATGGAGACGTCCAGCGCCGACACGGCTTCGTCGCAGACAATGAAGCTCGGCTCGACGGCAAGCGCGCGGGCAATGCCGATGCGTTGCCGCTGCCCGCCAGAAAATTCGTGCGGGCGGCGGTCGAGGAAGCTCGGATCCAGGCCGACCAGCGTGACGAGTTCGATCAGGCGCGGCACCCGGGCAGCACCCTTGTGCAAGCCGTGTGCGTCGAGCGCCTCCGACAGCACCGCCCGGATGGTCTTGCGAGGGTCGAGGCTGGCATAAGGGTCCTGGAAGATGATCTGCATCTGCTTGCGCAGGCTGCGCATCCGGACAGGCGAAATGCTGTTCAGGTCCTGTCCGTCGAAACGCATCACGTCGCTTTGCGACTCGATCAGCCGCAGGATCGCGCGGCCGATCGTGCTTTTCCCGGAGCCGCTTTCGCCGACGAGGCCGAGCACTTCGCCCGGTGCGACGCTGAAGCTGACATCATGCAGCACCTTGAGTGATCGCTTGGAAAAAAGACCACTGCGTCCGATCGAATAGCTCTTCTTCAGATTGCGGACGTCGAGAAGGGGTGCGGCTGTCATGCGGCCTCCGTCTGGTGGTTCATCACGCCCGCCGGTGCTTCCGGCGCCCGCAGGCAGCGCACGGCGCGTTCGCCGTCTGCGCTCGGATAAAGGGCCGGCCGGATGTGGGCGCAGGCCGGCAACGCGATTGGACAGCGGTCACGGAACGTGCAGCCCGAGGGGCGGGCAGATGGTAGCGGTGGCGTGCCTGAAATTGCTGGAAGCCGGTCACCACGGGCCGAGTTCAGCTCTTCATGCGAGGACGGCATGCTTTCGATCAGGGCACGTGTATAGGGGTGGTGCGGATCGCGCAGGATTTGCGCGGCGGGACCCTCCTCCACGATCAGGCCCGAATACATCACCGCCACGCGGTCGGCGATATCTCCAACGACACCGAGATTGTGGCTGATGAACAGCAGGCTGAGCCCGTTCCCCTGATCCTGCCGCAGGGTTTGCAGCAGTTCGATGATCTCCGCCTGGATCGTCACGTCGAGCGCGGTGGTCGGCTCGTCTGCGATCAGCAGGCGCGGTTCGCAGCTCAGCGCCATTCCGATCATGACGCGCTGGCGCATGCCACCCGACATCTGGTCGGGGTAGCTGTCGATCCGCCGCTCGGCGTCGTTCATGCCCACGCGCTTCAGGAGCGCGATTGCATGGGCGCGGGCGTCGGACTTCGACATCGGCCGATGCGCGGTGATGGCCTCGATCAGCTGGTCGCTGATCTTGTGGATCGGATTGAGCGAGGTCATCGGCTCTTGGAATATCATGGCGATGTCGTTGCCGCGGATGTCCTCGAGCCTGCGGGCATCGAGAAAGCCGAGGTCAACAACCTCGTCAGACTTGCGTCGCAGCTGCAGCGTGCCGCCTACCTGCCGGATAGCGCCAGGCAGGAGGCCCATCAGCGCCAGAGACGAGAGCGATTTTCCCGATCCGCTTTCGCCGACAAGTGCCGTGCACTGGTTGGCACGCAAAGTAAGCGAAACGTCCTCGATAACGGCAGGTGTTCCGAAATGCGCAGTCTCGAGCCGAAGGTTGTTGATGACGGCAACCACGTCCGGGTCTTTGATGGTCGGCGCATTTGCCCGCGACTTCGGCTTGGAAACCTCATCCATGCTGCTGCTGGAAGCGCCTTTCGGGTCCAGTGTGTCGCGCAGGCGGTCGCAAAAGAAGTTGATGGCATAAATCGTCAGCACCAGAGCGGCGCAGGGGATCATGATGCCGAGCGGATCCTGGTTCATGAACTGACGCGCACCGCGGATCATCTGACCCCAGGAGGGGGCCGGCGGCACCACGCCGAGGCCGAGGAAGGACAGGCCGCTTTCGATTGTGATCGCGGCTGCTGCCGTCAGCGAATACTGAACCGACAGGGGGCCGGCGATGTTCGGCAGAACGGTTCCAAGAACGATGCGGTACGAAGGCGTGCCAAGCGCGCGGGACGCTTCGACGAAATCAAGGGAGGTAACCCGCAGTGCCTCGGAAAAGGTAATGCGCGCAAAGGTCGGAAAATACAGGACCGAGAGCACGGCAACCAGCGTGACGCTGCCCGGTCCGAACAGGGTGACGACGAGCAGCGCCAGAAGGATGGGCGGGAAACAGAGCACGATGTCGGATAACCGGCTCGTCACGAATTCCGAGGGTCCACGGAAATAGGCGCCGACCAGACCAAAAAAGGTACCGATGATGCAGGCAATGGTGGTCGCCACAAAAGCGACAGTCAGCGATACCTGGCCGCCGTACAGCACGCGGGCCAGCCGATCGCGGCCGAATTCGTCCCGACCCAGCCAATGCTCCAGGTCAGGGGCGGCGAGCCGATAGCGAACAGCGATCTTGACTGGATCGTCGGCAGTGATCAGCGGGGCGGCAAAGGGAATGATGATCAAGGCTGCCAGAAACAGGCTGGGCAGGATCATGCGCTTGGGAAAATTTCGGACTGACATCATTGCAGGCGGATCCTCGGATCAAGCAGCGAGGACAGGATATCGATCACGAGATTGATACCGATGAAGATGGCCGCGACGGTCAGAATTACGGCGCGGACCGTCGGGTAATCGCGTTGTTCGACCGCGGAAACCAGCAGGCCACTAAGGCCGGGCCAGTTGTAGATGAACTCGACAAGGACGGTAGAGCCGAGAAGGATGCCGAGTTGCAGGCCGACGACGGTGATGATCGGTCCGAGCGCATTGTAGAGGATGTGTCGGCGAACCACCCGCTTGCGGCGAAGTCCCTTGGCCACGGCGGTGCGCACCCAGTCGTGCCCCCGCATTTCCAGCACGCTCGCCCGGGTCATGCGAAACACGATCGTCGCCAGGTGCAGGCCGACGGTCAATGCGGGCAGAACCAGCATCTGAAGATGCTGCATCGGATTGGCCGCGAAGGCGACATAACCGCCGGCCGGCAGCCAGCCCAGGACCTGTGCGAAGAAAAAGATGAATAGCGTGCCGAGCACGAAGCCCGGAATCGAGGTCAGAAGCGCATTGATGGCGGAGGCGGCAATGTCGAATTTTCCGCCTGCCCGCAATCCGGCCGCCGTGCCCGCGGGAATGGCCAGCAACAGCGCGAAAATCGTGCCGGCGATGATGATTTCGAGCGTGCGCGGAAGGCGCAGGGCGATGACCGAGGAAATCGAGCCGTTGTCGACAATCGACGTCCCGAAATCCAGCCGCGCAGTATTGTAAAGGAAGGTCACGTATTGCGTGAGGACCGGCTTGTCGAGGCCCATATTGACCCGCAGATTGGCGATGGCTTCTGCGGAAGCGGAACCGCCGCCGGTCGACAGCAGCAGTTCGGCCGGGTCACCCGGTACGATGATGAGAAGCGAAAAGATGATCGTGCCGATGACCAGCAGCATGGCAGCAGCTGCTGCCATGCGACGAGAAATGAAGGCCAGCATGCAGCGCTCCTTATGCGAATTTCGTCTCGTCGAGCGCGTAACCCGATGAACCGCTGAGGAAGCCCGGCAACTGCTCGAACCCTTCGACCGACTGCTTCATGGCATAGGCCTGGATGCGCCAGTTCAGTGGAACCTGCGGTACCTCCTCGTAATAGGCGACGACCAGCTGTTGGTAGATGGCTTTGCGCTTGTCCGGATCGACCTCGTTGCGGCCCTGTTCCAGCAGGCCGTCTATGCGCGCACTTTTGAAACCGAAGGATTGCAGATAGGACGGATTGCCGGAATAGAGCAGAGACCAGAGTGCATCGGGGTCGTTGTAATTGCCCGACGTCCCGTGGACTGCGATGTCATATTTGCCTTCCTTGCCGGCCGTCACGCGGGTGCCCCAGTCGGGCAGATCGAGCGTCGCATTGATGCCGATGGCGCCGAGATAGGCCTGGACGACGGAGGCGGTGTCCTGGTGCATGCCGTAGGTGGCCGTTGCCAGTAGCCGGCATTCGAAGCCGTTTGCATATCCCGCCTCGGCAAGCAGCGCCTTGGCTTTCTCGACATCGTATTTCCATTCATGGGCCGGATCGGCGAGATCAAATTTGGAGCCGCGTGGGTTCGGGAAACCAAACAGCGGTTCGCCTCGTCCGGCAAAGGCAGCATCGACCACATCCTGGCGTTCGATTGCGTAGCCAACCGCCTGACGCACCTTGGGATTGGCAAATGGGCCGCTGGTAACGTTGAACAGCAGGAACATGAATGGTCCCAGCGTGGCCTTCATCTTCAGCGTCTTGGATGCCTCGACCGTGTCGAACTGCGTCCAGGGAAGATATTCGATCAGGTCGACGTCACCGGCTTCCAGTGCTGCATAACGCAGGTTTTCGTCGGCATAGGCGACGAAGCGGATGCCCTCGACCCGCGGCTGGTCGGCCATGTAGAAGTCTTTGAAGCGCGCAACTTCGATATATACGTTCTTTTCGCTGCCCTTCAACGTAAAGGGGCCGGCGCCGATCGTCTCTCTGTCGGTGCTTTTCTTCGAAACTACCGGGCAGCAATAGCTGGCCAACAGGTCAAGGAAAATGGCGCTCGGCGCTTTCAGGTTGATCTTGACCGTTTTGTCGTCGACCGCCTCGACAGCAGAAATGATCTTGAGATCGCTTTTCAGAAAGGCTGTGGAGCCATTCTTGGTGATCTCGTTCAGCGAGAAGGCAACGTCCGCCGAAGTCACCGGGCTGCCGTCGTGAAAGACGGCGTTCGAGCGCAGCTTGAAAACGACAGTGGTTGGGTCGGTCCATGAGAAGCTTTCGGCCAGTTCGGTCACCAGCTTGCCGCTCGCGTCGTAACCCATCAATCCGCGGTACAGCATCAGCTTGACGGTGTTGGCAGCGCCCCCGGTATTATCGAAGGGCTTGATGGTCGGCGGGAAGGTCGAGAGGCCGAACTTCAACACGGAGGGCGGTGTCTGGGCAAGCGTGCCGTGCGGCAAGGTCATCGCGACAATGCCAGCGCCGAGGCTGATCAGTACACCGCGTCTGGTGGGGGACAGGCAGTCGGAAGGTGTCACAGATACCTCGGGTTTGTTGGAGGGAAAATGCGGCTTCGGTTGTTCCATCAGTCCAGCGTCGAAGCCGTCTGGTGTCCAATCGAAAAAATTTTGGTGGAATATAGATTTCTTTGCCGGCCACCATCAGACGGGTTTGCCTGATAATTTACCAATTGATTCTAATGCACAAATCGTAATCAGATCGCGCGCCCTAGCAAACAAGAATGCGAACATTATTTTCCGCGATCCCTATTCTGATGGGCCAATCGGTGCAGTTACTTCTCCGGTGCGGCTACCGATACGGAAGGTCTCAAGGCGGCGCGTTGGTCAAAACACCCGCGCTTAGGCCGTTCCCATTCCCGGTTTGGCGGAGGAGGGGGATATTGCAATCAGCCGTAACCGACAGGGTGAGAACTGGCCCGTTCTTTGCTTCGCACATGCCATGAAGACTTTGAAAAACCAGCGCCAGCAATCGGTCACGGATGTCACATGGCGGCGCCTGTTCGGTGCCTTGAACAAGGACGGGCAGGCTCTCAACCTGCAGATCCGCCGCATGATCGTCAATGCCATCGAGACTGGTGTGCTCAGTCGCAATACGCGATTGCCATCGACGCGACAGCTCGCGGCCCTTCTGGGCATTGCCCGCAACACGGTCACGACGGCCTACCAGTTGCTGACCGACGAAGGTTTTCTGATCTCGAAGGAGCGCAGCGGCATTTTCGTGGCGGCCGGCGGAGCGGCACCGATGGTCAACCAGCCGCCGTCGGGTTCGTTCGGCCAGTGGCAGGCACGGTTTGCTATCCGGCCTTCCGCACAACGGCAGATCTGCAAGCCGCGGGACTGGTTGGATTATCCCTATCCCTTCCTGTTCGGGCAATATGACCCGGCACTCTTTCCGACCAACAACTGGCGCGAAGCCGTGCGCGCTGCGTCCAGTGTCAGGGAGATCCAGGGCTGGGCGGGAGACATGATCGATGATGACGACCCGGATCTGGTCGAACAATTGCGCAGCCAGGTCCTTCCGCGTCGCGGCATCTTTGCCGGTGCTGGCGAGATCATCGTGACGATCGGCTCGCAGCAGGCCCTGTCGATGCTCGTGCAGCTGCTGGTCAGCCGCCGCACTGCGGCCGGCATCGAGGATCCGGGTTACCCGGATGTGCGCAACATGGTGAGCCTCGCGACATCGAACATCGTCTGCCTTAACCTCGACCGCCAGGGCGTGATCCCGGATGCGGATTTTGCGCGCAGCAACGTCGCCTTCCTGACCGTCAGCCACCAATGCCCGACCACGTCGGTGATGCCGCTCGAACGCCGCAAAATGTTGCTGCAGGCGGCGCGTGTCGATGATGTCCTGATTGTGGAAGACGATTACGAGGCCGATCTTTCGATTGAAAGCGATGGTGACATCCCCTCGCTCAAGAGCCTGGATAGCGATGGTCGGGTCATCTATGTCGGCAGCTTTTCCAAGGTGCTCGCGCCGGGATTGCGGGTGGGCTACATCGTTGCGCCGCGCCCGGTCATTGACGAGCTGCGCGTGCTGCGCCGCCTGATGCTGCGCCATCCGCCCACCAACAACCAGCGTGCGCTCGCAAACTTCATCGCGCTCGGTCACTACCGCCAGCACCTCAACCGCACCGGAACCGTGATGCTGGAAAGGGCGCGGATCATCTCCGAATGCCTTCCGCATCTGCTGCCATCCTGCACGGTGACGCGCGGCGAGGGAGCGACAAGCTTCTGGATCGAGGGACCGAAGGGTTTTGACGCCCGCCGCATGATGGAGGCAGCCCAGCAGGCGGGCATCCTGGTCGAAGCGGGCGACATTTTCTTCAGCGATCCGGCGCACGGCCGCCGCCTCTTCCGGCTCGGCTTCGGTTCGATTTCGGCAAACCGCATCGAGGCGGGTCTGTCGCGCCTGGCGCCATTCGTTGAGCCGTCCCGACCAACCGTCGCGCCATCGGCGTCACGTCGAGCGGTCGCCTCCCTCCATCCGGCCTTGAGTGCTCCCTGACGCCGTGGGTCCAGAACGGACATTCGATGGTGCCAGAGCGGGTTGCGCCATCACTCGGCTGCGGGGCCGTGCTATGCGGACATTCCACGTTCAAGGAGATGCCCCATGAATTCGGCGATATTGCCCAACGATATCCAGGCCGTGATCGAAGCCGACCGCGCCCATGTCTGGCACCATTTGACCCAGCACAAGACCTTCGAGACGGCCGATCCGCGCATTTTCGTCGAGGGACGCGGCATGCGGGTCTGGGATGCGACCGGACGTGAATATCTGGATGCGCTTTCCGGCGGCGTGTGGACAGTCAATGTCGGCTTTGGCCGGGAAAGCATTGCCGACGCGGTCCGCGATCAGCTGGTCAAGCTCAACTATTTCGCCAATTCCGCTGGCTCCGTCGCCGGCGCGCTTTTTGCGCAAAAGCTGATCGAAAAGATGCCGGGCATGAGCCGCGTCTATTATTCGAATTCAGGATCGGAGGCCAATGAGAAGGTCTTCAAGATGGTGCGGCAGATTTCGCATCGTCATCATGGCGGCCAGAAATACAAGATCCTCTACCGCGAACGCGATTACCACGGCACCACGCTCGGCACGCTGGCGGCTGGCGGCCAGCCGGAACGGCGCGAACAGTACGGACCGCTGCCCGAGGGTTTCGTCGAGGTGCCGCATTGCCTCGAATACCGCGGCCAGTATGGTGACATCGACAACTACGGCGAGCGTGCCGCCGACGCCATCGAAGAGGTCATCCTGCGGGAGGGGCCGCAGACGATCGGCGCGCTCTGCCTCGAACCCGTCACAGCCGGCGGCGGCGTCATCGTTCCACCCGACGGCTATTGGCCCCGGGTCCACGAAATCTGCCGGAAATACGACATTCTCCTCCATATCGACGAGGTTGTCTGCGGGATCGGCCGCACCGGGAAATGGTTCGGTTACCAGCATTTCGGCGTCGAACCTGATTTCGTGACCATGGCAAAAGGCGTCGCCTCCGGTTATGCGGCGATTTCCTGCACCGTCACCCATGAAAAGGTTTTCGACCTCTTCAAGGACGACCCATCGGACCCGATGTCCTATTTCCGCGACATCTCGACGTTTGGCGGCTGTGTTGCCGGGCCGGTTGCTGCGCTGGAAAACATGCGCATCATCGAAGAGGAAGAGCTGTTGGAAAACACCACCCGCATGGGTGAACGCATGCGCGCCAACCTGCGGGAGCTGCAAGAATGCCACGCGGTAATCGGCGATGTCCGGGGTCTGGGTCTTTTCTGCGGTGCGGAACTGGTCAGCGACCGGCAGTCGAAGACACCCGTCGAGGAAAAACAGGTTCAGGCAGTCATCGGTGCCTGCTTGAGCGATGGCGTCATTATCGGCGCGACCAATAGGTCGCTGCCAGGCTTGAACAACACGCTGTGCTTCAGCCCGGCCTTGATCGCGACGGCCGCCGATATCGACGCGATCACATCCACTGTCGATCGGGCGCTGACAAAAGTGTTCGGCTGACAGCTGCGCACGGTTTCCGTTCCAGACAAGGGCTCGCCATGATTGACCGGGCCCTTGTTCATTGGCTGATCAGGCCGTCTGTTCGCGATGAACCTGGAACGGCGCCCAGGACTGGCTGACCGGCATGACTTCGAGGCTGTTGATGTTGACATGCGCCGGCAGGCTGGAGACCCAGTAGATGGTTTCGGCGATGTCCTCCGGCTGCAGCGGATTGGCGCCCTGATACAGTCGGTCGTAGGACGCCTGATCGCCGCCGGTGCGCACCAGGGTAAACTCACTTTCCGACAGCCCCGGCTCGATCGACGTCACGCGTATGCCCTTGCTCGAAAGGTCGCTGCGCAGGCCCAGCGAGAACTGGCGCACGAAGGCCTTGCTGGCACCATAGACGTTGCCGCCGGGATAGGGCCAGTTCGCCGCGATCGACGCCAGGTTGACCACAAGCCCGCGACGCGCGACCAGCGTTTCTAGCAGAAGCCGGGTGATGGTGACGAGACCGGTGATATTGGTGTCGATCATCGTTTTCCATTCGGCAAGATCGCAGGTATCGGCCATGCCGGTGCCAAGCGCCAGACCGGCATTGTTGATCAGGGCATCGATCGCCTGGAACTCCAAGGGCAGCGACCCGAGTGCCGCGCGCGTGGCTGCCTCATCCCGGATGTCAAAACAGATACCGATGGCGCGGGCCTCTCCTCCCAGTTCAAGGACGAGCTGATCGAGACGATCCTTTCGCCGGCCGGTGACGATGACGTTCCAGCCTTCGGCCACGAAACGCCGGGCGATGGCCTCGCCGAAGCCCGCGGTGGCGCCGGTAATGAGGGCGGTTTTCGACATGATAGGTTCCTTTCGGGGGATCAGAAATCAGACGGCGAGGAATGCGCCGATGGCTTGGACAAGGCCGATGGTGGCGATCAGAACCAGACCGCCGGACGATACTCTATGCCAAAGCTCCGGTGACATTCGGCGTGACAGGAAAAAGCCGACACCGAAACCGGCGAGCGTCAGCGGGAAATAGAAGGCAAGCAGTTGCATGAGCTGCAGATCGATCGTGCCGAGAAAAAAACGGCTGACGAGGCTGGCGAGATCGACGACGCCGAAAAAGACCGCCAATGTGCCGCGAACATATAGCCGCTGCGTTCCGCCGGCCAGCAGCCATGCGGCCGCCAGCGGCCCGCCGACGGCAAAGGCTGATAGCAGCAGTCCGACGGTAAAACCTATCAGCATGCCGATGGATCGGCCGGCCAGCCAACTGGGTGGATTGCGGATCATGGCCACGCAGGCCGTAAGCGCGACGATAATCGCGACCATCATCCGGGCGATGTCTCCGTCGAGCCGTGCTGCCAGCAATCCGCCGCAGATGGCGCCGCACAGACCCGAGAGAAGAAGAATGCGGCCCGCAACCCAGTCAATCGCACCATGCTTGCGATTGAGCAATGTGAAGCCTGTCAGAAGCAAATCGTTGAACAGAATGAATGGCACGCTGACGGCCGGCAGCATCATCGCCCCCGAGATCCCAAGTGAGGCGACCATCGCGTAACCGAAGCCGGTCACGCCGCGAAATCCGCCCGCGCCGATCGTCACGATTGCAATTGCCAGCGCCTCCATTTCCCCTCCCAAGCCAGAGCGGCTGCCGAGCCACTTCTGCGGACCGGTCTAGGCAAACGGGCCAATGCCGGTGAGAGCCAGACGGCAGCAACGATGGGGCCAGTCGACATGCACAGGGCCAGATGGCTGTCAAATCGCCGCAACTGGCTCTTTCGGCATGGCAATTGCTTCACGCTTAATGCGGGTAGTTTCCGGTCCTCTTTTAGGAGTGAAGTTCATGAAGCGCCTGAGCAAAGCATTCGCATCCGTGGCCATGGCCTGCAGCATGGTGTTCGGCGCATCCGTCACCGCCTCGGCGGCGGACAAAAGCCTGACATTCGCCTATCAGGACATGATGACCCCCATCCGCGTGCTGATGGAATCCGGCAAGCTCGAGGCCGAAACCGGCTACAAGATCAAATGGGTGAAGTTCGGTGGGGGTGGCGACGTCATCCGCGCCATGTCGTCCGGTGACGTCAATATGGGCGAAGCTGGTTCCTCGCCGGTTGCGGCGGCAGCTTCCCAGGGCCTGCCGATCAAGCTGTTCTGGATCCTCGACGACATCGCAAATGCCGAGCAGCTGGTGGCCCGCAACGGCAGCAACATCAAGACGATCGCAGACCTCAAGGGCAAGACGGTTGCCGTGCCGTTCGTGTCGACCTCGCATTACCAACTGATGTATGCGCTCTCAGAAGCCGGCCTTTCGTCCAAGGACGTCAAGCTGCTCAACATGCGGCCGCCGGAAATCGCCGCCGCGTGGGAACGCGGTGACATCGATGCGACATTTATCTGGGCACCGGTTCTCGATGTCGCCAGAAAAAGCGGCACCGTCATCGCCAGTGCGGGCGATTTCGCCGCCAAGGGCAAGGCGACCTTTGACGGGATCGTCGTCACCGACGAGTTCGCCGACGCCAATGCCGAGTTCATGACGACCTTCGTCAAGCTCCTGGCCGCCTCCGACGCGGACTACGCCAAGAACAAGGCCGCCTGGACGCCGGACTCCACTGAGGTTCGCGCTGTCGTCAAATGGACCGGCGCGAACGCCGCCGACGTTCCGGCCGGCATGGCCGCCTACAAATTCCCGCCACTTGAGGAACAGGCGTCGGCGGCCTGGCTTGGCGGCGGTGCCGCCAAGGCTCTGCAATCGACCTCCGAGTTCCTCAAGGAACAGGGCCGTGTCACCGATCTCGCTCCCGACTATGCGGCCTTCGTGACCGACAAATATGTGAAGTCAGCCGCCAAGTAAGCGACGTTTCTTAAAGGCCGGGCCGAGGATTTCGGTCCGGTACAGCTTCTGACGGAGTGATCCCGATGCTTCAGATCCGCAATGTAAGCGTCCACTACGGAGAAGGCGAAAGCGGCACTGTCGCGCTCTCGCGTATCGATCTCGATATCGGACCAGGAGAATTCGTCGTGGCGCTCGGTGCCTCCGGCTGCGGCAAGACCACGCTTCTTTCCTGCATCGCCGGTTTCCGGCCGGTGACTGACGGCACGATCTTGATCGACGGGAAACCGGTGAGCGGACCCGGCCCCGATCGCGGCGTGGTATTCCAGCGCCACGCACTGATGCCTTGGTTGTCCGTCGTCGAGAACGTGGCGTTTGGCTTGCGCATGCAGGGCATGCCAAAAGCGGAGCGGCTCCAGCGTGCCCGCCACATGCTCGATCTCGTCAGGCTCGACGGTTCTGCCGAAAAGAAGATCTACGAACTTTCGGGCGGCATGCAGCAACGCGTCGGAATCGCCCGCGCGCTGGCAGCCGATCCGCGCATGCTTTTGATGGACGAGCCGCTTGGCGCGCTCGACGCCTTTACCCGTGAGCAGGTGCAGGAGTTGATCCTCGGCGTCTGGGCAAAGACCAGCAAGATGGCTTTCTTCATCACCCATGATGTCGAGGAGGCCATTTTCCTTGCCACCAGGCTGATCATCATGACGCCGAGACCCGGCCGAATAGCCAGGATCATGCCGCTGGAGTTCAGCAGGCGGTTCCTCGAAAGCGGTAATGCGCGGGCGTTAAAATCCTCGCCGGACTTCATCGCTGTTCGCGAGGAAGTGCTTGCCGCCATCCACCAGGGAGATGGGATGGCACGGGATGCCGCAGCATGAACGATCTCTCGGAAAGTCATTCGGTAACGGCAGCCATCCCGGCCCGCAGGCAGCCCAAGAAAATCCGTCGCAGAAGGCCGCTCAGCGGCCTGCAGATCGGCCTGATCAGCCTGCTGATGGTGGCCTTCATGCTGGCCGTCTGGCTGGTCGTCACCCATCTCGGCCTGGTCAAGCCGCTGTTCCTGCCGAAGCCGGAGACGGTGCTCAAGGCGTTTTCCGATGCGATCGATGGACGAATTGACGGGGCGCCGCTGACGGAACATGTGGCGATGAGCCTGTTCCGGGTCGTTTTCGCCTTTCTGCTCGCGGCACTGATCGGCATTCCCGTCGGCCTCGGCATGGGCATCAGCCCGGCTATCCGTGCCATGTTCGACCCCTTCATCGAATTTTACCGGCCGCTGCCTCCGCTCGCCTATCTGCCGCTGGTGATCATCTGGTTCGGCATCGGCGAGACCTCCAAGGTTTTGCTGATCTTCCTCGCCTGTTTCGCACCGGTGGCGCTGGCCGCGCGCGCCGGTGTGCTGGCCGCCTCGTCCGACCAGATCAACGCTGCGCGTGCACTGGGCGCCAGCCGCCTGCAGCTGCTGAGCTTCGTGATCCTGCCGGCGGCGCTTCCCGACATTCTGGTCGGTTTGAGGATCGGTATGGGTGTCGGCTGGACGACGCTGGTTGCCGCCGAAATGGTGGCTGCCTCGACGGGCGTCGGCCAGATGGTCCTCAACGCTTCGAACTTCCTGCGCACCGACATCGTGTTGATGGGCATCTTTGTGATCGGTTTCTTCGCGGTGGTCTTCGAATTTGCCATGCGCTGGCTGGAGAAGAAGCTGGTTCCGTGGCGTGGCATGGCCTAGGAGGCACTCAACCACCCGAGGCTGCCAGCGCTATCGCATCCGCCACCTCTTCATATCGATCGGTGAGGTTGCTGGTCGCCACCCGCAGATGGTGGGTGGGCTGAACAGCGAACTTCTTGCCCGGGTGGACGGCAATGCCGCGCGCTGCAAGCGTGACGAGAGCGAATGGCTCCGATGCCACGGGAACCCAGGCACAGAGTCCACCGCCTGACGGCACGATCACGTCACGCTCTGCCAGAGCCCTGACAAGATTGTCGCGGCGCGCCTGGTAGAGCCGGCGTGCCTCCTTCAAGCCTTCTGCCGTCGTCTCGTCGCGCAGCAGCCAGGCGGCTGCCCCCTGCAGGATGCGACTTGTCCAGCCAGAGCTGAAACTCCGGTAGGACTGGATCTGCTCGATGATCAAGCGCGTGCTGGAAAGGACCGCCAGGCGGAGATCCGGCCCGAAGGTCTTCGAGTAGGACAGGATATGGATGACCCGCTCCGGGAACACGCCCCCGAGCGACTGGCGTGGCGCGTCGGAAATATCCGCAAGGCCGTCATCCTCGATGATCAGCACGTCGGTATCCCGCAGTTCCTCGGCAAGTTCTTCGAGCCGCCGGGTTGCCATGGTCTGGCCAGTCACGGAGTGCAGCCTTGGCTGGAAGATGAAGGCGACCGGCTTGCTGAGCATTGCCTGCCTTAGGGAAGCGGGCAGGGGGCCGTCGGAATCGCAGACGACCGGCACGATCCTGGCGCCGTGATCCTCGAGGATATCGAGAAGCCGCATGCCCGTCGGTTCTTCAATGGCAACGGCGGCACCTGGCGGCACAAGCGCATGGATCAGCGTGTAGACCGCGTTATATCCGCCGTTCGTCGCCAGAAATGCCTCCGCCTCGTAGGGCCAGGTCCTGCGAACGTCTGCCTCAAGCTCCGGCAGGATGCGACTGCGCTCGTAGCTGTTCAGCTTCTCCGTCGATACCGCATGAACCAGTGCATTCCCGAGCGCCGGCAGCAACGCCCTGTCGGGCACGGCCATGGTCAGGTCCAGCACGCCGGCACCGTAATGGCCGACACTGGCCAGTCGCTCCGGCTTGGCGACAAAGCTGTCGCCACTCACCCAGGTGCCGTTACGGCCGCGCCCGGTGATGATCTTTTGGCGACGAAGCTCGCTCCAGGCCTCCGAAATGGTCGCGGGGCTCACGCCCAGCGAAAATGCCAGATCGCGGATTGGAGGCAGCTTAGCGCCGACCGGCAGCGCTCCGGCCCGGATTAAGGCGCTGGTCTCCAACGCTATTCCGCGAATTGAGCGATCGGTCAATTTTTCAGCAAACCAGCTCGAATTATAGGCATCGCTCATTTCGTCACCATTTAAATGTTCAATAACGTAATACCGTTTGATCATTTCGAATTGAACATTTTATCTTCGGCCTATCAGCATTTCTGTCGTGAGTAACTCAAATGACACTGCGCCTTCGAATTGCACTCCGTGACTGGGACTACATAACGCCGCTTGTCCTGGGCGATGTCTCTTCCGACAAGCTTGATCTTCAGGTCGATCGCATCGGGACGCTGGTGTCGCATATCGGCAGGGACCCGGACCACGAGGCGGCCGAGGTCTCCTTCAGCCGCTACACCCAGCTGCGCCACGACGGCGATGAAAGCGTTGTCGGAATCCCCAACTTCATCATGCGCGGCTTTCGTCACCGCTGCATCATGACCATGGGCGACAGCGACATCACCACGCTTGGCCAACTGGCCGGCAAGCGCATCGGGGTCACGGGCTGGCGAGACAGTGGCAACACCTGGACCCGCGCCGCCATCCGCCGCGAAGGTGTCGAGGTCACGGATGCCATGTGGTATGCCGGACGGCTGACGGAAGCGCATCCGATCGCCGACCGCCTTGATGGTTTTGGGCAGCCCGGCCTGATCGAGGCATGCCCCGGCGAGCGGCCGATGGTGGACCTTCTGCGCGAAGGCGCGCTGGATGCGATTTTCACACCGTTCATGCCGAACGGCTATTTCGAACCCGGTTCGCCCTTCCGTCAGGTCCTTCCTGATTTTCGCAGCGAGGAGCAGCGCTACTTCGCTGACGTCGGTTATGTGCCCGGCATGCACCTGATCGGCATCAAGGCCGAGGTTGTGGCGGAAAATCCATGGGTGATTGCCGAGATCAGCCGCCTCGTTGATGAAAGCCAGAAAATGTGGACGGAGAAGCGCCGCAAGTATGCGGAAACCACGCCGTGGATGTTCGATGAGGTGCTCAAGACCTCCCGTGAACTCCCTGAAGGGTGGGACGCCAGCGGCTTTGCTGCCAACCGCAAGATGATTGGCGACTTCGCCAAGGAGCTCCATGCGCAGGGCATCATGAAGCGCGAGATGATGCCGGAAGAGCTTTTCCAGTTCGATACGGACGGCAACCAGATCTGATCTCTCGCCGAAACTGCAAGTTCCGAAGAAACACGCATTCGTAAAACAAGGGGAATGACCATGTCGCATAAGAAACTGATTGCTCTTACCTTCGCCGGCGTCGCTCTGGCCTGTGTCGCCCAGGCGCAGGACGCTGCCCCGAAGTTGGACGTGAACAAGGAACTGCACGACAGACTGCCGGAAAACATCAAGACCGCCGGCAAGATGATCTCTGTCAACAACGGCTCTTTCCCTCCCTATGAAATCGTCACCGGCACTGAGATGACCGGTGCCAGCGCCGATCTTACGGACGCTCTGGGACAGGTCCTCGGCGTCAAGATCGAGCACGCCACAGTGGGTGGCCTGCCGGCGCTGCTGGCGGGTGTGAACTCGGGCCGCTACCAGTTCGCATTCGGTCCGGTCGGCGACTACAAGGAACGCGAGACGGCCAACGACTTCGTCGACTGGGTCCAGGAGTTTGTGGTTTTCGCGACGCTGAAGGGAAATCCCAAGGGCGTCACGTCGCTCGATACGGCCTGCGGCCAACGCGTCTCGGTCATGGCCGGCGGCTCTGCCGAACGGGTGATCAAGGTCCAGTCGGAAAAATGCGTGGCTGACGGCAAGGGAGCGGTCACGGTCCAGTCCTATACAGACCAGCCGGCATCCATCCTCGCCGTCCGCTCCAAGCGTGCCGACGCCTTCTTCTCCTCCCAGGCGCCTCTGACCTACTTCGTCTCCCAGGCGAATGGCCAGCTGGAATTGGCCGGCGTCGGCCAGAAGAACGGTTTCGAAGACATCTTCCAGGGTGCGGTCGTCCCCAAGGGCTCGCCACTTGGCCCGCTCTTCGTCGATGCCATCAAGGTGCTGATGGATAACGGCACCTATGGCGCAATCATGAAGAAGTGGGGCCTCGAGAACAACATGATCAAGCAGCCCGGCCTCAACCTGGGTGGGCAGCTTCCAAAATGATCAACAGCACACAAAGTGATGCGGCGCCTCAGGGCGCTGCGAACTTTCGCGATGTGGCGACGGCCCACACGCCTTTCAGAACCGGCCGTCTGCTTCTTTGGCTGGTGATCGCTTTTGTCGTCATAGATTTCGGCTGGATCATCGCCCACAACGAAGGCTTCGGCTGGCCGGTCGTCGCGCAGTACTTCTTCGACCCCACCGTGATCAGCGGTCTTTACGTCAGCCTCGGTCTGACTGTGGTCGCCATGATCCTTGGGGTTGTGGTCGGCTTGGTGATCGCCATCATGCGCATGTCGAACGACGGGCTCGCGAGGGGTTTTGCCTCCCTGTTCATCTGGTTCTTCCGCGGCACGCCGCTGCTGGTCCAGCTGATCTTCTGGTACAACATGTCGACGCTGTTTCCGGCGATTTCGATCTCCATTCCGTTCGGCCCGACGCTCGCCAGCTGGGACACCAATTCGGTGATCACCCCGATGACGGCTGCCATCGTCGGACTCGCTCTCAACGAAGCGGCATACATGGCGGAAATCATCCGTGGCGGCCTGATTTCGGTCGATCGTGGCCAAGCCGAAACCGCAGAGGCCTTCGGCATGACCAAGGGTCGTGCTCTGTGGCGGATCATCATCCCGCAGGCGATGCGGTCGATCGTGCCGCCGACCGGCAACCAGCTGATCAGCATGATCAAGGCGACCTCCCTGGTCAGCGTGATCGCCATGGCTGATCTGCTTTACTCGGTCCAGTCGATCTACAACCGCACCTTCGAAATCATACCGATGCTGCTGGTCGCGGTCCTTTGGTACCTGCTCATCACCTCGGTTCTCAATCTCGGCCAGAGCTATATCGAGGCCTATTACGGCCGCAGCGAGCGCCGCAATGCCGGTGTCGCCAAGGTCGAAGCCGCGACAGGGGAGGCGAGCCATTGACCGTGATCAATACCGCAAGGCCATTGGTGCAGGCCCGGAACGTCCACAAGGCGTTTGATCATCTCGAAGTGCTGACGGGCATCGATCTCGATGTCATGCCGGGCGAAGTGGTCGTGATCCTCGGCCCATCCGGCTCGGGAAAATCGACCTTCCTGCGCTGCATCAACCATCTGGAGGCCATCCAGAAAGGCTTCATCGAAGTGGATGGAGAGCAGATCGGCTACCGGCTGAGAAACGACCGGCTGGAAAAGCTGTCTGCCAACGGCATTGCAAAGCAGCGCCGCAAGATCGGGATGGTCTTCCAGCAGTTCAACCTTTACCCGCACATGACGGTTCTGCAGAACATCATTGAGGCGCCTGTCGGTGTTCACCGCGAAAGCCGCAAGGATGCCATCGAGAATGCCAAGCAGTTGCTGAAACGGGTTGGCCTGGCGGAAAAGGTAGATGCCTATCCCCGCCAGCTCTCCGGTGGCCAGCAGCAGCGTGTCGCGATCGCCCGCGCATTGGCAATCAAGCCGAAGCTGATGCTGTTCGACGAGCCGACCTCGGCTCTCGACCCCGAACTGGTGGGCGAAGTGCTCGCGACCATGCGGGATCTGGCAAAGCAGGGCCTGACCATGATCGTCGTAACCCACGAGATCAGCTTTGCCAGGGAAGCCGCCGATCGCGTCGTGTTCATGGATGGCGGTGTCATCGTTGAGCAAGGAAAGCCCGAGGATGTCATCGGCAATCCGCAGCATCCGCGCACGCAGTCTTTCCTGTCGCGCTTCCTCTGAACCGAATTCCCTTTTAGCCCCCGGTTGATTGCCGGGGGAACAGTCCGCCAATCTCCAAAAAATCTGGAATCCGCATGCCAAGTCAAGACAATCTCTACGCTCGCGTCTCTGATTTCGAAGCCATGGAAGCAGACCTGAAGGCGACCCGCCATCACCTGCATGCCCACCCGGAACTCTCCTTTGAAGAAGCCGAAACCGCGCGCTACGTCGCTGATAAGTTGGAAGGCTGGGGATACGACGTGACCCGCAGCGTCGGCGGCCATGGTGTCGTCGCCGTGCTGAAGAATGGCACGGGCACCAGGAGCATCGGTATCCGGGCGGACATGGACGCCTTGCCGATCGAGGAAGAGACCGGCGTGGCCTATGCTAGCACTTTTCCGGGCAAGATGCACGCCTGCGGGCACGATGGCCACACGACTGTTCTTCTTGGAGCGGCCGAGTACCTCGCCGAGACCCGGCGTTTCAACGGCACCGTGACACTAATCTTCCAGCCGGCGGAAGAAGCCGGAAAAGTCAGCGGCGCCCAGAAGATGATCGCCGACGGTCTGTTCGATCGGTTTCCAATCGACGCTATCTTTGGCCTGCACAATCATCCCGGCATGCCGGCTGGAACACTGCTGACGCGCCCGGGCCCGATCATGGCGGCGGGGGATACCGTCCGGATCACCATCATCGGCAAGGGCGGACACGCGTCGCGCCCGCATCTGACGGTGGACCCGGTCTTGATCGCCTGCAACCTTGTCATGACACTCCAGTCGATCGTGTCACGCAATGTCGATCCGACCCAGACCGCGGTTGTGACCGTCAGCACCATTCATGCCGGCGAAGCCTCGAACGTTATTGCCAACACGGCAAAGATCGCAATGAGCGTGCGATCTTTTGATCCTGCGATCCGCTCCTTCCTCGAAGAGCGCATCCGCAAGCTGACGGCAAGCGTTGCCGAAGGGCATGGCGCCACCGCCGAGATCGACTACGAACACGGCTATCCTGTCGTGGTCAATTCGGAAAAGGAAACCGCGTTTGCCCAGGCCGTCGCGGAGGAACTAGTCGGCGCTGAAAACGTGGCGACATGTCCGCTACTTCCTGGCAGCGAGGATTTTTCCTACTTCCTTCAGCATCGCCCCGGCAGCTTCCTGCGTCTCGGAAACGGCAAAGACTCAGCAATCCTGCACTCCTCGGGATATGACTTCAACGACGGCAGCCTCACCACCGGGGCCGCGATGTGGGCTCGGCTCGCAGAGCGTTATCTCGACCAGTAGGCGAAACTGGCAAGTCCTGAAGTACGAAGCTTAAATCAAGGGGATGGCGCCAGCCGCCATGTAAAGGAGCGCTCCCGTGATGCCGAGCGCGATGGCCGTCATACTAAGCCCGAGAAGAACCACGAGACCGTCGCGCTCGATCAGACCGATGGCGATCGCACAGAGTGCCGCAACGGGGGCAAGGTTTCCAAACGGGATTGGCAGAGCGACGGCGACTGCAAGGCAGAAGACCGGAAGCGCAAGCAGGTAGGGCATGCGTGGTCCGGCAAATGCCTTCATCCGACCCGGCCGGACAAATTGTTCGATCCGTCGGACCAACGGCGATGCATACCGCTCCAACGCTTCGAATGCCTTTGCCGATATGCGTCGATTGGCTAGCAGCGACGGAAGCCATAGGGATTCCAGTCCGATCGCGAATTGAAGCGAAACAATTGCGAGCGCGGAGCCGAATATCATCCCGAAAGGACCGGGGATCGGAATCAGCGCCGGCAGTGCCAGAAGAAGCATCACGAAACCGAAGCCGGACCTCCCTATGAGCTCGAGAGCGTCGGCAATCGTCAGGCCGTCCAGGGTGCGTGCGTTTGCTACAAGATGTGACAAGGTCTTGGACGCTGTGCCGGTATCGTGCTCGCCGTCGGGCCCTGCCAGGGTCAACCTTCCGCCTCGCGCGTATTTTTCGTGCTGATCAGTGCGCGCAACGCGCCGCAGCTCGGATCGGCACCATCAAACACCCGTTCAGGTGACATCCACCCAATCGAGATGCCGATCGCTGTAGCCGTCGCCCAGCCCGGCTCATTGCCGGCCTTGTCGATGAGGCGTGGAACCTCAATAGCGAGGCATTGGCGCGACTGCTGCACAAGCTCTACCGGCGCGTTAGCGTTATCGAGATGTTGCCGCATCTCGGCATGCAGCGGATCGATAACGAATAGCGTAAAAATCCATGCGGCAATGTCTGCGATCATCATCCTGGTCCCGTGTCTTACGGCATCTGTCGGTATGGGGTCCGACATCGTGAAAGCGCCGAAGACTTTCACCAGAGGGGCCCGGACCAGCGGGTGGAACGTGATTTGGGAAGAGGAGTGGGAGTGTTCAAGGCTGTGGGGCCTTGACGGCGCAAGTCGGCCTGGTCGATCACACTGCAATCGCGTGAACAGAAAGCAATGCTGCATGCCATATTACCTCGTCACCCAGACGTCGCTCGTGGAGGGTGCGGATGAAGTTGAAGCCGCTCGGAAAGTCCTCACGAAGTTGAAGTCGGATTCCGCCGTGAGATTCACCGTCAAACACGATGAAGAGACGATCCGGCAGGTGACGGTTGCCAACGTCCCTGCATGGGGAGCCGCGCAACCGACTGCGCAAGATCCTCGATCATCCCCGAAACGGATCCAGCAAGACATCGTGCTTGAGGCCTCAGGCGTCAATCAAGCCGATGCAAATGTCTCCAAGCGGCCTGTCCTGTCAGCCAGGAGTGTTATTCTAGGATTGAGCCTGTTTGCAGCCGGCGTAACAGCGGGGCTGGTCATCATGGCTTTATTTGATCGCACTCATGGATGAGCCAAGGGAAACTTCCGGAAGACAGTTGAGAAGAGCTGCTACTGTTCCTTGAGGGGATCGTTCGGACTGGAAGCGTCACCGCCGCAACCGTTGAATTAGCCATGCGCCACAGCGCTTTCAGCAAGCAGCTTTTTTTTGCTGCAAGCATGGTTGCATCCTGCCCTTTCGTAGAAAATCGCAGAAGGATGATTTCGACAGCCGATGTCGGTCGCCTTGCGGAAGTGCTCGGTGGTGCTTTGACGGGATTTACGATGCGTTGGAAGTGACCTTGCCACCAAATTTTATCCAGTTTTGAGTTTGCTGCAGCTGTTGCAGTGTAGACCCGCTTTGGCTGAGCCGCATCGCATAGCAGATCAGCATTCAGGTCTATTCCATCTATGGTTGCCACTCTTCGGCATTAGCAGGCTATTGTTGAAGATACTGTTCGGTAGCAAGTTTTATTACCTCAACTTTTCAGGTTTCCACCCGCGGCGTGTCGCCCGGGCGCACTTTCATGCTCGCCACCTTCGCCCGCTGAACGCGAAGTGCAACACACGGCACACAACGCCTGTACGCCAGCAATTCGTGAAATATTATGCGGTCCAAGTGGCAAATACCGCGCAACAGCCATCCTGAAGCGGGCAATAGTGGATGAAGCGAGAATTCCTGCCTTTCGTAGGCTCTGTGAGGCCTTAAAAGGTTCGAAAACGCTGATAAACCGATAATAAAGGGAACAGCATCGTCATGACACATCAGTTCGATAAGTCCCGCTGGAGCCGCAACGACGACAGCGCAGTTGAAAACGCCATTCGTCGCGGCGCGACCCGTCGCGATCTGCTTCGCATGCTCGCTGCCGGCGGCGTTGTCGCCGCAACTGCTGGCACGTTCATCGGTTCAGCACGAAATGCTGTCGCCCAAACGCCCAAGAAGGGTGGCGCGTTGCGCTTGGCGCTCAACTCGACCTCGACCGCCGATACGCTCGATCCGGTCCGCGCCTCGGCGCAGGGCGATTACATGCGCATGTCCACCTTCTACAACAAGCTGACGGTGCTCGATAAGTCGCTGACGCCACAGATGGAGCTGGCGGAAAGTTTTGACACCACGGACGCCAAGGTCTGGACGATCAAGCTGAAGACCGGCATCACCTTCCACAACGGCAAGACGATGGATTCCGCCGACGTGGTCTATTCGCTCAGCCGCCATGTCGACCCGAAACTGACCTCGCGCGCCAATGCGCTGGCCAAGGCAATGATCAAGATCGAGGCCCTCGACAAGACCACGGTGCGCATCGAACTCGACCAGGCGAATGCCGACCTTCCGGCCATCCTCGGCACCTATCATTTCGTCATCATCCCGGAGGGCACCTCGGATTTCACCAAGGCTGTCGGCACCGGTCCCTATATGACTGAAGTTTTCGAACCCGGCATCCGCACGGTCGGCAAGCGTAACCCGAACTATTTCAAGTCAGATGCGGCTTATGTCGACAGTATCGAGATGTTCGGCATCCCGGATGAAAATGCCCGCGTCAACGCGTTGCTCTCCGGCGATATCCATATCGGTGCTTCGATGGATGCCCGCTCGGCGCCGCTCGTGAAGGCCAACCCCAATCTTCGGCTGATGGTCGCTCCCGGCGGCAGCTATACCAACCTCAATATCCGCATGGATATGGAGCCGGGCTCCAAGAAGGACTTCATCGACGGCGTGCGCGCGCTCATCAACCGCGATGCCATCAACCGCGCCGTCCTGCGTGGCTTCGGCGAACCGCATAACGACCAGCCGATCCAGCGCGCCAGCCGCTATTTCAATGCGGATGTCGTCGCGCCGGCCTTCGATCCCGAGCGCGCCAAGCATCATTTCGAAAAGGCCGGCCTTTTAGGCGTCGGCATTCCGTTGATCTGCTCGGACGCTGCCAAGGCTTCGCCCGACATGGCGATGGTGCTGCAGCAGGATGCCGCCAAGATCGGCGTCAAGATCGACGTGCAGCGCATGCCGGCCGATGGATACTGGTCGAACCAGTGGATCAAGGCGCCGTTCCACTTCGGCAACATCAATGCCCGCCCGACCGCGGATATCCTGTTCTCGCTGCTCTACAAGTCGGACGCCGCCTGGAACGAAAGCCGCTACATCAACCCAAAATTCGACCAGATGCTGCTCGAAGCGCGCGGTTCTCTGGACGAAGCCAAGCGTAAGCAGATCTACGGTGAGATGCAGGCTATGGTGGCCAAGGATGCGGCAACCATCATCCCGGCCTATATCGCTAGCGCCGATGCCATGAGCACCAAGGTCGGCGGCCTCAATCCACATCCGCTCGGCATGCTGCAGGGCTATAACATTGCCGACACCGTCTGGCTCGACGCCTGATCGATCATGGCGCGCGGGATACCGCGCGCCTTTTCTGCGGGATTTCCAGACTGAGCGAGAGGCACAGCCTATATGAATAAACGCATCCTTGAGATGATCGGCGGGCGATTGGCGGTAGCCGTTCTGTCGCTGTTCCTCGTGTCGCTGGCGGTCTTCTTCATCACGGAGTTGTTGCCCGGCGATACCGCACAGGAACTGCTTGGCCAGGCTGTGACGACGGAAGCCGCAGCCCAGCTTCGCGAAACGCTCGGTCTCGATCGTCCGGCCATCCTGCGTTATTTCGAGTGGATCTTTGGGCTGCTGACCGGTGATCTCGGTTATTCGCATGTCTCTGACCGGCCGGTTGCCAACCTCGTTGCCGAACGCCTACCGAACTCTCTCACACTCGCTGCCATCACCATGGCCATCACCATTCCGCTGGCGCTCGGTCTCGGTATCGTCGCCGCCATCTGGAGGGGTTCAATTTTCGACCGGGCGATCTCGTCAGCTGCGATTATGCTCGTTTCCTTCCCGGAATTCATGATCGCCACGCTGCTGGTGATGTGGCTGTCCGTCTACATGCAATGGCTGCCGGCTTTGTCCTTCATCCCGGCAACGGCCGATTTTCGCACCATCGTGCTCGCCTTCATCATGCCGGTTTCCGTTCTGGTGTTCGGCAGCTGCTCGCAAATGATCCGCCTGTCGCGCGCGGCCATCGCCGATGCGATGGCGACTCCTTATGTGGAAATGGCCGTGCTGAAGGGCGCTTCGCGCGGCCGCATGGTGCTGCGCCATGCGCTGCCGAACTCGGTCGCGCCAATCGTCAATTCCGTTGCGCTCAGCATGTCGGGCCTTCTGGGCGGTGTGATCATCGTAGAGACGGTGTTCAACTATCCAGGCCTTGCCAAGCTGATGGTTGATGGTGTCTCGACGCGCGACATGCCGCTCATCCAGACCTGCTCGATGATTTTCTGCGGCTTTTATCTCGTGCTGATCACTGCAGCCGATATCATCGCCATCCTGTCCAATCCGAGGTTGCGCTGATGACCGTTTCCGCTGCACCACGACGCAAGATCCGCATGCATATTCGCCCGATCGCTGCCGTCTGCTTGGCTGTCGTCCTGTTCTGGACGATCGTCGCGATGTTTGCACCGCTGCTGGTTCACTACCCTGTCGGCGACATGGTCAGTTACGATTATTTTGGTCCGATGAGCGGTGAATACTGGCTCGGCACCGATTATATCGGTCGCGACATCTATTCCCGCCTGATCGTCGGCGCCCGTTATACGATCGGCATCGCCTTTGTCGGCCTGATCCTTGCGGCGCTGATCGGCATCACGCTCGGCCTGCTGGCTGCCGCTTTTGGTGGCCTGTTCGACATGGTCCTCAGCCGCGCCATCGACACGTTTGTCGGCATTCCAAACCTGCTTCTAGCGCTGGTCATCGTCGCCGGCGGCGGCTCCAGCATCCCGATCCTGATCTTTGCCATCACCATCATCTTTTTCCCCGGCTGTTTCCGCTTCACCCGGTCGATGGCAGTCAATGTCAATGCGCTCGATTTTATCTCGGCGGCGCGTGCACGCGGGGAAGGCCATTTCTATGTGATGATCCACGAGATCCTGCCCAATATCGTCGGACCGATCATGGCGGATCTCGGCCTGCGTTTCGTCCACATCATCCTGCTTCTGTCGGGTCTCAGTTTTCTCGGCCTCGGCGTGCAGCCACCTTTCGCGGACTGGGGCGCATTGGTGCGCGAAAACATGATCGGCATTTCCTACGGATCGCCAGCCGTGGTCGTGCCGTCGCTGGCGCTGGCCAGCCTGGCGCTCGCCATCAACCTCCTGATCGACAACCTGCCACAGCGCATTCGCGACCAGCTGGAGTAGACCATGACCATTCTTTCAAAAAACGTGAGCGACACGCTGGTCAAGGTCGAAGACCTCAGAGTGACCGCGACCACTGACAGCGGTCGAAAAATCGAGATCCTCAAGGGTGTGTCCTTCGATGTCCGGCGCGGCGAAGTGCTGGCACTGATCGGTGAATCCGGCTCTGGCAAAACCACGATCGCTTTGTCGCTGCTCGCCTATGCTCGCTCCGGCTGCTATTTTTCCGGTGGCCGTGTCCTGCTCGATGGTGTCGACCTGGTTGGGCTCGATGAGAATGCCCGTCGAAAGCTGCGCGGCAACACGGTGTCCTACGTTCCCCAAAGTGCGGCGGCGTCGTTCAATCCGTCGAAAAAGATCATGGATCAGGTGGTCGAAGTCGCCGAGATCCACGGCATCATGGACAAGGCGGCTGCGCGTAAGAAAGCGATTGGCCTGTTCCGTAGCCTGTCGTTGCCATCACCGGAAACCATCGGCGACCGTTATCCGCATCAGGTCTCGGGCGGCCAGTTGCAGCGCTTGGCCGCCGCCATGGCCCTGCTTGGCGATCCCGAACTGGTCGTTTTCGACGAACCAACGACCGCGCTCGACGTCACCACCCAGATCGAGGTGCTGAAAGCCTTCAAGGCCGCCATCCTCGATCGTGGCATGACCGGCGTGTATGTCTCGCATGATCTCGCGGTTGTGGCGCAGATTTCCGATCGCATCATCGTCTTGAAGGATGGTGAGGTTCAGGAAGCCGGCGAGACAGAACAGATCGTCGGCGCCCCGGCACATCCCTATACGCAGGCGCTGATTTCGGCTTTCGAGCCGGTGGAACCGGAAGCTGCAGGCTCGCGCCCCGGCAACAGCGTCGTTCTGGAAATGCGCGATGTCGTTGCCGGTTACGGTCCTGTCAACAGCGACGGCCGGCCGCATATCGTTGCTGTCGACGGCGTTAGCCTCACCCTGCAACGAGGCCATTCGCTCGGCGTGATCGGCGAATCCGGCTGCGGCAAGAGCACGCTCCTGCGGGTTGCCGCAGGTCTGCTGCCGGCCGCAGCGGGTGCCTGCATTCTCGATAGCAAGGAACTGCGCCCGCAGGTCAGCGCCCGCAGCAAGGACGAACTGCGCAAAATGCAGATCGTTTTCCAGCTGGCTGACACGGCGCTTAACCCGGCTCAGACGGTCGGCAACATCATCGGCCGCCCTTTGACCTTCTACCACGGCATGAAGGGCGAAGCGCGCGACAAGCGGGTCATCGAGCTTCTCGACATGGTGCGCATGCCGGCGCAGTTCCGTCACCGGCTTCCGCGCGAACTGTCGGGCGGTCAACGCCAGCGCATCAACCTTGCCCGCGCGCTTGCCGCCAAGCCGGATGTGCTACTCTGCGATGAAATCACCTCAGCGCTGGACACTGTCGTAGCCGCCAAGGTTCTCGAACTGTTGAAGGAGTTGCAGCGCGAACTGCATCTTTCCTACCTGTTCGTCAGCCACGACATCCACACCGTGCAATCGCTTTGCGACGAGGTAGTGGTGATGTTCGGCGGCAGGAAGCTGGAAACCTTTGCCGCCGCTCACCTGCATGCAGAGGCGCGCCATCCCTATACGAAACTGCTGGCCTCTTCGCTGCCGACGCTCGATCCGACATGGCTCGAAAATTTGCAACAGGACCCGGAACTGGTGCGCAAATTCGCCCACGCGTGACGCTTGGAAATACAGCCCAAAGACAAATGGCCCGGATCGCTCTGGACCATTCTCGTTCGAACGATCAGAGATCGATCAGCACCGACTTGGTGCGCATCGCCCCCATATAGGCTTCGCGGCCGAGATCCTTGCCGAGGCCGGAACTCTTGTAGCCACCGGTCGGCAGGATCATGTCGCGTGAACGACCATAGCGGTTGACCCAGACGGTGCCGGCTTCCAGCTTGCGCGACATACGGATTGCCCGCGACAGGTCGCGGGTGAACAGGCCCGATGCCAGACCGTAGGTCGGGTGGGTGGCGAGTGCTGTTGCTTCTTCCTCGGTTTCGAATGTCTGGATGCTCAGGACCGGTCCGAAAATCTCTTCCGTCACGGCCGGGTTGGTTTCATCGACACCGGCCAGAATGGTCGGCGCATAAAAATAACCCTCCGATTGCATGCGGCAGCCGCCGGCCACGACTTCCGCACCCGCAGATTTGGCGGCATCGACGATGGCTTCGATGCGGGCGATCTGGGTCTCGGAAATGATCGGGGAATACGTGGTGTCGGCATCCCATGTCTTGCCAGGCCGCATCGCCGCCATATGGCCGGCGATCTTGGTGGCGAGTTCTTGCGCCACTGATTTCTCGGCGATCAGGCGGGATCCGGCGACGCAGACCTGGCCGGCATTGCCGGTGATTGAGCGGGCGATACAGGCGGCGGCGAGGTCGATATCGGCATCGGCAAACACCACCTGCGGGCTCTTGCCGCCAAGCTCCAGCGTCATCGGCTTGATGCCGGTGCGGGCGATATCCTGCATGATCTGCGCACCGGCGTGGGTGGAGCCGGTAAAGCTGACCTTGCCGACCAGCGGATGCGTGGTGATGGCAGTCCCGGTCACCGGGCCATCGCCGAGCACGACATTGACGAGACCGGCCGGGATGCCGGCGCGCACTGCCAGTTCGGCGAGATACAGCGTCGAGAACGGCGTCATTTCCGATGGTTTGATGACAATGCCATTGCCGGCGGCAAGCGCTGGGCCAAGTTTCCACGCGGCCATGGACAGCGGCACGTTCCAGGGCGCGATCGCGCCGATCACGCCATAGGGTTCATGCAGGATCATGCCCATCTGCGCGCCGGCGGTCGGAACGACCTGGCCACCTTCCTTGTCGGCAAATTCCGCGAAAAAGCGGATATGGTCGGCGCAGTTGACCACGTCGCTCTGGCGCGCCTGGGTGATCGGTCGGGTCGAGCAGACGGCTTCCAGCTGTGCCAGATAACTGGCTTCCTCATCGATCAGGTCGGCGAAGCGCCGCAGGATGCGCGCGCGATCCCGCGGCATGCAGGTCGCCCAGTCGGATTCGCGCTGAACGCGTGCCGAAATCCGGATCGCCTCATCCACCAGCGCCGCGTCGGCGACCGGAATAGCGGCCAGCGGTTTGCCGTCGCTCGGGCGCCGGATTTCCAGCGCGTCCGCGCCCTCGACATAACGTCCGTCGATAAAATGGCCCTTCGGCAGGCGAAGCGTGGCGGGATCAAAGGAGAGCGTCATGCAAGGTCCATCTGTTTTTCAAGCGATCGGCCGAGGATGTGTGCTCGACCGTGGTGCCGACAGGTTACCGGAGGATGGATGGGCATTTGTGCCGTATGGACCTCAGGGGACCGAAGATACTGCGCATTTGGCGCCCTGCCCAAGAAACTCGGCAGAAGAAAATGATGCGCAGCCACGGGTAAAGCGCGGAATATGCTGCGATACCTCTCTAGAGTGTTATTCTGTCAGAAGCGGCGGTGAGCGGATAGCGGCATGGAAACGAGAAAAATCGACAATTTCGAGCTTCAGCTCGTTCCGATGGCGGAGGAGCATATTCCTCGGTTGCACGAGCTTTCGATCGCCGTGAACTGGCCGCATCGCCCCGAGGACTGGGCCGTGGCACTGGCGCTCGGCGAAGGTGTCGTCGCTTTTGACGAGATCGGCCGCCCGGTCAGTTCGGCCATGCTGTTTCCACTCGGCGAAGGTGTCGCCAATATCGGCATGGTCATCACCTCGCCGCGCCTGCAGAACCATGGCGCCGCCCGGTGGCTGATGGATGAAATGTTGCAGCGGACAAAAGGCAAGGTACGGCGGCTCAACGCCACCAAGGCCGCCTACAATCTCTATCTTTCGATGGGTTTTCAGCCATATGCGCTGGTGCTTCAGCATCAGGGAACGGCAATTGCCTTGCCAGGCGAAGATACGCGGGTGGGGTCCATGACCGACGCCGACATTGGCGCGATCATCGACGCCGACCGTCGCGGTTTCGGCTCCGACCGCAGCCATGTCGTCGAACATCTTCTGCGGCTGTCGGAAGCGACGGTGCTGGCGGAAAATGGCAGGATCAATGGTTACGCCCTGTGTCGCCGCTTCGGCCGTGGCCATGTGCTCGGCCCGGTCGTGGCCGCCAGTGAAGAGGATGCCATCGCCCTGATCCGCCCGCTCATTGCGGCTCACGAAGGCAATTTCCTGCGCATGGATACGCGCCATCCGAACGGACCGCTGCAGGCAGCGCTTGAACAGGCGGGCCTTGTCCTGTTCGATCACGTCACCACGATGCAACTGGAGCCGATCGGCAAGGCGCCGGAACTGACGGTGTACGGACTGGCCAATCAGGCATTGGGATAGGATCTGCCGCGCCAACCTCCACCGGTGGAGAGACGTGACTTCTGCTCTGGCTGGATCGCAAACTCCCCGATATCATGCACGCGATGGCCGGATGGCCGGATAACGCAAGGGTACAGACGTGAAGCTTGACCGCATCGACATTCGGATTTTGCACGAGTTGCAGAAAAACGGACGCCTGACGAATGTTGAACTTGCCGACCTCGTTCACCTGTCGCCCAGCCCCTGCCTGATGCGGGTGAAGAAGCTGCAGCAGGTCGGCTATATCACCGGTTATTCCGCCCATATCGATTTGGCAAAACTCGGGCCCACCGTCACGGTGTTTACCGAAGTTACGCTCAGCAACCATCGCCAGAACGATTTTTCGCGCTTCCAGCAAGCGATAGAAAAGGTTGAAGAGGCGATAGAATGCCACCTTATTTCCGGTGGTTATGACTATCTGTTGAAATTCGTGA
Source organism: Neorhizobium sp. DAR64872/K0K18 (assembly GCF_050500175.1). Taxonomy (NCBI): domain Bacteria; kingdom Pseudomonadati; phylum Pseudomonadota; class Alphaproteobacteria; order Hyphomicrobiales; family Rhizobiaceae; genus Neorhizobium; species Neorhizobium sp. DAR64872/K0K18. Next base: position 1,177,689 of record NZ_CP191445.1, read on the forward strand.
CGGCCAGCATTTCCGACTATCAGGAATTGATGGAGCGCCTGCTCGAGGCCGAGATCGGCATCGACAAGTATTTCAGCTTCATCGTGATGAAATCACCCTTCGTGAAACACCACCTGCCGCTGCGCACCCTGTTTCCCGAGTCTTGAAGATGAATCCGCCCGCCAGTCGGACCGGCAGGCGCTCGTCCTGTCGTTGCTGATCAGACGATGCGGTCGCTGACCGCCCTGGTAATTTCGTCCGTCGAATTCTGTCCGGGTGTCGTGCCGATGCCCGCTGCCGTGGTCGCCTCGATGGCCGCCATGACCCGAGCGGCCGATGCGGTTTCGCCCAGATGTTCCAGCATCATCGCCGCCGACCAGATGGCGGCGATCGGGTTCGCAATGCCGAGATGAGCGATATCCGGTGCCGAACCATGGACAGGTTCGAACATGGACGGGGCAGAGCGGTCCGGGTTGATGTTGGCGGACGCCGCAAAACCCAGCCCGCCCTGGATGGCAGCACCGAGATCGGTAAGGATATCACCGAACAGGTTGGAAGCCACAACGACATCCAGTGTTTCCGGCGCCATCACGAAGCGGGCAGCAATCGCATCGACGTGATAACGCGACACCTCGATATCCGGATATTCGGCGGCGAGCTGATCGGTGACCTCGTCCCAGAACACCATCGAATATTTCTGGGCATTCGACTTTGTCACCGATGCCAGTTTGCCGCGCCGTTTCCGGGCCTGCTCGAAACCGAAACGCAAAATTCGCTCGACGCCCTTACGGGTAAAGATCGAGGTTTCGACCGCCACTTCATCGGCCGTGCCCTGATGCACCCGGCCGCCAGCACCGGAATATTCACCCTCCGTGTTTTCCCGGATGCAGAGAATGTCGAAATTGTCAGTCCGCAACGGGCCGACCACGCCCGGCAGAAGGCGATGAGGTCGAATGTTGGCGTACTGGGTGAAATTCTTGCGGATGGGCAAAAGCAATCCGTGCAACGATACCGAGTCCGGCACTTTCTGCGGCCAGCCGACGGCACCGAGCAAAATGCCATCGAATGCGCGCAATGTTTCGCTGCCGTCTTCCGGCATCATCCGTCCGGTCTTGAGAAAAGTGTCGCAGGACCAGTCCAACCAGGTGCCGTCGAGCTCCACGCCGTCGAGCGCGCAGGCCTGTGAAATCACCTTCCATGCGGCCTGAGTGACCGGTGTTCCAATCCCGTCGCCGGGGATCAATGCAATCTTGTGGGCAGCCATCGATGTCTCCTCATGTCTTTGTCGCAAGGGTCGCAGACCTCTCCGTGATTTGCTGCCGGTCTTTTCGACGAGCGCAGCATATTCTGCCCGGCGCTGGAAAAGAACCGCATGATCGTTCGCGCCCGACGTTGCACATATGGATCAAGACGAAAGGATGTTTTCATGCTTGGGCTTTCAGATACCTCTCTTTTCCAGACGAGCTGCCTGATCGGCGGCGAATGGCGTGATGCGTCAGACGGCGCACGTATCGCGGTGGTCAACCCCGCCGATGGACAGGTGATCGCCGAGGTGCCCGACTGTACGGCAGAGGATACGGCGCAGGCGATTGCCGCTGCTCAAAAGGCACTACCGGAATGGCGCGCCCGCCCGGCGGCAGAGCGTGCGAAACTTCTGGAACGCTGGTCAGCGCTGCTTAACGAGCACACGGAAGATCTGGCACGCATCCTGACGCTCGAACAGGGAAAGCCGCTTGCCGAAGCGCGTGGCGAAATCGCCTATGGCAATGCCTTCATCAAATGGTTTGCCGAAGAGGCCCGCCGGATCGGCGGCAGCACTATCCCGTCGCCGACAGCCGGGCGCCGCATCATGGTGATGAAGGAAGCCGTCGGCGTCTGCGCCATCATCACACCGTGGAATTTCCCAAACGCGATGATCACCCGCAAGGTCGCGCCGGCATTGGCTGCCGGCTGCACCGTCGTCATCAAGCCCTCCGACTTCACACCGTTGTCGGCGCTCGCGCTTGGCGTTCTGGCCGAGCGGGCCGGAATCCCGGCCGGTGTCATAAATGTGCTGACAGGCAAGCCCGAGGCGATCGGTGGCGTGCTGACCTCCAGCCCTGTGGTGCGCAAACTGTCCTTCACAGGCTCGACCCGCGTCGGTTCGCTGTTGATGCAGCAATGCGCCGGCACAGTGAAGCGCCTGTCGCTGGAACTCGGCGGCAACGCGCCGTTTATCGTGTTCGATGACGCCGATCTCGATCTCGCCATTGAAGGCGCGTTGCAATCAAAATTCCGCAATGGCGGCCAGACCTGCGTCTGCGCCAACCGCATTCTTGTCCAGGCCGGCATTTACGACGCCTTCTCGCAAAAGCTGGCGGCACGTGTGTCCGCAATGAAGGTCGGCGATGGCCTGACGGATGGCATGGATATCGGCCCGATGATCAACTCGGCCGCCGTGGAAAAGATCAACCGCCATGTCGCAGATGCGCTCGCCAAGGGTGCCAAGGTCATTTCCTCGGCCGTTTCCGGCGCAGAGGGCGCGCAGTTCGTGACGCCCGTGGTTCTGAGCGGCGCCACCACGCAGATGATACTCGCCCAAGAAGAAACCTTCGGGCCTGTGGCGCCGCTTTTCCGTTTCGAAACCGAAGAAGAGGCGATCGCCATTGCCAACGACACGCCTTTCGGTCTCGCCTCATACTTCTACACCCGCGATCTGGCGCGAGCTTTCCGTGTCGGTGAGGCGCTGGAGACCGGCATGGTGGGGTTGAACACCGGGCTGATCTCGACCGAGGTGGCCCCCTTCGGCGGCATCAAGCAGTCGGGCCTCGGGCGGGAAGGTTCGCAACTGGGTATCGAGGAATATCTCGAGACCAAGACCTTTCATATCGGCGGACTGTAATTGACAAAGATGGGGACGCGGATGTCTGTGCAGGAAATACTCTCCGATCTGGTCGCCATCCCGTCACTTCCCGGCACGCCAAATACTGTGGTGACCGATTGCCTACGGTCACACCTGTCGCATGACGGCATCGACGTGACGGTTCTGCCGGGACCGGAAAGCGACCGCGCCAACCTGTTCGTAACAATAGGTCCGCGCGACAAGCCGGGTTACATCCTGTCCGGCCACAGCGATGTCGTGTCGGTCGACAATCAGGTCTGGGCATCCGATCCGTTTCGGCTCTCCGTAAGTGGAGAAAAAATGACTGGACGCGGCACCACCGACATGAAGGGTTTTCTTGCCTGTATTCTGGCCATGGTGCCGGAGTTTGCCGCCATGCCTCTGCGCCGCCCGGTGCATCTGGCGTTTTCCTATGACGAGGAGATTGGCTGTCGCGGCGTCGGCCACATGATTGCCCAGCTCCCGGAGCTTTGCGCCCCACCGGTGGGCGCCATCATCGGCGAGCCGAGCGGCATGCGGCCGGTCTTGTCTCACAAGGGCAAACAGTCGCTGGAGCTGCACTTTACCGGCAAGGCGGGTCACTCTTCCAAACCGGCGCTCGGCGAAAATGCCATATATGCCGCAGCCGACATGCTGGTGCATATCCGTGAGATGGCGCAATCAATGGAAAGGGATGGGCCTTTCGACCAGCGGTTTGCACCGGCTCATTCTACCTGCCAGGCCGGCGTGATACACGGCGGCGCTGCCGTCAACATCATTCCCGACAGCGCCGAAATCCAATTCGAAGCACGCGCCATACCGGGCATTGATCCGCGTGCGCTGAGCATCTCGATTATCGACCGTATCGACGCGCTCAACGCCGAAGCGAAGGCGACAGGACGCAATCTTTCGGCCACATGGCGTGAAACCTCCCAGTATCCAGCGCTGCCGCCCTGCGAGGATCGCGGGTTTGTCGCGCTGATGGAGCGGCTCAGTGGCAATCTTTCGGTTCAGGCCGTCAGCTACGGCACCGAGGCGGGGCTGTATCATGAGGCCGGCATTCCATCGATCATCTGCGGGCCAGGCGATATCGGGCGGGCGCATGGTCCTGACGAATTCATTCTTCTGTCCGAGTTGCAGGAATGCCTGGCGATGCTGCGCAGGCTCGGTGCAGAATTGTGTCGCGACGTCTGACGCCAGATTCTCAAGAAAGCCATTTCATGACCAATGACATTACCCGCAAAGTGCTCGCCCACGCCGGCTTCAAGAGTGCACTTACCCATATCGATGCTGGCTATGACCGCTTCGTCGACGAACTGATCACGCTGACCGAGATCCCCGCTCCCCCTTCCGGGAAGAGCGCAAGGCTGCCGCCTATCTGGACATGATGCAGGAAGCCGGGCTGGAAGAGGCCGCACACGACGAGATCGGCAATGTCTGCGGCCTGATCCGCGGCACCGGCAATGACGGTTATCTCGTCGTTGCCGCACATCTGGACACGGTCTTTCCCGAAGGCACCGATGTTACCGTTCGCCGTGAGGGGACCAAACTTTTCGCACCGGGCGTCGGTGACGACACGCGCGGCCTTGCCGCCAACCTGACGCTGATGCGCGCCATCAAGCAGTCCGGCATACGCCCGAAAAAGACGATCCTGTTCGTCGGTGATGTCGGCGAAGAGGGCAAGGGTGACCTGCGCGGCATTCGCCATCTGTTTACGGAAGGCCAGTATCGCGACCGCATCGACGGCTTCATTTCCGTCGATGGCCCGGAAACGGCGCGCATCGTCAATCAGGCGGTCGGCTCCTATCGTTACCGCGTGACCTTCAATGGTCCTGGTGGCCATAGCTATGGCGCGTTCGGCACGGTCAATCCGGCCTATGCCATGGCCGAAGTGCTGACGGGGCTTTCGGAACTGCATTTGCCGACGGAACCCAAAACCACCGCGACCCCTTCCGTCTTCGGCGGCGGCACCTCGATCAACGCGACGCCCGAAACCGTGTGGTTCGAACTCGATCTGCGCTCCGTGTCGCAAACCGAGCTTGACCGCATCGATGGCGAATTCCATGCCCTGCTGGAAAAGGCGGTCGCTGCCGAAAACGCCCGTGCCGACATCTCTACCGGCAAGGTAACGGTCGAGGCCAAGCGCATCGGCCACCGCCCCGCAGGCGCCGTTGCCGACAATGCGCCAATCATCACGTCGAGTCTCGATGCGATCAAGGCTTTCGGTTTTGAACCGCGCCTGACGGCATCGTCCACCGATGCCAATATTCCGATCAGCCTCGGCGTGCCGGCGGTCTGCATCGGTTCCGGCTCGGGTGTCGGCGGCCGTGCCCACTCGCTCGAGGAATGGATCGACGTGGATCGTGAACCGCAACTGCGCTCACTGCATGCGCTTTTGGCTGTGATCCTCGGCGTTACCGATCTGGAAGATTGAGCCAGGTCATATGGTTTATTGCTGTACGCCCAAGGCGGGCAGCCCTGTGCACCTAACTGGAGAAGCAATGACCTTTCAGATCCTGTCCTATCCCGGCCGTGTAGAAACGTTCCGCAAGATTTTTGGCCGCGATATGCCGGAGGTCGGCTTTGCGGGCTCGGTGGAAGAGGCTGATCCGGCCGATGTGCGTTATCTGATGGCCTGGACATTTCCGGACAATCTCGCAAGGCGTTACCCCAATCTCGAATTGATCTTCTCGACCGGCGCCGGCATCGACCAGATGACCGCCGTCGATATCCCGCCGGGCGCAAAACTGGTGCGGATGATCGAGGAGGGCGTTACCACGCTGGTGCGCGATTATGTGGTGATGGGCGTTCTCGGCCTGCACCGCGACCTGCCGGCCTTTCTCGCGCAGCAACGACAGGAAATCTGGAAGACCCGCGATTTCGTCTGGCCTGACGAGCGGCAGGTCGGCATTCTCGGCTTGGGCGAACTCGGCATGGCGACCGTCAATGCGCTGCGCCCCTTTGGTTTCAAGCTGGCTGGCTGGAGCCGCACCGCCAAAACCATCGACGGCGTCGATTGCTACCACGGCGCCGATGGCCTGCGCGACATGCTGGCCGGAACCGATATCCTCGTCTGCCTGCTGCCGCTGACGGATGAAACGCGCCATATCCTCGATGCGACACTTTTCGCACAATTGCCGAAGGGTGCCGGCCTCGTGCATGCGGGCCGTGGCGGCCATCTCAATCAGGACGCACTTCTTGAAGCACTCGACAGCGGCCATCTCGCCGGTGCGTTCGTGGATGTCACCGATCCCGAGCCGCTGCCGGTCGGCCACCGTCTGTGGTCGCATCCGCATGTTGTGCTGACACCGCATATCGCCGGCCACAGCCGCCCGGAAAGCGCCGCCGAGGCGACCATCACCAACATCCGCCGGCATCTGAACGGCGAACTGCCGAAGGGGCTGGTCGATCCGAAGCACGGATATTGATCCGGATGGTCGGGTGTCGCACATGCCTTGTGGCAGCAACGTTCGCAGCACGTTCGAAACTTGGCAGAAAATGCGGCAACGGCATCCATCCCCGGCGACCTGCAACTGCCGCCTCATGCGAGGATCGGATGTTATCGCAGTGGAGGCTTCATGCAGACCGTTACCGCTTCTGACATCAACATCGTCGATCTCGGACCTCCCGATGCAGTCGAGGCGCAGCGTCTGTCCCAGCAGGAAGCCTGGCCGCATCGTCTGGAAGATTGGCAGTTTCTGCTCGAGATCAGCCAGGGTTTTGGCGCGGTGTGTGATGGCAAACTGATGGGAACGGCGCTGCTCACGCCTTACGGTGATACGGCGGCTACCTGCAACATGATCATTGTCGATCCGGCAATGCGCGGCCTTGGTGTCGGGCGCCGGCTGGTGGAAAAGCTGCTGGAACGTGCCGGTGGTCGCGAATGCCGACTGATCGCCACACAGTCAGGTCTGCCGCTTTATGAGAAACTCGGTTTCGTCGCGACCGGCGAGATCCGTCAGTATCAGGGCATTGTCAGCGCTGCCTCCATTGATGCCGAGGTCGCTGAGGTGACGTATGCCGACTTACCGGAACTGATCGCATTCGATGCGGCAGCCCAGGGCCTCGACCGCCGCGCCTTGATGAAGCTGTTGATCGAGGAAAAGCCCTTTTTGCTGTCGCGGGATCAAAACGGTCTGCGCGGTTTTGCCTCCTGCCGCCCGTTTGGACGCGGCCACATACTCGGGCCGCTGGTTGCGCGAGACGAAGAAGCTTTCAGGACGCTGCTTGCAGCCTCCATCGCACGCCATGACGGAAAGTTCCTGCGTGTGGATCTTACCGATGCGGCGGCGGATGTCGCGCTGGTCGAAGCCGCGGGCCTTGCCCATGTCGGCAGCGGTATCGCAATGACCCGGCCCGGCGCACAAGGAGCCACCCCATACGGCGGCGGGCGTGTCTATGCGCTGGCCAGCCAGGCGCTGTGTTGATTTTTCTTCGATAGTGCAGTGATCAAAAAAGACCCGGAAACAGCGATGTTTCCGGGTCAAGTCGTTGGGGATTCTGCTGCGTGGGTCGGCTTCAGCCGACGATGACGTAGATTTTGCGCACGGTTTCGATGGTCTTCCAGATGCCAACATAACCTGGCTTCATCATGAAACTGTCGCCCTTGCGGAAAATGCGCGGCTCCTGGCCCTGTTCAGTCAGTTCGATGACACCTTCTAGCAGGTGGCAGAACTCGAACTTCTCGCCTTTGATGGAATGGTTTGAACCCGGCGTGGCTTCCCAGATACCGGTGATCACTTCACCGTTGCGGGCATCCTCGAATGCCCATGTGCTGTAGGTCGGATCACCCTCCACCAGCTTTTCCGGGTCGCATTTGCGTGTCACCGGCGTGCCGAGTTTCGACTGGTCGAATTTGATGAGAAGGCTCATGTCTTGCTCCTGAAAATTACTGGAAGCGGTCGAGCGCCTTGTAATAGGCGCCGACCAGGGGAAGAAACCAGGGTTTGCCGAAATGGCCGGGAACTGCGTTCCAGGCGAGGCCATCCCAGGGATTGCGGTTGATGCAACCTGTCATCAGGTCGGCCATGATCTCGCCCATGTGGGTGGCAAGCTGCGCACCGTGGCCGGAGTAACCCATGGCGTAATAGAGGCCCTCGGCCTCGCCGGCGCGCGGGTAGCGGTCCTTGGTCATGTCCACCAGACCACCCCAGCAATAATCGATGTCGATATCGGCCAGATGCGGAAAGATTTTTGCCATGCTGTCGCGCAGGATTGCGCCGGCCTTGGCATCGGAACGCTGGTCCGAACTGGCGGAGAAACGCGCCCGCCCGCCCCATATCAGCCGGTCGTCCGGCGCCAGGCGAAAATAATTGCCGACGTTCATGGTGTTGACGTAGGTGCGCTGGCCCGGAACCGTCGCCGCCACCTCGGCATCCGTCAGCGGACGGGTGGCGATCAGAAAACTGCCGACCGGAATAATGCGGCGGCGGAAGAAGGGGAAAGCAGCGGTGGTATAGGCGCCGGTCGCCAGCAGAACCTTGCCTGCCGAAATTTCGCCGCGTGGCGTCCTCAGCCGCCAGACATTGCCGTCACGCTCGCGCGAAGTCACGGGTGTCTCCTCGTGGATGACGGCACCGTGACGGGCTGCGGCTGTTCCAAGCCCGCTGACGAACCGGCCCATATGCATCATCGCGCTCTTTGTCTGCAACATGCCGCCATGAAAGGCGTCGGAACGCACCTCGTTGATGAGGTCGGCGCGGCTGAGCATTGCGGTATCCGGGTCGGCATCCTTGTGCAGCGCCTCGAAATTGCGGGCGAGGCCCTCGTAGTGCGCCGGTTTGGAGGCCAGCTTCAGCTTTCCGGACCGCCGGAAATTGCAGTCGATTTTCTCATCCGCAATGATCCGCTCGATCGTGGCAATGCCATCGTCGAACGCCTTGTAGATAGCACGTGCCTTGTCTGGGCCGAAGGTTTCACGGGCATGGCCGTAACTGTGAGCGATGCCGTTGTTGAGATGGCCGCCATTGCGGCCCGATGCCCCAAAGCCGACAGTTTCGGCTTCGAGCACCACGACGGAATGCCCCTCCTGAGCCAGCTTGCGGGCAGCACCCAGCCCGGTAAAGCCCGCGCCGATGACCGCATAGTCAAAGCTGCCGCCAGCGGCATCTTTCGATGCCGCATCGAAGGCGGGCGCCGTATCGTGCCAGTAGGAGAGGTATTTCATGTCACATCCTCAAAGGCCAAACACGCCCGGCAGGCCGCCAATGCCCTTGATCTCGGTATACTCGTAGAACGGGTTGGCCGGCTCGTGTTTGCGGTTGACCCAGACTTTTGACTTGATGCCGAGATCATGCGCCGTCATCAGGTCGTAGCGGAAGGACGAGGAGACATGGGTAATGTCTTCCGGCCCGCAACCCAGAACGTCGAGCATGTATTCAAAGCCATTCATCTGCGGCTTGTAGGTGCCGGTTTCTTCCGCGGTGATCACCTTGAAGAAAGGCGCGCCGAGCTTTTCGACATTGGACATGATCTGGCTCTTCATCGCATTGGACAGGATGACGAGCGGGATCTCTTTGGCAACGGCTGCGAGCCCGGCCGGTACGTCGGCATGCGGACCCCAGGTCGGAACTTCCTCATAGATGCGCTTTGCATCTTCGGCCTTGAACGGCACGCCATGTTTCTCGCAAGTGCGCTCCACGGCATTGTGAACCACGTCCGCATAAGGCTTCCACGCGCCGAGAACTTCGTCGAGACGATAAGCGGAAAAGCTCCTGATGAAGGCGAGCATGTCAGGTTCGGCCAGATCATCGCCGTAAATGCGTCGTGCGGCGCCCGCCATGTCGAAATTGGTGAGCGTGCCGTAACAATCGAAGGTGACGAACTTCGGTCGGAAAGTCATGGCGGGAATTCCTGTGTTGCGAGCGTTGGCGAGCCTTCGCGGCTCCTGACACAAATCCTATGGCCTGTTTGAAGATGGACCGGCCGCATTGCGGGTCGGCAGAAGCACAAAACACCGTATGTCGAGGCCGCGGCGATAGGATCTTGCGGGAGCCGCGCGAACGCTGTCCCGCCATTGCCATCTGCTTTGCGCTGCGCCGGCATATCCTTTGGCATCATCGATCACGAACAGCGCAATCTTTCGTGGCAGCCGGTCAATCAACCGAACAGTGCGCGTTCCGGGCCGGATAATCGGGCCATATCAAAGGTCGCCACTGCTCATCTGAACGATGCAGGTCGGGCGCAACAACCGGAAATGATCATGCTGTCCAATTCTCTTGTCGAACTCGATCGCCGCCATCTCATCCATCCGGTCGCCAGCTGGCGTGGTCATGAAGCGGCCGGCGTGCGCGTGCTGACGTCGGGACAAGGTGCCACGGTGCGCGATGCTTCGGGCAAGGAACTGATCGACAGTTTTGCCGGCCTGTGGTGCGTCAATGCCGGGTACGGGCAGGAAAGCGTCGTCGAGGCCGCCATGAAGCAGATGCGCGAACTGCCCTATGCCACCGGCTATTTCAGCCTCGGTTCGGAACCGGCAATCCGGCTGGCGGCACGTCTGGCCGATCATGCGCCCGGTGACCTCAACCATGTCTATTTCACGCTCGGCGGCTCCGACGCTGTCGATAGCACGGTGCGGTTCGTCCGGTATTACTGGCACGCGCGCGGTCTGCCGCAGAAGGACCAGTTCGTTACGCTGGAATACGGCTATCACGGCTCCTCGACCGCCGGCGCCGGCCTTACCGCCATTCCCGCTTTCCATGCCGGTTTCGGCGTGCCTTATGACTGGCAGCACAAGATCCCGTCGCCCTATCCCTACCGCAACCCGGTGGGTGATGATGCTGCCGCCATCATCGAACACTCGAAGGCACAGTTTCTGGCAAAGATCGAGGAATTGGGCGGGCCGGAACGCGTCGCGGCATTTTATGCCGAACCGATCCAAGGGTCCGGCGGCGTCATCGTGCCGCCCAAGGGCTGGATGAAGGCAATGCGCGATCTGTGCACCGAATACGACATTCTCTTCGTCGTCGACGAAGTCATCACCGCTTTCGGCCGCACCGGCCCGATGTTTGCTTCGAGCGAAGACGGCATCGTGCCGGATATGATCACCACAGCGAAGGGCCTGACTTCTGGCTATGTGCCGATGGGTGCCGTGTTCCTGTCGGAAAAGGTCTACCAGACGATTGCCGACGGTGCCGGCAAGGCAGTCGTTGGCCATGGTTATACCTATTCCGCGCACCCGGTCTCGGCTGCCGTTGGTCTCGCAGTCCTCGACCTCTATGAGGGCGGACTGCTCGACAACGGTCGCCTGATGGGCGAGCGCCTGCAGGCAGGTCTCCAGTCACTGAAGGATCATCCGCTGGTCGGCGATGTGAGAGGTCGCGGCATGCTGGCCGCGATCGAGCTGACCACCGACAAGGCCAAGAAAACACCGCTGCCCGCTGCATCCCTGCCTTCGACGCGTATCTTTGAGCGCGCCTGGGATGCCGGCCTTGTCATTCGCGCTTTTGCCTGGGGTGTCATTGGTTATGCGCCGCCTCTGTGCTGCACCGAAGCCGAAATCGACGCCATCATCGAGCGCACCCGGCATGTGCTTGACCTGACGCTCGAGGACGCGGATGTACGTGCGCAATTGGGCTAGACCATTTTGAACAGGAACACGCCGCGACCGTTGCCGCTGCGTGATCCGCATTTCACGGCGACCATATAGGGTCGCACGCCGAGACCATTGCTGTTTTGCCTGGAGAGTTTTATGCCCGCGCCCCTGATGACGATTGCCACCGGAACCGATCTGCCGGCCCGCGCTGATGTGGTGGTGATCGGAGGCGGCATCGTCGGCACCTCGATCGCCTATTATCTGGCGCGGTCCGGCGTCAGTGTCGTGCTCTTAGAAAAGGGCCGGATCGGCGCGGAACAATCGAGCCGGAACTGGGGCTGGTGCCGCCAGCAGAACCGCGATGCCCGCGAACTGCCGATGGCGACCAAAAGCCTCGAACTTTGGGATGCGCTCGCAGCCGAGATTGGCGAGGATGCTGGTTTCCGCCGTTGTGGTCTGACCTATCTGTCCGATGACGAAAGCGAGATCGCCGGCTGGGCGAAGTGGCGCGACTTTGCCATCACCCAAGGCGTGCGCACCGCCATGCTGACGCCGCAGGAGGCCGCCGAGCGTGGTCGAGCGACGGCCAAGGCCTGGAAGGGCGGCGTGTTTTCGCAGGATGACGGCATTGCCGATCCATCTCGTGCCGCGCCCGTTCTGGCGCTCGGCGTCATCAAGTATGGTGGGGTAGTCTTGCAGGAATGTGCCGCGCGCGGTGTCGAGCTTTCCGCCGGTCGCGTCAGCGGCGTGGTGACAGAAAAGGGAACCATCGCTACGTCGCAGGTCGTCGTTGCAGGTGGGGCATGGGCATCGTCCTTCTGCCACCAGCTTGGCGTCGGAATGCCACAGGCATCGACGCGTTCGACCATCCTCTCTGTTGGTCCGGGTGCCGCCGGAGACATTCCACCAGCGCTTCATACAAAAGATGTGTCGATCACCGCGCGCGGCGATGGCGGCTGGACGCTGGCGGTTTCCGGCCGGGCGCAGCTCGACCCGACGCCGCAGAATATTCGATACGCCAAAGCCTTCCTGCCGATGTTCACCCGTCGCTGGGGCAACCTTTCTGCGGGCAGTCTGCAGGGCTGGGGCTGGAAACACGAGACGCGCCGCATCTGGAAGCTCGACCGGCCGACGCCCATGGAGCGGGCCCGTATTCTCGACCCGAAGCCGAACCGCGCTATTGCGCAGGATACGCTTGCACGAGCAAGAAAACTTCTACCCGGCCTTTCTGCCAATCCCGTTCAGGCCACGTGGGCCGGTTACATCGACAGCACGCCCGATGGCGTGCCGGTGATTGGCCCGGTGGACAAGATTCCGGGCCTGATGATCGCGGCCGGGTTTTCCGGTCACGGGTTTGGCATCGGTCCCGGTGCCGGCCTCCTTGTCGCGCAGATGTTGACCGGGCAGGCTACCTTCGTCGACCCGGCCAATTATAGGTTGGAACGTTTCGCCAAGGCATCGTGGGGCAAGGTTTCCGAATTCTAGCGGCATCTGCCTTCTCAACGTGCAAGGTAGCGGCTTGACGACCGGTCGGTGGCAGGGCGAGCGATTTCACGCGTGTCATCAGTGATTTGGCGAATGCGGAATTGCCGACCGTGCGAACTCCATCAAGGCGGCCGATTTTACAGGTCTCGGCGCAATCACGCCCCGAAACCAATAAGACTTGTAAATAAGACCATTCCAAATATTTGGATTAAGCTCCTCGGCATAACGGTCGAGAAGCTTTTTCTCCTTTGTGTCGATCTCACCAGACGCGATACGCGCCATCAGATCGTTGCTGGCTGCCGCCATGAACTGCAGCTCCATAAGATACAAGATCTCCAAGGATATGATGTTGTCGGCGATATCACCGTGAACCTGCAGGGTTGTCGGTTGGTAACCCGGGATCTTGTCGATCAGCACTGTCTGCATCAGATCGCGCTAGGTGTCCTTGTCGCCATTGTTGCACGCGAGGAACAGCAGCTTGGGTTTGGCAACCTTTGCTGCTTCCAGCTCGGCGATGTCCGCGCAAGGCTTCGCGACATCGCGGATGACTGTTCCAGTCGCTTGGATTCATCCGTTCTCTCGCAAGTAACCTAAAGTTGTAGACGGGATACGAGGGGATCCGCACGGACTGTTCCCGATAGATGGTTCGAGCACAAAGCCCGCTATCTTGCGGGTCTCCTGCATATCGATCCAATGGTGGGTCATCACTATTCACGAGCATTGCAATCGAGTTTAGAGCGTCAGGGGACTACAGGATCTCTGCGTTCATAAAGAGCTCCAACTTTGTCAGAACGCCCCAGACGATCCGGGCCATTTTAGCGGTAAGCGCGCCTACAGAATGCATTCGGGCATGGAGAACATACTCGAATTGACGCTCCAGTACGGTTTCGCCCAGCCAGTTTTCTTCCCCATCACTCCAACTAGACACATGGCCTAAGAATTGCGTGTGACCGGGAGATAGTTTGCCGGGAGACGTCATTGGCAGTTCACACGCCCATCCAATGCATCGTGATTGCGCTGAGCTGCATCGGAATGAGAGCGATCAGCGCATTTTCGAGCCATGATAGGATCAAAGGACTTGCGTCGCCGGTCATTGCCGCACCCGATGTCCACGTGAGGCATACCCTGACCATCGTGAGCAACACGAGTGCGTCTTTGCTCCGGGGTCGGGGGGCTGCGTCAAGCGTGGGTCGCTTGCATCTCGCATGCCATTGCTCTGGTGCCCCGGCATGAGCAGATCAAAAATCACCACGGACCTAACGATCCTGGTCATCGACGAGAACGCCATCCGGGGTTCGATCATCGAAGAGGGTTTGAACGAGGCGGGGCACCTGAATGTCAGGGTCATCCATGAAATGCAGGGCGTGGCGCGGCTGATCGAGACGATGGATCCGGATGTCATCATCATTGATATTGAAAATCCAAATCGTGACATGATGGAGCATATGTTCCAGCTCACCCGGATGATTTCGCGGCCAATTGCCATGTTCGTGGACAGATCCGATACGGCGGCGATCGAGGCTGCTGTTGATGCCGGGGTTTCGGCCTATGTGGTCGATGGCCTCAAGAAAGAACGGATCAAACCGATCCTCGATATGGCGGTGAGCCGCTTCAATGCCTTCAGCCGGCTGCAGCGCGAACTCGCCGAGGCACGCAGTGCGCTTGAGGAGCGCAAGGTCATCGAGCGGGCCAAGGGCATTTTGATGAGGATGCGGGGGATGAGCGAAGAACAGGCATACGCGCTGCTACGCCAGACGGCGATGAACGAGAAGAAGAAGCTGGCAGACATCGCGCAAAGCGTCGTCACGGCTGCAGGAATGCTGCTTTGAGCGCGGCATCGATCGGAGAATGCTGGTGAGTGATCGTGTTTCCACGCAATCTGGCGACAGCGCCGTCAAAGCGCCGTCACGTGTCCGCGGCAAGGAGCAGAGGCTTCTGCGCGCGGGATACATCCCTTTGATGGATGCCGCGATCCTGATCGTTGCAGCCGAGCTCGGCTTTGCGGAAAGGGAGGGACTGCGTCTCGAACTGGTACGGGATGTCACCTGGGCCAATGTGCGGGACCGGCTGGCGTTTCGTCAGTTCGACATTGCCCATATGCTGTCGCCGATGCCGGTCGCCTCCATGCTGGGGCTGGGATCCAATCCTTCGCCGACGATCACACCCTTTTCGCTTAGCCGCGGCGGCAATGCCATCACGCTGTCGGCGCGGATCTTCGAGCGGATGAAGTCGTTGACGGGGCTTGCCGATGATGCGGGCGCGCTTGCCAATGCGAAGGCTCTCGCGGCTCTACTCGCCGACATGCGCGCCCGCGGCGAAGCCATGCCGACGCTTGGCATGACCTATCCGTTTTCCTCGCACAATTACGAGTTCCGCTACTGGCTGGCAGCTGGCGGCATCAATCCGGACCGCGACGTCAAGCTGGTCGTGGTGCCGCCGCCGCTGACATCCGATGCGCTTTCGGCAGGCGCGATCGATGGATTTTGCGTCGGTGCGCCCTGGAACATGATCGCCTCTGAACGCGGGACTGGCAGGATCGTCGCGGTCAAGCAGGACATATGGCCTCTGGCGCCGGAGAAAGTGTTGGGCATGCGGCCGGAATGGGCTGAGACCAATGCCGATACGGTGTCGCGCCTCATCGTTGCGCTCGACAGGGCAGCGCGGTGGTGCGACGACGCCCAGAATCACAACGAACTCGCAGAGATCCTCAGCGCCCCCGATTATATCGCGGCGCCGACGAGCATTATCCGCAGTGTCCTCAGCGGCGAATTCAGTCTGGATGCGCAGGGCACGACGCGGGTCGTTCCCGACTACTTTCTCTACCACGGCAAGGCGGCAAACTATCCGCGGCCGGACCAGGCAAGCTGGATCTATAGCCAGATGATACGCTGGGGCCAGACCGACTTCAGCGAAGAAGGCATGGCACGGGTCAGGAGCGCCTTCCGGCCCGACCTCTACGAGATGGCGCTGGGCGCAAACGCGGCCACCCCGGATGAGCCGGGCGAACGAAGTGCATCGGGATATGATGGCTTCATGGACGGGGAGATTTTCGACCCTCGTGATGTGCAGGCCTATGCGGAGCGTTTTGCAGTTCGCTCGACGTCATCAGGCGACGACGTGACCGAAGCGTAATCGCGCGGTGCGCAAAGCTGAGGCATCTGCATCGAAAGTCAGGCTTCATAACGTGCAGCGCCGCTTGCCCTGCAATCGGCTACGCATTCGGCAACTGCCCGAAAATGCAAACTAATCGTTCCCGTTGATGGCCTTATTTCGATCTGGCACGATGTTTGCTTGTATCTAACTGTCCGCGGTCAATGGCGATCGCAGGACAGATGAGCGCCCGATCAGGCGCAAATACCCATCCGACACCGACGTCGCATGCTCCCTTGCCGTCCGGCGCTTATCGCCCGGACCCGGCAGACGGGCACGCGGCGTTTTTTTGTTTCCGGATCTCCGTCACACCAGAGGGGCACAACGCTATGACGAAGACTACAGGAATGAACATCAACCGCCGGCAGATCCTGAAGATCAGTTCTGCCGTTGCCCTGGCAAGTGCTGTGCGCGCCGCATTTCCGTCCGGCGCCTTCGCCGCCTCGGCAGGTCCGGAAGTCAGCGGCCTCAAGATCGGCTACATCGCGCTGACCGACGCCGCGCCGCTGATCATTGCACAGGAAAAGGGCCTGTTTGCCAAGCATGGCCTGCCGGATGTGGAAGTGCTCAAACAAGCATCCTGGGGCGCGACGCGCGACAATCTCGTGCTCGGCGGTGCCGCCAACGGCATCGACGGTGCGCATATCCTCACCCCGTTGCCCTATCTCATGTCCACCGGCAAGGTGACCCAGAACAACGTACCGGTGCCAATGTCGATCGTTGCCCGCCTCAACCTCGACAGCCAAGGCATTTCGGTTGCCAAGGAATATGCCGGGACCGGGGTCCAGCTCGATGCTTCCAAGCTGCGGGAGGCGTTTGCCGCCAAGAAGGCTGCCGGCAGCGAGATCAAGGTCGCCATGACATTTCCCGGCGGCACCCATGATCTCTGGATCCGCTACTGGCTTGCCGCCGGCGGCATCGATCCGGACAAGGACGTGTCGACGATCGTGGTGCCGCCGCCGCAGATGGTGGCGAACATGAAGGTCGGCAACATGGACGCCTTCTGCGTCGGCGAGCCTTGGAACGAGCAGCTCGTCAACCAGGGTATCGGCTTCACTGCCTGCACCACCGGCGAGATGTGGAAAGGTCATCCGGAAAAAGCGCTCGGGCTTCGCTCCGACTGGATCGAGAAGAACCCGAATGCCGCGCGTGCGCTGATGATGGCCGTCATGGAAGCCCAGATGTGGGCCGACAGCATGGACAACAAGGAAGAGATGGCCGCCATTCTTGGCAAGCGCCAGTGGTTCAACGTCCCGCCGAAGGATGTCGCCGGCCGCCTCAAGGGCACCATCAACTACGGCAACGGGCGCCTTGTCGAGAATACCGGGCTGGAGATGAAGTTCTGGAAGGACCATGCCTCCTATCCGTTCAAGAGCCACGACGCCTGGTTCCTCACCGAGAACGTCCGCTGGGGCAAGTTCGCACCCGATACCGACATCAAGGCGCTGGTCGACAAGGTCAACCGCGAGGACATCTGGCGCGCGGCAGCAGCCGATCTGGGCATTGCTGCCGCCGACATTCCGGCGTCGAGCTCGCGTGGAAAAGAGACCTTCTTCGACGGCAAGGTCTTCGATCCGGAAAACCCGAAGGCCTATCTCGAGAGCCTGACGATCAAGGCAAGTGCCTGAAGCAGCGGCCCCTCACGCGGCAGCGCATGGGGGGCCTGTTTTGTCCAGAACGAACATCACTTGAAGGGATCACCATGACTGCAACAGCCCGCAAGTCAGACCAGGCGACAACGCCAGAAACGCCGGCGGCGTCGGAGAAAAGCGCGACCGTTGTCATGATGGTGCAGCCCTCAGCCCGCAAGCTCAACATCCGGCGCGCCGCCACTGCCGTCTGTCGCAACGTACTGCCGCCGCTGGTGGTGCTGATCGCGCTCCTCGCCATCTGGCAGATCGCCTGCTCCGGTGCTGGCGCTACTTTGCCACCGCCATCGCAGGTCTGGATCGACAGCTATGACCTGATCGCCCATCCGTTCTTCGATTTCGGGCCGCAGGACATAGGTCTTGCTTGGCGCGTGCTGATCTCGCTTCAGCGTGTCGCGATCGGCTTCGGGCTTGCAGCAGTGGTCGGCGTCTTCCTTGGCGCCCTTGTCGGCCAATCGGTCTGGGCCATGCGCGGCCTCGACCCGATCTTCCAAATTCTGCGCACTGTTCCACCACTCGCCTGGCTGCCGCTCTCGCTCGCCGCCTTCCAGAATTCCAATCCGTCCGCGATCTTCGTCATCTTCATCACCTCGATCTGGCCTGTCATCATCAACACCGCGGTCGGCGTGCGCAACATTCCGGATGACTATCGCAACATCGCCCGGGTGCTGCGCCTCAATCAGCTCGAGTTCTTCATCCGCATCATGGTGCCGGCGGCAGCCCCTTACATCTTCACCGGCCTTCGCATCGGCATCGGCTTGTCGTGGCTTGCCATCGTGGCGGCGGAAATGCTGACCGGCGGCGTCGGCATCGGCTTCTTCATCTGGGATGCGTGGAATTCCTCGCGCCTCACCGACATCATCGTGGCGCTCGCCTATATCGGCGTGACCGGCTTCGTCCTCGACAAGCTGGTGGGCCTGCTCGGCTCGATCGTCACCCGCGGCACCGCCAGGAATTGAGGAGACGGCCATGAGCGCCTACCTGAAAATCGATCACGTCGACAAGAACTTCGAACGCGCCGGCACAACAACAGAGGTGCTGAAGGACATCTCGCTCACCATCGACAAGAGCGAGTTCGTCTCCATCATAGGCCATTCCGGTTGTGGCAAGTCGACCCTGCTGAACCTGATCGCTGGCTTGACGCGGGTTTCCGCCGGTGCCGTCCTGCTCGAAAACGTAGAGGTCAATGCGCCTGGCCCGGAACGCGCCGTCGTTTTCCAGAACCATTCGCTGCTGCCGTGGCTGACCGTCTACGAAAACGTCAATCTTGCGGTCTCCAAGGTCTTTGCCGGCAGGAAGACGCGGGCCGAAAAGCATGACTGGGTGATGCGCAACCTGGACCTCGTCCAGATGGCGCATGCCAAGGACAAGCGCCCTTCCGAAATTTCCGGCGGTATGAAGCAGCGCGTCGGGATTGCTCGCGCGCTCGCCATGGAACCGAAGATCCTCCTGCTCGACGAACCTTTCGGTGCGCTCGATGCGCTTACCCGCGCCCATCTGCAGGATGCGGTGATGGAGATCCATTCCCGCCTTGGCAACACGATGATCATGATCACCCATGACGTCGACGAGGCCGTGCTGCTCTCCGACCGCATTGTCATGATGACCAACGGCCCGGCCGCCCGCATCGGTGAAGTGCTTGACGTGCCAATCCCGCGGGTACGCGACCGCATCGCGCTCGCGGCCGACCGAACCTACCTCAAGTCCCGCGAAGCTGTGCTGAAGTTCCTCTACGAACGTCACCGCTTCGTCGAAGCTGCGGAGTAACCGACATGACGGAAAAGCTCGTTATCATCGGCAACGGCATGGCGCCCGGTCGCATGCTGGAAGAGCTCTTCGAAAAGGCCCCCGGTCGTTTCGACGTGACCATTTTCAACGCCGAACCCCGCGTCAACTATGACCGCATCATGCTCTCGCCGGTTCTGTCCGGCGAAAAGTGCTACGACGACATCGTCATCCACAATGACCACTGGTACGCCACCCATGGCGTGACCCTGCACAAGGGTGCAAGGGTCACTGAGATCGACCGCCAGGCGAAGACGGTCACCTCGGCCAACGGCATTACCGCAGCCTATGACAAGCTTGTCATCGCCACCGGTTCTCTCCCGTTCATCATCCCGGTTCCGGGTCACCAATTGCCCGGCGTTCTCGCCTACCGCGATCTCGCCGATGTCGAGAAGATGGTCGAGATTGCGGGCGCCAAGGGCCGCGCCATCGTCATCGGCGCCGGGCTGCTGGGCTTGGAGGCTGCTTACGGGCTGAAGCGGCAGGGCATGGAGGTGACCGTCATTCACCTCAACCCGACCATCATGGACCGTCAGCTCGATCCGCCCGCCGCCTATCTGCTCGAAAAGGCGCTGACCGAACGCGGCATCGACATCATCACCAAGGCCAATACCAAGCGGATCCTTGGCACCGACGAGGTCGAGGGTATCGAGCTGGATGACGGCCGCGTCATCACCGGCAACATGGTGATCATGGCCGTCGGCATCCGCCCGGCGTCGAGCCTTGCCAAGGAGGCCGGCATCGCCGTCAACCGCGGCATCGTCGTCGACGACGGCATGATGACCTCCGACCCGCATGTGTTTGCGCTTGGCGAATGCGCCGAACACCGCGGGATCTGCTACGGGCTCGTTGCGCCCCTTTATGAAGCAGCCCGGGTTCTCGCTGATCGCCTCATCGGCGGGACCAGCGAATATCATGGCTCCGTCGTCAACACGAAGCTCAAGGTCACCGGCATCAACCTGTTTTCGGCAGGCGATTTTGCCGAAGCGCCCGACCGCGAGGAAATCGTGCTGCGCGATGCGTCCGCCGGTATCTACAAGCGGCTAGTGCTGAAGGACAACAAGATCGTCGGTGCCGTGCTTTACGGCGAAACGGCGGATGGCTCTTGGTTCTTCGACCTGATGAAACGCGGGACCGATATCTCGCAAATGCGCGACACCCTGATATTCGGCCAGTCCTACCAGGGAGGGTCTCCGCTGGACCCTATGGCGGCCGTTGCAGCCTTGCCGGATGATGCGGAAATCTGCGGCTGCAACGGCGTCTGCAAGGGCAAGATCACCACGACCATCACCGGCAAGGGTCTGACCTCGCTGGATGACGTCCGCGCCCACACAAAGGCATCCGCATCCTGCGGCTCCTGCACTGGCCTCGTCGAGCAGCTGATGGCGCTGACGCTGGGCGATGCTTACAACCCGGCCGCCGTCACGCCGATGTGCACCTGTACCGAGCTTGGCCACGACGACGTCCGCCGCCTAATCAAGGCCAAGGGTCTGAAGACCATTCCCGCCGTCATGCAGGAACTGCAATGGAAGACCTCCTGCGGCTGCGCCAAGTGCCGGCCTGCGCTCAACTACTATCTCGTCTGCGACTGGCCGGACGAATATGCCGACGACTACCAGTCGCGCTACATCAACGAACGCGTGCACGCCAACATCCAGAAGGATGGCACCTATTCGGTCGTGCCGCGCATGTGGGGCGGTGTGACGAACGCCGCGGAACTGCGCGCCATCGCCGATGTCGTCGACAAGTTCGAAATACCGATGGTGAAGGTGACCGGCGGCCAGCGCATCGATTTGCTCGGCATCGAGAAGGAAGATCTGCCGGCCGTCTGGGCCGACCTCGGCAAGGCCGGATTCATCTCGGGTCAGGCCTATGCCAAAGGCTTGCGCACGGTAAAAACCTGCGTCGGTTCCGACTGGTGCCGCTTCGGCACGCAGGATTCGACCGGGTTCGGCATCCGCGTCGAGAAGTTCATGTGGGGCTCGTGGACACCAGCCAAACTGAAGCTTGCCGTCTCCGGCTGTCCGCGCAACTGCGCCGAAGCCACCTGCAAGGATATCGGAGTGATCTGCGTCGACAGCGGTTTCGAGATCCATTTCGCCGGTGCCGCCGGTCTCGATATCAAGGGCACGGATGTTTTGGGTTTGGTGAAAACCGAGGATGAGGCGCTGGAGCATATCGTGGCGCTCACCCAGATGTATCGCGAGCAGGGCCGTTACCTTGAGCGCATCTACAAATGGGCCAAACGCATTGGCCACGACGAGATCCGCCGCCAGATCATGGGCGATCCCGAAAAACGCCGTGCCTATTACGACCGTTTCGTCTTCTCCCAGACATTCGCCCAGGTCGACCCCTGGTCGGAGCGTGTCTCGGGCAAGGACAAGCACGAGTTCAAGCCCATGGCGACCATCAGCTACAACCAGGCAGCGGAGTGAGGCGATGAACAGCAACTGGATGACGATCGGTCGAATAGACGACATTCCGCTGCGCGGGGCGCGTTGCGTAAAGACGCCGCAGGGTAAGGTTGCCGTGTTTCGCACGGCCGAAAACGAGGTCTTTGCAATCGAGGACCGTTGCCCGCACAAGGGCGGTCCGCTCTCCCAGGGCATCGTCCATGGCAAGGCCGTGACCTGCCCCTTGCACAACTGGGTGATCTCGCTTGAGAGCGGCCGCGCACTCGGCGCCGACGAAGGCTCCGTCGCGACACTGCCGCTGCGCAACACGGACGGCGAATTGTCCATCCTCCTGGAGAGACGGCTGGAAGCGGCCGAGTGAACACCCCCATCCCGCATATTCCCAAGGAGGCAATGATGCTGTCAAAATCAGACGTGACCGAGATGATCTACGAGAAGAAGCGGCAGGCCGGCCTGAGCTGGGCCTCGATTGCCGAAGGGATCGGCATGAGCGAGGTATTTGTTACCTCGGCCTGCCTTGGAATGAATGCGCTGCCACGCGTGAAGGCCGATCTTCTGGTGCGCGATCTCGGTCTGCCCCAGGAATGTGCTGTCGTCCTGGCGGAGTTCCCGACCAAGGTCTGGGGTCGCGATATCCCTACCGATCCCTGCATCTACCGGCTCTACGAGATCGTTGGAGTTTACGGCGAGACCCTGAAAGAGCTCATCCAGGAGAAATGCGGTAACGGCATCATGAGCGCCATCGATTTTGACATGGTGGTGGAGAAGGTTGCCAATCCGAAGGGCGACCGCATTGAGATTCGCATGAGCGGAAAATATCTCGGTTACAATAGTTGGTGAGATGCGGGAAGCCACCATGTCCGGTGTAACCAAGACGACCTGCCCCTATTGCGGTGTCGGCTGCGGCGTGATCGCCGCAGTCGACGACGAGGGCAAGATCAGCGTGGCGGGCGATCCTGACCATCCCGCCAATTACGGAAGGCTTTGTTCGAAAGGCTCGGCGCTGGCCGAAACGCTGGATATGGACGGTCGCGCACTTTACCCTCAAGTGCATGGCGAAAGAGCCGGCTGGGACGAAGCGCTCCATCTCGTTGCCGCAAACTTCCAGCGGACAATTTCCGAGCACGGGCCGGATGCCGTCGCCTTCTATGTTTCCGGGCAGATGCTGACCGAAGACTATTATGTCGCCAACAAGCTGATGAAGGGGTTTATCGGCTCCGCCAACATAGACACCAACTCACGCCTGTGCATGGCTTCGTCCGTTGCCGGTCATCGCCGCGCCTTCGGCGCCGATACCGTCCCGGCCTGCTATGAGGACCTGGAGCTGGCGGATCTGGTGGTCTTGGTCGGCTCGAACATGGCCTGGTGCCATCCTGTCCTTTACCAGCGTCTGGCGGCGGCCAAGGCTGCCCGGCCTTCCATGAAGGTGGTGGTGATCGACCCGCGCAAAACCGCGACCAGCGACATCGCCGATCTGCATCTGGCCGTGGCCGCCGATGGCGACATCGCCCTGTTCAACGGGTTGCTCAACTATCTGTCCGAGACCGGAGCGGTGGATGAAAACTACGTGTCGAGGCACACATCCGGCTTCCCCGAAGCGTTGATGGCAGCGTCACCCGGCTCTGTCTCCGACCTTTCGGAGGCGACGGGCGTGTCCGGCATGCTCATCCGCCAGTTCTACCGTCTCTTCGGAGAAACCGAGAAGGTCGTCACCTGCTACAGCCAGGGCGTCAACCAGTCGGCTGTCGGCACGGACAAGGTCAATGCCATCATCAACTGCCACCTGGCGACAGGCCGGATCGGCCGGCCCGGCATGGGACCTCTGTCGCTGACCGGCCAGCCCAACGCCATGGGCGGACGCGAAGTCGGCGGCCTCGCCAACATGCTGGCGGCCCATATGGCAATCGAGAACCCGGTGCACAGGGATCGGGTGCAGCGCTTCTGGAATTCACCCACCATCGCCGACAGACCCGGCCTGAAAGCCGTCGACATGTTCGAGGCGGTGGCGGACGGACGGATCAAGGCGATCTGGATCATGTCGACCAACCCGGTTGTCTCCATGCCCGAGGCCGATGCGGTCAAGGCGGCCCTCAAGGCATGCCCCTTCGTGGTGGTCTCGGACATCCAGCAGGATACCGATACGGCCCGTCTCGCCCATGTCCTGCTTCCGGCCACCGGCTGGGGCGAAAAATCCGGCACGGTGACGAATTCAGAGCGTCGAATCTCCCGGCAGAGACCGTTCCTATCTGAGCCGGGCGAGGCCCGCGCCGACTGGTGGCAGATGGCTGAGGTGGCTAAGCGTATGGGGTTCGGCCCGGCTTTCGATTACGGCGCTCCGGGCGAGATCTTCGCCGAGCACGCGGCCCTATCCGCGTTCGAGAACGAGGGCGAGCGCGATTTCGACATCGGCGCCCATGCCGCAATCAGCCACAGCGCTTATGAGGAGCTCCAGCCATTCCAGTGGCCGTCGCGTTGTGACGGTTCAACGCTTGCCCGTTTCTTCGCCGATGGTGGTTTCTTCACTGCCGATCGAAGGGCTCGTCTCGTACCGGTCGCGACGCCCGCGCTGGAAAAGACGGATGCCTGTTTTCCCTTAACCCTCAATACGGGCCGGATCCGCGATCACTGGCATACGATGACGCGCACGGGAAAGAGTGCCCGGCTCTCCGCCCATATCGCGGAGCCCTTCTGCGAGATCCATCCGGCGGACGCGGCGAACGTCGGTATCGGCGATGCCGACCTCGTGCATGTCGAAGGCGAAAACGGCAGGTCGATCATCGTGCGCGCCCTGTTGACTGAACGGCAGATGCGGGGGTCGGTCTTCATTCCCATGCACTGGACCGGCGAGACGGCGCCGAGTGCCCGCGTCGATACGCTGGTTCCACGCCGCGTCGATCCGGTGTCCGGCCAGCCTGCCTTGAAGATGGCGCGCGTTTCCGTTTCCCGCCACGAGGCGCAAGCGCATGGCTTCCTGGTGACGGCGAAGCGTCCGCTCGATCTCCCGTTTGCCTATTGGGCGATCGCGAGAACCGAAAGCGGTTACCGACTGGAATTTGCAGGCGACCCGCCCGCCGATGGCTGGGAGGACTGGTTGCGGCGCAGCTTGCAACTCGACGAGCGCCAGGACTTCTCCGGTTACCTCGACCGGCAGGCCGGGGATCACCGCCTGCTCGCCTTTGACGGAGAGCATCTGCTGGCAGCCTTGTTCGTGGCACCGGAACCGGTCAGCGTATCGCGGCAATGGGCGGTCGAGCAGCTGAAGGAGCGGCATCTGGACAGCCGCACCCGTTCCATGCTCATAGCCGGCCGTCCGGCAGCGGGGCGACCGGACAAGGGCGCGATCGTCTGCTCTTGTTTTTCGGTCGGTATCAATGAGATTAGTGCCGCCGCCCATCGCGGTTGCCGTTCTGTGGAAGCCGTCGGCCTAGTCTTGAATGCCGGAACCAATTGCGGCTCCTGCCGCCCCGAAATCAGGAGGATCCTGGATGCGACGCAAACCCTTGCAGCAGAGTGACGGAAACGAACGCATCGCAGCACTCGCCAAGCTGCCGGTCTTCTGGAACCTTTCGGGCAAGCGGGCGGTCATGGCGGGCGGATCGGATGGCGCCGCCTGGAAGGCAGAGCTTCTGCAGGCCTGCGGCGCTGAGGTGGAGCTCTACTGCGAAACCGCTGAGCTTGGCGACACGATGAAGGCGTTGGTCGCGCGGACCGGGCTGACGCATCATGACCATCCCTGGCATTGCGGTATCTTCGCCGGGGCGTCGCTGGCGCTCGCCGACTGCGAGACCGAAGCCGAGGCGCAGGCCTTCTACTGCGCGGCGCGCGCGGCCGGCATCCCCGTCAATGTGATCGACAAGCCTGCCTATTGCCAGTTCCAGTTCGGCTCGATCGTCAACCGGTCTCCGGTGATCGTGTCGATCTCGACGGACGGGGCGGCACCGATTCTGGCCCAGGCGATCCGCCAGCGGATCGAAACACTGTTGCCGCCGGCGCTGAAGCAATGGGCAGGCCTTGCGCAGTCGGTGCGGGAGGCGGTCAACCGCCGGCTTTCGCCGGGTCCGGCAAGACGCCTTTTCTGGGAGCGTTTCGTTGCCCGAAGCCTCTCGACCAACGAGCCACCAGCGCAAGATACCGCGGACCGGTTGCTCGCCACCGCCGAGCAGATCGCCTCGGTTCCGAGTTTGGGATCGGTGACCCTGGTCGGTGCGGGGCCGGGAGATGCCGAACTGCTCACGCTCAAGGCCATGCGGGCGCTGCAGGCCGCCGATGTCATCCTGTTCGATGATCTTGTCTCGCCGGAGGTGCTGGAACTGGCGAGGCGTGAGGCAAAGCGGTTCCTCGTCGGCAAGAGAGGCGGACGGGAGAGCTGTCGCCAGGATGACATCAACGACATGATGGTGCGGTTCGCAAAGGACGGCAAACGCGTTGTCCGGCTTAAATCCGGTGACCCGATGATCTTCGGGCGGGCTGGCGAAGAAATCGCCCGGCTGCAAAGCGAGGGCATCGCCGTGGACGTGGTACCGGGCATCACCGCAGCGTCGGCCATGGCTGCGTCGCTGAAGACATCGCTCACCAACCGCGACCACGCCCAGCAGGTCCGCTTCGTCACGGCCCATTCGCGGGATCATGAACTGCCCCAGACCGTCGACTGGGCCTCGCTCGCCAAACCCGACCAGACCTCGGTATTCTACATGGGCGGACGCATGGCAGGCCAGATCGAGCAGCGCTTGATGGACAACGGGATGACAGCTGACACGCCCGTTGTCGTTGTCTCCTCCGTCAGCCGCCCGCACGAACAGCGCTGGTCTGGCCCGCTCGCAAGCCTTGGCGATGCCATGCGCACGATCGGCGTCGAGGAGCCTGTGCTGATCGGGGTCGGAGATGTGTTCGGCGCGGTTGCCGGAGTATCGGATTACGCAGGATTGCCATCTCGAATTCGCAGCTGAAGCCTGTCTGCGTGAAAACGGCAACCGCTTTCCTAGCCGCTTAATCGGCTCGTCCTTGCAAACTTCACACACTTGCAATGCGATTAGCATCGCCTTCAAGACATCAGCCTCGTCCCAAGGATCGACCGTCTCCGACATGTTTGAAGGTCTGAATCGCGAAGCATGCCGCCGCCGAAGTTTGCGATAGGAGCCATTGTTACAGAGCTCTTCGAGTGCCGTCGGCGTACGTCGCTCAACAGACGCGACCCGCGGCGAGTTCGTCTCCGAGCATATTCATCCGTGCCGCGCATTTCAACGCCTCACCGGAGGCCGACATACGCTGTTCGCAAGTAACGAGGGCCAAGCTGGAGCACGATTGCAAACTTCGGTCTCGTATCATGCTTCGTCGTCATGGTCGAAGGATGGTCATTTGCGATAGGCATCTGCTTGCGTCGTCATTGTGGACTTTTCAGGAGCGCCGCCTAGTTTCCCTGAAAAGCGGCCGGATTGGGGCGGGATCGTCCGTCCCAATGATCCGCAAGTCGGAGCGCAGGAGGACAAATCCGCGGTATGAAAAGTTTTGTCATCAACCCCCCGGTTTTCTACGGCTCAGTCATCGTCATCGGTCTGTTTCTGGTGGTCGGCATCGCCATACCCGGGCAAGCGGGCGCTTTTTTTGGCGCCGTGCAGGCATCGATCCTCGGCGCGTTCGGCTGGTTCTATCTGCTTTCCGTCGGCATATTTCTCGCATCCGTCCTGCTGCTCTGTTTCGGCCGCTTCGGACAGCTCAAGCTTGGTCCGGATGATTCCGTTCCCGATTTCCGCTTTCTGTCGTGGATCGCCATGCTGTTTGCCGCCGGCATGGGGATCGGCCTGATGTTCTACGCCGTCGGTGAACCGATGACGCATTTCATGGCGCCGCCGACGGCCGAGCCGCGTTCGGTCGCAGCCATGCGCGAAGCAATGACCGTGACCTTCTTCCATTGGGGGATACACGCCTGGGCAATCTACGCCGTTGTCGGCCTGTCGCTCGCCTATTTCGGCTATCGCTACAACCTGCCGCTGACGATCCGTTCCGGCCTCTATCCGCTTCTCAAAAACCGTATCGATGGTCCGATCGGTCACGCGGTGGATATCTTTGCGATTGTCGGCACGATGTTTGGGATCGCCACGTCGCTCGGTGTCGGCGTCTCGCAGATCAATGCGGGTCTCAACCACCTTCTCGGCGTTCCGATCGGCATCGCTGTGCAGTTGCCGTTGATCGCAGTTGTGACCGCGATGGCGACCGTGTCGGTCGTGACCGGCCTCGACAAGGGCGTCCGCATCCTGTCGGAAACCAATCTTATCGTCGCCATCCTGTTGATGATCTTCGTTCTCGTGGTTGGTCCGACCAGCCTGTTGTTTCGGGATTTCGTGCAGAACCTCGGTCTCTATTTCGACACGCTGGTCCTGCGCACATTCAACATCTACGCCTATGAGCCGACGCCCTGGGTTGATGCCTGGACCCTGTTCTACTGGGCCTGGTGGATCTCCTGGTCGCCATTCGTCGGCATGTTCATCGCCCGCATTTCCCGCGGCAGAACCGTGCGGGAATTCGTCGTCGCCGTCCTCTTCATTCCCGCCGGGTTCACCTTCTTCTGGATGACGGTGTTCGGCAATACAGCGATGTTTATCGATACCGGCATCGCCAACGGCGCTCTCGGCGCGGCTATCGCCAATGACGTATCAGTGGGGCTGTTCCGGTTCTTCGAGTATCTGCCGCTGCCGGCAATTACCTCGACGCTCGCGGTTCTGCTGGTGTCGATCTTCTTCATCACCTCGGCAGATTCGGGTGCGCTGGTCGTGGACTCCATTGCAGCCGGCGGCGAGACGAACACGACAACAGGACAGCGGGTTTTCTGGTGCGTTATGGAAGGTTTCGTGGCGGGGTGCCTGCTGCTCGCCGGTGGCCTGACGGCGCTGCAATCTGCTACTGTCGCCAGCGCGCTGCCGTTTGCCGTGATCATGCTCGGTCTCGTCCTTTCGCTGTATCTGGGCATGCGAGAGGACCTTGCACAGCGCGATGCGCACAACGGCGCCACACTTCCGGCTGCCCAGCCGGCATCCGGGCAGACCTGGCAGCGGAGACTGGCCCTGATGCTGGCCACCGCGACCGAAGCCGATGTCCGTCGCTTCATCGACACGCATGTGCGTCCAGCCCTTGATCAGGTCGCGCAGGAACTGACCTCCAGGGGACGGCATGCTGAGGTGGTCGATGACACGGACGGAGCGATCGTCCTGCGCTCACCCGCACAAGATGTTCGTGACTTTGTCTACGGTGTCACACCCACAAAGCAGCGCGTCGCGAGTTTTACGCCTGTGCGGGCCGGAGAGCCTGAGTTTCGCTTTGAGGCGCGGACCTATTTCTCGAGCGGCAATCGCGGGTATGACGTGATGGGGATGTCGCGCGATCAACTCATCAGCGACGTCCTGGCGCAGTTCGAACGCTATCTTCACCTGGTGCATTCGCCGGAGTTTCAGCTGGTCCACAGTGCTCCAGAACATCCATCCGGAATATAGCTGTTATGGGGGGCGGCCTCGTTGCAAGGCGCGCCTGTTACCATAACAGGTCCGACGCTCATCGTAGCGGAAGGCGGTCTGTTCGCAGACGCTTGATCCTAGGTCCCGCTACGTGGGTTGAG
The DNA here is from genome assembly GCF_050500175.1 of Neorhizobium sp. DAR64872/K0K18. Classification (NCBI taxonomy): domain Bacteria; kingdom Pseudomonadati; phylum Pseudomonadota; class Alphaproteobacteria; order Hyphomicrobiales; family Rhizobiaceae; genus Neorhizobium; species Neorhizobium sp. DAR64872/K0K18. The sequence goes on from NZ_CP191445.1 coordinate 1,207,150, forward strand.
CTCCAAAGCGGACACCAACTGTCGCGGCAGACTGACGGGCGACCTGATTAATCCCAACTTGGCAGGCAAAGGCGTACACCTGAGACGTCGACAAGAGACGGCCCGCGATGAGCCAGAAGAGTGAGAATACCGATGACGTCACGCTGGGTTTGGCTTTTGTCGAAACTGGTCCGGAAAATCTGGTTTCGGGCAAGTCTGTTTTCCATCCTTGCCATTATCACCGCACTTGTCGCCATCGTCGCCAGTCCGTTCATTCCGGGTGATCTTCCCACGAAGATTGGCGCTGACGCTGTCGATAATATACTAGGCATCATTGCCTCAAGTATGCTGACAGTCACGACATTCTCTCTCAGCACGATGGTGTCGGCCTATTCGGCTGCAACCAGCAACGTCACGCCCCGCGCGACCACGCTGGTCATGGAGGACAGCACGACGCAAAACGTGCTCGCGACCTTCATCGGCTCCTTCCTCTTCAGTCTTGTCGGGATCATCGCTTTGAGCACCGGCGCCTACGGCGACCGCGGTCGCGTCGTTCTCTTTGTTGTGACAGTTGCCGTGATTGTGCTGATTGTCGTCACGCTCTTGCATTGGATCGACCACCTTTCCAGGCTCGGGCGTGTCACAGAAACGACCGAGAGAGTGGAAAAGGTCACCGTAGAGGCGATGCGGTCCCGGCGTAAGCAACCGTATCTCGGCGGAAGCCGGTTAAGCGCTGCAGAGACCATTCCGGCCACGGCGAGACCGGTCTTTGTCGATCGGATAGGGTACGTGCAGCATCTTGATACCGGCGCCCTTTCCGGCATCGCAACCGACGCGAAAGCGCAGATATACATTCACATGATTCCGGGTCAGTTTGTGGATCCGTCGACGCCGGTTGCGTGGATCGAGGGCGCCGATGACGGCGAGGAGACAACGGCAATCTCCCGCTGTTTCACGGTGGGCGATACCAGGTCCTATGATCAGGACCCGCGATTTGGCGCTGCAGTTCTGTCGGAGATTGCGTCTCGCGCCCTTTCGGCGGCCACCAACGATCCCGGTACCGCGATCGATGTTCTCACGCGGACAGTGCGGGTTCTGGCTGTCTGGAACGAAACGACAGGGGAGGATGAGCATGAAGTGCCGTATCCAAATGTCTACGTGCCGGCGATCAGCCTTGACGAACTGTTTGATGATCTCTTCACACCGATCGCGCGGGACGGCGCCGGCGTTGTCGAAGTCGGGCTGAGATTGCAGAAAGTGCTGCGAATTCTCGCGACGTTTGAACATGATCGCTATCGCGAAAATGCCATACGCCACTCGAGGGAGGCCCTTGAGCGGGCCAAACATGGACTGACTTTGCCGGCGGATTTCGAGCGCGTAAAAGCCGCGGCAGAGGCGGTTGGGGGATTGTAGCTGCGGTTGTTCAAGCGTGACGAGCGAAGCCAGCATCGCGTAATAGCGCTGTTCTGAAGGGAAAATCCATTCATCACAGGAAATCTTGATGAAGCCTTGTAACAATGTGGATTCCTGCGCGTCTTCCTGAAGCAACGTCTATTGCGGGTGGAAAGACGAAATCTATGGACCAGAACGAGGGCTTTTCCCGATCCACCTGGACGCGGCCGAAGCGTTTCGATCGCAACCTGGTGATCATTGGCGCCGGATCCGCCGGGCTGGTGTCGGCCTATATCGCTGCCGCCGCCAAGGCGAAGGTGACGCTGGTCGAGGCGAACAAGATGGGCGGCGATTGCCTGAACTATGGCTGCGTCCCCTCGAAGGCCCTGATCAAGAGCGCAAAGGTGGCGCACCAGATGCGCCATGCGGACCATTATGGCCTGGAGCCGGTCGAGCCGAAGGTGCCTTTCTCTGCGGTGATGGAGCGGATCCACAAGGTGATCGCCGAAATCGAGCCGCATGACAGCGTCGAACGCTATACGGGGCTGGGCGTCGACGTCCTGCAAGGCTACGCAAAGCTGATCGATCCCTGGACGGTGGAGATTGCCCTGAACGGAGGCGGCATGCAGCGTCTGACGACGCGCGCGATCATCATTGCGACCGGCGCCCAGGCCTTTGTGCCCCCGATACCGGGCCTCGCCGAAATTGGCTATCTCACATCCGATACCATGTGGGAGCGGCTCCGCGATCGGCCTTCTGTGCCGCAGAGGCTCGTGGTGCTCGGCGGAGGGCCGATTGGCTGCGAGCTAGCGCAGAGTTTTGCTCGGCTTGGCTCCGAGGTCACGCAGATCCAGATGGCACTACGGCTGATGATGCGCGAGGACGAGGATGCGGCCGCGCTCGTCGAAGCCTCGATGAAGGCGGACGGCGTCAATGTGCTGACCAGCCACAAGGCGGTCGCCTGTGGGGTGGATGCCGGTGAAAAATGGATCGAGGTCGAGAAGGATGGGACTAGGTTCCGCATCGGCTTCGACGAGATCATTGTCGCGGTCGGACGCGCCCCGCGGCTGAAGGGGTTCGGGCTCGAGGATCTCGGCATCAAGGTCGATCGTGTGGTGGAGACCAACGAATACCTCCAGACCCTTCATCCGAACATTCTCGCCGCCGGCGATGTGGCAGGGCCCTACCAGTTTACCCATGTCGCCGGACATCAGGCCTGGTTTGCCGCTGTCAATGCGCTGTTCGGTGATCTCAAGCGCTTCAAGGCTGATTACTCAGTCATTCCGTGGGCGACCTTCACCGATCCAGAAGTGGCGCGGGTGGGCTTGTCCGAGACCGAGGCAAAGGAGACGAAGATACCGCATGAGGTCACGCGTTTTGGCTTGGACGATCTCGATCGCGCGATCGCCGATGGGGCCGCCCGTGGCTTCGTCAAGGTGCTGACGGTGCCGGGCAAGGACAAGATCCTGGGTGCAACGATTGTCGGCGAGCATGCCGGCGACCTGCTGGCGGAATTCGTCTTCGCCATGAAACATGGCCATGGGCTCGGCAAGATCCTCGGCACGATCCACATTTACCCGACGCTCGCAGAGGCCAACAAGCTGGTGGCCGGTCAGTGGCGCCGCAATCACATCAACGGGTTTCTGCTCTCGCTGCTTGAACGCTTCCAGACCTGGAGGCGCGGATGATTGACGCCAAGATCCTGCCGCTGCAGAAGGCAGCTCTGCAGCCCATCGCTGCGTTTCTAGCCCATCGCGGGGTTCGTGCAGATAAGATCAGCCTCGTTGGTTTCATGGGCGGGCTCGGCGCCTTTGCCGCGCTTTGCCTCGGCTACTTTTGGGTGGCGCTTCTGCTGATCCTTGTGAACCGGGCGCTGGACGGGCTCGATGGTGCGGTTGCCCGCCTGCATGGTCCGACGGATCGTGGCGCGTATCTCGACATCGCGCTCGACATGGTCTTCTACGCGCTGATCCCGCTCGGTTTCGCGGTTGCGGTGCCCGAGATCAATGCGCTGCCCGCAGCGGTGCTGATCGTGTCCTTCGTCGGCACAGGCTCGTCCTTCCTCGCTTTCTCGGCAGTTGCGGCGAAACTCGGCCGCGAGGCCCCGGAATTTCCCACCAAGGGCATCTACTACGCTGGCGGTCTCGCCGAAGGCTTCGAGACGATCGCGGTCTTCATCGCCATGTGCCTCTTGCCTTGGCATTTCCCGCTGATTGCCTATGGATTTGCCGCGCTTTGCGGGGTGACGACCGTCATCCGCTGGCGCCAGGGCTGGGTCGCCTTTTCCGGAGATGATCGATGAGCCACGCCGTGTCCCTCTCAGAGATCCGCATTCAGCCGGTCAAGCGCGTTGCGCACCGTCAGCCGCGCTCGGTGCAGAAGTACCCGCATATTGCCCTCGGAAATGTCGAGAAGGGTGCAGACCTCCGCCGGATCGAGCTCCTGCTGGCCGCGCAGGATCAGCACCGCGCGCTGCGCCTGCGGCAGCGTTTCGATGACGGCTTCCACATGCTGCAGAACGCTTCGACCCTCGACATGGCGTTCCGGCGTCAGATTTTCCCAAAGTGCGGGCATGGTGCGCCAGTGGCCGCGCCCGTCGAACGCGTCGTTGAGGGTGCCGTCGACACCAAAATCGTCGAAGGACACCGTGCGGCCTTCGCGTCTGGCGCGGCTGCGCGCCTTGTTGATCAGGATAGTGTAGATCCAGCTTGCAAGCGATCCGCGCCCTTCGAAGAGATCGATGCGGTCGAGCACTGTGACCCAGGTGTCCTGCGCGACGTCTTCCGCGATGACACGCGAGCGGACGATGCCGTTGCAAAGACGGATCATCGCGGCATTGTGCCGGCGATAGAGCATTTCGAACGCTGCCGCATCCCCGTCGGCGAGACGCAGCGCCAGAGCCCGATCATCACCTTCCACCTGCGCCATGCTGCCCCCAGCCTCAGCTCAGGCGTCATTAGCAAAACAATCGCCTTCAAAGTCCAGCCGCATTCGATCCTATCAAGCCATAGTGACCATGGGGGATCTGTCGCGCCGGTACATCCGATCCCACAAGGCATGCCGCAGCTTCACGGAAACCGCCATGATTGACAGCCGTTCCCCACAACACGGCGCGCCGCCGGATGACGAGCCCGCCACCTCGAAGGGCGCTGTCGGCAAAGGTAGCAGGTGGCGTTATACGCCCGTGGTCCTCGTCATCACCGGCCTCGCACTTGGCTATGTCTTCGGCCTGCAGGACTATCTCAGCCTCAAATTTCTTGCCGAACAACGGCAGGCCTTGAGGAGTTACGTCGACGCCAATGTCCTCTGGTCGGCGGTCATCTTCCTGCTCGTCTATACCGCGGCCGTCGCCTTCTCGTTTCCGGCAGCGTCCGTGCTGACCATCTTCGGTGGTTTCCTCTTCGGCTGGATGATCGGGGGAGCGCTGGTGGCTGTTGGTGCGACGGTCGGTGCGGCGATCCTGTTCCTCGCCACCCGCTCGGCCTTCGGCGATTTTCTGCGCCACCGGGTTGATGGGGTCATCAAGAAGATGGCGGACGGTTTCCAGGAGAATGCCTTCGGCTATCTCTTCGTCATCCGGCTCGCTCCGGTCTTTCCCTTCTTCGTCGTCAATATCGCGGCTGCCCTGTTCGACATCAGCCTCGGGCGGTTCATAGCCGCCACGTTCTTCGGCATCCTGCCAGGAACTTTCGCCTATGCCTATCTCGGCCAGGGAGTTGACAGTGTGCTGGTCGCCGCGCAGGCGAGCGGAAGGCAAGCGCAGATTTCGGATCTCGTGACGCGCGATATCACGCTCGCCTTCTTCGCGCTGGCGCTGGTGGCGCTGATCCCGACGCTCGTGCGGCAGATCCGCAAGCGCAGGAGTTCGCAATGAGCGTTCACTTTACCACATCCGGGGAGGGCTGAGCCATGTTTCGATGCAGTGAAGTGGTCGAGCGCGCCAGCCTTCTGATCGACGGCGATCTCGGCTTCTGGCCGCGGCTCAACATCAAGCTCCACCTGGCGATTTGCCGGGGATGCCGGGCCTTCGTCGAACAGATGCGCATCACCCATGATCTGACTGCAATGGCGGGCGCCCTACATGATCCGGCACCAAGCGAGGAGATTGCGGCCGCGCTCGCGCGACGAAAAATGGGTCCCGGCAAGAAAGCATGAAACCCGGCGCATCTCGAAGACGTAATTCAAACAGGAGCCGCAGCGCGTCAGCGTCAGGCGGTCGACTTTCAGGGAGTAGGGCACAGAATGCGATTGATGACAGGGATTTTCGCCGCCGCTTTGATGGCAGCCACAAGTAGCTTTCCGGCGAAAGCCGCCGGCCCCGAGCTTTCCGACTGGGCAGCCGTCGAGAAGGCAGCAACCGGCCAGACGGTCTATTTCAACGCCTGGGGCGGCTCGGAAAACATCAACGCCTATCTCGAATGGGTGGGCGCCGAGATGCAGTCACGCTACGGGGTGAGCGTGGTGCAGGTGAAGCTCGAGGATACCGCAAGCGCGGTCGCCAAGGTGATCGCCGAGAAAGCCGCCGGCAAGAATGACGGCGGCTCGGTCGATCTCATCTGGATCAACGGCGAAAACTTCGTCTCGATGAAGCAGCAAGGGCTGCTCCTCACCCCCGGCTGGGCAAGCTCGCTGCCCAACTGGGCCTATGTCGATGTCGAAAACCAGCCGACCATCCTCACAGATTTCACCGAGCCGACAGAGGGCCTTGAAAGCCCCTGGGGTGGCGCGAAGATGGTTTTCTTCCATGACAGCGCGCGCACCGAAGCCTTCGCCATGCCGGACAACGCGACTGCGCTTCTCGATTGGGCGAAGAAGAACCCAGGCCGGTTTTCCTATCCGGCCCCACCGGACTTCAGCGGCTCGTCCTTTCTGAAACAGGTTTTGAGCGAGGTGATCGCCGACCCCTCCAAACTGGCGAAGCCGGTCAGCGAAGAGACTTTTAACGCTGATGTCGAGCCGCTCTTTGCCTATCTCGACCAGTTGCATCCGGCAGCCTGGCGTTCGGGCAAGACATTCCCGCAGAACTATTCGGATATGAAACAGAAGCTGGCCGACGGCGAACTGGACATCATCTTCGCCTTCAATCCGTCGGAAGCCTCTGCCGGGATCAAGGCCGGCGAACTGCCCCAGACCGTGCGCTCCTTCACCTTCTCCAAAGGCACGCTCGGCAACACCCATTTCGTCGCCATCCCCTACAATGCCAATGCGAAGGAGGGGGCGCTGGTGACGGCGAACTTCCTCATCTCGCCTGAAGCGCAGCTTCGCAAGCAGGACCCGACTTATTGGGGTGATCCGACCGTTCTCGCCATGTCAAAACTGCCGGAGCCGGATCGTGCCGCCTTCAAAGCGCTCGACCTCGGCGCAGCCACCCTTGCGCCGGACAAGCTCGGCCCCGTGATTGCCGAGCCGCATGCGAGCTGGATGGAGCGCATCGAGGTCGAATGGCGCCGGCGCTACGCCAGCGGAAACTGAGCTGTGACAGCCCAGGCGACCGATCGCTCCTTTTTGAACGGAATGACCGCACTTCTTCCGAGGAGTGCGGTTGCCGTCACGCTTAGCCTTCTGGTCCTGCCGATCACTTTCGGGCTCCTCGGCACGTTGCTGCCGGCCTTCGGCTATCTGCCCGCACTCGGCGGACATGACCTCAGCCTGCAACCCTTTCGAGATCTTGCGGCGACACCGGGTCTGCCAACAGCGGCAGTCTTGAGTGTAGCAACCGGCCTCGCCGCCACCCTGATTTCTCTCGGCATCACGCTGATCTTCGTTGCGAGTTACGCCGGCACACCGACGCTGTCACGCCTGCAGCATCTGCTGTCGCCTCTCCTGGCCGTGCCCCATGCGGCGGCCGCTTTCGGGCTCGCCTTCCTGATCGCGCCATCGGGTTTCCTTATTCGCCTCGTCGCGCCTCTCTTTGGCATTGATCGGCCGCCGGACATTCTTATCCCCCATGACCCGATGGGGCTGACGATGATCGCGGGCCTCGTGATCAAGGAAACACCGTTCCTGTTTCTGGTCACGTTGGCGGCCCTGCCGCAGGTGGAGCTTTCCGCTGCGCGAAGGCTTGCAGCCTCCTTCGGTTATGGGCGTATTGCGGGCTTCGTCTACCTGCTCTGGCCGTCGCTTTACCAGCAGATCCGTTTTGCCGTCTATGCCGTCATCGCCTACTCGTCCTCGGTCGTGGATGTGGCGCTGATCCTTGGTCCCAACCTGCCCGGCACGCTCGCGACCCGGCTCGTCCAGTGGATGAACGATCCGGATCTGTCCGTGCGTTTCCTCGCCTCGGCCGGTGCCGTCCTGCAACTGGGCGTCACCCTGGCAGGATTGCTCTTGTGGTTGATGCTGGAGCGGGTCGCTGCGGTCCTGCTCCGCGCATCGCGGGACAGGGGATGGCGGTTCGTTCGCGACCAGTTGCTGCGCCGCGCGTCGATCCTGGTCGTCGGCCTGATCGGCGGAGCCGTCTTCGCAGGCCTCGCCATTCTGGCCATCTGGTCTGTCGCCGGTCTGTGGCAGTTTCCCGATATCCTGCCGCAGAGTTTTACGCCGAGGAGCTGGATGAGTGCCTTGCCGCGCATTGGCGATCCGCTCGTAACGACACTGGTGACAGGTCTCGCCTCGACGCTGCTGGCCATCCTGCTGACCGTCGGCTGCCTGGAGCGGGAGATTCAGACGGGACGCCGCGTGAGCCAGAAGGCGCTGTTGATGCTCTACCTGCCGCTGATCGTGCCGCAGATCACCTTCGTTTTCGGCCTGCAGCTGCTTTTCATCGGTAGTGGTGGCGGCGATTACAGGCTGACAGCCCTCGTGCTCGTGCACCTGGTCTTTGTGCTGCCTTATGTCTTTCTCTCGCTCGCCGATCCCTGGCGCGCGCTCGATCGTCGCTACGAGATCATTGCGACAGCACTCGGCCGGTCACGGCTGTCGGTGCTCGTGTCGATCCGCCTGCCCATGCTGGTCCGTCCGATCCTGACAGCACTTGCCCTTGGCTTTGCCGTCTCGGTTGGGCAGTATCTGCCAACCCTCCTGATCGGGGAGGGGCGGCTCTCGACCATCACCACGGAGGCCGTCGCTCTAGCCTCCGGCAACAACCGCCGTGTCATCGGAGTCTATGCCCTGCTGCAGACCATCCTGCCTTTCCTCGCCTTCGTGCTCTTCGCGCTGATCCCCGCAGCGCTCCACCGCAACCGCCGGGATATGAGGGTCTGATGATCGTCCAGCGACAGCCGACCAATGGCCTCTCCCTCTCGAATGTGTTGATCCGTCTGGGTGGTGTCAGCCTGATCGCGCTGACCGCGGACGTTCCTCCCGGTTCAGTCGTCACCGTCATGGGACCTTCGGGATCGGGCAAATCCACCTTGCTGTCCTTCATCGGCGGGTTTCTCGATCCTGTATTCGACGCCAAAGGGACCGTCTTTGTCGATGGTGTCGATCTCCTGTCGCTGGAGCCGCAAGCCCGTCGCGCCGGGATCCTGTTCCAGGACCCGCTGCTCTTCCCGCATATGTCTGTTGGCGCCAATGTCGCCTTCGCCATTCCGGCAGATGTGCGAGATCGCCGCCAACGCCGGCAGATCGCGGCAGACATTCTCGCCGACATGAACCTTGCAGATTTTGCCGACCGGGACCCGGCCACGCTCTCCGGCGGACAAAAAGGCCGGGTGGCGCTTGCCCGCGTTCTCGTCTCCCGGCCCAGATTGCTGCTGCTCGACGAACCCTTCTCCAAGCTCGACATGGAGTTGCGCGCCCAGATGCGAACCCTCGTGTTCGAGCGCGCAAGGACCGCCGGCCTTCCGGTCATTCTCGTCACCCATGACGAGGCAGATGCCGAGGCCGCTCGCGGTGCCGTTCATCGTATCGGAGTAAAGGGAGCGGCTCATGACTGACGCGAGCGGGAAAATCCCGGTCGTGCTTCTCGGTGGTGGCCACGCCCATGTCGAGGTGGTGCGCCTTCTTGGGCAGATGGGTCTCGGTGCGCAGATCACGCTGGTTTCGCCGTCTCGCTATGCGCCTTATTCCGGCATGCTTCCGGGCCATATCTCGGGGAAATATGGTTTCGACGATTTCCACATCGATCTGGCGACCTTGTGCGCGCGATCTGGCGTCACCTTTGCTGAAACCGCGGCGACCGCTATCGACCCGGAACGCCGCGTCGTCTTTACTGCGAGCGGCCAAAGCCTCGGCTACGGTCTGCTCTCGATCGATATAGGCTCCACCCCTATACTGCCCGAAGGCATATCGGCCGGCATCTCCGTAAAGCCGATCGCAAGCTTTGCCGATCGCCTTGCCCGGCTCGATGCGATGGCTGTGGAGGGGCGCCTCTCAGCGCTGGCAGTCGTGGGGCAGGGGTTGGCAGGCGTCGAGGTCGCCTTCGCGCTCAGACGCCGGTTTGCCGGACGAGACATCCGCATAACCCTCGTCGGACGGGCAGCGGAGCTGGTTCCGGAGCGCAGTCGGCGGGCGCGGCATGTGTTGGAGCGGGAATTGCGAAGGGCGGCCATCGCCCATCACCCCGCGTTCGATGTCGTCGCTTTCCACGACGCTGAACTCATCGCCCGCGATGGGCGGCGACTTGCGGTGAACGAGGTCATCTGGACGACGTCGAGCGGCGCCCCAGCCTTCTTGCGCGAGACCGGCCTTCTCCTCGACCGAAGCGGTTTCATTTGCGTGGACGAAACGTTGCGATCCCTGTCGCATCCGGATGTCTTCGCCGCCGGCGACGTCGCATCCCTGCCGAGCCCCCGTCCAAAGGCCGGCGTGTTTGCCGTGCGCCAAGGACCGGTCCTGGCCGAGAACATCCTCCGCAGCCTCTGCGGAGAAGCCCCGCTTTCTTATCAACCGCAACGGCAGTGGCTGGCACTGATCTCTCTCGCCGACGGGCGGGCCATTGCCGACAAGTGGAACATAGCCGTGGCCGGCCGCTGGGTGGCCAAGTGGAAGCATCGCATCGACAGCCGCTTCATGCGGAAATATCGGGAGTGAAGCGGCGAGCGGGCCGCTTTCGACTTCCTCACCCCAGCCCGAGGCTTCCCCGTTCTGTTTACTTCCTGCAGCCTTTCGATGTGGAAGCATACCTGGAGTGTGGTAACTAGATCTTCAGGTTAAGGAAGCCCGACTGCGTACTACTGAACGCACTCGTTCACGTGCTCAGCGATTGACGACGGATTTCCAGGCAATTTCGGCTATGAGATAAGCAACTCAACATCGCAGCTAACTGTGAAAGGTTAAGCGAACGGATCGACGCCTCTTCGAAATTAAGTAACCTTTAGCTGACGGTTGGCGTTGCAGTCAAAGCATGAGGCCTTACTGTCCAGTCCGCCAGTGAAGCGTTCTTAGGTGTGTTTGATTCCAGGCGATTTCCACATTTCCCCCGCACAATTACGAGTGTCTTTCTCGTTTTTCGGACTGCGGAAGTCGCTGCGCTAGCGCCGTTTCCCTGATCCAGTTCTTCTCTAACAGTTGGGCATCAATCATCTTCTTTATATATGACTGTTGTCCTGGGGAAGGATCGAAGGAGGATGCATTGATTACAAACAACAGGGTGCGCATTGCGGACAATTGCGGCATTGACGCATGTTTGACTGCGAGCAAGTCCCATTAGAACCGTGGGCTGCCGCGCCTTTGTCGAACAACGAGATAGGCACCGGGGAGGGGGCAAATCACCGAACAAGTCCTCGGATGGCATGCATTCGACAAGGGCGCGGACAAAATTATTAAACCCGCCTACGAACATTCTAGAGTCCGCGAGCGGATCTTCGGCGGTGTCACAGGGTGAAAAATAGTGAAGATTTAGTGCACTATCTCAACTGCCCTCATCCGGAATGTTCAACACCTCTCCACAGGCCTTGCAATGCACCGCGTCTGCGTCATGGCGTTGCAGAGCGCAGCGCGGGCAGGGAAACGTGACCTTGTGCGGCCTGACGATCGCCTGCGCCAGCCGGACAAACAGCGAGATGCCGATGATCATGGTGAAGACGGATGTCAGCTTGCCGACCGTCCCCGGAAGCGTGATATCTCCGAAACCGGTCGTGGTGACCGTTGCCACCGTGAAGTAGAGCGCGTCGATGAAACCTTCGCTTCCGTCACGATTGTAGAAGAACGTGGTGTAAACGAACCCGGTCATCAGAAACAGGAACACCAGGAAGTTCAGCACGGCGCGCACGACGTCCAGATAGGACACGCAGCCTGCACGCCGCAGAACCTCCTTCAGCAAGGGGCTTTGTCCGATGGCCCAAAGGCGCATGACGCGAAGAAAGGCAAAGTTGAACAGCGCGTCGGGGAAAAGCAGCGTCACCAGGAGGACGAGATCGATCCAGGTCAACGGCCTTGCGAGCCAGTGTCGCAGTGACGGCGCTGCGACGGCGCGGACCATGAGCTCCAAGCCGATCCAGGCTGCGATGATGTAATCGACGATCAGATAGGACGGGCTGGACCGAAGATACGGGCCGAGCAGGAAGAATGCCAAGATCGCCAGATCGACGACCGCAAATGCTGCCTGCATGGCGATGGCGTTCCGACCCGTAGGCCGCTCAAGCAACCGCACGCAGTCCCTGAACTTGATCCGGTCGCTTCTTTTTTCGACAATTTTCATGAGGTCCAGATAGATCGAAAGGAGATGTCATCAAGCGTACGCACAAAAACACGTTGCTGACCGCGCCAGTAGCAAATTGCGGAGCCCTTGCTCAACTGGTTTTCAAGGCAGCGATCAGCGCCCGCAACGCCGGCGGGGATTGTCGCCGGCTCGGGTGATAAAGATGAAAACCTGGGAATCTTGGGCACCAGTCGGCGAGGACCTGGATGAGCTTGCCCGACGCAATATCCTCCGCCACGTCATGCTCCATAATGTAACCGAGTCCGGCGCCCGCTCGTACGGCTGCAGCCGGAAGATCGCCGTCGTTGGCGACCAGAGGCCCGCGGGTGCGGATCTTGATTTCCTTGTCACCCCTCTGGAATTCCCAGGGAAGAAGTCCGCCCGATGTCTTCAGCCGATAACCGATGCAGGCATGACGGTCGAGATCATAGGGTGTCAGGGGAGGCGGGTATCTCTCGAAATAGGAGGGCGTGCCGACGACCACCGTCCTCAGGTCCGGGCCGATCTTGACTGCGATCATGTCCTTGTCGACCGTTTCTCCCAGCCGGATGCCCGCATCGAAACCAGCCGCGACGATGTCGGTCAAACCGTCGTCAATGTTGACCTCCACGCGCACATCCGGGTTTGCAAGCAGGAAACCCGGCAGTTTCGGGAGAAGCACGATCCTGGCCGCATAGGCAAAGGTGGTGATCCGCACTGTGCCAGACGGGTTGTCGCGCCATTCAGCCATTGCCTGCAGGCCGTCTTCTATCTCCGCCAGCGCCGGGTTCAGTGATCGAAGCAGCCGCTCGCCCGCTTCCGTCGGAGACACGCTGCGTGTCGTGCGCGCCAGAAGCCGAACGCCCAGCCTCTCTTCCAACCCGCGCATCGCATGGCTGAGTGCCGATGGCGACATGGCGAGGATCGCGGCCGCACGGGTAAAGCTGCACTCTCGTGCGACCGTCGCGAACGCCACGAGATCATTGAGGTGGTTGCGCTCCATTGCTGCAAGCTGCTCACAAGTTCATGCCGCCCGCAACCTCTAATCGGCAGGAGCAGGTGTTGCTAGGTTCTTCGTCATCACCAGCATGGAGAAGACGCATGGATCTCACGCATTACCGCACACTCGGCAAATCCGGACTGATCGTCAGCCCGCTCGCGCTCGGAACGATGACGTTCGGCGCCGGTCGGTGGGGCGCCGGTGAAAAGACGTCGCGTGATTTGTTCGATACCTATACCGACGCTGGCGGCAACTTCGTCGATACCGCCGACATCTATTCGGGCGGCGAAAGCGAAACCATGCTCGGCACGTTCATGAAGGACAACGGCAACCGGGATCGTCTGGTGATCGCCACCAAGTCCGGTTTTTCCCGCGCGCGGGGCACGCCGCTCTGGGGTGGGAATGGCGCGAAAAACATCCGGCTCGGGATGGAGGGTTCGCTGCGGCGGATGAAAACCGATTATATCGACATGTACTGGATCCATGTCTGGGATCGTACGACGCCCGCCGAGGAGGTGCTGCAGACCCTGGCGGACGCGGTGCACGCCCGAAAGATCCTGCATTACGGCTTTTCCAACACGCCGGCCTGGTATGTCGCCAAGATCGCAACACTTGCGGAAGCGCACGGCCTTCCGAAGCCGATCGGCCTGCAGTACAGTTATTCGCTCATCGACAGAGGCGTCGAGCTCGATGTTATCCCGGCAGGTGCCGAGTTCGGCTTGGGGCTCGTTCCCTGGAGCCCGCTCGCTGCCGGCTTGCTGTCCGGCAAGTATGGTCGCGACAAGATTGCCGATGCGGGGCGCGCCACAGCGATGCCCGATAGCGGTGCACCGACGAGCGAGGGAGACAGCGACGGCCGGTTAAACGGGGACAATCCGTTTGGGGGCATGTTGTTTACCGAGCGCAACTTCGACGTGGTCGATGTGGTGAAGACGGTCGCAGACGAGATCGGCCGTTCCCCGGCGGAAGTTGCGCTTGCCTGGGTTGTCAACCGACCCGGCGTGTCCTCGGTTCTGATCGGTGCGAGCCGAGTCGCCCAACTCACGGAGAACGTCGCGTCGCTCTCAATCACACTGAGTGATGATCGTTTGCAACGGCTGGAACAGGCAACGATGCTGCCGCTCCTCAATCCGTATTTCATCTTCCAAATCCCACGGGAAACATTGTTCGGCGGTCAGGCGGTTCAACCCTTCGCACCGTCCTGACGGGCAGGACCCTTGCCGATGTTTTAGCGTTGTCGGCCGGGATATCGAGCGGGCTGATCCCCTTGCCCCCAGATTGCGTGCGGTATTTGCGCGAAAACAACCGGTCGGTTCTTGCCGACCGGGAGGCTGCTGCTAAGCTTCGGGCAAGTGTGCGCAGAGCGGATCGATACCGCGCACCGATCGGCATCAATCGGGAGTTCGAAATAACAGCATGGCGCGTCGCGACAAACTCAAGCTTGGCACATTCGTCTATACCTTCGGCTTTCATCCCGCTTCATGGCTGCATCCTGATAGCGATGTGAACGGCGCCAATGATTTCGCCCATCTCCTCAACGTCGCGAAACAGTCCGAGGCGGCCAAGTTCGATTTCATGTTCATGGCGGACTCTCCCGCGGCCGCTGTCGGCGATCCGGCAGCCCTGGCGCGACAGCCGACCAAGATGAACCGTTTCGAGCCGCTTTCGCTTCTCTCGGCGCTCGCGGTTTCCACCGAAAAGCTCGGTCTGGTCGCGACCGTTTCGACCAGTTATTACGAACCCTACAACGTCGCGCGCATCTTCGCCTCGATCGATCATTTGAGCGGCGGCCGCGCCTGCTGGAATGTCGTGACATCAGATCACAACGAGACGGGCTATAACTTCAACCGCGACGGACTCGATCCCCACGCCCTGCGCTACGAGCGGGGTGCGGAATTCGTCGATGTCGTTTTCGGTCTGTGGGACAGTTTCGAGGCGGACGCACTCAAGCTCGATCGCGAGACCGGGATCTATTACGACAAGGATAAGCTGCATACGCTCAACCATGTGGGCAAGCATTTTCAGGTCCGGGGTCCCCTCAATATCGCCCGGTCGCCCCAGGGCCGCCCGGTGATTGCTCAGGCCGGCGGGTCGGAGCCCGGCATGGATCTTGCCGCGCGCACCTCGGAGATCGTCTTCAGTCTCGCCTCCAACATCGATCGCAACCAGGCCTTCTATAAGAACGTCAAGGATCGCATGCCCGCCTACGGTCGGGATCCTGACGATCTCAAGATCATGCCGGGCATTGTCATCAACGTCGGAGAGACCGAAGCCGAAGCGCAGGCCAAGGTCGATTTCATGATCGACAAGCTGCATCCCGATGTCGGTCGGCTGATGCTGTCGGAATTTCTTGAGGCGGATCTCGCAGGCGTTCCTCTCGACCAGCCGTTCCCCATGGACCGTCTGCCCGAGACGCCACGCGGTTCGCGGGCGCTGTTCGACGAGCTTGTGGATTTCGTCAAAAGCGGCCGGACGGTCGGCGAGCTGATCCGTCACTATGCGGAAAAGCACACCGGCAATGGTATCACCGGGACGCCCACCCAGATTGCCGACTTCATGGAGGAATGGTTCGAGACCCGGGCAGCCGACGGCTTTATCCTGATGTTCCCGACCCTGCCGTCCAGCCTCGATGATTTCGTCAGACTGGTGCTCCCGGAACTGCGCCGCCGCGGTCTCTTCCGTGACGAGTACGAAGGAAGGACGCTGCGCGAGAACCTTGGTCTCTCCATGCCGGTCAATCGATTCACCGCCGCGCGTGAATCATGAGCGTGAAAGGGTCACGACAGCATCCTTGCGCGTAAAACTGCGAATTATCATGTTAATCCAACGACTTGCATTTTTCTTGAAGTTTTTGCGACTAGG
>NZ_CP191447.1:0-95400 GCF_050500175.1 Neorhizobium sp. DAR64872/K0K18
GCCAGACTGACTCCGATTCTTCAAGGCGTTTTTCGTTAACAAGAAGTTAACGCATCAAGGATGCCCGACTTTACAGTTGTAAAGTTTTGGGTCGATGCGCATGAGGCCCGACAGTTTTGCTAGGGCCCCTTCCCTGTAGAAGAGCTGAACTGTCGGAGATAGTCAGCGACTGCCTGAGCCTTCGCGGCGGCAGTGATGACTGCACGTGAATCCTGCTTCAGCACCTTGAGCCAGTTTTCAACGTAAGTCGCGGTGTTGTCTCGCGGATCATGCTCAATGCCAAGATCGGCGCAGACGAATGCGGCTGAGAGTTCGGCAATAAGCTCCTCCATTGCGTAGGTCTCGCTCCCGAACCGCCCGCTAAGGTCACGATCAAGGCGTGATTTTGCGCCGCTCCAGTGCCCGAGCTCATGAAAAATCGTGCTGTAAAGATGAACCTCGCTGAGGAACCGACCGCGCTCCGGCATTTGGATGTCATCGGGGCCAGGCCGATAGCAGGCTTGCTTTCCGCCGTAGGCTATCTTTGCGCCTGTGGCCCGAATGAAGGTTTCGACATGATCGATAACCAGAACCGGCTCGATCGGCGCCGCCTCGGCCGGGCTCTTGAAGCGGTCAGGCAGGTTGTCGATCTGCTCGACGTTGAAGACGGTGTACCCCTTGAGATAGGGGATTGCACGATCGTCCGCCTCCTGCTCCTTCGGCGTGAAGGTGCCGTACTTGACGACGAGGGTTCCTTGTTCGCCCTTGCGGACCTGAGCACCAAGCTCCTGAGCCTGCCGGTAAGTCATCCATGTGTTTTCGTCGTAGCCGGCGAGTTGACCGGAGAGCCACAGCATGACCACGTTGATGCCGCGATAGGCTTCGCCGGAGGCGCGGAGCGGCGTAGCCGACCTGCGGCTGTTTCCGCGCCATGGCCGGATCCAAGGCTTGGTGCCGGCCTCGAGCTGCTGAATGATGGTGTCGGTGATCCGCTGGTAGGTGTCCTTTCCGCTCTGCATCGCCGTCTCCTGTTCGTTGGTTGACGGCAAAGATCCGAAGATAGCGAAACGACCCCATGCACCCGTAGGGCCGCAACGGAGTGTAGGACCGCGCAAGCGGTTGAATGGGGGAGGGGCTATCGTAGTTTGTCCGTCAAATCATCCAACGGACAGGGGAGGGCGCAGAGCTCCGGCACCCCGGCCAACGACACAGGCCCTCACTGCAGCGACGGAGCCGCAGGTCAGCGCTCTCGGTCGTCTTGGTCGCGGTTTCGCTGGCGATCGGCAAGCTGCTGCGCTTTGATAGCCTTAAGCTCGGCGTTGATGTGCTGCGACTGAGGCTCTTGGGCCTTTTGCTGACCTGGCGGCGATTGGGCATCTTGGACCTGCTCCGGCCGCCCCAGAGTCTTGAAATCAGATCGAGCGGTGAACTTCACCTCCTCGTCGTCGGGAGGCATCCGCTCGGGAAGGTCAGCGCGGTCAACGGCCACAATCCCCCTGTCGGTCACGAGGCTCGCCACGCGATTGTCGTGCCCGAGAACCTGCCCTTCGATCACTTCGCCTGGGCGGGCCGTGCGGATGTTGTGCTCGAACGGATTCTCGCCAGCCTGCTCAAGATCTGACATGGCACTGCGGATAGCCTCGCGGCGGTTAGGATCCATCGCATCCTGGATGAGATGCTTCATCGCCGGACTGGACGGATCATTGGTGGTCTCAATGGACGCCTCGATCATGCGAGGCTTGGTGATGACGGTAAGATCGATGTCATGACCGTAGGTGCGGCCCAACGAGACCACTAGCGCCTCGTTTGCCCTTCCATTGCCTTCCCGAAAAGCGTGAACGTAATTCAGCTCAGAAAGAACGTGCGCGGCTTTCTCGGCAAATTGCTCAGGTGTCGCAGCTCTCAGGCCCTGATCGTCTCTGGCGGGCCTCAGCGCCTCGTTGAGACCCATTTCGATGCGCGAGCCGGGGAGGAAAGTCGTGTCGCCCTTCGAAAGCCCACCTACCGGCTCTACCCGCTGGCCATCGACGACAGGACTTTCATTTCGCGTATGTCCTGCCCATTCATAGATATCTTGAAAGATGTAGCCGTGCAGAGCCTTCAGATGCGCTGCGTCGTGATTACCGGTCGGGCCTTTTCCCTCAGCCAGCTCCGTTTGCCTCAAAGCCGTGAAAGCGTATTCGGCCTCACGCAGCGCCGAATGGCTCCTGATATTCAGCTTGTTCTTCAGAACATCCCTGAAATCCTTATCCTCTGAAGTGTTTGGATAGGTGTAGGAGCCTTTGGCTTCATCATCGCGGGCCAAGCGAAACCTCATGCAAAAAAGCCGCCTGAGATCACAGGCGGCCGCGAGAAATATCTAAGTGATGATCAAGCCCGCTTGAAGCGGGCCAGCAACTCTTGGCGCATTTCCTCGGAAGTGATGTCTCCCGCAACGTAACGGCCGTTTGCTTCTTCCAAAACCGGATCGCCAGTGTAACCCTGCCGCATATTGGCGGCACGAGCCTGATCGACGGCTTTCTGTCGGGCTGCAACAGCTTCCGGAGAGCGATCGGGGCGAGGGGCATGAACGTTCATTGGCAGAGCCTCCAGTTACTATTCAACTTAGCACAAAAAGAGCCGAATATCCAGCGAATGCGGGGTAAGCGGCTTTCTTATGGTGGGAGCCCGATCAGAGATCGGGCCTCCCAGGGCGATCAATCGCGGGGTTCCCATTCGATGATGGCCTGCAGTGCCACGTCATCTTGGCCGGGGTAGCGGCCCAAGTTGGCGTTGAAGCCGAGGCGCTTGATGGAGAGGGTGTAGTACGGCTTCCCTTCTCCGCTGGTCTTCTTCCAGATGCCGCCAACTTCGATGTCGTGGCCGCGAGGTGATTTGGCATAGACGCGATGCGTCGGAGCCTTTTCGTTGGTGGAGTCGAAAGGTGTAACCTTGATGTCCAGGTCCCGGTCGATGGTGGAGATGAGGCCGGTTCCCTTGGCGTTGTCGATGTCGTCTTTGTCGAACTGAATGAAGTTGGTCATGCTCATGTTAATCACTCCTCTATGGTGGTTGCGATGATCGTTCATTAGGCACGGCGAAAAGCGGTGCGCACCGTAGGCCGGAGCGCAGCGAAGGAGGCTGGCCGGGGACAAATTTTGTTTCGCGAGGAAGCCGAAGGCGGGGGAAATTTGGAGACGAACGGCTTTGCGCCAACCGCGTCGCCGTGCGAACGGGCATCAAGAGCAACCACTTTGGAGGTGTGGGGCCTGAGCGCTTGCAGCAATACGTCACCTCGACAAATGGGACATCGGCACAGGTCAAGGGCGGGATTGTGCTGAATGCAGCCGAACCAGCAGCCTGAAACAAGAGGCTGGGGTAACCGATGGTTTCGCCAAAACATGAGATCTCGCCATCTGTTGCCCATTTGAGCGCTGCCAGTCGTTCAGTTGCCGGAATGGCTGCGGCGATAGGAGGAGGGCGATTCAACCTGAGCGCCCCACAAGCCTTGGCCTCGCTGTCGAGCTCTTGCCTCGGCGCGGCGATACTGGTCCAGATCGATCGGGTGGGATCTTGGCAGATAACGCAACAGGAGGCTGGCTTGGCCCCGCCTTCACCATTTCAAGGCCAATATCCGAGCCATCGACGAAGCACTGGCCGACAAGGCGTTTGTACTGGTCTCGATCGACTTCAATGCAGCGGACATGCTTGCCATCGATCAAGCTGGCGAGGAACCGTCGTGCCTCGATGCCGCACCTCCATATCGCGCCATTCCTGAAGCCGGTTTGATCGCGCTCACAAGCATCAATAGCCGCAATGCGGATCCTCTGCTGACGAATGCTGAAGGTGTCTCCATCAATCACGCGCGCCTGGCCTGAAAAATCGGCCGACGCAGCGGAGGCAGTGAACAGAAGCGCAGCCAGCGCGGCTCCCACCAAGCGAATATTCATCAAGCGCGCGCCTCCATAGAATTGCGGGCTGCCAACCCAAATACCGAGCGGTTCAGATGAAGCTCTCCGATCGCGGCTCGGTCTGTCATGGCCCGCAAATACCCGCCAGGCGAGCTGATTTCGGCGCGCGTGTATTTCTCAAAGGTCAGAGCGATCGCAACCGCAGCCGCCTGCTGGCCCATTCGTTCCACGGCCCGCAGGCGCGCATCCTCGGACACGCCGGCGATGCGGCAAAGTTTGGGAGCGATCCGGTCCAGGTCCGCCCAGCTACGCGGGGGCTCGTAGCCATATTCGGCAAGGCTTGGCGTAGCCCGCCACACATCTTTCAGCGCCACAAGTGAAGGCCGCACTTGCAGTTGCCTATTGCTTTGGCGCGAACGGCTCCCCAGGCTTTCCTCAAAAGCCCTCTTGCTGGCGGAGCCAGCCCTTAACGAACTGATTTGTTCGCCGTTAGGCGAACGCCGTTCATCATTACGAGCTTCAAAAGGTCTTGGGGTTGTAATCTGTATGTGCATGTCGTTTTCGACATCCGCGCATGTCAGATTTGCATCTATGTCGGGCGCTTGCGGGGACCGATTCACGTTGCGCAATCGGTCGGCAAGCCACTCCAAAAGCATTGTTGCCTTCCGGAGGACATGGGCCGGTGCGTGCTTGGCCGATCCTATGAAGGCCGCGATCTTCTCAACACGGGACCCGATCCGCCCGAGAATGGCTTCCCCTCGCTCGGTTGAGGACGCGAGAGCATATCTCGCGGCACGCAGAGCGTCCCGGAAGCGACGCGCCGCGTTGTCGCGAACTCGAATCTCTTCCCGCTTCTGGCGCACCAGCTGATCAAGTTCATGGTGCCGAGCGATCAGGACACGCAGATCAATGCCGCAGGCGTCGGCAATATCTCCTTCGCCGTCCCGGATCGGGTAGCGCTTGAAATTCGCACTGTCCTGCATGGTGACAAGGCCGAGGTCGTACAATCGGGAGAGAATTCGGCTTACGCGTCCCGGCGACTTGTTGATGTCATAGCCGAGCTGTCGGTTCGACTTGTAGACGATCGGCCGCCCTCCTTTGTCGAAGGCGTCTGCCTTGGCGGTCGTTATGATGGCTTCCAGCAACGCATATTCTGCGGTCGTAACCATCCCGATTGTCATCAGGTTTCTTGCAAGTACCGCCAGCTGGCCGCGCGTCACCGTTCCGATTTCCGTTGACTGCGCCAGTCGCCGGAATTCGGCTCGCTCCTTCGTCATTCTGCGACCTGTCGGCCGCTTGTGTTGTGTGGGTTCCCCCATCGTCCGTCTCCTGTCAGAGGCCAGACAAAGCTCCGCCGTTCACCGAAAAGGTGTTTTGATTATTGACATCGGAGGGGAGGTCTGCGAGAATGGTTTTGGCTTATTATTACCGAACTGCAGACCGCTTCCGGATTCTTCGGGAGCGGTTTTTCTTTTCTGGGCCGGGTGTGATCTCCAAAAAGCTGTTAGAATGTGTGAGTCGGAATCGGTTACGGTTCCGCTCGTTACGATTTGTAGCCTGAGATACCGAATTGATGCAAGTTGACACATTTCCGCGCTGCTGCGCCGATTCAGCCGGCATCTGAAATAGCGCTTACGTTTCAATTTGTTAGCATGCTTTTCCGCGTCTTCCCTCTCTTCACGCTGAAATCTTGAACGTTTCCAGAGTAGGATTTACCCCCCGTTATTGTTGGGGAAATTCAACCGGGTGGGGAGGAGAGTTTGAGAGGAGGGGGCGCGGGCCTCCTCTCAACAAGCGGCCTGATGTGCCGTTCCCCGATACGTTTCTGCCTCCCAGGCACCTGCGAAAGCGCCCGCATTGGCTCGATGCCAAAGCGGGCGCTAAGGTGCGATCTTGCAGTAAACTCAGCCGCGCTGAATAGCCTCCTCAAAGTGGGTCGGTGGCAGATCGAAGGCCTTTTGCGCTGTATCGAGTGCCTTTTGCACGTCATCCCAATCAACATGCTCCGGATCGTTCAGGTAGGCGTTGATTAGCTGGCAGCAGCTTTCGGCGGCAAGGGTCGGATCAGGTACGGAATCAAGCATGGCTTGTCCTCTGGAATAGGGGAGCCGGTCACGCTGGAGGACGTGACCGGCGGAAAGCAGCGGCGGGATTATTCCGCTGCCATCGGGAACGAGTGTTCGTTCTTGTCCTCTGAGGTTTCAGCCTCACCCTCTGCGTCGGGGTCAGACGCGATCCGAACGTGAGGCGGAAGCCAACCGCTGTCCTTGATGGACTTGGCGGCATACTCCGCAGCCTCGCCCTTCTTCATGTTGCCGACACCAGCGGCGAAATCCTCGCCGCGCACCTCGGCAACAACGGCTTGAATGGTCGGCCTGTTGACGTGGCTGAAATAGCTTTCCGCCGTGGTCTCAAACCAGTCATGCATGTCCACGTTCAATGCGCGGCCCATCTGGTCGGCATGGGCCAGCGCTTGGCTGCGACTGCTGAACTTCTTCTCAACCGCATTGACGGAATGGGCGGCGGCATAGGCCAGAAGCTGCAACAATTCGCTTTGTGATTGATCCATCAGCCATTCCCAAAGGTCAGCAGGATCGCCGGGAAGCCGATGCCCATAGTTTTCCTCAAGGCTTCCCCACGCCTCAAGGGCCTTGTTCTCGGCGGGACGCTTCATCGAACCGTCCAGCACTTCATGGGTGACAGAGATTTCAAGCGCGCTCTGGTGGCCGGGAATGCCCCATGCCGTACGGTACTGCACCTTGAGCAGCATTGCGTGGACGACCGCCACAAGCGCAATGTCGGGATTGTTCGCCAGCTCGACACGAAGTGCCGCCGTCTTCTGAGCGGTCAGGTCTTCAATCAATGCGGCTGAATGGGTCAGCCCCGTAGATTTCGAAGCGCCGTCAGCCTCCTCGGTCGCCCCGCCTTGCTTCCCTTCCGTGGCCTCGGCCTTCTTCTTGTCCTCGTCGCGGACAAGGCCTCTCAGCACCGACAACTTGCCCCAATGGTCGATTGTGACGATTGCCCCTGCCATTGCGAGGTCTTCGCTGCGATAGGCTTCTTCGCGCTTCTGCAGGACGGCGATTTCCTGCTCGACGGCGGACAAGGCGGCCTCTGCACCTTCATCCTCCTGATCCGCATCGATCTGCGCCGCCAGTTCGTCATAACGCTCAGTCAGTGCGTCAAGCTTGGCTTGATCCTCGTCGCGGAGGTCCACGCGCTGCGGGTAAACCCGGGCCATCTGATAGATGTTGTCCGGCTGCTGAGCGCACCACTCGACCCATTTCCAGCCTTCGGCCTTCACAGCTTCCGCCTCGACCTCCAACTTCTCGGCAACCAGCTTTTCAAGCAAGCCGCTATCGCATGCAAAGCCTCCTCCCTGCTCGGCAAACAGGTCGCAGCGCACTGGACCGCCAGCCGCCTCATAAACCTCTAACCCGCCGATCAGCGCGAGCCGCTTGTCGCTTGCGGGGACTTCATCCACGGCGAGACGGCGCTTGATTGTGTTGGCGCTGCGATCCCATGAGGGGAGGGCATTCCACACCTCTTCCTGTCGAGCGTGATCGTCGGTGATGGTGAAGGCGGCAAGCTGCTCAAAGGTCATATCCTCGGCGCGGAACGCCGCGAACAAGACAGGGGAAACCTTCGCCAGCGCAAGACGGCGGTTGACGATGATTTCGGTTGTCCCGAACCGGGCGGCGATGTCCTTGATTGACTTGCCCTCATCGAACAACGCTCTGAATGCCTCGAACTGGTCGGCGGGGTGCATGGCCTCCCGCATCACGTTCTCGGTCAGGCTTAGTTCCGTGGCGTCACCCGCCTCCCGGACAATGACATTCACAGCGTAGTCAGCCGTGATCTCGCCCCGTTCGGCCAGAAGATTGAGGGCTGCAAGGCGGCGACCGCCAGCGGTTACGAGGTATCTTCCCTTGGATGCCTTGCGCACCACAAGGTTTTGGATGACGCCATTGGCGAGGATCGAGGCCGACAGGCTGTCGATGCTCTCCTTGGTGTAAGTCTTGCGGACGTTCTTCGGGTCTGCGTCCAGCTTGTTCAATGCTATCGCGATGATGTTGCTCATGGTCTCTTGCTCCAGTTTTTCCCGTTTCCCTTGGGAGCAAGCCCCGCTAGTGGGCGAAGCCTCTGCCTTCGTTTTCGAAGGATGTGCCCCCACATCCGGCGGAACGAAGGGGGAGGGCGCAGCCCGCTCCCGTTAGGACGCGGATCGGGTCATGGGGCGGGAGGAAGGAAAAACGGAAGGTTTGCCGGCTTGACGGCGAAAGCCGTTTTTCCTGACGAGCGACAGCGCCTGCGCGCTTGCCCATTGGCGCGATCGGCGACCTATCGTAAGAGCGGTACAGAGTAGGATCGATGGGCGGCCGATCCCGGCCGCTCCTTGCGGATGCGAATCGGCGACGCCGGTTCTCCGTCTTCACCAGGTTATAAAACGATGGATCTGCCCGCTGCGCTCCGAGTGATGAGCGCTCCGCTCCTCGGGCAGCTCTCCATTTCAACTTGATTCAATGTGTCGATAGCGGCGGTTAGCCGCTCGGCTCGGATCGATCGGCGCCAGTCCGAGACCCGAGAAGGACAATGAAGAACATCGGAGCTTTCAGCATAGCGCCGCCCCTCCTTCAGGGGCGGGAAAGCGGGAATTCTCGACACGGTTTTGACGGAAGAAGGGAAGCCGCAGGAGGCTTAGCATAGCGCCGCGAAGCGGAAGCCGGGACCGACTTCCCCCGGCAAAACCGTGCCTTGCCTCTACAGCCTGGGCGTTGCGTTCATGATGTAGTGGGCGATCTGAAACAGCTGTTCAACAGTCGCAGCCAGGTCAGCAGAGGCTTGCTGGATCTCTGGCGGTTGGGACGGATCGCCGGCGAGATCGCCAGCCTTGGCGATGATATCCTCGCAAGGATCTGTGATACTGTGAATGAGCTTCAGCAGCTCCTGGGCGGTTGCCTGATCCACCAGTGCCTGTCCTACGTCGTTTCCGGGCACCGAAACCCTATGGAGCAAGCGGACGGAGGTCCAGAGGCTTCCTAAGCGGGTTGTTAAGCTGTCTCTGCTGAAATGGCGGAATGGTAAAAGGACCGCGAAAGCCGCCAAAACCGCTTCTGACGGAAGATAAGGCGCCGCTGCGAAGCGGACGCCTGAGACCTCGCGACCCTGAACAGCCGCGCCTCCTGTTCGATCCCATGCCGGATCGCGTCGAACCTTGCCTAGCCGTCTTGAAGAACCGCCCGCGGAAGGGGCCTGAATGGTCCTACGATATCAAGTGGGACGGCTACCGGATTTCTGTCCACCGGGAGCTATCCAAGGTGAGGATCCTGACACGCGGCGGCTTTGACTGGACGGAAAGATTCCCGGCCATTGCGTCAGCGGCGGCCGCTCTTGGTCCGGCGACATTCATCCTCGATGGTGAAGCCGTCGTGCTCGACGAGATGGGGCGATCAGACTTCGGGCTGCTGCAGGGCTCGCTTGGGGGCCGGACCGGAAAACAGCAGGCTGGAACCGCGCTCATGTTCGCGTTCGATCTCATGTACCTCGACGGGCATGATCTGCGTAAGCTGGAATTTGCTGCACGGCGGCACATCCTGGAGGATCTGCTTGATGAGGCCACAGGGGCGATCCGCTTGTCCGAGGAAATCAACGAGGATCCCGAAAGGCTGATCGAACACGCTTGCGCGCTGGGCCTGGAAGGCATCATCGGCAAGCATCGTGATCGCCCCTACAGACCGGGCAAGACTGGCGACTGGATTAAGATCAAGTGCGTCCAGCGCGAAAGCTTTGCCATCCTCGGCTACGAACTGTCGTCAGCTATGCCAGATGGCTTTGGAAGCCTCCTTCTCGGAGCTCTCAGAGGAGGTGAGTATGTCTATGTCGGAAGTGTCGGAACTGGCTTTAAACATCAGCAAGCGCGAGCGTTGCGAAAGCAGCTCGACAAGCTGAAAACGAACAAGCCGGTGATCCGCTTCAAAGAGAACACCCGCATTGCGACAGATCCAGGCCTGATCGCTGAAATCGACTTCCGGGGATGGACGTCCGACGGGAAACTGCGCCACGCCTCGTTCAAGGGACTTCGCGACCCTGAAGACGCAGCGGCAGTATATTCGCTCGATGTTGGAGACGCCTAACCGGCAAGATTGGGCGGGGGCATATTTCTTCTCAGAGTAACGAGAATCAGGTCTAGATCCCGATTGGCATCCGCCGCCAGCATGAGGTTGTCCGCAACCTCTGTAATGGCGGAGAGGACTTCCGTCTCCTCCCAACCTCGGCGCACGGCATACTCTACCAGGTCCTGCAAAACAGTCTCCACCGCCAACTGACAAGCGATGTAGCGGCTTTCGTCCTTTTCGGGTGGCGCATTTGGAAAGTCGGTCATGTTCCAGCAAATATGCTTCCTGCGGGCGCGTGCAAGGCCGCGGGTTCGGGATCACGACGGATAGGCCGCACCCTGCAGGGCAGGGTGCGGCCGTACTTCACTGAGGCTTGTTGTCGTTTCCGGCCTTGCTGTTGAGCTCGACTTGATAGCTGAACTCGACCTTGGCGATGAGCGGAAGCATCACGGCGATGGAGAACCGAAGTTGGCCCTTGCGGGACAACTTCGCGATTTGCCGGTTGATGAACTGGCGAAGGCGACGGCCGGTTTTCTGGCAGAAGGTTACGAGCGTTTTCATCAGAGGTTCCTCCTTAGTGGTTGTGCGTAATCGCGAAGCTCGAATACGGCTGGAACCGCCGAGTGCATCGCGCAGCGATCGCAACGGAGCGAAGCGGAGAGGAGAACCCTTTAGGGTTTCACGCCAAGGCGGGGCCTGACGTATCGTGCGCAGCATTAGATTACGTACGGCCACTAAGGAGCGGCCTGAAAACGCGGCCTTCGTAGCCCCTGCCGTCGTCTTTGCCTTCAACCGGCAAATCGTGATCCGGCCGCTAGGTCGGATCTCCATCGCCGTGATGCTGCAGCGGTGGTTGAGCTCGCGTCGACGCTCTAGCCGGAAGCGACAACAAGCCTCAGTGAGCCGTCCCGCTTGCGGGGCGCTTCCGTCGTGAGGGGGAAGGGGAGTTTGAGGGGAGGGGCCGAGGGGCTCCCCTCATTGCGGTTGGGTGCCGCTCGATGCGGCGCTCAAGCGCTCCTAAACCTGGGCGGCCTCGCGCTTGCGCAACAGGAACCGCTTCAGGCTCCATCCGGCTCCCAAGATGTAGGGTGGCCGCCCAAGAGAGTAGTGCCCGCAATTCAGCCGCAGCACGCCCACTCTGGCTCCGGCATTCTGCAGCCGCCCTAGCAGGCGTTCTGACAGGTCCGGCAAAACAACCGTGTCCCTCGATGCTAGGACGACATGAAGTTCGAGGCTTGGCCGCGCCAGCCTGTCTGCATGGTTTTCAAGATTGAGTGGTGCCCACGCTCTTTGCAGCTGGGCAAGCGTAAGATGCGGCTCGAGGCTCTTCCGGATCGATCGGGTTGCGCGCCCGGTCCATACCATTTCGGCAAGGCTTCCTGCCGTGAGGAAGAGCGACGCCCGAGAAACGGCGGTCTCATGCGCCGCGACCAGTCCGGCTATCCAGGAACCCAGACTCATCCCGAGGACAGAAACATCCCGATACCCCTCGCGCTTCAGCCAACGGATAAGCTTGCGCCCGTCCCATACAGCCTGTCTGACGGCCTGCACCGTTCGGCCGAGATTGGCGCTGAGCATGTAATCGGCATAGAGCGAGCCCGGGCGCTTGCGCTCCAAGTGGTAAGGCATGGCGATCTCGATGACCGTGATCCCTTGCCAGGAGAGGAACCCGGCAATCTGCCGGTTCCGACTTTCGGCGTTCCAGTGATGGAAGATCACCACCGCCTGATCGCGTTTTCCGCTCTCCGTGATCCTGGCCCACACGATGTTGTTTTCCGCGACATCCGTTGAGATGTCCGAAGGGAATTTCAGCCAGCCATCCCGCGGCTCGAAGGTTTGGTCGCTTGAATCAGGCGGATCAAAGAAACCCGGATCAGCCGCGGCCGTTTCCGCGAGTACGCAAAACCCCTCTAGCGTTTCAGCCGCTCCCATGCCGGGGAATGCACGATCGGCGTCCAGAATGAGGTCCGTGGTCTTCTTGGCCTCCTCGCCGCGTTGGGCGCGGCCCTCGTCCCAACGATCGAGCCAGCTATGAAACATGGCTGTCGCCTTCCATATCGCCGGCTCGCCAGCCGGCTCCAAACTCTGGATCAAATAGCCCGTATGTGGCGATCAATGCGGCGACCATCAGCAAGACTGAGAAGCCGTCAAAGGCATCGATCGTCAGATACGAGATCAGGAGCAATCCAATCGCGGAAGACATCTTCCACAAGGGCGCTCGCAGACGTCTGTCACTGCCCAACCGGATTGCTCCATACAGGAAGACGCTGCAGGTCGATATTGCGACGAGGAGGCTGCTGTAGTGGGTTGGCATTCGATAGCTGAAGGTATGATCGCCGTCGTCGTAGTTGGCGAGGGCAGCCCACACGTCACGAACCATCCACGTTATGATGTCTGGGCCTTGTGAAGCGAGATAGGCGCTCTGCGCTTTCATGCAGATGGCGGCCAGGACGACGAGAACTGTGCATCGGAACACGCCCCGCATGATCCTCAGAGCGGCCTCACTGACCCCCGGCCCTGATCCCTGATCAGTCTGAAGCTTCGCTTGGCTGTCGAGCTTCCATAGATCATGGATGATCGTATGCAGAATGATCAGGCCCGCGAAGAGCAGGTAGAAGGTGACGGACATATAGAGGTAGGCGAGGGCGGTGAATACGATGGCCGCCGGGGTCGAGATTCTGTCAGGCCGTATGATGCCAATCGTCCCCCAACTTGGGGCAAAATCCTGCGCCTGTTCTAACAGCGGGATCAGCTGCACCCCAATCCATTGAGCCAGGCCGGCAAACAAGATGCAGATCAGGAAAACGGCCCAATAGGTATGGGAGTTCGCCTGCAGGTTTTGAACCCAGACATTCCCGCTTTGAGGTCGATCGGCATGTGCCAGAAACCTTGGACGTGCATCATGTTTCCAGAAAACTAGAAGCT
This sequence comes from Neorhizobium sp. DAR64872/K0K18, assembly GCF_050500175.1. NCBI lineage: Bacteria > Pseudomonadati > Pseudomonadota > Alphaproteobacteria > Hyphomicrobiales > Rhizobiaceae > Neorhizobium > Neorhizobium sp. DAR64872/K0K18. Next base: position 12,911 of record NZ_CP191447.1, read on the forward strand.
CGATGACTATGGCGAAGAACAGCGGCAGCAGCACCATGAAAAGGAAGGTCCAGTTCGGCGCCCACAGAAAGCCGACCTGTTTTTCGATACCGTCCTCGCGCATATAGGTGATGGTGTGGATCCCAAGGATATAGGACAGGAACCCAAGCGCGGACGAACCGGCAAAGACCGAAGACGGCAGATTCAAGTGTGATCCGTGAGAGAAAATCGCCTCGGTCCTGATCGCTAAACCAGATGGCCGCTCCGTCGACATGGGTTGAAGATCCACCGAGACGACCGGCGTTAGCGGAATCTGGTTTGCGGCTGGCGCCGGCATGTCCGGCACTTGCGAAGTAGCTGCGCCGCCAGTCTTCTTGTTATCCCGTCGCTTGGCAGTCAGGCGGGCTTGCGCTGCACTAAGCTCCTTCATCCAATCATTCGTCGCTTCCTTGTCGCCGCAACCAAAGATGCGTGCGAGCCAGCGGATGTTGGTGGTGCTGATGCCCTTGTCGTTCTCCTGAAACCAGAGCTGGACCGTGCGGAGATCCACCCCGCCGCGATTGGAGTCGATCTTTGAAATGGCATCCGCCAGCAGTTCCGGCGTCCAGGGACCTTGCGGAAAACCATCATCACCCAAGGGCCGACCAGCTCCTGCAGCGGCCATCTGCTTGAACAGCTCCTTGAAATCGCTTCCGTCGTTAGGCGGCGCGACAAAAATCTTACCGTTTTTTTCCAATTACTTGCAGGCTCGGATTTCGTTTCGTTTCGCATCCTATCGTGCGTTTCGTCAAGTTCAATGGTCTTAAAGCCCCTCCAATGCAACTTGATCGGTGAGGCATCCACCATGCTACTGTCGTTATCCAGTTCGCGTTCGTCGCATCGGGCAACAGCCACTCTGCGCACAAGCTTCACCTCGGACGAGCTGTCGTCCAAGCAGGTTGGAACGGAAACCGCAGGTAGTGCGACTGGAGAAGGCCCCTCGCTTCGTGAGTTGATCGATCAGCACTCGGCAGCCGTTCAAGGGGGAAAAAGGCGACGGCACGCCGCTTGGCAATCATCAATTACAAGCCAAAGGGAGAGGGAGAAGCCAACCTGAAGCTGACCTATCTCGCGGCCTATCTGATTGCGACAAAAAGCACGCTTTCCGCCAAGGAAATGAGTTCATTGCTGGCGGATCGCCCGGTTCGATCAACCTCCTGAGCGAGATGATCAAAGCGCCGCCAACGGCGGCAGCATGCCGGGCGAGAGGGGAGCCGAGGGGAGGGGCATGGGCTCCCTTCGGGCGGACCGCAGCCCGCTCGATGCGGCCAGGTTCGCAACTGCCAAAATGGCTACGGGGCCAGTTCTTCCGAACCAGCCCCGCAACAAGGCATCCAACAACTGTCAGCGTACCAATCCTAACCGTTCGCCAAGGGTTGGCGGCGTCGGCGTTCCTGCTTCCTTTGTCATGGCGACGATGACGTTCTGTGACAGCCCTTCGATCTCATAGCCAAAACGGCGAGCGCTCTCGATGATCGATTCAAGGCTTGGGTGCTGCTCAAGAAGCGTCCCGAACCACAGTGCATATTCGTCGGTTTCCTCATCGGGAAATGCCTGCAGAAAGAAGGTGCGCAACGGCGGGTCATAGCCGATTACGGCGTTCTCGTCGGTCTCTTCGTCGGTTTTCACGGTCACGGTGTAGCGGCTCAATGGTGTCCCTCCTGATGTCGGGCCGCATCGAAATGCGGCCCAGGTCCTATTTGAACAGCGGCATTGACCGCTTGTTGGTCAGGCTGGCGCGGTCGGTCTCAAAGCGGTAGCCGTCCCAATCCTTCCACGCTTCCCAACCTGTCGCGGTGGCGCGTCCATACCAGACGCGCACCCTGACGTTATTGTTTCCAAGGTCCTCGACAACCTCGACCGTGTGGCTCCCTCCTAGACCGGAGGGCGTGTCGAAGACCTCAACGCTTCGGCGCTGGCCGTTGCTTTCCATGCTTCGCCTCCTACAGCCGGAAATGGGCAACCAAGCCCTGATTGGCTCGGTGGCTTGCCAGTGCATAGGCGCACGCCTGCGCGAGAAGGTCGGGATTCTCTGTCATGCCCGACTTCGCGCGTCCCTTGATGTCGGCTTTCAAGTAGTTATCGCTGGTCCCAATGTGCATGTTTCCGACAATCCAGCGCAATTGCGCATACGGGATCTCGTCAACGCGCCGAACAGGCAGGGCCGAAATCAGACCCTTGCGCTGACTGGCTGCCTCTCCGGCCTCACTTGCCTCCTTCTTGGTCGGGAAATAGGCTTTCACCAGCTGGCGGCGCTGCGCGTCGGCGGCACTCATGAAAGCGTTTGAGCCGTCTTCTTGGGTGTATAGGCTCCAGTCGTCGGCACTGCCGCCGAACATGGCGTCGCCTCGGCCGGAAAACTCCATGACTGTAAAAATCTGCTCATTCATGTAGGGGATCCTCTGTTTTCCGGGACTGATCAAGCGGCGCTGTCGCCGCTGATCGATCTCAAAACGCACTTGGCCGCATAGCGTCCGGCCTCGTTCAAGTTGCGCTGCCACGCCCCCTGCGACGGGGACCAGCGGAACCCGTGACATTTCAGGGTGCGTCGCGTCTGCTCGTCGGGCTTGCCGGGAAAGAGCAACTGAATGCGGGCCATGTCGGTGTTTTCCTTGACCGTGACGGCTCCTGCCTCCGTCTCGACGTCCTCGGCGCGGTCGCGGCGCTTCTTCATCGCAGCAAGCGAAGCGAGGCGGGATTGCATACGGCGCAACTCTGCGCGGGTGTTGGTGGTGGAAAAGCCGCGTCGGTTCTGCCAAAGGGCAAGGGTAACGCCACGCGATGCCCTTTCCTCGTCCATGCCGGTTTCTGCCACCACGCGGGCGAGAATGTTGGCTTCGCTCGCCTGATCCTTCTCCATCCGGCGAATGATGACATTCGCCCGTTTCATCCGGTCGATGGACAGTGCCAGGTCTTCGATCCGCAAGGCGATGCGCTGCATGGCGGCCGGATCGCCGGAGCGGATTGGCTCGTCATCGGTTCCGTGCGGAAACGCCTTGCGCTTCACTGCCTTTTTCGCAGTCGCAATATGGGCCGAGATGTCAGCACGGCGGGCGTCTGAAACTCGCATCCGCTTTTCGTTGCGGGCGACGGGAAAGCGGGCAGGACCGGTGATCAACCAGTTCATGCAACGGCCTTCCGCTGCCCAATACTTGCGGGTGATCTCGACATGACGGCGGGCAAACGCCTCTAGTTCAGCGTCCGGCAAGGGCAGTTTTGCTTGCTGCCACAGCTCCACCATGTACGCGGCAAAGCCGTTCAGGCGCTCCGCCAGCCCCTCCAGTTTGGAAAGGGTGCGCCGCTCCGGAAAATGAGTAAGGGCATGGAAGCTATGTTCGATGTCCTTCGCCGCGATGGTCGCGGCAAAGGTTCCGGCGAGAATGGACAGGGTGCGGTCCTCGACAACAGCGATGATCATCGGACTACCCCCGCCATGACGGTTGGGTGAGTGCGGGTGATGCGGGTCTGGAACCCGATCAAAGTGCCGCCCAGAATGATCCCATTGGGGGAATGGTCGTCTGCCTTGGCGAAGACCGGATCAAGAACCGGCTTGCAGACGTTCAGGCGGGCCGCTGCTTCCTCAATGCTAATCTGCGGCGGTAGGACATGCGAGCCGTCCAGGCTGGCAAGAACGATCTTTCCAGCCAATGGCTGCGGGTAGCCGTCAAAGACAGTGAACGCGGTCAAGCCGTCCCGCAAACCCTCCTCATCGACGATAAGAACGTGGTTCGTGTCGAATGGCACCACCTCGACAAGCTGGCATCCAATCAGCCCGTAGGTCTGAGAGAACGCTCTCGGCGCGGCGACCTCTGCGGCTTGAATGGTCCCGGCTTCCGGGTCCAGCAGGTAAACGGTTGCGGTTGTGGTCATAGTCTAGCCCTTTCTCCAATTCCGCGAAGCGGTCTTCTCGTGCCCCTCGTGGGCAGGAGCCCCGCTCCTGCTCCCGAGCTCGCGCGGAGCAGCGGGGGAGAGGGTGGCAAGGGGATAAAAACGGAGGGGGTTCGCCCGCCCGAGGCAGAGCCGAAGGGGCGGCGCGTCAGCGGCGATCCTGCACGAAAGCGCGGCCTTAAGGCTGCGCGAAGGAAGGACGGGGAGACCGTTTTTTCCCCTTGTGAGGGAGAGGGGGCGGCGCTCCTCTTTCCCTCATCAAAGAGACAGACAGGACGCCTCCGGCGTCACTGCTTCATCGTGACGGGGACCGGACTCACCGTGACTGGTGCTGATGACTGTGAGGAGCTTTCAAGATGCGGAAAGGCCGCCCCGATCAGGCGGGGCGGCCTCCGTAGGCACGCGACAAGAAAGGGCTAGAGACTTGCCACGACCTGACTTGATCAGTAGCCAATATGGGTCGATCGCGAGAGGCTGTAAATGTCGGTACCGATTTTTGCCCATGATGCATGTGATTGAAGGCGAAGCCGCAGCGCAACCGATCGTCACCCGAATGGGCGGAGACAGCGCCTGCTGGCTCCGTGCCGAAGGCATAGAGCGGGGTCGCAAGCGATGCGCTAAAGTAGCTATTCAGGGTAGACTTTCGAGGTACCATCTTTATTTGTTCCAGAGGAATAACGATTAATTTCCAGTGTGGTTGGTGGCAATGGCAGGTTTCGGACTCGAGCAGTGGGTAAGCTATCTCGGACTTGAACGCGTTGACGACCCGAACAAAGATTATCCCGTTTATCGCAAGCGGCTCGACGGAAAGATCATCGATCTCAAGGAACTGGATCTGCTTGTTGCTCAGCGACTGCGTGACCTGCGAACCGACCGACAGATTGCGCAAGCCAAAGTCGCTACACTGCTGGGGGTGAAGGAGGCGACGTATTCTCGTTACGAAAACGCCTCTTCCTTGATGACCGTCGGACGGCTGATCCACGTTTTCGAGGTCCTGGATATCACTCCAAAAGAGTTCTTCTATCCCTTCGTCAACGAACGACCGACTCATTCCAAAGGCAAGTCGCTCAAAGACGTGAGAAACAAGCTGATGGAAGAAACGGTCGATCACCTCAAAAAGCTCGATGATTCAGCCTTGAAGATGGTGCATGACCTGGTGATTGCCGTGGAGCCCCAGACGATTGGTAGGCAGAAAAGGAATGGCGCGGCGAAAGCCGCGCCATGACACTCAGCGGGTTGGCTTTGGTTTCCGCCGCGCGCCGGCCGCTTTGGCGAACAGCTGGCGCTCATGCGGCGTCCTCTTCCGGCACTTCTGGCGAAGACATCGCTCGGATCGATCGGCGCCAGTCCGAGATCCGAGAAGGACAATGAAGAACATCGGAGCTTTCAGCATAGCGCCGCCCCTCCTTCAGGGGCGGGTAAGCGGGAATTCTCGACACGGTTTTGACGAAAGAAGAGAAGCCGCAGGAGGCTTAGCATAGCGCCGCGAAGCGGGACGCGGGACGACCTCCCCCGGCAAAACCGTTCCGTGTATAAGGACGCCATGGATACGATCGACGCCTACATCCCCCAGGACATCTATTCGATGCTGACCACTGGCCTTGTCGTTCTGGTGGTGCTGTGGCTGGTGACGTTTATCGTCCGGCATTCGTACCTCCCTCAATGCCCTGTCCTGCCCTGGGGCAGGACAACCTCTGCTCTATCCAGGAGCATAAGCCGGTCCGTTGCCGGGCAATGCCGTTCATGGCCTTCAAGGACGAGAGCAGCCAGAGCGACCTTCTGGTCCCGAAGTTGGGGTGGAAATGTGACACGGGACCGAATGCGCCAGTGGTGTACCGCGATCGCTCAATTGTCGAGCGCCGCGACTTCGACGACGAGCGTGCCGCGTTGGCAGAGCAAACTCCGGGCTTGCAACGCTATGTGGATCTCTTGCTCAAGTACGATCCGGTAACGGCGACTCGGCTCACTAAGGCGGCGCAGAGTGCCCAGCCGGGCCGGGTCGTGGTAGGATTTGTATCATACCTCCGCCATAACAGGAACCTCGACATCGTGAGCTTTGCGCGCGCGCAGCAGCCGGTTCTGACGGAATGGGCCGAGAAGACGAACGGGAGCCCGCAGCTTGCTTCGTTCAATACCTTCTACCGTGACGCGGCCACAGATCTTGATCGCTACCTGAGCGTCAAATAGCAAACTGCTGCATCCAGTGCTTTGTCGAGAGCCGCTATCAGCGGGCGAATCTCTTCTGGAGACCCCGAACGGAGCGCCGCTGCGTTACATCGCATGGCCGCCTACGAAACCCAGCGACACCGCTGCCATCCAAACCGCCATCACGATCATCATTAGGTTCTCGGTCAGCGAGACAAAGCCGAGCGGAACGTTGCTCGATCCGCCCACGCATGCGCATTTCAGCTCACGCCTGTCGATGTAGACCGCCTTGAAGACCGAAACCGCTCCGATAGTGCCGATGAACAGGGCCACCGGGATCGAGACGAAGTTCAGCGCGCCCGCCACCATCAGGACGCCCGCGAGTCCTTCCGCATAGGGATAGACGTAGCCGTACGGCACCCAGCGCTTCGCCAGCAGGTCGTAGTTCAGGAACATGGTGGCGAACGACTCCACGTTCTGAAGCTTCAGCATGGCAAGCACCACCATGGAGAACGCCACGAACCACTCGGCTGCCTTCAGAGTGAAGGGATCGCCCGAAACTGCGTAGCTCGCGGCCATCGCGGTCAGCGCCGTCATGGCGAAGAGCACGGCGACCGGGCGGTACGTCGTGGCCTTGGGATCGACCACCTTCTTCCCGAGGAAGCGCCTCGTGTCGTCGTGGCCGCCGACGCGTTCGCCATCTATGAACACCTGCGGCGTCGTCGCGACACCGTGCTCCTTCTTGAACGCGTCCGTCTCCTCGCGCGTCGTCAGGTGGTGGTCTTCGACCTCGTAGCCCTCGTGCTCGAGCAGGTACTTCGCCTTGAGCCCGTAGGGGCAGGTGTGGCCGGGCATCACCATGCGGTAGATGTCCGCCTTCTTGTTCTGGACCCTGTCCAACATTTCACATCTCCTTCTGTCTTGCGACACCGTTGGCACGATCATACGTTCCGTACCGTGGTACGGAGTCAATAGCCCATGGACATGACGATCGGGAAATTTGCAAAGGCCGGCGACGTCGGCGTCGAGACCATCCGCTTCTACCAGCGGCGCGGCATTCTTCCGACGCCGCCGGGGCACGACGGCGTGCGGCGATACGGCCCGGAGGACCTCCGTCGGCTGAAGTTCATCAGGCAGGCGCAGACGGCCGGCTTCACCCTCGAGGAGATCGGAGAGCTTCTGGAGCTCGACGCCGGCGACGACCGCGAGACCGCGCGGAAGCTAGCGAAGGTCCGCCTCCAGGCCCTGGATGCGCGCATCGCGGAACTCGAGCAGGCAAGAAGGTCGCTCAGGAAGCTCGTGGGCGAATGCGCCTCCGGCAGGACAGGGCCGTGCCCGATCCTGTCGTCCTTCGGGATCTGACGGCAATGGTCAAGTCGGTCTGACAGAGGCATAAACGTAAGGCAGTCCTCCGTTCTTAGGTATCGCCATCACGTCGTATGATGCACCAGGATCAGTGCCCATACCAAGTGAGCCCTTTGGCATACCAGCGACCGCGAGGCCTGCAAGAGCTGGCTTCTCCTTCAGCAACCGGAAGGCAGTGTCTAGTGGTACGTGCCCTTCGAGGAAGTAGCCCTCAACTGTGGCCGTATGGCATCCCTGCAACGTGGGCGGCACCTTGAGGCCCTTCTTGACCGCCTCCATGTCCTTCTCGTCTCTGACATCGACTGCAAAACCGGCATCTGCAAATGCCGAAGCCCATGCCTCGCAGCATCCGCAGTATGGGTCTTTGTGAACCACCATTTCCGGCTCGTTGGCCGCCGCTGCCCGCGGAGTGAGCGCTGCGCCTATGGCGAAGCAGAAGAATGCTCTCCGTTTCATGCTTATCCTCCTCGTCCTGAGCTGCGCCCTATCGGCGCCATCCATTGTCTCTGTTCCGCGCACGGCCAGCATGTTATGATGATCCATGGTACCCGGGAGGTGCCCGTGAGACGCATCGGGATCGGTTTTGCGCTATCCATTTTGGTTGTGCCTGGCGCACATGCGCAGGATCGATATCCTTTTCACGTTGCCACCTTCTCGGATAGCCGCACCATCAGTCTCGCCATCACTTCATCGGTCACTCCCTTCGACGGACAGTATGATTTCGAGGTCGATATCGGCCTGACGGAGCTTTCCGCTGATGGAAACATCATCTTCGCAGATCATGGCGCACACGCCGTCCGCGTGCGTTGCGAAGCGCCCGGAGCCGTGAAAGTCGGCGTTATCGTTCACATGATGCCGCGGTCGTTAGAGCCTGGAGACTGGATGCGAGATCTGTGGAAGGTTCTCTGCCTGCAGCCAACGTCATGATCCTTACCCGCCGCGCCTTCAGGTAGAAGACGCGGCGGTTGGTCGCTCACTTGACCTGGGTGACGGTCAGTTTTCCATTTTTGCGCTCGGCGACGAATTGAACTTTCGCGCCTTCCTTCAGCTTCGCGAGAAGGGCATCGTCCTCCACCGCAAAGACCATGGTCATCGCCGGCATCTCGAGGGTCTTCAGCTCCTCGTGGACGAGCGTGACCTTCTTCGCCTTGGCGTCGACCTTCTTGACGGTTCCGTTCGTGAACTCTTGGGCGAACGCGCCGGCCGTGGAGGACAGGGCGATGGCGGCGGCAAGGCCGATTTTTACGATGTTCTTCATGTTCGGGTTCCTTTCAGATTGCCGTTTTTTACTACTTGGCGACAGCCACGTCGCCGTGCATTCCGGCGTCGTAGTGGCCGGGGATCAGGCACGCGACCTTGAATACGCCGTCGTTGGTGAACTTCCAGACGATCTCGCCGCTCTTGCCTGGTGCCAGGCGGATCGCGTTCGGGTCGTCATGCTCCATCTCCGGGAACTTCTCCATGACAGCTTTGTGCTCCATCACCTTGTCTTCGCGGTCTAGGACAAATTCGTGATCAAGCTCACCATCATTCTTGACAGTGAAGCGGATGGTTTGGCCCTTGCGAACTTTGAAGTTGTTCGGGGTGAAGACCATTTTACCGTCTGGCGTTTCTTTCATGCTGATGCGGATGGTCTGGGTGACCTTGGACTTCTCGCCCGGTTCCCCTACGGCCATCGGCTCGTCATGTCCGCCCGCATGGTTGCCAGATGCCAGTACCGGCGTTGCCAAAGCAGCGAGGAGAAGTCCAGTTATAAAGGTTTTCATCTTTTGATTCCTTAAATCGGCGTGATCAGCCATGGTTTGAGTGTTTAGGTGAAAGCTGAGTTTTTGCGTCTTTGGCTTTAGGGGCGTCCGGTAGACTTCCAGTCCACTCCCATGCCTGCGTACCGGGAGGGTTTTCATACCAACCAGGGTCGCTGTAATCGCCCGCCGAGATACCCTCGCGGACCTTGACGACGGAGAACATGCCGCCCATTTCGATGGGGCCGTGCGGACCCCAGCCTGTCATCATCGGCACGGTGTTCTCCGGGATTTCCATCGACATCTCGCCCATATCCGCCATACCGGCGGTACCCATGGGCATGTACTCAGGACGGAACTGTCTGATCTTCTTGGTCACTTCCTTCTTGTCGACGCCGATGAAGGTTGGGATTTCGTGGCCCATGGCGTTCATCGTATGGTGCGACTTATGGCAGTGGATCGCCCAGTCGCCGACATACTTTGCGTCGAACTCGTATGCCCTCATCGCCCCGACTGGCAGGTCGATGCTGACCTCCGGCCACCGGGCTTCCGGTCGAACCCAGCCGCCGTCGGTGCAGGTGACCTCGAAGTCGTAGCCGTGCATGTGGATCGGGTGGTTGGTCATCGTCAGGTTGCCGACGCGTACACGAACCCTGTCATCCTTAGAGACCACCAGCGGATCGATTCCTGGAAACACGCGGCTGTTCCAGGTCCAGAGGTTGAAGTCAGTCATCTCCATCACTCTTGGCACATAGGTGCCTGGGTCAATGTCAAAGGCGCTGAGGAGGAAGACGAAGTCGCGGTCCACGGGCATGAACGTCGGGTCCTTCGGATGGACAACGAAGAAGCCCATCATGCCCATGGCCATTTGTACCATCTCGTCGGAGTGCGGGTGGTACATGAAGGTGCCGGACTTCACGAGGTCGAACTCGTAGACGAAGGTCTTTCCGACCGGAATATGCGGCTGCGACAGCCCGCCCACGCCGTCCATGCCAGATGGCAGGATCATGCCATGCCAGTGGATGGTCGTATGCTCCGGAAGCTTATTGGTAACGAAGATGCGTACGCGGTCACCTTCAACTGCCTCGATGGTCGGACCCGGAGACTGACCGTTATAACCCCAGAGATAGGCAGTCATGCCTTCTGCCATTTCTCGCTCTACCGGCTCGGCGACAAGATGAAATTCCTTGACGCCGTTGTTCATCCGGAAAGGTGCGGTCCAGCCGTTCAATGTAACGACCGGGTTGTAGTCGGGACCGACTGAAGGCTTCAAAGGCTTCTGTGTTGTAGGGGACTCCATGACTGCCGCTTCCGGCAGGCCCATGTTGGAGGTCTGGCTCCATGTTTGGGAGGAGACGAGGGCAGCACTGGCTGCACCCGCTCCGAGTAACTGTCGTCTGCTAAACATCGTGTTTCCTTTCTTAGTCCGCATCAGCCGACGCGACTTCGGTCTCTTCTGCTTCTGAAGATTCGCTGCCGCCGTAGATGACAGGGGCGAGGTTTGCTTCAGCCAGCCAGAAGTCGCGTTTTGCGTTGACGGCGAGGATGGTGGATTCAATCTTCTCTCGGGTGTCCGAGATCAGCTCAAAGGTGCTGGTGATCATGCCGTTGTAGCTGCGCATCGATTGCTCTTCGATTGCGTTGCGCAGCGGCAGGACGCTGTTGCGGTAATGGCGGGCAATGTCGTAGTTCGATTTGTACGACACGTAAGCGGAGCGGGCTTCAGAGCGGACGTTTACGGCTCGCTCCGCCAGCTGATTTGCCGCTCGCATGTAGGCAAGCTCGCCCTTGCGGAGCCGCGCCTGGCCAGAGTCGAAGATCGGGATTGTGAATTCGAGACCAGCTGTTCTGCTGATATCGGAGACGATCCGACCGTCTTCTCGTTCACGCTCTTTTTCCCAGGTGCCGACCAGCTCTATGTCGGTGACAATACGGGTGACATCCTCCAGCTTGTAGGACTGCGCCGTGGCCTGAAGTTCCAGGCGAGCCACCTGGAGGTCCATCCGTTTGCGAATGGCTTCCGCCTCGATGTCGTCACGCTTGATCAGTGCCTTCGGCAGGTTCGGCAAGCGGTTTGGAATTTGGAAGTCGATGTCGGACCCTGAGAGACCCATCAACCGGACGAGTTCTTCTTTGGCCAGCTTTGCTTCAAGCCGTGCTTTTGCGGTCTCCCCCGTCAGCTCGGCATAAAAGACATGCTCGCGGGCCTGATCTGCTTTCGGTAAGGACCCAGCTTCACCAATTTTCTTGGCAAGGTCAGATGCGGCGTCTGCCGCCACCTTAGCCTGGTTAAGGTAACCGACATTTTCCCAGGCGGAGACAGCCGTGATCCAGGCACGGCGAGTTTCTGAAGCCAGAGAAATAGTTTCCAGAGCTGCCGTTAGCTGAGCTTGGCGGAAGCGAGTCTCCGCAAGTTTGATGTTCTTGTCATACGTCGCCAGTGCTAGAATGTTGGCGGCGATAGCTCCCTCGATAACGCGGTAGGCTTCGAGCCCCGGACTTCCGATGCCCGTTAAGCCAACCGAGAAAGTCGGGAAGACGGACAGCTGGGTTTGCCAGACGTCTGCGGCACTTTCACCAAGCTCAGAATAAGCAGCCTGGAGGCCCTTATTGTTTAGTAACGCCACTTGTACGGCGGTCTCGACGTCGATGGTCTTTTTTGCCATCAGCGACTTCACGCGGGATCGCACAGCCTCGGCTTGCTGTCGATTTTGCACCCAAACTGTCTGTTTCCCGGTCGCCTCGTTGGTTTTGAGCGATGCATTAGTGAAGCCAGCATCCTTGGCAGCATATTCTGTCGTGACGCAGCCTGCTGCAATGAGCGGCAGAACGACGGCTGAGATGAGCTTGATGTGACGCATAGTCATCATGGTCATCCCTTCTTCGGCGCTTGGGCGTCGTTAAGGCTGCGCCAAGGCTTCGGATCAACGGGCATACGATGGGTGTAGCCGCCAATAGGGCTTTGATACCGAACGGGCCTGACGTCGGACACGGTGTCAGGGGTGTCGGCCGAAGCTACGACTTCGGGCAATGTGGAAGCGCATCCGCTGACGACGAGCGGCACGGCAACCAACAGGAACAAACGTTTCATGGTGAAAATCCGAGAATAAGTTCGCGATTGTGCCGCCGCGCATGGTTGCGCAAAGGCACAGCAAGCCCCGCCGTGCGGGTGCTAGTTCTCAGATATTAGGTGGGCGATGAAGGCTCGGCGCTTCGCCGACAGTGTCCGTGTCGTCAATGAACTCGCGGATCGATATGACCGCTGGATGGGACATCAAGGAACCGGGGCAGGTGATTGCGGCCACGCCACAATAATCCTGACAGCAGGAGGATTTCGATTTTCCCGGCTTGCTGTGGTCGTGCTGGTCACCGTGATGACCTGTGTCACTTACAGTGACATGATCATCTCCGTGGTGAGACGAATGTTCATCCAACTGCGAGACTTGAACAGAGGCATCGGGATGCATTGCGGCATTGACGGCAGAAAAGCTGTACCCGGCCAGTGACAGAACCATCACCAGTCTTACCAGCAGTGCCAATGCTCTAGATGTGATTCGAAACATCCCGCCCATGCCTAAGAGGATCGCCAGAGCCTTCAAGGTTGTCAATCGCTGCCATCTCTAACCATGTATTCGCGTCCTTTGTGTGGCATTGCCACAACGCTTTCTGGTTGTAAGGCGGCGGCCCGCTGCTCTGAGCACAGCGGGCTCGACTTGTTTCAATCGTTAAAGCCGGATCCGACCCATCTCGGAGCTTCGGCCAGAAGCCTTAGGTCCTTCGGAGCGGCAGGTTCTCTCATGCTCTGCCCAAGCAGTCGGTCCCACCATCAGGGAAAGGACCTTCACCAGGGCACCAGCGGCGGTTTTGAACCGTGTTGTCACCATTTCAGTAAGTCTCCTCTGGGCTGCGGGTTCAGGTGCTCTCGCGCGAGCCGCAAGATCAGCGATTGGTGCGCGACTTGCGGAGTTCTTCGGCGGGATCGAAAACGGACACTGTGCCGTATTTGGTGTTGGTCCGCTTGACCAAACCATTGCCGAGAACTTCGAATGTAACTGCGTCCGACTTCGCGTTTGCCGTGTCGCCCGGGTTCCCATGACCCTGGACAATCTTGTCGACGTCAGATGCGCGTGGGCTGATCGGACCGTTTGCTGATGCGTTGGAGGTGGCAGCAGCAAGTGCTATGAAAGCGATGGCGAGCTGAAACTTCATGATCTTTTCCTCTGTGTACGCTGCGGAGGTGCAGCATGAGGAAGTTAGATTGCGGGATTGTCAGCTACCTTTCCGGCACTTTACATCTTTGTAAACTTGCAAAAGCGCCGTCGCCGCAACAAAGCCGGAATTAGTGCCTTCGGGTGCCGTGAAGAAATCATCTGGATACGACATGAAAATCCTTCTCATTGAAGACGACGAGAAGACCGGGACATACATCGCGAAGGGAATGACGTCAGCGGGCTATGTCGTAGACTGGCTTCGTGACGGCAGAGACGGCCTCAACGCAGGTTTCGACGCTTCTTATGATGTAATGGTTGTCGACCGAATGATTCCGGGGCTCGACGGGTTGACGATGGTCAAGAGCCTTCGCGCGGCTTCGATCCGTACGCCTGTGCTTTTCCTTACAGCGATGAGCGGCGTTGATGATCGTGTCGAGGGCCTGGAGGCCGGGGGTGATGACTATCTGGTCAAGCCATTCGCTTTCTCGGAGCTGATAGCTAGGGTCAATGCGCTCGTCAGGCGACCGCCTATATCTACAGAAAAGACCAAGCTCAGGGTGGGCGATCTTGAGATTGACTTGGTCAAGCGCACTGCGGACCGAGCTGGCACTCCGCTCGATCTGCTACCGCGCGAGTTTGCTCTACTGGAGCTTCTCATGCGTAACGAGGGCAGGGTGCTGACCAAGACAATGCTGCTGGAGAAAATCTGGAACTTCAACTTCGACCCGCAAAGCTCAGTGGTAGAAACCCATGTCAGCAGGTTGCGGGCCAAGATCGACAGACCTTTCGATTTCCCGTTGCTACATACCGTCCGCAATACCGGTTATTCTCTCCATGCGCGGCGGTAGTTTCTTCAAAAGCACGGCCGTCAGGCTCGCCATCATCTACAGTTCGCTGTTCGTCCTGGCTTACCTTGGGGCGAACGTCATTGCCTACCAGATGGTGCTTGGCTATCTCGACGACCGTCTCGTGGCCGCCGTCATGGAGCGCTACCGCGAGATCGAGTCGGCGTTTTCAACCCGTGGCGTTTCGGGTGCGATCGACATGATCAACAGCCACGGCCCGGCAATCAGGGGCCAGGAAACGATCTATACGCTCCAAAATGGGAGGGGGAAGGTTGTGGCGGGCAATGCTGCTCTCACAAACGTCCCAAACGGCTTCTCCTACCTTCCGCCAGACAGCCAGCACGAGGGAGTGACGGGATACAAGCTCTACAAGGGTCAACTCGGCGAGAGCGATCTGATTGTCGGAACGAGCGAGGGCGACACGGAACAGTTGGCCAGGATCGTGCTCCTCAGCTTTGGATGGACGACTGCCATTGTGTTTGCCGTTGGCCTGCTTGGGGCGGCAGTGCTCAGGTATCGTGCGCGCAACCGGATATTCGCCCTGACGCAAACCGCCCAGGCGATTGGCCATGGCGAGTTGTCCCGGCGACTGCCTGTATCGTCACGTATGGACGAGATCGATGTGCTGTCCGTTGAAGTGAATGTCGCCCTCGGCAGGCTGGAAGCCAGTGTCACCGCACTGAAGCAGGTGACCACGGACATCGCTCATGATCTCAAGACTCCGATCGGGCGGGTCTTCCTCGCGCTCGACGATGCCTTGAACCAGGAAGACGCCGAGGAAGTGAAAACTGCCGTTGCGGCGGCGCTTCAGGAGCTGTCAACGCTTGCTGGCACCTTCGATGCGCTTCTGCGCATCGCCCAGATCGAGTCCAGAAGCAGGAGGGCGAAGTTTGTAGAGGTCAACCTAGCCGATCTCGTCCGTGACATCCAAGAGACGTACGAGGTCATCGCATCGGAAGAGGGGAATATCTTTAGCACCAAAACACCTGAAGAAGCGTGCTGGATTCGAGGCGACCCCGACTTGATCAGGCAGATGCTGACGAACCTGCTTGCCAATGCAATGCGTCACACGCCTGACGGAAGCCATATTCTCCTGGAGGTGGAGCGACATGAGCAGGGTGCTGCCCTCTGCGTCAGCGACAACGGCCCGGGCATTCCAGAGGCGGAGCGCCTCAGGGTGCTCGAACGTTTTTACCGCCTCGAGAAGAGCAGGACAACCGAGGGATCAGGTCTCGGCCTGAGCATGGTGAAGGCGATCTGCGAACTGCATGATGCCAGGATCGAGCTCTCGGACAACGCCCCCGGCCTGAGAGTGCGGATCATCTTCCCCGCTCCTGCGGCCTAAATCAGCTAGCGGCCCGCCGCTTCACAGAGCGTCGCCGAAGCGACCGAAATCGAACGAGGCCGCCGCCGCGACGGGCCTCGAGTCCTTCTGCGCCGGATACCCGGTCGTGTAGCTTGCGCTGAAGGACGTCTTCGCAACGGGGTTCATTTCAGGAGGCGCGGCGAGCGCGGCCGCAAGCTCCCCGCGCGGCAGCGCTGCCGATGCCGCCGACGCCTGTACGATCTCTGCAGAGCGCGAGGTCGACGCCGTAATCACCTTGTCGGCCTGGGCGGGGCGGGAGGCGAAGACCGGAACCGGGATCCTGTAGCCGGCAAGATCCTCGAATCCGGCCGGCTCCTCGACCTTGCCTGCCGCGGCCGTGGTCACGGCGGCGAAGACCTCGTGCTCGGTCGGCGTCGTCGGACGCAGCGCGGTCAGGAGCGTTGTGGCTTCAGGACGCCTGGCCGGAACCGGAGCGGTGAACTTCTCGGCCGGCTCCGCGGATGCGACCGCGACGGCCTCCGCGGCCTTGGCGGGCTGCGGCGTGCGCTTGGCGGTCGTCGCCACGGTGGTTTCCGCGACGTCGTCCTCTTCCTCGGAATCGTTTCCTCCGAACAGGGCGGCAAGGAAGCCGCCCTTGCGCTTGGCCCCGCCGAAGCTGGCGATCTCGACCGCCGGGCCGGCGCCCTTGCGCTTGTATTCGGCGACCGCGGTCTCGTATCCGGGGAGCGGCTTGCCGTCGCTCGGGATGTGAAGGGTCTTGCCGTTCGGGAAGAGCTGGACGAGCTCCTGGCGGCTCATCCGCGGCCACGCCCGGACGCCGCCCACGTCCACGTGGACGAAGGGTGAGCCGGAGGTCGGGTAGTAGCCGACGCCGCCGCCCTGTTCCTGCATCGCCAGCGCACGAAGCGTCGCGAGCTTCACGCCGGGGATGAAGAAGTCCATCGCCTTGCCCTGGGTGTGCTGGCTTTCCTTGGCCACGCCGGCCGAACGCGTGCGCAGCATCGCGTTCGTGTTCGGGGAGCGGTAGCCGGAGACGACGTTGATGTAGTCGGTCGCGCCGCTGCGCCTGTAGACGTCCCAGACGATGTCGAAGAGACGGGGATCCATCTTGATGCTCTTGTCCGCGCGCCAGTCGCGCAGGAACTGGTTGAGCTGGCTCAGGCCCGCCTGGTCAAAGACGCCGTTCCTCTTGTATGTGATAACGGCCCGCTCGCCCGTGTGTCCGGAGTAGAGCTTCAGCGTCCGTTCCTCGGCGGCGGCGACGCCCGCCGATCCTAGAAGCGTCAGAAGACAGCCGGCCAGCAGACCGGAGGCAAGACGAGAGTCCGTACAAGGGATCATCCAGGACGCCACGCGCCTCAGTTCCTTCTTCAGATCGATTTTCAAGAGCTGGTTCCTGTCTCCGCCGCCGCAGCGGGTTCATCCGATTCCGATGTGGCGGGAGAATGTCATAAATGTCACAGTTGTCGATTATTATTTGTCATATTCAAGAAATAGTTAATTTAGAGAGACGAATCGACCTCACATCCGTCCAGTGGAAAAGAGTTTCCTGCAGAGATCGTTGACGGAAGAATGGCGCTGCGCAGGCGCGCCTTCTTGGAACTTTATCCCCTTAGCGGTGTTTCCGGAGCAGTTTTCGGGAGCGCCTGATGATTTTCAAGATTGGCCCCAGGTCGGTTTTCTGCGCCTTTGCCGTGGCGGTGGTGGTGCTGAACCTGTTCGCCATAAGTCCTGCACGCGCATCATCCGAAACGTGCCATGTGACGCACGCCGCAAACGCCGTCGGCCAGCATCGAGGCGCCGAGGTCCCGCAGGGCTGCTGCGACGCCACGCACTGCTGTCCCATGCTGCCGTGCCTGCCAGCGCCCGACGTCCCTGTCGCCATCCGTCACCAGCATCATCCCGTGCTCAAGGTCGAGCAGCCTCTGCTCCTCGTGACTTCGATCGATCCGCCTCCACGATCCGCAGTTTCGTGAACCGCCGAAGACCTACCAAAGACAACCTCACGAAACAGGAGTTCAAGATGAACAACGTATTGAAGACCGTACTCGCCGCCTCGCTGCTCTCCGCAGGGACCTTCGCGATCGCCGCTCCGGCGTCCGCCCAGTCGGCGATGGCCTATCCCGACAAGTGCAAGTCCGACATGTCCTCGGGCGGCGACATGGCCATGCAAGGTCACAACATGCAGATGGCTGACATGACCGACTACCAGAAGGAGTCGATGGACGGCATGAAGGCCATGAACATGAACATGATGCAGGGGATGATGAAGAAGGATCCGGACGTGTCCTTCGCCTGCGGAATGATCGCCCACCACATGGGAGCGATCAGCATGGCCCAGGTCGAGCTGAAATATGGCGACAACGCCGAGACGAAGGCCAAGGCGCAGAAGATCATCGATGACCAGACCAAGGAGATCAAGGAACTGACCGCCTGGGTCGAGAAGGAGGCGAAGTGATGCACCACATGTCTTCGCAGATGAAGGAATGCATCGACAACTGCCTCGCGTGCTACCGCGAATGCCTGTCGATGGCGATGGGCCACTGCCTGGAGATGGGCGGGAAGCACGTCGAGCCGAAGCACTTCAAGCTCATGATGGCATGCGCCGAAATGTGCCGGACTTCCGCCCACTTCATGCTGATCGGGACCGAGCACCATAGGCATACCTGCAGGGAGTGCGCGGAGATCTGCCGGCAGTGCGCCGACGACTGCGAGCGCGTCGGGGACATGCAGAGCTGCGTCGACGCCTGCCGGAAGTGCGCCGATAGCTGCGAGAAGATGGCGGCCTGATTTCAGGCGGTCATACCGAACGGCTGAATTCCGGCCGTTCGGGGCTATGGCCGGAGGCGGCCAGACGTCGGTCGCCTTGGGCCACTTCACAACATGGCCGGCCTCGTGCAACAATCGGCGCATGAAGCCTGTCCTGCTCCTCCAGCGCGTCCTGTGCACGCTCGCGATGGTCGCGGTCCTGATCGGACCTGCGGCCGTGGCGACGGCTGCGGCCGCGATGGCTTCGTCCGCATCCATGCAGTCCCCGGACGCGACAATGGGCATGGGCACGGACATGGACACGAGGGAGCAGTCGTCCGGCTCGCCGGCGATGGCCGACATGGACTGCTGTCCGAAAGCCGAAACTCCCCAGATGCCGGACTGCATGAAGACCTGTCCGCTGGCGCTCGTCTGCTCGACTGCGATCGTCGCCAGCGGGCCGTTCTCCGGCGGCGACCCGGTCGCATACGCCCTGCCGCTGTCATACCTGATCCACCAGGAGACCGACCTCGCGTCCGCGCTGGTGGAGCCGCCCCCGAGACCGCCGAGCGCCTGATTGCGTCTTGATCGAATTGCCGATGCTTCCGTTCCGGCGGACGAGCGTCGGCGCGTGCAATCAAGTGTGCCTCGCACACGTCGGGATCCGAATCATGAACAACAGAACATCCTACCGCGCGGCGCTCGCCGCGCTCGCCTTCCTCGCCGCGCCCGCGACAGGCGTCCTCGCAGGCGCCGCGGACTACGAGTTCCAGCTCGTCGCTTCCGAGGTGAAGCACGGCCCGCAGGCCGAGGTCGCCGTCAGGCTCGTCGACAGGCGCACGGGCTCTCCCGTGCCGCGCGCGGTCATCTTCACCACCCGCATGGACATGGCCCCCGACGGCATGGAGATGATGACCACCTCCGTCGAAGGGCTTTCAGAGCAGGAGCCGGGCGTCTACCGCTTCAGGACCAATCTCTCGATGGCGGGAGGCTGGCGCTTCAAGGTCGCCGCAAAGGTCCAGGGCGAGCCCCAGACGGTGCAGGGCGAACTCGTGCTGAAGGCGCTCCAGTGAAGACCGCGACATTACTGCTCGTCGCATCCTCCCTCGCCATCGGCGGCGGGGGAGGGTATCTGCTCGGCGCCGGCCGGATCGATCTGCACGGCGTCGTCCGCCTAGTTTTCATCGCGACGGAAGCCGAGACCTCTCCCGCCCAGGCCGCCGGAACCGGACCCGTCGTCTACTACCGCCATCCCGACGGCGAACCGAAATGGTCGCCGTCGCCCGCGGAAACGTCCGACGGGCGCGACTTCCTTGCCGTGCGTGCGAGCGAGGACGTCAGCTTCGCGGACGCTCCTCCGGCTGATGAGACGGCTTCCCAGAGGACCGGAGACCAGGAGACGGCCGGAGTCGAGAAGACGGGCGGGGGACGGACGATCCTCTACTACCGCAACCCCATGGGGCTGCCCGATGTATCGAAGGTGCCCAAGAAGGATTCGATGGGGATGGACTACATTCCCGTCTACGAGGGCGAGTCCGACGGCGGCTCCGACGTCCGGGTCGCTCTGGGCAAGCTCCAGCGCACCGGAGTGAAGACCGCGCCGGCCACGGTCGAGGTGCTGCGGCAGACGGTCCGCGCGCCCGGCGTCGTGGCGTTCGACGACCGCCGTATCCGCGCGGTCAGCATGCGCGCGGACGCCTTCGTCGAAGACGTGGCCGACGTCACCTCCGGCAGCCGCGTCAGGAAGGGCGACCCTCTCTTCCGCTTCTACTCGAAGGAACTCGCCACGGCCGCGTCGGAGTTCGCCAACGTCGTCTCCAGCGGCGGCGACACCGCCGGAAGCGCGCTGCGGCTCCGCAACCTCGGCGCCTCCGAAAGCCTGATTGAGGCGATCCGGCGCGACCGGAAGGTTCCCACGAAGATGACCTTCGACGCCCCCACCGACGGCGTCGTCGTCGAGCGCAACGCCGTGCCGGGGGCGATGGCCGAACCGGGGGACGTGCTCTTCAGGATCGCCGACACTTCGGACGTCTGGGTTGTCGCCGACGTCCCGGAAAGCCAACTCCGGGATATAGCAGTCGGGGCCGCCGCCACGGTCGAGGTCGCCGCCCATCCGGGCGGGCATGTCACTGGCACCGTGGAACTCGTGTATCCCGAGATACGCGACCAGACGCGGACCGCGAAGGTCCGCATACGGGTGCCCAACCCGGACGGGCTGCTTCTCGCCAACATGTTCGGCGACGTCCGGATCGAGAGGGGTCCGTCCGATCCTGTCCTCTCGGTTCCGAACGACGCGGTCGTCGACACGGGAACGCGACGGATCGTGTTCGTCGACAAGGGCGAGGGCAGGTTCGAACCTCGGGACGTAACGCTCGGCGCGCGCGGACCGTCCAGGGTGCAGGTGAAGACGGGGATTTCGGAGGGCGACCGCGTCGTGGTTTCGGCTAACTTCCTGCTCGACGCCGAAAGCAACCTTAACTCCGCCCTGAACTCGCTCTCCGCCGGAGACGTGCAGCCATGATCGCAAGTGTCATTTCGTGGTCCGCCCGCAACCTCCTGCTGGTCTTCGTGCTTGCGGCCCTGGCCGTGGCCGGGGGCGTGCACGCGCTGCGGACGCTTCCCCTCGACGCAATCCCCGACCTCTCGGACGTGCAGGTCATCGTCTACACCGAATACCCCGGCCAGGCACCGCAGGTGGTCGAGGACCAGGTCACCTATCCGCTGACGAGCTCCATGCTGACCGTCCCGAAATCGAAGGTGGTGCGCGGCTTCTCCTTCTTCGGCGTCTCCTTCGTCTACGTGATCTTCGAGGACGGCACCGATCCCTACTGGGCGCGCAGCCGCGTCCTCGAGTTCCTCAACGCCGCCGCCGGCCGCCTGCCAGGCGACGTGTCGCCGACGCTGGGGCCCGACGCGACGGGCGTCGGCTGGGTCTACCAGTACGCCGTCGTCGCGAAGGAGATGTCGCTCGCCGAGCTGCGCTCGCTCCAGGACTGGGTCGTGAAGTTCGCCCTTTCCCGGTCCGAAGGCGTCGCCGAAGTGGCGAGCGTCGGCGGCTTCGTCAAGCAGTACTCCGTCGTGGTCGATCCCGTACGCCTCAAGGCGCAGGGCATAACGCTGGACGCCGTCGCTTCCGCCATCAAGGCGAGCAACCGCGACGTCGGAGGCCGCACCGTCGAACTTTCGGAGTTTGAATACATGGTCCGTGGAAGGGGTTACCTTCAGGGCGCTTCCGATATCGGAAACATCGTGCTCAGGTCGGAGGCAGGCGTTCCGCTCCGCGTGGCGGACGTCGCCGCAGTCGAGATCGTTCCGGACGAGCGCCGCGGCATCACGGAGATGAACGGCGACGGCGAGGTGGCCGGCGGCATCGTGCTTCAAAGGTACGGCTCGAACGCGCTGACCGTCATCGAAAACACCAGAAAGAGCATCGACGCGGCGAAGGCCAGCCTGCCGGAAGGCACGGAAATCGTCCCCGTCTACGACCGCTCGCGCCTGATAGAGGCGGCGATCGAGACGCTGAAGGGAACCTTGCTGGAGGCATCCGTCGTCGTCGCCCTGGTGACGATCGTGTTCCTGATGCATGTCCGCAGCGCCCTGGTGGCGATCATCATGCTGCCGGTCGGCATCCTCATGGCATTCATGGCGATGCGGCTGCTGGGGATAGGCGCGAACATCATGAGCCTGGGCGGGATTGCCATCGCCATCGGGGCGATGATCGACGCCGCCATCGTCATGATCGAGAACGCCCACAAGCATCTCGAACGTGCTCCGCCCGAGAAGAGCCGCGTGGACGTCCTCATCGAGGCGGCCTCCGAAGTCGGACCTCCGCTCTTCTTCAGCCTCCTGATCATCACCGTCTCGTTCCTGCCGATCTTCACGCTGGAGTCCCAGGAGGGCAGGCTGTTCGGGCCTCTCGCCTTCACCAAGACATTCGCCATGGCGGCCGCCGCGATCCTGTCGGTGACGCTGGTCCCGGCTCTGATGGTGGTGTTCGTGCGCGGCAGGATCATGCCTGAGCACAGGAACCCGGTGAACCGCATGCTGATCTGGCTCTACCGGCCGATCATAAGCGGCGTGCTGCGAGCGAAGACCCTGACGATCCTGGTCGCCGTGGCCGCTCTCGCCGTCACGGTCTGGCCGGCCCGCCAGCTCGGCACCGAGTTCATGCCCAGCCTCGACGAGGGCACGCTGATGTACATGCCGACGACGTTGCCCGGACTTTCCGTCACGAAGGCGGCCGAACTCATGCAGGTGCAGGACAGGATCATCAAGTCGTTCCCAGAGGTCGAGACCGTATTCGGGAAGGCGGGCAGGGCCCTCACCGCGACCGATCCCGCGCCGACCGAAATGTTCGAGACCATCATCACCCTGAAGCCCAAAAATCAATGGCGGCCCGGTGTCACGGCGGACACGCTGAAGCAGGAGATGGACGCCGCCCTGCAGTTTCCGGGGGTCTCGAACGCATGGACGATGCCGATCCGGGCTCGCATAGACATGCTCTCGACCGGGATCAGGACGCCGGTAGGCGTCAAGGTGTTCGGCAGCGACCTGACGCAGATGGAGAAGATCGCAAGACAGATCGAAACCGTTCTCAAGACCGTGCCGGGCACGTCCTCCGCATATGCCGAGCGCGTCATCGGCGGATACTACCTCGACATCGTGCCCGACAGGGCGGCCCTCGGCCGCTACGGACTGACGGTGGACAGCGTGCAGAACGTCGTCGGCATGGCGCTCGGATCGCAGATGCTGACGGCCACCGTGGAGGGCCGGGAGAGATATTCGGTGGCCATACGCTATCCGCGTGACTACCGCAGCGATCCGGATGCGATCGCCCGCGACGTCCAGGTCGACCTTTCCGGCGGCGGCGCCGTCCCCCTGGGCCAGGTCGCCCGCGTCGAGCGGAACCGGGGAGCGACCTCCATCAGGACCGAGAACGGCCAGCTCGCAGTCTACGTCTTCGTCGACATCGCGGGACGCGATCTCGGGGGATACGTCGCAGACGCGAAGGCCGCCGTCGAGAAGTCCGTCGCGATGCCGACGGGCTACTCGCTCGGATGGAGCGGCCAGTTCGAATACCTCGAGCGCGCCAAGGCCCGCCTCGCGCTCGTCGTGCCCCTGACGCTGGCCCTCATCTTCCTGCTGCTCTACCTCAACTTCCGACGCGTGACGGAAACCCTCATCGTCATGCTGTCGCTGCCCTTCGCCCTCGTCGGCGGAATCTGGATGATGTGGTGGCTCGGGTTCAACCTGTCGGTCGCCGTCGCGGTCGGCTTCATAGCGCTGGCGGGCGTCGCCGCCGAAACGGGAGTGATCATGCTCATTTATCTCGACCAAGCCTTGGAAGAGGAACGCCGTCGCTGTGCGGAGGAAGGCCGAACGCTTTCGCGCGGGGACCTGCACCGGGCCATCGTCGTCGGCGCGGTCGAACGGGTTCGCCCCAAGATGATGACCGTCGTCGCCATCATGGCCGGACTCGTGCCCATCCTCTGGAGCACCGGGACCGGCTCAGAGATCATGCAGCGTATCGCAGTCCCCATGATCGGGGGCATGATCTCGTCGACCGTCCTGACGCTCGCTGTGATCCCGGCTGTCTACGGCGTGGTCAAGGGATGGCGGCTTCGCGAAACGCTCCCACAGGAGCAACGGGCATGACCTGGTGCAGGATCACGTGCTTCGCAACGGCGTTCGTCTTCATCCTGACAGGTGGTGTTTTGGCCGCACCTGCATGGGAACGGCAGCTCGACATGAAGGCGATGGCGGAGGCGGCCAGGGCTATTGGAGAGCTGTTCAGCGGCAAGCGGCCCTACAGCCAGCAAGAGTTCAAGTCGGCGGCGGAAGTCATCCGGAGAAGAGCGGGCGACCACCTTATCGACAGCTTCCAAGGCGAGCAGCAGCCGGACTCGAAAGCCAATGCGGGAGCGATTGCGTCATCGGCCGGCGAGTTCGAAAAGCTAGCCCATGATCTCCAGATCTACGCTTCGGCCCTGTCTTCCGCGGCAGATCAGAATGCGGTCGAGCTTGGACCAGACACGCGGATGAGCAGCACGCTAATCGGCAGTCCGTTTGGACGAAAGCTCGATCCATCCCACGACGCGTCCGCGGTGCCCGCTGAGCACGCTTACCATCTCATGCTTCAGACCTGCACGAGCTGTCATGCGAAGTACAGGAAGCCCTGACCTATATGCCCCGGACCGCCCTGACGAACGTCATCGTGAGTGCGAGCGCGCAGGCAATGATGAAGCCCACGACGACAAACGCAAGTTTGGCCTGGCGGCGTGTCGCGCGTGGCAGTCGTGTTCGGGGAGGGTGGCCCGATGGCGCACCAAGCATCGGGTTGAGTCGGAAAGTTTTCTTTCGTCCCGCCATATTAGAAAAATGCGCAAGGAGGGGTTAGAGCCGTCGAGCTACTCCGTCAGACCGACTTGAAGGTCGTGGGATAGCCCGCTTCCACGATGGCTGCGGCGATGGCTTCAGGCGCAACAGAAGACTCAACCTTCACCTTCTTGCTGCCGACATCGATCATCGCACTCGCGGCCGGATCGGCTTGCTCGATCGCCTTCTTCACGGTTCCGGCGCAATGGCCGCAGGTCATGTTCGGAATGTCGAATTCGTACATCTAAATCTCCTCTGGGTGTTGCTAATCAAACATGAGGCTTACAGCAATGGGAAGGTCAATAGCCTGATCTACACTGCGTCCCGGGTTCGCCGAGTTGTGATGCAGGGTCGCTTCCATTTTGGACTCCAAGCGACGTAGCCAGTGTTTCGAGAGGAGATGCAATGACTGACACATGCAATCTAGCGACAGCGGGAAGCGGCTGGAGCCTCGACTCCCATGCAGCCACCTCTCGGTTCGTAACCTTTCTTTTCGCGAGCTCCGCTGCAGCGGTAAGGACTGCGAGCCCATGGCATGGTGCATGCGTAGCCGTCGTAATGGTTGCGTCATCAAGGAAACTGGAGAGATGATTGCCTTCCAGGATGATCGTGAAGATGGCTCCCGACAGGGAGTTCCATCTGTGCCGCCTTAAGCAGCAGACAAGGACAATCTGCCTTTTCGTCTTGGTGTTGGCTTAGATGGCACGGGCTTATGAACAAGGGACGGAGAAAGCCTCACGGACAAGCTTGGCTGATGGTCAGTCTTCAAGTTCCATAATAACTCTTACGCCATTTTCATTAGCCGGCTAATGGTATTCGCCTATAGCTCTCTCATGTGGCTTCCCTCCTCCCGTCGTCACTTTGACCGAGTGCAAGCCGGCCTGTGTCGCCGCACTAGCTTGAAGGACGCGCTTTGATCGCAAGCTCAGCCCTGCTTAATGAGCAGCTCTGTGCTCAAGACCAACTGTCGAGCGTATATCGCCGATGCGTCCAACATCGCCTTCCTTGTCACGCCAAAAAGGAAATAGAGGAGGTGGACCGCCGACAGAGCGCACAGAAACACTAGCTTGCCTGTGCTAAGGGAGGCAAAAGTAGGCTGATACCAAACGATCGCCGCAGCTGCCCCAAACGACAGAAGGTTCAGGGCGATGCCAACCGGCTTTAGACCGAGAAGATTTCGGTAGTAGCCGTAGCTGATCAACTCGTTGAAAAGCAGATTGAAAGTCTGCGTGTCTCGCGTGCTCTCACGCAGCCAGGTATAGGCTTGGTCGTAGAAGGCCTGCGAAGCGATAGGATCCTTCTCCTCGCCCTCCTTCGTAGGGGCCGGAAGACCAAGCTGGCCCGCTACGTAGGTACGGTAACGGTCGCGCTGGCTAGCTGGCAGTGTAGAGTCACTATGCGTAAGCTCCGTATTCCGCGGACGTCCTCCAGTGCTTGCAAAGATCTCCCGTTCCTTAGCTATGCCAAATCGCCTTGCCAAATTCGCGCCAGCGAAAAAAAGAACCCCTACCGCCACCGTTGCGAGCGCTTCAGGCAGGCCGGGATCAACCCAGCTTGCACAGAGCAGGCATAGTATGAGGGCTGGCGCCACTGCGAGGATAGCTGGGAAGAGCCGTGCCTTTACGGCATACATGTCGAGAAAATCCATGGTCAATGACTGCTCGTGCCTGTTATGGCAAGGAAACGAAGTGGGGTGGAAATAAGCAGTACCGCTGGCGGAGGCCGCTCTCGAGCGAGTGAGTTTGCGGTGTGCCAATCAAGTGCAGATGCTCCCTGATCGGATAGATGGCTGTGCCACGTGCCAACGTCGAAAAGACTGCCGCCACTGTCGCGAAATCGCTGACTGATCATCTTCTTCAGCCCTTTGGTGCCGAGCACGAACGAGGTAGCGCTACGCTTGCTGTCTTCGGGCGCCGGAAGAGTACCTACGACAGTTATTTTGCGAAGGCGCGAGTTGCAGGTGCCGATGAGCAAACCTCCGGTTTCGGCAGTGGGATACGTAGCGATCTCCTTGCGGATCAAGCGGACGACATCGTCTGCAATATCGAGGCTCCAGTCACCCCCCTCAACCTTGACGTTGTGGAAGGCGGGAACCGCTATCCTGCGCCAATTGGTAGATAGTCCGGTACGGTCTCTGACGCCGATCGCGATCTGCCCTCCAACAGACGCCTCAATCCCAACCATCCGGCAAAGCTCTTCGGTTGCCATGGCTGTCATGGCTGAAAGCCTTGCATCTGTCATAGGCATGGTCAGGGAACCACATCCGTCTCCGATCTGCACCTGCGTAAGCCCATGTGTTGGATCGAATAGCAGCTGCCGTTCGCGCTTGGTAACGGTAGCGTAGAGGCTCGCCTCTAGCTGCGACAGAGAAGGATTGCCTAAGGGACCTTCTGCGAAAACGAACGCGCCGTCGCCGCGGCCAAACAGTGTTACCTCGGCTACCCTGGCTTTTATCCTTCCCCCGGCGCAGCCCGACAAGGCTTCCCGCACAAGACGCGAGGCCGTGGTGTTTACCAGTAGCCCCGACTGGGTTGGAACGGCACGAAGCAGGTCATCCGGCTCGTCGAGCGCAGGAATGATGTCTCCTATGAACGATCTGGTGGTAGCGCCAAGCCTCCCCAGCTCATACGCGAGCTCAGGTGCCTTGAACTGCGGGAACGGACTTCGCGCCAGAGCATGACGCGCCATGTTATGCGGCTGTAGAAAGGCGCTGTCTGTTACGGCGAGGATGCGCGCTCCAGTGCGCGCTAAGTGCATCCCAACTTTGGATCCAACGCTCCCGCAGCCAATGATGCTCGTATTCGGGATCGCCAATGCACCGCTCATGCTCCGGAATAACCCTTGGGAGGGCATGTCAACCTGCCGCAAAGGGAAGACGGGGATGTCTGGGCGCAACGCTGGAGAGGGATTGTCCGATCTCGGCCGGTGGACATTCAATGAGTACGCTACGCACTCGATGCTCGAGCTTCTACCCATCAGCACGAAAGGCCTGCGTACGCAGAGGACTACTGCTACCGGGAGAGGCGCCGAAACCCACATAGCTTCGAAACGCCGCTCAAGATCTTTTACGAAGTGGCGAAGCTGGTCCCCCATGCCGTAGAGGTCAGCTCGAGCCTCAAGCTGACCTAAGGTGGTGACATCATCGGCTAAAAGATCCTTACTAACTGCTTTCTGACTGGGCCAAAGCACAGCAGCGACAGTGCGGCCGGGATCTTTCCGCGTCTCGAACTCGAAGGGGAATGTTTGTTCCAAGGCAGCAAGACTGGGAGCCAAATCGTTGCTGACCCAAAATCCAGGTGTTTCCTCCTCAGCTCTGTAAAGCTTTTCGAGATAGCGGGAGCGCAGCCAGACGCAACCTGCGTCTTTGCGAATGCGCTCGCCAAGGATGTGTTCGCGGTCGATAAAGATCGTACCCAGTACAGCAGCTCGATTGAGCGGTTCCCACCCGTGCTTTGCATTGGCAAGGCGCCCAGTAGCCGCTCGTTTTAACCAGATGCACATCTGATCGACGATCGCCATGATGCCCGCGTCGACTAGGTCGTGCTGGGTAAAGAATTCGTCAGGTGAGCCGTCGACGAGGCACGGCACAGGCAGCGATTTGCCATCACTCGGCGCCAAGTGCGGCATGACCGGGAAGTCATGACGAAGGCGAAACGATGGGCATCGTCCTGGATAGCCGGTTTGCAGTACTACCTCGACTGGTTCGACCGCTCGTACGCCCGTTTCGCTACGACCCGCAAGGCGGGCGCCATTGGGCAGCTCGACCGCGAGCTCCAGAGCCAAAACTGCCTCATTCTCGCCAACAAAGGCTATGCCAGCATTGCTGACGTAGGGATAGCCGCCAACGACACGCAGGAAATGCTCCGCGTGTCGTCGCATATCAGCCTCTGCCATATCGTATTACTCGCCATCCCGTGAGCCATGGCCTCGAGCCACAGTGGGAATTGCCGAAATACCAATTGCCGCTGCGACCTTCTTCGCCGCAACCCGATGACTAAATGAAGGGCCCTGATGGGAGATCGTAAACTCGATCGGGCGTGAGTTTTTCTCCCAGAACTCTTCCGTGCAATGGAAACGGTCGGCGGATGTAATTGAGACGTACTCGCGCTTGGCGCGCTCATGCGGAGGGTTAGGCTCTTCTTTCTTGATCGGGTTGGAGCTGGCCACGATGTGCGCGCCCTCCCGGCACTGCGATAGCGCGTTGCGAGCGTCTGGCGAGACCTTCACATCCTCGCCCATTTCCGACCATCGATCATGGCTCAGTGTCCGCCAGGAGCAATGATGCGGTGTCTCCATAACGTCATAGCTAAGCCAGTCCGAGTTGCTGTCCTTGTGCCGCTGCCAGAGGCGATCCCAGATCGCAACGCTTGCATCCCCACCAGAAAGGAATCGGCACGCATCCTCCGTTCCGTCGGCCATGATCGCGAACCGCAGGATCACCGATGAGTTGTTCTTCGAGAGCAAATCAATCAGTTCTTCGGCGTCCTCCTGGTCCGGATCAATATAGATGGGAGCCAGAAGACGGGCCTCAAACTGCCCGTCTTCCTCTCGATTGGCGGCGGTGATTAGTTCGTCCTGTAGTACAACGATATCCATGATGTCGTCTGTCTTGCCGTCACGGTCTTTGCCAAGGATCAGGATACGGTCGCCGCTATCCGTACCATCCATGCCTTTTTCCTTAAACAAATTAACGCGCCGCCTCGCCTCCGTTGCCCAGGCCTTTGCGTCATCACATAGCTTGTGCTGCGAATTCGCGCGGCGGAATACGATCGGGGAAGACCACATTTCCCGGATCACTATCCGGTCTTTGTCCTCTTCGTCCGGATATTCGTCTAGAGCCCCAAGATGGAAGTGGTTGCGCAACCCGCTAACGTGGTCCGCGTCCGGATGCGAGACGAGAAAGGCATCAACGTATGGCCGGTCCTCATCGTCTCGTGGCAACCGGTCCTTAAGATCCTGCGCGACGTCATGAACATCCTCGTCCTCACCATCCGCCGACGCACGAATATTGATATCGATGAGAATATTCTGGCCG
Source organism: Neorhizobium sp. DAR64872/K0K18 (assembly GCF_050500175.1). Classification (NCBI taxonomy): domain Bacteria; kingdom Pseudomonadati; phylum Pseudomonadota; class Alphaproteobacteria; order Hyphomicrobiales; family Rhizobiaceae; genus Neorhizobium; species Neorhizobium sp. DAR64872/K0K18. Next base: position 42,610 of record NZ_CP191447.1, read on the forward strand.
TTGTCGAGGGTGACAAGTGCCATATCCCCGTTACCTACTGGATAGAAAGTAAGATTTGCAGCCATAGCCGGGTCCTGTGCTGTTCGAAATTAGAAACAGGAGCCTCGGGTTGCCGAGGCCTCTGTAGTAGATCTACGGGCATGTAGTCTCGAACTAGCAGTAGCTCCAAGCGACCGTCACTGGGCAATACCGCCGGCGGAAGCATACTGAAGGTCGATCTAAATATGGGCACTCCACCATTACTGGTGCAATACCGCTAGTACGAAATCCACCAATTGTTACATACCTCGGATCGGAGGAAGTCAGCTTTGTAGTGAGACACCCTCCCCTCGCCTCCTTCGCTTGGCGTTTCAATGCAGGAACGGCTTCGATTCCATCCGGCCACTTCCGCCCGCGGGGCTGGCGGAGTAGGGCCTACTTTCAACATGGAGCCGCAGTCTGAGGCTGAGGCCGACCATTTCAGCTTGGAACCTTTAGATGCTATTCGACATTTCTCCTTGCCTTCGTATCTCAAATGAGATACATTCTTAGGCAACAAGGAGACTAAGATGAGCACTCAAAGTTCAATGCTTCATGTGCGTATTGACGATCAGTTGAAGCAAAATGCTGCAGCGATCCTAGCAAACTTCGGCCTCACAATTTCAGACGCGGTAAGGATTCTACTTACCCGAGTCGAAAAAGAAGGTGCTCTTCCTGTAGGCCTGACAACTGACCCTGAAGCGTACGATGAGTGGTTTCGCAACAAAGTCAAAGAAGCCATGGAGGACGATCGTCCAAAAATATCGCATGCTAAAGCTATGGCTGCGATCAGAGCCAACCTCGACACGAAAACAAAATGAAAAGAGCTCCGGAGCAAACATGCTCCGGAGGTCCATCTTTTAAGGCCACTGCCTTGCAGAATGAAGAACCCTGAGAACGAGAATCTCACTCTCGCTCACAGTATAGATTACAACATAGCTCCCAACCGGCATTTCGCGAGTTCCGGCTACACGTCCAGCCCTGTAGCTAAAAGGGAAGTTCGGCAGGCGATCGACGCTTTCCTCAATCTGATCAACCAGCTTCCTTGCTGCCGGTGGATTAAATTCACTAATGAAATTAACCATTTCGTTGACGTCTTCGAGGGCATTTTCACCCCACTCGATCATGAGGGCATTACCAGACATTACATGCTTCCATATTAGGTTTCCTTGTTTCCTGTTGCTGTTGACAAGACTGCCCCAATATGCAAGTTAGAGACCGTAGAGAACGAACTTGCTTTGGCACAGGATGCCGTTATAACGACGACGCCGTTAGGGCAGACGTCGGTTTTTCTATGTTAAACCATTTTTAACTTCAAGTCAAGCCCGTTAGGAAAACGTTGCGCGGCAGCTTCTTTCTGCTGACGTGAACATGCAGCAGTGTCGGCTTACCGAGGTCCAACCGCTCTTCCTCCTGCTTCCTCAAGAGTATGATACCGCTGTTTCCAGAACGGTTGCATGTCGTCCCCGGACAGCGCTAAGGCCAGACACTTTTTGCAATACGTCGCCAGCGCCGTCTTCTGATTGTGGAGCCGGATCCGCGCCCCGAGGAGTTTCGGACGAAAAGCTAGAAGCGGAACAGCTTCCGGCAAATCAACTGGCCTCGGCAGTTTGCACCGCTAGATTGACTCTCGGCGAATGAGCTCCGGACAAGTGGGCTATCGATGTCACCGACTCCTCTGCCACGCTATCAGATCCCGCGCATCAGCTACTTACTCGTCGCACTGCCTAGGTGGCACAGATCGGACACCTGGAGCATTTGCAACAGCCGCGTGTGCTGGTCCATCTAGGATCAGTTGAGCATCTTCAGTTTATCAGACGGCGAATTCCGTCCTGTAATCATGCTGGCAGGTGATGTGGTGGCAGTCTAAGGTTGACCAGTACCGTAGGACGGCTTCCTTCTCCTCGTATTGATCAGTTCGCACCTCAAAGGTCATCAGCGACAAATCGCTCACCCGCATGAACAGCGCCCTTTGAAGGCAGACCAACCGGCTAGCATCCATTTGCATGACATGACCTGAAAGGAAAATTCCTGATGGCCGCAGCTGGTGCAAAGCCGCAGGGAATGTAGCATTTAGGTATACCTTCTGAGACAATCTGCGTGAGACACATATCAGTGTATCATTTGGGTTGATTTTGAAGTTATGAGACGCTACCCATTAAAGGTCTAGAACCTATTGAGACGTTTCATGGCAATTTACGGGTACGCGCGTGTCAGCACCATCGATCAGGATCTGGCAATTCAAGAGGCGGCTTTGAAGGCGGCCGGGTGCACGGTCATCCGGGCGGAAAAGAAATCCGGATCAACTAAGCAGGATCGGAGGGAGCTTAACACGCTTCTAGAATTCATGCGCGACGGCGACAGCCTGGTCGTGACGCGGGTCGATCGGCTGGCGCGGTCAGTTGGAGATCTGCAGGACATCATACGGCTGCTTAAGCAGAAAGGGGTGACCCTGAAGGCGACGGAACAGCCGATCGACACGAGCTCGGCGGCCGGCAAGGCTTTCCTCGATATGCTCGGCGTATTCGCTGAGTTCGAGACGAACCTTCGTAGAGAAAGACAGATGGAAGGCATCGCCGCTGCAAAAAGCAGAGGGGTCTACAAAGGCAGGAAGCCTCATGTTGATGTTGCTGGGATCCGCCGACTGAAATCCGACGGGATGGGACCAACAGAAATTGCCAAGACGCTGAACATAGGTCGTGCAAGCGTGTATCGCGCCCTCAGAGAAGCCGCATCATCGTAGGGCAAGAAGGCGGCTTCGCGCCAACAGCGGACATTGCAGTCCAACGCATACGGCTGCGTTGCGGCAATCTCTAAAGCGACACTCTCCGTTTCGCGAGCCGAACGCGGCCATTCCTGCCCCAGGATCACGGGTGAACCCGCTGGTGATGTCACCTGCGGATCAACCTGAAGTTCAACCTACGAGCAGATGGCTCATTGCCGGGTCGGGAATGACCACGATGCGGCTGCCATCTCTTACCTCGTCGTGAAGGTGAATCACGTCCTGATTGATGAGCCGGATGCAACCTGAGGAAACGGCCTTCCCAATGCTGAAGGCCTCAGGTGTGCCGTGGATTCGATATAAGGTGTCCCTCCCGTCCTCATGGATGTAGAGCGCCCGCGCGCCGAGCGGATTCTTCAGTCCGGGAGGCATGCCGCCATTTGCAATGCTGTAGGGTTCCAGTTCCGGTTGCCGCGCGACCATGGAATCGGGCGGCGTCCAGCGCGGCCATTCCCGCCTGTAGGCCATGATAGCCTGTCCCGCCCAGGCAAATCCTTCACGTCCGACCCCGATCCCGTACCGCATGGCACGGCCATCGGCCTTGACGTGGTAAAGATACTTGCCTGGCGTATCGACTACGAGGGTTCCCGGTCTCTCGCTCGTAGGATAATCGACCTCCGTCCGCCAGAATTGCGGGTCGAGTTGAGTGATATCGATTTCCGGGACCGGAAAACGCTCATTCGGCATGGCATAGTACATCGGCGGCACCACTGGTGTGGGCGCCGGCAGGGGTTCCGGGAGCGTCGCCAAAACGGGCGGGGGCTCGGTCGAGACGCAGCCTGAAACGGCGATTGCTCCAATCCCAAGGATAAATGAACGCCTCGGCAAGCTTGCGCCAATGCGGCTCGCGGTTGAGCAGCTAGTTCTTCTTTTGGTCTGGATCTCATTGGTCATGCGGCGACTCTTCGTTGATTTCTTCGACCTCTTCCAAGCCCGGCAGCCTTAAGGCACCCTGAAGGCTCTGCCGGTGCTTCTTGCAGAACAAGACCGGCTCCAAAAATCCGTCCACTCATGCCGCGCGGGCCTCTGCTATCGCGCCCTTCAGCCCTTTCTCGTCGAGGACGCCGGCGAAAGTCGTCCGCCCAATGACAAAGGAGGGCGTGCCTGCGAAGTTGAAGGCCAGTGCCTGACTGTAATTGCGGTCGAGCAGCCCCGAGATCTTGGCACTATGCTTGTTCACAGCGGCAGCAATCTCCTGCATGGTGAGGCCGGTGCTCGTGAGCGCCTTTTCCACCTCTTCCTCCGTCAGCTTTCCCGTCGTCTTCATCAGCGCTTCCATGGCTGGTTCGTACTTTCCCATCTGTGCGGCTCCAAGGACGGCCTGGGCGGCAAAGATCGATGCGCCGCCGAAGACAGGCCAGTCCTTCAGCACCAGCCGGACATTGCCGTCCTCGCGAACCACCCTTTCGACCATCGGATGGATTTTTTTGCAGTAAGGGCATTGGTAGTCGAAGAACTCGACGACCGTGACGTCTCCCTTCGGGTTTCCGAGAACGGGCGCGTCTGGGTCGTAGAAGACTGACTTTTCGGTGATCTCCTGGCTGAACGCCATCCGAGGCAAGATAGCGGCGAATGCGGCAGTGCCGGCGGCGGCGGCGAGCAGGTTTCTACGAGTGATCATGTCATACTTCTCCTTTTCCGGATTCTGTGGGTCCGAGCACGACGACCTTCGACCCCTTCGGCACGCGTCGGTGGAGGTCGATGATGTCGTGGTTCAACAGCCTGATGCAGCCGGACGAGACCGACTTGCCGATGCTCCAGGGTTCATTGGTCCCGTGGATGCGATAGAGCGTGTCCTTGCCCCCCTGGTAGAGGTACAGGGCACGTGCTCCCAGAGGGTTTTTGATGCCACCCTCCAGGCCCGATGCTAAAGGGCCGTAGCGCTCCGGATCGCGCTGGATCATGTTCTGGGTCGGCACCCAGCCCGGCCATTGCGCCTTGCGCGAGATGTCGGCTTCGCCCTCGAACTCCATACCCGCCTTGGCCACGCCGACGCCGTAGCGCATCGCCTTGCCACCCTCCATGACGAGGTAAAGAAAACGGGAATGGGGATCGACCACGATCGTGCCCGCCGAATAGCCGGTCTTGTAGTCGACGACCTGGCGGACGTTCTTCGGGTCCATCTTGGAGACATCGACGCCGGGGATGGTCTCATCTCCATCCTTGATCGGGGCGTACATGCTGGCCAGTGACGTATCCACCTTCGGATCTTCGATCTTTGGTGGCTCTGGGGCCGTCTGCGCGCAGGCGGACAGGCCCATGACGAAAATCGAGGCGGTCAACGGTCGCCACAGAGCGGCCGCTCGGGAAGGTGTCATTCGGATATTCCTTCTTCAGATTTGAGTTCCTGAATCTTCTGCGCGAGTACCTCGCGGGAGATCTCGCCAAGATGGGAGCCGGCAAGCGTGCCGTCGGCTGCGAGAAAGAGCGTCGCGGGAAGGCCGACTGCCGAGTAATGGCGGCTGAGCAGAAGTTGCGGATCGAGCAGCGCCTGCGCCAGGTTGAGGTTCTCGCTCCGGAGGTAGTCAGCGATCTTTGCCGAGGGCTCTCCCTGGTTCGCGAAGACAAAGTCGACATCGGCAGTGCTTGCAGCAAGTTCCGCCATCATCGGCAGCTCGCGGCGACAAGGTGGGCACCACGTCGCCCATAGGTTCAGAACCGTCGGGCGACCGTTGTCACCGATCCTGCTTTCTGCACCGTCAAGGGTCCGGAAGGTTGAGGTAACAGCCGGAAGCTGCGTATCGGAATAGGTGAATGCCAGCGTCGCCGTTGTCGCGACGGCTCCCGCCGCGACGCTTGCCGCAGCCCATCCGACAAGCTTTCGGCTCCTCAGGAACAGGACGACCAGCATCACGGCGACGCCTGCGGCACCTCCGCTCCAGGAGAAGCCGCCTTGCCAAACAGAAAGGATCCGCCAAGGCTCTGGAGCAAAACTCCATGCATGCTGCAGAACATGCCCCAGGCGCGCCGCCGCAAGCGCGACGACCGCCGTCCACGACGACCAGCGGCCGAGCCTGTCGTCGACTCGATGTGCGAGAACGGAGGCCACGGCAACGAACGCGACCATGCCGATGATTGCTGCGAAACGCTCGGCATCGAACGCAAATGGACCAAGCGACACCGCGTTCATCGGAGCTGCCCCTTCGCGCTCGACGCCGAGACCGTAACGGTGTCCGCAGTGATCTCGCCCACAAGTCGAGTGTCTTGGACTTCTTGGTTGTCCCGGTCCAGAAACAGCATCGTCGGCGGCCCGACGACCTGCAGCTCCTTCATCAACGACTGGTTTGCCTCGGTGATCTCGCTGAGATCGACCGAGACCAGACGGATGCCGTCGAGCGCGTCTGCCACGGTCGCGTCCGGAAGAACGGACCGCTCGATCACCCGGCAAGTGACGCACCAGTCGGCCGTGAAGTAGACAAGCGTGGGGGCGGCGGGCCCATCGGCTCTCAGCAACGAGGACAGATCGGCTGCCGAGGCGATGGACTGGAACGAGTCCTTGCCGATCACTCTCGCGGGTGTCGCGTCTCCGGAGCTTGCGGCAGCAATCGTCGCGAGAGGCTTCAAAGGGTCCGTCGCGCCGGAGAGGCCGCCAATCCCCAGGATGACGCCGTAGAGACCGACCAGTATGCCCGCGGATTTGGCAAGCCGTGCAGCGCCACCGACCTCGGGTCGCATCTGATCGAAAGCTCCTATGAAGACTGCGAAGGTGATCGCCAGAACGGACCACAACAGAAGACCAGTTCCGGCAGGCAGCAGACGGTCCACGAGCCAGACGGCGGTGGCGAAGAAGAGGAAGCCGAAGACCTGCCGGACGCGTTCCATCCATTGTCCTGCACGGGGAAGGAGGCCCGACCCGAAGGTTCCCATCAGGATCAGCGGGATGCCCTTGCCGACGCCGAGCGCAAACAGGGCCGTCGCGCCGAGGACGACGTCTCCTGTCTGCGCAATGTAGAGAAGCGCGCCCGCCAACGGAGCCGTGACGCAGGGTCCAATGACCAGAGCGGATGAAAACCCGAGTGCTGCCGACGACGCCAGTGAACCTCCTGAACCGCGGCGCGCGGTAAGCCGGTTCCTGAGAAAGGACGGAAGCTGCAGTTCGAACAGCCCGAAACTGGAGAGTGCCAGCGCTACGAAGATGGCGGCAACGATGAGTGTGGCAGCGGGAGACTGCAACGCGATCTGGAAGCTCTGACCCCACCATGCAGCGACCACGCCGAAGAGACTGAAGGCCGCTGCAAGAGCGAGGACGTAAGTCGATGACAGGGCGAATCCACGTCCGGTCGACAGGCTCTCGCCTTCCCTCGTCAGTGTCGCTGCCAGGATCGGGTACATGGGAAACACGCATGGCGTAAAGGCCAGCAGGACGCCAAGACCAAGGAAGCCGACAATCAGGAAGAGGACGCCGCCGCGGTCGAGGAGAGAACTGACCACACCGTTGGTTGACGGATCCGAGATCCGGATGCTGGAGCTGTCGGCGGCTTTCGGCCCTTTGGACACGAGAGGAAAGGCTGCCTGCGATCGAAGCGCAGTCTGGAGACCAGATTTTCCTGTGTCCGACTTGGGTTCAAGCGTCGCGGCGTCGATCTCGACGGTCGTCGGCGGGTAGCAAAGTCCGCCATCCTGGCAGCCTTGGTAGGTCACGTTCAAAGAGCCCGTGACCGGCCCGGCGACCGTGGCCGTGGCAGTGCCGTAGTAGACTTCGGTGCTTCCGTATCCTGGATCCTCCTTGATGACACCCGGTGGAGTTGCCATTTCGAGTGGCTTGCCGCCGACGCCGGTCACACTCAGGTATTCCCGGTAGAGGTAGTAGCCGTCCTCGAGCTGCCATCTTATTGCGATGTCGGAACCATCGCGGCCGGCCTCCATGCGGAAAGCCTGATCCATGGGGAGCGGCGGTTCGATGGCTAACGCCACGGCCGACACAGCTATGGTCGCGAGGAAACATGACGCCGACAGGAAGAAACGCAAAGGGCTGCTCCGTTGGTTGGGTTGGAGCGGCGGTCTCTCCTCCCAACCTTAAGGCAGCCTTAAGGTGGCGGGCGCAGGGAGGATGCGAAGCTAGACGAGGATGTGATGCGGCTACTTGTGCTGGAAGATGACGAGATCCTGCTGGACGGCTTGAAGGTCGGGCTGCAGATGTGCGGCTTTACGGTGGACGCCGTGACATCGGTTGCCGACGCCGACGCGGCCATCGAGGCCGACCGCTTCGACGCGATCATACTCGACCTCATGCTCCCTGACGGATCAGGCCTCGATGTGCTGTCGCGGATGCGCCGCTCCGGCGATCGCACGCCGGTTCTCCTCCTGACGGCAAAGGACGAGGTCGCGGATCGCATCACTGGACTGGATTCGGGGGCAGACGACTATCTCGGCAAGCCATTCGATCTCGACGAGGTTGCGGCCCGTCTGCGCGCCATCGTCCGCCGTGGACACGGCCGTGCGGCCGGGCTTCTCGAGTGGAAGGACGTCAGCCTCGACCCAGCACGCATGTCCGCATCGCGTGACGAGATCACGATCTCCCTTTCCCGACGGGAGTTCGTGATCCTCCAGGCGTTGATGGAGACGCCGGGCGTCATCCTGTCGCGGTCGAACCTCGAGGAGAAGCTTTATGGGTGGCAGGAGGAAATCGAGAGCAATACCGTCGAGGTTCACATCCACAAGCTGCGATCCAAGCTCGGTGCGTCGTTCATCGAGACCGTGCGGGGCGCGGGCTACCGGTTGAGGACATCGCAATGAATTCGATACGGATCAGACTGTTTGTGATCCTGCTGGCCACGACCGGCGCCGTCTGGCTTCTCGCCGCGGCCTGGATCTACGCAAGCACACAAGCCGAAGTCGAGCGGGTGCTGGACGCCCGTTTGATGGAAGCGGCACGCATGGTGAGCTCGCTCATCACGGATCACCGGATCGAGCCGTCTGCGGCGGTAGACGCTGCAATCGCGAATGCTCCGCCTCCACCGTTCAAGCAAGCTGACGGCAGCTACAGCCGCCAGCTCTCCTGCCAGATCTGGTCGCTTCAGGGCAGCCTCGTCAGCCGCTCCGAGAGTGCGCCCGAAACTTCGCTTGCCAGCCACACGGATGGCTTCGAAGAAACTGAGATCGACGGAGAACGGTGGCGTGTCTACGCGGTCGTCAACCCGACGCTCGGCGTTCGTGTTCTGGTCGGCGACAGCCTTGAGATACGGGACCAACTCATCGGCGACGTCATCAAGGGGCTTCTTGTTCCCGGCATCGTCATCCTCCCCGTCTTGGCGGTGTTGATCTGGGTCAGCGTCGGCCGCGGTCTTGCCCCACTGACGCGCATTGCCGAGGGACTTGCCGGGCGTTCCGCATCTGAACTCCATCCGATCGATGACGGAACCGTGCCGCGGGAAGTGCGGCCGGTCATTCGAGCGCTGAACAGCCTGTTCGGCCGGGTGGCCGAAGCGCGTGACCGGGAGCAGAGCTTTACCGCCTATGCTGCGCATGAACTGAAGACGCCGCTTGCTGGTCTCAAGACCCAGGCGCAGATCGCTCTCAGGACCGACGATTCCACGATCCAGCGCGAGGCCCTCTCCCGCATCTCCACAAGTGTCGACCGAACCAGCCGGATGGTCCGTCAGCTTATCGATCTTGCCGCCGTCGATGCGTCGCAGGGCGCCGCCAAGGATGAGCCAGTCGACGTTGCAGTACTTGTTGGCGAGATCGCTTCGGAACTGGAGACGCAGCTAGCGGCCAACGAGGTTCACGTCGCGATGGAGCACGCAGATCGAACCCCGCAGCCGGCAGTTCTTGAGGCCGACAGAATCCTCCTGCGTCTGGCGATCCGAAACCTGCTCGAGAACGCAATTCAGCACTCGCCGAAGGGTGCAGTGGTCAGGTGCCGGGTCAGCGAAAGTCAAAGCGAGGTCGTTGTCGAGATCCTGGACCAGGGGCCGGGGATTCCTGTTGCCGACGAGGCGCGGGTGACGGAACGCTTTTTCAGAGGGTCGAAGGCCTCTGGTCATGGAAGCGGCCTCGGATTGTCGATCGTCCAGATGGCGCTCGATCGTCTCGGCGGCAACCTGACGTTTGAGAGAGGCGGTACATGGTTCGTCGCGAGAGCCTCCTTCCCAATCTGACCGCCTCAGACGCGCGTCCAGTTGAAGCACCCGGCTGGGAAGATGGAGTTGCTGATCAGGATCGCACCATGTTTGTAGAACAGCTTCACATCGCCTCCAGCAGACATGTCGACGGCCCAGACCATGTCGGACGCATCGGACCACAGGAGGCGCCCGCCGCTTGCTTCGAGCCCTTGCATCGCCCGTGCGGCGGTGGAGCCAGGGCCGAATACGATCATGATAGGTCCCTCATTTGGCGCGGGTAGCGCGGCGAGAGGCCCGGCGATCAGAACTGCCAAGGCCAGTCCGACCGGCCCTTTCGAAATCCGGCGCCCGTCGCCTCTCATGCCGTTCCGGCGCAAGTAGGCGCCCAGGGCGAGAGGCACTAGGCCGAAAACGACGAACCAAAGGAGATCCCAGAACATGCGGTTTTCCACGTCCATACGGATCCGGTGGATTCCGAGTATCCAGTGGGAAAGAACGCTGTCGAGAATGTGCCAGACGCCGAAGCCGATCAACGCGCTTGCGAAGAGGAGTCTGTCTGCTCCGCGGGCAGCAAAAGAGTGTCTCGACCGCCACAGCAGCCAAAGCCCCGCCGCGGCGACCACGTACATCAGCGCGTGGAAAAGTCCGTCTGTCAGGATCAGTACGCGAATGTCTTGACGTGCTTCTTCGACCCCACTTAGGAGATGATGCCATTGGAGGATCTGGTGGAGCAGTATTCCGTCGAAGAAGCCGCCCAGTCCGAAACCAAGCGCATAACCCGCCCATATTAGTGTCGCGGGGAAGCCCTGCTTGTCACTTTCGTTCGGTCTGATGGCTGCCGTCATGCCCCGCCTCACCTGATCCCGACGGCTCGCAGGACAGTATCGAGCTTGTTGCCGCCCTTGACGTCGAAATCACCTTTGAGCGCCTTCAACGCATAGCGCTCCTGATTGATCTCCTCCGCCGTTCGGAAGCCCAGCCGGCGCAGGATCGGAAGCGGAGGGCACCAGCCTTGCATGGCGTGCTGGAAGAGGAAGCCAGTCACGATCGCCGGGAGTGCAAGCCATCGCCTGTCGACCGTCGCCGCCAGCATGGTTCCCGTGAATGCCAAGGTGGAAGCATTCGCCTCGAGCGTTCGCTCGATGTCCCATTCGCGATCGAGTTCTTCCAGCCGGGTCGGGATCTGGTCGGGGTGGGTTTCGTAGTAGGCGAGCCTTTTCTCCATCTCCCAGCGAAGATGTCGGTTAATCTCAGTGGGTGTCTGGGCGCTGACTCGGTTTGCTGTCGTGGCCATGGTTTTAGCCTCCTCTGCGCGGGAACCACGAGGTGAACACAAAGTTCCGTCACCGACCTTGAACCCCAATTGTTATATAATATATTATAACGTATACCGATATAACCACGGAGCCAGTCATGCCTGTAACCAGAGTATCCGAGAAGCTTTCGGTCTCGTCCCAGCCAAGCGCCGAAGACATCCGCTCGCTGCACGAAAACGGGTTCGCAACGCTTATCAACAACCGGCCGGATGGCGAAGAGTCCGGACAGCCGGGAACAGAGGCCGAAGCTCAGGAAGCAAAGCACTGCAACCTGTCCTATGCCTTCATTCCGGTAACCGGAGCCACCATCACCGAGGCGGACGTGCGCGCATTCCAGCGCGCGGTGGATGAATCTGAAGGCCCCGTCTTCGCCCACTGCAAGACCGGCACCCGGTCGCTGATCCTCTACCTCATCGGAGAAGTCCTTGACGGTCGCATGTCTGCCGACGAGGTGGTCGAGTTCGGAGGCAGCCGCGGCTTCGACACCGGCGCCGCCGACGCATGGCTTCAGAAGCACGCCGAACGCAGGCCGCAGGTGAAGGGCTTCTTCGACAAGCGCACCTGGAGCGTCCAGTACGTGGTCTCGGATCCGGATACGGGGAAGTGCGCCATCATCGATCCTGTGCTCGATTTCGACGAGAAGGCCGGCGCGACGGCAACTATCAACGCCGACGCCATCCTCGACTACGTCCGCAAGGAGGGGCTCACCGTCGAGTGGATTCTCGACACCCATCCCCATGCCGACCACTTCTCCGCCGCTCACTATCTGAAGGAGAAGACTGGCGCGCAGACGGCGATCGGCGAGCGCGTCGTGGATGTCCAGAAGCTGTGGAAGGGCATCTACAACTGGCCTGAGCTTGCCACCGACGGCTCGCAGTGGGACCGGCTGTTCGCCCACGGCGAGACCTTCAAGGTCGGATCGATCGATGCGAAGGTGATGTTCTCGCCTGGACATACGCTCGCTTCCATCACCTATGTGATCGGCGACGCCGCCTTCGTCCACGACACGCTCTTCATGCCGGACAGCGGCACGGCACGCGCCGACTTTCCGGGCGGCGACGCCCGCATCCTTTGGAAGTCAATCCAGGACATCCTCGCGCTACCGGACGAAACGCGGATCTTCACGGGCCACGATTATCAGCCGGACGGCCGGGCACCGCGTTGGGAAAGCACGGTGGCCCAACAGAAGAATTCCAACCCGCATCTGGCCGACGTGACGGAAGAAGAGTTCGTGGCGCTGAGGACGAAGCGCGACAAGACGCTGCCGATGCCGAAGCTCATCCTCCATGCCCTGCAGGTGAATATCCGCGGCGGCCGCCTGCCGGAGCCGGAAGCGAACGGCAAGCGCTACCTCAAGTTTCCGCTCGATGCCCTGCAGGGAGCAGCATGGGAATGAGTGCCGACCTGAAAGCTATGTTGAAGGCGGGACTTTCGACAGCCGAGATGGCGAGCCGGGCGGGGGAGGTGGCAAACCTCCTGAAGACGCTGTCCCATCCGGCGCGCCTGATGATCGTCTGCACGCTCGTTGAGGGCAGCTACTCGGTGGGCGAGCTTGAAGAGAAGCTCGACCTCCACCAGCCTCATCTGTCGCAGCACCTGACGGTTTTGCGCGGCTCCGGCATTGTCGAGACCCGGCGGGACGGCAAGCAGATCTTCTATTCCCTGACGGAGGAGAAGGCCGCGCAACTGGTTGCCGCCCTCTATGACATCTTTTGCGTGAAGGAAGGCAAATGAACACCTATCTCCCATCATTGGCCGGCGGCATGCTGATCGGCGCATCTGCCGTCATGCTACTGCTCCTCACTGGGCGAATCGCTGGCATCAGCGGGATCGTCGGCCGTCTCGCCCAGGGCTTCGGCCTGACCACCAACCTCGCCTTCGTGGTTGGCCTGCTGCTCGGACCGCTCGCCTACCTGTCAATCTTCGACGGCTGGCCGACAGTGGAGATCACGGTAGGGTGGCCGCTGATCGTTATCGCCGGTCTGCTCGTCGGCTTCGGCTCGCGCATGGGATCCGGCTGCACCAGCGGCCACGGCGTCCTCGGCCTGGCGCGCCTGTCTCCGCGATCCATGGCTGCGGTCGCGACATTCCTCACTTCCGGCGCAGTGGCCGTCACAGTTCTGAGGAGTTTCGGACTATGAACAGGAACATCTACCAGTTCGGAGCCGCTCTCGCCTCCGGCATCGTCTTCGGCTTCGGCCTGTCCCTCTCCGGAATGCTGAACCCGGCCCGCGTCCAGGGCTTCCTCGACGTCTTCGGCGCCTGGGATCCGAGCCTTGCCTTCGTCCTCGGCGGCGCCGTCGTCGTCGCGTTCATCGGCGTGCAGGTGATGAAGCGGATGCGCCATCCCGCCTTCGACGACAGCTTCCATGTCCCCACGAGCCGCAGGATCGACGCACCGCTGATAATAGGGTCGGCCCTCTTCGGCCTCGGCTGGGGGATCGGCGGCTTCTGCCCCGGCCCGGCGGTCGCTTCCTTGTCGATCGGCATCCCACAGACGGCCCTGTTCGTTGTCGCCATGCTGGTCGGAATGACCTTGCATGACAGGGTGTGGAGCAGACGGACATGAGCGCCTCTATCCTTACGGCGGTCGGCTCCGGCGGGATCGTCGGCTTCATGCTCGGCCTGCTTGGTGGCGGTGGGTCGATCCTGGCGACGCCGCTGCTCCTCTACGTCGTCGGCGTCACGCAGCCGCACATTGCCATTGGAACAGGGGCGCTTGCGGTTTCGGTCAACGCCTTCGCGAACTTTACTAGCCACGCGATAAAGGGTCACGTCTGGTGGCGCTGCGCGGCGGTCTTTTCGGCGCTCGGCGTCGTCGGCGCACTTGCAGGCTCGAGCCTCGGCAAGGCCATGGATGGCGATCGGCTGATCTTCCTGTTCGGCATCCTCATGGTCGTCGTCGGCGTCCTGATGTTGAAGTCCAGGAAACCGGCATCGGCCGAATGCCGCCCGGTGGACCTCAGGATGTGCCTCGTCACAGCGGCCGTCGCGCTCGCCGCCGGTGCCGCTTCCGGCTTCTTCGGCATCGGCGGGGGCTTCCTGATCGTTCCAGGCCTGATGCTGGCGACGGGCATGCCGATGATCAACGCGATCGGCACCTCGCTCCTCTCCGTCGGCGTGTTCGGCCTCGCCACCGCCCTGAACTATGCCGCCTCCGGCTTGGTGGACTGGTTGCTTGCCGTTGAGTTCATTGGCGGCGGCATAGTCGGCGGCGTACTTGGCATGCTGCTCGCTACACGCCTGAGCGCCTACAAGAACATCCTCAACCGCCTGTTCGCGGCCCTCGTACTCGTGGTGGCGGCCTACATCCTCTATCGGAACTGGGGGACCTTCTGGACCGGCTGAGGCAGCAGCGCATCCCATAGCTGCAACTCCTGTCCTATTCACAATGGCCGCTGCCTTCAGCCTGCCTTAAGGTGAGCAGGTCAAGCGAGGGCTTTTGAAGGAACCAAAATGCGCCTCATCGTTCTCACCTACCTCAGACCTGCCCTGATGCTGTTCGCAGCGCTGCTGTTTGGTTTCGCGCCACAGATCGCCGCAGCCGAGGATAGTCCCCAGCCCAAAGAGTATCCCCGGATCCTGAAGGCGATCGAGCAACAGGGACTGACAATCCTCGGAGAGATGAAGGTACCAGGCGGTTTGAGAGCATTCGCCGCAAAAGCTGGCGCGCAACCTCTGACAATCTACCTCACCCCGGATGGCGAACATGTTGTCGTCGGCACACTTGTCGACGAGGCAGGACAGGACATGGCGGAAGCCCAGCTCAAGGAAATGGTGGAGGCGCCGATCCCGGAAGAGGGATGGGAAAAGCTGGAGGGGTCGACGTGGGTCCAAGATGGAAGGCCAGACGCGCCGAGGACCGTTTACGTGTTTACGGATCCCAACTGCCCCTATTGCCACCAGTTCTGGACGGCTGCCAGGCCCTGGGTCGAGTCGGGCAAGGTACAACTCCGACATGTCATGGTCGGCGTGATCAGACAGGATTCCCCAGCCAAGGCGGCTGCTATTCTTGAGGCCAAGTCTCCTGAGGAGGCGCTGGCTGAAAACGAACATAAGTACGGGGACGGCGGCATAGTCCCTTTGGAAACGATCAGCCCGGCAGTGGCAGAAAAGCTCGAGCACAATGCCACTCTGATGACCGAGCTTGGCTTCTCTGGGACCCCTGCGATTGTCTTCAGGAAAGCGGATGGTAGCATCGGGCAGATGGGTGGTCTGCCCCAGGATGCCGCACTCGAGATGATTCTT
Organism: Neorhizobium sp. DAR64872/K0K18; assembly: GCF_050500175.1. Classification (NCBI taxonomy): domain Bacteria; kingdom Pseudomonadati; phylum Pseudomonadota; class Alphaproteobacteria; order Hyphomicrobiales; family Rhizobiaceae; genus Neorhizobium; species Neorhizobium sp. DAR64872/K0K18. The sequence goes on from NZ_CP191447.1 coordinate 58,038, forward strand.
GGTCCGAAATAGCTCAGAATGCGATAGGCTCTTCTATGTCTGCAAAGGTGCGAGAGGCGTCTTCCGCTTCGCGCCAATAGCGGCCATCAAAGCTGAGAAACACGGGGTGCCGCTTGACTGAATGCAGTGCGAATGGCGGGCCCGCCCTACGCGGGCCCTCTATTCGTGATCGTGCCTGATTGTGGGAAGTTCAGCGAGTTCAGGCGACCTGCTTGTCAGACTCAATCTGGAGCGGCCGGGCCGCCGTCCCATTGCCTATCTCGATTCGCCGGGGCTTCATCGCCTCCGGCACTTCCTGCTTTAGGACAATTCGCAGGAGACCGTCGGAGAGCGACGCCGTCTCGACGTGAACATGGTCAGCCAGTTCGAAGCGACGCTCGAACGACTGTCCGCCAATGCCCCGATGTAGGTACTCCCCTTCCTTCTTCTCTGCTTTCGACCCTTTGATGATCAGGACGTTGCGCTCCTGGGTCACGTCGAGATCGCTCTGGCTGAAGCCTGCGACTGCCATGGTGATCGCATACTCGTCATCGCCAAGCTTGACGATGTCGTAGGGTGGCCAGAGGTCAACCGCCTGCAGGCGCTGCGCGTTATTGAGAAGGTTGAACACACGGTCGAAGCCAATGCTGGACCGGTAGAGGGGTGCGAAATCAAGTTCCGTTCTCATTACCATATCCTCCGTAAAGCAACATGGATTGGAGACGCCACCGAAAACCTGCGTCTCCGGCCTATCGGCCCCTACTAAGGCTGCCGATGCAATGAATCTGGTTGGCGAAAAATGCCTGTTCAAGAACCTGGGAGGAAATTTTTCGCCGCCGCGTAATCCCGCTCTGGTATGGGGCAATCAGCTACCCGCCAACCTGGCTTGCTGTGCAGTAAGCGCCTGCGTTCGCTCCCGTCGACATATACGGTTTCCCTATCAGATTTAGTGACCTGAGTGGTGTTCCGACTTGAACGGAAGGACGCGGCAAACCACATCGATAATCGGCGTTGGCCACAGCGCCTTCCTTGTTGATCACAAACAGAATCAGTGAGGTGGAAATGATCTCGAAGCTCTTTGATCGTCCGGTGTATCTGAAGGAACAAAAGAACCTCGTCCGCGAGATTACGGCCGTGGAGGAGGCGATTGATTATCTGGAGGATTGGCCAGAACGGGAACGGGACCTGATCCATGAGGCGGCCTTGAGGACCTGCTACATGGCACATGACGGTTTGAAACCTCTTCGGGCAGCACGCGATGCGATACGCTCTTTTGCTAAGAAGAAGGGCATCCTTGCCAAGGAACCTGCTGTGAAGCCTTGGATGATCAGGCCTGTTGGCGGTAGCGGCAGGGCATCGCTCTAACCCGTTGAGGCGAGAGGTTGGAGATGCTGCCTCTCGCCTTCATCAAGGCCACATGGGCGCAGAGTCGGCTTCGCTTCTTCCCGCCGCCGCTCTGCAACGGGCGCGGACCTCCGACCACACATCGATAAGGTAACGTGGCAGGTACACACATTCATCTGAGTGACGGCCTTGACCTTCCCACGTTGGAAGCACCAGCATCGGCAGCCTGGCAATCGATGCCAAGCGACCACCGACCATAATGGCACCCCAACATTGATAAAGATCAAGGTGCACAATGGGAGGCGTGGCATGGTGAGATGACGGAGGATCGACGATGCGCACGTTAGCACAGAGAGCGTTGGTATGGAGGCTGCTCGCGGCACTCCTTGCTGTTGCTCTCGTGTTCAGTGCGCCGGTTGCGCATGCCGCTCCCCAGACCTGCCTGGACGGACACCACCAGATGGTGGACGGTGATCCAGGCGACGCGACTTCCAAGCTTCACCACTCACCCGAGCAGAACTGCTGCAGCGTCATCTGCGTCTTCTGCCTCGCGGTTGCTGCGCAGCCCGCAGGATCGGTTCAGTCGGTCCTCCTTCTGGCCAGGGTCCTGGATATCGCTGACGATGTCGCTGGTCACGACCCGTCTCCCGGCCTTGAGCCTCCTCGATCTTTCGGTTGATGAACTGCTCGCCGCTGGCGGGCCATTCCCACCATTGGGCCGATTACGGCCAAGAAGATCGAGAGAACGTCATGTTTCGTCGTCAATTTCTGAAGACGCTCGCCGTCAGTGCGGCAGCTATTTCACCCCTTGCGCAAAAGTCCTGGGCTCTTACCAACTCTGGACAGTCTTTACCCATCGAACTCGCAGTCACCAAGCGCTCCATTGAAGTGAATGGCCGATCCGCCAGCGTCTTCGGCCTTGTTCAAGGCAATGGACGGAGCGGCCTTGTCCTGGATGCAGAAGATGGCTTCAATGTCATGCTGGCCAACACTACAAATGAAGCCACGCTTATTCACTGGCATGGGCTTACCCCTCCATGGGAGATGGACGGTGTCCCGGACAATCCCGCAGCGCCCCTCGCTGCAGGAGAGAAGCGTCACTACCAGTTCGACCTCGCAGGCGGCGGCACCCACTGGATGCACGCCCACACCTTGCAGGAACAAAGCCTTCTGGCAGCCCCTCTGATCGTGCGGACGGCGGAGGACCGCGCTCGTGACGAGCAGGACGTCGTGATCCTTCTCCACGACTTCTCGTTCAGGTCACCCGAGGAATTGCTGGCGGAACTGCAGCAAGGTTCCGCAATGGGCGGCGGTCATGGGGGCCAGATGCCGATGGATCACGGTAGCATGATGTCCAACATGGCGAAAATGCACGGCGGCGGGATGCCCATGGGTGGCATGGCGATGGGCGGCATGGGCATGGGCATGGGCATGATGGACCTGAACGACATCGAGTATGATGCATACCTCGCCAACGACCGCACGCTGGACGATCCGGAGATCGTACAGGTCGAGAAGGGTGGCCGCGTTCGGCTACGCATCGTCAATGGTGCAACGGCGACCGCCTTCACCATTGACACGGGAAGCGTCGTGGGAAGCCTGGCCGCCGTCGATGGCATGGCCATCGAGCCCGTCACCGGCACCCGCTTCCCGATCAGCATGGGCCAGCGGTTGGATATCGTACTGCAACTCCCGCTGGGCACCGCGTCACTTCCGATCCTTGCCTTACGCGAAGGCTCCGAGGAGCAGACAGGCGTCATCCTCGCAACGGCGGACGCGACCATTTCGAAGGTTGCCACAAAAGCTTCTTCCGCCGGACCGGTCCTCGACCTTTCACTGGAGGCGATCCTCAAAGCGACGTCACCTCTGGACGAACGGCCCGCAACGAAGACCTATCCTCTGATCCTCTCCGGCAGCATGACCGGCTACTCATGGGGGATCAGCGGCGATGCGATGGCCGTCAATCCTGATGACAGGGTCCGCCTCGTGATGCGCAACATGTCGATGATGACACACCCGATGCACCTTCACGGACACCATTTCCAGGTGGTCGGCATCAACGGACAAGGCATGCGGGGAGCCGTGAGGGATACGGTTCATGTTCCTCCCATGGCAGAGGTTGCTATCGAGTTCGATGCGAGCAACCCGGGCCGCTGGCCGTTCCACTGCCACCAGCTCTACCACATGGCGGCAGGGATGATGTCCTTCGTGTCCTATAATCGCGCGATCTGATCGGAGAGCGGAGATGAAGCACGAACATCACGGCCATCATGCTCACGATGATCATCATCAAGAGCATGACCATGAGCACCACCATCAGGTGGCAGAGAAGCAAGTACCTCCTCCGGGCATGCTGGGGGAAGGCGTCATCTACACCTGCCCGATGCATCCGCAGGTGAGGCAGATCGGCCCCGGCAACTGCCCGATCTGCGGCATGGCACTGGAGCCGGAAGTGGCGACCCTGGGAACGGGTCCAAGTCCGGAACTGGTGGACATGAGCCGACGGTTCTGGATTGGCCTCGTCCTCAGCATCCCGGTCCTTGCCTTGGAGATGGGTGGCCATCTCACGAATCTCCACATGATACTGGGGCCACAGACGTCGAACTGGCTGCAGATGGTACTCGCGACACCGGTTGTCCTCTGGGCGGGCTGGCCGTTCTTTGAACGGGGTTGGAAGTCCCTGGTGACCCGTCATTTGAACATGTTCACCCTGATTGCGATGGGGACGGGTGCCGCCTGGATTTACAGCGTCGTTGCAACGGTTGCGCCAGGCGTCTTTCCCGACACGTTCCGCGCGGAAGAAGGTTCAGTCGCCGTCTACTTCGAGGCGGCCGCCGTCATCACCGTCCTGGTCCTGCTCGGGCAGGTTCTGGAACTGAGGGCACGCGAACAGACAGGCGGGGCGATCCGCGCGCTTCTCGATCTGGCACCAAAGACGGCGCGTCGGGTTCTTGCGGATGGGACGGACGAGGATGTCGGTCTTGACGCCGTGGCCGTCGGCGACCGCCTCCGGGTTCGACCGGGAGAGAAAGTTCCTGTTGATGGTGTGCTTCTGGAGGGCCGCAGCTCTGTGGACGAATCCATGATCACCGGCGAGTCGATGCCGGTCACCAAGGAGGTCGGGTCGACGCTCATCGGCGGCACCATGAACCAGACCGGTGGCTTCATCATGGAGGCGGGCAAGGTCGGACGCGACACGATGCTCTCCCAGATTGTTCGCATGGTCGCGGACGCCCAACGCTCTCGCGCACCCATCCAGCGCCTCGCAGATGAGGTCTCGGGATGGTTCGTTCCGGTCGTCATTGTGGTTGCGCTCGTCGCCTTTGCCGCCTGGATGATCTATGGGCCTGAGCCTCGCTTCGCCCACGGCCTGGTGGCAGCCGTCGCCGTTCTTATCATTGCCTGCCCCTGTGCCCTGGGGCTTGCGACACCTATGTCGATCATGGTCGGTGTCGGTCGGGGAGCTAGTCTCGGCGTACTGATCAAGAACGCGGAGGCACTGGAGCGCTTCGAAAAGGTCGACACGCTCGTGGTCGACAAGACCGGAACCCTGACAGAGGGACGGCCCAAGGTCACGGCCATTGCACCAGCGGAAGGCATCTCCGAAGACGAGCTGCTGCGGCTGGCCGCCACGGTCGAACGCTCAAGCGAACATCCGCTGGCGCTCGCGATTGTCAATGCGGCAGGTGAGCGTAGCATCGCCCTGGGAGATGCCATCGATTTCGACAGCCCTGTGGGCAAGGGAGTGACGGGGACGGTCGATGGAAAGCGGCTGATCCTCGGCAGTCACCGCATCATGGGGGAAGAGGGTGTCGACGTCAGCGCCATGACCGCGAAGGCGGAAGAGCTGCGCAACGAAGGCGCTACCGTCATATTCACCGCCATCGATGGCAGGCTGGCCGGTCTGTTTGCTATCGCCGATCCCATCAAGCCGACGACACCGGATGCGGTAAAGGCGCTCGTCGAAGACGGTGTTCGGGTCGTGATGCTGACGGGCGACAACAAGACGACTGCTCATGCAGTCGCGCGACGCCTCGGGATTACCGAGGTGGAGGCGGAAGTCCTGCCCGAGGACAAGAGCAAGATCGTCTCGCGCCTGCGCAGTGAAGGCAGGATCGTCGCCATGGCGGGCGATGGTGTGAATGATGCTCCCGCGCTTGCGGCGGCCGATGTCGGCGTGGCTATGGGAACGGGAACCGACGTCGCCATCGAAAGCGCGGGCGTCACCCTCCTGAAGGGAGACCTGCAGGGCATTGTCCGGGCGCGGCAGATGAGCCGCGCCACGATGAGCAACATCAGGCAGAACCTCTTCTTCGCCTTCATCTACAATGCTGCAGGCGTGCCTGTCGCGGCGGGCGTCCTCTACCCTGTCTTTGGTCTGCTGCTCTCACCGATCATCGCGGCGGCGGCAATGGCATTGTCTTCGGTCAGTGTGATCGCCAACTCTCTCAGGTTGAGGAGCATGAAGATATGACGGTCAACCGCACGCTCCTGCTGATGGGCGCATCCCTGGCCCTGATCCTGGTGTTCTACATCCTTCGTGAGCACTGGGGGCACGTTCTGGGCTACGCCCCCTACCTGATCCTGCTGGCCTGCCCACTGATGCACCTGTTTCATCGACATGGCGGTCACGGCCACAAGGATCACCGGTCGTGACCTACCAGCGGTCGGCATCGAGCACTGTAGCCTTGTCGGCATTAGCCGAACGGGTTTTCGAGTTGCTCGACAATCCGGCCTTCCTCGGTGCGCACATGGAAGAGCCCTCAGTCATGATGCTGGGGGCTTCCATGAAGTACAACTTTGACGAAGCGGAAGGACGTGCCGTCGGCTCTGTCATTAGAATGAGGGGGCTGATACTCGACCGGGCGCTCTCCGTGGAGGAAGTCGTGACGGAACGACATCCTCCGCTCTCAAAGACTTGGGAGACGCGCGGAACGGTGCGTCTCCTCGTCATCGGTTCCTACCGTATGGGATTCAGGATCAGTCCCGCCAGATCGGTATGCAGCCTGAACGTCAGGATCGAGTACAACCTGCCCACCCGTCTCCCCGATAGGCTGCTGGGGCGCTTGCTGGGCGGGTTCTACGCCAACTGGTGCGTGACGAAGATGACCGCCGGAGCGATTGCGCATTTCCGCCCCGCTCCGCAGACGCCGTAGGCTCGAACCCGACACCTGCAGGCGATCACGAAGACGCGAGCGAAGCTTCTATTTGCGGCATCGCAAGGATGCTCCGACGGACGCAGTGTCCAATAATAGGCAACGCAGACATAAATAGCAGGACCAGAATTATGACCAGTAGAACACTCTTCCGCGCCGCCGTCGTCGTCGCACTCCTGTCGGCGACGGCAATGCCGGTGCTGGCCGACGCCACCCACAACCATCCGGCGGCGAACGGGACAGCTGCCGCTCCCCTCGATATCGTACGGGCGGCGACAGACCTTGCTCAGCCAGTAGGTGCGAGGGGTCCGGAAACGATCAAGGTGAAGCTCGACACGGTCGAAGTTACTGGCAGCCTGGCGGACGGCGCGACCTACCACTACTGGACCTTCAACAGGAAGGTTCCAGGCCCCTTCGTCCGAGCAAGAGTCGGCGACACCGTCGAAGTTGAACTAACCAACCTTGCCGATAGCAGTGAACGCCACAGCGTGGACTTCCATGCGGTCACGGGACCGGGAGGCGGAGCGGAGGCGACGGACGCTGCACCGGGAGAAACGAAAGGCTTCAGCTTCAAAGCACTGAAGCCGGGCCTTTACGTTTACCACTGCGCTGTACCGATGGCCGCCCACCATATTGCCAACGGCATGTATGGTCTGATCCTGGTGGAACCGGAAGGTGGTCTTCCTCCGGTGGACCGCGAATTCTACGTGATGCAAGGCGAGGTTTATACGGCGCAGGCCTATGGCACGAAGGGCAAGCTGACGGAGAGCCTGGACAGGCTGATGGACGAGACGCCGGAATATTATGTGTTCAACGGTGCAGCCAATGCGCTGACCGGCGACAATGCGTTGACCGCAAAGGTCGGCGAGACTGTTCGCATCTACTTCGGTGTCGGCGGCCCCAACAAGACGTCGAGCTTCCACGTGATCGGCGAAATCTTCGACAAGGTGTATCAGCTCGCGTCGCTGACGACGGAGCCGCTGACCGACGTGCAGACCATCACGGTTCCGCCCGGCGGAGCTGCGGTGGTCGACATGACGATGGACGTTCCGGGGGAGTACGTGCTGGTGGACCATGCTCTGTCACGGGCAGCCCGTGGCCTGGTGGGCAAGCTGGTCGTCAAGGGAGACGAGCGGACCGAGGTCTTCAAGGCAGCAACGACACGCACTGCTCAGGCGGAACATGGTAAGCACGAGACGCACTGATCGGCACAGCGCAGGAGGCGGGCTGCAGAAAGCCGCTCCCGCCTCCAGCGTTTGCACGTTTCAGCCAGAGTGCTTCAAGCAATCACGTGCCGCGCTAGCCGCCGCACTGATAGTAACCTGAATATCCCACGCGCAGGCTCTCACCAATCGCGAATACCATGTCGGCTTCCACCTTCTCTCCCGCTTGGACCTCATCGACGGAGAGAGTGACGCTGATGGGCCCAGAGGTCAGGAAGAGGTTGCCGTCCCCGCCAGCTGGCTGCAGTTCCACAAGGTGAGCGTTCACCTTTAGGACAGCAGTTGTCACGGTAGCGCCCGGTGTTCCCTTGAGGGCAAGTATCGGCTTTCCAGCACTCGTGTACCTGAACGTGCATTGAGCAGGCGAACCAAGGACTTTGGCGATCTCCGCGTCCACCATCGTCGCGGGGTCGAGTGTGGGTATGTCAGCGCCAGCTATGGCTTCCTCACCTTAGAGCACGCGGGCAGCCTCTTCAGAACGCGGAGGACTAATGATGTCGTCAGCAGCTTCCCGTTCGCCACATCCCGACAGGAGACTGGCCGAGGTAAGGAGCAGCAGTGAAAGGAGGGAGTTCTTCATCAGTCACGCTCCTCCAGGTCCTCGATCAGATACTTCATCTCTGCGATCTCCCGCTCCTGGGCCTCGATGATCTCGTCGGCCAGCTTTCGAACGCGGGGATCGGAAATCTGCGCACGCTCACTCGTCATGATGGCAATCGAATGATGCGGGATCATCGCGCTCATGTATTCGGCGTCGTCGACCGTCACCTGGCTGCGGACGAGCCACAGCGACAACGCGAAGACCGCGACGGACCCGCCGAAGATGGCCATGTTGAGCATCTGCTTCTTGTACATACCGAGCATGAAGGCGAGCATGATGACCGCCATAGTCGATCCCATGACCAGGGCCATCCAGGCTCGGGTCTCGCTCCAGAACACATGTTCCAGTGCGTAGGTGTTCAGTAACCGGTGTCCCGCTCCCACGTTGTCCTCGCCGCTCTGATCTGTGATCGCCTATTCATGGACGAGCAACGGGAGTTTCTCCATGGATACTACATTGGAGTTTCTCACGGCCAGGAAGTCTGGGCGTGAGCCACAGCGGCACTGGCCGGACGAAGTGAAGGCCCAGATCGTTTCGGAGAGCCTTCGGCCCGGAGCGTTGGTGAATGAAGTTGCAGAACGCCACGGCCTGAAGCCAAACCACCTCTCGACTTGGCGAACGATGGCACGGCAGGGCAAGCTGGTTCTGCCAGCACCCGAGGATGCGGTGGAGTTCGCGGCGGTTGTCGTCGATCCACCCGTTGCGGAGCCGCCCCTCAAGAAAGCCAGCCGCCCCGAGATCATCGTCGGCGCTGTCACGATCAGGTTGGAAGAAGGCGCGTCCGCCGCCCGGATCGCCGCTGTCGCGCGTGCCTGTGCGGTTCCGGCATGATCTTTCCATCGAACCGGGTTCGGATCATGGTGGCGACCAAGCCCGTCGATTTCCGCAAAGGCCATGATGGACTGGCAGCGCTGGTCAGAAACGAGTTGCACAAGGACCCGTTTACAGGAACGATCTTCGTATTCCGATCCCGCAAGGCGGACCGATTGAAGCTGATCTATTGGGATGGCAGCGGTTTGGTGATGGCCTACAAGCGCCTGGAGGAGCATACGTTCACTTGGCCAGACATTCGGGACGGCCTGATGACCTTGGGCCATGCCCAGTTCGAAGCGCTGTTTGCAGGACTTGATTGGCGTCGAGTCCGCTCCGTGGAGGCAACGAGCTGACATGGTCACGTTGTTCATGTCTATGAGGTGCTGACGCAAAGCCTCTATGTTGACCTTTGACCAGTCGGTCGTGGGATCGTTCTCCAGCAAAGCGACAATTTCCTGAATGGCCGCGAAAGCGGCCTGCCCAGCTTCGATGGGAAATTCACCGTCGTCCGTCATGGCTGCATCGTCCATACCGTGCATGTGTGAGTTCCAGAATGTTCCTGGGCAGGGACGGACGTCGAAAACAGCAATAGAAGAGACAAAGCGGTAACCGGGAGGTTCATCTGCATTTCCTTTCATCGATCAAGAACCACCTTGTCATTTCGATGCAAACATTCACATGATAGCGATCATGTTTCATGAACTGATAGAGATGCCCGGAACCGAGCGGGTCTTCGACGAAGGTGCAGTCCTCTTTAGCAGAAACGACGTGGTGTCTTCTCTGATGCTGGTTCTTTCTGGGGAGGTACGGCTTGTTCGGCATCAGGATGATGGGCGTGCTGTAGTCCTGCAACGTGCCTCGGCAGGTTCGGTCCTGGCGGAAGCTTCGATGTTCAGCGACGTCTATCATTGTGAGGCCGTGGCAGTTGCTGTGTCCCGGGTTCGCATCATCGAGAGCCGACGGATAAGGTTGAAGTTCGCCAGAGAACCGGATTTTGCAGCAGCGTGGGCGGCCTATTTAGCTCACGAGATCAGGAACACCCGCATGCGTGCAGAAATCCTTGCGCTGAAGACAGTTGCCGAACGGCTGGATGCCTGGATCGCATGGCACGAGCAGCTTCCGTCAAAGGGGAAGTGGAGGCAAGTCGCAGAGGAGATCGGCGTGAGTCCGGAGGCGTTTTATCGGGAGCTTGCCAAGCGCTGCAGCAAGCCGAAATGAATCTAAGGAGTTGGTGGCTGTGCGGCTCGGGAGCATATCCAGTAGACCTGCGGCTGTGGCGGCAGGCGGCTTAGTTGGAACTCACCTCGAAACCCGATGTATGTCCGGCCGATGGCTTGCGCAGTGCTTGCTTTTCTCCTGCTTGTATTGGGAGGCAAGCAACTCCGGTGATGACCGCTTAGGGCCGAAAGGCGACTTGATCTAACTCACTGAGAGGGGAGAAAGGCGCTCTGCCCTCTCTCCCCCGCAAGCACTAAACCGGTCTCCCCATGCTTCGGCCTGCGGCCTGCAGCACCGGCCGCATTTCCCTGAAATCCGTCTCGGCCCTCCGGGTGGGTGATCCCCCTCCGGTTTAGCGCTTGTCCCCCTCTCTCCAGCTGTTCCGCACGAGCTCGGGAGCGGGAGCGGGGCTCCTGCCCTCCCTTCGATTTCGGGAGGTCAAGGAGTGATCGCTTGCGCTTGTGGAGAGGGAAAGATGACCGAAAAGCTTGAGCTGCAACCCAACGAGCCATTGTCCGTGAAGGTCGAACGTCACCGGGCCGTGTACCTGGCGGCTGTCAACGGCGAGGGCGGCGCTGACATGGATCAAGAAGCGAAGGCACATATGGAAATCATCAGGCACGCGCCGTCAGATCAGGATGAGAGAGATCAGAAGCTACTTTACGTAGCGGGGTATCTAATAGCCTCCAAGCGGAGCCTAAACCCTGAGGAAATGGAGCTTCTTCTTTCAGGCTCCATCTCACTATCGGGGCATTGATGATCAACGGGCATCTGGCCCTGAAATCAGTAGTTGGTGGCAACCCATTCGCCGGATGCAGACTTGGCAAATCCGAGGACGCGATCGAGAGGAGCTGCGTTCGGATTCCTCTTGATGGCCGCAACGCATGATACGCCTGGACCGCTGGCGCTCTCGACACACTCTCCCAAAGCAAGGGTGACATCGGCTTCACCGCGGCCGGTCCTCAGAGGATTGCGGGCATAAGCCTTACGGTATGCGGCTAGAGCTTCCTCTTCTGTCGGTATTTCAAGCACAGGGGCCGGAGGTTCGGGAATTAGGGAGGGATTGGCTGCGATAAGGGCCGCGATCTCCGCATCAGTAGGGGCCCGAACAACCGGCTCTGGCTCCGGCATGATGAGATAAGTACCTCCAGCACCGGCGAGGATGCCGATACCGGCGGCTGCTACGATGAGAATGTTGCTTTTCATGTCATCCACTCAGTCATTCAGGTTGAACCAAGCGCGCTTCTTGATGCCCTTATCGTTCGGAATGTCGAAATAATAAGGATCCGCGCGGCGAGGGCGGGGCTGAGTGATCTGCACCATGCAGCCATTGTCTCGGTTGAAAACATCATTGTCGTTGTTCTGGTTGATCTGCCGGATCGTGACACCCTTGCGCTCGTTTTCGCGCTTGTCACCAAATTGGGTGCGGAAGGCGGCACGGTTGCTGCACTGGTTGACGGTCTTCGTGCACTGATCCTTGTCGTCTCGGCCCAAGAACGACCGATCCCCATCGGTGCGGGAGGAAACGGCGGTCATGCCGGCAGGGCATTCCTCGTAAGGTTCATAGCCCGGTTTGCCGGCTTTTGCTTCATGGCAGATCGGCCAGGAGAAGCCGGGCTTCGCCATAGCTGATATGAGCCTTTTCATCGGGGGAACGCAGTAGGGGACGCCATGCCATGACGGGCTTTGTGAGGCTGCGCACAAGAGAACCTGGCAACCCCATGAGGCATCCTCAGCCTTGGCAGATGCTGGAGAGACGGCAAAAGCCGTGAGCCCGACTACGGCAAAAAACACTGGTTTCATATCAGGTGTCCCTCTTGATCAATGCTGCTGATATTGCCGGCTCGGAAAAAGGTCTTTCGAGCGGAGTCCTGTATTGGTTGCGTTCGCCTGCAGCGTAGATGACGGCCGAGATCAGCGCGAAGCACGCAAACCAGGAAATGCCGATGCGATAGAGCAGTGGCTGATTGGGAATGTCCCGAGAAACCGCGGCGAAGGCTAGGAGCCCGACCAGGTAGCTGTCGAAGGACAAGTGACGCTTGTCGTGGAAAGCCAGCGACAGGATGAGAAGGAAGGCCGCTAGTAGCGCGTGGATCCACCAGAGTCTCTGCGCCGGGATTATGAGGGCGATCGAGAGGGAGATGGCAAGCAGCAAGCCAGCCAAGGGATCCGTTGCGAGAGAGTTCGCAATATGTGCGAGGTCTGGCAACTATCGCTCTGTCCTCTTCGGCTTGTTTCGCGCATCAGCAAAAGGAGGAGAGATCTCGCTTTTCCTCTCGGCCAATAGATTGAAGTCGGCGATCGGATGCCGATCTAGCGTCTTGTCGACGGCTTTGCGGCGCCATTCGTTCATGTCCAACACGTAGGTTCCCCACATCCCATACCGGGCGGCCATCGCGTTGGTCTGATAAGCGTAATACTGGGCGTTGATGTAAGGGGAATCGAGACGAGCCCAACCGACGCGCAGCATTTCGGCGGCGAGATCCACACCGCTAGTCGTGCATTGTGCGACGGGTATCCCATCGTTCGCGTAGGCCAGACCGACGCAAGTCGTGGGTCTGTTTCCGACAGTCCTTTTCAGCCAGGCCTTGGCGAAGGGACCGCATGGAACGGGGGTAGGGGCCTGTTGCTTGTCCCGGTTGGTCCACTTTGGGTTCAAAGCCCATTGAGGAAGCTCACAGGTGTCGATGCCAGCCAATCTCACTTTATAGCCATTGCCAAGCGTGCCGAACCATAGCGTGCGGCCGTCAAGAACGGTTACCGAGCCTTTGAACGTCGGCAACCGAACAGCAGCAGCAACTGGAGGCGCAGCCTGACCGCGTAGGGCGTGCCAGTTCTGATAGATCGGATCGGCGGCAAACGCCGGCTGGGCCAAACAACTTGCGGCGATAAAATGGAAAAGGTGGCTTCTCATGGCTGGGCGCTCCTCGATCGCTGGTTCGCCTCACGACTAAGCAGGATGGAAGGATGCTGAACGTCGGAGAATTGCCAAAGGCCGGCCTTCTTTTGCTGAGCAAGCTGCTCGGCTATGGCGTAGGGGGCATGATAAGGGAGACCATCGGTCTTCAAGGCAGCGAATGCATAGCCGCTTGTCACCATGATCTGCGCGAGGTCGAGCCTTTGACTGCCAACCGTGGCGTAACAAACGACATATGAGATGCCGTTGAGCTTCGCCACGGGGGCACAGATCGGTTTGGTGTCCTTGATGTAGGCAGCCAACATCGCAAGCGATGCCTCGCCGCAATCCTTCTTGTTGCCCTGACCATCCGTGTAGGCAGTGCCGCGCAAGCAGGACTGGATGCCATAGAGACGAAACCGTTCTCCGTTCGAGATCCAGGTGTCCCCCGTTTCCAAGGTGATGCCGGGAGCAAGATCGAAGTACCCTTCAGGTGCGGCATTGGCTGCAAAGGGCAGTAGGGTCGCGAAGAGTGCAGCAGCAAGCTTCATTGCGCCTTCACCCGAGGATCTGCCCACATGCCGTAGGAACCCTTCTGGCCGATTTCCTGAGCCTCCGTGAGATCAGGACGTTCGAATGAACCATCGGCTTTCTTAGTCAGGCGAACCGCTCCTAACGACAGAAGCTGCTCCTCAAGATTATCAACCGTGTCCATTGCTCCAGGATAGTTATAGTAGCCGTAGCAAGTGACATCCTGGACGGGGGCAGTCTGCTCGCTGATGAAGGCCCTGCAGAACAGAACCTTGGGGCTCTGCAGCATCGTTTGCAGCTGCTGCGTACCAAACTCCTCGCAAGTCCCGGAATAGTCCTCTGCGCGATTGACCAGATCGCCGCTGCAGGGCTGAACGCCATACAGATGCAACGTTGTCGCTTCATCGACGCGAAACTCAGTCGCCGAGATAGCCTTGAAGCCATTGGCAGTGGCGTAACCTTTGCGATCAGCGACTTTGCCGGTCCCGTCGTAATACTCGACGACAAGAACCGTCTTGCCCGGCGCCGCCAGTGACCTGATGTAGTCCTTGTTCACCGCAGGAGCGGCAAGCGCTTGTGTTGCCAATGTGCAACTTAGAAGCGCGGGAATGATGGCCTGTTTCATATTCTAGCCCTAACCATCCGTAGTGCGATTGTTGACCCTGCAAAATAGGGTTTAACGCCGATCAGAAAACTTGTAAGAGTGCATCAAATCGGTATCATGGGTGCATTAACTCTAGTCGGTTTTCGTGGCGATCACAACACCGTTTGACGGGCGGGTGCGATGGATAAAAACACTGTCTATGCAGGGTACCTAGGCCCGCGAACCCTGACTAGCGCAGCATTATCCGTGCTGCTCGCGGCCAATACTGCTGCGTCACAAGACCTAGCCACAACAGGGCGTATTTCCAGCGATTACAACGATTCTGTGACAATCAATGAGGAATCTCTTGTCACGAACTTCGAAGATCGCTGGAGCGGTGTCGAGACATCGGAGAAGGAATTTGTCCTTGGTGCAAACGGTGTTGTCACGAAGGGCGGAGCTGAAGTATTGGGCACAACGGCGTCGAAAGACGCGGGCGCCAAAGGGCATCACATTGATGCGTCTGTCAGCGCATATTTTGATGTCTCGGAGCGCGCCACCGGCCGCATTGAGCCTGTCCTAACTCCCACTCTAGATACTACATCTAGTGATACCCGCGAAAATCTAGGGGCAGGAACTCCCGTTGAAGAGTGTGGGCCGTCGCGCCTGTCACCTGACGAGATTAAAGCGTTGGTTGCATCCACTGCGCGGCGATACAGCGTCGATGAGGGCTTCGCGGTTGCGATTGCCTGGGCCGAAAGCCGCTTCGATGAGATCCGCAATTCACCGAAAGGCGCACGCGGACCTATGCAGCTTATCCCCGAAACGGCGGCTCGCTTCGGTGTTCAGGACATTTGTGATCCCGCTCAAAACATCGAGGGCGGGATGAAGTACCTCCGCTTCCTGCTCGATGAGTTTCAGAACCCGCTTCTGGTGGCAGCCGCTTACAACAGCGGGGAGGGGCGCATCTACGAATATGGCGGCGTTCCGCCATTCCAAGAAACCGTCGGCTATGTCGCAAAGGTCGTGAATTTCCAGCTTGGCCTACCGATGCCAACCGGCAAACGGAAGGCGAGCGGGATCGTCCGAGACATGGCGGCAAAGAACACCAGCGATGCCGGAGTCATCGCTGTGGAGAAGACCGGCAAGTTCGTCGGCGGCGTGATGCATTTTTAAGGAGAGAACTATGAAGAACGTCGTTTCCCGGCATTCCGGGGCATTGAAGGCAGTAGCCGTCATTGGCTTGGTGGCAGCCCTGCAGGTTGCAGGCGCTGATCAAGCGCTTGCACAGGCTGGCGGTGGCGGCGGCGGTGCATTCGCCCCCCTTCAGACAGCCGTACAGATGATCGTTGACTTCATCACCGGCCCCTTCGGACGTCTGATGGCAATCATCGCCGTGATTGGCCTCGGCTTCCTTGCCTTTGCCGGCAGGCTTTCGTGGTTCACGGCCGGAGCCGTCGTCATTGGCATCGGTCTCGTGTTCGGCGCCCCTGCCATCGTTGACCAGATGATTTCGTCGGTAGGCGGCGGCTGATGAGCGATTTTCAGGACGAGAAGCCAGCTTTGACGCCGTTGGTGATCGGCTTGACCCGTTCTCCGACGCTATGGGGCGTGCCCTACATGGCGGTCGTCCTGATCATCGGCGTGACAATCATTGGGTGGCTGGTGACGAACCATCTGGCGGCACTGCTGATCGCGCCAGCCGCCTACCTTGTCCTTTTCTCGCTTTGTGCCTGGGACAGCAAGATTCTCGACGTCCTGCAGGTCACGTCCCGCAAGACGCCAAGGACCCCCAACAAGCGCTTTTGGGGCACCAACTCATACGGACCATAGTAGATGCTGAAAGTCGTCAAGGAAGAGCTTGGGTTTGGGAAGGTCGCCGGCAACGAGCGGCCTATGTCCGTTCACATCCCCTATATGCGGCATGTGTCTGACACGGTCATCGGGCTCGAGAATGGAACCCTGATCAGCGTCATCAAGCTTGATGGACTGTTCTTCCAGACGGAGGACCAGGCCGAATTGAACATGCGTTCTGTTGTGCAGAACACCATGATCCGAGCACTAGGTTCCAGCCGCTATTCTCTTTGGTCGACTGTAATCCGTCGTGAGGTCGAGACCGAAATCGGCAGTTCGTTCGATTCCTCCTTCTGCGAGATCCTGAACGATCGCTATATGGACCAACTTCGCAAGAAGCGGATGTTCACGAACGAAATCTACCTGACGATCGTGCGTTCGGGCATGAAAGGGGCGCTTGGCCTCGGCGACTCGCTGAAGCGGATCTTTGAACGCTCGAGCAAGGAGGCCAGGGCCCAAGCGACCCGTGAAGACGTGACCGACCTCGAAGAGCTGGTTGGGAACATCGTGAGAGAGTTGCACAAGTACGGCGCAAAGCCGCTTGGCATCACGTATCGCAAGAAATCAGACGATACCGCGAAAAAGGACATCGATGGAGAAGACGCTAAGGGCGATCCGTATTCGGAGCCCTGCGAGTTCTTCAACACGATCCTGACCTGCGGTGTGCCGCGAAAGATGCGGCTTCCGCGCATGGGAATTCGCAACTACGTCGGCACTTCACGGCTTCACTTTTCAAAGCGGACGATGCAAGCACAAGCGGCGGTGGAAGAAGATAGCCGCTATGCCGCTCTACTCTCAATCAAAGAATATCCTCCATTCACTGGTCCCGGCATGTTGGATGGGTTGCTGCAGGTGAACCACGAGTTCATCCTGACGCAGTCCTTCACCCTTGCAGACAAACCGATCGCACAAGAGCGGATCAGCCGCCTTCAACGCCAAATCAAGGCCTCCGACGAAGCGGGTAGTTCGGTCGAATCCGACATCGACTATGCTTTGAACAGCCTTCTCAATCAGGAGGCTGTATTCGGCTTCCATCATTTTTCGCTTCTGTGCATTTCGCGGGACCTCGAGGGATTAAGCCGTTGCGTGTCGGAACTTGGCGCTTGCCTCACCGACATGAACATCAACTGGCTCCGGGAAGACCTTAATCTTGAGGCGGCGTTCTGGGCGCAGCTGCCTGGAAACCGCTCCTACATCTCCCGCATCGCCATGCTGTCGAGCGCCAACTTCTCCGGCCTTTCCTCGATGCATAATTTCGCGACCGGACAAGCGGATCGCACCCATTGGGGCCTGCCGATCACCATTCTGGAAACGACCTCACAAACCCCCTACTGGTTCAACTTCCACCGCCGGGATATCGGGCACTTCACGGTGACTGGTCCGACAGGATCCGGCAAGACCGTAGGTTTGACCTTCCTGCTGGCTCAGGCGATGCGGGTTTCACCCACGCCTCGCGCCGTGTTCTTCGACAAGGACCGTGGGGCTGAGATCTTCGTCAGGGCGATCGGCGGAGCCTACGAAGTTTTGTCTCCGGGAACGCCCACGGGCTTTAACCCGCTGCAACTGGAAAACACCGGCGAGAACCGGGAATTTCTGGTCCGTCTGCTCAAGGCCATGCTGCGCGGCGATCGTCGCACCGACTTCACGCAAGAGGACGAGGACACGCTGGAAAAGGCAATCGTCCGGATCATGCAGGAGCCGGCAGCTCAGCGGAACCTCCCGAATCTTGCCGGCCTCTTGATGGGGCGGTCCAAGGCCGATGCCAACGATCTGTACTCGCGGCTTCGCCCTTGGATCGAAGGCGAAAAAGCCTGGCTGTTCAACGCGCCCCATGACGTCCTTTCCTTCTCGGGTCACAGCGTGTTTGGCTTTGATATGACCAACATCCTCGGAAACGAGGAGCTAAGAACCCCTGCGCTGATGTATCTTTACCATCGGCTGGACGAGCTGCTGGACGGTAACCCCGTCATGTTCTTCATGGATGAAGGCTGGCAGCTACTTATGGATGACACCTTCAGCGCCTTCATCGTCGACAAGATGAAGACGATCCGAAAGCTCAACGGCATCGTGGGCTTTGGTACGCAGTCGGCTGCTGACATTACCAAATCCAAAGCGTCGCACACGCTCATTGAGCAATCGGCGACCAACATCCACTTCCCGAACCCACGGGCTGACGAAGAGAGCTACATCAAGCGCTTCGGCCTGACGGTGAAGGAGTTCAAGTTCATCAAGAACACGCCTCCTGAAAAGAGAACCTTCCTGATCAAGCACGGCAATGACTCCGTCATTGCACGTCTCGATCTGTCGACAATGCCGGACCTTGTAAAGGTGCTTTCGGGACGCAAGGAGACGATCGAGGAGTGCGCGGCACTTCGCGAGCAGTACGGAGACGGACCGGAAAACTGGTTGGCGAAATTCTGCGGATGGGAGAAGGCCGAATGAGGAACAGTCCGACTCTGACGCTGCTTGCGGCAGCCTTGGCATTGGGAACAGCGCAGCCAGCTTTTACTCAGGTTCCCGTTACGGATGGCGCTCATACCGCGACCGATTCAGTGCGCAACGAGACTACTAGAAAGATCGAGGAGACCGACAGTCGCCGGCACTCGGTTAGCAAAAGTGTGACGTGCTCTATGTACCGACCCGGCCGTGGTGGTGACGCGCCTTCGGCCGCGCAGGCCAACCCGGAGATTGTTGGGCTCGTGAAGCGAGTGGCGCGTGAGGAAGGTGTTGATGAAACCCTCTTCATGTCCCTCGTGTACCAGGAAAGCCGGTTCAATCCCTGTGCCAAGTCGCCGGTTGGAGCGATGGGCCTGTCACAGCTGATGCCTGGAACAGCTAAGGATCTTGGTGTCAATCCTCACGACATCGAGGACAACCTTCGAGGTGGGGCACGATATCTCAAGCAGCAGCTTCGCACCTTCAACGGCAACACGAGCCTCGCACTTGCCGCCTACAACGCAGGGCCAGGTAACGTTCGCAAGTATGGCGGCATCCCTCCGTTCAAGGAAACGCAGGGCTATGTCGCCGCGATTAAGGGCAAGTGGATGCCGCAATTTGGTGGCTCCGACGTCTCGAACATACCTGAGAACTTCGGCGGGGGCAGCTCGGGTTTTTCAGGTGCGAGAGACGCTACGATCAATTCCATGGCAACCAGCCAGTCGATTTCCGAAAACAGCGGGAACGTCGCCTCATGGCTTCAGCAGCTCGGCCAGATGGAAAGCGGCACGATCCAAGACAGCTGGGATCACAATTCCGGGGCGCGTAACGCCAATCTTGAAATGATGAACCAGGTCATCCGCCTCGGAACAACGATGGCGGAGCTTATGAATTCTCAAAATGCACTCGATCTAGGCGGGCTCTCGGGGTCTTCGCGGTCCAGCGACTACAAGCGAGACGAGAAAGAAGACGATCGCGAGGTAGCTGACCTCTGCGACAAGGAACTGCAGCTTGAGTGGAATCCGGAGGAACAGGCCTGCGTTCGAAAACTCGAACCAGAGGCTGACATGAAGCTGATGTTGAGCGCCGAATGACAAGGAGAACGGCCATGAAAAGAGCATTTCTGACTGCGTTTTCGCTAGCGATGGCGTCTACTGCGCATGCACAGGTTCCCGTGATCGACAGCGCCAACCTGAAGATTGCAACGGAAACCTCTCAGACGACCGATCAGATCCTGGATACGAACAAGGAGGTTCTGAAGACGGTAGAAGAGACGCTTAAAGCCGTCACGGGGGATCGCGGGAGCGTTTCAAATCCCATGCAGAACCTCGCCGTTGGTCAAGGTTTCAGCGTTTCTCAGATGCCGTCACTCGATAGCCTGATGCAGGGCGGAGTCCCGAACTTCGGCAGCATGGGCGGTGACATCGGCCAGATTGCCACCACCTTCATCAACGGTCTTCAGCTAGTAAAGAACTTGTCTGGCAAGGCGGACAGCACGTTCTCCGGCGACAAGTCCTACGAACAGATGATGAACACCGTCCTTGGAGTTGCTGCCCTAGTCACCGGCTCGCAACAGGCCGTTCAGTCCCGAACACAGGCATTCCAGCAGGCAGGTCAGCAGATCGGCCAGGCCCAAGACATCAAGGGGTCCATCGATCAGAACACGCAGCTGCAGGTTCAAACCGGCCTGACGATCAACGAAATGATTGGCGTGATGAATGGGGCGGTCGGCTCCCTGCAGGCTCAAAACCAGCGCCGCCTTGTCGACATCTCCAATACCAAGAAGGCGCTGACCTACGGTGACTAAGACATTTCGAGTGAATGGTTATGTGCTCCTCTCCGTTCTGGTTGCTGCCGGCGTAACTGGCTGCGCCGGTGCTCCGAAAGAGAAGACTGCACCATGCAAGAGGCCGGCAAACCTCACATCCTACGCCGAGGATCCGCGACAGGAATGTGGCCCAATGACCAGCGTGAATGGCAACCCATCGGAAGCGCTGGCGGCGATCGACGCTTTCGCTGCAAGCGGAGAGCAGTGACCCCATGAACTTTCTAGGCGGCCTGCTTGAGGCTCTTGAAGATGCAGGGCGGAATTTCTCCCAACGGGCTTATGAGGTCGTTGGCGACGAGATCATGCCCTTGCTGACGATCATGCTTATTGCCTACGTCGCCTATTACGGACTTCAACTCGTCATGGGGACCGCGCGAGTGAGCGTCGGCGAGATCGTCGGCCGGGTCGTGCGGATGATGCTTATCGTCGCTTTCATTGATCAGTGGGGCAACTTCCAACTCTTCTTTTACGACTGGCTGAACAACACGCCGGAAGACGTGGGGCGGGCGCTCCTGACGGCTAGCAGTACCGGGATAACTGAGCCGACAGACGGCCTCTCCATGATTTGGGAGACAGCGAATGAGGCAGCAGCAGCATTCGCGGAGCAGTCAGGCTACTTCGCCATTCTCCCGGGCCTTGTAGGGTTCCTGATCATGCTGGCGGTTGGGCTGTTCATTGCCGTTGCGCTTGCCATCCTCGTGCTTGCGAAGGTGATGATGTGGGTGCTGCTTGGCACTGCACCGATCTTTATCGCCTGCCTATTGTTTGATTCCACGCGCCAGTACGGAATGGCTTGGTTCCAGCAGGTTTTGACGTACGCGATTATTCCGCTCTTCGTTTACGTCGTCGCCGCCTTTCTCATCACGACCATGGACGCTGAACTGCAGAAGGTCGCAGCGGCAGCATCCGCGAACGAGATCCAGCTAGACGATATCTCGGCTTTCGTCCTGATCTGTGCGGCTGGTGCTTTTGTCCTCTTCAACATCCAAACTCTCGCCCAGGGAATTACCGGGGGCGTGGCAACGGGCGTTGGGCAGATCGCTCGATCGGTTGGCTACGCGACCGGTGTTGCACTGCCGGCACGAGCTTTGACCGCGACACGTTCTGTAGCCGGGAGGGCTGGAGAATTAGGAATGGCCGCACGCGCCAGAACCCATGCCGGCATGAGGGAAAACATCCAAAACGCCGGTGCAGCAGAAGCGATGCAAAACAGAATTACCAACAACAGTCTGCCCAACTAGGCAACTGGTGGCGGGAATTAAGGGCTAGGATACATGGCAGAGAATAACGATGCTCTCCGGAGCTATTTTCAGGATGGGGACCGTTGGGAACAAGAGATCGTCAAAAAGGCCAAACGGTCCAAGGCGTTCGCTTGGCTGATTACGCTGATCTTCGGCGGCATCACGATCCTGTCGCTATCCGCATTGGTGATGCTCGTGCCCCTCAAGAGCTTCGAGCCGTACATCGTCGAGGTCGACAAGAACACTGGCTACATTGAGGTCAAGACAGGGCTGACCCGAACATCGAACATCACCGATCAGCAGGCGGTCACTCAGGCGAATGTCGTCCGTTACATTCGATCCCGCGAGGGCTATGATCCTTTTGCCATCGAGCAGAACTTTGGAATTGCAGCTTTGCTCTCCACCGGCGACGCAGCGCGCGACCTCCAGGCCCAATGGAGTGCCGCGAACCCTGACAATCCAGCTCGCCGGCTCGGCAAAAGCAAGTCGATCACCGTTGACATAAAGTCTGTCACCTTCCCCAACACGACAACGGCGCTCGTCCGGTTCTCGACGCATGAGCGCTCTGATTCAGACGTCATCACGCGCCATTTCATCTCTATCGTTCGCTATCGCTACACGGATACGCCTGAGCGCAACGAATGGCGCTTCGAAAACCCGTTGGGCTTCCAGGTTTATGACTACCGCCGTGATCAGGAAACGGTGACCTCGGGAGGCCAGCAGTGAAATATGGCTTCCTACTGGCGGCGTCGATCGCCGCTCTCACGATGACTCACGCCTATGCGGCGCAACAGCCCCGCCCTGGCAGTCTGGATGCGCGTGTGACCAGTGTTGTCTATCAGCCGAACAACGTCGTGAAGGTGTCTGCGACCTACGGCATCTCGACGATGATCATCTTCGACGAAGATGAGAAGTTTGAGACGATCTCGCTTGGCGACACCGACAGTTGGCAGGTTGCCCCGTCCGAAAAGGGCAACATCCTTTTCGTCAAGCCGATAGCCAAGGAAGTTTCCACAAACATGAACGTGGTGACCTCAAAGAGGATCTACTTCCTTGAGCTCAACGACTATGCACCGGAAGCAGGGAAAAAGGTCTTCGGCATTCGCTTCGTTTATCCGGAGAAGAACCTGAACGAGTCTCTGCGGAAGGAGGCTGAGTTTCGGGCAGCTAACCCGAACATTTCGAGCATCGACAAAGCGAACGTCAACATTGACTACTCTTTCTCGGGCGACGCGGCGCTGAAGCCGACAATGGTCTTCGATGACGGAAAGAAGACCTTTTTCAAGTTCGGCCGAGGGACCGTGCCGGCCATTTTTGCCGTTCAATCCGACTTCTCCGAGACCCTGCGAAACTTCCGCAAGGAAGGCGTATACATCGTCGTTGACGGCGTAGCCACGCAATACACGCTCCGGGACGGAAACCAGTGGACGTGCATTTTCAACCTCCGAAAGCCGGACTTTGCAGCACCTGATCATGACATCATGGCTCCGAAACCGGATCCTGATGCCAGCAAACGCAGGAGGAGCGGCAACTAATGAAGCGCAGCCCTGAACTCGACGCAATGGCGGCGGCCGACGAGGCCGAAATCAGCAATCGAAACGTGAAGCGCAATCAAACGGTCGGCATGGCCGCCCTTTTGCTGGCTGGCGTCTTCGCCGCGTACCTGGTGCTCGCGACGTCCGGAGAAAGCCCGCCTGAAAGCCCGCAAAGTGAGGAGGAGTTCCGTACTACGACCTTCCGGCCGCCTGGTTTTGTGCGCGATGGAGAACCCACTCTCCCACCACCCGAACAGCCTGTCTTGGAACTTCCACCTCCGCCTCCTCCGCCGCCAGCTCCGCCGGTGGACGTCACTGAATTCAACGTGCCTCCCCCGCCCGAAGTAGCTCAACCGGCGAGCGCCCCCCCGCCCGCCGAAGAGGTGTTTCCGGAGCGATTTCGGTCAAAGCTAATCACGCTTGACCAGAACCTGGGAGGATCCGCGAATGGTTCGCTCGATGGCTCGAACAGCGGCACGCCTTTGACCGTCGCTGGCGAGGATCGTAACAGCCAGTACCTGTCCTCAGCGAGTGCGATCGGTGACCGTTCCGCCAAGGCCCGGCAGATTGAGCGCATCGACGCCATGATCCCAGAGGGCACGCTGATCCCCGGCATCTTGGAAACGGCGATCGTCAGCGACCTTCCGGGCCAGGTCCGGGCCATCACATCCAAGGATGTCTACTCCTTCGATGGGCGGCGTGTCCTGATCCCAACAGGAACACGCCTGATCGGGGAATATCAGTCCGAAGTTACGCGGGGGCAGAAGCGGGTCTTTGTCGTGTGGACGAGGCTGATCCGGGATGACGGCGTGTCGGTGCGCTTGAACTCTATCGGCACGGACAGCCTCGGGCGATCGGGCCTGACGGGTCATGTCGACAACAAGTTCCGTGAGCGCTTTGGCGCATCAATCTTGCTGTCGATCGTCGGAGGCGGTGCAAGCTATCTAACCGGATACGGTAGCGACTCCAGCTCCGGAAACGATGACACTGAGCGAGGTGCTGAATTGGCGCGAGAAACGATCGCGCAGACCTTCAGCGACATGGCGAACACGGTCCTTGCCGAAAACCTGAGAATCCCGCCAACGATCAGCGTACCGCAGGGCGAGCGGATCTTTGTCTATGTTCGCCAGGACCTCGATTTCAGCGCCATGTACGACGATCCTGTCACGGAAGCGATGAAGGAGATCAAACGTGAACGTTATGGTAGGTAACACGACGGCTCATGATCCCCACTATTTCCTGAACCGGTCTCTGGAGCCCATCAGGCAATTTCTCGATGACCCGAAGGTGGTTGAGATTGCGGTGAACCGGCCAGGCCAAGTCTATGTTGAGCGCTTCGGTGCTGATCACATGGAGCATCATGAAATCGTTGCTCTGACGGCACGCGAGATCGAGAACATTGGCGAGCGGGTTGCCGCAGCGACAAAGCAGTTCCTCAACGCCGCTAATCCGATCCTGAGCGCAGCACTGCCGACCGGCGAACGTATCCAGGTCGTCTTGCCGCCCGCGGCACCTGACGGCGGGTCGATCACGATCCGTAAGCAGGTTGTGCAGAACTTCTCTCTGCAGGACTACCGTGACAACGGCTCTCTCGACAAAGTCTCGGTTGCTGTCGGGGGCCTAAGCGACGTGGATCGGGAGCTGATCGCCTTTCTACGTGCGGAGAAGATCTACGACTTCATCCATACGGCCATCACGAAGCGGGTTTCGATCCTGATCAGTGGCGGCACGTCGTCGGGCAAAACCACCTTTCTGAACGCGTGCCTGAACTCGGTAGACCTGAATGAGCGGATTCTGACGCTTGAAGACACTCGTGAGCTATTCCCACCACAGAAGAACGCGGTCCACCTGATCGCCTCCAAGGGTGGGCAAGGCACTGCAAACGTAGCGATTCAAAACCTTCTTGAATCGGCGCTTCGAATGCGGCCGGATCGCCTCTTTGTTGGCGAGATTCGTGGAGCTGAGGCCTTTTCATTCCTTCGCGCCATCAACACAGGCCACCCGGGCAGCATGTCGACAGTACACGCCGATACGCCGCTCGGCGCTTATGAACAGCTCGCCATGATGATGCAGCAGTCCGGCATGTCCGCCGGCTACTCCAAGCAGGATCTGATGTCCTACATCCAAATGGTCATTCCGATCGTGATCCAGCTCAGGCGGGAAGGCGGCAAGCGCGGGGTTTCCGAAATCTACTTCGCACGGGATGCATCATGAGTAAGGGGCTACAGGCCTTCTATCTGTTCTTCTGCCTGTTGATCGCATTTGCAGTCTGGATGCTGGCGTACGGGGCGGGGCTTCAGCTCTTCTACGGTGACGGAAGGATCCTCGAGGCGACAATCACCTCAAACCCATTCGCGCCAATTCAGCAGTTCTGGGCCTATAGCTCCTCCCCTTCCCTTCAAAAAGTCGCGCTCGGCTCCGTAGTGCCCGCGCTGCTCGTATCAGGCCTCATTGCTTACCTTGGGCTCAAACCTACCAGCAATCCATTGGGGGATGCGGCCTTTCAGGATCTTGCAACACTTCGGCGCGGGAAGTGGTTTGGCAAGAAGGGT
The DNA here is from genome assembly GCF_050500175.1 of Neorhizobium sp. DAR64872/K0K18. Lineage (NCBI taxonomy): Bacteria > Pseudomonadati > Pseudomonadota > Alphaproteobacteria > Hyphomicrobiales > Rhizobiaceae > Neorhizobium > Neorhizobium sp. DAR64872/K0K18. The sequence continues at coordinate 83,828 of NZ_CP191447.1, forward strand.
CACATATTCGGCCGCATCGGGAGCAACGTCCTCCGCGCGTATGACGATCGCCACCACCTCATTATTGGCCCGACCCGATCCGGTAAGGGCGCGGGCTACGTCATCCCCAACGCTCTCATGCACGAAGGCTCTATGATCGTCACGGATCTGAAGGGCGAGGTCTACAAGGCAACCGCCGGCTATCGGAAGCGCAACGGGAGCCAGGTCTTCTTGTTCGCGCCGGGTTCCGAGACGACCAACAGCTATAATCCCTTGGATTTCGTTCGTCCGGAGCGAGGCAATCGCACGACTGACATTCAAAATATCGCCAGCATTCTTGTACCGGAAAACACCGAATCCGAGAATTCAGTTTGGCAGGCCACAGCTCAACAGGTTCTGGCCGGGGCCATCAGCTATGTTCTCGAAAGCCCCTTCTACAAAGGGCGCAGGAACCTCGGCGAGATCAACTCCTTCTTCAACAGCGGGACCGATCTGCAGGCCTTGATGAAGTACATCAAGGAGAAGGAGCCATACCTGTCGAAGTTCACGATGGAGAGCTTCAATTCCTACCTGTCTCTCTCGGATCGGGCTGCGGCCTCGGCACTGCTTGATATCCAGAAGGCGATGAGGCCGTTCAAGAATGAACGCGTTGTGGCCGCAACGAACATGACCGACATGGACCTTCGATCCATGAAGCGTCGTCCCATCACAATCTACCTTGCCCCGAACATCACCGACATCACGCTTCTTAGGCCGCTGCTGACGCTGTTCGTTCAACAGGTGATGGACATACTCACCCTTGAGCATGATCCCAACTCCGAGCCGGTCTATTTCCTGCTGGATGAGTTTCGCCAGCTGAAGCGCATGGACGAGATCATGACGAAGCTGCCCTATGTGGCCGGCTATAAGATCAAGCTCGCCTTCATCATCCAGGACCTGAAGAACCTGGATGAGATCTATGGTGAGACGTCCCGACATTCGCTCCTTGGCAACTGCGGCTATCAGCTCATCCTTGGTGCCAATGACCAGGCCACGGCAGAGTATGCCTCCCGGGCGCTTGGCAAGAGAACCATTCGGTATCAGTCTGAATCACGAACGATCGAGCTTATGGGATTGCCGCGCCGAACAAAGGTCGAGCAAATTCGCGATCGGGACCTGATGATGCCGCAGGAAGTGCGCCAGATGCCCGAGAACAAGATGATCTTGCTGGTGGAGGGTCAGCGGCCAATCTTTGGAGACAAGCTGCGCTTCTTTAAGACGCAGCCCTTCAAAGAGGCGGAGGCCTATTCTCAGACGCATATACCGACCGTTCCAACTGTCGATTATCTGCCACCTAAACCTGTTCCAGCGACCACGCCAGCCTATGCCAATGCAGGCCAGGAACAGGCTGAACAAGCGGAAGCGATAAAGCCTGTGACTGAGGCGAAAGCGGAGGAGCCGCGGGCGCCTGTCCAGGAGGAGACTCCAAAAGAGCCAGCGCCCTCCACCTCGCCCGCTCGTGTTGTGAATCCATCCGCCTTGGCCAACAAGAAGGTCAGCGCCGGGGGTACTCCGGAACCTGCAAAGGCAGCTGTGCCCGCTCGCGAAAAGCACACAACACCTGTCTCAGAGAACGACATCGAAAAAGCGCACAATGATCGGGTTAGTCGCCTTAAGGAGGTCGTCGAACGGGAAGCCGAAGGCAAATCACCGCGCAAAAGGAAGAGCTTGGAAGAGCTATTCGCAGCGACCGTTCCTGATCCAATCATGGAATAGGCCGGCCGCTAATTCAGGTTCAGAAGGGCCAGAAGCTCGATGCGTACTGACCCGCCTCTGTTAGCCAAGCTACAGAAGCATGATACCAGCCGATCACGGTCCCGTAGACCTTGATCAGCATCGCGAGGATCCCAACGGAGACCATGCCCCACACCATGATCTTGCCGACGATGTCGGCAGACTTGGGGTCGTTTACTTCCACCAGGTAGGTGTTCTGATTACCGTCCTGCATGACACTTTAGCGATCACGGTCGTCCCGATTACGCTCCCTCTGTTCAACCTGTTCACGCTCCAACTCCTCGAGACGAGGAATGTGCTGTTGCGCGGGATCAGTCCGAGTGGTCTCGCCGCCCCGCTGGGCCGCTTCCCTGTCTCTGTTTACACGATCTTGCTGCCTCTGAGTAGCGTCCACCGTCTCAGCGAGCTGGTGAGCCTCACGCTCCGCTTGCCCAATCGGACGTTCCTCTTCCAGATCCACCCTGAGATCGCGTTGGCGATCGTCGGCAGTATCCGCAGTTATCGGCTGCTTGTTTGACTTGTTTTCGTCCCCACGCTCTTCATTGCGTTCAATCGTCTCGATCTCCGCGCGAAGTTCTGGATCCTCGTTGGCAACATCCCGGAGATAGCCGTTTCCGGTAGCGGCGAGTTGAGCTGCATGATGAAGCGAGGCCTCAAGGCCCTTCTCATACTGCTCTCGGTTTTCGTCTCCGAGCTCGCCGGCTTCGATATGGGCGAGGCCGGAGCGATAGTGTTCCACATTTTCCATCGCATCGTTACCTGCCTCAACGACAGCCTCTCCATGCTTGGCAACAGCTGCCTCCCTCTGGAGGTTAGCATTCGTCTGCTCTTGCACCTCGGATGCCGTTCTTTCCGGCGCGGCACCACTTTCTCTGGAGACGTCACCAGCAGCGTTTCGTCCATCCTGCTCATCAAGCCCACGCTCCTTCATTTCGAGCATCTGCCTGCGCAGATCGACGATCTCGCGAGCGAGGGAGGACACTTCTTCGAAGCCTGACCGGTCCTCTGGACCAGCGCTGCGCTGAAGGTTGAACAGAGCCGTTTCAACCGTCTTTTCGTACGCTTCGAACTCCGGGCGTGTCTGTTCGCGCATGTCCTTTGCCTCCGACAACATGTCTCTGATTGCTAACATATTGGAGCGGTAATCACCGCCAAAATCCGCATGAATGACCGAACCAGCAGGCGATTGATCCACTTGGACAAGGCCGTTTTCCAGATAGGAGCGATGCTGAGCGGCGTAGGCCGCAACCACTGTGTCGCCAGCGTTGACTGCAATCTTCTGCCAAGTCTCCTGCGCTTTTAGGATGTACTGGCGGCTCCTCTGGCTCGTTGCCACCACGCGTCGACCAGCTCGCTTTGCGTCATATCGCGCCTGTGCCGGATCGCTGGTGCCTACATGCTCGGTTCGACCGTCATGCCTGACGGCGCGAACCTGATTTCGCGTGAAGGCTGGCGGCGTAGCGAACTCGCGCCGATCGGTCATTTCCATATTAATGCCGTGGTCACGCGCCTTCTCGGCCATGACCTCACGCCATTGCCGGAAGGTGGCCGGAGTCGTCTCGATCCGGTCGCCCGATTCCGAACGCATGGTAACGATGGCATGGGCATGAACATGCGGCCGCTTGCCCCCCTCCCCTGCTTCTTTCGGATCGTTCTCCGGATCATGCATAGCGAATACGTACCGATGGCCCGCAAACTGCTCAGCCAGGAAGTCGCGAACAGCTCCTTCGAACGCGACAGCATCCGTGCCAGCACGCGCCGACATGATCACGTGCATCACGTCACGGCTCTTGCGGCTGTGCAGCTCATCCCGCCATTCCTTTTGCACCAGGTCGCCCGCAGCCTTGTCATCGGCAATCGAACGTCCCTGATCGTCTCGAACGTCGTTCCGCTGCGCGATCAGGTCTCGCAACTTGGCAGCGCCATATTCCACGCCGTTGCCATAGCCTGTGAACGAGAAAGCCGCAGGGGCCTCTTTCGCAACGGCGCTGGCGTTGAAGCGCTCCTGAACGATGGCGGCCGCCTTCGCGTCAGCCGTCAGCCGCTCGCCCTGCCCGCTGCGCAGCACGACATAGCCCTCGACCTTCAGCGATCCATTGTTTCGGGTTTCGACAGAGTAAGCGTAGGGTCGATCACCAAAGCCACTGCTGAGAATGTCTCGCACCTTCTCATGCGGGTTCGAGCCGCCGGAAACGCTCACCTCGACGCTAAACGCGCCGATATCGCGGCTCTCGGTCCTGTTTTGGAAAAGGTGATCCCAATCGCCACGGAGACGCGCCAGCTCCTCACGGCCACGCAACGTCTCGCCGTTCTCGTTCTCAACCTTCAGCTCCCCCCTCTGGAAACGTAGTTGAGCATCGAGCCGACGCGGGCGCCACCACCGTAGGAAGCCAGTTTGACAACTGCTGGCTGGCTTCCTTTGGCAACGCTCGCAAGACGAACATCCATTGATCGCATAGCACCCGAACCCGCAGCCATCGTCCTCGAAGGCGATGACACGTTGAATGCTGAAGTCCTCACGCCTCCCCTAGATCCCGAGCCGCCTTTCGACATCCCAACCTGGTGCTGCAGATTCTTCAGTCTCTTCTCAAGCTCTTCCTCGACAGCGCTCCCACGGCCGCCAAGCGTCATTTCGTGCAATAGCGCAGCGCGCCTTTGCTCCCATTCGCTTGTGAAAGTGCCGAAAAAGAACTCCACGGCCTACACCTCGCCTCGGCGCTCATGCCCGGCACGGCGCGAAAGTGTCCGCAGCTCACTCATAACGGCCGCCTGAATCCGCTGGACGTTGCCAAGGTTGATGTCCAGCTCTGAGGGATGGACACCCTTTCCTGCATTCAGGGAGCGGGCTACCTGATTCAAATTGATGCCGATCATCCGCATGTCTTCGAGCAACGCGGCCATGATCAACCTGTCTTCAGCAGTCAGAATGGGTCGAACGCCAGCACCCTCGAGGAGCAGCGAACGGAAAAAAGCAGACACACTCATACCGGTCGACTTGGCCGCTTCTTCGATAGCCGAATGCTCTGCATCGCTGACGCGGACGTTGATTAGACGCCCCTTGCGTTGCTTGGCTGTCGGCGCTTCGATCGTGTCTTCACTCATCAATCAATTAAGCCTTCCCGGAGCCTTGCGACCATCATCGTGGGCTTGTCCCACGATCGCAGTGCAAAATGTAAAACATTTTTGCGTATCCTGCCACTCTAAACCTAAAGCACTATCCCAAAATTTCAACCAAATTCCACCTCTTGACTGGCTACGCTCCGCTTCGCTTCGCACCCTTTCCGTTGGAACGCTCACCAGGGTTCACCGCCAAAACCGCTCTCGAAGGCCTTTGTCTGTCCCTCGTACTCAGGCGAAAGGGACGCTTCGCTCTTCGCCCTTGCGCCCTCCGTGCGAGCGCCAAGTGAGGCCTCACGCGGCTCCGGGGTTCACCACTCGACCCAGACCTTGTAAAAACCACACGACTAACTCGTGTGGTTTCATTGATGTCCAACGGCGTGTGATCACACGTTTGTTTTGATCTTAACCTGCGTGTGTTCACATGTTAGGTTTGCTTCGATGTGAAGATTTTAACGACGATACTGATGTGCCGATTGAACCCACGTCGGATCGCTAGGGGGCGGGGGAACCGTTAGTCTGAGAGGATCGCGCAATGACAATCTGCATATCGCTGGTAAGCGGCAAGGGTGGAGCGGGCAAGACAACCGCCGTAATCCTGGTCGCTGGAGAATATGCGCTTCATGGTAAGCAAGTGCTCTTGGTCGATGCCGATGGCCGACAAAACCTCAATGAGTGGTGGTCCCGTTCCGAGGCGAAAGACAACAGGCCAGACGGCATTGAGCTTCGCACGGCGGTAACCAATGCATCACTTCAGCATATTCTGGAGAACGAAACCGCCGGGTTTGACGTCGTGCTGATCGACTCGCCCGGTCAAGACACCGTGCTACGGGACACGATCATCGCCGGCTCGCAGATCGTTATGACGCCGATCCAGCCAAACCAAGACGAGATCCTTGCTGCTGGCCAGGCAGCAATGGACGTGGCTGACGCCTGCGATCGTACCGGGCGAAACATTCCACATCTCAACTTCAGAACCCGGATTACTCTCCCGGGACGTTCACTGGAAGCCTACCGCCTGATCCGCCCCTTCATCGCAAACCTGCAAGAGCAGGGATATGATTCACACCTCCTTGATACCGAGCTGTATGAGCGGAACCCCTATCGGGACATCAGACTAGGATATGGGACACTGCAAATGCTTGAGCTCAGCGACTCGGTCAGAAAGGCCCGGAGTGAGGTTATGGGCATGATGCAAGAAATTGAACGTTTCCTGACAAACGAGGAAAAGAGGGCGTAAGATGGCTAAAGGGACTTCCAGTATATCTGATTTTCCCGTTGCACCGCGACGGTCACGGGGGAATGTGCCCAATTCAATGTCGCCGCCGGCTATAGACAACGAAGCAGAAAACTTGGTGGCCAGCGATCATCCAGACCAGGTTGCTATCGAAGAAGCTCCAGCGAAGGTCCCTGACGTTCAAGTGCCACAACGGTCGAGCTTGATTCTGCCATCACCGGAGGCTCGCCGGGAGAGAGCGACGAGCAGATCGTTAGAGCGTGAGGCATCCAGAATACGACTGCAGGAGCTGAAGCAGAATAAAGCGCGAGAGAGCAAACACTTCGTCAACTGCCCCCTTGATTACGATACTAAGAAACGTCTGGAGCGAGCAGCCTCTGAAAACGACTTGAAAATGACGGTGATCGTCAAGGCCGCGATTGACCAGTTTCTGAAGGATAATGGTTATTGATCCTCGACCTTCGATTCCTGGGCGGGGTGGCGCTAGGCGCAACTCTTGGATTTTTGATCAACCCTGAAGCGACGGAGAAGGTCGGGATCGATATTCGCGCCATAAAGAGAACTTTTCTCAGTGTCGGCGCCGCTCCACCGGAGCCTTTCAAGCAAACCGACTGGCCAACGGACGATCGCGCCAAACGCGAGCTGTTCCGGTTCGCAATGTGGGACTTCGAGGAACACGGACCGAAGTCTGAGATCCGGATCACAAGATGCATCAGCATCGACCAGTTCTCCCTAGCTTGCGAAATGCGCGTGAAGTTGAGTTGGGTCAGCGAGGAGAGGATCCTCGAAGGCATTTTTCAACCCAATGCCCACAGCTGGAATTTGATTGCTGCGAAGGCGGTGAACAGGAATGCTCGCAGTCAAACTTGACTCGAGGCACAACGCGCCTCTGAGTTGCGCATTTCGATCCCAAGAGAGCAATGTTACAGATCATTCCCCCCAATATTGTTAGGTTTGTGTGACTGGCGCGCAGGATGACAGTGCCTTAATGGCACGTTATGGTGCGTGATATCTGCCACTGGCGGATTTGGGGACTGAGGGAATACCGACGGTGCGGAATCTATCCGACTATATCAATTCAAGGGAACTGGTTGAGACCACAGATCCAGATTTCCAGAGACCCTTGTACCGCCAGAAGGGCTTCGACGGCATTGTCAGCTTCGGGGAGATCGACGCAAAGCTTTCCGCATTCCTCTTAGACGAACGTGCGAAAACTGGTTTGACCCAGAGTGATTTCGCGACCTTGGCTGGTCTCGCACGAGTGGTTTATAGCCGCTATGAACTGAACATTTCGCGCCTTACCGTATCACGAATGATCCACCTTTCCGAGCTCCTTGGTTTCCTGCCAATGCAGATGATTCATGCTGCGGCACCTCATCTTTACGGCAAAGATCCTCAAGAGGCCGATGATCGGGTTGAATTGTTCAGACTTATTCATGACCTCCCCCACGACACCATACGCAGTTTGATTGGCATAGTTGGCCAATTGACGCCAAGCGATGTTCTTGAGGCTCGACAGAAAGCGGAAGCGGAGGCTGAAGCGCAAGCTGAGGCTGAACGCCAACGATTGAACCGAAAAGCTGCGAGAGCCAGCAGGAGAGGCCGTCCGCCTGGTCGCCCACCAGGTCGCAAGTCATCTACAACCGAAACACCTACAGACGAATGAGAGCTGAAACCGGTTGTAAGTGCTGTCAATGTAGGAAGGCTGACTTCAGGCCTTTTCCATCGAGACCTCACCCTAGTGCGTCAGCACAGCCCCTCACCCTGCTTTCCGGCCTCCGTTCGTATTGGCGCGCATCAACGACATCAGCATTGGTCCGAGCCCGAACTCCCCTGCCCTCGCTCGACGCGTGAGATCGCGGAGATATCCACCTGCCGAATTGATATGCCCTGCCCTCTCCAGGATTGCAGCCATAGCAACCGCCGCGTTCTCGGGCCCCATCACCTCACACGCCTCCTCATAAGCCGACGGGCTAACACCAAGCATTGATCGAACCACCACCGCGGCCCCCATCAGCTCGCGCCAATGGGAGATCGTCCCCCCGGGCCCGTAATCCAAAATCTGCGGGCAGGCTTTCAGGACCATCGACAGCGGGAACGCCTTCATCTGTTCCGGCTTTGCCAACGGCTGAGCAACCTCTTTGGGTGCTACTTCCAACTCGACGGCTCCGCCCGGCTCTTTTCCAGAGCTAGGTTCAAGTTCATGGATGGATTCGGGTTTTGAATTCTGTATGTGACAGCCATTTTGAACAGCATTGCCGTCCATATTTTGAGAATCTAACTGATTTTCCAGAAGGTTGAGGATTTCAGTGCGCAAAAGCTGCATCTCGTCGAGGATTACCTCCACCTGGCGACGGTCAGGATTGCGGGGGAGTCGGCTGACAATGCCGACATACATGTTTTCGATGGCTTCCCAGTCGCCGTCGGCCCCCTCTTCCATCGCGGCGGAAATTAGCTTGCGTACATCACGCCGGCAGATAGTCAGCGCTTCTTTGGCTCGTCTGAACTGCAGGCGCTCGGCAGCGACTTCCTGTGCCAGACCTGCAAGTTCCGCAGCACGAGCCAAAAGTGGAGAAAGATCGAATCCAAAAGCCTGCTCGATATCGCCACCCTTGTCCCGGTGAGCGTAGCGCTTGCCGTTCGGACTATCCTTGCGCTGGATGAGCCCGGCTTCGACCAAGGCAGCCAAATGCCGCCGCAAGGTCGTTCCGGTTATGCCGTGCGCTCTGACAGACAGCTGAGCATTGGATGGAAAGACCACCAATCCACTATCGCAGTTGAGCTCGCTCTCTGGATAAAACGTCAGCAATGCGTCCAGCACAGTCAGCGCCCTGTCCTGGAGGCCAAGGCGTTCACGGGCCTCACAAGCGTCGCGAAACACTTTCCATTTTTCGACCTGGCGGCTTGGTTTCGTCTCGGACGTCTGGAGCTGCCTCTTTACAAGAGCAAGCACAGCCGGCCGCCGCCCAAAGGGCGTCGTCACATTTCCCGTCTGCATATTCCTTCACCTTTCTTCAGGCAAAAGAAATCCGCTCACCAAAACGATGCCAAAGACTCTTGACTGGGATTCATGGAAATGCGATTCTCTATCTTGCTAGGAATTGAGAGAGGCTTCCATGACGGAAACGTTTTGGGGGCCTTTTTCTTTTGTCGCGGTCTCTCCTCTTGACCAATTAACGAGTGTCTCGATCACACCTCTTTGTGAGTTGGATCTGAACGATTGTTGTATTCGCTTAGAAGATCAGGCATTCGGTCCGCGAGCCAGCGCGCGAAAGCGCGTTCCTGCTTCGGGATTGAGACCGTAGTTCCAGCCGAATTACTCTTCATGCGGCCAAAAACTCGGTCACCCACGGCGAAGTCAACAATCTCTTCAGCTGGCTCCGTAGTCACTTTGTCGGCCGCCGAACTTGCAGCACGTATCGCTTGTGCAATACGGCTGGAGCTGTCAGCGCCTCGAAACTCGACCGTGTCGATTATTTTACGAACACGTGCTGCGCTGCTCGGATCTTTCAGCAACTCGGCAAATGCGGTCCATTTCGGTCGACCAACTCCCTTTGCTCTTCCGATCGCAAGAATGATGTCTTCGGGTACCGCCTCCGTCACTCGAAAAAGATGCGATATTGCCGCTTCTGAAGCTCCCAAGATTGGGCACATGGCGCGATGGGAAAGGCCAGCACTTTTCAGCTGTACGGCCCACATTGCCTGCTCAATCCAGGTCAGGTTTTCCCGAACACCATTCTCGAGCGATTGCTCTTCAATCAACTGCCGATCGGAAAGTTCTCGAACATAGGCTCGAATCTTTATGGTCTCCGGGCGGTCCGATTCTGCCATTATGGCCTTGATCGCTGCCCATCGACGGTAACCGTATGCAAGCTGGTAATGATCCGCTTTCGTCGGATGCGGCCGAACAAGAACCGGAATTTTTTGGCCTTCACTTGCGATTGAAATCTTAAGCGCCTCGAGCTCTTTGGCCGCGTCCTCGTCGTTGCCAAAGCGATCTCTATAGGGGGAGCGGTCGATACGGTCAGGATCGAGTGAAATGACACTATCTTCTGTGAGCTGTGTCAGTGCCCGACCCACATTGGAAATGACAGGTGAAGAGTGCCGCCGCGCCAGCGAGGGCTTGTCGGACGCGTCCGACGACACAGGAGATTCCGTCCGGGTTTCGGCGGCCGCCATTCGCTGAAGGATGCTTTTCTTCATGTGCTACGTCCCCAAACTTTGTGAACGAGGTCGAGGATCTCGGAGTTAACTCGGTCAGCGCTCTCAATTGCGCGCTTCAACGCCTCACGACCGACCTCACCCGACTCAAGCTCGTATAGGGTCTTCTTCGCTACCGCTGCACCGGCGATTGCCGTCGATTTCGAGCGCCTCCGCCACGAGTACATCATCACCAAACAATCGGCGCATGACTCCGGACATGTACTTCTGCGGCCCGTCATTCGGGTTCACGCGCGTGAGCAGGAAGCGGAAAAAGTCATGCTCAAATTTAGCTCCAAACTGCCCCAGCACCTCCGATAGATCGGAGATCATGATCAGGAACTGATTGCACGATGCAACGTCGAGCATCGCCGGGTGAACGGTAATGATTAAGGACGTGGCTGCATAAAGAGCAGCGAGTGTCGAGTATCCAAGGGACGGTGGGGTGTCGATGATAACGATATCGTATCGATCATCGACGCGGGCCAGGGCACTGCTTAACCGCTCGAAAAACAAACCCAGGTCATCTCTGGTTTTCGAGGTCAGATAGGACGGGGTATCAAACTCAAAGTCCATTAGCTCCAGATTGCCAGGAACTAGATCGACACCTGGGAAATAGGTTGGCCGGATCACCTCAGCGAGCGGCCGCCTCTCATTGTCATATCGAATGGCTGCATAGGCTGTCTGGTTCTCGCCGAGATCGAACTCGGGCTGAATACCAAATAGCGCAGTCATCGATGCTTGCGGATCAAGATCCAGACACAAGACCCGATAACCCTGAAGCCCTAAAAAATGTGCGAGATGGATAGAAGTGGTTGTCTTGGAACTACCACCTTTGAAATTCGCCGTAGCAATTACCTGAAGCTTTTCCCCTTTGCGACGATGCGGAAGCAGCTCGCCAGCTTCGTCAGGACGAAGTTCGGCCAGGAATCGCCTCAGTTCCTTGACCTGCTCTATCGTGTACGTTCGCCTATTGTTTTCTGCGCGCTCGGGCAAAGGCCCCTTCCCTTCCAGCGTCAACTGGCGAAGAGTACTTTCCGGAACCTTGAGTAGCCTCACTAGGTCAAGGGTTGAGAATGTCCGGCCAAATGTTTTCTGCGCAGAGGGTGGATAGACAGCTTCACGCATATCGTTCAGCTCCGCAGAGAGTTTCGAGGTGTAGACCTCGATCTTCGACGCAGTGTCTCTGACGCTCTGAGAAGCTAGCTGCAACATTCAATCCTCTTGACGGTTCTGATCACTTTACGAGATCATTTCCGTCAGGGAT
>NZ_CP191448.1:0-215219 GCF_050500175.1 Neorhizobium sp. DAR64872/K0K18
CGGCTAGCCGATCCGTCGCATTTTTCGAGGAAGCTGGTCGCGTTCTCGAACATCCACGCTGCCTGAACTGTCATCCGCGCACCGACCGGCCAACGCAGACCGATGCCATGCGTCCCCACACGCCATGGGTCACGCGTGGCCTGGATGGAGGAGGTGCATCGACACTCCGTTGCAGCACATGCCATCAGGCCGAGAATTTCGCGGCGTCCGGTGTCCCTGGTAATCCGAAATGGAAACTCGCCCCGATCGAGATGGCCTGGCAAGGTCAGACACTTGGCAACATCTGCAGGCAACTCCTGGATCCGACGCGCTCGCATATGACGCGGGACGAGCTGCTGCATCACGTGATGGAAGATGAACTGGTCGGGTGGGCATGGCACCCGGGGGGAAATCGCCAGCCTGCGCCTGGTACTCAACAAGAGTTTGGATCGCTTATCAAAGCGTGGCTTGAGACCGGGGCTGTCTGTCCCCAGTAGGCAGACCGCAAGAGAGATGAAAATCAAGAGGAGACGGCTCGTGACTGATCAAGCGGAAAAAAATCCCCGCACCCTGCTGACCCGACGTCGGCTGATCCTCGGCGGATCGTTGGTCGGCGGAGCGCTGGTTGTCGGCTATGTCGCCACCAACCCGATGCAGGTTGTCGGCGCGATTCTCCAAGCGGGCGGCGGCGATCCGGGCCCGAGCGCGTTCGGACCGTTTATTCGCATCACAGCCGATGGCTGGGTAACAATCGTCAACAAGCAGCAGGAATTGGGTCAAGGGATCCACGCCGGACTTGCGGCGATTGTCGCCGAAGAGCTCGACGCGGATTGGGATAAGGTGCTTGTCATCGATGCACGCAGCAATGTTCGTGCCTATGGTGTGCAGATAACGGCGGGCTCGAACTCTATTGCCAGCAACTGGGACCTGATGCGCAATGCGGGTGCGGCGGCGCGCGCCATGTTTGTCGACGCAGCGGCACTTCGCTGGGACGTTCCGGTGGACAATGTCGTCGTGCGTGACGGTATCGTGTCTCACCCGATCTCCAACCGCTCTGCAACGTTCGTCGACCTTCTGGCTGACGCGTCCCGCCAGACCCCTCAGCAGTCTCCGGTCTTGAAACAGCCGCAGGACTTCCGATTGATCGGCACGGACCGAGTGCGGCGCAAGGACAGTCTCCAAAAGAGCACGGGTGCCCAGGTTTACACACAGGACGTCCAGCGCCTGAACATGCTGGTCGCGGTGGTCGCCCATAGCCCCCGCTTCGGCGGCACACTTGCCCGGTTCGATGCGACGGACGCTTTGCGCGTGAAAGGTGTCGTCGAAGTGTTTGCGATTGAAACCGGGGTTGCGGTCCTGGCCGAAACGACATTCGCCGCAATCCAGGGGCGGGCTGCTCTTCGCATCGAGTGGGACGACAGCGAAGCCGAAATGCGCTCCACGGACGAACTGACCCGCTATTACCAAGAGATCGCAGCCGGCCGTACGGACGTTGAGCCCAGCGAGTTCCAGGCCACAGGGGATGGGCCTGAAACGCCTTTCGACGGCGAGGTCGCCGAGTTCGCGTTCGACTTCCCCTATCTTGCTCACGCCCCCATGGAGACAATGGACTGTGTCGCCGAGGTGAACGGATGGGACGTGTCGATCACATCAGGCGCGCATCTGGCGACGATCGATCAGGTACAGGCTGCATTGACCGCAAGGACCATACCCGGGAAGGTCAACATCGAGGTCCTTCCGGCGGGTGGATCGTTCGGCCGCCGTGGTATCATGAGCTCGGACTATCTGGTCGAGTGCGTCCGGATTGCCAAACGGATGGAGGGCCGGCCGATCAAGCTGATCTGGACTCGCGAGGATGAGATGGCATCCGGTTACTACCGGCCGATGTCGCACCATCGTGTCTGGGTGGAGCTGGGGTCGGACGGGTTTCCGACGCGGTGGCGCGTTCACACGGTCTGCCAATCACTTCTTCCTGTTGGGCCGAATTTCACCGCGACCGAGGGCATCGCCAACTCGCCTTATTTCTCGACTGCGACCACGGTTGACGGAAAGATATTCACGCCAGCGTTTCCAGTCATTGTCGGGTTCTGGCGCTCCGTCGGCCATTCGCACACCGCCATGGTGATGGAGCACATCATCGACCAACTCGCCCTAGGGGCCGGCCGCGATCCGGCCGACTACCGGCGTGTGTTCTACGAAAAGGCAGGCGATAACCGACGGCTTGCGGTGCTGGAGGAGCTGTGTCGCAGGGCAGATTGGGACAAGCCGCTCGAAGCCGGCTGGGCTCGCGGTCTTGCCATCCATGAGGCTTTCGGAACCGTTGTCGGTCAGGTTGCCGAAGTGAGCATGATGGAGGAAAGACCGGCCGTGCGCCGTGTGGTCTCGGTTGTCGATTGCGGCATTGCAGTCGCGCCAGACCAGATCGCAGCCCAGATGGAAGGTGGAATTGGCTTCGGGCTTTCCGCTGCCTTCTACGGGGAAGTGACGCTACGAGATGGTTTGGTCCAAGAAATCAACTTTCGTCAGTATCCTATCCTGCGCATGAACGAGATGCCGGCAGTCGAAACCCACATCATCAAATCCGCCAATAAACCGACCGGAATGGGTGAGCCGGGCGTGGCGCCGATCGCACCAGCGGTCGCCAACGCCGTCCTTGCATTGACCGGTGAGGCGACGCAACGGCTGCCGTTTCTAAACCGAGACGCACGAAACAGTGCGGGGTTTTCTGTCTAGGCGAGCTTGGGGTTCGATGCGTTGAGGCCGCCACCCGAGACCGGCACGGCGATCATGTCCTGGGCGATCACTTCCCCGAGTCACACCCCTGCATCGTAGCCTTCCGCGACGATGTCGAACTCCTCATCGGTGACGGTGATATGCAGCGTCACCTCCTGGTTTCCTCCAGAAACGGTGCGAGCAGCGGCCACGACAAGAAACTCTCAGCGATCGACGAAACCGCGAGCGTCAGCTGTCCGCGCGGACGGCCGCGAAAGTTGGCGACCGCCTCGATAGCGCCGCGCATATCCCGCAGCGCCGGTGCCGCGTCGACGTAAAGGCGTTCGCCGGCCTCCGTCAACGACACGCTGCGGGTCGTCCGATGACGAGTGCGATGCCAAGCGTTTCCTCAAGCCTGCGGATCGTCTGGCTGACGGCGGAGCGGGTGATACCCATTGCGTCGGCCGCGGCGCGAAAGCTCTTTTTCTCCGCAACGAGAGCGACGCCGGCGAGTGAGTTGAGGTCTGACTGCATTGGTTAGGACTCCTTACCAGCGAGTGAACAAGTCAGCAGCTTATCACGACAGTGCGTCAGGACTAGTCTTCTCGCTACCGCATCAAGCGGAAGCAGTAGGAGAAAGTCATGGACAAGATTATCCTGATCACCGGCGCCTCCAGCGGCATCGGGGTCGGCATCGCCCACGAACTGGCAAAGGCTGGCGCGACTGTCGTTCTCGGCGCTCGCCGCACCGATCGTTTGGAGGTTGTCGCCGAAGAGATCCGCGCGGCCGGCGGCAACGTCATGACCCGCAGGGTCGACGTGACCGATCGTGCCGACGTTGCGGCCTTCGCAGAGGCCGCTCGACAGGAATTCGGGCGGATCGACGTGATCGTCAACAATGCCGGCGTCATGCCGCTGTCGCCGATGGCCTCGCTGAAAGTCGACGAGTGGGACACCATGATCGACGTCAACATCAAGGGCCTTCTCTACGGCGTCGCCGCCGTCCTGCAGGAGATGACCGAGCGCGGTTCAGGCCAGATCATCAACATCGCCTCAATCGGCGCGCTTCAAGTGGTGCCGACGGCTGCAGTCTATTGCGCGACGAAATATGCTGTCCGGGCGATCTCCGATGGTCTGCGCCAAGAAAACGACAAGCTGCGCGTCACCTGCATCCATCCGGGTGTCGTTGAAAGCGAGCTGGCCAGCACGATCACTGATCCGACAGCGATCGAGGGTATGAAGGCATATCGCGCGATTGCACTGACAGCCGATGCGATCGGCCGCGCCGTCCGCTTTGCAATCGAGCAGCCCGAGGATGTCGACGTCAACGAGATCGTCGTTCGTCCGACCAGGGCGGCATTCTGAACGGCCACGACTCAACAAGGCAGCAAAAGGAGAACATCATGTTCCAGCAATTCCGATCCAATGTGGCGACGGCAGCCGCAGTCTCGTTTCTCAGCCTCTTTCCAGAAGCCGCACTCGCCCAGACCGCAGAAGAGAGGCGGGAGCGCGGGTCTGCGGTCATCCGGAGCCTGAATAATGGCATGACGCAGCCCACGCTTGAAGGCATGCGGCGGGAATTCCCGTTTCTCGCCGAAGCGACTGAAGCCTATGCCCTCGGCGACGTCTGGTCGCGCACGGGCCTCGACAACCGGACACGCCAGCTCGCTGCGGTCGCGGCCTTTGCCGCCATCGGCGAGACGGCTTTCATGAGGGTTCATGCCGGCTATGCGCACAACATCGGCGTGTCGGAGGAAGAGCTCAAGGAGGTCATCTACATGGTGACCGTACCGGCGGGGTTCCCCAAGGCGATCGCTGCCTCTCAAGTCTTGTCGGATCTCTTCCGCGAGCGGCGCGAAGCAAACGGTGGTGAGCCCGCCGGGGAACGTCCAACGACACAACCTTAGGAGAACCGACCATGAGAGATCCCCTCCTCCTCATCGTCGCCACCATCATCGTGACCGCCCTTTCGATCAGCGCGGTGGTCCACAATGGAAAGGCAGAGGACACCATGCCCACGAAATCGAACAACGCGTCAAACACTGACACCATCACCAACGACCAGCCACAGAGCCATCCTTATCTCGGCATGTGGGTCACCGGCGATGGCCGCATCCGTCAGGAGCTGCTTCCCACCGGACGCTACGACGAAGCGCGCGGCACCCGCCGCAGCGCTTATCAAGGCCGATACCGCGTGACCGGCACGCACATTGACTACTGGGACGACACCGGCTTTACCGCCGATGGGACCTTCGTCGACAGCGATACGCTGCACCACGGGGGAATGATCTTCTACAGGGAGAAGAGTTGAGGCGTAGAAGATGTCGCCGGTCTATTGCTTGCTGAATGCGTAGGAGTCGAGGTAACCGCACGCGACGCACCGAAAAGTCACGACGTTATAAACTGTCTGGCCTCTGAGGCTCAGGCCAGTGAAGAGGCTTTTGTTGGGCTTGCCCGCAACCCATGTCTCCGATGACATCATGGCGCCGTCGCCCTTTTCAAGCAGAAAACCCTCTTCCGTGTCTGATTTGCATTGACTGCATTGATAGGACATCCATGATCTTCCAAACGTGAGCTATGGTTCTGCTTGTCGTCTTGTGCGGACATTGTAAATAGCTTTTCGACGAACGCTTCGGACGAGCGTGTTCTCCTACTGCGGCACTGACAAGAAATCTGGTGTCCGCAGAGGCACGCCGCCCGTTTCCTTGCCGCAACAGGGCGCTTGGTCGAGATGCTGGATATGTTTCGAGCACGTAGGCGGCCGGTGACCGCCTTCGCTAAGCACGGTGCCTCGCTAGGACGCGCAGGAACGGGTTTTGCCTGGGGCGAGCCAGCGACCTCGTGCGGCACGCAAGCATCCACCGTCTACCGATGACACGTCACCTGCACCATCATCCCTGTGCTGTTGGGCGGATGACGATGCTGCCAACGTCGACCCCCGGAGGCTGTTCGATAGCAAACAGAATGCCGCGGGCAATAGCCTCAGCCGGCATGGCTATCGTGCCCAGATCATCCTTGATCTTTTTCTTCATGACTGGATCCGTAATGCTGTCGCCGAAGTTTGTCGCGGTCATCCCGGGCGAGACTTCGGTGACCCGCAGGTTGGGTCCCGCCTCCTGGCGCAGGGCCTCGGTCGCCGTCCGGACGGCGTTTTTTGTGGCCGCATAGACACCCATGGTCGGCACGATCTTTAGCCCGGCGGTGGAGACCACGTTGATGACGTGCCCAAAGCCTTGCCGAGCGAAAACCGGTAGCGATGCGGCAATCCCATAAAGCGTACCTTTCAGATTGACGTCGATCATCAGATCCCAGTCGTCGATCCGCAGTTCGTCGAAACGCGAAATCGGGCCGACACCGGCATTGTTGACGATCACGTCGAGTTTGCCGCCTTTTTCGACGGCAAGCGAAACCAAGGCTTCTACGTCGGCTCGTTTGCGAACGTCCGTCGCCTTGAAAGCGACCCTGCCGTTTGAGGCCAAGATCTCATCCGCGACAACCTGCAACGGCTCCAGTCTCCGCGCGCCGAGCACGACGAATGCGCCGCGTTCCGCCAGCAGCTTTGCCGTTGCCCGGCCTATGCCGCTGCTCGCTCCGGTTATGACGACGACTTTATCTTCGATGCTCATGATCGGTCTCCTCTTGGACTTTGATCAGCGCAACCTAGATGAAAGCTGCAAGAGCATCTATGCGAGGAGATCCATGGTTTTGTCGCCATCGTCTACAATGGAGCGGGACCCGCTGTCTGATGTCCTCGAGGTACTGGGCGCTCGGGTGGTGAGGCGCACACGCATGGAAGCGGGGGGATCGTGGGCATTTGCATTCCCGGCCGCGAACCGCCTTAAGTTTGTCGCGGTCCTCGAGGGCGAACAGTGGATGCGCGCGCCGAATGAGCCCCATTGCCTCATGAAGAAGGGTGATGTCTGCCTGTTGGGTCGCACGTCCTATGTTGTGGCGAGCGATCCTGAACTGGAACCGCAAGATGGAACGTTGCTGTTTCCGGAAGGGGGGTCGGACGTCGTCAGAGTAGGATCCGGGGATGGCGTCGTTGCGATTGGCGGCTCGATAGCGTTCCATGACGAGAATGGCGATTTCCTCCTCGACATGCTTCCTGGGTTCTTGCGCGTGGGGCGGGAGGCCAGGGCGTCCGGCGCCATCGCAGCTGTTCTCGACCTGATCAGCAACGAGATCCTTCGGGGTGCCATAGGCACCGGCATCGTCTCCGCCCGTCTCGCAGACGTCCTCGTGGTAGAAGCGCTCCGGACGCTGTCTGACGATGGGGATCGGAGTCTGACGGGGTGGCTTGGAGCCATCTCCGATCCACGTCTCGGTCGCGCGTTGCGTGCCGTCCACCGCGACGTCGCAGCGCCGTGGACCGTTGCGGCGCTGGCGGACATCGCCGGCATGTCGCGAGCCGCGTTTTCTGCAAAGTTCGGCCAACAGGTTGGCAGGCCACCGCTCGCTTATCTCCGCTACTGGCGGCTGACGCTCGCACGAACAATGTTGCTGAGAGGCACGGGTCCCGTTGACGACGTTGCCAGACGCGTCGGCTATACATCGCAGAGCGCTTTCGGCAACGCCTATCGACAAGCCTTTGCAACATCGCCGAGATCACGCACGCGCGTCGCGTGAGTGGGCCCCCCGGAAAAACATCCGTTGCAGGCAACGGCTTTAGTTGGCAAACCCTGAGACCAAGGCAATTGTCAGCGGGTTGGAAGTCAGTCAACTGACAAGGCCATGTCTTGGCGGTTCTGGAACCGTGCCATAGATATTGTCCAGCTTCGTCGCTACATATAAATCCCTCACGTGGGTCATGACGGACGCAGACTACTTCAAGTTTGACCATTACTGCCGTTTCGAGCGGCAGGCGTAAGGTTTTGAATAATGGTGGGAGGCTGGTTGTCCAAAGCGTTCAGTCGCGTCACGGAACTTGTGAGCAAGAGTTTCTCTCTGCTCCAATAGTCTCCTGTCTCACACGCGTAGATTATCCGTATTTCCAGCCGCCCAATTCAATCAGATTGTGGGTCACAGGTTCGAATCCCTTCAAGGCGATGAATATCGCCGGACCGGCGTGCTGTCGCGAGGCCATGGCAGTTCGCATCTCAAGACCAAATAGCCATTCACGCGGCGGCAGATAAACGGGTCAAGTTATTCGAGTGCATTGGGTACGACAGGTGACGCTGGCTCGATTGCTTTGCCTTGATCGATGAATTTCCCAGCTTTCAATGACACTGAGATTTCAGAGCACGACGTCCTCTCTCGTATCAACGGGCATGCTGAACGTGAAGCAGGTCCGGCTGGTATCTGACGAGGCTTGAAGAACACCGCCATGTGCCTTTGCGATCTCACTTGCGATATATAAGCCGAGCCCCAAGCCTTGCTTGTGAATGTTGTCTTCGCCCCGATAAAATGGCTGAAACAAGCGCTGCATCACGCCTTCTGGTATCGGCTCGCCGCCGTTGCCTACGGTGAGTTGAAACTCGTTCTCCAACACCCTTGCAGATACGGTTACAGGCTCTTCCGCTGCACCGTGAGTGATCGCGTTTCCAAGCAGGTTCGAAAGCAGCTGTTCCAAGCGGGCCTGGTCTACATTGACAGGCCGATGCAAATTGAATTCGGTTTGGATATTCCGCTCCGGATGGGCGGCTTGGATTTCGTTGACGATTTTCGCAAGTAGGGGCTCGATCCGTCCTCCCCGCGTTATTTCCAAGCCGATCCCATTTCCCAATCTTCCGCGGGCAAGATCCAGCAGGTTCTCAATCAGGCTACCCATGCGCTGCACGCTCTCGCCCATAAGCCGCAAAACACGTGTAGATTGACGGTCGTTCACGTCTTTGGTGATAATCCGAAGGCCGGCAGACATGGAGGCGAGCGGATTGCGCAGATCATGGCCGAGCACGGCGATGAACTGCTCGCGTTCGCGGGCGATCCCGGCTAGTTCCTCGTTTGCTTTTTTCAGATTATCCTGTGCCTGCCTGGCTTCTGTGACATCGAAGATGACACCAACATAACGGTGACCGCTGGTTTCGCTATCAACGACATATTCCCCGCGACGGGCTAGCCACCGCTCTTGGCCGTTATCAGCACGCCGGATCCGGAATTCGATGCTCCGCTCCTCCTGGCGCCCATCTGGATCCCGCAGGTCAATAATGCGCTCATCGTCCGGATGGATGAGATCGTTCAAAATCACAACCGGTATAACGCGCGACGGGTGCAGCCCAAACAGTCGGCAGAATTGTTCCGAGACGTTGACCGTTGCCCACCCGATCTTGTGCTCGAACGTCCCTATACCTCCTGCGGATTGTGCGACGCGCAGCTCCTCAGTGATCCGCTTCTGATCCGTGATGTCTATAAGTATTCCAACGAAGCTCGCGGGCTCATCATCCTCGTCGAAAATAGCGCGGCCTTTGGCGTGAACCCATCGGTACCCACCATCTGCCTTTAGCAGCCGATACTCTTTCGAGAAAACCTCCGAGCCAGCCAACATTCCAGCCACGGCAAGCTTGACCCGCTTGAGGTCGTCCGGGTGGATCGATTTGAAAAAATGGTCGGTCGACACGCCATCAGCGAGAGCGACAGGGTCCTGTTGCGTAATGGCCGCGAACCGGACGTCTGCAACGAGCCTTGCTCGGCGGATATCCCATTCCCAGGCACATGGCGCTCCTGCCACGTCTAAAGTGAGCTCCAATTGCCGGCGTACCATTGCTAGTTCGCGGCGCGTGCGCTCCAGTTCCGGGTTATCGTCAACGCCTGCGTTCATCGACCACATGCAATCCGCTCATGCCATCACCCGATCGATGAAATCAGCAATGAGCTTTTTCAGCTTTTCCAACGACGGCAGGTCCATCAACATGGCGATGTATCCACGGATCTCTCGGTCTTGGACAGAAAAGTTGATGTAAAGAAAGAGAACAAAGCTCTCATCAGCAGCGCGGTCGAGAACTCCAAACAAGGCGGTGCTGTCGCCGCGATGCACCTCAGGAAGGGACATTTTAAGAGTGTGCTGCAACATGTTAGCCATTGAACCAAGGCAGCCGTTCAAGATGACGTTGCCGGTTTCAGCCAGAGCCTCGTCTTCCATTTCGGCAAGATCTGCCTCGTCCATTTCATCACCGACGATGGCGCGCGCAAGGGAAAGGCCATTGCTTTCGGGAAAGATCAGAAGGGCACGGCCAGAGAACGGGCCTTCGAATTGCTGCTGGACAGCAATAAAGTCTTCGCTCTCTCGTTGCCCAATCAGCGAGGCAGCGGACCGTCTCGTGACAATTTCGACGGAAGGGACCGATAGGATCACCTGCTTATTGACCATTTTGCGCAGGCTCGCGGCCGCGCGGCTAACGCCGATGTTGACAAGTTCGGTCAGCGCGTCTCGTTCAAGTTCGTCGAGCGCGGCGGTGCCATCAGTCATGCCCGGGCCTTCCTGAGCCGAAGTGCGGCTCCAGAGATGAAGCCGCTGATCGCATCCTCCGTCACCGGTTTTGCCACGAATGTGGCATTCAGCTCGCGAACTCTGGCAATGATCTCATCTTGGACATTGGCCGTGATGACCGCAATTGGCATGTTCGGATGGGAGGAACGCAGTTCAGCTGCCAGCTCTAGTCCGTCCTTTTCTGGCATGTTGAAATCAAGGATCGCGAGGTCGATCTGCTGATCGGCCACGATTGCCAGAGCATCGGCAGCGTTTGCGGCTTCAACTTTCGTCCAATCAGGCTGCAGGGCAGCAATAGCCTTGCCGGCGACGATACGAGCTAACTTGCTATCATCCACGATCAGGAATGTTACTGCCATACTGCCCCCGAATAATCGTCGCGACGACCAGCCGCGCACTCGTTGTTACACTTATTTTCATGGCGAAGATTACGCAAGTTCGCCATTATGATTTCATGCCTTCGTAATATACGAATAGACTGGATAAAACCCTATTTACGATCGGAGATGATGCCGGAGTTCCGATTATCTTCGGACGGAAAACCATCAATGCCTGCCAGTGAGCTGTGTGAATAGCGGTGGCGCCAGCAAGATCAACAACCCTTTCCGGCTGGTCCTCGAGAAAATTCATTAGCGTTTCAACTTCGTCAACGCCGCAAACTCCGGTCATCAAAATGGCGTTTCCGTCCAGGGTGACCGTCATTGCATCAATTCCTCGATATCGAGCACAAGCAAAACTTTGCCATCGCCGAGCAGCGTCGTACCGGACACACCGGCGACACCTTGCAACAGACCTGATAATGGTCGCGTCAGCGTTTCGGCCCTCTCCGCAATTGCATCGACGGCAACCCCGATCAGGTCGTCTCCCATCCGGACGATCAGGACCTTCAAGTCTTCGGTGGACGGCCGATCCACTGACAATTGTAACAAGTCGGCAAGATAAAGCAGGGGCACTGTCCTGTCGCGCAGAATGAATGCGCGGGCGGCCCTGACGGATTGGACAGCACTAGCCGCCAACTTGTGCGTTTCGACGACATCACCAATCGGGATGCCGTAACGCTCACTGCCGATTTTGACCACCATCAGCTGGGTCATCGAAAAGCTGATGGGAAGCTTCAATACGAAGGACGTCCCGGTCCCCGCAGTACTCTGCATTTCGAGCGCTCCGCCCAATCTTTCGACGGAGCGCCGGACCACGTCTAAGCCGATGCCTCGACCCGACAGCTCTGAGACGGAGGAGGCGGTCGAAAATCCCGCAGCAAAGACCAGTTGGAACACGTCTCTTTCGGACAGAGCGGATGCTTCGATCGCCGGTATGAGACCGCTGTCGATTGCCTTTTGTCGAATATGCTCAGTCTGCATACCCCGGCCATCATCCTTGAGTTCGATCTCAATTTGATCCCCTCGTTTCTGCGCACGAAGGAGAAGGCGCCCCCGCGCCGGCTTGGATGCCAGCAGTCGCTCTGCCCCAGGCTCTATGCCGTGATCGAGACTGTTTCGAACAAGATGGAGAAGCGGCTCGAACAGGTTTTCAACGATTTCGCGGTCAGCTTCAACGGTTTCGCCGTCGATAATGAGGTCGACAGCTTTGCCGAGTTTTGCCGCAGTCTCACGCACCAACCTCGGAAACCGGCGAAAGGTTTGTTCCAGAGGGACCATGCGTGCCCGGGTGACGGCGCTGTAGAGCGACGCCACCAACCGCTCAATTTCCTGGTGACTGGACCCGATGCGTCTGGCAAGCGCTCGGTTGCCACTCTTGCCCGCCTCCTCTGCCAAGGGGGCGAGGCCATTTTTTGCCGTGATAAGTTCGCCGGCGATCTCAATCAGCTTGTCGATACGCGCCGGATCGACACGCATCGTCGTTGTTTGGCGTTCGCCGCCCCCTGAAAATAAGCCGGGTTCTGAGGAAGGCGATTGTTCGACCTCTTTTGGTAGCGGCACCAAGATCACCTGATCGGGGATGAGCTGAAAAAGAGCTTGAATCTCGTCGGGTGGCCCACTGCATACCGCCTCGATCACCATGTCGCAACGAAAGGGATCGTAGTCCCGAGTCGAGGGAGATGACTCCTTCAGGGAAATTTCGAGGTGTAGAAGATTGGGTAGCCGCGATATCATCGCGAGTGGGTCGTCGCCGTTGAAGAAGCACTCCGGATGCGGTTCGTAACGGATGGCAAACAAGGTGCCATCGCTATGACCAGTGGGAAGGCGCGTCCGCAACGCGATCGCCCAATCCGGGACAGCATTGATCTTGCCGACTTCCCCAGCGGTTTCGCGCTCCATCGTTTCACGCGTCAGCTGCCGGAGGAGCCGTGGCGCCTGCGCCTCTTGCGTTTCCAGGAGACGCCCGGTCTCCATGATGCCGCCGACGCTGCCGTCGACCCACTCGATCACCGCCAGAAGCGTGTCGACAAGAGCCGGATTGACGACGATGGCACCTCCTCGGGCCTGAGATAGAAGATCTTCCGCGCGATGCAGAACCCCTTGCATCGGGCCGAAATCAAAGAGCCCAACCGAACCCTTGAGCGTGTGGACCGCCCGAAACACGCTTTCCAACCGCTCGCGGTCGTCCGGGTGTTGCTCAAGCGCTAAAAGATCGTCTGAGGCTTGCTGGACCAGTTCGCGTGCCTCGACGGCGAATTGGTCGATCAACTCATCCATCGCTCAGTCTCACAGCTTCTCGATAAACAATGGCGTCGGGAAACCGAACAGCCTCAAATGTCTCAGATATTCGCGACATCGATTCTGTATGGCCGAGGCAGACATAGCCGCCAGGATTGAGCAATTCATGAATGTTGCGCGCCGCCATTTCACGCGCCGCCTCGTCAAAATAGATCAGTAGATTTCGGCAAAATATCACATCGAAACGACCAAGTGCTCCGAGGCTCTGCCGGTCAACGATGTTGCCTTTGGCGAACGTGACGGACTCCCTCAGATCGCGGATCAACTGACGCTGCTGATCGACCTCACGTTCGAAATACCGGTCACGAATTTCAGGAGAAAGCCTTGAGAGCGACCTTTGCCCGAAATAACCGTCTACCGCGTGACGGAGTATGGCCGTATCGATGTCTGATCCGACAATCTCGATATTGTAGGCGTCAACGAGTGGCCAGTTTTCAAGAAGCCAGATAGCAATCGAGTACGGTTCCTCGCCGCTTGAGCACGGCATTGACCATATACGTATACGATCACCTGGCCCCTTTTTTCGGATGATGTCTGGAAGGATCGAATTGCTCAGGCAGGCAAGCTGGTGCTGCTCGCGGTAGAAATAGGTTTCGTTGACGGTGAAGCTGTTGATGAGCAACTCCGTCTCGTTCAGGTCGCTCCGTAATATGGAAATGTAATTTCTGACCGAATGGGCCTGTCGCTGATCAATAAGGTCGGTAATCCGACGCTCGATGTAATAGCGTTTCGTCTCGCCGAAAACCATTCCACTGCGCTTGTAAATGATCGCGCAGATCTCCTCGAGATCTCCAGTTGAAAGCGGGACGGCGCCATTGCCTGCCGGGGCCACCGGGCGGATCACCATCAGCGGAACCGATCCAGCAATGTCAGTCCAATCTCGTCGACCCGTTTGATTTCGTTCGCACCGCCGAGCCGCACCAGTTCGCCCGGCATACCCCAGACGACGGCAGACTCCTCAGCTTCGGCAATCGTGTGACCGCCAGCTGCCCGTAGCTCGGCCATAGCCGCGGCGCCGTCATTTCCCATGCCGGTCATCATCACCCCGACCAGATCGACTGCCGGAACGTGCTTCATGGCTGATCGCACCATCCGTTCCACGCTTGGGTGCCATCGGTAGGTCTGGTCGCTCGGAGCAGCCATCGCAACCAGAACTCCGGCGCGTGAGGCAATCAGAATATCCGCGTCTCCCTTGGCGATGTAGATATTGCCTGGTTCAAGTCTGGTCTGACGCGTGACTTCCGAGACTGTCAGCGCACATAACTTGTCAAGACGTCGGGCGAGCGGTCCGGTGAAAGAGGCAGGCATATGCTGCGCGACGACGACCGGCCATGGAAAGTCATGTGGCAACTCGCCGAGCACCGCGTCCAATGCCGGCGGACCACCGGTCGACGTGCCGATCAAAACAAGGCCGGGCTTTCCAACTAAGAGCGTGGGTTCCCCCTGCTCGGTTCTGCGAGCCCGTGTCCCGATGCTTTGGGGTGACGGCATAGGTTGAACCAGGCGCACGCGTTCGGCAAGCCGCCGACTGCGGCGAATACGCACCGCTGCAGCCGTACGAACCTTCTCGATGAGACGCGGGGTCAATTCGTCAATCCCAAGTGAAATCGCTCCGCTCGGCTTGGCGATAAAATCGACTGCGCCCATTTCAAGGGCGGCCAAAGTCTCCTCGGCGCCGTCTTCCGTCAACGACGACACCATCACCACGGGGCATGGATGTTCAAGCATGATGCGATCGAGACAGGCCAAGCCATCCATCAGCGGCATGTGGATGTCGAGTGTCACCACATCTGGCTGGAAGCTTGAAATGATCTTCAGGGCTTCCGTTCCGTCACGGGCAAATTCTATCTCGAAGTCTTGCTCGGCCGAGAAAATCTGGCCAAGCAGTTTCCGCATCAGGGCGGAGTCGTCAACGATGAGGAGACGGATCAACCCGCCACCGCCGTCTCTTGATGGGCGATCGCCGCCACTACATCCCGTTCCGCTCGCGTCAGAAGCTCTTGCGGATCGACCAAAAGGATCATCCGGCCGTCCGCCTCGATGTGAGCGATGCGATCAAAGACCTCGGTTTGTCCCGAGGAGAATTCGGGCGCTGCGGACAACGCGGCCAACGGTACGGCTTTCAACTCGGAGACCGAATCCACGACGAAACCCGCTTGGAGTGCCCCAAGCGTAACGACGATCGCGCGTGCCTTGGTGCTTTGCGTGGAGATCGGCGTGTCGAAGCGGCTGCGCTGGTCGATCAGCGGGATGGCCTTACCGCGCAGGTTGATCACGCCCATGACGAAGGCAGGGACGCCGGGCATGCGGGTAATCTCTCCGGGAACGCGGATAACCTCATCGACCGATCCAACAGGAAGGCCGTAGTTTTCTTCGCCGAGCTGGAAGATCAAGAACTGTTCGACAGCATCATCTCGTTCAGCTTTTGTCTCCATCGACTTGGCTCCAGTGTTTTGGCCGAGGGCCTGAGCGACCGCATGATGACCAAAGAGTTTTTCTGGCGACAGGATGGAAATCAGCAATCCGCCCTCGGCAATTCTGCCGATCGCCTCGATCTGTGCTTCGCCGCGGCCTCTCTGAAGGACGGCCGGCACGGCGTCGATCGCCTGTTCGGCCAAGCGGTGGATGACGTCCATCTCGTCGACGACGAGACCGATTAGCTCGCCCTCACATTCGATGATGACGATACGGGAGCTGCCATCCATGGTGCGGCGGGCATCAAGGCCCATCAGAGACGCAAGCGAAAACAGGGGAAGGACGCTGTCACGCATCGGTATGAGGCCGATGACAGCATCCGATGCGTTCGGAATGACGGCAAGATCGCCGCCAAACGTGGTGACTTCGCGAACATATTGCAGCGGCAGGCCATAGAGCTGACCCGCTACCCGGAACGACAGCAATGGCGTTAGTTTGGCACTGGCCTGTTCGGTTGAATTTTTATTGGTATAGCCTGCCCGCTCCACCGGCGCTTGCCTCGTAACTCTGAACGCGGCGTCCAGAAGTTCGTTCAGATCCTGAAGCGACGTTGCCGTCTTGTCTGCCGAGAGCCGAATCACGTCATCAACCAGCAGTCCAACCCAGCCGCCGTGATCGTAAATGATGATCTTGGCGTCCTCTTGAGCAATTTTGCTGCAACTACTCAGGATCTGGCCCATCGATAGAACTGGAATCGGCATTCCGCGAAGGTTGGCTATGCCTTTCAACGCCTCAGGACCACGTGGAACCCGGGTTATATGCGGCACTCTGATGATCTCTCGTACAAGGCCGGCATCAACCTCGTAGTTGTTCTCGCCAACACGGAATACTAAATGGCGCTTCGCGTCTGCCGTTGCTGAGGCTTTCATAGCATCAGTTTCCTGACAGCTGGAGTTCATCCGCAAGCGACGCAATTTCCTCGACGGCAGCTGCCAGGTCCTCTGCGCCGCGCGATTGCTGTCGCGCTGCGGTGGCGGCCTGATCAGAAGCAGCACTCGCCTCCTGAGCGACAGCGGCGATTTGCTCTGTCCCGGTTTGTACTTCTTTTGCTGCGACGAGAATCGCCTGCGTTGCATCAAGGATCGACGCGTTGCTCCGAACCATCACGTCAACGTCGGCTTCGGCCGCTTGTAATCGATCGACAATCTGCTTGTTTTTGGAAATCTCCGCTTCGGATGCCAATGCGATCAGCTCAAGCTCTCGATGGACAGCGGCAATCTGGAGCTGGATCAGCCTCACCGTATCCTTGACGCCATCTATATTTTCGGCGGCATCCTGGGCGAGCTTCCGGATATCTGTCGAAACGATCGCAAAACCACGGCCCGCATCGCCCGCTCTTGCCGCCTCGACTGAGCCACTGACTGCCAACATGCTGGTTTGCACCGCGACAAGCACGATCCGGTCAACCGTGCGCTCAATCTGGAAACCGATCTCGCCGAGCGCATTCAGCTCCGTCAATGCGTTGCGGATTTCCTCAAGGGCATCGGACACGCCAGATGCTATGCCGTTCAACCCCGTTTTGTTCTTTGCCAGGAGCGTCTTGATCTCGTCGGCACGCTTGGTGGCCTCCTTGGCACTTTCCTGGGTCTGGGAGGCGCTCTTTTCGATCTGCGTCATCGCGGTGTTTGCTTGCTGCGTGGCAGCGGCCTGTGCTTCCGCACCACGGCTGATTTGCTCGATTGCAATAAGGATTTCGCCAGCAGCGCCAGAAAGCTCCTGAACGGTCGCCGATAGTTCTTCGGCAGCAGTGCTCAGCTCTTCCGCCCGCGATGCCCGGCCGCTTTCGTTCATCAACTCATCGGCAAGGGTCGCGAGCGACTGTGCCGTCTGTTGGCTTTCTTCGAGAGCCGCGCTTTGCTGTTGGACGGCTCTTTGAGCCTCCGCCGCTGCAGACGACTGCTGTTCCGCCGCCGCCGCGACGGCTTCAGCGCCTTTTTGTGCTTCCCGGGTCGCCACTTCGGCCTCAACCGCAGCAATCAGGATCATCTGGCTGTTTTGCGAAAGGCCGATCAGACCAGAACGTATGGTATGGAGGTTGTCGGCAACGACTCGACCCGAAACAGTTTGCTCCTGTGCCTTGCCTGCAGCCGTCTTTATGCGGTCTGCTATCCGACGAACCCCCTCGACGATGACGGCCGCATGTTGGCTAACGTCGCGCGAGCTACGCTCAGCGATCTCCGCAAGCGATCGGACTTCGTCGGCAACAACGGCAAATCCGCGACCATGGTCGCCGGCTCGTGCCGCTTCTATTGCCGCATTCAATGCCAGAAGGTTAGTACGATCCGAGATGTCGGCTACCGCGACCGTCGTCGCGCCGATGCTTTCGGCTTGCGACTGCAGCTTGTCGATGACGGTCACGGACGCGATCTGCCGGTGAGCATTGGCGTCGATGGCGGAAATAGACGCATCGATATGAGCGGTGGATTCCAAAAGCGATGCTTGAAGTTCTTCGGTACGCCTGCGCGCGGCTTCAGCTTCAGATCTGGCTTCAGAGAACCTTGAAGATAAATGGGTGGTAGCCGAGAGCGACTCATGCGCTGCCCCTGCCGCTTCCTCAGCTCCACTCGCAATCTGCTCCAGAGCCCGGCGCAGTTCTTCAGCGGCGGCTGCAGCTTCCGAAACACCTGTTGTCAGTTCCTCCGTCGCAGCCCCTATCCGCTCGGCGGCTTTCTGCTGCCGGACCCGGGACCGGTCCTGAGATCGATTTGATATCGGTTTTGCGGCAGGCATTAGGGACGAAGTCGAAGCCTCCTTCGCTAGGCTTGCTTTTGCGCCGAGTTGAGACGTTTTCACCAGTGCCATAGGTTGCCCATCCTTATACGCGGATAACGACCATGCGACGAGTCGCAGCTCGCTAAACAGACACAAAATACCCTGTTCCTATGGCCCAAGGGTGGGCACAAAGCAATCAGTACAAAATCCAAGTACCGCGGTTAAATCGCTCCAGCATCTGTCCGGAGACTTAACGGCCAGATCAATCAGTCGCATCAGGTCACTGCAACCCGCCTAATTGTCAGGAGCGGTTAAGCCTTCAAACGAATGATGACATTGGCGAAGCTGTAAGGTTTTGAGAAGAATTGGGAACCGCTGGGAAGATCAATATCTTCAGGTCTGATGCGGCCTGACGCGACAAATATACCAGCATTGGGAAAGCGTTCAGCGACGGCGTGTGCAAGATCCACCCCTGATAGCCTACCAGGCATTTGAATGTCAGTGAACAGGAAGTGGATGTCCTGGCCATCGACGATCCGCACCGCTTCATCAGCACTCGATGCTTCTACAACATAGAACCCAGCTTCCTTCAAAGCATCGATTACCGTGAGCCGGATCAGTGGCTCGTCCTCGACGACAAGAACCCTATGCATACCAACTCCGCATAAATACTCATAATAGCGATGCGACCGGTACTTGTATCGCCCGAAGCGTCGAAAACTTTTGTCAGAAGGTTGGTTCCTGACTGTTCAAATCGAACACTGCTCGCCATGTCTATTCCGGTATGTCTGTAACGCTGGTTTGACTCAACGGCAGCTTGCACGATTCTGGTGTACCTTAGCCAAAGTGTCTTTTCCGGCAAGCAACATCAAAATTTCGATCGAAGCTCGTTCCACGAATAAAACCCCCTTTCAGTGCAGATCAGACGGTCGCCGACGATAGAGACCTGCCGGAGGCCCCATAAAAATGCGGGCTCAGGATCGCTTCGGTGAGCGTTCGCAAATCCAGGTCGCCTTCCTCCGCAAGGTTGTCGCGGAGCACTAGCGAGTAGGCGCTGGATAGTGCTCTCAAACGCTTCGACAAAGCTTTGGCCATCTCTTCCTTAGAGCCGGAGGCGCGGAGCGTTTGACGAAGCATGCCTTCCGTCAGGGCAAACAGGTTCTTCACACGGTGGTTCATTTCCCGCGTCAATGTTTCCTGCGCTTCAAGCGCCTGTCTGATCCGTTCTTCTCCTCGCTTCACATGCATGGCGATGCCCACGAAGGTGGCGAGCTCGGACGCGACCCGGGCATGTTCCGACGTGAAGTGCTCATCGACGCCAGACGCAATCCACAATGTTCCGATGGCTTCTTTTCCGCCAATCAGCAAAGGAACGAGAAGGACTTCGGGAAGGGCAATCTGCGCATCGGCTACCCAACTGTATGCCCATTCTGGATGTAGGCAGAGGACAGGGACGTCCAAGGTCACTCCGCATGGGCTGTAGTTGCGAGGCGTGGACGCACCTTCAAAGGCTGCAAGTTCGCCGCAAAGGTGCAGCCATTTGAACTCGGACGCATTCTGGTCAAAGATGCTAGGCCAGCTGACGTGCCACCGGTCATTGCATCGCCAGTTCGACGAACCGGGGGAGAACCGCGTCGGGGTCCGTCACCATGCGCGAGGCGAGGTCCTGAAGCGCGATTTTCTCTTTTAGAAAGTCCGCCCGTTCGATACGCCGGTGTTCCAGCTGATCGGTTATGAAAATCTCCGAGAACAATTGCTCGGATACCGCTTGTGACATCCTCGCATCCCCGTTGAGATTTGGCCTTGCTATCTAGGGTAGTTCTAGAGGGAGGGGCCGTCAACGTGCCCCGCCCGCTATTCATCCCAACGCCAATTCAGTGCGAAATCGCACCAACGTATTCGGAACGCAGAACGGCTTTCGCTGCACGGCGGGCAAACTAAACTCTCACTATCAATTTCGTCGCATCCCCGATGAGACGAGAGCTGCTTGCAGAGCACGGACATCATAAGGCTTGGATAGGACCAGGGATTTGCTGAATCTTTCATCTATCCCCGCTGCACCATAACCCGTCGCGAAGACGAACGGGATGCCCCGCATCTGCAGCGCTTCGGCGACCGGAAACACCTTTTCGCCTCCAAGGTTCACGTCCAGGACCGCTCCGTCGAGGGCCACACCGTGGTCGTTCGCAACATCCAGGGCGGCGGGTACATTGGCCGCCACATCCACGACCATGCACCCGAGATCCGCGAGGAAGTCTTCGACCATCATCGCGACGAGCGCTTCATCCTCAACCACCAGGACGCGTAGACCATTCAGGGTAGGATCCGACATCAAGCCATTGTCTCCAGTTTCCGCGACAAAGGCAGGCGCATTACGCATCGAAGACCGTCAGGATTGAATTCAAGGCTGATCGTCCCGGCGAGTTCGCGCGGCAGGGCGCGCTCGAGCAGGCGCGATCCGAAACCGCGTTCGCGCGGGGCACTCACCGGCGGGCCGCCACTCTCCTGCCAGACGACGTTGATTACTCCGGGATCTACGCCATCGATTGCCCACGAGACATCCACACGCCCCCTGCCATCCGACAAGGCACCAAACTGCACGGCATTCGCGTTGAGTTCGTGAAAAGCCATGCTGAGGGATACCGAGGCATTCGGGTCGAGGCGGATACGCGGCCCGGAGATGGAGACGTGCTCCCCGTTTATCCGCTGGGCTGACATCAATCGCTGAACGACGTCTTGCAGCGAAGCGCCCTGCCAGGCGGATTCGGTCAGCAGTTCATGGGCGCGCGAAAGCGCGAGAACACGGCCTTCGAGCGCACGGGCGAAAGCCTCAGGCGTTGGTGAAGACTTCTGGGTCTGCGTCGTGATCGATTGCACGGTCGCAAGCGTGTTCTTGACCCGATGGTTCAACTCGTCGAGCAGCATCTTCTGCCGCTCGTCGTGCAATTTCCGATCGCTGATGTCGCTGACGACGCCCAGCATCGTTTCGACGCTGCCATCGGTCTCTGGGGCGGGACCGCCGAGCGCCTCAATCCAACGCAATTCGCCATCTGCCCTGCGGATCTGGCACTCGAAATGCCAGACGCCTTTCTGCGCAATCGCGTCATGAAGACTTGCATCAACACGATCCTTGTCCTCGGGCAGGACGTGATCCATAAAATCCTGATATGTCCAGGTCGGGCGCGGCTCGTCATATCCGAACACCCTGTCATGAAGTGAGGAGCGTTTCACCGCGCCACTTTCGACATGAAGCTCCCAAGCCCCTAGCTGTCCGGCTTGCAGCGCGACCTGAAGCCTGGCTTCGGTCAGCCGCAAGGTGGCGCGCTCATTCCTGGACGAGCGGCTTCTCTGCTCCTCGAGACGCAACGTGCTTCCGACCCGGGCGATCAACTCGGTCGCGGAGAACGGTTTGACGATATAATCGTCCGCTCCCGCGCCGAGCCCCTCGATGCGAGCTTCCTCGCCCGCGCGAGCAGACAGAAGGATGACCGGCAGGTCGGCGGTCCGCTTGTTCGACCTTAGCTCGGCCAGTAGACCAAACCCATCCAGCTCAGGCATCATGACGTCGGTGAGCACGAGATCCGGGAGCGTCTTTGTTACGGCTTCCAATACGGCTGCGCCATTTGCGACAGCCGTAACCTCGTAGCCGCGCTCGCTGAGAATCCTCGTCACATAGGAACGCATATCGGCATTGTCGTCGGCTAGAACGATCCGACCGCTCCCCTGCAATCCGGGTACTGCATTTGCGCCCAAATCAGGCTCGTCAGGGAGCCAACGCAATGCTTCGGCGACAAAAGCATCTGCGCCCACGGCAGTTGAGGACTGAGTTTTCCGCGTCGCGATCTTCTCTGCGTCCAGGTGCTCCTTGCCGAACGGAATGGAGACCTTGAACATCGTACCCACATCCTCACCGCTCTCGACGGTGATGGTGCCTCCATGCAGGCGGACAAGTTCATCGACAAGCGCGAGCCCGATGCCGGTGCCTTCATGGGTTCGACTGCGCTGTCCCTCGATCCTGTGGAACCGCTCGAAGACCCGTGGCAGTTCAGAAGCTGGTATGCCGACACCGGTATCACTCACCTGAAGCACCGCCATGCCGCCGGTCTCCCGGAGCGACACTGTGATGGTACCGTTGAGAGTGAACTTGAACGCATTCGACAGCAGGTTGAGAACGACCTTCTCCCACATATCACGATCGACGTGGACCGTTTGCGATAACGGGGGAAGATCGACGACTAGATCGAGTCCGGCCTTTTCGGTGGCAGATCGAAAATTGCTGGCAAGATCTGCGGTCAGCGCAGCGAGGTCGCTCGGTTCGAAGCTTGCCAGGGCACGGCCGGCCTCGATGCGCGAGAAGTCCAGCAGCGAATTGACCAGTTTTTGCAGTCTGAGCGCGTTGCGGTAGGCGAGTTGAATCTGTTCATCACTGCGCCGTCCCCCGTCCGCGGCCATCTCCTCAAGCGGGCCGAGGAGAAGGGTCAATGGCGTTCTGAACTCATGGCTGACATTGGAGAAAAACGCGGTCTTCGCATTGTCGAGGGCAGCAAGAGCTTCCATCCGCTTACGTTCTTGTTCGATCGCCCGTACATTCGCCAGCGCGGCGGCGATGGCCGATCCAATCAGTCCGTAGAATCCTTCATAGGCCTCATCGAGTGGCAGCCGAGGGCTGACGCCGGCAATCATGATGTCGCGCGGTTGCTCGACCGTCGATGGATCTAGGCGCACGGCGAACGCGATGTCCGGGACCTCGTCGTAGGGCCCGCACGTAGCGGGCAGAAAATCACCTAAACGGTCCAGTTTGGCGATCTTGGTCTGGGCCAGCAGATTTTCGACAATTCCGGGAGAGCGCTCGATCACGCGCGCTTTTTCAACCAGGTCGCCAAGGCCTGTGTTCGAAAGCGCGCGAAGACCTTTGCCATCATCGTCACGCTCGTAAAATGCCACAAAGGGCAGGTCGAAGGCGAACCGGGACAAGATATCAGCCGAGAATTCGTAAACCTCGTCAGTGGTTTTTGCTTCTCCAAGTCTTGCGGTCAGGTCTCTGAGAGCTCGGGTCCGGCGCTCCCCCAGGATCGTCCGTGTCGTTTCAGTCACCGGGTGGAAGAGACCGCCGACGCCGCCACTCTCGTCGCGGATAGGGCTGAGCGAGAAGGTGAAGAATGTTTCTTCAAGGTAGCCGTTCCGGCTCAGGAACATCCGCTGATTTTCGAGGAAGGACGTCTCGCCCGTGAGAGCTTGCTCAAACGGGGCGCCGATCGCAGGCCACGCAGACGCCCATGACTTCGGATAAGGCATGCCCAGGAATGCCGGATGTCCCTCACCACAGAGCACCCTGTACCCATCGTTATAGATCTGGACGTGGTCGGGACCCCAGATGATGTTGATGGGAAAGTTGGAGGCCAAACAGATACTGACCGTCGTTCTTAAGCTCTGCGGCCAGTTCTCGACCGGACCCAGCGACGTGCCCGACCAATCCCTTTCGCGGATCAGCGAGGCCATCTCCCCTGTCCCTATCAGGAAGTCCTCGTTATTCCGGATGCCGCCCTTACTCGATTCCATTCATCTGCCTGATTCTCATACTCAGCGGCTCGTTAGAACCATCTAGATCTACCCGGTTCCTTGACAAGGTCATGGCTCGGCAGACCCGCTGGCGCGGTTAATATTACAAATTGCGCAGAGTGGCCAACCCGATGTCCCGAGCACCCAAACGCCCGGCCATCGAGTCGGTTCCGCAGAAGCCAGAAATTGTGTTGCCTCGCTAATACATCTGGAAAAACGTTTGAGAGCTAACCCTTCGCAAGAGATAGCAACCGCTTTTTGGACTGGGCTCGCGCGGGGAAGTAGGGCTTGTTTCGCCATCGTTTGAAGACGACTACACGACTGTTCTCTTCGACCATGTTGGTGCGGGAAAATCCGATCTCGGCGCCTACGAGGCCGAGAAATACTCGAACCCGAGCGGGTATGCTGACGATCTTGTCGAGATCGGCGGAGACTTGGGACTGTCGAACGCTATACCTCCCTGATCAGGGAGATATGGGCTTTACTAAGTGCTGCAGAGGCTCGGTTGGAAGACATAGCGTCCTCCTTGTTGGGGCAGGGTTACACACCCTTATGACAGCGCCCTGAAGACAAGCTATCCCTGGCTCTACACATCGTGCGAGAACCATCGATTGCAAGGCCGAATGCAGCTACTATCTGCACGCCCGCAATCGACTACTCGAGCCGGAGAATAGTAGCGGCGGCTCGAATTGAAAATGGTCATGCTGATTTTGTCAGAGACCACGGGAGCCGCTTGAAGCGTTGGACGCTGGCCCGCAGCACGCAGTCCTCGATACATCGAGGCGAAGAGCCTATAGCGATGCTGTCGCATGCAGCGCAGGGTATTACGGTATTAGGAAGCGTTCGTTGAAGCTACTGGCTTGGGATCAGGGAGCAGGGTTCCCTCACTCGCAGTGGCATTCGGTGGACTAACAGCCGAGAAATCTCTAATTTCGGATCTGCAGCGACCTATTGCGCTGCAAATAGCCCAACAAGAATCCGAAAGCGTCTTGAGTGAAGAAACCGCAACGCAATTTTGCCATCGAGTACAAATCCGGACGCCGGAAGCTCGACGCCAAGCCCACCTCCATCTGGGGAAACATGGACCTCAAGTCCGTTGCCCGTGACGTAGAGGAGGAGGCGATGCCGTTGCTGCCGGAAGGTCTGAAGATGGTTGAATCCGGCCTAAACGTACAATTGCCTTCGGTAGTATCCCTTCAGCCATTCTTGACACCACCGGATGCGACGGCGACAACTGCTGAAGAACCGAAGGAGATGCTCATGGCCGACGATACCGAGACATTGAACGATGTTGAAATGCCCGCGCCGGAAGAAGAGCCTATTGCCGCAAAGAAGCAGCGTAAGCCTCGGGCGAAGAAGACCTCCGTTGTCGCAACGACAGCAGAAGGTACAGCCGGTACCGATGGCCGAAAAAAGCGGGGCCGCAAGCCACGTGTGAGCGTAGACCCAACGCCGGTCGAGCCCGCCGCGCCGAAGCTTGCTCCGACGCCTGACCGGATCGCTGATGACGCTGCGACTTCATCTCGCGACGAAATGGCTGATCTTCTGCAGCTAGAGGCGGAGAACCAAAAGTTGCGCAAGATGCTGGCTGAAAAGCTCCGTGCTGAAAACGCTGATTTGCGCAAAAAGCTCAATCTCGATTGATTTGACCGCTGCGGCCGGAAACGCCTCACATCTCTAGTTTAAGATAGTCAGCTTGGCGGCCTTAGCCAGTCGCCGGACTGAGTGCGCATAGATCACTAACTGATGCGAGGCCTGTCTCATGGCATCTCCCTGGAAGTTTCTAAGCCGACTCGTGCCGCGCCGACGTGAGCCAAAGCAGGACGACGCTGAGGTTGCCGGCGGGAAGCCTGATGTCCTGGCTCTTCCCGGACCGGCGGAGACCGTGGCAGAACAGAGCTTGGCGGCCTCAAGCGCACGTGCAGGTGCTGAGCAATCATCGTCAGCTGTATCCGATCCTGTTTCGGTTGAGCCTGACACGATCGGGGGCGCTGTAGGCGAAGCTGATGATGCGACGGGGGATGTCGTCGCTGGTGAGCTGGAGCCATCCGATCCAATAAACGCTGTCATTTTGTCGTCGGACCCCGCTGATCTTTCACCGGGTATCGAGGGCGCAGCGCGCAAAAAGAGGGGCCGAACCAAGAAACAGGACGCGGTTAGGGCCACAACGCAAGTCCCTTTTGACGTCAGTATCCCGTCAGATACGCTGAGCCTCGACGACGAGATCAGAGTGCTAAGGGGCAAACTTGCAGAAAAGCTTCGATTGCAAAACGCGCAACTGAGAAAAATGCTTGAGCGGTTCGAGCGATAGCGCAAGAGGCTTCCGTATCAGAACAGCGGAGACTAGGCCGTTTGCATGCTGTACAGGTCGTTCGAGCTACATATCCACGCCACCAAATGATAATATTCTAAGAACGACGCAGCAGCATCCAACGGGCAATTCGGCCATTCGTATGTTCATCGACCCGGCTAACGGCCAAGAGGGTTTGCCTACTCCTAATCGAGAGAACTTATTAAGGGCGGGGGTAGCCGAATGTTCGATGCTTCCCTAGATCGTTCTCGCTGGAGGAACCATGAGCTCGCAGGATCATTGAAGATCGTCGCAGCACAGGGAGGTCCAATGACTGGCACCGTCACCACACAGCATGATATTATCAATATCATTCCTGCTCTGAGGCGTTTTGCCTGCCGCCTGTGTGCGGGCCGCCAGTTTGATGCGGATGACCTTGTTCAGGAGACCATGGTGAGGGCGATCGCCAACCTGGACAAGTTTCAGCCGGGTACAAACCTCAAATCCTGGCTGTTTACGATTATGAACAACATCAACCTTACAAAATGCGTCAGAGGCCGCCGTGAGGTCGTTGGGATCAACGACATTGGTGGGATGTCTCCAAGCCTGCTACCAACCCAGGAGTGGACAATTCGCGGTCATGAGTTCGAGCGGGCAATGGAAGATTTGTCCCCGTCCTACAGGCAGGTAGCTACAAAGGTTCTCATTGAAGGCAGTAGTTATGAAGATGCGGCTGTAGCCTTCGGATGCGCCTTGGGCACTGTCAAGAGTCGTGTCAGCCGCGCAAGGGATGCACTTGCCAGAAGCCTTGGTGATACCGTTGGCGCGGCCGCGCAGATCTGAAGTTCGGAGCAAAACCGCCTTTGACCTCGTTTTCGCCGACTCACAATACGTGAGCGCGCGAGGTTGCCTTGCAGGATGTTTTTTAGAGCCATCCTAGTGGGCGTGGCGTTTAACAGGCCGAGTTCGTGAAGGACCCGCTTATCGTGCGTGCCTCCGGAGCGGCGGTCACTGGTTCCGATCTGCGCTGAATACCGGCCGCAGCAGCAGGAGATCGTTGGTCGCTGTTTCACCCGATACGTCGCCGACGCTCGTTGGTTAGGAATCAATATAACGGGCTCGGCCCGATCACCCGTCGCGCGGAACGAAGGACGGCATGTATCTAACGCGTACAACTCCGATCGTACGTGCTTCCTGACCGGCCGGTGCATAGGCGTAGTTTGTTGAAGGGATCGCCGAGTAGTGCAACGTAGTCCACCTGGTTCGTTCGCCTGATGACCTAGGATTGCTTCATTGCAGGCACTCCTGGAACCGGCTAGGGGAAAGGCTTCATGCAAGCTCCTGTCAGTGGGTTGACCTTCCAGCATATCGGCTTTCTAAATCCAGTCACGCTTGAGCCTCATATTGGTTTCAGATCATGATACTAGCCGACGACGACGCGGCAAAATCCCCCAGCGACGTTTGCATCGTGGGAGCTGGACCGGTCGGCCTGGCGCTTGCTTTCAAACTCGAAGCCTTGGGGCTTACTGTAACATTGCTGGAAATGGGCGAAGAAGAAGCTGACACAAGCGCGCTTCGCGGCCAGGTCGAATTTCGCAATAGCCATCATGCCTCCTCCACTGCTATGTCGCGACCTGGCATCGGCGGCACGAGCGCGCTTTGGGGCGGCCGCTGCGTGGAACTCGACGATCTCGATTTTGATCTACGGGATCATGTCCCTCATTCTGGCTGGCCAATCCGGCATGCTGAGCTCAGCCGCTACTACAAGGAGGCGCTCGGTTTTCTAGGCTGCTCAACGAGGGAGCTCGACCTCTTCCAGCTTGCGGTGTCCGACCAAACGGTCTCGCCAAGCTCTATTGAGCGCTGGAGCCGTGAGCCTTCGCTTGGGAAACTTTACGCGTTGCGACTTGTGAGCTCTCAGAACATCCGGGTCTTATCTGGGGCTTTGGTTACCGAGGTGGTGCCGGAGGCAGAGAACGCTTGTGTTGAGTACCTCAGGGTCCGACGTCATGACCGAGAATTTGAAGTGCGTGCCAAGTCCTATGTACTCGCCGGCGGTGGACTTGAGAACACACGCTTGCTTTTGGCGCTCGGTAGGCGCTCGCCTGCGATCGCTAATGCTTTCGGACCGGCGCTCGGCGTCTTCTATCAAGGCCACCTCACTGGCTACATTGCCACGATCCAACTGAACGACCCAAGTGAAGCCGCGTCGCTGGCTTTTCGCAAAGACGAGGACGGCCTGATCTACAAGCAGCGGCTGCAGATTGCGCCCGCGGTTCAACTGGAGCACCAACTGCTCAACACCGTTTTCTGGATAGACCCGATTTCTATTGCTGATCCCGAGCATAATTCGGGTGCTTTTTCCATCTGCTATCTCTTTCTCTCTTCGATCGGTTTGTACCGTTTCGTTTCGAAAGGACTCGCACCTTCTTCAAAAGGCGTAAGCGGTAGCAACAGGAAGCGGCATTGGGGCAACGTACGAGAAGACCTGAAGTCCCCGTTGAAGCTATTTCGAACGATCAGGAGCATGCTACGCGCGGGTCTCCACGACAAACGTACGTTGATCAATCCGAAAGGGCGCTACTTACTTCGCTATCACTCCGAGCAGGTGCCAGCTGCCGAAAGCCACGTATCCCTCCAGTCCTCAGGTTCCTCAGACCGGCGCGGAGGGCTCCTCGTGGACTATCGCGTAACAACGCAGGACCTCGACTCAGTCGTGCGCTCCCATCAGATAATTGATGAATGGCTTCGAAGGAACGAGCTGGGCAAACTCGACTACCTGCATGAGCCAGAGCAGCGCCGAGAGGCTGTAGCGGATCAAGCTCTTGATGGCTTCCACCAAATAGGGCTTGCAAGAATGGCATCTCATCCATCAGACGGGCCGATTAACCCTGATTGCAGGCTCTGGGGCATGTCGAACCTTTATGTGGCAGGCAGCTGCCTGTTTCCAACGGGTAGCCATGCTAACCCGACGCTTCCGGCGGTCGCGCTGGCGCTACGGCTCGCAGACCATCTACGCGAACTGAATGATTGACAGTTTCGGATCATAGAACTGTGAGGGGTAGCTAGCGAAACGCGCTTGTTCGGCTGCCGACGAGCGTCGCAGCTCAAAGAGTGTCGACGCGACCGATCCGTTCGGCGCTCGCGTCGTTCTCCTGAGCACTGTGGCTCAGATCGGCATAATCGCTTCTTTGGCTATTTGGGCGACGCTCGGCCCCTGCACGATTGTTGCGCTGTTGTACCTTTTGCCGTTGTGAAGAGTATCGCTCACGAGCCACCGGCTTGCAGAACGCAGTACAGGTTGCGCGGTCGGTCATATCTCCTTCCCGCTATGAGGCAGTCATCGTCCATGCGACGCCAAGGCCCGCCGAGATCAGGAGTGTCGTTATTACAGACATCCGGAGGCGGAAGATTGCCACAGCCGCCAGAACCGTCAAGACAAGCGACGGCCAGATGATCGAGGTCATCACGGGAATGTCGATCCTCAAGCTACCAACCGCTACTTGCTGGACTTCCGCAAACAGGACATGCAGCCCGAACCAGACGGCAAGGTTGAGGATCACGCCGACGACAGCAGCGGTGATTGCGGACATCGCTCCCTCAAGCGCCGCGTTTCCTCGCATCTTCTCGATAAACGGAGCGCCTGCAAAGATCCAGAGGAAGCTTGGAAGGAACGTGACCCATGTCGTCAGCATCGCGCCAAGCGTGGCTGCCATGAGCGGCGACATTAGTCCCGGATCGCGGTAGCCGGCCAGGAAACCGACGAACTGCGTGACCATGATCAGCGGTCCTGGTGTCGTCTCCGCCATTCCGAGACCGTCGAGCATCTCTCCGGGCCGGAGCCAGCCGAACTGATCAACCGCTGCCTGCGCCACGTAGGCTAGAACGGCGTATGCTCCTCCGAAGGTGACGACCGCCATCTGACTGAAGAAGATGCCGATCTTGGAGAACACGTTGCCTGGACCGAGCGTGAGCAACAGCGCCGCAACGGGAAGCAGCCAGAGCAACGCCAACACGCCCGATGTCTTCAGTGACCAGGCAAGGTTGGGACGTGCATGGAGCGGAATGCTCTCGCCGAGCACGGAGTCGCGGTCCTCCAGGATTTTTCCGTACCCCGATTTGTGGCCGCCGCCGACCTTGAAGGCTGACACGCCCGCGCGGCCG
This sequence comes from Neorhizobium sp. DAR64872/K0K18, assembly GCF_050500175.1. Classification (NCBI taxonomy): domain Bacteria; kingdom Pseudomonadati; phylum Pseudomonadota; class Alphaproteobacteria; order Hyphomicrobiales; family Rhizobiaceae; genus Neorhizobium; species Neorhizobium sp. DAR64872/K0K18. The sequence continues at coordinate 29,996 of NZ_CP191448.1, forward strand.
CCGAAGTAGCCGATGATGCCCGCCGTGATGATGATCAGGGGGAAGGGCACATGAAGGATGAAGATCGCCACGAATGCAGCGGCAGCGATCGCCACCATCGTCCTGTTCTTGAGCGCCCTGCTGCCGATCCGGAACACGGCCTGGATAACGACGGATAGCACCGCGCACTTTAATCCGAAGAACATCCCCTCGATCGCTGTCAGGTCGCCGAACAGGACATAGATGTAACTCAGCGCCAGGATCGAGACGAAGCCGGGCAGGACGAACAGCAAGCCCGCGATCATCCCGCCCTTGGTCTTGTTAAGAAGCCAGCCGATGTAGATGGCCAGTTGATGGGCTTCCGGCCCGGGCAGGAGCATGCAGTAGTTCAGGGCGTGCAGGAAACGATGCTCTCCCACCCACCGCTTCTCGTCGACGACGATGCGGTGCATGACGGCGATCTGGCCTGCGGGCCCGCCGAAGCTGAGTGCTGCGACACGTGCCCAGACCTTTACGGCTTCGGAAAGCGGGACGATGTCACCGTTTGAGATGAGGAGGTCGGTACTAGAGGTTTTCGCGAGGTCGGCCATGATCGTTATCCCTTCCTCGGATTGGGCCGGTTATGTTTCTCGTCCATCGCGTCTCGGCACCAGCGATAGAACGCGTCGTAGATTGTCAGTCCCGCCTCCAGTTGCTCCAAGTCATCGTCGAACATCCTCGACAGCCCCAGAGAGACGGCCACCAGGCCCGCAACCTCGGGGGCGAGATCAGGTCGGGCGGTGTCTGCGCCGCGCACGATCGTCGCAAGGCGCAGGAGCGCCTCGGAACTCAAGCCGAATTCATCGATCATAACATCCAAGGTGCAGAGCGCGCCGCGGTGGCTCCAGAACACGCCTTCGACGTCGAAAGCTGTCGCGTTGAACCGGTTTGCGACAAGTTCTACCTCGCTCGCCGGAACGAACAGGAAAGTCGCGGACGGATCGATGAAGCGTCGGATCAGCCAAGGGCAGGCGATGCGGTCGATTTTTGGCCGCGACCGCGTCACCCAAACAGTGCGTCCCTTGGCATCCCGAGGCAGCATCTTGTCTTCAGGAACGAGAAGTCCCTTGGCATCGCACCAGCCTTCGAACCCGCCTTCGAGAACCTCTGCTTCGGTACCCATCGCCCGTAGGTGAGCAGCCACGCCATGGCCGAGCTTCTGACCTCTCTGGCAAAGCACGATGGCAGGGCCACTGATCTCGGCACCCCATTCCGTCACTACTCTGTAGTCGCGGCGGACCGATCTGGGAATACGGCGTGGGTCCCTGGCGAAGTCGTCGTCGATGCGGACATCGATAACGGTCGGCGGGTTCGGCGTGCCAATGATGCGGGCAAGTTTGTCGAGTGTGATCTCAAGAAATGACGGCATAGGGCGTCCGCCCTTGTTGCGGGTTTGTGGACGCGACACTTCGGCCGTAGCCTAGTGGGGTGATCGCAACCCCATGCGAGAGAATTTGCTGCACCCGCGCCGGATGTCAAGCATCTCCTCTACCGAGTGCTCGCATCGCATTTGACGAATTCGCGTCCGCGGCCTATTCGATTGCTCGCAAGGGGCGCACCATGTCATCATTCTCTAAAAATTCGGCGTCTCAGCGCGCTGCCGTGCCGCGAACGGTATGGATGCTCGGCTTCGTCAGTCTCCTGATGGATATCTCGTCGGAGATGGTGCAGACCCTCCTGCCGTTCTATCTCGTGACGGGTCTCGGTGCCTCAGCGATCGCAGTGGGCTTTATCGAAGGATTGTCGGTTGCCATCGCAACGACAACCAAATTGTTCGCGGGCGTGGTCTCGGACTGGACCCGCAACCGGAAGACGCTGGCTGTCTTCGGTTATGGTCTCGGCGCGTTTTCCAAACTTCTGTTTCCCATTGCCACGTCGATCGACTGGATTATCACTGCGAAAGCCATCGATCGTGTCGGAAAGGGGCTTCGCGGAACACCGCGAGATGCTCTTATCGCTGATGTGACGCCGCCAGAAATCAGGGGCGCTGCCTTCGGGCTCCGGAAGTCACTGGATACGGTCGGCGGCTTTGCGGGCCCGCTGGCCGCAATTGCGCTGATGTTTGCACTGAACAACAACGTCCATGTCATTTTCTGGATCGCCGTCGTTCCAGCTTTCCTATCGATCATCGTGCTCATTGTTGGGGTGTCCGAGCCGGAGCGACCACCTCGGGAAGGGGGGCCAGGTCTTCGTCTCCGGGATATTGTCAGACTGAACAAGTGGACGTGGCTGGTCATTGGTGCAGCCTCTGCACTGACGTTCGTCCGCTTCAGTGAAGCGTTCCTGCTTCTAAAATCCCAAGAGTCGGGTTTTCAGCCCGCGTGGATCCCGCTCACGATGGTTATCATGCATGCTGTGTACGGGTTGACCGCCTACCCGACGGGACGGTTTTCAGACGTGATTGGTCGAACTGGTCTGCTCGCGATCAGCGTTGCCGTCCTGTTTCTCGCTTACGCGGTTCTGGCTTACGCAAATTCGATCGGCACTTTCGTGCTCGGCATTATCCTGTGGGGACTTCACATGGGTCTATCACAGGGTCTCCTCGCAACACTCATCGCCGAGGCAGCTCCGCAGCGACTGAAGGGCACTGCATTTGGGGTCTTCAACCTGATGACAGGTGCCGTCGTACTGGCTGGCAATGTCATTGCCGGCCTGCTGTGGGACACCTACGGCTCGTTCGCCACGTACGCAGCGGGAGCCGGTCTTTCGCTGCTGGCCCTTCCGGTACTCATCACTGTTTCTCGGATGAAGGCACGTCAGGCCCCAGGGTGATGTCTTGATGCCTAAACTAATCAGCACGCGTATTCACCGGGGGGCGAAGTGCGCATCGCTAGTAAGAGGAAACCGCGGTATCGATTGATATCCGCGGCTATTCTTTGCTGAACGCTCCAGGCTCCGTCTCAGAATTCCTCCCACTCGTTGGCAGCTACAGCGGCATTGCCGTAGAAGGCCGTTGCCAGCTTACGGCTCAAGGCACGGGCCGGCGAAGCTCCGGATGTTTCGCGGCGTTCTGAAGGGCGCATTGCCTGAGCGAGTGTATATCCACGTCGACCGCTTCCACCCGACAGCTTGAACTGTGACAGGAGTTCGTTCAGCGAAGCTGCATCGCGCGCCATTCCATGGCTTGCGGCAGTCTGCTCCTCGACCATTGCGGCGTTCTTCTGGGTGTCCTGGTCCATCGCGTTGACGGCGGTGTTTATTTGCTGAAGGCCGGACGATTGTTCCTGAGCGCTCTCGACGATTGCGCTGACATTGCGGTTGATTTCCTGGACTTCCGCAACGATCGTTTCCAGTGCGCGGCCGGTTTCGCCAACCAGAAGTACGCCGTTCTGGACCTGTTGGTTGGACGCATTGATCAATGTCTTGATCTCTTTCGCAGCATTGGCAGAACGCTGAGCAAGTTCACGCACTTCCTGTGCGACGACCGCAAAACCCTTGCCGGCCTCCCCTGCGCGGGCGGCTTCGACACCGGCGTTCAGAGCGAGAAGGTTGGTCTGGAAGGCAATCTCATCAATCACCCCGATGATGTTGCCGATTTCGCCCGAAGACTTCTCGATCTGCTGCATAGCCCTGACAGCGTTCTGGACGACTTCACCGGACTTCTCGGCGCCCTGGCGGGTGCGGGCAACGAGAGAGCCGGCTTCCTGAGCGCGCTTGGCGGCGTCCTTGACGGTGGTGGTGATTTCTTCGAGCGCTGCTGCGGTCTCTTCGACAGACGCGGCCTGCTGTTCGGTTCGCTTGGCAAGATCATCGGCGGACGACTTGATTTCAGCGGAACCAGCCTCGATGCTGCGCGCATTCTCGGCAACATGTTCAAGTGCCGACTGCAGCTTTGACGCAGATGCGTTGAAGTCGTTACGGACGCCGTCGAGCGCTGGCGTAAACGGCGTATCAACGCGGTATGACACGTTGCCTTCGGAAAGCTGGCTGAGCGCTCTGGCAAGGTTCTCTACGGCGAACTTCACGTCGGCAGCTTCTTGGCTTCTCAATGCTTCGCGCTCGACGCGTTCACGTTCAGAAAGACTGAGATTGTCGATTGCCTTCTGCTCAAGGCGAAGACGCTCCAGAGCGTTGTCGCGGAAAATGGCGACAGCCTCAGCCATCATACCAACCTCGTCTTTGCGGCCCAGGCCATCGATCTCTGCGTCTGTGTTGCCGGCAGCAAGCGAAGACATGCGTTCACGAAGGCGCGCCATCGGAGCGGTGACGCCTGTGTGGGCGATTGCCATGGCAATCGCAACAGCAACCGCGATACCAATAAGCATTCCGATGAGGGCTAGCTGGATAGTGGAGGAAACTTCCGCCGACAGTCGTTCCGTGCCGTTTTTGATGAGCTCGGCCATGGCGCTGTTATTAGCACCGAACTTCGGGGACAGCTCGACAATCGCCTGGTCGAGCTCCGCGGAAAGTGCGGTAACTTTAGTCTGGTCGCCGGCCACATGGGCCGACAGCAGGCTCTCCCCGACGGACTTCAAGGTATCGGCACCAGCCACAAGTTCATCGATCGCGGCCTTGCGGCTCGGAACGATTCCGGGGATCTGCGTCAGACGATCACGCGCACCGGAAATTTCCTTGGTGAAACGGGCGGACAGATCCTTGAATGCGTCGGACTTCGGGTCCTGCGCAAGGGCGCGGCTGAGCCAAGTCGTTGAGGTCCACATGCCGGCGGCGCCGCGCGGACCGAATGTCGCCGCATTACTCTCGTTCTGGAGAAAGCTCGTATAGGCCGAATTGGCGGCGCTGAAACGCTGAGTGACGTAGAGCAAACCGGCCAACGAAATAATTCCGAGAATGGCGATTGCCACCAGAAACTTTGTCTTGATCTTCAAATTCTTTAGCATCGGATAACCCCGGAATTAGGCAGGAAAAAATGGCACGCATAGCGAACAGGGAGATGTCGGAACCGTCCTCGAGCGACGGCGCACATCATGCGCGCGGCAGCCGGATAGGGCTGCAATGTCCTAACCCGAACTTAGAACGTCGATGATAACAAATGCTTACGTCTCGCGGACCGTAACCTACTAGGCCATCTTCCGACCAAGCTGTTGTGCTGCATGTGCAGCTTCCTTTATCACGAAAGTCGGGGCCGGGAACGAAGGGCCTCTGCCCGTACCGTTGCTTTTTAATATCGCGTCCGGTTCCCAGAAGTTCGTCCAACAGGGTCAGGTTAGCGATCGCTACATGGGCCACCGATGGTAGCAACGATTGAGCCGCGCCGGCATCTTCGATCAGATGACCAGCGGCTGGCTTCGGCGGCAAGCGCGTCAAGTCCGTTAGAATAGACAAAACGCCCGTCCATGTTTTCCGTGATCCACTCCTGAGACTGGCGGCCTTGGCCAGCAGTGACCATGGGGATGCGGGCTTGCAACGGCTTGGGAAGTAGATGTAGCCTCGGCTCGATCCGGCCCTCGCCGACAGGGAGTCCTCGTTCTTCCACGGGTCACGCAGGTAAGCGACGGCCTCGCGGAAAGCGTCCCCGCGTTTCTCGAAATCAAGGCCGAGCAACGGATATTCCACTGGGCGGTCACCGGAGGCGACACCAAGGATGACTCGGCCGCCGGAGGGCTGGTCGACGGAGGCTGCGGCCTTCGCGACCATCATGGGGTGTCGCAAGGGAAGGCCAATCGCTCCTGTTGCGAGCGCAATGTTCTGAGGTCGGGTACGCCAAAAGGCCGCCCCTCAGCCACACGCTTCGGCGACCAGTCATTGTCAAGCGGGAGCTCAATGCCGAGCGTAAGGCCTCCGTCTTTCCGGCGGACGAGGTCGAGAGCGCTGGTATTGTTTCCTGACGTCAGGGACGAGGTAGACATACAGTTTCTCCGGAATGGGTCTAGACGAAGGTCCGACAATCACTCGCCCGACCCTGTCGGTTCTTACGCAGCTTTGAGGGCTAGAGCGGATCGGCGGTCCAGAGCTCCACTCCAGATGGTGAGAACGAGAGCAGCGGCAACAAGGATGGCGCCAACCCATGGTGTTGATGCAAGCCCCAGTGGCGATTCAACCACCAGACCGCCGAGCCAGGCACCGATTGCGATGCCGAGATTGAAGGCGGCGATGTTGAGCGCCGAGGCGACGTCGACGGCACCCGGGCGGTGCTCCTTCGCGAGCTGGACGACGTAGAGCTGCAGGCCTGGAACGTTGGCGAAGGACAGAAAGCCCAGTGCCGCAAGTGTGATCAAGGTTAGGACCGGTGAGACGGCGGTGAAGGAGAAGATCACAAGCACGATTGCCTGCAGGGCAAAGAGGCCGGTCAGGGCTTTGACCGGGTTATGGTTGGCGATCTTGCCCCCGCCGATATTACCGGCTGCAATGGCAATACCGTAAAGCACGAGGATAAGGCCGACGCTGGATTCGGAGAAGCCGGTCACATCCTGCAGGATTGGCGCTAGGAAAGTGAAGGCGACGAAGGTGCCGCCATAGCCAAGCGCGGTCATGGCGAAGACGAGCAGCAGGCGGCCCGAACCTAGGACACGGACCTGGTCCAGAATGCTGGCCGGAGGAGCCTTTTTGAGCGTGTTCGGCAAAAGGGCGGCGATAGCGACAAGAGCGACGACGCCGAGAGCGCCAACGGCCCAGAAGGTCGCACGCCAGCCGAAGATCTGACCGATATAGGTACCGATCGGAACACCGGTAACGATGGCAACGGTCAGGCCCATGAACATCATGGCGATGGCCGAGGCCCGGCGATTTTCCGGCACGAGATCGGCGGCGATGGTCGCGCCGACGGAGAAGAACACGCCGTGGGCGAAGGCGGCGATCACCCGAGCGATGAGCAACACCTCATAGCTCGGCGACAGCGCCGCGACGGTATTACCGACGATGAACAGGGCCATGAGACCGAGCAGAAGCGGCTTTCTCTCTATTTTGCCGGTGAGCGCGGTTAGGATCGGTGCGCCGAAAGTGACGCCGAGCGCGTAGACGCTGACGATCAGGCCGGCAAGCGGCAGGGTGATTCCAAGATCGTTCGCAACCGTGGGCAGAAGCCCGACGATCACGAACTCGGTTGTTCCAATTGCGTATGCCGCGATTGTCAATGCGAAGATAGCTAAGGGCATGGCAGTTCCTCTCCGCCTCATAACTGATGACGGTGCTTAGACAGCGGTGCTGTCGGTTGTGGGCTAATGTTCACAATGATCGTTTGGGACTACATTGATAATCGGTTAGATTGGACGAATACCTTTGAGCTGAATTCATAGATCGAAACGTCGTGGATAATCGTGCTGGCGAAATGGAAGTGTTTGTAGCAGCGGCCGAGCTTCAGAGTTTTTCAGCGGCTGGGCGTCGTCTTAAGGTATCGCCGTCCGCTGTAAGCAAGTTGGTCACTCGCATTGAAGACCGGTTAGGCACGCGCCTGCTCGTCCGCTCCACTCGGATTATGAAGCTTACACCCGAAGGTGAGGTGTACCTTGAAAGAGCTCAACGCATCCTCGCCGAGATCGCCGAAACTGAGAAGATTGTTGCGGGAGGAGGAAAGACGGTTCCTCGAGGACTTCTTCGCGTTAATGCTTCCGTTGGCTTCGGAGAGCGATATCTCCTGCCGCTGGCGCCAAAATTCCTGGCGCTGTATCCAGAAGTGCGGCTGGATATCTCGCTTACGGATGGCGTGATCGGCCTGATCGAGGAGCGTACCGATGTTGCCATACGGTCAGGCCCGATGAGTGACTCTTCGCTTATGGCTAGAAAATTATTGGAGAGCAGGCGTGTGATCGTCGCGTCGCCGGACTATCTTCAGACCTACGGAACCCCCAAAACTCCTCAGGATCTTATCGGGCACAACTGCTTCAGCTTCAACTTCGGGCGAAGTCTCAATGAATGGCCGTTTCGTGATCCTGTTTCAAGTGACGTCTACCGTCTTCCCATCTCAGGCAATATGGTGGTCAACAGCGGCATGATTATGCGCCGTCTTTGCCTCGCCGGGAGTGGGCTGGGTCGTGTTGGGCAGTTCCATGTTCAGCCTGATATCGAAGCTGGGTTGTTGGTCCCCGTATTGGAGGACCACAACGCAGAAGATATTGAAATGATACACGCGGTATATACCGGACACGAACATTTAGCAGCCCGCATCCGTGCATTCATCGATTTCATAGGAGAGCACACAAATTAGCTGCAGCTGCATTGTGCGGCGAGCCCAATTATAACCCGTTAGGCGCTAGCGAAACTGACTTTGCTACCAAAGGTCAAAGCACGAAATTCTTTTCGATATTGAGCCATACAACAGAGGGTTGCCGGTTCAGATCCCTTCAAGACCATACGAGCTAGACATGTCGCCTTACAATAAGCTTCGAAGCGCAGGCTGTCATTGCTAGCATCTCGCCCTGAAATTGAGTGCGAGAGCGTGACGACCCACGATGACGTAAATGTTCGTGCTCATCGCAAGGTGCTTGATCGCCGCGCCTAAGTCGCGGGTAGATCTCTCGAGTGTGAAAGTATCCAGAATAGCTGCCGTTCCCGCTTCGGCGGCCAGGAGTTCGGCAATGCGTTTGGCGATTTCTGGAGCGAACGTGCAAGCGAAGTCGCGACCGTCCGTCTACGAGACGCTCGCTAACCAACGTCCCGCATCGACATAAGCTCAATCATCGCATCTTTGAGGAGGTACGACCGGCGTCGTGCAGAGTTTTCGTTCGGCCAATCGTTGAAGTGCGTTCGGTGCCAACTTTTTATCGGGCGCGAGCGGTGGTTCGTGCTCCGATCCCGAGATTGATTGACGCATAATGCGCTTTCTTGCCCTCGTACATCAGCGCATCGGCGCGCCTGACTACAGATTCGATCGTCTCGCCCGCCTCGCTGGTCGCAACCCCATAGGACATGCTAAGTGGCGCGGTCGAGTAGAATTGATTGTTGATCCTCAAAAGCTCCGTGATCGTGTCCATCATCGCGTAAGCGGCTTTCGCGTCAGCGCCAGGCAAAAGAACAGCGAACTCATCTCCGCCGATCCGGCAGGCATGGTTCGGCGCGGACACTGCACCGTTTAGGATTTCACCGAACCGGCGCAACAGACCGTCGCCTGCGTCGTGACCAAGCTGGTCTTTTGCTACCTTCAAACCGTTGAGGTCTATTACAACAGCCGAAACGGGGCGCAGCGACTTGCGCTCAAGACGGTTCATTTCATCGGCGTAGAAGGCGCGGTTATAGAGCTTGGTCAGAACGTCGTGCTTGCCGAGATATTCCACATAGGCTTCGGCCTTCTTGCGTGCCGTGATGTCGGCAAGCGCCACTTGGACGCGCGACCAATCGTGTTCATGTCCCGGAAATACCGAAAAATGCAGCAGGATGTGACGCACAGAGCCGTCGAGCGCGTAATTGACCACTTCGCGATGATGGAAGAGGTTGCCGATCCAGAGCTCCATCAGTTGCTCACGGAATGGCTTTTCCATATCGTCACGGAAGATTTCGCCGAGGCGCTGTAGAAGGTCGGAGCGGTCCTTCGCACAGAAGAGATCGAGAGTTGCCTGGTTCACGTCGATGACCCTGATCTCGCTCATGCACTGACGCACGAATTCGGGGTGGACGTCCATGAAGGTGCGGAAGTCGGTAATGCCGCGATCGCGGATGTCTTCAATTAGCGTGCGGATGCGGCTGAAGTCCTCAATCCATAGAGACACGGGCGAATGCTCGAAAACGCCTTCTGCCTGACGTCTTTGTTCTGCTTCGGCGCGACGTGCATCCTCGCGGTCGCTGATGTCTTCGGTTGTCAGAAGCACTCTGCCGAGGGTCTTCCCATAGCCCGGTAGCACGGCCCCGCGCAGCTGGATATCGAGTCGCCGGCCGGTGATCGTGTAGTTGACGGTCGTGCTTGAAAACGTCAGCTCGCCATCGAAGAGCGCAGCCACTTCGTTAATGTGGGTGTCCAGCATGTCGTCCCGGAAGACCGCCGTTAGATTGGCCGTCAGGTGTTGGAGGCTTTCGGCCTCAAACAGCTCCAACGTCTTGCTGTTGACGCTGAGAACGTGGATACGCTTCGAACATGCGATAACCCGGTCGCGGTCCTCCCGCAGGAAGGCTCTGATATCGGTGACGCCTTCCGCACGCCAATTATCGAAGAGCGCTTTTACTCCGCTGAAATCCTCGATCCACATGGCAATCGGCGCGAGGTTGAAAATGTCGGAATCGAAAGCAGCGGTCATTTGAAATCCTCGAGAAACCTAGAGCGGCCAGATCAACGCCCTCCGCAAGACGCGACCTTACGAGCAAGAGGTAAACCGCTGCTTGCTGAAGCTTTCATAGGGCAATCAAAAAGAAGTAATAACCAGTCGCAGATGGGTCCTACTCTCGACGCGATCGCTTATCCGCCGCCAGCGCCATCGCGGCTGGTTCTCTTCGCAAGGTGTAAGCACCGCTTGTGAATGGTGCAAACGCGTGATGGGCGGAACTGGGGACGAGATATCGTAAGATACGGTGGCGCTCCTCAGCCCGGATCTAACTGAACAGCCCTATTTTTTTCTCCTTTTTGACATGATCTTAGGTTCGAACCCATTCAAGGTGCTGTATCTAGATCCGCCAAGTAAATCCGGTAGCCCATGAAGGTGATGACTCACCGCCGCGCTTCGTGTGCACTGGACGCTCTGTAGAAACTACGGCTGGCCAGAAAGGTCGCAGATGAATATGTTCTGGCAAACAGGAGTATAATAATGCCCGAAGTCCACATTTTTTGCGCGTCTGGTCGAACGCGTGAACAAAAAGTCAAGCTCATGAACAAGATTACCGAAGCGGTAGTTGAGGAGTTTGGCGCAGCGCCGGGATCAGTCACTGTGCAAATCATCGAGGCACCTCTTGCTGACAAGATGAAGGGTGGAATACCTTTTGATGAGCGATAACCTCGCGGGGTACGTGTTGCGGACGCAGTCAAACGACACTTCGCTAAGGTGAGGCGGGTGGTTATGTTTCAACTGACACTGGCAACTACGCTTTATCGGAATGTAGGGCTAGACGGTTAACCTTCGTAAGAAGATAGCGGTGCCAGTGGTCGGCAGTTGCGGCCATTAAGACTTCCTCAGGCAATCACTCAGTCGCCCTGAACCGCTTATTCATCGCTGCACGCCGGCAGGCAGTTTCACTCGTCGCCAGGCACGCCATAAGACGGAGCGGCCAGCGGGTTGAGTGCTCTTGTCACGTAGTCCTGTGCCTGCGGCCTGTAGACCTCCCATGCCTGCGCCACCGCTGAGATCGGGCAGCCCTCGTCCATCCAGTCGATCCGTAGTTCGGCGTAGGGCCAAGTTTCCTTGTCGACTATCAGCAGGCCCGCCGAACGAACCGGGCCAGCTTCTCCGCCTGCGTTGACGGCCTCCTTGAGCGCTGCGATCAACCGGTCGCCCAAAGAGCCGGAAGTTGTCTCGAAAGCCTCGACCATCGCTCGAGGCACACCTTCGTTCGCTAAGAGGTTGCCGGCCGCGACGCACAGGCGGCCGGTTGCAGAGGTCCAGATCCCAAGTGCATTGGGGCCAGAGTGAATCGCCGTGTTTCCTTGTGCGTCGATCGCTAGCAATTGGCGATAATCTGGAAAGCTGTCACTCTGACGGGCAGCAACAACCGCGTCCGCAGCCTTGGCTCCCTTCGCAAGCTCTCCCAGCATTTTGGGACCGAGTGCGGGATTGGTAACATTCTGCGTTGCAACGGCGCCGATACCGGCTCGCGCCCAGGCGCAGCGCGCCGCGACGGCAGGTGAGGATGACGAGATTGCCACACCGAATTGGCCGGTCTCTTCGCAGCGCGCGACGATGGAGAATGTCATGGGAAACCTGTGTCAGTTGGATTGTCGTCATTCGTGATGGTGGCTGGACGAGCCGACTACCATGAGATGCTAAGATCAGTCCGGGATGACGGCCGTCGCGTCGATTTCGACGAGCCATTCGGGCCGTGCCAATGCAACCACGACGAGGCCAGTGCAGACGGGGAAGACGCCCTTGATGTATTCGCCCATGGTCCGGTACACCGCTTCGCGGTGACGAACGTCCGTCAGATAAACGACAAGCTTGGTGACATGCTCCATCTGGCCGCCGGATTCCTGCACCAGTTGGCGGATGTTCTGCATCACCTTGTGGGTCTGCTCGACCGGGTCGTGACTGTCGATGTTCTTGGCCGTATCGAGATCCTGCGGGCACTGGCCACGCAGAAAGATCATCGTGCCACGCGCGACGACGGCTTGGGCTAGGTCGTTGTCGAGCTTCTGCTCGGGATATGTTTCCTTGGTATTGAACTTGCGAATGCGCGTATGTGCCATTCTCTTCTCCATCGGATTGTTCATGCAGAGTGCCGGCAGATCGCTGCCGGTTGATCAGGGTTGCGGTGAGTAGGCGAGGTAGGTGTCCTGGATCAGGATGTGGTCGGCGACATGCTTGGCGTCGTGCCAGACACCCCAGATGAAGCTAGAGCCGCGTCCGGAAAGCCATGGAAGGCCGAGGAAATAGATGCCCTTTTCGGCCGAGATGCCGCGCTGGTGTTTCGGGCGGCCGGCTTCGTCAAAGGCATCGACCTTCAGCCAGCTGTAGTCGGAGGTAAAGCCCGTTGCCCAGATGATGGTGGTGACGCCGGCGTCGCCCAGGTTCAGTTCGCGCAGCGGATTGGTGACACAGTCGACCTCAGGCCCGAGCATGCGCGCATCCTGCTCCAATGGAAGATCGAGACCGTTGCTGGCAACGAATGCGTCTGCCTCGTCGAGCAGCGACAGGTAGTTCTGGTCGCCGCGATCAAGGTTGCGGGCTAGATCGTCGGCAAAGGAAAGCGAGCCGTCGCGGTATGCGCCGGTCATGCCGGTTAGTACCATGCCCTGTTGTGCGAGGCGGCGGAAATCGATCGTCTTGCCACCATGTGCGCCGCTGACGGCAATCGTCACATGCTCGGAACCGGGAGCCTGCGCCTGCGCGTCCCATTTGCCCAGAACGCCGAGCCACCAGACGAAATCACGGCCGCGATATGCGCGGGGAGGGCGATCATGCGGGCCAACGGAAAGATAGACCGTGCGGCCGGACAGCATCAGCTCCTCGGCGATTTGCACGCCTGACGAGCCTGCGCCGACGACCAGTGCCGCACCATCGGCAAGCTGGGAGGGGTTGCGGTATTCGCTCGAATGCATCTGCATGACGCCGGCATCGGCCGGAACGATCGGCGGAATGTTCGGGCTCTGGAACGGTCCGGTGGCAGCGATAACATTGAGCGCCTCGATGACGCCATCGGATGTCTCGACGCGAAAGCCGGGGCGGTCTTCAAGCCGTTCGACCTTTGTGACATCGACGCCGCAGCGGATCGGTGCCTTGTGCAGGTCGGCGTAGGCCGCGAAATAATCGGCGACGCCATCCTTGTGCACGAAGGCGTCCGGGTGGTCGGGAAAATCCATTCCGGGGAACCGGTCGTGCCAGGCCGGGCCGTTGGCAACCAGAGAGTCCCAGCGCATCGAACGCCAGCGTTCGGCAATGCGGCCGCGCTCGAGGACGATGTAGTCGACGCCATTGCGGCTCAGGTGTTCGCTCATGGCCACACCTGCCTGCCCGGCTCCGACAACCAGCGTATGGATCTTCTCGACTGACATGCATTCGCCCTTTTGTGTTTCGCCAAGACCTGCCGATCGGCGCCAGCTATCGTTCCGATCTAGCGAACGGTTGGCATTCGGAAAATTACGAATTGCTGCAGCACTGGTTAGGATTGCCGAAAGCAGGCGGCTGCAAGAGAACATTTACTTTTGAGCAGACCGTAAATACTAAGCTGATCTCAGCACACTCCGCACAGACATGGGCTACCCGTCGCTATCGGGCGCAACATCGGCATCAGGGCCTCAAATGCGTTTCACCTTGCGTCAGCTCGAATATTTCATTGCCACTGCCGAAGCCGGCTCGATCACGTTGGCGTCGGATCGCATTCGCGTGTCGCAGCCTTCCATCTCGACTGCCATCTCGCAGCTCGAAATCGAACTGAACACCCAGCTCTTCCTGCGTCGCCATGCGCAGGGCCTGTCTCTGACGCCGGCCGGCCAGAAACTGCTGCTGCAGGCAAAGGCGGTGATCGAGCAGGTGCAGAACCTCTATACGGCGGCATCCGAGGCGACGGACCAGATCCGCGGGACATTGTCGCTGGGCTGTCTTTTGACTTTTGCGCCCATGCTGCTGCCGGAAGTCAGCCAGAGCTTCAAGGCGGCTTATCCCGGAGTAACCGTCCGGCCGACAGTCGCGGATCATCGGGCCCTGCTGACACGGCTGGAACGCGCCGAATTGGATATCGCGCTTTCCTACGACCTGTCTGTTCCCGAAGGCTTCGAGTTTACGCCGCTTGCCGAACTGCCGCCCTACGTTCAGGTGGCGGAGACCGATCCGCTGGCGGAGCGTTCCGCGATTTCGCTTGCCGAACTGGAAGATCACGAGTTCATCCTGCTCGATCTGCCGCTGTCGCGAGATTATTTCCTCGGGCTGTTCGCCGCAGCGGGTGCCAATCCGAATATCGTTGCCCAGATCCAGCATCAGGAAGTCATCCGGACGATGGTTGCCAGCCGGTACGGTTACACTCTCGCCAATGTCCGGCCCAAGAACAAGGCGGCGCTGGATGGCCGGCGGCTCGTCAGCCTGCGTTTGTCGGGCGAGCACAAGCCGATGCGCATCGGGCTGATCCGGGTCTCTCAGCAGGTCTCTACCCGGCTGGTGCGGACGTTCGAAGAGCATTGCCGCAATCTGATTTCCGACAACTATGTGCCGGGCATGGAGGCTCCGGTTCTCAATCTGCGTCGGACCAGCCAGACCTAGGCTCGCTTTTTTCAAAGCATCAGTTTCGAATATCCTATTTTTCTTTTTGATCGCAGGCTGACAGTGTGCGCGCAAAATGCCGCCTGATCAGCGCGGTGAGTGCCGCCTCACGGAGTCCAGAATGCCACAGCAGAACCAGTCCGCAGACCAAACGAAGGCGTCTATCGTCGAAGCGATGACCAACCAGGAGAAGGTCGATCTGCTTTCCGGTTTCGGAATGTGGAAAACCGCAGCGGTTCCAGCCTACGGCATCAAGCCGATCATCATGACCGATGGCACCTATGGCGTGCGTTATTCGATCCCGCAGATCGACAGCGACGAGCGCGGCGGCATGGATCTCGACGCTTTCCTTTCAGTGGTCAACCAACGTGCTAGCGATGTCTCCATCGCCTGGGGCGAAATGAAGCCGGCAACCTGCTTCCCGAACGGTTCGGCGATGGGCAACAGCTGGGACGAATCTTTAATGCAGCGGCTGGGCGTGCTGCTCGGTCAGGAATGCCGCGCCATGGGCGTTCATCTGCTGCTCGGCCCCGGCATCAACCTGCGGCGCACGCCACTGGCCGGCCGCTCCTACGAATATTACTCGGAAGATCCGCTAGTCACCGGCAAGCTTTCGGCAGCAGTGATCGACGGTGTTCAGTCTCAGGGCGTCGGCACATCCCTGAAGCATTTTGCCTGCAACAATTCCGAAGTCGAGCGCACCACGATGGACAGCGTCATCGAGGAACGGGCGCTGCGCGAAATCTACCTCAAGGGTTTCGAGATCGCCATCAAGCAGTCCAAGCCCTGGACGATCATGTCTTCCTACAACCGCCTCAACGGCGTCCAGGCCTCGCAGGATCCGTGGCTTCTCAACGAGGTCCTGCGCGATGACTGGGGTTTTGACGGCGTCGTCGTCTCCGACTGGCACGGCATCAAGGATCGCGCCGTCTCGCTGATGGCCGGTGGCGATCTCGACATGCCAGAAAGCCCGCGCCGTAAGGCCGATCTGCTCGCCGCTCTCGATAGCGGCGCTGTACCGGCCGAGGTCGCGAACCTCTCCTGCCGTCGTATGCTGGAGATGATCGATCTCTGCAATGCAGGCGCCAGCCAGCCTTTGCCGGTGTACACGGCCGAAGAACACCATGCCGAAGCTCGCGCGATGGCCGCCGCCTCGATGGTTCTCGTGCGCAACGAAGGTCTGCTGCCGATCCAGCCAAGCATGAAGACCATCCTGGTAGTCGGCCGCGATGCCGGAACGCCAGTCATTCAAGGGTCCGGTTGTGCCACGACGATCCCGACAATGGTCGATCAGCCGCTGGAGCAGCTTGAACAGGCACTGGGCGCAAACCACGACCTGACTTTCCGCGAAGACGCCGATGCCGAGACGCTGGCGCTTGCGGCCAAGGCGGATCTGGTTCTGGTCTACACCTCGACCGAAGGCGCCTATGACGGCGAAGGGTCCGACCGCACCACGCTGGCGCTCGGCCCCGGTCAGGATGCTATGATCGCAGCGCTTGCGGGTGTTTCGGATAAGGTTGCGGTGGTGATCGCCTGCCCGGATGCGGTGGAAATGCCGTGGATCGATGCGGTTGAGGCGGTGCTCGTCACCTTTTATTCCGGTCAGGCCATGGGCGGAGCCGTCGCCGACGTGCTGACCGGCAAGGTCAATCCGTCCGGCAAGCTGTCCGTCACCTTCCCGAAGCGTCTCTCCGACGTACCCGGGTTCCTGCATTATCCGGGTGAAAACGGCGTTCATGTCTACGGCGAAGGTATCCATGTCGGCTATCGCTCCTACGACCTGCGCGAAATCGAACCGCTGTTCGCCTTCGGTCATGGCCTGAGCTACACGAGTTTTGCCTATTCCGACCTGAGCCTATCCACGGACCGGATCGGATTGAAGGACGAACTCACGGTCGCCTTCACCGTCACCAATACGGGCGACCGGACTGGTGCCGAAGTCGCACAGCTCTATCTGCAAGCCCCCGGCAGGCGGCTGAAGCGTTCGCCGCAGGAGCTCAAGGGGTTTGCCAAACCGGTGCTCGCGCCGGGCGAAACCAAGCGAATCGAGATCGCCATAAAGGGTTCGGATCTGACCATATGGGATCCGGCGCTCGGCCGCTGGGTGCTGGAAGGCGTCGAGGCCCGATTGGTGATCGGCGCCTCTTCGCGCGATCCGAAACTCTCGGCCGATCTAAAGATCAAGCCTTCGGTGCTGCCGTTCCGTCGCATCGCCTACGATACCCAGCCGGCTTATGTCCTGCCGAACGCCATCGCCTGCGAGCATATCTGCACCTACCTGACCAACCGCTGCAATATTTCGAAAGAGGATGCCATGCGCATGCTCAACCACTGCTCCAACTCGTTCTTTGGTATTTTCACATCGCTCGAACGCCGTCTTCGCGTATCCATTCCCCAGACTGAGGTCGCGGGTCTGATCGTAGACATCAACGCGGCGATGGACGAGGCGGAGTCAAGACTGTGAACTCGACGCAGGACTGGCTGGAGCGGCTGGTGGCTCATCCCACCGTCAGTTCCGACACGAACCTGCCGCTGATCGAGGAGATTGAGACAGCGCTGGTGGAAGCTGGCGCTATCTGCGAGCGCTTCTATGACATGACCGGGCAAAAGGCGGCACTTCTGGCGCGCCTAGGACCGGATGCGCCGGGTGGGCTGATGCTCTCCGGGCATGTCGACGTGGTTCCAGTCGAAGGCCAGGATTGGACTGTGCTGCCATTCAGCCTAACCCACAAGGATGGCAGGCTTTACGGGCGAGGCACGACCGACATGAAAGGCTTTGTGGCATCCGCCGTAGCGCTGGCCCAGACGATCGATATTAAAAGCCTGGCTGCGCCCTTATGGATCGCCATCTCCTATGATGAGGAGATCGGCTGCGTCGGCGTCCGACCGATGCTCGAGGAAATTGCCGGGCGCGACATTTTACCGGACCTGATCGTCGTCGGCGAGCCGACATCGATGCAGCTTGGTCTCGGTCACAAGGGCAAGATGGCTTTCCATGTGAAGGCGAGGGGCATTCCGCGCCATTCCGCCGAGGCACCGCTGGCGCTCAATGCGCTGCATATAGCCACCGACTTCATATCGGGCCTGCGCAAACTGCAGGACGAGATCGAGGCAAGGGGTCTGCGAGAGCCAGGCTATTCCGTGCCGTATGCGACGGTCCA
This sequence comes from Neorhizobium sp. DAR64872/K0K18, assembly GCF_050500175.1. Lineage (NCBI taxonomy): Bacteria > Pseudomonadati > Pseudomonadota > Alphaproteobacteria > Hyphomicrobiales > Rhizobiaceae > Neorhizobium > Neorhizobium sp. DAR64872/K0K18. The sequence continues at coordinate 47,898 of NZ_CP191448.1, forward strand.
TGTCGGCAAGCTCTCGGGTGGAACCGCGGTCAACCTGGTGCCGGATCAGGCGGAGTTGCTGATGGAATGCCGCATGATGGCTGCCGACGATCCTCTTGCTCTAGCCGAACAGATCCGCAAGGCTGCCGCAGTGGCCGTCGCCCCGCACAGGGAGCGGTTCAAGGAGGCGTCTATCGATATCGAAATCACCGGCAACTATCCGGGGCACTCGATCGACGGCAGCCATCCGGTCGTTCAGGCATTTGCGACTTGCCTGCCGAAGGGCGCCAGGGAGTGTCGTGTCAGCTTCGGCACCGAGGCGGGGCTGTTCGCGCAGGCGCTGGATGTGCCCGTTGTCATCTGCGGCCCAGGCAGTATGGATCAGGGACATCGCCCTGACGAATTTATCGAAGAAACGCAGCTTGCCCTGTGCAATACCGTGCTTTCCGAGGCCGTCATTCGCTTTTGTGCAAGCCGTCGGCCGCTTGCTTCGCATGTCCCAAAGCAGATGCACGGAAAAATATAATTTACCGAAGCCACTGGGACAGGAAGAATAGTGCGGACGAAGGTCGAACAAGAAAACGCCGGAGGGTAAAAATGAAAAACAATGTATCACGCCGTGGATTCATGAAGACGACAACTGGGCTTGCCGCGATGGCGCTTGCCACTCCGGTCATCCTGAAAGGCAATCGAGTATTTGCAGGCGAAACGCTGGTCGTACGCGACATGGGCGGCGCTTTCTACGAAGGTTTCAAGGTTGCCTTCTATGACACCTTTGCGGCCGAGACAGGTGTTACGATCCAGACTAATACCAACGAGCCGGATCCGATCCCGCAGTTCAAGATGGCGATCGATACCGACACCAAGTTGTTCGACGTTGCGCTAATGACGCCTGAACACGTGCTGCGCATCCGCAAGCTCGGCGACAACTACATGCTGCCGCTAAATATTGAAGTTCCCAACAAGGCCGACTTCGCACCGCACACGTTCGAAACCGATTTTGCTGGCGTTGCGATCTTTGCGCTCGCCATGGCCTATCGCAAGGACACCGTTACGACGGTTCCGACCAGCTGGGCCGACTTCTGGAACGTCGAAGCTTTTAAGGGCCGCCGCGGCTTGTGGCGCAGCCCGGTGACGACGCTAGAAATGGCACTGCTCGCCGACGGCGTTCCGCTCGACAAGCTTTACCCGCTTGACGTCGATCGTGCCTTCAAGAGCCTCGACAAGGTCAAGTCCAGCATCGACATCTGGTGGACTTCGGGTGCCCATGCGACCCAGCTTCTGCAGAACGGCGAACTAGACATGATGTCGACCTGGTCGACCCGCGCACAGGCAGCCATCAATGCCGGCGCACCGGCTGGCATCGTCTGGAACGGTGGCCTGTTCAACATCGATGGCTGGACCATTGCCGGCAATACGCAGAAGGCCGATCTGGGCCGCAAGTTCATCGAATGGTGCCTGGATGCAAAGCGTCAGGCGGCCTATACGGATATCCTCGCCTGTGGCCCGACGAACATGAAGGCTTACGAGCACCTGAGTGCAGAAAAGGCGCAGCTCCTGCCGACGGCCCCGGCCAACATCAAGGGCCTGACTGTTCTCAACGCCGCTTACTGGGCAGAGAACCAAGATGCACTGACCCAGCGCTTCGAACAGTGGATCCTGAGCTGAATTTCAGTCGGATCAACCGTCAAAGTTTCAGGTCCCGCCGTCCGGCGGGACTGCATATCTGACAGAGAGTGGCCCGGTTCTGCAGGATGCCGAACGGGCCATTTCAACACACGGGACATCCATGGCTGAACTCTCCGCCAAAGACACCTTCTCACGCAAGCGCTTGAGGGCGGATAGCCTCTGGCTCACCTTGCCGGGGCTTGTCTACATGGCTCTGTTGCTGATCCTGCCGGCTGGCGCTCTGATCTGGCAATCCTTCATCGATCCGAAATCCGGCGCTTTTGACCTGAGCGTCTACGAGCAGATGTTCTCGGCCGGCGTGTACGTGAAGGTGCTTGCCAATACCTTTGCCATCTCGGCGCAGGTGACGATTGTCTGCCTTCTGGTCGGCTACCCGATCGCCGTCTGGCTCGCAGGCATGGAAGAGCGTCGCCGGCGCATTGCCATGTGGCTGGTGCTGCTGCCGTTCTGGGTTAGCCCGCTGCTGAAGAATTTCGCCTGGATCGTGCTGCTTGCCCGCAAGGGCATCGTCGCCCAGATGCTGACTGGCATGGGCTTCGACACCCAGCTCGACCTGCTTTACGGTCGTGGCGCGGTGATCTTCGGCATGGCGCATGCCATGCTGCCGATTGCGATCCTCACCATGCTGCCGACCATGCTGTCGATCGACGGTCGCCTGATCCCCGCCGCCATGACCATGGGCGCAAGCCGTAGCCAGTCCTTCTGGCGCATCTTCGTGCCGCTTTCCATGCCGGGCGTTGCCGCCGCCGGCCTGCTGATCTTCGTCATGGGCCTCGGCTTCTTCATTACGCCTGCTCTTCTTGGCTCGCCGCGGGAAACCGTCATCGGCCAGATGATGATCACCCAGGTTCAGCAGCTGTTCAACCTGCGGCTTGGAGGCGCCCTTGCGGCCCTGCTGCTCGGCGTCACCCTGATCACCATCGCCGTCTACGATCGCTTCTTCGGCATGTCGGCCGTCTCCGGCAATGGCGCGGCAGCCAGGCGGGGCGGCGTCATCGGCGCCATCGGCGGTGCGGTTATCGAAATCGGTGCAGCCGCCAGTGATTTCGTCGCCAACATGTTCCCTGCCCGGCTTGGCCGCGGCGTCTTCACCGCCTTCGTCTGGACCGTCATCGCGATCCTGATCGTGCCGGTGCTGGCATTCCCGCCAATGGCTTTTTCTGGATCGAGTTTTCTCGAATTCCCGCCGAAGAGCTTTTCGCTGCGCTGGTTCAAGACCTATCTGAGCTCCGACCAGTGGATGGGGGCGACCAGCCGCTCGGCAATCATCGCGATCGTCACAGGTGTCGTCGCCACCGTCATCTCGGGCATGGCCGCCTATGGTCTGGCACGCACGCAACGCAAGGCCGGCAGCCTGATCTTCCTGTCGTTCATGCTGCCGATGATCGTCCCCAATATCGTCATCGGCGTGTCGCTGTTCTACGTGCTGGCCAAGGTCGGCCTGATCGCCACCAATACCGGCATCATTCTTGGCCACACGCTATCCGCAATGCCGATCGTCTTCGTCATCCTGCTGACGACGTTCCGCAGCTTCGACTGGCGTCTTCTGCAGGCGGCGGCGACGCTCGGTGCAAACGGCTGGCAGGAGATCCGCCTCGTCCTTCTGCCGCTGATCAAGGGTGGCGCCATCGCCGCCTTCCTGTTCGGCCTGCTGCACTCCTTCGAAGAGCTCACCATCGCGCTGTTCGTCGGTGCGGGCGTCAAGCAGACGCTGCCCAAACAGATGTGGGACGATATCATTTTGAGCATTTCCCCGACCTTAGCCGCGGCCTCGGTCTTCATCGTGGCGGTGGTGACAGTACTCTTCGTCATCGCTGAAAAGGCGAGGCCGCGCTGACATTCGCAAGCCTGCCGCTCCCATCACGACCAAAGGAACCACATTCGACATGTCAGCCGCTCTTGCCAACACGCCGGAAATCAAGCTGCAGGTCAACGGCCTCGCCAAGCTTTACGGCCAGACCACCGCACTCGATCATGTCGATCTCGAGGTTCGCAAGGGTGAGCTCCTCACCCTGCTCGGACCATCCGGCTCCGGCAAGACGACGCTTCTGCAACTCATCTGCGGCCTGCAGGAGCCAACGTCCGGTACCGTCATCATCGACGGCAAGGATCAGACCCACGCACCGGTCAACAAGCGCGACATCGGCGTTGTTTTCCAGAACTATGCGCTTTTCCCGCATATGACGGTAGCCGAGAATGTCGGCTTTGCGCTGAAGATGCGCAGCCTGCCGAAGCCCGAGATCGAGGCCAAGGTGGCCAAGGCGCTGGAAACCGTCGGCCTTGCGCACGCAGCTAGCCGTTCCCCATCGCAGCTTTCCGGTGGCCAGCAACAGCGCGTTGCGCTAGCGCGCTGCCTCGTCTACGATCCCGCGATCATCCTGATGGACGAGCCGCTCGGTGCGCTCGATGCGAAGCTGCGCGAAGTGATGCAGATCGAGATCAAGCGAATTCACCGCGAAACCGGTGCGACAATCATCTTCGTCACCCACGACCAGCAGGAAGCGCTGGCACTTTCTGATCGCATCTGCCTGATGAACGACGGCAAGATTGCTCAACTCGGTACGCCGCGGCAGATGTATGACGAGCCACAGAACCTGTTCGTCGCGGATTTCATCGGTGTCTCGTCGATTATCCGCGGCACGGTCAAGGCCGGCGCGCTGGAAACCGCCGTCGGCATCCTGCCGATTGCCGGCGCGGTGGCTGCTGACGGCACGAAGGGCGCGCTCGTCGTTCGACCGGAAGTCATCACGCTCGGCGAAGGTTTTTGCGAGGGCCGGGTGCGTGAAACCGTCTATGCCGGATCGGAACTGCGGGTCATCATCAATGCCGGCGAACAGGAAATCATTGCCCGTGCACCTGCAACGGCCGGCGACGTGGCGGTCGGTTCGACGGTACGTTTCGGCTGGGCAGCGGACGCCGGCCGTTTCCTCGTCGACAATCACTGAAGAGGACCCAAGCGATGGCGCCCCTGCGTTTTCTTTACGATTGCGACCCTGGCGCCGACGACGCGCTGGCGATGCTCCTTGCACTTGGCCGGCCGGACGCGCTGGACATGATCGCCGTGACGTGCGTTGCTGGCAATGTCGGTCTGCGGCCGGTCGTCAACAATGCTAGGCGTATTCTCGAACTGTGCGGGCGACGCGATATACCGGTCTATGGGGGTGCGGCCCGACCGATCATGGCTTCGCGAGGCCGCGTCTCGATCATGCACGGTTCGGATGGTCTTGCCGGCAGCAAGCTGCCTGCGCCGACCATGCCGGTGACGGATGGGCACGCGGCAACCGAGATTTCACGGATCGCCCGCGCCGAAGGCAAGCTGCATATCTGCGCGACCGGCCCAATGACCAATCTGGCGCTGGCGCTGCTGCTCGACCCCGATCTGCCCGATTTCATCAGCGCCATCAACATCATGGGTGGGGCCGCCTTCTGTCCGGGCAATACCACCCCACTGGCCGAGTTCAATTTTGCCGTCGATCCGCATGCAGCCGCGATCGTCTTCGACAGCGGTATTCCGATCACCATGCTCGGCCTCGATGTGACCCGTCGGGCAACCGTGACTGGAGACATGATCGCTCAGGTCGGGGCGATAGATAGCGCTGTTGCAAGAGAAGCGGCGCATCTGCTGATCAATTACGGCTCCAAGGATCCCTGTCTTCATGATCCCGCGGCGATTGCCTGGATGCTGAAGCCGGAAATCTTCAAGACCGTGCAGGCACATGTTTCAATTTGTACGGATAGTGGGCCCGCGGCCGGTCGGGTGGTCGCCGCGGTGAGTGAACGGCATCTTTCGGGTCGCGCGCCGAATAGCACCATCGTAACGCATGTTGATGCTGCAGAATTCAGAAAACTGTTCGTAGCATCACTTCTGTAATACTTCATCATTGAGGGGTCGCCGTAGGCCATGGCTGGCATTGAACTTATCGCTCAAAGTCGCTGATTTATTTCCGAAGGTTGCAATTTTAGCTACTAGTTCATGGTTCGAATCTGCTCAAGGCGTATGATGCGGAGGGGTCGCAAAACAATGATGACTTGCTGCGATGCAGCATTTCCCTGCGCACTTGGCCGGCAATGGCAGGACAGCAGTCATGAGTTGGCAACCTCGCTCCGCTTCTGGTGACGATAAAGACTGCGGTAACGCGCGGGCAAAACGTGCGCTTACTTACTCAGGAATAGGGGTTCTTATGTCGCGTCTAACCGCCAAGGATTTTCCGCAAGAGTTGCTCGAGCTCTATGACTATTATGCTCACGGCCGGATCACGAAAAGAGAATTTCTTGATCACGCCGGCAAATTTGCGATCGGCGGACTTACCGCAGCAGCAATCCTGTCGTCGATGAGGCCGACTTATGCGTTGGCGACACAGGTCGAGTTCACCGATCCGGATATCATCGCAGAATACATCACTTAGCCTTCTCCCAAGGGCAACGGCGAGGTTCGAGGATATCTTGTGAGGCCATCGAAATCAGCTGGAAAATTGCCAGCAGTGGTGGTCGTGCATGAAAACCGCGGCCTAAATCCCTACATCGAGGACGTTGCACGACGTGTTGCAAAGGCCGGCTTCATTGCATTGGCGCCGGATGGCCTGAGCTCCGTCGGAGGATATCCCGGCAATGACGAAAAGGGTCGTGAGCTCCAGCAGAAGGTAAATCCCGAGAAGTTGATGAACGACTTCTTTGCCGCAGTCGAATTTTTAATGAAGCACGATATGACTACCGGTAAAGTCGGCATTACCGGCTTTTGCTACGGTGGCGGTGTCGCCAATGCCGCTGCCGTCGCTCACCCTGAACTAGGAGCAGCGGTCCCGTTTTATGGCCGTCAGCCGCCCGCAGCTAGTGTTGAACGCATTAAGGCGCCTTTGCTCATTCATTATGCCGAACTGGACAAAGGCATAAATGACGGTTGGCCGCCCTACCAGGGAGCGTTGAAGGCGAGCAATAAGACGTATGAAGCCTATATCTATCCAGCCGCAAACCACGGCTTCCACAACGACTCCACGCCGCGCTATGACGAGGCGGCAGCAAAACTAGCATGGGACAGAACGATCGGGTGGTTCAAGCAACACCTTGGCTAGGACTCCCCCTCCACGCGCATGGACAGAATTTCCGTCCGTTGCGGACGTAACAGCGCGTGGGTGGAGCCGAGCGTACGTTTCCTGCCAGCTTCCCGACGTCGAAGCTAAACAATCTCCCACTTCGCCGACCACGCTGCGCAGGTGTCTTCGCCGTTGCCAAACGCTTCCGGCGTGTCGATCGTCTGGCACGAGCGTGGTGTCAACATGCCGGTCGGCAATCGCGGGCGGGGATTTGGCAATGTTCTTCTTTGGGTCGTAGTGGAGAAACAACTGGGCGGCAAGATTACCCGAGACTGGCGCAATGATGGGCTGCTGTTAGTCATCGAGTTGCCAGATTTAAACCGCGTTGGACGTTCCATGCCGTCTCGGCCTTAACAATGATTGCCAGTTTGTCGCGCACGAAGCTGAACGGTTTCATTCTGGCGCAGCCCAGGGAAATCTTAGAATTGCGCTAATTCGCCAATCGATGTTTTGGCATCAGAGCCCGAGTGGGCCCCATTGGGGGATAGCCCGGGCCATAGTATCGCTCATCGTTTTTTGAACATCTCGATCCATCGAACGTTCCGAACGGACGGTTAACGCAATCGTGCGACGCACACACTTGAAAACAATTGGGTTTTCCGCAGCGGAACCACCCTTGACTTACGATCGTTTGCGTGTGCCGCCGTTCGAAGGACAGACAATGGGTAAAAAGCTAGATCGAATTTACGAGACTCTTATCGAGGGCGCCTGTGACGGGCTCTTCGACGACGCCTTGTACAGCCATGTGTTGTCAAAGCATCCGAAGACTTCAAGTAAGCGTATCGTAAAGGCAGCGCTGTTTGCGCTGAGCGATCCCGAGGTCAAGGAGCGCGCCGTTCTCGAACGAATATATGGACTGGCAATCAGGTACCGACTTGTCTCTCTCGGCGTTGAAGACCTGAGCGACGACGAAGAAGACAATCCATCAGCTCCGTCCGTCTCCCACAAGCTCAAGACGAAGCTGGAGAGTTCCGTCGCCGGAAGTTCACTGGTTGACATACTGCACTAGGGAGGCAGAGCTTGGCTCTCGAAATCGAACGCAAGTTTCTCGTCGTTTCGGACGAATGGCGCATGCTGACTCAGGAGTGTCGCATTATCACTGATCATCTCATCGCCAAATTCGAAGACGCGAGCGGCAAGGCCCGCATTCGCCTGTGCGACAACGTCGCGATTTTGACAATCAAAGGCGCCCGCCGTGGCTATGCCAGACGCGAGTTCCACATCCCGTTGTCCCATTCGGATGCGGCATCGATGATCGAAGAACTCGGGCAGGGGGCCGCCGTCATGAAGCGCAGAAACGAGGTGTCAGTGGACGGTCTGGTGTGGCAGATCGACGAGTACCTCGGGAAACTGTCCGGGCTCGTCACGTGTGACGTCGAGCTCCCATCTGAAGAATACTCGTTGTCGAAGCCAAGATGGGCAGGAGCCGACATCCCGGCCAACGCGACCTTTAGTTCCAGTACGCTCGCCGCGATGCTCGAGACCGGCAATGATCACGAGATCAAGAGGTTGTTGGAGGGTGCAGGCAGCGTCAGCTGTCTCGCGTCTCCATAGCCAGATCGTGCAGTTCCAGCGTGTACTTCGGGTCGTGTTCGGCTGAATGTATCACGCTCATGAACGCCGCACGAGCGACTTCCTTTTTGGTGGCGTTCGGATAACGTAGGCGCACCGCATCGACCAGCTCTTTCGGGCTCATACCGGGAGAAGCCAGCTCCCTGATGGTAACCGCCATGTCCTGGATCTCTCGAAGCTTCTTCTCGCGCATCTCAACCTCCGTCGACCCGCTTCAACTTGGCACGTCGAGGTGAGCGTTATGTGACGCACATAAGCAGAACGGACGCCGTTGATGGCGACCGCTCCCCGAGATTGCTCGATCCGTCCGATCGGAATGAGTCGAGATCATACTGAGCCCCAAAGGAGCTGAATGATGGGCTCCAAATCATTGGCCGAGCCCAATCCGAAGTTAGACGGGTTAAATACGACCTGGCCGCATAGGCTGGCCATCAAACTCCTCGTCGTCCGTCGGGACCCGGCCATCAGGTGTCAGGTCGTTTACAGCTGTAGGGAGAGAACGGCTAAGGCGACTGAGAATTTCCTCGGTCGACAACCCGGTGCGTGACGATAGGTCATCGATCGTGTCGGTCCCGAGCGCCTCCGACAGCTGACCGTTAGTGACTGGTCTGTTCTCGCCGGGATGCACCCAAGAGTTGGCGGTCTCGCCATGTCCCTTGGATTCGAACTGACGTAGAAGATCACCGAGGCCTCCCGCAAGACCGCCGCCGAGGCCGCCCTTCAGCAAGTCTCCGAGACCTCCTAGACCACCACCGCCCTCGCCGCCTGTCAGACTGCCAAGGAGATCGCCAAGTCCGCCACCGGAAGACTGCGGTTGACCATCCGGACTAGTCGTTGAGGGACTACGAATTCCTTTCAGCAACTCACCGATCTTGTCGCGGTTCTGGTAACCCGCTACGGCGAGTACGCCCAATAGAGCTTTCAAAGCATCGCTAGCCATTCTATCCTCCATCAAAGGCGAAACGCTGGAGACGCCGAGGCCTCCAGCGTCGGTGCGTTAACATGCGTTAGACGCGGCGCATGACTGTCTCCGAGACGATCACGTTACGCTTGGTTCCATATGAGCCGCCGAACCAGCCGGCGATTGCACCGAGAGCAAGAGCGATGAAGCCGAGGATAGCGCCCGTAGAAACGACAGCGGTCGCGGTCTGTGCAGCTTCGAGCGCCTGCTGCTTGGCCGCTTCGATGTTCTCGCGATACGACTGTTCGTACTGCTCGACCTGGGTGCGAGCCTGATCGACCGGGATGCCTTGAGCCTTGGCGACGGCGTCGGCTGCGCGGGTGCGTGCTTCTTCGGCCTTGGCCTGGTCGCCAGTAACGAGTGCCTGCACCGAAGATACGGCGGCGGTCTGGAGAGCCTGCGGGTCGTTCCCCGTCGTGGACCTGATCTGCTGCTCGATACCCGCCATAGGGTTGGTCGAGTTTGCGAGCGCAGGAGCGGCAGTCGCGGCAACGGTGGCTGCTGTCTGACCGACGCCGCCGACAATGCTGGTCAGCCCGCTGAACGCGCCGCCAATAAGCGCGCCCACCGAGGTGGTCAAAAGGTAAAGGACGACGAGAGTGGTAACGGCCCAGGTCGTCAGGCCGTGATACCCGCCCGTCGAGTTGCTCGGACGGCCGGAGAGACGGCTGGAAACATATCCGCCGAGGAACGCTGCGATAATACCCGCGATTACGAACCAGATACCGCCGCCAATCGAAAATGAGCTCGCGGCGGGATTGTCTGATGTCGTGGGGTCGAGAACTGCTGCTCCGATACCGACGCCCAGAAGGTTCAGGAGAAATTGGGCGGCGAGCGCGATGGCAACGCCTGCGAATACTGCGCCCCAACTTACCTTGTTGTAGGCTGAAGTGGTTGACGTGCTGTCATGCAGGACGTCGTGTGAAAGATGCGTTGATACGGGTACGGACATTATTACCTCCAGCCAATATTCACGGGTTCGTGAGTGCCCGCTTAACGCCGGAGTCGACTACAAGTTCCGATATAGTGACACCTTGGACTTGCGCGTGGCAGTCGTTGCATTGAGAAGAACGCGCGGTGGCGGTGGCTGAGATTGGTTTTCGGAGAAGAACGACGACGCGTTTCGATTTACCGGCTGTGTTGGTAGGGAAAAGGCTCGCTGGCTCGACAACGCGAGCTCTCCATCCCACGGCCGCCAGAATCCACGCACTGCTGACAATAGGGGAACTTCAATAAGACGTTGACGGCAAGGCCGCGAAGGTTATGCGGGGTCGCAAGCGGGTGACCATCAATGACGGAGTAGGGCAGCCAAATGCTACCCTACTCCGTCTGCGAGCCGATATCAGCCTTCGGCGTTCTGATTTACGACAGATGTCGCAATAGAAGTCAGAATAAGATCGGTGGCCTGTTCTTCGTCCAGCGTTGCCTGAAGAAGGCTGGCTGCGTCATTTAGACCAAGTTCAAGCGCCCACGTGCGAAGAGTGCCGTAGCGCGACATCTCGTAATGCTCGACAGCCTGTGCCGCGGCCAGGAGCCCCGCGTCCAACGCCGGGGAACCTGCATATTCATTCATGATCTCGTCGCCTTCGTCGGTAATGCCGAGGATAGCGTCACAGGTCTTAGGCTCCGGCTCCTTGCCGATGATCTTGAACACCTCTTCCAGCCGCTCAATGTGAACCTTCGTTTCGGCAAGGTGCTGCGTGAAAGCGTCTTTGAGGCTACCGTTCTTGGCGGCTTCGTTCATCACCGGAAGGGTATCGACGATCTTCTTTTCGGCGAAGTACACGTCTTTGAGCGTGTCGTGGAAAAGTTCTGCGAGATTTTTGGTATCGGCCATGGGTCTATTCCATTCTCTGTGAGCGAAAAGAAAAGCCGCCGGGAAATTCCGGCGGCTTGTTTAGTTTACACCTAGTCGCGGCGGATACTGCCCGAACCTACGTTGCTCACGCCGCCTGTCCGGTCGTCCTCGACCTCGACCTCGGTTTTACGCACGGAGTCAGATACTGTCTCCTGACGCTGTTGCGCCGTCTTCTTCAGAGAAATTTCTTCAACGACGCGCGCTTCCTTGGAAATGACGGCTTCCTCGCGGTGCTCCTCGGCTTCGATCGTACGATCGACGAAAGCGTCTTCATTACCATTCAGCGGACGGTCCACCGTACGCCTGGTAATCTCGACGTTTTCATCGCGGAGGGAAACGTTCTCGCTGACCGGGGTCTCGGTGACGTAGGAGCGGACGCGGACGCGACCGTTGTTAACGTCGCGTTTGCCAACGCGCAGTTCTTCTTCGATGACAGGGATGACTTCCTCGTTGTCGGCGTCGATCGCTGTCGAGGTGGCAGTGCCGCTGGTGCGGTCGTAGGACGACGCCGCATACGCTTCAGTCGAGCCCGAGCGCGACCAGCCTTCGGATTCCCACGCCTTGGAACGCTCGTCGATGTCAACGCTTCCTTCGTAATCAAGAATATCCAGGGCGCGGTCGTGGAGGTCGAATGGATATCCGGAAACGGTCACCAGAAAGCCGCCGCGTCGAATGCCTTCGGCGTAGGTGTTGCGGTCATCGTCAGCGAGGAAAAACTCACCAAGCTCAGCCCAGAAGCCTTTGCTCTCGTGCGTCGTCGTGGTTGTCTCACCGCCGTCGGCGATCATCTTAATTGCGGAGCGCGGGATGCCCGCTTCGCTTAGTCTTTCGATCGCGCGGTCTGCTTCAGAACGGTCGTCGAAGAAGGCGGTGATCGTATTGGAGTGGGATGGCACGGTGTTCTGGTCAGTGTAGGCCATGGTGTTTCCTCCTGTGCTATTCGTCGATACGCTCGACGGTGGCGGTCTGCTTGCGAACTGTTACCGGGACGGAGACGTCTTCCGAAGTTACGATTTGGCGGATGCGGATTTCTTCTACGAGGATAAGACGCTTCTCTATAACGACGATCTCCTCGACGACGGGAATGATCGTGGTATCGCCTTCGACCCTGGTTTCGGGGATCGCGTCGATCTCACGATCCATGCGCTCCCGCGTGACCTCGACGCGCGTGCCAGACAACGTGGCCTGCGCTAGCTCTTCTACTTCCGAGCTGGAAGTGGAGACACGGACACGTCCCGTCGCGACGCGTTCCTTGCCGACGCTGACACTCTCTTCGACGATCTGAACTGTAATTTCGTCTTGGTCTGTCATGGTCACGCCTAGTGGTCCGGAAGCAAACCCGGCGGATTGCAATATGTTCCGTGTCGGCAATTTTTGGTCGCAACACGGGGCAAACGGCGATCCAGTTGAAACTCCATTTTATGTTGCGGTACGACTTCGCCGTAGCTGCCGGGCGGCCCTCATGAATCTCTGTTGAATTGAGTAATGTCTGCGGCGAACCAGCAGAGAAGTCAGATTCGACGCTTGCAACATTCTCATCGTCATGGCTCATGCGCATACGACTACCGCTTCGAAAATTATGTGAGAAAAGATGCATAGAAAAAGCGCTGCCTTAAACAAGCTAGGCGGTCTTGGGCTGGAAAAGTCTCTTGCTTTTGGTCTGTTAGCTGCTGTGGTTTTTTTCGTCATCAGTGCGGCCGTTGCGGTTTACACGACGCAAACGTTGAGGACGAGCAACGAAAGCGTAGTCAAGACCCACCAGGTCATCGTCTCGATCGACCTCCTCCTTTCAGATGTTCAAGATGCGGAGACAGGTCAGCGTGGGTATCTGCTGACGGGCAACGAACAGTATCTGCAGCCGTATCAGCGTGCCGTTGCGCAGATACAGTCGCGGCTTGCGCGGGTCGAGAGCCTGCTCACAACGGACACCGCGCAAAGCTATCGATTAGAAGATCTCCGGAACTCCGTTTCCTCAAAATTATCCGAGCTCGACGAAACGATCCGCACCTATCGGACCGCCGGACCTGCCGCGGCCCTCACGCTCGTTAATACGGACCGCGGTAAGTTCGACATGGACGCGATCCGCACACTCGTGTCAGAAATCCGCAATGCAGAAACCGACGTGCGTACCCAGCGCGTTTCGGAGATGAATAGGGCCTACGTCGTTGCATTCGTCACGAGCCTGTTGTCCGGACTTCTTGGCATCGTCCTGACGCTGGTCATCGGTGGTCTCATGCGCCGTGCCACCTTGGCCCGCAAGAACGAACAATGGCAGCAGGAAGCGCAGGTCGGACTTGGATCGGTCGTTATGGGCGAACAGTCTACGCAGGAGCTTGGACAGAATATCTTGCGCTTTCTCACCAGCTACCTGGGTGCCGTTGCAGGCTCGATCTACGTTAGGGACGGAGCGAGATATGCTCTTACAGCCGTTCACGGTGTACCATCAGGGACAGCCATTCCAGAGCGTTTTGAAGAAAGTGACAGTTTGTTCGGTCATGTTCTTCAAGATCATCGTCCTGTTACGGTAGGGGAGCTTCCTGACGGCTATATCAGCTTTGGCTCCAGCCTCGGCCAGCAGAAACCTCGCTACCTGACACTAGCGCCGGCGATGGTGGACGGCGAGGTCAAGGCGGTATTCGAACTGGGCTTTCTTCACCCGGTTGGCGATCACGTTCTCGCCCTCCTGGAGCGGTCGTCGAACACGATCGCGGCAGCCATTCGCTCAGCCGAATTCCGCACACAGTTACGAACACTGCTCCACGAGACGCAGCGGCAGACGGAAGAGCTTCAGGTCCAGGGCGAAGAACTGCGAGTATCCAACGAGGAACTGGAAGAGCAGAGCAGGGCGCTAAAGGAATCCCAGGCCCGTCTGGAACAGCAGCAGGTGGAACTGGAGCAGACGAATTCCCAGCTCGAGGAGCAGGCGCAGGAGCTTGAGCAACAGAAGGACGACCTCGAGAAAGCGAACGAAGCCGTCAGATTGCAGGCGCAAGAAGTGGAGCGTGCCAGCCGCTACAAATCAGATTTTCTGGCCAACATGTCACACGAACTGCGTACCCCGCTGAATTCGTCGCTGATCCTTGCCAAGCTCTTGGCGGACAACGCGGACGAGAATTTGACAGCGGAGCAGGTCAAGTTCGCACAGACGATACAGTCTTCGGGGAACGACCTGCTGAACCTCATCAACGATATCCTTGATCTTTCGAAGATCGAGGCCGGCCATGTGGAGGTCAATCCGGAGCCAGTTGCCATCAAGCGGACTGTCGATGGCCTTCGACAGTTGTTTGATCCGCTCGCTGCCCAAAAAGGACTGAACCTCTCGATCGAAGTCGCCCCGGACGTCCCGTCGGTGATCGAGACGGATCCGCAACGCCTCGAGCAGGTCCTGAAGAACCTTCTGGCAAATGCCGTCAAGTTCACCGCAGAGGGGCAGGTATCGCTTCTGGTACGCCCTGCCGGTGATGCGCAGATTGCGATCTCCGTGGTTGATACCGGAATTGGAATTGCCGAGGACCAGCAGCGCAACATCTTCGAGGCGTTCCATCAAGCAGACAGCACGATCAGTCGCAAATTCGGCGGAACGGGCCTCGGGCTTTCGATCTCGCGAGAATTGGTCCGTCTGCTCGGCGGCACGATGCATTTGCAAAGTCGTCCAGGTGCGGGAAGTACGTTCACCGTCATCATCCCGAGGGTCTTTTCGGCTAGTGCCGTTCGCGCGCCCGAACCTGCTATCATTACGGGCCTCACAGCACCTGCCCTCGTCAGCGGTCCCATTGCAACAGAACGTTCGTCGCGTTCACCTGGCATCGTCGACGACGATCGTCATCTGAACGGTGGCCCTACCCGCAAACTTCTCGTGGTGGAGGACGACCAGTCCTTCGCGATGATTCTGCGTGATCTGGCGCGAGAGCTGAGCTTTCAGGTGCTGGTCGCTGGGACGGCACAAGAAGCACTTGAACTAGCCCGCCAGCACGCGCCAAGCGCGATCGTCCTGGACGTCGGTCTGCCGGACCAGTCCGGGCTCTCGGTCCTCGATCGCCTCAAGCGTGACGTTCGGACGCGCCATATCCCGATTCATATCATCTCTGCGGAAGATTATACCGAACGCGCGCTGTCGTTAGGCGCCATTGGCTATGCGATGAAGCCGGTCCAGCGCGATGAACTCGTAGATGTCTTGAAATCGCTGGAGGCAAAAATCTCGCAGAACGTGCGCCGCGTTTTGATTGTCGAGGACAACCAGATCCAGCGCGAGGCAGTCTCCAAGCTCATCGGATCGCAAGATGTGGAGACCGTTGGTGCCGGCACCGCGGCGGAATGCTTGGCGCTCCTGAAGGAACAGACCTTCGATTGCATGGTGCTCGATCTGTCGCTGCCGGACGCCTCGGGATTTGCGCTTCTCGAAACGATCAGTCAGGACACTGCCCATTCTTTCCCGCCTGTGATCGTCTACACGGGACGGGTCCTTTCTGCAGAGGAAGAGCAGAGCCTACGACGCTTTTCCAAGTCGATCATTATCAAGGGAGCCAAGTCACCGGAGCGGCTTTTGGACGAGGTGACGCTTTTCCTCCACCAAGTCGTGTCCGAGCTTCCCGACGAACAGCAGAAAATGATCCGAAAGGCCAGGAATCGCGACGCCTTGCTCGAGGGACGCCGGATCCTGATCGTTGAGGACGACGTGCGCAATATCTACGCGCTGACGAACATTCTTGAGCCGCGTGGTGCCGTTATCGAAATCGCCCGTAACGGTGAGGAAGCGTTGCAGAAGCTCGACCGGTCGCTTTCCAGCACCGATGGCCGGATCGATCTGGTTTTGATGGATGTGATGATGCCGGTGATGGACGGACTGACCGCCACCCGCCACATCCGCAACAATCCGAACTGGAAGAAGCTTCCGGTGATCACGCTGACGGCGAAAGCTATGCCCGACGACCAGAAGCGGTGTATCGAGGCCGGCGCCAACGACTATATGGCCAAGCCGCTGGACGTTGAGAAACTCCTGTCACTCGTCCGTGTCTGGATGCCTCAATGACGGAGACTTACGAGAAGATAGAAGACATCGAGATCAGGCTTTTGCTGGAGGCGCTCCATCACCGCTACCACTATGATTTCCGCAATTACGCCATGTCATCGATCCGCCGAAGGCTGCGTCAGGCGCGCGAGCAACTGGGTTTTGCAACAATTTCCGCGATGCAGGAGCGCGTTCTGCACGATCCGGACATGTTGCCGCGAATGCTGCGCTACCTCACGGTCCAAGTCAGCGAGATGTTTCGGGATCCGAGCTATTTCCGGGCAATTCGCGAAAAGGTAGTACCGCATCTGCGCACCTATCCGTCTTTGAAGATCTGGATCGCCGGATGCAGCACCGGCGAGGAACTGTACTCTTTCGTTATCCTGTTCCGCGAAGAGGGGTTGGAGGAGCGAACCCTGTTTTACGCGACAGACATCAACCCGGAAGCCCTGGCGCAGGCGGAGGCCGGCGTTTACGAACTGGATCGGCTACGCCTGTTTACTGAGAACCATCAGCAGGCAGGAGGGAAGACATCCCTGTCGGACTACTATCAATCTGGTTACAATCGCTGCGTCTTTGACAAGAGCCTGAGACGCAATGTGGTTTTCTCTGACCATAGTCTCGTCACCGACCAGGTGTTCGGCGAGATGCAATATGTCTCCTGCCGCAACGTCATGATTTATTTCGATCGTGATTTCCAGGATCGCGCCGTTTCGCTGTTCAGGGACGCCCTCCCACGCAACGGTTTCCTCGGGCTGGGCTCCAAGGAAACCTTGCGGTTTTCTCGCCATGAGGACGCTTTCCAGGACTTCGTGCGCGAGGAGAAGATCTACAGGAGGACCGGCGCATGACCGACACTTCTCAAGGCGCTGTGATTATCGGTGCCTCCGCTGGCGCGCTTGAAGCGCTGTCGGTGATCCTTCCCTCGCTTCCGGCCGGGTATCCATATCCGGTTTTCGTGGTCGTCCACGTGCCGCCTCACAAACGCAGCGTGCTTGCCGAAATCTTCAATGCAAAGTGCCGGTTGCGTGCGGTGGAGGTCGAGGACAAGGAACCGGTCGAACCGGGAGTTATCTACTTCGCCCCTCCAAATTACCACATGTTGATCGAAAACAGGGCGACCATCGCGTTGTCGTCTGACGAGGAAGTGATGTTTTCCCGTCCATCGATCGACGTAGCGTTCGAAAGCGCAGCCGACGCATGGGGGCGAGATCTACTCGCCATTGTTCTGACGGGTGCCAATAGCGATGGGGCAAAGGGCCTGTCTGCAGTAGCCAAGGCTGGCGGTAGCCTCATTGTCCAGCAACCACAGAACGCCTACGCGAGCGCCATGCCGGAAGCTGCAATTTCGGCTTGCCCGCAGGCCCGTGTCCTCTCGCTTCAAAATATTTCATCATATCTGCTGAGTATTGCCTGATGAACACGCCGGCCAAATTCCTGCTCGTCGACGATCTTCCGCAAAACCTTCTGTCTCTTGAGGCGGTCCTCCGGCGTCCTGATCTCGAACTCGTCAAGGCAAGGTCGGGCGACGAGGCCCTTGAACTCCTGCTGCACCATGATTTTGCACTGGCGCTTATCGACGTTCAGATGCCGGGCCTGAATGGTTTCGAGCTTGCCGAACTGATGCGTGGCAATGAGCGGACCAAACGCATACCCATCATCTTCGTTACAGCCGGGGCGCACAGCTCCGAGCGGCGCTTTCAAGGCTACGAGGTCGGCGCCGTCGACTTCATACAGAAGCCGATCGAAGCCCATATCCTTCGCAGCAAGGCGGATGTTTTTCTGGAAGTCTACCGCCAGCGCCAGACGCTCGCCGAGCAGCGGGATCTGCTGCAATCCCAAGCTCAGGCTCTACAGCTTGCTGACAAGCGCAAGGATCAGTTCCTTGCCGTACTCGCTCATGAACTCCGCAACCCCTTGGCTGCGCTGCAGGGTGGAATTTCGCTTCTCAGGAAAGGTAAGACAGAGGAGCAGGCTGCACAAATAGGGAAGCTGATGCAGGACCAGATCTCTCATCTCAGCCATCTTGTCGATGACCTCCTCGATGTATCGCGCATTACCCAAGGCAAGATTGCCCTCCGGCAAAACATGTTCGACCTAAGGGACGCTGTTCAGTCCGCTGTCGACATGACCCGGCCCGCAATCGACGCAAAAAGCCATAAAGTAGTTGTCGAACTGCCAGGGCACCCCTGCACCACTTTCGCCGACCAGGTCCGTATCACGCAGTGCATCGCAAATTTGCTCAATAATTCGGCCAAATATACGCAGGAGGGCGGGCAGATTAAAGTCGAGCTCCTGAACGGGGACGTTTACTTCCAGGTGACGGTTCTCGACAATGGGCTTGGACTGACGCAGGAAGCTTCAGAGGCCATCTTTGCAATGTTCGCTCAGGTCGATAGTCACCGGGAACATTCACATGGTGGGCTCGGTATCGGTCTTGCGCTTGTGAAGCAGCTCATAGAGCTCCACGGAGGTAGCATCACCGTGCAAAGCGACGGTCCAGGCCGCGGGAGTGCGTTCGTTCTCAACCTACCGAAGGCATTGAACGGTGGCAACGAGCTTGGCTTCTAAAGAAACATTGGGCCGTAAGCGGTTGCCCGCTGTCACGGCGATCATGCAGATTTCAAGGGTGTCACTTCTCGGAGGCACGACGGACGGCGGGCAAAGTCTTGCCCGGCATAAATAAGGAACTAGATTGTTTCGTGACAAACCGAGGTTTCAAGTTGATCAAAGCGCGGCCCGCATTTCTCCTTTTGAGCGCGGCAATCATTCCCGTGCTCGTGCTTGCGACACTTATGGGATGGTTTATCATCCGCGAGCGTCAAGCCGAGATAGATGCGGACGTCAGCGAACGTGCCTCCCTTTTGGCAAGCTCGCTCCAGCGAGAACTTGCCACGCAGATCCAGCTTCTCTCCCTGGTAGCGGAATCCCCGCGTCTCGACCTCCCGGTGTCGAGGTCTAGCTTTGCCGAGACGGCACGCCGTCTCAGAGATCAGGTCCCAGCGTGGGAGCAGGTAAGGGTTTCAAACGGGGACGGAGAGGTCGTGCTGTCGTTCCCGCCTCTTGCTGCGTCCGCTCCAAGGAAAGTGATCGACCAGGAGAGCCATGACCGTGTGCTCAAATCTGCATTGGGCACCATTGGGAACGTTGTTGTCGGGTCGGGCGGCAGACCAGCCTTCGCTGTCCGTGTTCCCATAAGTCGTAGTGGGCGTGCCAAAGCCGTGTTGTCAGCGGTCATTCGTCCGGAAATGATCACGGAAATACTTCAGCGAAGCGGGCTTCCGAACGATTGGGCCTCTTGGGTCGTAGACAACCAGGATAGGCTCGTCGCTACCACCGCAGCACCCGGCTTCGAGGCCCGCCCAGCGTCGGACTATAACAGACCGACCGGGGTCTCCCGTGTCGAACTGCATGACGGCACAAGACTCCACATATCAGAGGCGTCGCTCGTTGGAACACCGTGGCGCGTCAGCGTCGGTGTTCCAGCGGCCGACTATGATCTACCTGCGAGACAGGCAACAATGCTCCTACTTGCCGCAAGCATTGTGATCGTCGTTTTGTGTGCGACGGCAGCCATACTTCTGTACCATGAGCTTCGGACACGGAGCGCCGATCGTGAAAGTCTTGCGAACTGGCAGCGAATGGACGCCCTGGGCAAGCTCACCGGACAGGCCGCCCACGACTTCAATAACCTGCTGATGGTCTTCCAATCCGGCGTCGAAGGTATCGAACGGCGGCGGAACGACGAGGAACGTGTGACACGCATGCTTGGCCACATGAGGGAAGGCATCGCGCGAGGCAAGGGTATCACCAGGCGGTTGCTGTCATTCGCGAGACGCTCCAACCAGGGCGCGGAACATATCGAGCTGAATCCAAAACTCGAGGAGATTGCACCCCTGCTTAAGCAGGCCCTCAACGACACGATATCGCTCGACGTTCGGCTTCCGGACGACCTCTGGGCGATCAAGGCCGACCCGGTCGGCCTTGAGATTGCGCTGATCAACTTGCTCACGAACTCAAGGGAAGCGATGAGCGGAGGAGGCGAGGTCACTGTCGAGGGGCGCAATATTACCGAAGGTGCGTTGGAGGATAGCCGGGTTCAGGGACCGATGGTGGCGCTGACCGTCTCCGACAATGGTGCGGGCATTGCCGCTAGAGATCTAGACCGGATATTCGAACCATTCTTTTCCAAGAGCGCTACCGGAAGGGCGGGGCTGGGACTGACGCAGGTTCACGGATTTGCGACGACCAGTCGGGGTGCGATAAAGGCAGCGAGCCTACCCGGACGCGGAAGCGCATTCACGCTGCTTCTTCCGAAATCGACCGCACCCAGAACATTAGAAATCAGCGAAGGCGGGCGGCGTGAGCTTCCAGGTAAGATCCTTCTTGTAGATGACACGCCTCCCTCGCTGGAGTCTGCGCGCCTGGCATTGGAGGGCCTGGTTCCTTCGATCCTGACCGCACGGAATGGGGCTGAAGCGCTGGAGATCATTAAACAGGATCCCGGGATTGAAGCTGTTGTCAGTGATATTATGATGCCTGGTATTTCAGGCATCGAACTGGGAGAAGAGCTTTCTCGAAGTCGTCCAGGTCTCCCAGTGGTCCTGATGACTGGGTACAGCGACAAGCTCGAAGCGGGCAGGACGATATCCCGTCCTGTTCTCACAAAACCGTTCAAGGCAGACGAGCTCCTGGATGCTCTGGCAACGGCTAAATCGTCGGCTCCCGATCTGACGAACGTGGTAAGGCTTGAGGTTTCAATGAATCCCTGAGGCTAGATCGAGTTCGCGCGTGTCGGTGATCTCATGTCGAAATACCGTGCGACGTGATGCACGATGTTTAGCTGGAACGCATGAAGACCGATCAGAACCTACGGCTTAGTAGCTCGTCGCTCGTAGCTGGAGTAGCTCCCGTAACCGGTGCGTGTCGCAAAATTACCCGCTGATGAAAGTTCAGCGCGGGCGACTGGCACGAAAACCGAGGGCGCACACAGGTGGCGCTTACGGGCATCTCCTTGACGGCTGAGATGTGATGCAATCAAATTTCCGAGTGCCGTTGCACTAGGCTACCACGAGTTCCATAATGTGGATTATGTGATTTCGTTAGCCGGCTAAGTTTCCTAGTGTCTTCCGTCCAGGAGTGCTTACCTCCCCTGTTCGTGATCGCTGCGCGGGCCGTCACGTGCGCTGTAGAAGTACCTGTCTCCAGGTCAGCTCTGGCGCATTGAGATAACTAGAGGAAGAAGCTCGCTCGGTTTCGCTGATAAACCGTTCATCAGCGAGTTAAAGGAGCACCAGGCAGGGCGAGTTTACGAGCAACGCGATCCTACAATCGACGGACCGGATCATGAAGTTTCCGCACCTTGTGGTATCCGCCTGTGCAGGGAACCGACGGGTTTTCGCTGAGTTGTTTGCGAAACTGATTATAGGGCAAGACATAATGGCGATCCCGACACCCATCGATCTTGAGCTACCACGTTGCCGCCTCGGCGAAGCTGCGTTCTGGGACGTCAGCGGTCGTCTGTTGTGGACAGACATCCTCGGACAGAAAATCTATATCTATCATCTGGGAACAAAAGAGTTGTCGCATGTCGATACCCGCCTGCCCGTAAGCTTTGCATTCTCGGCACCGTCAGAACATAGGATCATCGCAGGCCTTGCCGACGGAATCTACCAGCTTGATCTCCATAGCGGCAGAGAGGAACTGATCGCGGGGCTTGATCTCCCTGCGAACCATCGCTTGAACGACGGCAAATGCGGACCGCTAGGACGTCTTTGGGTCGGAACGATAGACACATCTGAAGATCCGTCCGGAACTGCAGCACTCTATCGATTGACGAGCGAGGGCTTGCTCGACGTCGAGGATGGTTATGCCAGTGCCAATGGCAAAGGCTGGAGTCCTGACGGCACGGTCATGTACCATGCAGACACTGCGCGCGGTATTGTTTGGCGGTACGACTACGACGCCGAGAGCGGCGCTATTGCAAACAGGAGAGTGTTCGTACAGCTCGAAGGCGAGAACCCCGACGGGCTTGCGGTTGACGTCGAAGGCAACGTCTATGCTGCGATCTACGGCGGCTCCTGCGTCGCGGTTTACTCACCGCGCGGCGACGAGGTGGAGCGGATCCCGCTTCCGGTACCGAACGTGACGAGTTGCGCTTTCGGCGGCGACAATCTGCAAACCCTGTTCATCACCACAGCTTACGACGGCATGGACAGTTCTGCTCTCGAGACTGCACCTCTCTCCGGTCACGTATTCGCGGTCAGGAGGGATATTCCAGGAGTACCTTGTCCTCTTCCAGTGATCCCCGTGATTGACAGAGTACCGGGTGCCGCGCAATGATCATCGGTTACCATGCTTCCCACGAACAGTTTCCGCCGAGTGAGTTGCTTGCGCTTGTAAAGGCAGCGGAACAGGCAGGATTCCACGCAGCCATGACATCGGATCATATTGCGCCCTGGAGCGAACGCCAAGGGAACTCGGGCAACAACTGGGCATGGCTCGGCGCGGCCTTGAGCGGGACGGCATTCCCGTTTGGCAGCCTCGCGATCCCCGGAGGTTGGCGCTATCATCCTGCGGTGCTTGCGCATCTCGTGGCAACGCTGGCGGAGATGTTTCCCAGCCGTCTGCCATGGATCGCGCTTGGTAGTGGCGAAGCGTTGAACGAGAGCGTTGTGGGATCGGGCTGGCCCTCGAAGGACGAGCGCAACGCGCGACTTCGAGCGTCGGCGGACATCTTGCGGGCTTTGTTCAGAGGCGACACGGTTACCGCGCACCATCCGTGGTTCGACGTCGACGACGCGAAGCTCTGGTCTCTTCCAGCGACGCCGCCCCGATTGTACGGGGCGGCGCTTACGCCCGAGACAGCCGCATGGCTAGGTCCGTGGGCCGATGGACTGATCACCGTTCGAAAGCCGAGAGCGGAACTCCGGATGGTTGTGGAGAGCTTTGCCGGCAATGGCGGATTCGGAAAACCGATGGCGCTCCAGCTTCAGGTGTCCTGGAGCGAGACCAGGGATGAGGCCCGGATAGCGGCTTGGCAACAATGGCGTAACGCCGCTGCCCCGCCCCACCTTTTGGCCGATCTCCGCACTCCCGGGGACTTCGATAAGCTCACGAGCGATTTTGAACCTGGTGAGATCGAGGGCGTCATCCCACTCGTCACCAAAGGGCTCGAGTTGCTTGACATGATCGCAGATGCGCAATCCCTGGGCTTCGAAGAGATCTATGTTCACAACGTGTCGCGCGACCAAGCAGGATTTATGCGGTTCATGTCGCGTGAGGTGTTACCTTCTGTGCGGAAACGTGACGTCGGGCTTTAACTGCTCGCTCCTGTAAATCGTCGTAGATCAGTGGCCATCCGGATAACACAAGCATCCTGAACTGTGGTTATTCGGGCCCGATTACCTTCGTCAGGTCGCCCGTCACATGAGGCATCGCGTGATCGGCCACAAGACGTCCGATAACCTTCAGCGAAGCCTTTCGAAGTTATTGACCATACCGGAGATCAGTGCGCCCACCCCCTCTTGGCCCTGCCTTGAGAAGGCAAAGGGCCTTGCGTGCGAAATCCACTAGCCCCACGCTGACTAGCAGAACTGCGAGTCGATCATGTTCCGATCAATCGCTATAACGACGGTGTGTAAGGGAGATCACGATGCATAGAATGAAAAGCGAAGACATCCCGGCGTTCGTTGCGGAAGTGGCGGCCACCGGCTGCAACATCACAGGGATTGCCGGCGTTGGTTACCTGATCGGCGACGCCGATCTTCCTTATGACCAGTTTGAGGAGGTCATGCCAAAGCTAAAGGCAATTACGGACGCCTACGGCAAACGTGATCACCTTCTCGGGGAAATTATCGAGTATCTCGTTTCCATCGGTAGGAGCTTTCCACCACCGGAGGTGCACTAGTCCGCAGGGAGCAGCCCTCAACCGGTCCGCAAACGGCCAGCTAAACAACGCGTGTATTCGATCTAAGCCGGCGCTGCCCGATCTCGGTCTCGTCATCCTCGGGATCAGGATCCTCCTCGTATGCGGACGCTCGGTTCCACGCCACGCTCTGCAATGCCACGACGACGGTTCGTGTATCCCACCCAGCCTGCACCGCACGGTCGATCAAATCCTGCACCGGTAGATCTAGAGCTTTCTCGCAACTGATACCGTAATCGAGGTGTGTTTTCGGATGTTTCGGCGGCAAAACGTTCATAGTGTTCCTCCATTTTCGACCATGAACAATGCAACGTATGAGTCGTTCCCGGCATCAACTTGCGCCTTTTACGGTTGGCCGATCCGTCCCCGTCGACGCGATCGACGTGCTGTCTCAAATCCATAATAACGTCGCGGGCGGCACCATGGCGCGCATCTGGTCGGCCATCGCGCGGCTGCGACTTGGATGGAGTTGTCTGCGGCTGCAGGGCAACTGCCGCGGCGGCTTGGATCGAAGCATGTCATTTACATTTACGAGCTTGCGTCACCTGGTCTTTGCACTCTCGGAGAGCCCCACCGCTTGGCGATTAATCGTCTGAACTGTCCGGAGGCCTCAACTGGAACTATCGATGTTGCAGTCCGAGACGGTTCAGCTGGCCAATCAGTCTCTGCGTGAGTAGCATTGGTTTGTCATGGTAGGACTTGATAGCTATCGTGGCAGAGGCTCGGCGTTGGGTCCCCAAAATCCTGCAGTTAGCGCCGAGTCTATTAGTTTTGGAATCGCCGGCATGGGACGGTTAGCGGGGCCTAACGGCAAGCCTGTCATTTCGTAAGAGACACCGACCGAGCGTTTTGCGTAACGGCGCTGTTAGCTAGACGCCAAATCTGCAAACCTGCTCGCGCTGCGTTTGTAAGTTTAGGGGATGATCTTGCTTGATGAACCTCCCCGCCCTAAGTCTCAACAGAACGGAGCCACCTTACGGGCGGTTGGAGCCTTTGCATGAAGTCGGCACCTGAATCGCTACCTTCCGCGAACTCTTTTGCTAAAATTTGGAGCTGGATCCTCCTACTCGGCGCAGTGATGGCCGCGCTCATGACTTGGTTGGCGTGGGAAGCGACTGAAGCAGTTCCACGTTTCAAGTCGGGCGACCCACAACTTGAGGTCGGCGATCCAGAGCTCGGTGCACAGGCTTTCGCCGCAGGCCAATGTTCCTCCTGTCATGCCAGCCCTGGACAGCCGGATCGACTAAAACTCGGCGGAGGACTGGCGCTTGCGTCGCCTTTCGGCACCTTTCGTGCGCCAAATGTTTCGCCCCATCGAACGGACGGTATTGGATCATGGTCGGTTGCCGATTTGGCAAATGCGCTAATTTCAGGCGTTTCGCCGACGGGCCAGCATTATTATCCCGCGCTGCCATACTCGCACTATACGGGCATGACGCTTACCGATGTTCGTAACCTCTTCGCGTACCTGCAAACGCTCGAACCGGTTGCCGGACGGGCTCCGCCCCATGACCTGCCACCGCTTTTCCGAGTCCGCAGGGGGATCGGCGTCTGGAAGCTGCTGTTTTTCAAGCAAGGCCAGTCGGAAGCAATGCTATCTGGCGATCCGGTGCATGATCGTGGGGCTTATCTCGTCGAAACGCTTGGTCACTGTGCCGAATGTCATTCGAGCCGCAATGTGCTTGGCGCCATCAAACCTTCCTCCCGCTTTGCCGGTGGGCCCGACCCAGAAGGCACGGGTTTCGTTCCCAACATCACCCCGTTCCGGATCGGCAGCTGGGCAGAAGCAGATATTGCGCGGATGCTAAAGACCGGCGTAACGCCGAACCATGGGCGGGTGGGCTCGTCCATGACTGATGTGGTCACAAACATGGCGCTGCTGCCTCAGAGCGACCGCGACGCCATTGCCCGCTACATCAAATCGCTGCCTGCGCGGCCGACGCCACAACCTTGATCAATGAGCATACAGATAAGCTGCCAGATGACGGGCTTCACTTTCCTTGACGCCGGTTGCGGGCATGGCCGAATTGGCCGAGAAGCGCTGGGGCGACACGATCCAAACCACTAGATTGTCGGAGTTGTTGTTGACAACGCCGCCGATGTAAACCTGTTCCGACAGCCCGGCGAGTGGGCCTCCAACCTTACCGTCGGCGCCGGGGATGCCGGCAATAGTGTGACAGCCGCCGCAGCCGTAACGGCGGAAGATCGGTGGTGCGAGCGCCGGATTGCCGCCGGTCAGCGCTTGCGCCACCGCCTCCTGTTTCAGCCTCGCCTTGGCCGTGGTGACGGCAATCCCAGCAACAAGAGGGAGGCCGATAAGGAGCGCGGGACCAACAAGCTTAGGCCAAACGGATTTAGTCGGCATCGCCCCCTCCCTTGCTGGCGTTCCTGATCCAGGTGTTGAGGAACCACAAAGCGGCTCCGGCATAGATAATGCCGCCCGGCACCCACATGATGATGCCGGCGAGTTGCTGATCCTCGAGCGGCGTCATGCCCCATTCAAGCGCGTACTGGGTCTGGACTTGATACAGCACCGTGGGTACGAGGGCGATCAGGGCGCCGAGGATACTGGTGTGTAGCATTGTGAGGAACTGGTGCCACGCGGCGGCTCCACGGCCTGCGCGCCAGATCAATGCCCACCAGAACAGGATTGCGGTGCCGAAGAAGCTCAAGTGCTGCAGCCGATGCATCAGCACATCGGTCACGGTCGCATCGAACAGCGGCGGATAGTGCCAGATCCAGATGGCAAGCCCGTGCAGCGAGGTCGCCATCGCCGGTGCGGTCAACGTTCGCCACAAAGCGCGCGAAGCACTGCTCCCCATCGCAGCGCCCGTCACGCGGCGGATCGACTTCGGCAGGCCCCAAAGCATCATGGCGGCCGGTTTCGCCAGAACAAGAAGTGGGGCTGCAACCGCCATGACCATCTCGTGCTCGATCATGTGGATGGTGAACAAGTGCTCGCCCAGTTCATGGATGGGTGACACCAGCGCCAGAACGAGAACGGCAAGCCCGCTCCAGAAAAACCAACCTGCCCGCCGCACCGCTTCAACGGGCCGGCCGCGCCGCATCCGGAGGCGGGTCACGCCGGAGGCGTAAAGCACCGCCATAAGGAGCAGCAAAGACACGATCCACGGGTCGAAGGTCCATCCCATGGAACCATGGCTTTCGCCGCCATGGGCGGAGGCCTGGACGCCAAGGAGAAGGAAAAGGAGGGCGGCGATCAATGCAAGCATGGGCTCAACAGCAGCGTGGCTGCTCCCTGCAGAATGGTCGCAAAGGCGAAGCTGAGACCTGAAAAAGTGGCGACATAGGTCATGGCGCGCTGTGTGCGTGAAATGACATGGTTCTTCTGCTGCCAGGAGAGGAAGCCCGCGCCTGCGGCAAGTGCTGCCGCGGCGAATGTCACGAAAACGGTCAAGCCCGCACCCGAACTGCAGTCGCCGTAAGGCAGGATCTGGCCGAACTGGGTGCTTGCCGCCCAAGCAGTTGGCGCGATGATCAGCCCTGCATAGCGCACCATTGCCCAGGTCATAGCCGTGCCAATCCGTAGATGCAGCCGTAAAGGGGAAGCCAGGTGATGACGACAAAGTTCCAGTACATGGAATTGTCCTGCACATCTCCGTAGCGGCGGGTATTGTCGGCGTGGCGCGAGAACATCAGGCAGGTCAGGACGATCGTGTCGACCACGTCGGTCAGGATATGGGTGGTGTGGAGGCCTAGGAGCACCCATAGGATGGAGCCATAGGCATTGTCGTCCCATCGGATGTTGAGCGTGGTGAACTCGAAGGCCCGGAAAACAAGTGGAACGATGCCGAGGATCGTCATCACCGCTAGGCCGATCTGCACCTTGCGCAGTTCCCGGCGATGCGCCCATCGCGAGACCAGCATATTCGGCACGACACTCGCGATAAGGATGAGGGTCAGCCATGTGCCGGCCCAGAGATCCGGCGGCGGCGCTTCCATTGGCCAGGAGGGCGCGAGGCTCATCAGGTAAAGGTAGACGGCGATCGCCATGGCAAAACCGCTGCCTTCGATCAGCATGAACGCGCCGGTCGCCCACCATGTAGGACTTGCGGCTCCCATGCCATGCATGGGCAGGGTCGAGGCATCGAGAACGACGCGGTCCTTCATGACTCATCCTCCGCAGAACCCTTCGGCCAGAACCAGCCGATCAGCGTGATTGTTACCGGGATCGAGCCCCATACAACGGCCCAGGGCGTGAAGATCGACCATATCAGCATGATCGAGGTCGCGACCGCGGCCCAGAAGGGCCAGACCGAGTCGGTCGTGGACGATTCCCGTGCCTGAGGCAGCGCTTCGACCACGCTCGTGACCAGCAGTTCCCGCCGATCGGTTCGCAAACCCGCCACGACCGGCAGCTCGTTTTCCTCGGGCGTCAGCGGATCGAGACTACTGACAACCGGGATTCGGCGGAAGTTGTAGGGCGGCGGTGGCGAGGATGTAGCCCATTCGAGCGTCGCAGCGCCCCAAGGATTGGAGCCGGCAGGGAGGCCGTGTCTTCGGCTGCGGATCAAGTTAATGAGGAAAACCAAGAAGCCGCCGGCGAGGATCAGTGCGCTGATGCTGACGAACAGGTTGAGCGACGCCCAGGGAAGTTCCGGCTGATAAGTGTAGACGCGCCGCGGCATGCCCCAGAGGCCGAGGATGTGCATGGGGAAAAAGGTCAGGTGGAAGCCCGAAAAGATTAGCCAGAAAGACCAGCGGCCGAGCCGCTCACTCATCATCCGCCCGGTCATCTTGGGGAACCAGTAATAGACGGCCGCGATCAGCGGAAACACGGCGCCGCCGATCAGCACGTAATGGAAGTGCGCCACCACGAAATAGGTGTCGTGGACCTGGGTGTCGAAGGGGACGGAGGCGACCATCACCCCGGTCATGCCACCCATCACGAAGGTTACGATGAAGCCGAGGATGAACAGAAACGGGGTCTTATAGACAGGCTTGCCCGCCCATATGGTCGCTAGCCAGCAGAAGATCTGGATGCCGGCGGGGATGGCAATCGACATGCTGGAAGCGGTGAAGAAGCTTTCCCCGACACGCGGCAGGCCAACAGTGAACATGTGGTGCACCCAAAGCCCGAATGAGAGCACGCCGGTAGAAATCAGCGCCATGACCAGCAGCATGTAGCCGAACAGGGGGCGCCCTACGAAGGCGGGCAGGATTGTCGAGACCATGCCGACAGCCGGCAAGAAGATGATATAGACCTCCGGATGGCCGAAGAACCAGAAGAGGTGCTGCCAAAGTAGCGCATCCCCGCCTTCTGCTGGGTTGTAGAAGTGAGTGCCTACCAGCCTGTCGAGGATCAGCGTGGTGCTGCAAAACATGATCGCAGGCATGGCCATGATGACTAGGAAGGACATAACCAGCATAGCCCAGACAAGCACGGGTATGCGGTCTAGCGACATGCCGGGCGCGCGTTGCTTGAACACGGTAACGACGATTTCCACCGCAACGGCGAGTGCTGCCACTTCCGTGAACGTGATCATCTGCGCCCATAGATCGGTGCGCTTGCCGAGGCTGTATTGTGGGCCGGCAAGCGGCACATAAGCGAACCAGCCTACATCCGGCGCGGTATCGAGCGCAAACGCCACCCAGAGCAGGATGCCGCCAAACAGGAAGACCCAATAGGAGAAGGCGTTGAGCCGGGGAAAGGCAATGTTGCGGGTGCCAACCATCAAGGGCACTAAATAGGCGGCCATGGCTTCCATTACCGGAACGGCAAATAGGAACATCATAGTTGTGCCATGCATGGTGAAGATCTGGTTGTAACGATCTGGGTTGATGAAGCGGGCTTCCGGCCGTGCCAGCTGCAGGCGCATGGCGAGGCTCAACAAGCCGCCCAGAAACAAAAACACGAAGGCGGTGGCGATGTAGCGGCCGGCAACCACCTTGTGATCAACCGTGGATATGGAGCCCCAGAAACCGGATTTAGCGCGCCAGGTCTTGTCGAGCCGGCGTTCCAGTTCGGCATCGGGGATGTCGACGTCCAGCGGTACCCTCGCCCCCTGATCCCGTGTCATTTCAGTTCTTCCATATAGGCCGAGATCTGCCGCAGCTCGTCGCTGGTCAGTGGCACGAGCGGCATGTTGTTTCCGGGCTTAAGCGTTTGGGGATCGGCGATCCAAGCAGCGAGCGAACCGCGTGTGGTTTCTAGAAGACCGGCACCGATCGTGCGGCGGCTGGCGATATGGGTGAGATCGGGGCCGGACGTACCCGTGGCTAGGGTGCCGCGGATGGTGTGACAGGCGGCGCATGGCTTGTTCATGAACACGGCTTTTCCGGCTGCGGCTTCCGCAACCTTAGGCTCAGTTGCGGGTGTGGCCTGGGCGGCGTACCATTGCCAGTAAGCCGGTTCTTCCTCGGCCACCACAACGAAGGCCATGTGGCTGTGCTGCAGGCCGCAGAATTCGGCGCATTGGCCGCGATAGATACCGGGGCGTGTAGCACGAATGGTGATGATGTTCTTGCGACCGGGGATCATGTCGAGCTTTCCGGCAAGGCTCGGGATCCACAACGAGTGGATGACATCGAGTGATTCGAGTTCCAGCCGGACATCTCGGTTGACCGGGATGTGGAGTTCGTTGGCGATCAGGAAGGCTGGCCGCTGGTCGGCGCCCTGGTAGGTGATCTGCCACCACCATTGCTGCGCCTTGACGCGCACGACGAGGGAGGCGTCGTTGCCGCTGGTCAAGTCCCGGGTGGTGGTGAAGCTGGCAACCGTCAGGCCCGCCACGGTCAGCGCCGTGGCCGCGACTGCGACACGAACCGAAAGCCTCATTCTGCGCTCGGCATCGTTATCGCGTCGGGGCGTTTCGCGCTTGCGGGCAAGTGCCCAAAGAAGGAATCCGACCACAAGCAGCCACACGACCGTGCACACCGCGACGATCAGGATAATCAGGTCCTTCAAGGCATTCGCCGAATGACCATGGGTATCGAGTGCCGACTGGTTGCCGCTGCATCCCAAAAGCAGAATAAGAAGGAAAACGCCAAGCAGGATTCTGATCACGGTCTCGGCCCCTGGTCCGGATGCAGGGGGTCCGGGCCCTCGTTGAAGAGAAGCGAGGCCGGTGCACGATTTTCCGCTGGGCGGCCCGTCTTTTCGTCATTGCGGCTGGTGGCTGTGACGCTGGCGGTATAGGCGCCCAGCGACTTGAGGTAGCCGGCAAGCTGCCAGATCTCATCACTGGTCATCCGATTTTTAAAGGCCGGCATGCCGTGCGGGCGACCGTCGCGGATCGACGCCACGATCGACACCATGGACGGTCCGTAAAGCCACCAGCCGTCGATAAAGGACGGCCCTTTCCCGCCCGTGCCTTCGCCATGGCACGCGAAACAGCCGAACCAGGAATAAAGCCGCTTGCCCTGGCCGAGGTCGAAGGCCGTCGTCTCATAGGGCTTGCCTAGGGCAAAGTAAACTTCGGGCGGCGTTCCGCTGATGGCGTTCGGCATGAGGCGGAACTGGTCGAGCGCCGCGGTGAGCGGCGGCGAGGCGCGGTACTGCCGAGGCTCGCGCATCCAGCCGACGGCCGCCGCCAATGCGGCAAGACCGGCAGCAGCACCCACAACCCAGATCCTTGTCGACGTTTCGTTGCCCATGGCTCCTGCCGACTGACTACGCATTACCTATTGATTGGGCTCAGTCTGCGACCGAGTGAAGCAGATTGGCAAGAGTTTGTACGATGGCGTCTTTGCCTGCGGATCGTGATGGGCGAGCGGGAAAAGCGGATTCGTTTCGGGATAATAGGCTGCGCAACATCCTTTGGGAATGTCGTAAGCGACGAGGCGGAAACCCTTCACCTTGCGTTCGGTTTGTGGGTCGATCCCCGTGGTCAGGTCGACAATATCACCGGGGGCAAAGCCCATGCGGATGATGTCGTGCTTGTTGACGAACACGACCTGACGGGTCCCGTTCACGCCGCGGAAGCGGTCGTTGTAACCATAGATCGTGGTGTTGAACTGGTCGTTGGAGCGAAGCGTTGCCAAATTCAGCACGTTTTCGCCAGCGGCCATGTCCTCAAATTCGGGGAACAGGCGTGGCGGGGTGATGAAGTTCGCCTTCTTGTTGGCAGTCACCCATTTACGCTCGCGCGCCGGCACAGGACGGTGGAAGCCGCCTGGCTGCATGAAACGCTTGTTGAAGTCCTTGAAGGTTTCGGGATAGGTGCGCTCGATGGCGTTGCGGATCTCGGCATAGTTCGCCACCCAGCTGTCCCACGGGACCGTCCCGTTGGTGAGCGTTGCCTTTGCCATGCGGGCAACGATGGCCGGTTCGGACAGCAGGTGCAGGCTTGCCGGCTTGGAGCGACCGCGCGACCCGTGGAACTGGGCGACCGAACTTTCGATGGACACTTCCTGAGGCCCACTTGCCTGCTGGTCGACTTCCAGGCGCCCAAGGCAGGGGAGCAGGTAGGCGACCTTACCGTGGATGACGTGGCTGCGGTTGAGCTTGGTGGCAATCTGCACTGTCAAGGGAATCTTACGCCAGGCTTCTTCCATCGCCGCCGTTTCTGGCACGGCGCGTATAAAATTGCCGCCAAGGCTGATGAAAGCCTGGGTTTCACCTTTGAGGATCGCGTTGCAGGTATCGACCGTGGTGTGTCCGACCCAGCGCGGCGGTTCGAAACGGTAAAGCTCCGACAATGTGTCGAGCGGAACGAGATCCGGTTTTTCGGTAATGCCGACGGTGCGCTGGCCCTGCACGTTCGAATGGCCGCGCACGGCGCAGATATTGGCCCCAGGCTTGCCTATATTGCCGCGCAGGAGCGCCAGATTGGCCACCATCTGGACGTTCTCCACGCCCATGACGTGCTGGGTGAGACCCATGCCATAACAGATGAGGACCGCGTCAGAGGCGGCATATGTGCGTGCTGCTTCAGTCATCTGCGCGCGCGTCAGGCCCGACACGCGCTCCAGCTCTTCCCAGGAATAGCTACGGGCGGCGGCGGCGAACTCAGCAAAGCCTGCCGTATGTTCCGCAATGAAATCATGATCAAGCACGTGCTTCTTATCGGCAGCGGCCATGGACGCGGCAAAGGCAACGCTTGCAGGACTGTTCGGATCTGCGGGTACCTTATCGGAGCCGGCAACTTTTGAAATATGGGTAGCATGAAGAGAGTCGTCGGCCTCGATCAGCGCCTTGCTGACGCCGAACAGGGCGGCGATGTCGCCGCCGTTCTTTAGCTGGTAGTAGTCGCTGGAGATCGGGGTTTCCTTCAGCGTCAACATCTCCATAGGCGCCTGCGGATTGGTGAACCGCTCCAGACCAGGTTCGCGCAGAAGGTTGAAGGTAACGACCTTCACACCGCGATGCACGGCGTCCTGCAGGTCATGGAGAAGCCTCGGCGATGAGGTTCCGACATTCTGCGCGATGTAGAAGATACAGTCGCAGTTCTGGAAATCCGACAGAACAGCTGTGCCGACGGACGCACCGATGCTCTGGGGCAGGCCGACGGACGAACTCTCGTGGCACATGTTGGAGGAATCGGGGAGGTTGTTGCTACCGTAGATGCGCGCGAAAAGCTGGTACATGTAGGAGGTTTCCAACGACGCGCGGCCAGAGGTATAAATCTCGACGTTCTTGGGGTCGAACTGCTTGAGATCGCGGCCGATCTCCTCGAAAGCACTTTCCCAAGAAATGGGCACGTATTTGTCGGTGATCGAATCCCAGCGCATGGGATGGGTCAGGCGGCCCTGCTCTTCCAGATCGTGGTCAAGCCACCCTTCTAGTTCCGTCAGCGTATGCTCAAAAAAGAAGGCCTCGTCGGCGCGGCGGGTAGTGATCTCCCAGGCGGTTGCCTTGGCGCCATTCTCACAAAATTCCAGCGGATGGGGCTTTGCCGGTTTGGCCCAAGCGCAGCTCACGCACATGTAGCCATCGGCTTTGTTTTGTTTCGTCAGCAGGACAGAGCCTGATAAGGGAACATGCTCGCGTAGGACAATCTCAGTGACCGAGCGCGCCGACCCCCAGCCGCCGGCAGGCCCGCTGTCAAAGCCGATCTTGGACTTCCTTTTAGGTCTTGCGGTCATCATCCCCCCAAAAGTTCACTAGCAGCATACGAAGCAAGCCTACGAATTCCTGAAACACCAGTGATATGCGAAGGTTCCCAGTCGTGAGTTGTTGCTGCCTGGAAAATCGATTGGACCTTTCGTCACAATCTTAAGCCGTCGCTCTGACCGACCAGCTGCGTCCACTGAGTATCTCAAACACGGCGCGACACGTTAGGTCTGATTGCGGCCGTTGCGCGTACTAATGGATCACTGCGGCTGTTCAACCGCTCTTTCCCGATGCTCGAGCACCTCAATACCTTAGAATGAGTAGAAGGGCAGCCTGCATCGTCCGGACATTCTTCGACTTGCATCGGAGTAGACCTTCTGTGCGTGTCGTCGCGTCTGCACCCATTCCGCTTTTGTCAGTACCGCAGGTGATGGGAAATATCTGCATGTCCCACATCAACCATGACCGCCAGTGTACGACAGAGTTTTGTTCTCGGAGATCTGGTTCCTGCCACGAATGTACGGTTCCGGACTAGACTGTTTGAGGAGGAACGATAACGTTTCATAATCCTTGATTCCTTGCAGTCGTAGGGTTCTCTGCCCGACGATCGCAGAAGGGCTGTCACCCATATGCGACAGCCGGCTTTGTCGTTGGCGTAGGTATCCACGTCCTCGGGGCTGCCGAAAGGACTAACTATGACAGAGCCGAAAGACGTCACCGAAGAAGCCGACAAGTCGCTGATCGAGCATGACGGCCATCAACGCTTTAAGCAAAGCGTTGACACCTCCCGGACGCCCCAACAAGAGCGCCGCAAAGCCGGAAATCAACATAATAGGCCAGCCGGATACGGGACTACAAAGTAGCGGAACAAAATGTCACAAAGTGCAAATCGAGGTCTAACTGGTGGTTTGCTTGTGTCGGTCAAGAAAGTACTAACATTCGCATGGTCCGATTTCTGC
Source organism: Neorhizobium sp. DAR64872/K0K18 (assembly GCF_050500175.1). Lineage (NCBI taxonomy): Bacteria > Pseudomonadati > Pseudomonadota > Alphaproteobacteria > Hyphomicrobiales > Rhizobiaceae > Neorhizobium > Neorhizobium sp. DAR64872/K0K18. The sequence continues at coordinate 82,956 of NZ_CP191448.1, forward strand.
CACTGCAAGTGGCCTACGTCATGATGCTTGGAACCATCTTCTCGGTAATCTGAGGCTCACTCACGCAAGGCTTCGCGCTATCGTTCGGAAGTGAGATTGCCGGTACGTGCGCAACTGGGACGCATCAGCAGACCGATCCTCAAGCCAAAGGGAGAACTCATATGTCGATCGAAACTCAAAGAGGGCTCGCCGTTATCACGGGTGCATCGACGGGCATCGGGTACGAGCTGGCTGACAAACGACTGAGCCAACCGCTCCGGTTGCTGCGGCGACGACCACAGTCTCTCTGGGCTTCGGACGGCCAATATTGCGCAGGCGCGTATAGGCTGGGTAGCCCGTCATGCCAAGGAAAAACGCGAGTTGCTTGACATGATACGGAATCCCTGAGCTTCGAACAGATCTATGTTCACAACGTGTCGCGTGACCAAGCAGGTTTATGCGGTTCATGTCGCTTGAGGTGTTACTTTCGGTGCGGAAACGTGACGCCGGCCTTTAAGTGCTCGCGCCTGTGCAGCGTCGTAGCTCAGTGCCCATCTCATGCTTGCACCACAGAATATAGATCTGCCTGCAGCGTTCCCATGCTTTAACGAAAACAGAACCTGCGGAGTGTTCGCCCAGACATCTGGATCATGGTAGCCGACGAGAGGGGCATCAAGAGAACCCCTGAGATTCTAACGGAACTTCAGCCCCCGACCTACGTTCGTTTGGGAGTCACGGATCCGTGATGTTCGAAAATAGGAGACCACAATGGCAACGACCAAAACTCTAGAAGACCTCTTTCTCGATACCCTCAAAGACATCTATTTCGCCGAAAAACAGATATTGAAAGCGCTGCCCAAAATGGCGCGCGCAGCGCAGTCCGAGGAAGGCAAGGCCGGCTTCCTGCAGCACCGCGATGAGACACAGGGCCAGATCGAACGCCTTGAGCAGGTATTTGAGCTTCTCGGAAAACCCGCACGCGGCAAGACCTGCGAAGCGATCCAGGGCATCATCGCAGAGGGCGAGGAGATCATGGAGGAATTCAAGGGTTCACCTGCTCTGGATGCCGGGCTCATCTCCTCGGCGCAGGCCGTCGAGCATTACGAGATCGCCCGTTACGGTACGCTGATCGAGTGGGCAAACCAGCTTGACCTGACCGACGCCATACCGCTTCTCGAAGCGAATCTGGAGGAAGAGAAGGCGACAGACGATAAGCTGACGCAACTTGCAAAAGCATCCGCGAACCCCAAAGGCAAAGGTAAGTGAGCCTGAAACTTCGCACATTGGCAAAGGCCGCCCCCGTGGCGGCCTTTGCTTGTCGGTTGAAAAGTATCTACATCGGCGCTCCTTGCGACGATTAGAAGATCAGGTTGAGGTAGCTCTGCTGGAGATCTAGGCTAACTTCCTGATGATCCTGCCAGCGAGGCGTTGCATTTGCGACAGGCTGCGTCCTCTTATAATGCTCGCGCTGCACTCCTGGACCATCCTCTCCTGCGCGTGAACCGACTAACTGGGTGCATGGAACTCCTGATGCAAATCCGGGTTTCGTTCTACTCGCAAACTTCGGACGTCTGATGCATCTCATTCAGATACTACTGCCCACCTCTGGCGGCAAAGCTGCCCCCCTGCTTCTCGATCAGGTTCGCGAAGAGCTGACTGAGAAGTTTGGTGGCCTCACCTTCCACCGTAGCGCTCCGGCGCAGGGCCTCTGGGAAGATGGTGGAGACGTGCAAGAAGACGACATTGTAGTCGCGGAGGTGATGGCGGACGAACTGGATCCTGAGTGGTGGCTCGTCTACCGAAGGGAACTCGAGCGCCGCTTTCGGCAAGACGAGATCGTCATCCGCGCGCTGTCTGCGACACGCTTATGAGGTCGTGAAGCACCGGCTTGGAGCTAGCCTCAGAACTGCCGTTGAGATGACGTGAAAAGTTACGTGGCGTTCTCTCTAATTACAAGAGCGCGAGTTGTGGGCCGGACGCGCCGATGCCGTGGAAGAAGATGATCAGCCCCGCTGATGACATGTTACTTCAGCCTAGCGGAAACGAACAGAGGGCGCTCGACCCGTCATGGGGAGCGCCCTCGTCACCCGCGACGGCGAACGCGCAACCTTCATGGTCGCTGCAGGCCGTCGGCAAAGTGGGTGGTGATCCCTAGGTGAGGTTCGCCAACCTGTTTTTCAAGGACTTCGTAGTTTTTTCCATCCAGACGCTGTGTCGAAGCCCGTCGGATCGCTTTGGCCGGATCAAAGTCAGTGGTGCAACTATCATGCTGATCGATCCCAAACGCCGTATAACCAGCGGCGTTGTCACACGATTGACCCGTTGGCGATTCTGATTCAGAAGTAGCAGTCCTGATGGAGACCACGACATGCATGTACACCGGGTAGCTGCCTTCACGATGGCTGGTGCGGGAGGAAATCCCGCGGGTGTCGTGCTCGCTACCGCCCTGCCCTCTCCGGAGAAGATGCAGGCTGTCGCGGCGGACGTCGGGTACTCCGAGACGGTGTTTGCGGCGCCGAAGAATGACGGCTCCTGGATCGTACGGTTCTTTTCACCGGAAAACGAGGTACCGTTCTGCGGCCATGCGACGATTGCTCTCGGGACGGTGCTGGGACAGACGCATGGAGAGGGCCGATATGCGCTGTCTCTTGCGAACGCTGATATCGAAGTTCAATCTGGCAAGGGCCAGGACGGCTGGTGCAGCGTACTGCGTTCCCCTCCCACGCGCAGCTCAGCCGCCGATCCAGCCATCCTGCCCGAGGCACTGGCTCTGTTCGGCTACTCGAAAACGGATCTCGATCCGGCGCTACCGCCTCGCGCGGCCAACGCGGGGACTGAGCATCTCTTCATTTCCCTTACCTCTCGGGCTGCTCTTTCTCGTATGGACTACGACCTCGACCGTGGACGCGAGTTCATGACAACGAACGGCATTGGGACGGTGGCTTTTATGTTCAGGGAGCATGACGGTCTTTTCCATGCTAGAAACGCCTTCGCGATCGGCGGGGTCCTTGAGGATCCTGCGACTGGTTCCGCAGCCGCTGCGTTTGCTGGAGTGCTGCGCGACGTGGGCATCGTGCAAAGCGGCACAATCGTCATCATCCAGGGCGCGGACATGGGGCAGCCATGCCGTATTGAGGCAACTTTCATTGGAGAGCCCGGCTCTCCGGTAGAGGTGCGCGGTTCCACGTCGCCGATCCTCTGACGATCCCGGTTACCTGGACTGCACAGCGGCTCGTGACATGCCTCGCGTTTCCAAGCCACGATCCCTGCCGATGGGAAACTGAAATTCACGCCCGGGAGAATCTGCCAGCGCGGCGCGCCAGGCTTACCTCTCGGGGACACGAAGGTTTCCGGTCGCGGAGGTACGACGGTACGGAGTTCTACCGTGAACTCAGCAGACGACTTGTGGAACAACTACTTCATGCAGCGGACGGTAGAAACGGAATAGTAGATCAGGAGAAGCAGAGGCTTCTGGAGCAGGCGATCGACAGAATCCGCGATCATATTCACCGTTGGCCCGGCCGCCACGTCATCGACGCTGCCGATGGTTTAGCTGCCACTGGAGGAATTAGTCCTCGCAGGACCAGTCCGAAACGGCATTAAAGGATGCCGCCGCCAAGATTCGAGATCTCTCCGATGTCCATGAAAACGGCATCGAACCTACGGCTCACAAGTAGGTCCGGGACTGGCGCTCAGCACCTCCTCGAAGTCACCGCGCTTTCTTAATGATCATTATGTCTGGCAAGTCTGAGTGCACGAAGGCGGGCTGTCTTCTCGTCGCGCGTTTTCTTCTCCGCCTCGGCGTGAAGGCGGACGAATTCTGAAGTCTGTTGAGCCGCCGCGCGCCTCAGCTCGCGAGTGGAGGGCTTCTTTTCCGTGTTTCCGCTCATGTCGAAAAACTTAGGCGGCGGCGCAGTCTTAGCAATTGTTGCGTACGATACCGGACAATGGAGCTCCCCCGACTACGATGGTCTCTTGCAGTTAGATGATGCCGCCGGGGCTCAAACAATAGGCCTTTTGTCCGTGCAGCGACCCCTGCGGCGAACAGCGCAGCCGTTGCCCCTTCAACATTGCCCGATACCCGCCTGCAAAAATGCGAGGAGCGCTTCATGCGCCAGGCCGCCATCCGGGAGGATCGCGTCGATCTTTGCAACTCCGAACGGCAGCCACTCTTCTTCGCGCCCCAGCCTTGATGGAGGATATGCCCTAAACTTCCGCGGTCGCGACGAATGGCAGGAGAAGAATGACCGAGAGTATCTTGATCTAATGGCGGTGTTCTTGAGCATTTGAAATCTACTGGAGATTGGGATGAGAGCGCGCATGAAGCTGCCGACAGCCAGACAGCCCAAGAGGTGAGCCGAAGGGAATTGGAAGCAACAGCTTGAAGTGAAGGGCGACGATGCGCGTCATGCGATCGACCATGTCGATCTCGTCGAAAGCAAGCTTAGGATTGCGACATTAACATCCGGCTAATATTGCGGCAGCATCGCCGTCAGGGCGACGAATCCGAGGAAACAAGGCGGCTCGACAAGGTTGCAAAGGGCAAGATCCGGGCACCGTGCCCAGCGAATGAGAGACGCATAGACAAGCATAGACGTGCGCCCATCCTAATCAGCGACTTCGACTGCCCATCTGTCCTTGCCACAAGCCTTTGCAGCGTAGAGGATTGTATCAGCCTGCGAAACAAGCGCGTCCAGATCGGATTTCGCCGTCGCCCAGATTCCGCCTACGGTCGCTCTAACCTGGACTTCGCCTTCTTTCAAACCGATCACTCGGCGCATTTCCGCGACTATCCGTTCAGCGACGCCCTCCGCAGCCTTCTGGTCTCCAGCGACGATCACGACAAACTCGTCCCCTCCGGTCCTGGCGGCAAGGTCTTCCCCGCGGATACAGGCACTGAGCCTACCTGCGGCTTCCAGAAGAACTGCGTCTCCCGCCGGATGCCCGAAGCGGTCGTTCACTTTCTTGAATCCATCGAGGTCGACTGCAAGAACGCCTATGCCGGAGGTGGTGCTCATCTGCTGGTATTGGTTTGCCAGTCCTCTCCTGTTCAGCAACCCGGTAAGGGAATCCCTTTCAGAATTCCGTTGAGAGGCCTCCAGACGCTGGTGTTCCTCCGTAAAATCTATCGCGACACCGACGACGCGGCGCGGTCTGCCATCCGCATCCCTGAGCAGGCGACGATCGCAACGCATCCACTTCTCCCCCGACACGGTATCGAGACGATACTCAGCAACGGACTGATCGACCGTGCCTGATAGGAGCGGTGTCAGGTCTGCGGCTGCAATATCCTCCGGGTTCATCTTGCCAAGGTACCGCTGCAGATCAAGCCTTGCGGCCTCGGGCCCTCCAATGAATGCAGCAAGGCGATCCGACGTCTGGAAGGTTTCCGTGTTTACGTCCATGTGCCAGAAGCCGCCCCGCAACGCCTCCATCGCTAGTTCTAGCTGGGCAGCCTTTTCGGCGAGCTGTCGTTCGTGTTCCTTGTGGACAGTTATGTCCTCGATCTGCGAAAGGAACCGTACGACGTTTCCATGAGTATCGCGCATCGCCGCCACATGAATGACGACTTCAACGATCCGACCATCGGGTCGCACGTAGCGCTTCTCGATCGTGTAGCCGTCTCGCACACCCACAAGCACTTCCCTGAAGAGAACAAGATCCGCTTCGAGGTCGTCCGGGTGCGTGAAGTCTGCGAACGGGGTTCCCTGCAATACAGGAAGCGGAATTCCGACGAGTTTGGAAAAGGCACTGTTACCACGCAGGATACGCCCGTCGACATCAACGACCGCGACCCCAATCGGCGCATGGTGGAAGGCAAAATCAAAAAGCGCGAGGCGAACCTCGGCGCTGTCGTTGATAAGACCATCTTTCGGCTGCATGCGTGCCTCCTACTCTGGCTGACAGACAGGTCAGACTTTTGTGCTAGAACTTTACTGATCAGCCCCTGTCTGCCGGCGGGTGCCGACCTAGATCAATTTACGGAATTTAGCGCGTAGAATATTATCGACCAGAAGGCGTTGAGGTCTTTGTTAGTGAATGGACTAGCGGAGATCATCGGCGAATGGACGGTAAATGACCCTCACGCAAGTGGTGCCTTTACGTCAGGCGGCAGTCAGTTCTGCTACCGCCCGGCTGCGATCTTCTCTAAATCCTTGCCATGAGCAAAGACCTAGCGACCGAGTTAGCCTCCAACGAGTTTTACCCTGCTGCGCCACATTTCGTTACCACAATCCGATATATCTCGGAATATGCGCATATCGACCTTCTGCCTTAAGTTCTGGACTAGCCTCGGCTAAGGGGAGCCAAGATGAATTTTGTTGCTGAGAGCGAAATTACCGACAACCGCTTCATGAAACGTGCCTTACTGGTTTCGCAGAAAGCTCTCCCGGCCTGTCTTCCGAATCCACCCGTTGGCTGCGTCCTGGTAAGTGAAGGAGCGGTATTGAGTGAAGGCTACACGCACGCGCCTGGCCAGTTTCATGCCGAAGCTCACGCGGTCAGCCAGATTGACAGTCGTTTGGACGGGGTAACTGCTTATGTCACACTTGAACCCTGCTCTTTTCGCGGCAGAACGCGGTCCTGCGCTCTGATGCTGGTTGAACGAGGTGTACGTCGCGTTGTCGTGAGCCTGCTCGACCCAGACCCTCGAAACAATGGAAAAGGAATTTCCATTCTACGCGATGCCGGCGTTGCCGTCACAATTGGTATTCTCGAAAGTGAAGTCCGTAAATTTATTGGTCAGCATCTCGACCTGCCTGCGAACAGATTTCCATCATGCGGCTGTCCAGACTACACGAGAGACTGATGATCCTCTGATTCACGGTCTCACAGTCGCCCCTTTCTATTAGAACGTGCGGCCCCATTGCCTGTAATAAGTCAGCAGTTTTTTCTGTTGGGCGGAGGGATCTGAGCCGGCTCACTTTAAGAGAGTTCATACGATCGTTGGAGACAACCCAGCGTCGCTCAGCCGCTTTTGACGGCCTCTCCCATGATTTCTCGGGCTGACTGGATTGCTTCGTTCTCCGCGGATGACAGGGTCTCGTGCTCTTCGCCCTCTGGATCCTTATTCAGCACTTCGCCAGATCGTATATTGAAGAAATACCTAGGCAAGGTTTCTACTCCCGTGAGGCTTCCAAACTGAAGTACATCGCAAAAGTTTCCATCCTTCGCGCCCTATATGGACATGCGCGTCAAGGTCTCTATTTCAGGCGCTAAAAGCGTACCACGGAGGCAACTTTGACCTGGACATCCAATGGGCTATTGCAAAATATGCCCGAGAACGACTTGGAGATGCTGAGACCGCATCTCCAGCGAATCAACCTGAACCAGGGCGACGTACTTTTCGAACCGAATACCCCAATTTCTCACGTCTACTTCTTCGAAAGCGGTTTGTCGTCAGAGATTGCGGTCGCCGGAACTCACAGGATTGAAGTTGGATGCATTGGTCATGAGGGTTGTTCTGGTATTCCCGTCATTCTAGGGTCCGAAAGTTCTCCCCATCGATCCTTTATGCAGGGTGCAGGTGAGGCTCACAGGATTGAAGCGGCAACGCTTCGGCGCTTGATAGGAGAGAGCGTCTCCTTGTCGGCGGTCTTACTCAAGTACGCTCACGTGTTCATGATCCAGATCGCAGCCACGGCCCTTGCCGATGGAAGGTTCGACGTTGAGAAACGTCTGGCGCGTTGGGTCCTTATGTCTCACGACCGTCTGGGCGACACGTTAACGCTGACACATGATTTCCTTGCCCTTATGCTGGGAGTTAGGCGCCCCAGTGTAACCGATGCACTTCATAAACTGGAAGGCAGACGTGCGATCCGTTCTGAACGAAGCTTGGTGATTGTCCTTGATCGCCCACTTCTGGAACAGATCGCTGGCGAGGCCTACGGAACTCCAGAAGCCGAATATCGGAGGTTATTCGCCTCCTAGCCTTAAACGCGGTTCGGGAGGCACATGTTACAACTGATCCTGGCGTAACGAAGCACTCGTTTGAAAACGACGGGATACAGAGCCCCTTGTCAGGCATGGCAGGTGAAAGGTATGGACTGGTCATCTGTAGCAGAGCTACCCGGGAGCCAACCTTTGCAAGTCCTAGTCCGTGACAACAACATCGATCAGGCGCTGCGTCTTCTTAAGAAACGTCTCCAGCAGGAAGGCGTATTCAGGGAAATGCGGCTTCGGGAGAGCTACGAGAAGCCGTCAGTCAAACGTGCTCGGGAAAAGGCCGAGGGCATCCGGCGAGCCCGCAAACTTGCTCAAAAGAAGCTAAATCGGGAACTGGGGATCTCGGCTCCAAAGAAGCCACGACCTGCTCCTCGCGACAAACCCGCTTCTAATTAAGTCGCGTAACAACAACCATCAGTAGATGATGTCTTGACGGTTATGAGCCACGGCAATGACGTCTAGAAGCGCAGGCTGAGCGGCGCTCCAGCCTGTCATGCGAGCACCCTCGCAGCGACTGCCGCTTCAACAAACGCGCTACGGGCAAGCAACGGGCTACCGTACCTTGCGACAGCGTCTCCGCAGCGGCGTTTGGCGACCGCGTATTCCGAGTGGGTGCTTGATGGCCAGCGGTGGAGGAGAGCTGCCAACGCTGCTTCCGGCCCGTCAATCCGTTCCCGCATGCCGTTGTCAATTCGGACAAAGACGGGCAATTGCCAGGTGACGTGGAAATCGATGACGATGACCTTGTCCACAAAAACCTCCGTTCGTTTCGTCACGAGAAACCTTCGTATAGGATGTAAGTTCCTAAGGCTCCGACCTGCGCGCGGAACGAACCGGCCGCACCATTTTCGCGACGACGGAGCTTCCGGCTTTTCGATTGCCTGACCCGGCTTCGCGCGCGTGATTCCAGTTCATCGAGCATATCGGTCTCTTACGCGGCCGGGAGAAACGCTACGACCACCCAAGCTCTATCCAAAGGAGGGTCCAACGCTCCTCGGGCTGAGCTCTGGACTTCCAGACGCCCTGCCCCTCATGTTGCATGATCTTCGTCCGCCTGACGATCTCTTTCGGTGCAACGTCCCCCGGCAGATCGGCCTCAGCCAATATGGTAGTTAGTTCTTCCAAGGTTGAGATCCCCTCCAGATCAGGGCGGGCGGGGCATTGGAGTTTCCAAGCATAACGTTCCAACTTCGGGCCTCCTACTCAACGTTTTCGGGTTTTACAAACTGAAAAGGTTACGCTGTCCTCGCGGCGGGGAGCGTCTTCAGGAGTTGGTCGACGCCCCGACTGAAACAGCCTGGCTTTAAAACCGGGCGAGCTGGAGCTTCACGACGTATCATGGGCTACCAAGCTCACGGCCGCAGACTAGGGGCAAGGCAGTAGCGCCCCGCCCCTCTCCTGCTTGAACTATCCGATCTGTTCTTTCTGCGCACCGCTGCCTGGACGCGCTGGTCCAAGAACGGGCTCTTCGCCCATCGGGACGTTCTGGAAGACGGAGAACTGTCCCTTGCCGTCCATCGACGGACCTTCATTCCAACGTGCCGGGGGAGGAACGGACCCATCCGTCGCGGTCGCGAAGAAATCGTAGTTGTGCGTCTGGTCTTCCTTTTCCTGCGGGAAGCTGTTGGGAATAGGAAGCGCACCTTCGTTGCCACCAAGTTCCTCAATGACTGCGAGCCATTGCTGCTGATGCATCGTGTCGCGTGCAATCATGAAATGCAGCATGTCCTTCATGCCATCGTCATGGGCAGCGTTGTAAAGCCGCGTTGCAAGCACGCGGCCCGTGCTTTCGGCAGCCACGTTGCAATACATGTCGGCCGCGAGGTTTCCGCTTGCGTAGATGTGGGACATGTCGAAAGGAACGCCCTCGGAATTGCCTGGGAAGGCTGCCATGCCTGTCGACAGGATATGGCGATGGAGCATTCCCTCAACCACGTGGCGCGGGTTCTCGCCGCCCATCACGGCACCAACAATACCGTCGGCCGCACCAGCTTCCGCAAGGCTTGCCGGGGCCTTATCGAGGTTGAGCGCAACGGCTGTCGCAAGCATCTCGATGTGGCCGATTTCTTCGGTTGCCGTATGAAGCAGCATGTCACGGTATTTCGTAGTTGGACCGCGAGCGCCCCAGGCCTGGAAGAAGTATTGCATGCAAACTCGGATTTCGCCTTCGACGCCGCCGATGGCCTGCTGCAGCATTCGGGCAAAGATGGGGTCCGGTGAATTGACCTTCACGGGATATTGTAGACGCTTGTCAAAGCTGAACATGATTTCTCCTTGAAAGGTTGGGACTGAAATCCGATTGAATAACGGATTGTGAACCACAGCCGGGCTACGATGTTCCTGTTTTGAATCGCGCCAATTCGCTTCGTACGAATTCGGACCGACCGGATACGACTAACCGCCTGGTGTTCAGGCGGCTCGTTTAAACGATGCGGCGGCGGGTATTTTCATTGACCTCTGCCACCTGGAAGTTAACGGAAAACAACCCGCTCATCCACGGCCTAGCCGATGGGAATAATGGCAGTTGCTTTTCTGACTTAAGTGTAGCGTTATCCGCCGGACGTTATAGTTCGCGAAATGAGGGATTAGCACACGCAGTGCGAGGGCATAGCTGAACAAGTGCGAAGATCAGTTAGTTGCGTAGTCGTTGTTCCGGCCACTGCGGAAGCCCGCGTAACGGGTATCTTACCAATCGCTTGCGCCGAGCCTTTACGCGGAAACGACGATTGTCCGAGACCACGCGTTCGCCGATGCGATTACGATCGCTGCAGAAAACTTCAGGTCGGCAGGCGTGACGTAAACACCGGTATAATTACGCATGCGTGTATGGCGCTGAGATATCCTAAGCTGTTGATCGTTCACAAGCCTGTTTACTCCAATGTTCACGATCTAGGATTGATCTCCCTTGAAAACCTCCGGTTTTCGACGGTAATCATTTGCTACGATATCGGGAACGGTGAGCGTCATGTCTTCCATAGGGTCTCGATCATCGGCAATAAAAGGCCGCAGGCGGTGAGATCGTTCCCTATTCAGAGTTATCTCCTCGACCCTGACTGCTTTAATGCAACTAAAAGGATTTTTGCTCATTCCTGACGAAAGGAGCAAAGCCGTGAGTTACAACGCAAAAACGGAATCCTCATCAGGACTTGGCCTAATTGTAGTATTGCTGCTGCTGTGTATGGGTGGAACCATGGCAGCGATAAACGTGCGTACTCCCCAGCCGGTTTCGCGCGTTTATGTGCCAGAAAGTCCGGAGCCGGCTAAAGCTTCCGTCTCTATCCAGCGACGGGACTACCTGTCCTTCATGACCGATCAGGTATCACGGTAGCGCTGGCGCCTACCATTCCAATAACATGTAGCACTCTACAAGAATAACAACGACGAGGGACACCACCCAGATGGTGGTGTCGACAAGTGTGCGACCATAATTGCGAATACCCGAAATAGGGCGCTTACGTTTCATACCAGCTTTAGTACGGCACGAAGGGGCAAAGTATGCACGACCTCACCACTGCTCGTAGTGATCTCAAAAACGTCACCGTCTACAATGTCGCCTTTAAGAACCTTTGCTGCGAGCAGTTCCCGCGCCGCGGACTTGGCTTCTTCCAACGCGCTTTCATCATCCGGCAATTCGCTTCCATCCGGATCCTGCTCCAAGATGCCGCCAACGCGGTAATTGAAATAGTACCTGGGCATGCTTCCTCCATCAATTTTTGAGGGAAAACCTGAAAAGGCCGCGACAGTTCCGGAATCGTAAGTGCCTGGTTGGCAATTGCCACCTGTTAGGAACGCCTCTAAGCGTACGACATTGCTTGGGCAAGCGCCGTCCCGCTCAAGCGGGCTTGCATCTCTTTTTCTTGCATGTCCGCGTTGCCCTATCTTACATGGCGCACCAAATTGCAAAGCGCGTATGAGCGAGACGTCTCCATAAACTGAAACTGTGACTGTTGAGGTTGGCGTCAATGCCCGGCTACTGAGGAGAGTCTGTTTTGAATTCAAGGTTTTTCATTCGCCTGTCGGCTCACAAGACCAGCTCGGCTTGACCGGGTGCACCATTATTACAGCGCCAGCTGCCAAGCACCCTGCAAATACCAACAAAGAACCCCTGTGATCAGACCTGCTACAGCGCTTCACTTTTTGAGTCCTTTACCGACCGTGCGGGGCGACCAAACTTCTTCCTACATCGAACGGAGACAGAACATCGCTCGAGCTTCAGCAAAGCTCACAAACACCGCCGAAACGAACGCGCTTTGCAAGAAATTAGCAATAATGGACGCCGGAACGGTGAGAAGACCAAACGGTCGACAAATAGGCTCTCATTAATGACATGCAAAGAAATTAGGAGAAGCCGGCCGAGGTTTGCCCTCGACCGCCCCTCAGACCTTAGCTGTTTCGCCCGCCTTCTTCAGTTCAGCAAACTTGATCGTAGTTAGTCGCAAATTATCCTCGAGCCACCGCGCCATTGCAATTTCCTGGTCGAGGCTGAGCTGCAAGGCGTGCACAACGCCCGCATACCCGCCAAGCTCAGCTACAGTGATTAGCGAGTTGTACGCGGCGATCTCAAAATTTTCGAAAGCGAAGTTTGCGAAGCTGTTCTTCAGGATTTCATCGCCCGCGACTGAGTGACTCAGAGCAGCCATGGTACCAGTAAAAGAGAGGGCCATGTCCTTGAGTGTGGAGTGGTCCTCTGCAAGGCTCGTCAGGATTTCTTCTAGACGACCGACCTGACCCTCGGTCTCGCCGATATGTTTTTCCAGCTGAGCGGCTATTTCTGGATAGTTTTCAATCCGCTTGACCTGCGGTTTCATTATCGAAAGCGCTTGGTTCTCCATCGCATGAGCGTTTTTAAGACCTGTTACGAAGATCTCGCGTGTCTTATCGTCCGCCATTCTTAGCTCCCCTATTTTTGTTCCCGAGCTCACGTTCGACCTTCTCGCGGCTATTGCCTACTTCCTTGATCGTGTCCTTCACCATGGCCCTGGAAACACCTTCTTTGTCGCTCTCATAGCGGACCTCATGTTCCTGACTGCCGGCAACTCGTGCGCGGTCCTGTTCGCGTCCTTTTCCAGAATTTGACATAACGGCTCCTCTCTCTGATCTGCACAAGAACCAGCACAGGTTACAAACGGTTCCATTTCCAGATCGCCTTAGAGGAGGTTCACAAAATACTGGAGCGCCGCCTGGTCTATTTCAATGTGTCGGAGCTAGCGATAGCCGGGTCGAGGACATCCGTTACGATGAAGGTGCTGCCACGTTACACGGAGGTAGGTGGCCTTGGCGGACTTCTGGCACAGACGAAGGACCCTCTCGGCTGACGGTGTCGCTTGCCATAGGCCGAATCTCGCCCCGGCACAGAGGTCAAGCGCGCACCCGAGAACACAGTCCGCTGCGCCAGAGCACAGCTACGACCCCGGGTAAAATTAGAGTGCGGCAGGACCGACATGAAGACCAACTGCGAGCTGTTCGATCCCGATCCCAGAAGCGTCCAGGTGATCTGGAAACCGATTGAGATCAAACGGTAAGCCTGCATGACGAAACCACGCTGAATCAAACTCGCAAGATATCCGCTCAAGCCATTGAAAAATGATTCGTTTTGACTCGGAACGAATCACTTCGAATCCGATTGGAGTCGCCAACCGGGTGATTCGGAGTAAAGCGTATGGCAGGTCATCGAGCGCAGTGGAAAGGCTTCCTCAAGTTTGGAGAGGTCACAGCGGGTGTAGCGCTTTATACGGCAGCCTCCACCTCCGACCGCATCACTTTCAACACGATCAATTCGGCAACAGGCAACCGCGTCAATCGCGTCTTCATCGACAGCGAGACCGAAAAGCTGGTGCCTAAGGAAGCCCAGACCAAGGGCTTCGAAATCGAAACCGGCCAGTACATCATCATCGACCCGGACGAGGTGGCCGCCACGATCCCGGAGAGCGACAAGACCCTCGAAATCGAAGCATTCATTCCCTGCTCCGACGTCGACGACGTCTACTTCGACAAGCCCTACTACCTCACCCCGGATCGCATGGGCTCCGATGCGTTTGCAGCACTGCGCGACGGCATGAGGAAGTCGAAGGTCGCAGCCATCGCTAGAACCGTCCTTTTCCGGAGAATGCGCACGGTTCTCATCCGTCCCCACGGCAAGGGCCTGATCGCCACGACGCTCAACTACGACTACGAAGTTCGGTCCAGCTCGAAGGCTTTCGAGGACATGCCGAAGCTGGAGATCGAAGGCGAGATGCTCGAACTCGCCAAGCACATCATAAGCACGAAGAAGGGGACATTCGATCCGGCAACCTTCGACGACCGATATGAGGCAGCACTCGCCGAACTCGTAAAGGCCAAGGTCGAGGGCAAGGCACTTCCCAAGCGCAAGAAGATAGAGGTGTCTCAGCCGAGCGACCTGCTCGCCGCCCTTCGAGAGAGCGCCGGGCTGCTGGAGGCTTCCGAAACCAGACCTGAACGTACGGCCGCAAATGCCAATGCTGGCACGGGTCGGAAACGTGCGGCGCGTGGGGCGGTCGGGAAGTCCGCCGCTTCGAAGACCGCCCCGCAGCGCAAGGCAAGCTAGGAGAGAGACGATGGCGATCCGTCCTTACTGGAAAGGCTACCTTAAGCTTTCGCTCGTCACCTGCCCGGTCGCCATGACCCCGGCGACAAGCGAGAGCGAGAAGGTGCGGTTTCATACGCTGAACCGCGAGACGGGCAACCGTGTCGTCTCGCAGTACATCGACTCTGTCACCGGGAAACCCGTGAAGGAGCAGAACGAAGCGAAGGGGTATGCCCGTGGTGAGAACGACTACGTTATCCTGAGCGACGATGACCTCGACGCCGTCCAGCTCGACACGGTGAAGACAATCGACATCCAGAAGTTCGTACCGTCGCAAAGCATAGAGTGGATCTACCTCGAAAAACCGCACTATCTGATGCCTGACGATGCGGTCGGCCATGAGGCTTTTGCCGTCATCCGGGATGCGATGAAGGCCGACAACGTCGTCGGGGTATCCAAGCTGGTTATCGGCCGCCGCGAACGGGCGGTCGTGCTGGAGCCGCGCGACAATGGCATAGTCCTCTGGTCGCTACGGTTCGGGGACGAGGTACGGTCAGAAGAGGCGTATTTCGAAGACATAGACGACGAAGCCGAACCCGGCCTGATCCCTCTCGTGCAGAAGCTGATCAAGCAAAAGTCCGCGAGATGGTCGCCTGAGATGGTGAGCGATCCTATCCAGGAGAGCTTGCTGAAGCTCATCGAGGAAAAGAAGAGGACCCTGAAGCCCACAAGGAAGTCGTCGAAGACCAAGGAGGCGCCTGCTTCCGCATCGAACGTGGTCAACATCATGGACGCGTTGCGCAAATCGGTCGCGGACGACCTTAAAAGCAGGAAGGCAAGCTGATATGGTCGACCATCCCGAAATCACCCTTTGCAAGCCCGCACCGTTTCTCTACCATGAAAACGGACAGATCGCGGTGACCGACGGCTCGCAAGTGTGGCTTGTGATTGTGACATGTGAAGCGATCAGGGCGACGGCCAACCCGCCGGAGATGTCGTTGCGCCGTCTGGCGCTATACGCCGAGTTCTTCACCGACCTCGCTGCAGCCGCAATATCTCGAGGGGAGGATCTCGCCGGCAAGGTGTTCATCAGCGAGAGCGATGTACTTTCTGCCAGGGTCACCCAAAGGCATGTTCCGCAACGCTTGCAGCGACCGCCTGGGTACTGAGCCGGTAACGGCCCTCCTACGCTAACCCCGCGGTCGGCGGACACGAAGCGAACGGGTCACGCTATTCGGTAGCGGTAACCACCGATTGCGGGTCGTCTGGAGTACCGGCTTATCAAGGATGCCGCTGTGCAAGGCTCTTGATGCCGTTTGAAGCGGACTTGATCGTTCGTAGCCAGCTGTTGAAACCACTTCAGCTGCTACTCGATTTTGCACAGTGAAAAGAGGCTGGGTCTCGAATATCCGAACGCCTTGCCCTATTTATCGCGGCATCTTAACTTCAGCATCGCATGACGTGGTGTTATCGCCACGACTGCATCCGCCGCCCAGGTCCATTTAGAGCAGGATACCGCCTTTGAGTTACGACAGGTCCCTGGTTGATCTCACGAATTGCGATCGAGAGCCTATCCACATTCCCGGCAGCATCCAGCCCCACGGAGCCATGGTCGTCCTCGATGACGAGACCGGGCTCGTGACATTCGTTTCCGAGAACGTGCACCAGTTTCTTGGAAGTACCAACAGGGACTACATCGGCGCCGATATGGCGGACGTCGTCGGGTCCACCGTGGCGCATGACCTTACGAACGCCGTCGCGCGTTCAGGTTCGAGCCAGATTGCCGGACTGGTGCTGAAAGCGAAACTCGGCGACGGCGGCAATCTCGCCGACATCACGATCCACCGTCACGGCGGTCGCACGTTCCTCGAATTTGAAAAGCCAGCTTCGCCCGAAGATACCGAGGTCGCCCTCCATCTGACCCAGTCGCTCGTGAAGAGGGTCGACGGCCAGAATGAGTTTGACGCCCTCTTCCGCACGACCGCCAGGCTTGTTCGCGCCATGCTCGGCTACGACCGCGTCATGGTCTACCGGTTCCTCCACAACGGTGCTGGACGGGTAGTTGCCGAAGCCAAGGACCCGTCGCTCAAGAGTTTCCTCGGCCAGCATTTTCCCGTATCGGATATTCCGGTTCAGGCCCGCAGGCTCTACGTTCAAAACTGGCTGCGTGTGATCGGCGACGCGAACTTCGCCCCCGTTCCGTTGTCGCCGCGTATCTCGGAGGGCGACGCGCCTGTCGACCTATCCCATGCTCACTTGCGAAGCGTCTCGCCGATACACTGCGAATACCTGCGCAACATGGGTGTCGCGGCCTCGATGTCGGTATCTATCGTAGTCGATGGCGAGTTGTGGGGACTGATCTCGTGTCACCACAACTCGCCCAAGTGGCTGTCCATTCCGCTTCGCGTGTCCATCGAGCTTTTCGCACAGTACTTCTCGCTCCATGTCGCCTCCATCGAACATCGGGAGCAGAAGGCCGCTTCCGCATCTACCCGCAGCCGCCTCGACGCGATCATCGCAGAGGTCAGACCAGAGGAATCGGTTGATACCGTTCTCAAATCCCGCCTGAACGACTTCGCGACGCTGATCGCAAGCGGTGGCGCTGGACTGTGGTCGAAGGGGGAATGGGCGTCCCAGGGGGTGTCTCCACCCGAGAACGTGGTACCCGCGCTGATGGAACTGGTCGCCGGGCGGGCCGGACGCGCCATCTGGGACACTCAGGACCTTGCATCCTTCACTGGAAACAGGGAGATCTACGGAACGCGCGTCGCCGGCATGCTGGCCATACCGATCTCGGTGTCGAATCCCGATTTCCTCGTCTTCTTCCGCAGCGAAGAGGCACACCAGATCGAATGGGCGGGAGAGCCGACCAAGACCGAGATCAAGACGGAACACGGCAAGCGCCTCACCCCTCGCGGCAGCTTCGACACCTGGCGGGAAGATGTGCGTCACAAGTCCGTCCCATGGTCGGATGCGGACCTTGTCATCGCGGATGCGATCCGCGGGTATGTCAGGGACGTAATGCTCTCCCATAACGACGCGACTGAGGAGCAGCGCGAAAAGACCGAAAATCAGCGTAAGCTTCTGAACGCTGAGCTCAATCACAGGGTCAAGAACATCCTGAGTCTCGTGAAGTCGATCGCCGCTCAGACCGGAGCGAACTCCGAGTCGGTTGACGACTACGCAAAGTCGTTCGAGGGCCGCCTGAGGGCGCTGTCCTACGCGCACGACCAGTCATTCGCTGGTTCCGACGGCGGGGAACTCGGTAGCCTGATTACTGCCGAGGCGGACATGCACCGCTTCGCGCAGATGCCGGACAGGATCGTTATCTCAGGTGAACCTGTCGGGCTGACAGAGCGGGCGTTCGGCGTATTCGCCCTGCTCCTCCACGAAATGATGACGAATGCATCCAAGTACGGCAGCCTTTCCGTACCGTCCGGTAAGCTGGAAGTCTCCTGGGCGCTGACCGAAGACGGAGACTGCCGTCTCGACTGGGTGGAAAGCGGGGGTCCTGAAGTCGTCATGCCGACCCGAAAGGGTTTCGGGTCCAAGCTTATCGAGAAGACGGTGTCCCATGACCTCGATGGAACGGTCGACCTGCAGTTTGCCAAAGCCGGCCTAATAGCGACCTTCGTACTTCCTGCGCAACATCTCTTCAAGGTCACGACAGCGGTGCAGTCGCGGACTGATGAGGCAATAAAGCAGGAATCTTATCCGATCGGTGGCATGCGGGTTCTTCTCGTCGAAGACCAGTCGCTTATCGCCATGGACACGGAGGAACTTCTTCGGGCACTGGGCGCGATCGAAGTGACCGTGGCCGCGACGGTTGACGCTGCCCTGTTGTCTATCGAGCATAAGCGTCCGGAATGCGCGGTACTCGACCTTAACCTCGGTGAACAGACATCCGAGGACGTAGCCGCCGAGCTGGAGCGCCTTGCGATACCCTACGTGTTCGCGACGGGCTATCGCGACGGGATCAGCATTCCTGCGGGATACTCGGGGGTGCCTGTCGTGCGCAAACCCGTCGCCGCGGGGGCGCTGTCGTCGGCGCTGGTCAAATCCCTACAAGGGGGTGCCGCCTCATCCGCAGGATAACTCGGGAGACGTCGGGAGGAACCCTCGAAGCTTGAACCGAACTCAGCCTGTGCTTACGGCCAGACGGGGTCTTGACATGCCCCTCACTCCGCAGCGTCCGACAGCACGTCTTGTGCAGTTGATACTCTAGCTTTGTCGCTTATCTACCCGACGACACGGAGAGACGCGCATGTGCAACCTCTACAATGTCACTACCAACCAGCAGGCCATCAGGGACTTCATCAGCATCGCGCGGTTTCGGGAAGGAAACCTGCCACCGTCAATCAACGTCCACCCGGATCGCGAGGGACCGATCATCCGCGTGGACACTGGTGGCGAGCGTGAACTGACGATGTCGACATGGGGCATGCCGACGCCTGAAGTGCATCTCGACGGCAAGCCCGACAGGGGCGTGACCAACGTACGCAAGACGTTCATTCCCCATTGGCAGCAGTGGCTCCGCGTCGAGAACCGCTGCCTCGTACCTGCGACGGCATTCAGCGAGTATGAGCAGACCGCCGATCCTGCCAATGGAAAGAAGCCACTTCGATGGTTCGTCGTCGGCGAGGATCAGCCGCTGTTCATGCTTGCCGGTATTCATACCAAATGGATAGGCGCACGTGGGCCGATCAGGGCACCCCGTGAGGGAGAGCACGATCTCTACGCGTTCCTGACGACCGACCCCAACGAGATCGTAAAGCCAATCCATCCGAAGGCCATGCCCGTTCTCCTGACGACGAAGGAGGAGTGCGAGATTTGGATGACCTCCCCGTGGAGTGAGGCGAAGGCACTTCAACGCCCCCTGCCCGCTGATCGAATGATGGTGTTGCCTCGCTACGCGGCAGTCGGCGGCCTTGGCGGAGTTCCGACACAGACGAAAGACTTGTTCGGCTGAACTCTCGCGTCGACGAGGAAAAACGGGTGCGACGGACGATGAGGCGATCTGGCCGCTGTTGAAAGAGTGGCGACGGCGGAGCCGACCTTCGCGGCCGCGCGATCGTCTCTCCGAGACTACCCCCGTCCTACCGTAGGCAGTAGACTGGTTTAATACCCGGAAACCGACCAAGGCAATAACATCTAGTCTGTGGCGAAAACTGAGGTTCGCTGCAAGGTTGAAGCGTGGTCCATCCGCAGCGAGTCTTGGCTAAGCCTTCGCTCGGTTAGGCGACCCTGCGCGATCGAAGGTCGATCGTTCCGGTGTTCACCTCAAGACAAGAAATACCGTTATCCGTCGGGCGGTAAGGCTCAATCGACGCGCACAGGCCGAGAGACGCAAGTTCCTCTATGCAGAGCATATGCTTGGACCCAAGTCGACGCGGAAGCTGACCAGCAAGCATCCGTAGCGTTTCGATCTCGTCTGGTATCAATTCGGGCATGTGCTACTCCGAGGGCTGAATAGAACGTCGGCGGCAGGCAGGTCAACGTCACGATCTCGTGTCAATGCCGTACGAAGATGTATTTGGCGCTCCTGACTTTACCTCCGAACGCATATTTTGTCGCTTTGGAGGCTTTGGAGTGGTCGTCCAGCTGGGAGCTGAAGTCGGGCGCGATGGGTCCAATTGTTCGTCGCTGGAGGCGGCAATCTTAGGCGACCGATTTTGGGCAGCCGGCAGCATCAGTTACGCCCTTGCCCCTGTCCCCGACGCCATTAGAGCGATTCCGGTTCCACGAGCCGGAAGACCGCGCTGGCTGATCGCGCTTATGCAATCCCTGTCAGGTGAGGCGTTAGATGTCGAGGTAGCTGCCTTTGACGCACAATGGCGTCTGGCAAGCCTCCGTGGTGAACGTCAGCAACGGAGGATTGCACAATGACGCCCGGTACGGATCAACGGACGTTTTCGCCTGTGTGGTTGGGGAAACCAAAAGGGGGTTGTGATGAAGATCTCAGTCGCTATGGCTTGGCGCCTTACTTGAAAAGTATACGAGCCTTGACTTAATCATCATTGCGGCTCGCGCGGAGGGCTATGACGTCCAGGGCCTGACACATGAGATCAGGGCCCTGGCCAAGAAAGACTGGACGCCGTAGCCGAGCGACTTGGGGCCGTTCAGGTAGGGCCCTTGCCGCATCGAGCGGCTTAGGTCCCGAACGAGGAAGGCTCTTGCCCCTTCCGTCGGGCTCCCCTCCCGCCCTGTGGTTTCAGGTCTGTGCCGCGTAGAAGAGAGTAAGACTGACTGCCGGCATGACGACCAGAATTGCGATGGAAGCCGAAAGGAAACCTCGAGCTTTTACAGCGTTCTTTGCGGCTGCTTCAGGCGGCCTAAAGGAACGACGCTCGCCGTACCAGCGGATATGCCAATGACGGCCGGGGAGTGACATCATGTCATGGACCTTTCAGACGCTCTCACGTCCCCGCTTGTGCGGGAGTCCGTGCTTAATTACGATGTAGTTCAAGACGTTCTCAAAGTTGCGCCGCTGAGACGCTGCAAGGCCACGTAACGAGCAACGCGAGGATTTCCCAGGAAAGATCTCGAAACCGTTGCGAGCATATGTAATTCGGGATATTGTAATATCCTCGAAAGGATATGTATCATGCCGCTCTACATCAAAGATCCGGAAGTCGATACGCTCACCGAAGAGCTGATCCGCTTGACCAAGACATCCAAGGTTGATGCCGTGAAGACAGCGCTTAGGCGCGAGATCGCCAGCCGCAAGGGCAGCTTGCCCATGCGCGAGCGCCTGGCCAAATCCCTCGCAATGGCGCGGGACGCTGGTCCCTTTGCGCCGGGGGATCACAAACGCGAAACCGATGAAATGTGGGGCGAAGACTGATGCTATTCGTTGACGCTTCCGTGGCCGTTGCGATCCTTGCCGGCGAAGACGATGCCAGCGAGCTGATGCAGCGGCTTGAGCAGCATGACGGCCCGTTTTACGTGTCGGCCGTGGTTCGCATGGAAGCCTCGCTTTCGCTGACGCGGCGCATGGCCGAAGCGACCGGCCGCGACCGGCCTGCGACCCCTGACATGCTCGCGACAGCGCGAAGAATGGTCGATCAATTTTTTGCCGACCTTGAAGCCAAGGAGGCGATGATTTCCGGCGATGTGGGCACGAAGGCGCTGGACGCCGCGCAGCAGTTCGGGAAGATCGTCAATCACCCGGCGAAGCTTAACATGGGCGATTGCTTCACGTATGCCTGCGCCAGAGCCTACCGCACTAAAATTGCCTACAAGGGAAACGACTTTGCCGAAACCGATCTAGGTTGGTGACCGTCAATAGAAACGCGCGAGGTGGTCATGTCTGAAGATGTATCGCAAATTTTCTACACATGTTCTCCATGCCGATGGGCCGAAGGCGAACGACGCTGGAAAGATGACGACGCAGGCTTTGATATCTTCGACACATATGAAGCTGCGAAGGAGGACGCGCTACAGCTACGAGAAGACATCGTGCGTCAGGGCGAAACTGAGTGGACACCTGTCCAGATCGAGAAGCTTGTCCTCGCCCCCATGAACAGGGAAAATCTGCTGCTTCTTTTCAACTCGGGCTTTGAGGCCGCTGTCATCGACCACGAAGTATTGGACGTGATCGATTAAGGTCAGCCACGACGAGCGGGATTTTCACATCCGGCGTGGAGCTCCGAGGAGCAAATCCATTTCCTTGGGCGTCAAAACATTGCCGGTTTTCAGAATGTAAGCTGCGATATAGGTCAGCTTCTCATTCACCTCGCTCTCACCCTGCGGCCTGTAATGGAGGATTGCTTTTCGGCTTTCCGCTTCCTGCCTCATCAGAGCGTCGTCAGACTGAGCGGCGTCTGCCATCGCGTGGAGTGTGGCGATGTGCTGATCAATCAACTCCTCAAGGCATGTCTCAAGGGTCTCCTTGCACGCAAGGGCCTTGTGCGTGCGATGGCGGAATGAGCGTGGATCGGATGACGACATATCTATCATGGCTGAACAACTCACTGATCTATGAGCGTCCAAGCGTAGACCACTGCTTGCGGATGAAGGCACGATACACTACGAAGTTCCACGAAACGAAACGAAATCAACGCCGGTAAGCCTTTGGAGAAGAACGGAAAGTTTTTCATCGCGCCTCCCAAGGATGGGCGTGATTTCAAGGAACTGTTCAAGGACCTTGCCGCTGCGGGGGCTGGACGTCCGCTGGACAGCGACGGCTTTCCATCGGGTCCGTGGACGCCGGAGCTTCTGGCCGAAGCGATTTCGCAGATAGATTCTAATCATGTCGGCGTCGATTTGCGAACGGTACAGCTCTGGTTTCAGGAGAACGACAAGGGCGTGAGCGCCGCCAACATTCGCTGGCTTGCGAGGGTTTTCGGATGCGCTGATAAGCAAGCGACGAGCGAATGGCAGATGGAGCTCAGCGCGGCTCAATCCCGATTGGTCGCCAAGAGGCGGGATTCCAAAAAAGCGGACAGCCGTCTCAATCGCATTCCTGATGTTCCTCTAGCCGAGCTCGAGGCCGTCGAAATCGTCTATGCGGCGCAAGGCGATGCGCAGACCCAAAAGCCGCGCTTCAGTCTCGGCCGAATGTCGGAAGCGGTCTTCACGCGCGGCTCGCCCCTGAATCTGCCCGCTTCGGTCTTCGCCGGCGCGTCGGCTCTCGGGTTCCTGGCCTATATCCTCGGTATACACAGCGCGATCTACACCCGGGCCGATGGCATTGTTAAGCAGGTTGGGTTCCTTTGGGCACCCAACTGGACCTTTCTGTTCATGGTCCTACTGCCCGTATTTTTCGTGCTGGTCACGGAGCTTCTGGTTTACTGGAAAAACAATGGCCGGATGGTTCTGGCGGGCCATGGTGACAGGATCAGGAGCAACCGCGATTGGGAACATCACCTCAAGGCCTATTCCTACTCCTATTGGGCCGTTTTCGTTATCTGCATTCCCTTCGCCGGTATCTTCCAATGGATCGCAGTGGATCTGATACCGCTGCTGAAGGGCGGCGGCGATTACGCGATAAGTTGGGGCACGTTGGCGCTCATTCGCCCCGAGGTAGTCTCGGTGCCAATGTCGATCGTCTTCACAGGGCTCGCCTATCTCTACATGTGCCTCTGCTTCTATCTGCTGTTCGCTGGGCTGATCCTGCTCCATACGATCCTGCATGACCTCTGGACGATTGAAGGCGCCACACAGCTTCGGCCTGATGAGTTTCAGCGGGATGCCGGCGCAATCGCCCTGAGGGTGATGGAGGGAATATTCCGGTGCACCACGGTTGGTATTCTGGTCGCCATCTGCATGAAGCTGCAAAGCGCCTACCTCGCCTCGAACGGCAAGGACATCGTGACGTGGCTCGTAAACGATAGCTCTGTTGTCATTGACGGGTATGCCAATGGCCGCAATGGCTTCCACTATAGAATGCCAACGCAATTTAGCAGTCTGCTGGTGGCAATTTCCTCCTGTGTGGGCTTCCTGTTCGGATCCGTTCGGTTTGCAAGGCGCTTCCACATGCCGCTTTGGCGAATGTCGGCCGTCGTCGCGTTGCTCTTTGCAACCTATATGCTGATCGATGCCTTTGACGGCTTCTCGATCCTCCTTGGTATCGCAACCCTGCTTGCGACATACGCTCTCTTCGATCCGGAGTTCGGGCGGTCGCGCGCAGACGAAATAGAAAGCGATCAACGTGTTTCATAGCTGGCTCGATGGTTGGGATGAGCGGCGCGCGCAGAGCGGTGACGAGGCCAAGAAGACAACGCCTTTCGTGATCGACGCCCATCGCGCCTTTCCCGGCGCGAAGAATACCGCGTCTCTGGAAGAATTTTGTTTGCTTGCAGACAGCGCCGCTTCCGATCCAAGTTTCTTTGAGCGACCGAGCGGGAGCGTTGACGGCTTTGACCGAACAGACGGATGGCTCAAGTTCCCGTCCGACATCGCGACGGACGTTGACGAGAACAATACCGTCTGGACAAAAATCACGGAAAGCGCGTCCAGCAAAAAGGCATTGGTGATTTTCCACCACTGGAATGCCGACGCCCGCAATGCCCAGATCGCGACGCTTTTTTCAAAGCGGGGCATCACCGTGATCGAGATCGCGATGCCCTATCATTTCGAGCGCAGCCGTCCCGGCTCGCTGCATGCCGACTACATCCTCAGCGCCAATCTCGGGCGAACGCTTCAGTCCATGAGGCAAGCCGTTTTCGACGGAAGGAAAGTCATTGGCTGGCTGAAAAGGGAAGGCTATCGCGAGATTTCGGTTCTCGGCATGAGCCTGGGCTCTTGGGTCGCAGGATTGATCACGGCGCACGAGCCCGCCGTGTCGAAAGCCTCGCTGTTTCTGACAGCCGGTAGCCTCGCGGATATGGTTTGGACAGGGCGCGCGACACGATCCATTCACAAGAGCCTTGCGCCCCATATCGAGCTGAACGATCTCAGAAAAGCGTGGGGACCGCTCAATCTGGAGAACTACGCGCAAAACCTAGCGCGACCGGACTTGAGGCTTCACATCGTCCTCGCGAAACGAGACACAGTCGTTTTGCCCGATCTCTCGGCCCGATTTATGCAGAGGCTCGAGAGTGTCGGCGCTTCGCCCCACATCCTGGAACTGAACTGCGGGCATTATTCACTTGGTATTCCGCCCTACATCCTGCTGGCTGGCCTGAGCTTGAGCAGGTTCCTGTCGCGCTGATCAGTTCCACCGTTATGCGTCAAGCGCGCACTTGCTGACCGCGTTGAGCGGCCAGCGAGTGCAATGAGGGGAGCCCCCTTCGGCCCCTCCCCTCAAACTCCCCTTCCCCCGCACGATGGACGCCCCGCAAGCGGGTCGGCTCATTGAGGCTTGTTGGCGTTTCCGGCCGGAGACGTCCTGATGTGTGTCCACCACGCTGCAGCATGATGGCGATGGAGATCCGCCCTTGCGGTCGGATCGCGATTTGCCGGTTGAAGGCAAAGGCGACGGCCGGGGCTACGAAGGCCGCGTTTACCGGTCTCTCCTTGGTGGCTGTACGTAATCTAATGCTGCGCACGATACGGCAGGCCCCGCCTTTGCGTGCAACCCCAAGGGGTTCTCCTCTCCGCTTCGCTCCGTTGCGATCGCTGCGCGATGCACTCGGCGGCTCCAGCCGTATTCGAGCTTCGCGATTACGCACAACCACCAAGGAGGATCACCTCATGAAAACGCTCGTAACCTTCTGCCAGAAAACCGGCCGTCGCCTTCGCCAGTTCATCAACCGGCAAATCGCGAAGTTGGCCCATAAGGGCCAACTTAAGTTCTCCATCGCCATCATGCTTCCGCTCCTCGCCAAGGTCGAGTTCACCTATCAGGTCGAGCTCGATGGCAAGGCCGGAAACGCCAACAAGCCTCAATGAGGCAAAGCCGCGCCCTCCGGGGCGCGGTTTCCATCGTGCTCCCGATGAGCGTCGCCGGTCCGGTAGCAAGCGCGGCCGCCTCGATACCCGGAAAGCGGTGTGTCCAGTCATGGCCTCTCGGCGAAATAATGCGCAACCGATCAGGTTCGCGGTGGACCGCGATCCTGTATCCGTCCCACTTGATATCCCATGACCATTCCGGCCCGATTGGCGGGCGCGCGACGAGACTGGCAAGGCATGGTGCGATCCGCACGGGCATGGGATCGAACAGCAACTGCGGCTGGCTAGGGTCGCGGCGTCGCACGCGCCCGCTTTGCAGCGGCGCATTCTCTTCAGTACGGCGGCTGCGTTGAAGGGCGCGGGCCTTTGGTCATCCCCGTATTGCATCATGGGACCCTTAATATCCCGTACAATATGCTCACACTAAGCAAAAGACCAAACGGATGAACGATGACTTCAAGACAGCAACTATTGGCGAAGGTGCATGACATCGCTGATCCCTGCGAAGAGCTACGGCAGGGGTTTCGTGCGTTGGCAGCGGACCCTTCAACACCGCCAGATGTACAGCAAGCCTCTCTCGGTCTGGCCGAGGCTATCGAGAAGGTTTTTCAGATCGCGCACTACATCATGAAAAGTGAAACGTCAGCTTCAGGCCGTTGAGAGCCGGGCGGTGCGTTTTTTCCGGAGGAAGTCGGTCCCGGCTTCCGCTTCGCGGCGCAAGCTAAGCCTCCTGCGGCTTCCTTTTTCCCGGCAAAAGCGCGTCGAGAATTCCCGCTTTCCCGGCCTGAAGAACGGCCGTCGCTATGCTGAAGGCTCCGATACTCTTCATTGTTCGTTTGGCTCGTCGCGACGAGCAAGCGCCGATCGACACGCTGAGCGGCACTCGAAACGGTGCACTTTCTCATTGCGCTAATTCACGTTGAACTAGATCTGCCCGTGAAGCGGAGCGCCCAACACTCGGAGCGCAGCGGGCAGATCGATCCGGGGAACCGGCTTGCCGGTTCACTTCTGGAATGAGCGTCCGAGAAGCGGACGCACGATTTTTTTATACCTATCCGCTCTTACGACAGGTCGCGGATCGCGCCAATGGGCAAGCGCGCAAGCGCTGTCCCTCGTCTGGAAAGACGGCTTTCACCGCCGAGCCGGCGAACCTTCCGTTTTTCCCTCCTCCGGACCCATGACCCGCTCCACCCCCTGACGGGAGCGGGCTGCGCCCTCCCCCTTCGTTCCGCCGGATGTGGGGGCACATCCTACGGAACGTAGGCAGAGGCTTCGCCCACTAGCGGGGCTTGCTCCCAAGGGACCGGGAAAACTTTGGAGATTGACCTATGACCGAGATCGTCAGCATTCCGCTTAGCAAGCTTGATACGGACCCGAAAAATGTCCGCAAAACCTACAAGGCCGAGGGCGTCGAAAGCCTCGCAGCCTCCATTCTCGCCAATGGTGTTGTTCAGAACATCGTCGTGCGCAAGGCTCCCAAGGGCCGCTACTTTGTTACGGCGGGCGGTCGTCGGCGCGCTGCCCTGTTGCTCCTTGTCGAGCGCGGCCAGATCGTAGCCAATTATGCCGTGAACGCGATCGTAAAGACCGCCGACGAGGCGACAGAACTTAGCCTGACCGAGAACGTGCAGCGTGAGGAAATGCACCCTGCTGACCAGTATGTGGCGTTTCAGGCCATGGTCAACGAGGGCAAGGCCATCGCGGATATCGCTGCGCGGTTCGGTGTCACCGACATCATCGTTCGCCGCCGTTTGGCCTTAGCGAAGGTCTCGCCGGTCTTGCTGGACCTGTTTCGCAACGACGAAATGACGTTTGAGCAGCTGACCGCCTTCACCGTCTGCGATGATCATGAGCGTCAGGAACAGGTCTGGGAGTCTCTCGATCGATGGAGCCGCGATGTGTCGCGGATCAAGTCGGCACTGATGACAGACGAAATTGCCGGAACCGACAAGCGTATCAAGTTCATCGGCGGCCTCGACGTCTACGAACAGGCAGGAGGCGTGGTGCGCCGCGACCTGTTCGACGCGCAGGGCGGCGGGTTCGCGCTCGACGTAATATTGGTTGAAATGCTGGTCAACGAGAAGTTGGCAGCGGTAGCCGAGCCGTTTTTGTCGCAGCGCTGGAGATTTGTTGAAACCCACATGCAGCGACCCGACTGGATTTTCGGCGTTCCTCGCGTCTATCCGAAACAGATCGAGCTTTCCCCTGATGAACAATCGGAACGTTTGCGCCTGTGCGCCGAGCACGATGAACTCGTAGAGCTCATGGACCGTGACGAGGGCGAGGAAAGCCATTCCGAGCGCATCGATGCCATTAACGCACGACTAGATGAACTGGACTCGATGCAGGAAGTCTTTTCCGACGAGGACAAGGCGAAAAGCGGGGTGATCGTTTCCTTGGACTACTACGGAAGGGCGGATATTGCCGTTGGCATCCGCAAGCCGGGTGACGACGAACAGACCGAGCAAGCGGAAACGGAGGATGACGATAGGGGGTCCGAGGTTTCCGAGAAGGGTGAGGAAGTCGGCCCGCCGAAGATCGTCCACTCTGCTGTGCTGGTCGAAGACCTGACAGCGCAGAAGACCGCCGCGCTCCGCGTCGAACTTGCCAACAATCCCGATGTCGCTCTGGTCAGCGTCGTTCACGCCATGCTGCTCGATCTTGTTTATCCCGGCACCTATGGCCGTTCACGAGGGATGACCGCATTGCAGATCGCGGTGACGCATGAGCGTCTGCAAGGTTCGATGAAAAGACCGGATGCGAGCCGGGCGACCGAGGAATGGGATCGGATTGCCGAAAATTTCGGTTATCAACTCCCCGGCGAGCCGGAAGACCTATGGGACCATCTTCTTGATAAGTCGCAGTCGGAGCTTTTGGGACTGCTGGCCTATGCCGCTGCGCACACCCTCAATGCGGTCGAGACGAAACATAGCTTCCGTAGGGACGCGTGCGCCCACGCAGACCAGATCGGGCGCACCCTCAAGGTTGATATGACCGACTGGTTCGAGACGACAGCGGAAAGCTATTTTTCGAGCCTCAACCGCGCAGGCATTCAAGCGGCGGTAGCAGAAGTGAAAGGCGCTGATTTCGCTTCGCGTGTTGCAGGTATGAAAAAGGCCGAGGCGGCAGCTTTTGCCGAAACCGCCGTCAAGGGGTCCAACTGGCTGCCCTCGCTGGTGCGGATCGCGCCTGATCCAAAGGGCGAGAAGGAACAAACGGAAGCCCGCTCAGAGGATGAGCAAACTTTCCCGATGGCAGCGGAATAGCCGCGCTGCTGTCAGCCGGTCACGTCCTCCAGCGTGACCGGCTCCCCTTTCGACGCGAGGCAAGTCATATTCGATCAAGTTCCCGACCCCACCAAAGCAGCCGAATGCTGCTGCCAACTTATTCAGGCGTATCTGTCCGATCCCGAGCATGTGGATTGGAGCGATGTTCAAACGGCCGTTAACACGGCGCTGGAAGCTTTCAATCTTCCGCCCACGTTCTTCGAGGAACAGGCTCAACCCGCCTGATTCCCGGTTGTCACCCGCGCCGCCCGTCTTTGGTCCGATACCAGAGGCGGGCGTTCTGTCATTTGCAAACTTAGTGCAATACGGGATGAAAAGCCGGTTCATGGGGTCGGATCGTCGCGAAACGCGCCCATCCGTTGAGAGGAGGCCCAGGCCCCCTCCTCTCAAACTCTCCGTCCCACCCGAGGTCAAAAAGCCCTTTAAAGGTGTCGTTAACCGAGAGTTTGAGCCATTTCGGTAACGTCGCCGCACGAGGTTGCGCACGTCGATACGAACTTAAACCCATGATTTGCAGGGGTTCTAGGCGGAAAAACCGCATTGGAGTGCGAATTACGATCGCGAGAAACCTCAATCGTTGCGCCAAGTTGGGTGATCGGGCTATGTATTGTGTCCGGCCGGAATCAGCTGATGCTGCGGCTCGTACCCTTTTAACCCAAGTCTGGAGAACACGCAGGCCCAGAAAAGAGAAAACCGCTCCCGAGAAAACCCGGAAGCGGTCTGCAAAAAAACCAAATAATTAAGCAGATTTGTTTTCGCAGACCCCCCTTCCCCTGTCAATAAGAAAAACGCCTTCTCGGTGAACGGCGAAGCCTTGTCTGGTCCCTTGAACAGGAGACAGGACAAATGAGGGAAACCCTCACGAACAAGCGGTTAACTGGCCGCAGAATGACAAAGGAGAGAGCCGAGTTCCGGCGCCTGGCACAGTCAACGGAAGTCGGAACGGTGACGCGCGGCCAGTTGGCGGTGTTGTCACAGAGCCTTCCATGCACTGGCCTAATTACCAGTACCGAAAGCCATCTGCTGACAGTGATCATCAACACCGCCCGGGCCGACGCCTTCGACAAGGGCGGGCGACCCATTGTGTTCAAGTCCAACAATCAGCTGGGGTTCGAGATTAACCGCTCACCTGGGCGGGTCAGCCGTATCCTGTCGAGGTTGTTCGACGCCGGGCTCGTTACCATGCAGGATAGCGCGAATTTCAAGCGCTATCCGATTAGGGACGGCGAAGGCGAAATTTCGGACGCTTGTGGCATCGATTTGCGTGTACTGATTGCCCGCTACCGTGAGCTCGACGCCCTTGTGCGGCAGAAGCGTGAGGAGAAACGCACCAATGACGCCGCAGCGCGCCGCTTCAGGGACGCACTCAGGAGCGCCCGTTACGCGCTGATGAATGCCGCCGATATGACGAAAACCGCCCTCGCGAGCCTTGCATCTCGTATCGACCGTATCGCTGCTTTCGTTGGTATCGCCAGCAGAGCGCCCGCGGTTGTTTCGAGACGGGCAGCGCGCCTGTTGGAGTGGCTTGTTGGACGCTCCGTTCAGGCATCAAGGCGTCCTGAGACCGTGTCTGATCATGATAATATGACATGCACGAATGTCGAAAACGACATGCACAAACAGATTACAAACCCCCATCCCTTTGACTTGAGTAAAGAGGAACGGCGTCCGGCTAAAGCCGGACAACACAATTCACTTAAGGCTGGCTACGCCAGCAAGAGGGCTTTTGAGGAAAGCCTGACGAGAGGATCCGACCCAGACAATAGGCAATCTCGCCCGCAGCAAGGGATTGTTGCTCTTGATGATGTGTGGAGGGCGGCGCCATCGTTGAAAGACTATTTCACCACCGCGCCACGCAGCTGGACTGATCTCGCCCGCATCGCCCCGCAGATTTGCCGCTTGGCGGGTGTCTCAGAGGACGCGCGGCTTCGCGCCGTCGATCAGATGGGCCAGCAGGCCGCCGCGATCGCCATCGCGGTCACGTTCGAGAAATATTCCCGCCAAGAAGTCAGCTCGCCCGGAGGGTATTTGCGCGCCATGACGGACCGGGCGGCATCCGGTGAGCTTCATCTTTCGCGTTCCGTCTTCGGGCTTGCCGCCCGCAACTCCATGGAGGCTCTAAATTGAGAAAAAAACCCGTTTTTTCGGCTCTCTTGTTCGCTCTTGTGTTTTCACAACCAGCCAGCGCGGCGGACTATTCCGGGCAAGCCCGCGTGATCGATGGCGACACCTTCAGCATTCGACAGCAGCGGATCAGGATTGTGGCGATTGACGCCTGCGAGCGCTCGCAAAAAGGCTGGAAGAATGGAGCCGAATGGGCGTGTGGTGTCGAGGCTCGCAGCTATCTTTCTCGCCTTATCGACGGGAAGCATGTGACATGCACTATCATAGACGAAGACCAATACCGTCGCCTAGTCGGACAGTGCTACATCCAGCAAACCGATATCGGCCTTGAAATGGTGAAAGCCGGCCAGGCGCGACTTCTGTTGCAGTATCTACCGCGAGGGAACTCAATGCCTCTTCACGCTTACCACCAGGCCGAAGACAGCGCCCGGGGCAGACGTTTGGGCCAGTGGGCGGCCGAGATCGACGCGCCGAGCAATTAACGCCGTTCCAATTCTCATCAGTAACCCGCTGACAATTGGATCTGGAACCGTGGAAATCCTCTTTTGGTAGCGCCAAATTGGCTATTTCGTAGAGCAAAAAGCCGTTTGTTTACGGTTGTATGCTTGCGAAAGTTGAATAATATTGGCGCAGGATATGCGGTTATTGTTGTTGGTCGTACAGTGATGTTTGGTAGACGCTTTCAGTAGACACGCCTCCAAGGCGGTTGCTCTTGATGCCCGTTCGCACAGCGACGCGGTTTGCGCAAAGCTGGCTGTCCTCCAAATTTCCCCGCCTTCGGCTTCCTCGCGAAGCAAATTTGGCAGCCTTCCAGCCTCCTCCGCTGCGCTTCGGCCTCCGGTGCGCACCGCTTTCCGCTGTGCCTTGTGAACGCTCATCGCAACCACCAAAGAGGAGTGACCACCATGAAAAGCATCACCAACTACATCCAGTTCAACGGCGACAACATCGAAACCGCAGACGGTACCGGCCTCATCTCCACCATCGAGCGAGACCTCCCCATCAAGGTAACGCCTTTCTCTTCCACCAACGAAAGAGCCCCGACGCACCGCGTCTACGCAACGTCTCCCGCAGGTCATAACCTCGACGTGGGCGGCATCTGGAAAAAAGAGAACGGCGAAGGCAAGCCCTACTACACGATCTCGATCAAGCGCATGGGCTTTAACGCCAATCTGGGCCGGTTCCCCGGCCAGGACGATCCGACCCTTCAGGCAATCATCGAGTGGGAACCCCGCGATTGATTGCGCAGAGAAGCCCGGTTCATGACCGGGCATCTCACCCCGAAAAGGCTGAAAACCGCCAAATAGCTGGATTTTTGGCCCTTTTCGTGTTAGGTTGAACAGTAATTGGAGATTTGTCGATGAACATTCATTCTACCCGTCCCGACCGCTCCCCGGAAGCCGTCGCGGCTCGAAAGAAGAGCACCGATCAGGCTCGCGCCATGAACATCCGCCAAGGCTATCAGGGCGACGACGGCCTACTCGAAGCGGCAACCGCTGCTTACGTCGCCGGCGATCTCACCCGCGAAGAGTATCGCGCCCGCATCTTGCCGCAGCCCAAGGGCTGATCATTTCATTCAAGTCTCAAGAGGCTCAAGGCCGTCTGCTCGCGCAGACGGCTTTTTGTTGGTTTACGCATGGCTGAAGAACACCCCAAGGGTTCCTACACTTATCCCAACACGTCAGACGATCCGGATCGCCAGAACGTTCTTCGTAATAAGTTCGGTATCGAATCCAAATCGGAGCTTCGCACGGTCGAGTACCGTGCAACGCAAGACAGAATTTCGGAAATCCTTGAGGGTGATGGTCCCAAGGGGAACTTTGATGCCGCTCATCTCAAGGCGATCCACGGGCACATATTCCAGGATGTGTACGAGTGGGCCGGTCATACCCGAAACGAAAGCCCGGTGGTCGACGGAGCTCGTGTCGAGCCGATTGGCGGCCTTTCAAAAGGCGGAACGTTTTTCCTACATGGCGCGCGTATAGATATGGGTCTGAATGAGGCGCTGAAGCCGATCAGCGATCCGCAGGCCCTACGAGCCGCCAGCAGGGAAGAATTCGTTGAGCGGGCCGCAAAAACGCTGTCAGAACTGAACTTCGTGCATCCATTTCGCGAAGGCAACGGAAGAACCCAGGAAACCTTCATCACAGAGTTCGGCCGGCATTACGGGCATGACATCGATATGAGCGTGATCAGCAAGACCCGTATGATTGAAGCGTCCATTGCCACGACAAATGACCCTGCCAGCCCTGCCCTGAAGCACGTCATCGAGGATGCGATAGACCCCAACCGCCGCGAGGCGCTGCGTCGTGCCTTTGCGGATCTGGAGCAGGTCGGCGAGAAGCCATTCGAGCATTATGTTCGGACTGCCCGCCCGGGCGAAGAGATCGAGGGCCAGGTGTTCGGTCATGACAATCGCGTTGCAACCCTTGTGACCGAGAACGGCATTATCGCTGTCGATCGCGCCGACCTTCCGGAGCGGATCCCGGCCGACGACGAAGAGGTGAAGTTCACCGCCCGATCTGACTTCAGAACCTTGGGGCGGCCGGAGCAGGAGGCCCAAGCGCAGCCTCAGAGCGTCGAGCAAAAGGCTGAACAAGCGCCGCAGCCGTCAAATCACAACGCAGAGCTCAAGGCCGTCGAAGCGCAGCATCTGGCAACCCGTCAGCAGCAGAACGACCGGGAGGACCGGGATCGTTAGCCCGGCTTCCTACCCGTTGCAGTACCGGCATCCGCAGCGCCGTTAGCGGCCCCTGCTCCCTTGTGTTTGCCGTCTCCCGTTTCGTTGGGTGATTGACGGACAAGCTACGATAGCGCCTCCCCCATTCAACCGCTTCGCGGTCCTCCTCTCCGTTGCGGCCCTCCGGGTGCATGGGCTCGTCTCGGCTATCTCCGTTTTTTGCCGTCAACCAACGAAAAGGAGACGGCTATGCAGAGCAAGGACACCTACCAACGCATCACGGATGCCATCATCGAGCAGCTTGAAGCAGGAACGAAACCCTGGATCCGCCCTTGGCGCGGGACCGTCCGCCGCTCGCCGGTACCGCAACGCGCCACCGGCGAAGCCTATCGCGGCATCAACGTCATCATGCTGTGGCTTTCCAGCCAGCTCGCCGGCTACGACGAGAACACTTGGATGACCTACCGGCAGGCTCAGGATCTTGGGGGCCAGGTCAGAAGGGGCGAACAGGGAACCCTGGTCGTCAAGTACGGGACCTTCACTCCGAAGGCGCAGGAAGCCGACGACAAGAGCATCCCGTACCTGAAGGGCTACACCGTCTTCAACGTCGAGCAGATCGATGGCCTACCCGACCGGTTCAAAAGCCCGGTTGAAGACATTCCGGAAGGCCCCATGCCGCTCCTCAGGCATGTCGAAGACTTTATCGGTCGAACCGGCGCGAAGATTACCTACGGCGGCAAGCACGCCTGCTATCGTCCAGGTCCCGACGACATCGAGATGCCCGCGCGTGAACGCTTCCTAAGCGAAGTCCATCTTTACAGCACCGTTCTGCACGAGCTCGGCCACTGGACCGACTCGAAACACCGTCTCGATCGCGATCTTTCCGGCCGGTTTGGGACCGAAACCTATGCCGTAGAAGAGCTCGTTGCCGAACTGTCGGCGGCTTTCGTATGCGCTGACCTTGGCGTTGAGCACGATCCACGCGAGAACACCGCGACCTATCTGGAAAGCTGGCTGACGGTTTTGAAGCAGGATAAGCGGGCGATCGTCACAGCCGCGGCCAAGGCTCAGGCCGTTGCTGATTACCTTCACGGCCTTCAAGGCGCAATAGATATCGAGGCCGCCTAGCGTCCCCTCTAACACAAAGGCAGTCGTTGCGACGAGGTTCGAAACGGAGGCAAGTTGCCTCTGTTTCATACCAATTCTCTCCAACTCGGAGACCGTCAGATGCTAAGGACGATTTTCAGGCAATCCGTTGTCAGCTGACAATTGAGGTAACTATCTGAAATGTCCCAAGAAAATACGAGGACGCAAATGGTTAATTTCCGTTAACCAAAAACAGCTTGACGGTTATGCGGTCTATGAGATCACTTGCGCAAATCGAAGAGAATTGTCAGGTTTACCGTGAATGGCGAATAAGAGCGCAAAAAGCACTAAAGTCGACAAAATCGAGCGCGTCTCGATTGATAAGACTATAGCCGATGATGCCGCGAAGCTCAGCAGCAATCTTCAAGAACTTTCTGCTCGGCTGTTTTCACCTGATGCGCAAAAGGCACTTCGCCGCTTTAGTAGCACGGAAGCCGCAAAACTGCTCGGGGTAA
The DNA here is from genome assembly GCF_050500175.1 of Neorhizobium sp. DAR64872/K0K18. NCBI lineage: Bacteria > Pseudomonadati > Pseudomonadota > Alphaproteobacteria > Hyphomicrobiales > Rhizobiaceae > Neorhizobium > Neorhizobium sp. DAR64872/K0K18. The sequence goes on from NZ_CP191448.1 coordinate 118,449, forward strand.
CGGACAGCTACGTGCGTCATCTGGCGGCTCAGGAAGATTCTGTTACCTCTGAGAAGACGTCGGGCGGCCGGCGGACTTTCTCCTTGTCCGAAATCAACACGATCCGCCAGATTCTGGGTAAGACAAAACCAGCCTATCTGTCCGGACGCCGGGAAAGCGAACATCTGCAGGTTATCGCAGTGACCAATTTCAAAGGCGGATCGGGCAAGACAACGACCTCCACGCATCTCGCTCAGTATCTGGCTCTGCGCGGCTATCGCGTCCTCGCTGTCGATCTCGACCCGCAGGCTTCGATGTCCGCAATGCTAGGCTATCAGCCGGAATTTGATGTCGGTGAAAATGAGACACTGTTCGGGGCTATCCGATACGATGATCTTCGTCGCCCGGTAGGGGAGGTGGTTCGCGAAACCTATTTTCCCGGTTTGGATATAATCCCGGGTAACCTTGAGCTCCACGAATTCGAGCACGACACGCCGCGAGCGCTCGCAGAGCGAAACGGATCCGAAACTGACATGTTTTTCATGCGCGTTGGCAACGCGCTGGCGGAACTCTCTGATCGGTACGACGTCGTCGTGATCGACTGCCCGCCAACCTTGGGCTTCTTGACGCTCTCGGCGCTATGCGCCGCGACGGCAGTGCTAATCACTGTCCATCCCCAGATGCTGGACGTGGCATCCATGAACCAGTTCTTGGCAATGACGTCAGACCTCCTTTCGGTGGTCAAGGACGCTGGTGGCAATCTCGAGTATGATTGGATGCGCTATCTGGTCACGCGGTACGAACCAAACGACGGCCCACAAGCGCAGATTGTTGCTTTTCTACGAAGCTTGTTCGGAGACCGTGTTCTGACCTCGATGATGGTGAAGTCTACGGCAATTTCTGACGCCGGGCTGTCAAAGCAAACGATCTACGAGGCAGCACGCGAATCGATGAATCGGCAGACTTATGATCGTGCCGTCGAATCAATGGATGGGGTGAACCTCGAAGTTGAGGCACTTCTCAAGAGTTCATGGGGGCGTGCATGAAGGGCCGTGACATTCTGAAGAATATGGTCAGTTCAGCGGGTAGCGAAGGACCACCCAAGACAGCCCCTCAATCTCAGCCACAGCATAAGCCAGCTGGCGCGGTGCGAGCCATGAACTTATCCCTCGGTCGTCTCGGGGATGAAGCCGCTGCGGCCAAAGAGCTACGTTCTGCGCTTGCAGCGGGCGATAGGGTCGTCGAGTTGAGCCCGACCCAGATCGACGCATCATTCATTCAGGATCGGATCCCGACGGACAACGATGCAGCACTCGCAGAACTTATTTCCTCGATGCGCGAAAGCGGCCAGCAAGTTCCAATCTTGGTGCGGCCACATCCGACAAAGGAAAACCATTACCAAGCGGCCTACGGACACCGCCGATTGCGTGCGGCCATCGTTCTGGAACGCTCGGTTAAAGCGATCGTGCGCCAACTTACCGACGAGGAACTTATAGTCGCTCAAGGCCAGGAAAACGGACCGCGTGTTGATCTCAGTTTTATCGAGCGTGCGCTGTTTGCGAAAAGGCTTGATGCGCACGGCTTTGATCGTGACCGGATCTCTCAGGCTTTGTCTGTTGATAAGCCTGAAATCTCGCGGCTCCTACAAGTGGCCGACGTCATTCCAACGGAAATCGTCTTGGCAGTCGGGCCAGCTTCAAAGATCGGTCGCCCACGCTGGCTGGCCTTTGCCGACTTGTTGAAAGACAAAGCGGCGGCGGCCCGGATAGCAGAATCTATTGCGGAGGGTCAATTCAGGGCAATCGATACAAATGAACGGTTCGCTCGTCTGTGGGCTCAGGCTCAGGGCGCAAAAGTTCCGAAGAAGGACAGCGCTGGCAAGATTCGCACGCGCAAAGGTATCGTCCTTGCATCGATTGAGCGGACCACCAAAGGCGCCAAGATCACAATTACATCAGAAGAATTTTCGAAATTCCTAGACGCTCGTATGAGCGATCTCGTTGAACAGTTCGAAAAAGAAAACGCTTCTGAAACAAACCATTAGTTCGATTGTCAGCTGACAATCCGATCGCAACTAGGAGAGCAAAACCGCAAAAGAAAAAGGCCCCCAAACGTCGCCGTCGTGGAAGCCCTTCTCATATGTGTCGCAACTAGAGAATCGCATTTCCCCGAATCCCAGTCAAGAGTCTTTGGCGCTGTTTTGGCGAGCGGATTTCTTTTGCCTTTGTGAGGGCTGAAGAGATGCAAACAGGAAGTGTAACGACGCCCTTTGGGCGGCGACCGATGACGCTTGCTCTGGTGAAACGGCAAATCGCTGTCTCCGAGATCAAGTCGGGTAAGAGCGCTGATAAATGGATGATCTTTCGAGATGTCAAAGAAGCGCGCGAGCTCTTTAAGCTGCCTCCTTATTCGATAGCGGTCCTTGATGCGTTGCTGACGTTCTATCCGGAAAAGGAATTGCGCCAGGACGCGCAGCTGGTGGTATTTCCCTCCAACGCGCAGTTGATGCTACGCGCCAATGGAATGTCCGGAGCAACCCTTCGGCGGCATCTAGCGATCCTTGTCGATGCAGGGATGATTGTCCGCAAGGATAGCCCCAATGGCAAACGATACGCTCGAAAAGATGGGGCAGGGGAGATCGAACGCGCATTCGGATTTGATCTTTCTCCGCTTTTGGCTCGATCCGAGGAGTTCGCGTTGGCCGCTCAACAGGTGGCGACCGATCGCCGCGAATTCCTCAAGGCCAAGGAGAGCCTTACCCTGTGCCGGCGGGACGTTCGAAAGGTTATCAGCGCCGCGATTGAGGAGGGGGCTGAAGGCGACTGGGAGGCGATAGAGGCTGTCTACGTCGACATCGTCCGACGGATTCCCCGCACCCCGTCAGCTTCCGACCTAGCGAAAATCCTTGACGAGATGCAGCTTCTTTACGACGAGGTCATCAACCGGCTGGATTTGATAAGCAATTCAGAAGATATAAGCACCAATGGTGCTCAGACAGAGCGCCACATACAGAATTCAAAACCCGAATCCATCATTGAACTTGAACCTAGCTCCGGAAACGAGCAGGGCGCGAAGCCGAGTGAAATCAGTCGACCGAAGAGGGAGCCGATAAAGGCGTTCCCACTTGGTATGGTGTTGAGGGCTTGCCCGCAGATAAGCGATTACGGGCCGGGCGGCCAGATCGCAACTTGGCGAGAGCTGATGTCAGCCGCTGTTGTCGTTCGTTCGATGCTCGGCGTCAGCCCGAGCGCCTATCAGACCGCCTGCGAAACCCTCGGACCCGAGAATGCGGCCGCTGTCATGGCCTGCATTCTGGAGCGGGGGGGCCAGATCAACTCTGCAGGCGGTTACCTGCGTGATCTGACGCAACGGGCCGAGAAGGGTGAGTTTTCGCTAGGTCCGATGCTGATGGCCTTGATGCGCGCCAATACTGGGAATGATCGACAGGCGGGATGAGATGGTGATGTTCGGCGCTGTCTCCGTCTCACGCAACGCCGGCGAGGAAGCTGTCTTGCAAGACGTATGGCTGCGCCTGGCGTTGGGTGGCCGATGCTATCGACCGAGGAAGACCCCGCTAGCCGCCTTACTTCTTGTCTCTCTCCGGGCGCTCTTCAGGTGTCATGCGCGCGATAATTCCGATAAGATTTCTCACGGCTTCGTGCGGTAGACTCCGTGTAAGGTGCGAGAGCTCAAGGTGATCTTTCGCTTCTTCCGGCGTACGTCCGTAAAGATGAGGTGCAGCTGCAAAAAGCATGTCGATCGGCTGGAAGCCAAGAAGTTCACATAAATGGATCATCCGCGTGACTGTCATCCTCGAAAACGCGCGCTCATAGCGACCGTACACGGCTGTCGAGAGCCCGACCATCGAAGCAAATTCTTCTCTGGTGAGCTTTTCGTCTTCGCGAGCCTTGCGCAGAAACGCGGCAAGTTTCTCGTCCATTTCCTTGAAACTCACGATACCTTCGAAGCCTGGGCGGCGGTAAAGCGGCCGGTCTACTTCGTCATCAGTGGTCTCAACGAGGCCCTTCGAACTCTTGTATTTGATTAGGTCTCGCTTTTCCGACATCACCCTCAGCCTCAATCCGCTTTTCAAGCGGTATTATGTACCAAGCTGAACCAACTTGGCACCAGTCTGTTCCTATGAATCACCAAACGGTCTTTCTACCAATTTGGGGATAAGGTGTACAATCGGCGGCAAGTTGTAAACTTAGCCAAATTGGCGAACTCAGTGTTGGTGTATTTATCGCGTCGATCATAGCGATATAGCGCGTGTTTAAGAATATCCACCTATTTGGTTCTGATCGAAACTAGAGCTAAAGTGTCATCTTTCCGCTCGAAGACTCCTTCCAACATGGTATCTTCTTTGATCCAACCCAGTTTCGCAGTCATCTCACATGCGAGAGCGTTTCGAGCTATACCAATACAGCGATTAACGCGAACTGAGGACTGGGGGCCGTAGTTTTCTATATCCCATTTGGATAAGGTAAACAGTTGCTCCTTGGCCGCTTGGTCAGTCGGCCAGTCGCCCTTATCGGTTACATCCGTCCTGTTCACTGTTCGCGCCAGAAGGGAATGTTTCAGCGCGGGTAGGTCTATACCGACCAATACCGCCTGCGGCGCGAGGATAACTCCGAGCACTCCACCTAACGCAACGCCAAGAAGGAATTTGGGGTCTAGGATCAATACCCGTTGTCCCGCAAGTATTGGTCTATGGCCGTCTTGATGATGACCGTCATTTTAATTTCGTTCTCAACCGCGGCTCGAGCGAGCCGTTGCTTGGTCTCGAAGTCGAGAGGGCAGTTTACGAAGTGCTTGCTTTCTCTCGCCTTGGTCTGTTTCAGGTCCTGTAAGCGCAGTCTCGACGCTTCTTGGCGAAGAGCTCGTGTTGTGGTTCGCTCCCGCCGAACATCCTCGTCGGCCGAAATCAGCTTCCCGCTTTGTTGGTTCGGGCCGACGTCGGCTTGAGGATTGGTCGCACCCGCATCTATGTCCGTCGGCTGCATGTTGGCTGCCTTGTCGGGGACCACGACTTCAGGAGTGGCCGGAGCTGCCTTGGAGGACACAGACTGGCCGACTTGTGGCTCCTGACGCGGTTTGCGAGGCGCAACCGCAAAATCTGTCACGCTGGTGTCGCGTTTAACCATAGCATTAACCCCTTGCGGTCGTCTGGAGGTAGCTTTCAACTTCGTGCTTGAATGCTAGAGCTTCTGCACGGGCCTTTTTCACGGGATCGGTTAGCTCAAGCATCTGGAGGGTTCCATAGCCGGTTCGGATCTCTCGATACGGGTTCCGTTCAACAAGTTCGGTTTCGAGCAGGTGCGAATTATAGCCGCCCTCTTGAAGGTTGGCGACAAACGGACGAATTAAACGATACTCTTCAAGGGCGCGGTTCGGCATGCTTATCCGCGTCCGGTATATGAGGTGTGGGATCTGCCGCCCTAACTGATCACTCATGTCGGCAACATCGCTCGCTGCTTGGCCAGCAGCCACGATTTCGTCCTGGGCTGGTTGGATCGGCGTTACTACCAGCTGGGAACCTGCAATAATCGTGTCTCTTGTAACGGTATCCTGGCCGGGAGAATCCATGATCACAATGTCATAATCTGCAGCGTCCTGTTCGAGGACTTGCCTAATGCCAGCACCTTGGGCTGCAGTCACAAGCGCTATGCCGTCCGGCTGGCAGTCTTTGTCAATTGAGCGTTGGAACCAAGTCGAGAGGTTTTGCCGACCATCCGCATCGATGAGCAGCACGCTTTTGCCTTCGAGAGCAAACTCTCCTGCTAGAAGAATGACAGCAGTCGTTTTTCCTGCACCACCTTTCCCGCTTACTGCGGACATGCAAATTGTCATAGTTGCTCCTTTGCTCTCCCAAAAATTTTGTCCGGCCTCTTGGTGGGTCAAGCGCATCCGTGTGGCGTCATCGTTCCGATGTTCCAACGGCAGGCCCGCACTCAGCATCCTCGTTGTCGTCAAGATCTTTACAACGATACAAAACACGATGTGGCGACCTGAAACCATGTCGCGGCACGCCCACACAATGCCAACGTATGGTCTGTTCACAGGCTCAGTCAATACGCTTGTTACGATGTGGGCAATGCCACGACCACATGATGTAGTCGTGTGAAGTGTTTTGAACGTGCTTTCTGGTCATGTTGATGGAGAAAACGGACAATCCACATTTAGAAACCACACTACTTATCGTGTGGTTTTGTCGTGTGACACCTTCGAGTGGTGAACCCCGGAGCCGCGTGAAGGCCGACTTTGGTAGGCGAACGGAAGCCGCAAGGGCGTAGAGCGGACTTCCCTTGCGGGTGAGTACGGCTGCCATACCAAGGGCTTCTTAGCGGTTTTGGCGGTGAACCCTGGTGAGCGTTTCAATGCTTTGAAGCCGATGCGCAAGCGTCGGTATCAGTGGGACGTAGTCAGGAGGGGGTTATAAATTTTTAAACTTGAAGGTGGCAGGATACGCAAAAATGTTTTACATTTTGATCGCTGCTATCGAGGGACAGGCCCTCGATGCCTTCGCGTTGCTCTGGAAAGGCCTTCGGCTAATGAGTGAAAACAGTTTGGTGACGTCTGTGGCCAAGTCCCGGAAAGCCCGGCTTGTGAACGTGCGCCTTACTGATGCCGAACATGGAAAGATCGAAGAGGCGGCCAAAGCGGCTGATATGAGCGTTTCGGCATTCTTCCGTTCGCTGCTGCTGGAGGGTGCAGGTGTGCGGCCGATTTTGACGCGTGACGACCGGCTTATTATGGCGGCATTGCTGGAAGATATGCGCAAGATCGGAGTGAACTTGAACCAGGTCGCGCGAGCCCTGAACAGCGGGAAGGCTGTTCATCCGAGCGAGCTGGATATCAACCTTGCTAACGTTCAGTCGATTCAGGCCGCTGTCATGCTTGAACTCCGATCGCTTTCAAGACGTGCTGGCTATCAGCGGCGTGGGGAGGAGTAGGTGGAGTTCTTTTTCGGAGCGTTCACGAGCGAATGGGAGCAGAAGCGCGCAGCGCTTTTGCATGAGATGTCACTTGGAGGAAAGGCGGAGCAATCCGAGGAAAATCTCTTCAAGTACGTTCATCAGATCAAGGAGGTTAAACGCGGGGGAGGCGGACCCAAGGTGAAACCTATCCGGATGCCTCGCATGCAGTTTCCCCGGATCTCGATGCCTTCTGGTATCGCGGCGGATTCAAGCCGCCCGATGGAGGCGCGTCTTACTAGCGTCGCGAAGGGTAGCCAGCCAGCTGTTGTGAAAATGGCCTCCTATGGCGGCGGCGCACGCGTGGGGTCGATGCTCAACTACGTCTCGCGTGGCGGAGAGTTGAAGGTAGAGAATGAAAACGGCGAGAAACTTGAAGACCGTGAAGATCTTGCTCGTATTCGGGGCGACTGGAACCATCTCTTTCAGAACCGGACCGAGAGCCGTGATATCGGAAGCTTCTCGGTTGAGGTCGCGGCTAGTGCGGATGGAGAGGATTTGCACGGGCGGGTGCGAGATATCCTGTCGAGCGGTTTTGGCGACCGCCGGTATGCTTATGCCGTCGCAGAGCGCGGTGATGGCTCATTGACGATTGATGGTCTTGTCGTTTTACGCAGCGGGCAGGGTGAGAGGCTTACAGCCGACGCCAAGGCCGCCGGGATCGTACAGCAACGTTTTGACGCTAGCACTGTCGCAGGTCAGGGCGCTGCAAGGTTTTCCTTCGGCGGCTATGGAAACGGTGTCGAATACGGCACCACGAAGGTTCGTGAGCTGATTGAGGACAGTGCTGAGGTTCGGGACGATCGCGGTCGCTTAATAGCAGACGGTAAGGCGGCCGGGGACCTCGTTCAAAAAGAATGGCGCGAAGAGCTTCATAGCCGCAAAAGCCGTGATTTGATGCATGTCATTATGTCGGCCCGTGCCGGAACCGATGCGGGAGCCTTTGAAGGCGCTGTTCGAGATTTCCTCGCTGACCAGTTTGCTGGACATCGGCACGTCTTTGCGATGCACGATCCAGAAACCGACACCAAGGAAGCAGGGGAGGGGGGCAAGCGTCCGCATGTCCATGCTCATGCTATCGTCACGATGCGATCAGAAGCCGGGGACCGCATCGAGACAACGCCGGCAACCTTCCGCCAATGGCGTGAAGTGATGGCGGAGAAGGCGCGCGATCACGGCATCAATATGGAAATGACGGATCGACGGGAGTTCGCCTCAGCGCCTGCCTACACCCGTAATCAGGTTCGCGCTGTAAACCGCGACGGTAGGACCGAGCATGTTGGAACAAGTGAACCTGCCCAGGCTCGCTACGATGCAAAGCGATCCGGTCGACGCACCTTGGCGTCAAGTGATCGTAGTCGGCAGTACACGGTCAAGGCTCAGGAGACCTGGCAGAAAATAGCTGCGGTTTCCGGTGATAGGCGGACTGTAGCATTTGCAGCTGAACATCGAGATGTCATTGAGACAGGACTCAAAGAGCTCGATTCCGCAAACAGTTCAACAGTCGTTCACTCGGATTTCGGCGGCGATTTCCGTACAAATATGATAACATTGCAGAAGATGCTTTTGGAGGCAGAGGACATGCGCGAGCAGACACGCCAGGAGTTTGAATCATACGAAAAGACTGTCGAAACGGCTCTGTTCAGACTTGAACGAAGTGCTGGACCCGACGACAGGGCTGGTTTCGATGAGGTTGCCACTACGGCCCGTGAAATTGTGGATCTCCGCCGCGAAATGCTGGAGCTCACCGAGCGCGTTGGCGACAGACAGATTGGCGACGAGGCCGATCGGGAACCACTTGCTGACGCCATGGAGCAGCGTGTGGGAGCGGATGAACGTAGTGGGGCCGTCGCCGCTGACGCTGTTCGCGATGACGCCGTACGCCTCGCCAACGAGGCTGACGAGGTCAGCAAGAAGTGGGATGAGGCTGTTGCCAAGCATGGCGAAGCAGTTGTTGAGGCTGGCAATGATGCGATGATCGATGTCGAACATTTTAGAGAAGGTATCGCGCTGGTACAGTCGGGCGAGTTTTCTGAAGAAGACCTCGAAATGTACGAGACCGGGCTCAGGTCAGCGCTTCGGCGTGCCGCCGAGCTCGCCGCCGACGGAAATGCCTACCTTCGCGACGTTGCTGTTGAGGATCCCGAGCTTCGCAGCGAAGTCGAGAAAATCGACCGCGAAGACGGTCGGACAGACGAAAGCACGACCAACAAAACCGCATCCACGTCGGATGTTCCTGACGATCGTCAGCGCGACCTTCAGCTTGATGCGGAAGAGGAGCGGGGCCAATTGCCAAACGAGCGCGAGACGCACGAGCTGGCCGACACAATCGAGGCTACAAACAGGCAACAAGATCGTGTAAAACAGGAGCGTGAGGCTGGACAGAAAGCAGGAGAAACTACGCGAACTGACCCTGCGCAGCAGCACGTGCCTCGTCTTGAAGAACTTGAGCGGGAGCAAAACGAACAGAGGGACCGCGATCGAGACGATCGTGAGCGGTGATAGGCCATGACAAACCGATACGTAATCCAGACTGAGAACAGAAAATCGGACGAAGCCGTAGGAAAAGGCATAGTCGCGATCTTTGGCTTTGTTGCTGCTCTTGCTGCTATCGGCTTTGCGTATCAGACAGTCGTCGGATGGTATGACGCGACCGCGATCTGGCGTGGAGACATTGGCCAGTATCTCGCTAGCTTTTGGCCATTTTAGGCCTTCTACCCGAGCAAGTAGATTCTTACCGGCCCTAGCGCGAAACTCTTAGCGCCGTTTCATATTCAAGCTGTCTCTGGATCTGGAACGGTCGCAGCGAACACGTCCATGATATTCTTTCGCTTAGTCGGATTCTTTCCGACGCTATTTTTCTCGACCTGCTCGCGAAGCCTCTTTGTTGCAAGGGAATGCAGTGCTTCAATCTCGTCTCGCCGTGCGATGTCATCCGACGCTGCGCTACTGCGCTTCCGTGGGGCTTTAGGTCCGGCTGCGGGTTTGGAGTTGGCTTTCGAGGTCAATGCTGCTGGATTGACGATACGCTTCGCTGGAATGGCGGCCGGCGCTGTTACTTCAGCGGGTTTTAGCGACTCCGTTGCAGGAATCTGCTTTTCCGGCTCTTTTTGAGCGGGACCGGCTTCCGGCATGTTCGTTTGGACTGCAGCCGAAGGCTCAGCTACCGGGGCTGTGTTTCCAGCATTCTCATATTCTGCAGTCGTCGCCGGGACCGGCTTCGATAGAAGGTACTCGATATCCGGGACACTTGGGATGTGAGCCTGGGCATAGGCCTCAGCTGCCTTGAACGGCTGGGTATTAAAGAACCGAAGCTTTTCAGCAAAAATTGGACGCTGGCCCTCTACCAACAGGATCATTCTGTTTTCTGGCATTTGCCGGACTTCCTGAGACATCATGAGGTCCCGCTCCCGAATTTGCTCGACCTTCGTCCGCCGTGGAAGTCCCATGATCTCGATTGTGCGAGACTCCGATGAGTAGCGAATGGTCCTCTTGCCGAGAGCTCGTGACGCATAGTCGGCCGTCGCTTGATCATTTGCACCAAGGATCAACTGGTAGCCGCAATTCCCCAAGAGCGAGTGCCGCGAGGTCTCTCCATATATCTCATCTAGGTTTTTCAGGTCCTGAATAATGAATGCGAGCTTGATCTTGTAACCGGCCACGTAGGGCAGCTTCGTCATGATCTCGTCCATGCGTTTCAGCTGGCGAAATTCATCGAGCAGGAAATAGACAGGAAGGGAATTTGGATCGTGCTCAAGCGTGAGAATATCCATAACCTGTTGGACAAACAGGGTCAGCAAGGGCCTGAGAAGCGTGATGTCAGTGATGTTCGGAGCGAGGTAGATTGTTATAGGCCGCCGCTTCATGGATCGAAGGTCCATGTCCGTGAAGTTTGTTGCGGCAACAACCCGTTCGTTCTTGAAAGGTCGCATAGCCTTCTGGATATCCAGAAGGGCTGATGCAGCGGCTCGATCAGACAGGGAAAGATATGAGTTGAAGCTCTCGACGGTAAATTTCGAGAGGTAGGGCTCTTTCTCCTTGATATGCTTCATCAAGGCCTGGAGGTCTACGCCGCTGTTGAAGAACGAGTTGATTTCGCCCAGATTGCGGCGGTCCCGGTAGAAGGGGCTTTCGAGAATGTAGCTTATCGCGCCGGCGAGGACCTGCTGCGCGGTGGCCTGCCATACCGAATTCTCAGACTCCGTGTTCTCCGGAACAAGAATGCTGGCAATGTTCTGAATGTCGGTGGTTCGATTGCCCCGTTCCGGTCGCACAAAATCCAGCGGATTATAGCTGTTCGTGCGCTCGGAGCCCGGTGCAAAAATGAAAACCTGGCTGCCATTCTTCTTCCGATAGCCGGCCGTCGCCTTGAAGACCTCTCCCTTTAGGTCGGTAACAATCATCGAGCCTTCATGCATGAGAGCATTCGGAATGACGTAACCGGCACCTTTACCGGACCTTGTCGGCCCGATGATCAGGTGATGGCGATCGTCCTGCGCCCGGAGGAACTTGCTTCCAAAACGACCGAAAATATGCCCCTTCTTGCCGAACCATTTCCCCGTCCGCAAACCCGCGATGTCCTGAAAAGCGGCGTCCCCTAACGGGCTCGTGACCGGTCTAAGGCCGAGATAGGCAGTAATTGCGGCGATCACGAACGCAGGCACCAACGACCCCAGGGCGACCTTCTGCAGGGTAGGATTATCGCTGTAAGCCCAGAACTGTTGGATTGGCGCGAAAGGATTGCTTCGTATCGTTGTATCGAGGATTCTGCCGTCGCCGTAAAACAGGTGGAGGCCAGCGCCATATCCAAGCATCCAGGCCGCAAAGGCAACCGCGAGGCAAAACGCTAGATAGACGGCTTTGAAGCCCTTCGTCATGCTTCATCTCTTGCAAAGAAAATCTCCGAAACGCCGCGCTTGCCTCCTTCGCGGCGGAGCTGGATGACGATCGGGATCACCATTTGAATGTAGGACATTAAGTCCTGCTTCGAGTAGCCCGCCGACATGCCGGATTGCTGCATCATCATGGCAAGTTGCTCATATGCCCCCATAGGGGTGTCCGCATGAACTGTGGACATGCTACCCGGATGACCGGTGTTGATGGCGCGCAGGAAAGAGAAAGCTTCAGCGCCTCTGATCTCGCCCACGAAAAGGCGGTCAGGACGCATGCGCAATGCCGACTCGAGCAGGTTTTGAATGGTCACATTGGACGTGCCTTGCCCTCCTTTGGAAGCAACCAAGTGGACTGCGTTTTTCTGTGGCGGAAAAAGTTCCCGCGTGTCTTCGAGCGTCAAGATGCGCTCGTTCAGGTCAACTGAATTGAGGCAGGCATTTAAGAATGTCGTTTTGCCCGAGGACGTGCCGCCGCTGATAAGGATCGAAACCCGCTTCGTGATTGCAGTATGGATGAAGTCGTAGATCTTTTCTTCGCGCAGATATCGAATGAGCTCGCGATCGACGTCGCTCAATCCCCCCACGGCAACCGACACCTTATCCAGCGATCCGTTGTCCCTGTAATCTTCCAGAGAGAAATTCTGGACGACCTGCTTTCGGATGGTAATGGATCCTCCGTCAGGAGCCGCGGGCGGTAAAACGACCTGAATGCGCTCACCAGTGGGCAGCGCCGCGCTTAGGATTGGATTGGCCTGGTTCAAGAACTGCTTTGTTGAGGCGGCGACGCGTTCTCCGATGTTCTCTATCTCTTGCGCGGTCAGAACATCGATAAGATGATGCTCCATATGGTCCGCGCCAAACCGTTCCACGTAAACGTGGCCCGGCTTGTTGATCGCGATTTCGACAACCTTTGGATCATCAAGAAATGGCCTGATGGGCTCCAACGAACGGGTCAGGAAATAGTAGGGATCATGAACCAGTGGGTTACCTGCCGGAGCGTTCACGTTTGATCTCCTTCATCGCTTCTGTAACCGGATCGTCGTACATGTCGCTGAAATCGAGGTCTTGGCGCACGAAGATGAAGATGCGTTCGCCCTGTGGGACGCTGATCGTCGGGGGGATGCGAAGATTTTCCGAAAGCACGGTGTTTGCCATGTCGCTAAACGTCTGTGCGATCGTCTCGCGAGCGAGATCCGCCCTACGCTGCGCATCGTCATTGTTGGATCCTGAACTCTGTTCGCTTCCATATCCCGTCAGATAGCTTGCGCCGCCACCAACGATCGAAAGAAGGATGGAAGCGCCGAAACGCTCCCGGAACTTGTTATCAACGTGACCTGTCAATCCTGATCGACCGAGGCTATCCGCTCCGATTGAGTTTAGCCTCACGCTGGCACCATCGTCACGGATCAGGCGTGTCCAGACGACGAAGATACGCTTCTGTCCACGCGTAACCTCCGACTGGTATTCGCCAATCAGGCGGGTGCCTGTCGGGATGATCACGCGCCGGCCGTCAAACGAGTAGACATCCTGAGATGTGATGGCGCGGATCTGCCCGGGAAGATCACTCACGATGGCTGTTTCCAGAATGCCTGGAATAAGCGTGCCTTCGGGCACTAAGGCGTCGAGGCGCTTCAGTTGTCTGGCCTTGGCGCTGCGATCTCCTATCGCGCTTGCGGACGAGAGATACTGGCTATTCTTGTCCTCGCCGGCAACCGTCAACGGCGGGCCGCTGGCCGACCCGTCCAGCGAACCGTTCCCGTTGCCTCCCAAATTCTGATCCATAGTGATGAGCTTTGACTTGAAGCGCTCGGGAAACTCCTCCACTTTGGGTACTTCCACGGTCGGAGGCGGAGCCACTGGCGGTGGCGGCACGTTGAACGTTGTCGTGTCGGCTGGCGGCTCGGGTGGCGGCGGAGGCGGTGGAGGTGGCGGTAAGACGACGACCGGCTGTTCCGGGGCAGGTTGCGGCTCACCATCGCGCACGAAGCCAGGCGGCCGGAACGTCGTGGTGCGAAACTCTTCATCTGACTGGGAATTATCTCGCGGCTCATCTTTCGAGGTCGCAAGGACCATGTATGCGGCGATAACGCCGAAAATCACCAGAGCAGCCATTCCGGCCGTCTGATTCCGTTTCGCGTTCTTGTTGCTGACATCCGTTTCGTCAGCCTGCGCCATAGCTTCAAGTTCGGGGCTGCGCTTCATTAGTTGCCGCTCCTTCTGCGCTTGCTTGCGTCCGGATCAGGTTTTGGAGCCATGATGTCAGGGTCAGGAGCTGCAAAATCGGGCTTGCGTAGATTGAAAATGCACGTCCATTGGTTCCCGTCTCGCAGCGTGTATTGCGTCGCCGTGCCATCAACGACGATGTATTCGCCCTCTTTTCTGAAATTCCGAAGGGTCTCAGAGAAGTCGGACTGAACCGCAAAAATCGCTGGTACGCGCCCTTTGAACTTAAAGAACGTCTTTTTCCCGTCATCGAAGACCATAGACGGCTTCAAAGCGGCATCACCCGAAAATGAGTAGTCGATATTTACATTGGCCTTGTCGATATTGCTTACGTTCGGATTCGCGGCTCGAAACTCCGCCTCTTTCCGCAGAGATGCGTTCAAGTCCTTCTCGGGGTACACAAACCGGATCCCGAAGACCTTACGTTCGTCTGTCGGCGCGTAGTCATTCAATTCGAGGAAATAGATCCGCTTAGATGTCACGACATTCATGTTCGTAGAAACACCCTTCGCAATAGGTTTTACGAAGAGGATGTTCCCTTTTTCAGACGGCGCGACCTGCCAACTGTCTGTATCGCCAAGAGAGATTGTCTCGAACTTTTCATCTTCATCGAAGATGATCATCGTTGAGATGCCGTAGGTCGCGGAGACCTTCACCACGTTGTTTGGCTGGTAAACAACGCTTGTAACGCGTGAATCCAAAGTGCCAGGACGAGGCTGCTGTGCGCCAAAGGCGTGAGTTATCGTTGCGGCCATGAAGGCCGCTGAAACAAGTAGTCTGACTCTCATCCTGCTGCTCCCGGCGTAACCGTTTCCTGATCGCGACGGTAGTTGTACACCTGGAAACCAAGGGGGTTCTCAAACCTCCAATCATTTCGCTCTGGTGTGTCCGTGTAACGGAATCTGACAACAGAGATGTAGTGCCGGGTGATATTGTCACTCTCAGAACTTTCTGTTGTCGAGAAGCGAACTAGCGCGGTGCTTGCGTTCGAGAACGTGACCGACTTTACGTCAACGGTGATTTTCTTGTTTCTGCCCAAACGCCTGCCCGGGTTGTTCGGATTAGCGGCGCTCCATTCGTCTTGGAGCTCCTTGGCCGCATCGGCCGTAGAAAGAAGCGCCGCAATTCCAAAGTTTTGCTGGATGGCAAACGGGTCATAGCCCTCGCGTGAGCGGATGTACCGGACAACATTGGCCTGAGTGACAGCCTGCTGGTCAGTGAGGTTTGCCGAGCGCGTGAGCCCGGTCTTGACCTCGATGTAACCTGTATTTTTATCGACCTCGACGATGTAGGGCTCGAACGTCTTGAGCGGAACCAACATCACCAGTGTCCCGAGCGACATAAGGGTGATGGCGCTCATTATCAGGGCGATAAACCAAGCGAATGTCCTTGAGCGATTTGCCTTTTTTACAATCTCCTGTTCCCACTTGTCGCCGTCTTGAAAATAGCTCCGGAGAGCTTCATTTGAATCTGCCATGGTCTAGCCCTTAAACCCCTCTGAACAGCCTGCGCTTAACGTGGCACGCTGTTACTGCTGATGCTTTTCTGCATCGCGTCCGCGCTTGCATTTCGAATATTTTCCCGCATTCCCGCATGGGTACGTTCCCTGGCAGCCATCCCGATCCGACCGGCCGCGCCGGAAACACTGCGCGCTCCTGTGAGTGCAGCAGCGGGGGCGCTGAAGCCAGTCAGGCCACCGACGGTTCGCGCCACTTGGCCGATCCCGGCTGCGACACCCCCCGTAATCCCCTGAGCAAGTGTCTGTATGTTGAAGAGCACAAAGGCGCCGGCGGCACACAAAAGGAGGAAAGCTGCAACATCATCGAGTTGAAGCCTGCGTTGGTCGGCCGCTGCAGCGACTTTCGTCAACTCTGGATCCATTGCGGAGATCAAGAACGCAGCCACCACGTAAACGAACAACGGAATAATCGCGTACATCAGCACACTTTGGAACCATGCCATTCCGTAGCTTCGCGTAGATTGAAACAACAAACATGCGATGAAAATGGGGGCTGTTCCTAGCAGCACCCACATCATGACCTTCGCAAGCAAAAGGATCGCAAGAGCGACGGCGATAAACACGCCGACGCCAAACATGATCAGAAAACCGACCATAGCCGGAAGAACAGAAAAATAGCCGGCCTGTTCAGCAAAGGCCCCCGCCGCCTTGTTGGCCGTTTCCCAGATCATCGAAAGGCCGTTTGTCGGCTCTGTGATACCTGTATTGCTGACCGCGAGAATTGCCCGTCCCACGTCTTCCGGTGTATCGCTCAGCCAGGCGTAGAAGAACGTGTTGAAGTTACCCCATGAGTTTATGAAAGCAACGATCAGCGTCATTCTGACTACGCGGCTGATCACCTCCCCAACGCTGACACGCGCAGTGCCCATGATCAGTTGAAGACCGTAGTAGGCGACGTAGGCAATCAGAAGCACGGTTAGAAGCGGCGTTACTTCGCTCGCAACAACCCCATAGGCGCTTTGCGTAAAGCTAGCGCCCGTCTGTTCGATCCGATCCAAAAGCCCACCGAGGAAATCCTCCATCGCCCAACATCCTTATTCAGTTGCTATTGTGCCGATGGCCGCCAGAGCGGCGGATGGTTCGCCATTGACGCTTGTCATTGGACCACAGTCGTGACGTGGATCCTCAGCATAAGACGTCATATTGGCGGGCCGTTTGCATGGTGCCGTTTTCTCTTTCGCGGCCGTCCCACAGCCGGCAAGCCCGGCTGTAAAGGTCGCGACTAGAAGCACCGTTCCCGCTATCTCGAATGCCTTAATCACCGTAGGTCATCGCCTTCTTCGAGTTCGACATATCGACAAGACGTTGCTGGTTTTGAGCATTGAGCGACTGGACTGTGCCATTCATGACGCCGATCATTTCGTTTAGCACCAGCCCGGATTGGACCTGAAGCTGCGTATTCTGATCGATCGAGCCCTTGATATCCTCAGCCTTGCCAATCTGCTGACCTGCTTGCTGGAAGGATTGGGTACGCTGTTGTACCGCTTGGTTTGAACCGGTCACCAAAGCCGCAACGCCGAGAACCGTGTTCATCACCTCCTCATAGGACTTGTCGCCTGAGAATGTGCTATCGGCCTTTCCCGACAGGTTTTTCACCAACTGCAGCCCGTTGATAAACGTGGAGGCGATTTTGCCGATATCGCCCCCCATGTTCCCGAAATTCGGTACGCCACCGCTCATCAAGCTGTCGAAGGACGGCATCTGGGAGACACTGAAGCCATTGCCGATAGCAAGGTTCTGCATAGGGCTTTGCACGCTTCCACGGTCACCCGTTACGGCTTTAAGTGTTTCTTCGACCGTCTTAAGAACCTCTTTGTTGGTATCGAGGATGTCGGTCGTTGTTTTCGATGTTTCCTGAGCAACCTTCAGGTTAGCATTGTCGATTGTGGGGACTTGAGCGTACGCTGTCGAAGCTAGAGCCAGCGAAAACGCCGTTGCGATCGTCTTTTTCATGGCAGTTCTCCTTTACGGTGTACTCAACATCAGTTTCATTTCGGACGCCCGTTCTCTCTTCTGGACGCAAGCTTGTTCCTTCTCGTTCCACTCCACGTTCAGCGCCGGGTCACAGAGCTTCACCGTTTCGGGGTCTTTATCGTCGTTTTTCTTCACCGAGCTCGTGCGAGACGAGCCGGATCTTTCACCGAGATCCAGCGCGTTCTTCGAGTTCATGAGTTCAGCCATTGTCGCTCCAAGACGAATGACCTGATTCATCATTTCGAGATTCGCGTTTCGCGCCCCTGAGTTCTGGTCCCAGCTGTCTTGTATCGTGCCCGTCTGCATCTGCCCGAGCTGCTGCAACCACGAACTGACATTGCCACTGCTTTCCGTGATGGACTGGCTCGTCGCCATAGCGTTCATCGAGCTGTCACGAGCACCCGAGAAGGCTGTGCTGCCTCCTCCATAGTTCATCGGAATGTTTGAGGTATCCGACCCGCCAAACTGCGGCATCCATTGTTTTGTGATGCTCGCGACATAGCCTTGGGTTTCTTTGAATGGTGGGATGCCGCCATACTTCTGCACGTTGCCAGGGCCAGCATTGTAAGCGGCCAGAGCGAGGTTGGTATTCCCGTTGAAACGCTTCAGCTGTTGCTTGAGATACCGCGCGCCGCCCCGAAGGTTGTCTTCAATGTTGTTTGGGTCAACGCCGAGGTCCTTTGCGGTTCCTGGCATAAGCTGCGATAGACCCGTCGCGCCTACCGGTGATTTTGCGCAGGGGTTGAAGCGGCTCTCTTGATAGACAAGAGACATGAACAGCGTTTCGTCTACGCCCTCTTCCTGGGCAACGCGCTTTACGAGGCCGACGATCTCCGGATTAGCTTGCGCGGCAGACGGCGCGTCGCCTCCCTTGCCTTTTTTGTACATCGAGCAAGTGACGCTGGTGCTGACAGTATGGCGTTTCTTGTCTGTTTCCTTGATGTCGTCGGTTGTTTTCTCCCTCACCGTGTCGTCCGCCGTTAGTGCGGCGTCGGTGATTGGAACCTGCGTAAAGGCTGCGCTTGGAGCGCCAATCGACATGGCTGTAGCAAGCAGCACCAGAGTGGGACTTTTCCTCATTCAGCATTCTCCCATCCGCAAAATTCAGCCAACCAGTTTTCCGGCTCGTCTCCATATTGTTCGCGGAGTGCGGCGCACTCCTCGATCGTCTCCTTGCGCCCCGACAGGACCTTGACGAGATCGGGCATGCTCGAAAGGTCGAGCCGGGCGATGACTGAGTCATTGCCGTGCTTGATCAGGAAGGTTCGCTTTTCGGGCGGGGTGTTCTTGATGAAGTTGTATTCCTTCACCGTGAGACCGAAGCGCTTGATGTAGCTCTCTTCGTCTGCACGCGGGTTCGGGAAATGAATGTTCGTGGAAGACTGCTCAATGAGCGTGTGAGAGACCTTCGACTTTGCAATGTCGGCGGCCGATTGAGTGCCAAAGCCCACGATGCCGTTGAGCTTACGAATGGTCTTCATTTTGTCGACAATGAACGCGCTGAAAGTTTCATCGAGGAGCAGCTGCCAGCCTTCGTCCATGAAGAACATGACCGGATTGCCATCCAGCAGTTCATCAAGCCGATGGTAGAGATACATGAGGGCGGGCGTCCGCAGTTCTTCGTTCCCAAGAATACTGGTCATGTCAAAGCCGAACACCGTCCGGCCAGAGAAGGACAGCACATCGTGTGGAGCGTTAAAGAGCCAAGCCTTTTCGCCCTCGGTCCAAGGACGAAGTCGAGAATAGAGGTCATTGGCATCAGCACGGGCACGGCCCATAAGCAGGTTGCCAAGGTTGGTGAGGTTTCGCTGTTGTGCCGGTTCTTCCATGAGGCGGACCACAGCGCGCTCTATGATATCTTCATCTTCCTGGGTGAAGTCGCGGCGATCACGTCCACCGAGCATCGCCTTGAGAAGGCGCTGAAGAAATTCTCTGTTTGGTCCCGTGTTCTCCAACTGGAGCGGATTGAATCCAGTTGGTGTACCCGGGGAAAGGATCTCGTAAGATCCGCCGATGGCTCGAACGAAGATTTCGGCTCCGCGGTCCTTATCAAAAAAGACGGCGCGGGGTGTTGGGGAAACTCGCATGGCCTGCGCGAGCAGGAAACTCAAACCGACAGTTTTACCCGAGCCGGTCGGTCCTGTGACGGTAAAATGCCCGATATCGCGGCGGTGGAAATTGAACCAGTAGGGCGTCTGCGATGTCGTCTCAAGGATCGTGATGGGAAGGCCCCAATGCGTACGTTCCGCCTGACCACTGGCGAAATTGTGCATTGATGACAGGCCCGAGAAGTTCGAGCTGGAGAGCATCGCCTTTCTAGCAATATAGGAATGGTTACCGGGCAACTGCGACCAAAACGCTGCCTCAAGATTGAGATCTTCACGCAGCCAGTTGATATTCATGTCCGTGAGGCATGCACCAAGTTCCGAAACGCAGCGGCTCAAGCCTTCGAGGTCCCGGGAAATGCAAAGTAGCGAAAAATGGTGGAAGCCAAACACGGCTTCCTGATTCAGCATACTGTCGAGAGCAAAATTGATGTCAGATTCTACAGACGTCCCAGCTTCATCCGAGGCACGGATTTGCCTCTGAAGGCGCGTTATGCGCTCCTGCGCAATTGGCTTGTCTGCAAGGGTAAACGACTGCGTCAGGATGAACTCATGGTTCACCTGTAACAGTCCGTCCAACATGCCTGGTCCAGTGAAAGGAGGGTATTCCTTGATGGACAGCAGTGCGCCATACCGCGAATCTTCGTCCACGGCGGCTTGCGCGTGAAAGGCGCGCTTGGCGAAGTGGAGACGAGATGTTCCAATGAAGTTGCGAATGCCCATGCGCGGCAGTCGCATCTTTCGAGACACACTCCCCGTGAGGATAGAATTGAAGAATTCGCAGGGCTCGGAATACGGTTCGCCCTTGGTCTCTTCCTCCTGCCCCTCGATCTTTGCAATATCATCGGACTTCTTCCGATAGGTTATGCCGAGCGAGCGGGCTCCATATTTACTCAGTTCACGGACGATATTCCCGATCAGTTCCTCTAGGTCCGTTACCTCTTCGCGCGTGGCTTGTGTTTTGGCGTCCTTGTTGGACTGCGTAAAAATCCGCTTGAGAGAGTCGCCAACACCAAGCGCGCCGCGCATGCCCGAACGGACAATCGTCAAGTAGATCTCGTTGGTGAACATGCGCTTCTTGCGAAGCTGACCCATGTATCGCGTATTCAGGATGTCGCAGAATGATTGATCAAACGTTCCGCCGATCTCGGTCTCGACCTCGCGACGGATCACGGTTGACCATAGGGAAAACCGGCTTGAGCCGAGCGCGCGTATCATCGTGTTCTGGACGACTGATCGCATATTCAATTCGGCCTGGTCTTCGGTCTGGAAAAACAAGCCGTCGAGCTTGATGACACTGGCGAGTGATCCATTCTCGAGACCTATCACCGTGTCCGAGACATGCCGCATGTAGGGAATATGAACGGACATAGGCCGCTCGTTTCCGGCGACCTTCCCAAATCCTAGCTCTTCTTTGACGACTTTCAGCATGATTATGGTCCGTACGAGTTGGTGCCCCAAAAGCGCTTATTGGGAGTGCGGGGAGTCTTGCGTGACGAAACCTGAAGCACGTCGAGAATTTTCGCGTCCCATGTGCAAAGCGAGAAAAGGACGAGATAGCCCACAGGCGCGAGCAGAAGTGCCGCGAGATGGTTCGACGCAAGCCATCCGATGATGGTGAGGCCGATGATCAGCACCACTGCCATGTATGGCACGCCCCATAGGGTTGGTGATCGGGTCAGACCGATCACCAAAGGCGTGAGCGCCGGCTTCTCATCCGAGAACTCGCTCAACTTACTGCCCGCCCACCGAAGAAATCATCTGATCAACAATGGCCGGAGCGCCGAAGACGAGGCCGATACCAATAACGACCGCGCCGGCTGTAAACCAAGACAAACGACCGGCAAATGCCATGAAGCCCAGGGCGATAACGGCAATGATCGCCAACAACCGGCCAAATGGGCCAGTGATGAAATCCACGATCATCTGCACGGCGGTCTGGATAGGGCCGAAAGCACCACTGCCTCCGCCGCCTGCCCCTTGGGCAAACGCTAACTCCGCGCCGACGATCTGCACCGCCGCGACCACGCCAAGAAGCGCGATCACCTTAACCGCTTGGGATTGACCCAACTTCACCTTTTTCATCTGACTCTCTCCTTAGAAGTGCATCACGCCACCGACAAACTTGCCGGTTCTCTCAACGGCAATTACCCCGCTACCGTTGGCCGTATTCGTCGCCGCTGCCTCACGGACGACATTTCCGGCCTTCCGCTTGCCCGCAGGCATCGGAAGACCAAGCTGAAAATTGAGGACTTTTGCTACGTACCCGACCGTCTCCTGAAAGGGCGGAACGCCGCCATATTCGTAGATCCGGTTCTCGCCGCTGTTGTATGCAGCGGCTACGAGCAGAGGATTTTGAAACTCATCGAGCAGAAACCGGAGATACTTGATGCCACCCTCGATGTTCTGTCGTGGATCGCAGATATCAACGACGCCGAACCTCGTTGCGGTATCGGGGATAAGCTGCATGGGGCCACGAGCTCCTTTGGGAGAGTTGCGAACCACGTCAAACCTGCTTTCGGCCCAAGTGATTGCCACAGCAAACCCCTCATCAACCTGATGGCGGCGCGCGGTCTCTACAACCAAAGCTTTGATCTCGTCCGGCGTCATCGGAGATGCGCCACACTCTTTTGCCCCCATTACGGGCGAAGCTAACACGTTTCCTGCGCCAATATGGCTAAGTGAACCGGTCGCGCGAGAAGCAGTCGGAGAGTCTACCGTTGATTCCGATGCATCCACATATGGGGAGTTTCCTGCGCCAATTTTGGTATTCGGCAAAGCCGCCGCTTCGGTCGTGTTTTTCTGCTGGTTCGCGCCCTTCACTACACCATCAGCGCCCAAGACAAATTCTTTAGCTGCAACAGGCTCACCGGCCCATCTTTCCGCGAAATTAGTCGCGAGTGACGGCGTTTCAGACGCTTCGGTTTCGTTGTACGCACTGGCTATCTGGTATTTCTTACAGCGTCTTGGGCATATGCGCAGTTGGCCGACCACAGCGTAACAAGAGCTGTCCCAAAAAGGACGGTGGTGCCTGAAAAGCCTGCCATGCGAGCCCTTTTTTCCATCGTCTCCGCCTGCCAAACGGTGTTGTGATTAGGAAGAAAACCGATTAAGTTGATGCTTGTATGATACCGATTTGGCTCAGACTTACAAGTTTTTGCGCCAGTGTTAAACCCCCTTTCTCAAGGGAATCCGTTGTACCAAGATGGTTAGGGCTAGAAAATGATACGGACCATCATTACCGCACTCGCAAGTTGCGCAATGGCAACACAAACTTTTGCCGCGCCGGCGATCAACAAGGATTACGTCAAGTCGCTCGCCGCCCCTGGTAAAACGGCTTTGGTGATCGAGTATTATGACGGCAATGGGAAGGTCGTTGACCGGAAGGGCTATGCAACAGCCTCAGGGTTCAAGGCAGTCTCCGGAACCGACTTCAAGATTGACGATAAGACGACAGTACATCTGTACGGTCTCCAGCCGTGTAAGGGCGATTTGGTCAACCGGACGGAAGACTATGCCGGAACCTGCGATGACTATGCGCTTAAACAGCTTCAGGTCATGTTGCAGAGCCCACAAGTCGTTTTCTGCCGCGCCTTCGTCAGCGAGCAGGGGGCGCCGATGCAGAATGCGACGTGCTACGGGTACTACAATTACCCTGGTGCCATGGACTCGGTCGATAATTTTGAGGAACAGCTTCTTTCTCTAGGCGCTCTTCGTCTCGCCAAAAAACCTGATGGATCAGTGGAGCGGCCTGATCTTCAGGAAGCCGAGAATCTCGGCAAAAAGGGCGACTTCGGCATGTGGGCCGATCCGCGGGTAAAGTCGCAATGAAGCGGATAGCCCTTCTCATGGCGGCACTGATGCCTACCTGGGCTCTCGCAGCCCCGGAGGGCTATTTCGATTTAAGGCCGGACGGAATAACGCTCGAGACCGGGGACACATGGGTATCCAATGGAGAGCGGTTCCGTCTCTATGGAATACAGTCATGTTTGCGCGGTACCAATTATACCGATGCGCACGGTAACACTCGCGATTGCGGCGAGGCGTCCCTCGCTGTTCTTGCCGCGTATATCAAGGACACGCAGCCGATTTGCGCACCAGTCGCTAAGGCAAACGACATTTCGTATGTCATTTGTTACGCGACCGTTGGGAGCCAGCGGCTGGATCTAGGGCAGGTTCTCGTCAGCAGTGGGTACGCGTTTGCTGCATTGAAGAGCGACGGACTTCCATATCATGTCCCCTACTCTGTGGCCGAGCAGATGGCCCAGCAGAAAAAGGCGGGTCTCTGGCAGTTCAAAGACGTCCAGCACCCGTCGATCACCCTCAGCCGAGAAGCCAATCAGCGCGCCAGGAAGGCGGAGCAATGAAACGTATTCCCCTGTTCGGCGTCATTATCGCTGCGATTGCCACACCTTCAATGGCCGCCGACCTACAATACTATACCCCGCGCTACTCGGGGCGCGTTGCACCACCCGTCGATTCCGCGCCCGTCAGGTTGCCGGTCTTCAAAGGCGTTGTAACCGTTCTGGACGGCCGCACTCTTTGGTATGGCTCTCTCGGACGTGGCTATAAGGTCCGCCTCGCGAGTATCGATGCATGCGAGCTCCCGCAATGGGCTCTCCACCCCAAGTGGGTAGACCGGACCAAGGACCAAGCGCCTATGCCGGTTCCCTGTGGCCCGCTTGCAAAAGCTTGGTTGAAGCGAACCATTGGCAACAAGGTGACGGTCTGCACGACGCTTGGGTATGGGAATGATGGCATTCCTCTCGCTCAATGCACGGTCAAAGGCCGAGACGTGGCGACGGAAATGCTGCGCGTAGGTTGGGCGCGAGTGGATTCCCCCTACGCCAACCAACAGTACCTTTCCTATCAGCACGATGCCATGGCCGCCCGTTATGGAATGTGGGGCACCTACGTGCTCGACATGAACGAATGGCGGCGCAAAGCGGTTGATAAGACCCTTGAGCGGCGACCTCTGGCGGATTTCAACCTTTTGGCAGACCGAAAAAGCGAAATCTCGCCGCCGTTTGCTGACGCACGCAACAAACCTAAGAGGACAGATCGATAGTTGCCGGATATCGCACATATCGCGACATCGTTCGCTATCGATCCGATGGCGGCGCTATTGGTTGCCATTCCCCTTTCGCTCGCCCTGATCGTGCCCTGCGAACGTTTGTGGTGGATCCACGCCCCCTGCGCTTTGGTCCTCCTCGTGGCCTCAGCCTTATTCCAGGCCGAGCGTCATCTCGCTTTCGACAGCTATCTTGTCGGCTTTTTTGCATTTGCGGCGGTTTGCCGGGATATCCCAAACCGCCCCCTCCTCTACCGCGTCGGTATCCTCTGGTTTGCAGCATTCTCGTTGATCACCGCCGTCATTTATGCGGCCTCCGACCGAACAGACCCCCACGCGATAGAAGCCAAGATCTCACACCGGCCAATTCCGCAGTGAACGAATGAGAGAGGGAAAGCTAATGAAAGCTCTATATTTTGTCGCCGCAGGTGTTGCGGCTTTTGCCATGACACCTGCCGCAAGGGCGCAAGATGCGTCTTGGGGGTGCCAGATCCTCCTTTGCGCAGCGTCCAAAAACCCCTCCTGGCAGGGGGTTGGGTACTGCGTGCCGCCGATGCAGAAATTGATTTCGGCTATGAAGAAGCCCGGCTTTTCGTGGCCGATCTGCGAAGAAGCTAAAGCCGGGAAACCCGGCCATGAACCTTTTGAAGATTGCCCTGCCGGTTTTCAGGCCGGGCGGGCATCGTCTGGCCGCGACAACGACTCCCTCTTTGGCGGTGGCGAGGCGAATGTATGCACAAAGACGGTCAACCAGTGCAGCAACCGCGGCGCTTTCCGGACGCTCTACGGGAACGAACGCGTGAACCAGCAGGCCGGCATCACAATCCGCGAACTTAATTCAAACAATGACAACGGCTTTGGCAACAGCTGCCAAGTTGTCATCACGCAGCCAAGGCCGATGAGGGCTGACCCCTATTACTTCGATATCCCGAACGACAAAGGCGTGAAGGAACGTCATTGGTTCAACCTCAATCTATGAGGCCAGCGCCATGAACCAGAACATTCTACTCGTAATCGCTACCGGAGTTGGCATTGCTGCCGGCTCCGGCGCAACTTACGTTTTGATGCCGCAGCCAGATCCGCAAGTTCGCGCACCCACGCATGAAGAAATTGTAGCAGCCATAGAAGCTGATCCGTCTCTTCTGCCGCGCGAGTTTGTAGCCCCGGCCTTGGAGACCCCGAGCGAAGAAGAGGCCTTGGCGGCATACCGCCGAGCCTACTCCTCCAATCCGATGCGAACTCGCGGATCTGAGGACCGTATCTCAATACGACTTGGCGAGTGCGACCAGAATCCAGCCGGGCCGGGAGTGTCTTGTCTTACGTCCATTAAGTTTACCCCGTCCGCCCAACCTCTCGATCGCGTTATTGGATATTCGAAATCCACATCAGGCGATTGGATTGCGACTGGGTATTAGAAATGGAGCGCCGAGATGGTCGCCACAGACTATCTGGACGCCGTGGGAAAGCGCAGACAGCAGGAACCGCTAAGACCTTTGCCAAATAGTTCGAGGTCAAGGCTGTGCAGCTCCCCGAGGCAGAAGTCACTCATGCCGTCGGAATTCCCGGATAGGCCGGTGGCAGACTGTCCGAACTGGGGGCAGTACGATTAGAGCAACATCAGGTTCTCTCGCAGGGTGGTCCGAGCTTTGCCCGAAGAGGGTGGAACTCTCAGAGAAGTGCGATGACTCACGCATAGGCCACCCATCCCCGGAAACTGATTGCATGATAAAATTGCGCGGTGCCCCTAAAGCCGGCTTCTTGTAAATATCCTAGCTCTTCTTCCGGAGACCTGATGAAGGTGTTTTCTCTCATGCCGGTCTTGGCTGCATCACGTCTGTCCGCATTCATCTGCCCAGGTGCGCCGTATTCGATGTGCCTGTCGATCCAGGATGAATAAGCGGGTTCGTTGAGTGGAAAGCTGACATGAGCCAGAACGAGCGGCGATCCGAGTCTCAGGCGCTGGCGGATGCCACGAAGCATAACCTTCCTATCCTCCGGTGAGATATGGTGGAATACAAGCAGACAAACGGCACCATCGAACGGCCCGTCAGGCGCCACAGAGATGTCGCCGGTGTGCAGGGTAATACGCTCCCCAAGGCTTCCAATCGTTTCGCGTGCCAATGCGAGCATGTCTGGTGATGGATCGACACCATCAAAGCTCCAGCCAGCCTGCTGTTCCGCCAGTGCCTTCAGCTCAAGACCGCCGCCCGCGCCGACCACCAGCACCCGCCCGTCCGAGGGCACGTGTTCCGACAAAAGCAGACCCGTCATGCGGTGAAGCCCGTCGAGCCCTGGAACGTTACGCCTAGCCCCTGCAATGTAGCCTATCTGACGTCCTTCAAACTTATTCATGATGGATAATTCCGATGATGATGACGCCGTAGTTCGTGTCGCTCATGAACATTCTCCTACATCTCGCAACACCATAAGTGTCGTGATAAGATGGGTCGCGACTCATGGCACTTCGATTGTATCGTGAATGACGATCATGAAAGTGTCAGTGGGGAAAGCACGAGAGGGAGCAGGGGATGAGGCAGGACAGTCGGCTATCGCGCATGCTGCATGTGTTGATCCATATAGGGCGACATGAAGGAGCGATGACATCCGAGATGATCGCTCAGATGCTCGACGCCAATCCTGTCGTCATCCGGCGCACCATGGCGGGACTGCGCGACGAAGGTTATGTCAGCTCAGTAAAAGGACATGGTGGCGGCTGGACGCTGGCGCGTCCTCTCGAGAAACTGACGCTTCTCGATATCTATCGGGCGGTCGGAGAACCGTCCATTTTTGCGGTTGGACCCGCAAATGACATGCCAGGTTGTCTGATCGAGCAAGCCGTCAACGGGACGCTGACGGACGCCTTCAATGAAGCAGAGGAGCTGTTGCACAAAAGGTTTGCAGGTGTGACGCTCGCTGATATTCCCAGCGGTTTTCCCGAAATCAGCGAGCAAGAAGGCGATCGACGATGCAGCACGTAACTGTTGTAAGAGGAGCTAAATATACCGCTGAGATCGTCTCGTGGATCGTGTCAATGGAGTGGAGCAGCAAGTCCTTATACCCGTGGGCGGTCCGATAGGGTCGGGTTGCTTAGGCGGTATTCCCATTAACGGGATGGATTGCCTCAGCTAATTAGTTGGAACCCTAGGACTGCGATAACCGGCAGCTCAAGACTATAGATTGGCCAATTGTCGAAACGAAATGTCCGGGTTGCGTAATGTTCTTCTGCGGGCGCTCGATATCCTGCCGTCTGGAGTCAACAGGACACGACAATGACGCAGTCGACACCCGGAACGTTCGGTAATATTCTTGTCGTTGGCGCTGGTATCGCTGGCCTCACAACAGCTTACTGGCTCGATCGGTACGGATTCAATGTTACTGTCGTCGAGCGTGCAAACAAACCACGCCTTGGCGGGCAAGCGCTCGATATTCGCGGTCCCGCGTTGGAAGTAGCAGAGCGGATGGGCATCCTCGAAGCGCTCAATGCACGCAAGACGAGACTAAATGGTGTTTCTGTCGTCAACGGCCAGGGCGAAGAGTTGTACAACAGCACTGAGCGCACCTTGACGGGGGGAAGGCTGGACAGCTCGGACCTGGAGGTATTACGCGATGATCTTTGCGGGATCCTACTAGCGGCTCTCGGCCGCCGCGTCACGATGCGCTATGGCGATCACCTCATGTCAATCCTTACAACAGAAAATGGCGTCGAGGTCATATTCGCGAGCTCTGTACCAGAACGTTTCGACGTCGTCATTGGTGCAGACGGCCTTCGTTCGAGCGTTCGTAGGATAGCTTTCGGCCCAGATCAACATTTCTTGCGTTACATGGGAACGCATATCGGCGTGTTTTCGGTGCCCAATTTCCTTGGGCTGGATCACTGGCAGGTACTCTGCCAAGACGGTCCCTTTAATGGCTTGGTCCTTGGAATGGATAAAACCGACCCCGCGCGAGCATATCTAGGTTTCAGCTCGAAGACAGCGATCGATGATGAAATCCGTGACGTCGGGTCCCAAAAACAACTGATCGAGAAGCATTATGAAGGTGCGGGTTGGGAGTTTCCACGCTTAGTTCATCACATGAAGGATGCGGAGGACTTCTACTTCTACAGTGCAAGCCAGGTCCGCATGGAAAGTTGGTCTCTCGAGCGTGTCGTGCTGGTAGGAGATGCCGGCTACAGTGTCACGCCTGCATCAGGTCAAGGAACGAGTATCGCAATGGTCTGCGCGCATGTGCTTGCAGGAGAGCTGGCAGCGCACCGGTTATCACTAGTTGACGGCATCCGGAGCTATGAGAATGAGGTGAGGGCTTACGTCAACCGCAACCTCGACCTCGCATTCGAGATGTCCAACGACGACATGGAAAGCAATGAAAGTGAGCATTCCTCCAAAACTGACAGTTCGATTCTCGTTGATTTTCCCGACTTTGATCAACTGATTGTACCGTTCGCCCTAAAAGACTACCACTTTTAAAGAACGTGCGGCTCCCGGCGCATCTGGTTGGCGGTCAGCGGGATGCGTGTGGCGAACGCCGGCTTACGGATGATGAGTTCAGCGATGATCAGGTTCGGCACCCAGCATATCCAGGCCAGCAGACCGACGATATATTCGTAGGGGAAGCCGGTTACCATGCCGATAACGAGATAGATCCTCAAAGTGACTGCCGCCATGGTCAACGCTGCTGACCGGATCATCCAGCGCTGGTGAGCGCCAATATTTCCCCTTATCGCAGACCCGATTCCAACAGCCGTTGCGCCCATCCAGACGATGGCGAGAAGGCCAAACCCCCAAGAGGCAGCAATGCCCGACGTGGTCGTTACGGCAAGCCAGAATCCGCTAATTCCGCCAACAAGGATGGAAAAGCCGTAGACCCGACCGAGTACACGGTGAAGCTTTATACGTCGGCTTCTCATGCCGGGCCATAGCTGAAACGGCACGAGCAGCAGTGCTATCGAGGCGACGACGATGTGGGAATAGAAGGCAAGTGGCCGCAGCTCCGCGTGATAGAGAAAATCCGGCATTGTTTCGGCAACGCCGCCGAACAGGAACCGAAACGACACGAGGGCCACAAGCGGGCAGAAGACCCACATCAGGATAGGTCTGCCAAAATTCCGGATCAACATCGCCGAAGTCCTTGTGTTGGAATTCAAAGTGATCGCCTGCCAGCTACGGCTTCTTCCAACCTGCTCTCAAGCTGGAAGCCGTATGAAGCGAACAAGCAGAATTATGCTGGAAAAGCTCGGCCACTTCGTAGCGTGCGATTGCGCCATGGAGACGGGGACTGGAACCGCGCCCCCATGGACGCTTCGCGGCTTTGTTCTGCGATAATCAGAACTTGTAACCAACGAAGAGCGAAGCAGAGGGCTGCGTCTTTTCCTTGACGATAGGGCTGTCTGCTGCGTCCCCGGTCAGAAAGCCAACGCCTGCTTCGCCTCGAACCAACCAGTTTTGCGTCAGCGCATAGGTTGCATTGACGGAGACATCGACCCTCTTCAAGCCGGCCTCAGCCTTGTACTCGGAGAGCCCTGATGCGGCCGCCTGCTGCGAATTGACGCCGAAATAGGCTTTCATATGCTTGTCGTTTGCGACGGTGGCTTTCGCCTCAGCCCCAACGAAAAAGCGTTCGGTGACAGGTGCTGTGTATTCGACACCAAAGGTTCCAAGCAGGCTCTCGCTTCCGTCAATGGTCTGATCGACGGCGGCATAAACTTCGAGGCCCTGCCACTCGTAGGCGACCTTTGCGCCAACCGTCGCAGCGAAGTCGATGTCACCCAGACCCTGAAGACGATCGTCGTCGTCCTCGTCGCGTCCCGTTTCGTAACCAACTTTGCCCGAGACCGAGAACCCGTTCTTTTCGAATGGGGTGACCGTGACGCCGCGAGGGTCGATTGCGAGCCAGTCACCATAGGTGAAGACAACGAACGGCACTGGGGTAACCTCGAAATCATCGCCACCTTCGTAGGTTGGTTCGTAAATTCCGCCGGCCCCCAGGATCAAGGTCCAACTGCGTTCTTTGGGCTGTGCGTCGAACCGAGTGGCGTCAAACTGAGGTTCGGGAGCCTGCTCGACGGCGTCTGCAGCTGCTGCGATCGAAACTGTACAGGCAACCGAGAGAGCAGCGCCAAATATGCTCGTCATTAGACGACGATCCATCAACTTATAACGAGACATAAAAACTCCAACCATTGCGGCGCTAGGTTCGGGAGCACCGCGTCCATTCCCCGTGGCTCAAGAATGTCATCCTTGGAACCGTTGCGGTGTTACCTTTTGTTGCGGTTTGTTAAGACGGTGATCCTGCTCGAAAGCTGCGCGGACTCGCTGGCGCTGCTGCATCGTAACAAAAAATAATATTCGCCCTGTTGCTCAATACATCAGTAGAAAAAGCCAAAGCTGTTACAGCTCTTTCAAAAGACGGTAAGCCGAGGACCCGATGAAGATACGATTGCCGCAGTTTCTGTTCATGATCCACTGGCAGATCACCTTGATCATCGTGCTCTGCCTGATGATCGGTGTCGTCGGTAGCGCCAAACTCGAACAATGGGTTCGAACTGACCAGGCGTCGGTGGATTTGGAGGAGGTTTCCGAAAGGATCTCTGCGATCGCTTCACTGCTATCCGCAGCGTCGCCCGCTGAGCAGGAGACGATTGTCGCAATCGCAAACCGGACAGACGGGGCTCTCTCCCGTCAACCGATTGCGTTGGCTGAGAGCTTTACGAGGTCGTCACCGGACGAGCCGTACATCGAGCGACTGGCAGACTGGCTCTTCCCACCCGACGGCAGCACGGTTCCGTTTGGAGGGTGGAAGACCTTTCTTGACGGCAACCGGGTTGTATCCGCGAGGATCGGAAACAGCGAATTTATTGTCATCAAGGAGCTTCCTGTTTCGGCGACGAGAAGTGACGCGATCACGTTTGGTTCGAACTACCTGGTGGCGCTGGTGACGCTGATTGTCATTATGACCGGATTTGCGATCTGGACAATCACGAGACCATTGCGGCGGATTGCAGCAGCTGCAATGAATGCGGACATCTCGTCCGGTCCAATGGTATTTCCTGAGCAGGGCAGTATCGAGATCATGGCGCTTGGACGGGCGTTGAACGCGATGCAGACGCGTATCTCAAGCATGGTCAACGCACGCACAGCTATGCTTCGTGGTATCAGCCATGATCTTCGTACGCCTTTGACCCGTCTTCGGCTTCGGGCCGATCGCGTCGCAGAGACGGAAGTCCGGCAGGCTCTTCTGGTTGATATTGAACGCATCGACAAGCTACTGAAAGTGAGCTTAAGCTACCTGAGGGACAGTCATCAGACTGAAGAGGCTGAGCGTGTCGATCTAGCATCGGTCGTTAAGACGATCTGTGATGACTTCGAGGACACGGGTCACATGGTAAGCTATGAGGGGCCTGACCACCTGGTGCTGACGTTCAGGCCGCTCGCCATAACACGGGCTGTCACAAACCTTTGCGAGAATGCCACCAAATTCGGCACACACGTCATAATCTCTTTGTCGCTTCAGGATGGATCAGCAGTCATCGAGGTCGCGGATGACGGGCCTGGAATACCTGAGGGGGACCGTCAACGGGTGATGGAGCCGTTTTACAAGCTGGATACCGCGCGCGGTGGGGCCGACCATGGTTTTGGGCTTGGCCTATCAATCGTCCAGGAAATTGTGCAAGCTCACGGCGGGCGGTTCGAGTTGCACGCCCGTCACCCAAACGGATTGTTGGCGAAATTGATTCTGGCCATCTGACGCATGAGCCGACAGCGAAAGCCACGACCGACGCGAGAATTGTCACATCTAGCTATTTTGGAATGTCGGTGCGATCGTAGGACTGGCGACTGGTGGCTATCGCAGTCCGATGGACGATGGCCCACTCCGCTAAACCTCCTACAACCGTCGATAGTGACCTTCCGGTTGAGGAAAGGGCATACTCCACTTGCGGGGGCGAGGAATTCGCGACGGTCCTCACGATGAGCCCATCGCGCTCCAGGGCCCTAAGCGTGCGCGCTAACATCTGCTGTGAGATCCCGAGAACGCTTCGCTTCAATTCGTTGAACCTGCGCGGATGGTCGATGAGAGCGACGACGATCATCACTGTCCATCTGTCTCCAATCTGACCTAAAACCTCGCCCACACCGCCACAATCGGAAAATTCGGTCAGATCCATATGACTAAGCTCCTAAAAAGTGCCTTCTTGTCAAATTGCCAGCGCGCATAGATCGTGCGTTGAGCTGAATTCACAGACTAACTACGTCGGGAGAAAACCATGACGGAGAACTATCGAGATGCCAATATGGACAGCGCTGTTATGGTGCAATCGGTCCGGTCCGTAAGGCTTTCAGCGCCCGGTCGAGGCGAGGAATTGCAACTCCGCGTAACATCACCCCTTCAGGGGACTGATCTGCCCTGCATAGTTTTTTCACACGGATTTGGTTCGTCTATGGACGCTTACGCGCCCCTTGCAGAACACTGGGCCGCGAACGGCTTCGTTGTCATACAGCCAACCTTCCTCGATTCCAGACGTGTAGCGCTACGCGAGGACGACCCGCGGTACAAATCAATTTGGCGCATTCGCGTTGAAGATCTTCGGGTTACGCTCGACAGCTTACAGACGGTGGTGGAATTGGTCCCAGGGCTCAAAGGGCGTGTCGATCAGTCTAATGTGGCAGCTGCTGGCCATTCTTTTGGGGGGCAAACCACCAGCATGTTACTAGGAGCCCGAATGATCGCCGATGGAGGGCCAGGTCTTGATCTCGCTGACGATCGGATCAAAGCGGGTGTTCTGCTTGCCTCAGGAGGAAAAGGTGGGGCAGACCTCAGTGATCTTGGTCAGAAGATAACGCCTTACCTTAACTCGGGCTTTGACCACATGACCAAACCAGCCCTTGTGGTTGTCGGAGATGAGGACAAATCCCCCCTTACAAACCGCGGGCCAGGCTGGTTTCGTGATCCCTACGACCTCAGTCCGGGTCAGAAGTCTCTGCTGACGCTCTGTGGTGGCGAGCACATGTTGGGAGGGATCTCCGGATATGGTGCGGCAGAGACCACGGACGAGAACCCTGCACGAGTTTCGCTAGTGCAGAAAATGACGACTGCCTATCTAAAGCGCGAGCTGCTAGGGGACGAGAAGATTTGGCATTCGGCGTGCCTGGAACTCAGCAATGATGAAGAGGCCCTCGGCAAAATCGAGAACAAAAACGATAAGTAGTTTGCCCCCTCGTCAGTGAGTTGCAATTCGGGGCTTACATCTGTGTTGGCCGTTGTTTGAAGTAGCAGGTTGCGCGGCGCGGCCGGCTCTTTAGCAGCTCTAGCATGCAACTGGGGGAGGTCATCAAGACGACGCGGGCTTCCGCAACCGCACGAAAGCCAGCCTTTTGAGGCAGCCATACCAACCTTCTCGTTGCATCGGAGGTTGCCCATACTGGTTAGTCGAGCGGCGCTCGATATGTCTGCTTTCGGTGAGTGCCTTTATCCGCCGTTGGAATGCCTGTGTATCGAACTGCTTGGCTTTCGAAGCTTGCCCACGTTCAGTGGCATGAAAAAAAATCTCGAGGTTGACCACGGGTAGAGCTTTAATTCTACGGACCAGATCAATTCAGGGCGGGTCGTCACGACGAGATTGAACTGATCCGTAAGAAGCGCCTCGTGAAGCTCGAGTATCGATGACACCCCGGCAGAACGGTATCCGCTCTTATCCAACACGCTCGTGATCCATTGCGTCGCGGATTGGGGCAGGAAAATCAGGATGTTTGGCTGAGAGATCTGTTCCACACCGTACCTCGTTTTCATTCACGGCGAGGTTAACCAACAAACGCCTCCTTGTTTGTTGGATTTTATGTCGATTTGTTGCGGCGTCGAGATTGCGCGGGCGCACTGGGAACTCAGGTGCCGTGGCTCGCCCTGCTTACGATAAGCGCTGTGGAGCAACGTGTTAACGGCGAGACATCGACTATAATCTTTTGCAACACGACGAAAAACACCGAGGTTCGGCAAGGATCTAGGCTGCTCTAAAATTGGAGCAGTCACCGATGGTCTATCTCACCAGCAGAAGCAACGCTAAAGCGTCGAAATTCAACGGCTACCTTCTGGCGGGGACCGTTACCGCTCTGGGCTTAAGCAGTGTGCTTTTCCTCGCGATGCCCGAAATTGACGTAAAGTTCTCCAGGCTGTTCTATCATGGCAGGAGTTTCCCGATGGCCCACTTTTCCAGCCTTCAGCTTTTACGGGCCCTGAACGACTGGATAGGCGGTATTATCCTGCTCATGTCGCTGGTTCTGCTGTCGGTCGAAAAGCTTAGAAGGCGTCTGCGGGTCAGCAAGTCAGATGCGCTGGTCCCGATCCTTACCTACGGGATCGGCACCTGGGCTGTTGTAAATGCGACGCTAAAAGAAACATTCGGGAGAGCACGACCACGCAGTATCGAGGAGTTTGGCGGTACGTCAGTCTTCACAAAGGTGTGGGAGATGTCCGAAGCCTGCGCGTCCAATTGCTCGTTCACGTCTGGGGAGGCTGCAGGTGCTGCCGCGATGTTATCTGTCATGTTCATTCTGCCGAAAACGACGCAAGCAATTCGCGTCGTCGTGGGGGTATCCATCAGCATTCTGGCTGCAGCAATATCGCTAAACCGTGTCGCCTTTGGCGCGCACTTCCTTTCCGACATTGTCTTGTCGGCGCTGATTGTCGTCTCAATCATGTTGCTGTCGAAGCTTTTGCTCGATCGCGTTGCAGAAACTGCACAAGTCATCGCTCCGAACCGGCTTTCCTGGCAGCATGCGTCCAACGATGGGACGGTGCGCGGCCGTAGAAAGCTCCGTGCATATCCATCCTTTCTACGATCCTAAAATGCGAATGACAGACGGTCAGCGCAGACGCATGCCATTGAGGAGTAGGTCGACCAGATGAACAATACGGGACATCGGCGCGTCGTCCTTCTCAACCGCTATAGCTATCGCACTCACCACACAGATGATGTCGTCGAAGCTCGCGTCTCTACGAATGATACCGTTTTCCTGCGTGCGCCGAAGCAGTCGTTGCCCCTCCTCGGTAATCGCAGTGCAGCCGGGTGTCCCGTGCTGGATGACAGTCCCCAGTGAAGCAGCAAGGCTTTGATAGACGCTCGTGTTCATCGCGAGGTCCTCAAGAAACCGGCGAATCGCGTCTCCGGGATCGTGGTCGGCATCGCGTGCGCGGCTTGTCTCCGCGACGGAAGTGAACCGCTCGTTACTAGTCGCCGCTAAAAGCGCCTCTCGCGTCGGGAAACGGCGATAGAGTGTGCCAATCCCTACCTTTGCTCGCTTGGCCACTTCCTCCAGCGCCACGCCTGCACCTTGTTCGAGGAACAGTTCCTCGGCTGCTATGAGAATGCGTTGGCGGTTGAGTTCCGCATCGACGCGTAGGCCAGGCTCACTCATTTTATCATCTCCATATTGCCAAGTGGAGGATGCCTCCATATGATAAGTGGTGGAATCCTCCACTTGTTGAAAGGCAATATGATGGCAAGACGATTTGAAAACAAGGTCGTGTTGATTACGGGCGGTAGTGACGGCATAGGATTGGCGTCCGCAGCCCACTTCGCTGAGGAAGGAGCCCTCGTGTACATCACGGGAAGGCGGCAGGCGTTGCTTGATGAAGCCGTCAGCCAAATCGGTCACGGCGCGATCGGGGTGCAGGGCGATGTGACGAACCTTTCTGACCTTTCGCGGCTCTACGAGCGCGTCAAGACCGACCACGGAAGGGTCGACGTCGTGTTCGCCAATGCCGGCATGCATGAGCCCGTTCCGCTGGAAGCTATCGAAGAGGCCCATTTCGATTCTACGTTCGGCCTTAACGTCAAAGGCTTGCTCTTCACCGTGCAAAAAGCACTGCCGCTGATGTCGGACGGGGGCGTGATCGTCCTCAATGGCTCGATTGCAGGTTCCAAGGCATATCCGCACCAATCGCTCTACAATGCCAGCAAGGCAGCCGTCCGCTCCTTCGCCCGAAGCTGGACCAACGATCTGAAAGAACGAGGCATCCGTGTGAACGTCGTCTCGCCCGGCGGCACCGAGACACGCCTGATGCGGAGTTTCTTCGACAATTCACCGGGTACTGAAGAAGAGGTGATCAAGGGGGTTCCGCTTGGTCGCTTAGGGCGCCTCGAAGAGGTCGCGCGTGCCGTGCTTTTCCTGGCGTCGGATGAAAGCAGCTTCGTGGCGGGCCATGAGCTGTTTGTGGATGGCGGTGTCGCGGCCGTCTGACCTTGAACAGAAAATCGAGCGTCCCCCGACGCGCATCAGAGATAGTTGAAAGGTAATAGAATGACGATCACCAGACTTCTCGCCAGCGCCCTGTTGGCCCTGGCAATCTGCGGACCTGCCAGTGCCGATGGGCCTACCAATGTCGTCCTAGTGCATGGCGGAACCACGGACGGCTCTGGGTGGAAAGGTGTCCATGACATTCTACGGGCTAAAGGGTTAGCGGTCACCGTCGTGGAATTGCCCCATACCAGCCTTGAAGATGACATCGCTGCCACGAAACTGGCTGTTTCTGTACAGGGCGGCCCAACTGTTCTGGTCGGCCACAGCTACGGTGGTGCTGTCATCACCGAAGCGGGCATGGAAACCAACGTCAAAGCGTTGGTATACGTCGCTGCCCTCCAGCCCGATAAAGGAGAAAGCCTAGCTGAGATCAGCAGCCGTTTTCCCATGGGCATCGACATGAAGATGGTTGGCGACAAGAGGTTTGTGCCGAACCCGGCGACCTATCATGAAATTCTTGGAGGAGACCTTCCGCGCGACGTCACCGACTTCATGGCTGCGTCGGCCAAGCCAATGCGGGTTGATACGTTCCAGATTAAATTTCAGAATGCTGCCTGGCATGCCAAGCAGTCGTACGGCATTGTAACGACTGGAGACAGGGTCCTCACACCCGAGTTTCTGCGGTGGATGTACCAGCGCTCAGGAACAAAGATCACCGAAATCGAGGCAAGTCACATGGTCTACATGTCGCACCCGCAGGAGACTGCCGATGTCATTCTTCAGGCTGTCAGTTCGGCGAATTGACGCAAGGCGAGACGATCGTGTCTAGAATGTTTCCGCGACTGTGAGCCGGCTCTGAACCTCTGGAATGAGGTTCCGGTTCACTGATACTGGCCCACTTGGCGGCCAGCGTCAGATGTCCGGTTTAGTTTGTTCATTCGTTAAACCACCGACTGTTTTGCGCGACACGGTGGCGTTTCTTCGCGCATTGTTCCGTCAAAGGCAGCCATCGCTTTCGACGCGGCCTGACGCATTTGGTGACGGCACAACGAAACATTAATTACTATGGATTTTGTCCCTCTTTTCACGATCTCGGGTTAGACTTCTTCCACCTGCGCCGTGAACGTGTAACCACCAAGCCTAACTGTCTGCAGTAAGGCAGGCTCCTTTGGATCCGCCTCAATTTTCTGTCGCAGCCTGCTAATATGAACGTCGACACTGCGTTCAATTGGGCCGGCAAGCCCTGAATGGGTTAGAGATAATAGCTCCTCGCGCGTGATGATCCGTCCTGTGTTACGACAAAACGCCAGGAGAAGGTCGAACTCGGTTGTTGTGAGCGCGACCCGAACATTGCGTGGGTCATGAAGCTGACGACGCACGGGATCTATCTGCCAGCCGTCGAAACGTAGTTTTCGCTGACTGGAGTTCGTCACCATTCCGTAGGATGCCCGCCTGAGCAGGCTTCGTATGCGGGCAATGACCTCTCTTGGACTGAAGGGCTTGGTGATATAATCGTCGGCTCCCACCTCAAGCCCGACAATGCGGTCAACCTCCTCACCAAGAGCTGTTATCAGGATGATGGGTATGGTTTTTTCGGAGCGTATCCGTCTGCAGATACTCAGCCCGTCCTCGCCCGGCAACATGATGTCGAGCACGATGAGGTCGTATGTATTGGTGCGCAACAACGACTGCATAACCTTGCCATCTTCCGCAACAGTAACAACCATGCCGTTGTCCTGGATGGCCTGAGCGAGCAGCTTCCCGATTTCTGGATCGTCTTCGACGATCAAGATCTTTGGGCTTTCGGTGATTGGCTGCATCTTATGGATCCCCGTAGGTTAGGCGTGCTTGAGCAGCTGGGTTACATTTCAAAAAACTGCCCAATGCCGCTTGCTACTTATTGAAGATAGTCCGATTTCCTTAAACTTATCAACGAGCTATCTCACGCCCGCATTTGGTGCGTTATTAAGAAATGTTGCGGTTTGTTGCGAAACATCGACGTGGTTGTTTCGGCAGCAACATTGAGCACATCACGTCTGATCAGTGTTCCCAGTTGAGGGCTTGTCCAGCGCGAAAATCTTAAGTCTCCGGAGTGCCACTTTTAGGTTCATCCGCAGGCAGACTTCGTACGCGATCAAACGCCTTCGTGTTAGGGAGAACCATCGCCACAGCTTGTGATAGCATCAAGCTCTCTATTTGAACCTGAGCTATTCCCGTTTTCGAGGCAGCACTCCCAAGAGGGTCGAAACGAAGGAAAGACGCAGGGCTTCTTGTGGTGCAAGCCGAAGCGCACCCAGCGCCGGCTCATCTTCGTATGCCGCTAGAAGGCTGGGGGGCGGACGACTATAGGACGAAAGTGCTCCGGCCGAGACGAGGCTCATCAGGCAGAACAATTGCGCCTCTTTTTGTTCGAGCTCAGGCAGGTGGTAACGCATAAGCGCAGTCATCTCTTCGAGCCTGACTAACGCAGCTCGCTTGTGCCGTTTGACGACTTCTAGCGAGACGTTGTGCTCAAGGACACTGCCCTGGGCGCCGAAGAGGTCACAAAGCACCACTCGCTCAGCCAGCGACTGGCTCAGGACTTCTGATAACTGATTGGCCCGTGTGTCAGTCGACGCGTCCAAACTCACGCCGATAGCCAACGCTTCACGAAGCTCGGAAAGCCAGTGTCCTAGAAACTTGTCTAAAAGTTCAAGAAAAACGGCTTCGCGCGACTCAAAATACCTGAGGACGTTTGATTTTGCCAACCCTACTCGCCTGCTGAGCTCATTGAGCCCGACCTCCAATACTGGCATCTCTTCGAGCATGGTCGAAGCCGTGTCCAGGATCGCTCTGCGCCGGACTTCCCGTTGTTCTTCGCTACGAGCCCGCTGAAATGCCAATGTCAACCTCCATTAAAGACCGGCGGTCTGTTGACATCAGACCGGTGGTTCGTTATTTACAGCAAATAACAGACCGGTGGTTTATAAAGGAGAGCGAGATGGTTGGCAATTGGAATGAACAGGACGTTCCTGAGCAACAAGGCCGAATAGCGGTGGTGACCGGGGGAAACGCTGGTCTCGGTTTCGAGACTGCAAGAGTACTTGCTGCACGTGGGGCGACGGTCATCCTAGCCGTGCGAGATGTTGAAAAGGGCAGACAAGCAGCTCGGCGTATGACCGGCAACTTGCACGTACAAGCCCTTGACCTTTCCTCGCTGGTCTCGATACGAGCAGCCGCCGCGGATCTGCGTTCCGCACATCCGCGCATTGACCTTCTGGTCAACAATGCTGGCGTGATGTACACGCCGAAGCAAACAACCGCGGATGGCTTCGAACTCCAGTTCGGCACTAATCACCTAGGTCATTTTGCATTTACAGGGCTGCTTCTAGAATGCCTCCTGCCGGTTCCAGGCTCCCGCGTGGTTACCGTGAGCAGCACCGGTCACCGCATTCAGGCGGCCATCCACTTCGATGATTTACAGTTTGAACGGTCGTACAGCCGAATGGCCGCTTATGGGCAGTCGAAGCTTGCCAATCTTATGTTCACCTACGAACTTCAGCGGCGTCTTGCCGCGTCTGGAACAACGGTTGCGGTCGCCGCCCATCCGGGCGTCTCAAATACGGAGCTGGTTCGCAATCTGCCTGCAGCACTCAGACATCCGGTCAAATGGCTCGCGCCCTTGCTGACACAGAAAGCGGAAATGGGCGCGCTGCCCACTTTGCGAGCCGCCACGGACCCGTCGGTTGCCGGAGGCCAGTATTACGGCCCGGGCGGCTTGGGTGAGATTCGGGGTTTTCCGAAGCTTGTCAGCTCAAGCCGCGATTCTCATGACCTAGTGACCCAGAAACGCCTCTGGGCGATTTCAGAAGAACTTACCGGCGTGACATTCTCTGTCTAGGCTGGGTCACATGCCTGCTTTATCGGCGACTTAGGCAGGCCTAGGTTCGCAATCGAAGCCCCTCCACGAAGAGAGTCATCCACTTCTTGCCCAACAGAACCCAGAACTCGACTGGTCGGCTTGAAACACGTAAGAGGGACCTGTCGTCATTGCGCATGATTGAACGTATCTTGCGCAAATTCGCCGACCTCTGGAGCGCATAATTTGCCTATCCTGAACGATGAGTCAGAAGCCTCAGACTGGGTAGAGCCAGACAACGTGCCTCGTCCCTTGGTGATCTACGGGATTGCGAGCGAGACCTTTGGCGACTTCGAGGTTGCAGACCATTCCCACCAGAAAAGTCAGCTACTCTTCGTCCAACGCGGAGCCCTGAGCTGTGAAATGAACGGGGGGCTTTGGATCGTTCCCCCACGTAGTGCGATCTGGATACCTGGCGGCACGCTTCACAGCATAACCGTGACCGGGGCACTTGAAGGATACGGCGCGTTCTTCTCGGCCGAAGGCGGCGCGGAATTTCCTTCTCGCTGTGCGGTGATATCAGTCACCCCCCTTTTGCGTGAGCTTTTGATCCGTGCAGCGAACTTTCCCCTTCTCTATGAGGAGCACGGTGCGACCTCACGACTTGTGGCGGTCCTACTTGACGAGTTGGCGACTGCGAGGGCGGAGGATCTTCATCTGCCGATGCCATCGGATGAACGCCTACGACGAATGATCGCTTCCATGATGGCTTCACCTTCCAAACGAGGCACATTGACCGAATGGGCCGATAGGTCCGCTATGAGCACAAGGACAGTGGAGCGTGTCATCCGCCGCGAGACGGGTATGAGCTTCGGGAAATGGCGACAGCAGTTGGCTGTTGTCCTGGCTGTAAAATGGCTCGCCGCCGGCGCCTCGATCCAGCAGGTTTCGATGGATCTTGGTTACGAAAATGTGCCGAGCTTCGTCACTATGTTTCGCAAGGCGCTCGGTGCTCCCCCTGGGCGCTACATGCTTGAGCGTTTTCGACAGCATTGACCATCCGGGCCAGCATATTGCCTTCACCAACGAGCGGCGGTGACGTACGCCTGAACCATCCGTAATACATCGCAATGCAACGACATCCCGGTGATGCACCTCTAAAGGCATATTAGAGGTAGCAGCCATCTCTCTCTCGGACCTGTATCAGTGTAGTGCAGAAGCCAACTGAGATCTTAGACCCTAGACTTTGGGCTCTCCTATACGCGGGTCTAGTGGGGTGCGAGCCTCTGCAATCAGCAACTAGACTGGCCTGCGAAAGCCAGCCGAGCGCCATCCGGACCAACAGGAAAAACTAATGTGCTGCACGGAAATGACCATCAGAGAAGTTCTTGCCGATCCTTTGATTCGGCTAATGATGGGCGCCGATGGAATTTCGCCGGACGCAATGAGGACCTTGTTAATCGACGCTTCTACTGCGCAACGTCGAGCCCAACAACGCGAACCAATCTGTAGCCACACTGACCAAGAGGATACTTTCCAATCTCGGCAACATGGACCTGCCTTGGCGCAAGCTTTCACGTAGGTCTGCTCTTGGGAGATTACCAAGGCACGAGGACAGCCCGACAGATCATTTATTGGACTGTCTTACTACATACTAGCCTAGGATGCTATTTCGGCCCTCTCAAGATCGTCCGCTATGGCTTCGATAATTCGCATCTCTTTCAGATCCAATGCTGCCCGCGTTGTCAGGACATAGGCAGCTAGATATTCGAGTTTGCGGTCGGATTCGTTTCGGTCGGCTGGCCTGTGCATGACGAGCGATAGTCGTGCTGCCTCGTCTTCCTTCGATGCAGCAGCCAAGGCCCCGGCATAAATCACAGGGCTTACGCGCTCGACTGCTCGCTTCTCGTCCCACTCTCTTACCGTCTTCGCCGTCGCCCTCTGAGCCTCGATGTGGCGCTCCATCTTCTCGAAGAGCGAACCGTCTTCCATTCCCTGCTTCATCATCTCACCCCTATCCACAAAACTGGCCGATGCCGTTTGACCTCCCAAATCGAAGGGAGGGCAGGACCTGGTCCTGCTCCCGAGCTCGTGCGGAACAGCTGGAGAGAGGGGGACAAGCGCTAAACCGGAGGGGGATCACCCACCCGAAGGGCGGCGTCGGATTTTTGTATAAAATCGGACCGGTGCTGCAAGCCGCAGGCTGAAGCATGGGGAGACCGGTTTAGTGCTTGTGGGGGAGAGAGGGCAGCGCGCCTTTCTCCCTTCTCAGTGAGCTACATTGTCATTAAATCTAAATGGCGGTAGGTTTACATTACGTAGAAAATAACACGGGTTATTTGACGCGCTATTGGTTTTTCCTCGCGGCATCAATGACTGTAACAAATACGAGCGTATAAGTGACGGACTGGTGCGGGCGTCACTATTTTCTGAGGCTCACAACAACCTTGCTGCCCGGCCACTTCGCCGTGTGGCATTATTGTAATAACTGGATGCCTGCTGGACAGATCGATGTTGCGACTGCTCCATCGCTTCAGGCAGCGGAATGCCGCGATTGGCGGCCTCGGTCAGATATCCCGACCTTAGGCCGTGGGCGGAAAACTCCGCAGGCTCGAGCCCGGCCATTTCCGCCCGCTGCTTGACGATCGCATTGACCGCGCTGGGCTCGAGCGGCCGTTTGGAGAGATTGCCCCAGCGATCGACCTTTCGGAATATGCTGCCCTTGTCGATCCTGGCTGCAGCAAGCCAGGCATTCAGCGCATTGACGGGTCGGCCGGTGAGATAAACGACCTCATCATGATCGGCGCCAGATGTCTTCGTGCGGCCGAGATGGATCGAAAGCGAGGGGAGGGGAGAGCCATCGGTAACGTCGATCGATGGCTCGATGGTCAACTGTTCGACGCGCATGGCGGCAATCTCGCTTCGGC
This sequence comes from Neorhizobium sp. DAR64872/K0K18, assembly GCF_050500175.1. Taxonomy (NCBI): domain Bacteria; kingdom Pseudomonadati; phylum Pseudomonadota; class Alphaproteobacteria; order Hyphomicrobiales; family Rhizobiaceae; genus Neorhizobium; species Neorhizobium sp. DAR64872/K0K18. The sequence goes on from NZ_CP191448.1 coordinate 162,181, forward strand.
GCCGACCGCCTGAGGCGAAAGCGACCATCAAGATTGCCCGATCACGGATGTCGCGCAAGCTCTCGGTGCTACAGGTTGCCAGCATCTTGCCAACGATATCGCCGGTGACAGCCTTGTTGCTCTTTCGACGACGTTGTCGGGGCGTCGCCCGCACAGCGAGCCGTATCGCGGACTTGAGGGCAGGGGAGGCGAAGACGCCGGTTAGCCCGCGCCACTTCGTGAGCGTCGACCACGTGGCGAGGCGCCGGCGCACGGTATCAGGTGCATGCGGGCCTGCCGACTTTAGAAAGCCTTGGCTCCGGAGGTTTTGCTCCACCTCTGCCGGCATCCCGTGATCCGGATCGGTTTCGCGCTTCTGCGGGTCCCACAGATGATGAGCGACGAATTTCAGGAGCAGGGCTTCGGGCGCCGGCCAGGGCAGAGATTTGCAAATCGCTGCCAGCGACCAGGCCTGCAGATAGGCAAGATCAGACGTAAGGGCTCGAAGGGTATTTTCGCCCATGCCCTCGTTGACCAGATGGCGTAGCGTTGCAACATCATGATCGGTGAGCAGCTCGGCAAGTTCATCGCGCCGCTCCAGAGGCAGCACGGCGGCGATCGTATCGAGTTCGTGGGCGCGGCGATCAACGGCGTCGCCGTGAGGGCGACTAGTCGCCATGGGCAAATGGACCGAGAACAGTCACGCCCTCCTTGCGAGCGGCAGAGGCCAACTTGCGATCGAGCGTGGCAAGAGAAATGTTGCGATTGATGGCGAGCGCAAGATAGGCTGCGTCATATGCGCTCAGAGTATGGTTTGCAGACAGAAGCAGCACATAACCATCTCCGCCAATACCGGCATCGTCAAGCGGCAACCGGCGCACGCGCTCCATGTTGATCAAGGCCCCGCCAGCACCGATCCGACCGCGACGTTCGGACATGGCAAGAATGTTGCGGATCTCGAAGAAGAACAGCGACGGGACAGGGCAGGGCGCATCGATCTTAGAGAGCACGGCTTCTGCCGCTTCAGAATACTCTTCCGGAAGCAGCCATGCGGCCGCCATCGACGCATCGAGAACGAACGCCATCAGCGTCGGCCTTCGTCGCGCCAGGAAAGGATCTCGTCATGCGTCGATGCTGCTGCCTTCAGCCGCGCGGCGCGGACTTCGGTGAGTAGCAACTGCAGATCGTTTTCCTTGCGCATACGGGTGACGTGCGCGATGGGATCGTTGCCGCGAGCGATGACAAAATCCTCGCCGGCCTCGACGCGGGCGAGCAAGTCAGAGAGATGCGTCTTTGCTTCGGATATTTTCACGGTCGTCGTCATCGCGGTCTCGATATGTTGCTTATGCAAGCATAATAGGCGCCCCGTCAAAGTTGGTCAACCGGCTGGTCTGCTAACCCTCGATAAGAGGTACTTATCGATGGTTATCACATCAATCGAAAATCATACTATGTGACGAACCGTAATATTGAGATGAGTTTCGTTTAGGAAAGCGTTTACCATGATTTCAATGGCTTACGATCTCGCGAAAATCAGCATATCAGCCCTGATGCTGCCGGCTTTCGACGCCGGTGTCGCGCTCACCCGTCTCGACGAGCGCATTGCTCGATCGCCGGTTTGCTCCGGCTTCCTCGATCGCCAAAACTTGGCCGAAGCGTGTTTCCCCCTTTGGGTCGGCGGCGAACTCGTCCATCTCGAAGACCTCATCCTCCACGACGCCTTGCGCGATACCAAGCGCTTCAGGAAGGGCGATATGGTGGTAGACCCGGAAAACGAAGCGCGCCTGATCGCTGATTATTCCGGCGACGACGACCTATTGCGGAAAGCAGCGCGTGAATACTTTGATGGGCTAAGACAGTTCGTTGATTCGGAGGGGCGGTGGAACGCAAAATCTGACGGAAGTCATACGGCTCCATGTATCAATTCACCTGCCCCGTTGTGAAAAGGGCAAGCTAAGGCGTAAGGGTGACATTCTCCGCGAGGAGCCTACGCACGTCGCAATGGATATGGAGGAACAGGGCCTTCAGGGGGAATTCTCGGAAGGGCGCTTCGTATGCCTCCTGAAGTGTGACTTTCGGTTCTGTGGGGAAATTGTCACCGTCGCCGGCACCTATTCGATGCACGAGCATGTCGAGTGGCCGGATGGTGGTGAGCCAGAGAGCTTCGAGAATTATTCATACCACCTGCGGTCGGTGAGGCCCGCCCCCCACATGATCAGCACTCCGGACAAGCTTAACGACCAAAGCGCAAGGCACCTTATCAAAGCGTACGAGCTGTTCTGGGTCGATTACGGGTCGTGCGCGAACGGGCTGAGAATTGTGGTCGAACACCTGCTAGACCAGCTAGGGATTGCTCGTACGGGCGAAAAGGGGCGTCGGAAGAATGCCCGCCTTGATCTTTCTGACCGTATCAACCTCCTGGCAACAGCATGGCCAGGACATGAGGATGCGCTGACGGCACTTCGGCACGTCGGAAACCTCGGAAGCCACGAGGGAGCCGGCACCTTTGAAGACATCCTAGACTGCTTTGAGCTGTTGGAGGATGCCATGATCGAACTTGTGGATGCACGGCGAGAGCGGCTAGCGGCAAAAGCAAAGGAGATAGTCGCCCGTAGAGGAAAACCGGCGACAGTTGACTTGTCCAACTGGGTCGGGCGATAAAACAGATCTGTTACGGCGGCAATATCGCCTTAGTTCAACTCGTCAAAGTATTGACGATGCATCTCACGTTCCTAAAGGGGGCGAGGGTTTAAGGTGATGATTTCCAAGTTTATTGCAGCAGTCGCAGCCCTCATCCTATCCATTAGCCAGCCCACGAATGTTGAAGACTTCTGACAACTTCCGCAGGCGACCTTCCGCTACGGAGGCTGCTTGACTCCGCCGAACAGAAAGTGAACATGATCACCATGTCACGACGAAGAGGCGAACTCACAGCAACTCAGATAGACGCGGAATGGCCTCATCAGGTGGCTATTCGTGGGGATCTTTACGTGGGCAAGCAAGCTGAGGCGCTGCGGACATTTGCGCAGAAGCTCCTACACTGCCCTCGCGGCCACAGCGTATTTCACGAAGACCAGCACTATGACGTGCATTGCTTCGCCACGAAGCCGCATGCTGAGGCATTTGTCGCAGAATTTGGTGGAGAATGGTTCGATCCGCGCGACCGGGGGAAGGGCGTGAACTGGAACAGGTGGTACAAAGGTGGCGTCGGGAGGCGCCCTTGAAACACCACTACATTCCACAGTTTTACCTTGAGCCATGGGTCAACCGGGAAACCGATAACAAGCTGACGGAGTTCAGGCGGCTGAAATATCCTCACGAGCAATTCCGCCGGCTGGAGATCAAACGGCGGGGCAAGATGGAAACCGGGTTCGTTGAGAACCTTTACCGCGTGCCAGGCGCCACAAAGGAAACCCAGCAGAACGTCGAGCGCATCTTCATGGGAGCGGTGGACAAGCATGCTGCGACCGCACGGGACATGCTGCTTGCCGGGAACATCCCCGTGGACCCGGAGATCCGCCACGGATGGGCGCGGTTCTTGCTGTCGCTCATCATACGGACGCCGGAATCTGTTCAGGCATTCAAGCGGAAGGTGCGATCTGATTTCCTTGCGCCTGACCCGGAGTTTCAGAGCAAGTACGACGAGCTGCGCAAACACAATTGGCCAGCTACCCTCGAAGAATATATGCTTGAACTGAGCCCGACCCTGCCAGAACGGCAGGCGGTCATCATGATCACGAAGCTCATCCAGAACCAAAACGTCTTGCGGACGATGAGGGGCGCCGACTGGTGGTTGCTCGATACGTCCAGCAAGCCGCGCAAGATGCTCACCTCTGACCACCCGCTCATCATGTCCAACGGGCTGGGTAGGCCGAACGGTCACTTTGCGTTGCCGATCAGCCCTAGCCTCGTATTCGTGGCGTTCATGAACCACAATATCGGACATGGCCTCCAGAGGATTCCGCTGAGCCGACTGATGCGTGACATCAATGATGCCGTCATCGGGCAGGGGAGGCGTTCGGTTTATGCGTTCGATGAGGAGGAGACCCGCACCGTGAAGCGGCGGATGGGAAGGCGGGACTATATGTCGCCCCTCTCGCGCAACATGCTGGTTATCGACGGCCAACTGGTACCCCTCAAGATCCGGGGGTAGATTGCCCGAAAAGCGCGAATGCCTGTCCGTTCAATGCAATATGCGGAAGAATTGACCTGCAAAACTAAGGCATTTTACACCGGCTCACGTTATGCGTGCCTCGGGTATTGCGTTAGGGGCAGGGCATGAAGAGAAGCGATTTGAGCAAGGGGCAACGCCGGTGGTTTAACACCTTGCTCTCGGTTCCAGTGTTGATGTTGGCGGTATCGACCATCATCCGTATTGGGGAGGAGAAATTGGGCTGGTCCTTTCACGGGCGAGAAGCGTTCGCCTTCAGCTTCTTCCTCACCACGATCCTTGCGGGGTTCGTGTTCTGGTTTCTGCGGGAAGTCGCACGCGCGTTCTACGGCGGGCTTGAGCTGATCTTCGCGCTGATTTTCATCTACTTCACCATTTTCGTTCAGTTGCCTAAGTCGGGCGCGCATCAGGATCTCATCAGCACGCTCGCACAGTTGGGCGGCTCGCTGTATGTCTTTGTACGAGGTCTCGATAACCTCAACCAAGGGCTAAAGGACTACTCGAAGGTGCTGCCGCGCTGGAGGTGGCTGACGCTAGCGAAGCTGGAGAAGCCGAAGCCTGTGCCGGTCTATCCATGGACGCGGAAGCGTGTTGACGCCTCCGGGAGACGCGTCAAGATCTGGGGGTGAAGTCCTCAAAAGCCCACTTTGAACGCATCGCCGCGATGGCGTGTGCGGTCGCGGAGGAATAGGGACATGAATGCGGCGGCCAGATCATCGCCAAGGTGAAGGCAGGCCAAGACCCCTTCTGAAATAGGACAGAGGTTACCCCATGCAACCCTGCCTCTTGGCGACAGCGGGTGGTAAGTGTCAAGCCCCTTTGCGGGGAACCGATTGCGGGCGGAAGGGACTTGATGCGCGCGAAGGCGGAGCACTAGTGGTCGGATTCAGGATTCTTGGCGCGGGACGCGGCGCTCTTTTTTTCCCGGATCTTTTTCGCGGAAACTCGGTCCTCCGTAATGGCAACTGAGATGCTGGCGTAGCTGACTTCGTTCACCGCATCCATGATTTCCCCGATAGGAGTGGAGGCGGGAAATGCCCACGTTTCGCGGGTCGTGTAGGCCTTTTGCAGTGGGCTGCCGTCTTGCGGGTCTTGCCCGTCTTGTTCGACGTTCACGAATTCAGCGGTAACGACATAGAGGCGCTCGGTCATGCTGGCTCCCGATCTTGAATCAACCCCTGAACAATATAGGAACGCCGCTTGATGTTCGAGAGGCGGGATCTCTTAATCCAGTGGAGAAATCACGGCTTCCGGGGCCGGCGGGAACAGCACGCCGTAGGCTTGTATCGCTGTCGCTATCCCAACCATCGCAGTCACGATGAGCATCCAGCGCTGAATAGACATTGTCCCGCCATGACGGCGCTCCTCTTCATTGTAGGCGTCCAAGGTATTGATGGCTTGAGGCGCAATCTCGATGCCGTTCTGTTGGGTGCGCGTAAGCTCGGCAGCCTCAATGAAGGAGTTCACCATCAGCTCGTAGTAGCGATAGAGTTGAAGCTGCTGAGGATGGTGGCTCCATCGCGGGCCGTACAGCTCCGACATAATGTCCATCACTGAGCGGAGAGGGTTATCGCTCAAGTGGCTGTCGAGCATCATCCGCAAGACATGGATGCGTCGCTTTTCGTCAAGGGTGCGCCGGTTGAAGAAGTAGCGACCCAGCCGCTCCCTTGCGTAGGGTAGGTACTCGTACCGAAAGAAATGCTTAAGGATGAATTCCGACGCGCGCGAGTATCGGATTTCGAGTTCGCCGAAGTAATGCGTTATCAGAACCTCATAGTTGTCCAGGTCCGAGTTCGGAATGGTGCGCTCTTCGCTGTTCGAGGTTTCCCCCAGAAACCAAAGGCCGCTGAAGCCCTCGGGTAAGACCTGTCGCACTAGGAACCTTTGGCGGTCGCCTTCCGGGCCAAACGTAACCACGAAGTAGTCACGCTGACGTACTCGCTCCATGTCGGATAGCGGTATCCGGTCAGGGGCAGGTTTGCGCATGGCGTATTTAATGGCCAGCCGCTTGAGAAAACGAAACATGGAGAAGGCACCGGTTCAGACTAGTGATTCACCAGATAGTTGTCGGAGTGAATGTTCCGCGTCAATCGTAAGCACAGGCTGATTGCCAAGTTCTCAGGTTTGAGCCATCGTGGTGATGTGAGTAATGAGATCGCCGCCGCTGAAGAAAACGCCGTTGGGCGTCTAGCAGCCGTTCTTTCCGATCTTATCGAGAATTGGCGAGCGTAATGCACACCATCTATGGGGATGGCGGCTCTGATGCTGAGGTGAAGGTCGCGTTGGCTTATCCTCCCGCTCGCGCCATGAGCACCGATTTGTTTGATGCGCTTAAGAAGCGTGAGCCCGTGTTTTCGGGAGCCGTAAAAGAGGGCACGCTGTTTGCCGAAGCTTGGTGGGGCCGCAGGTCAACGCGGCATCTTACTGGGTAAGCGATGCCGCACTGTCTGATAAGCGGTCCGCCTTACCAAAATCGCCCCGCTTCGCGGCGTCCTGGAGAGATGTCAAATCTCGATTTCGTTTTCGGCAGAGATCTCGTTTTCAATGCGTGTCTTCGTGGCCACGACACCGCTATAGAGGTCAACATCGACGCCCGGCGCCTTCAAGGACAAGACCAGCGCGTAGCGGGTCTTGCGGTTGACGATCTCTTTCGACGCACGGTTGCGCCACCAGCCGACGACGGGCTTCACGCAGAGCAAATCTCGACTGAGCAGTTCGACCGCAGGACCTGTCCAGACGTCGCAATGTAGAGAGCCTGATGAGATGCTTCCCGGCCCGAAAATCCATCTAGCGTCGTCCGGATGCGGCGGGGGCCTTACTCCGTCTTCCCGTTCCGCCGCATTCACGCGCCGCTTGAACAATGCCGGCAGCTCGCCGCGTCGCTGCAGGTCGAAACGCAGGCCGAAGGACTGATAGCGCTGGGGATCGACATTCGCCGAGAAGCCCGGATTGGGCTCGATGAAATAGGACAGCGTGACCTTCAACTCGACGATGGTGTTCTGCAACTGCTCGAGGACCGCGGCCGGAAGAGGAAGCCGGTAATAGTGGCACTCGTTGAATTCCCGTTTACCCTTCAGCCTGAAGGGCTGCATGTCGGCCTGGGCAATCAGCGCCAGATGGTCCCTGGCCGAGGCCGATGCCCGATCGAAATCGGGTACACCGTAACCGAAGCGGCGGACCAGAGGATACCGATCCTTCTTTCCGACCGGACTGTTCAACTGCGCCAGCATCGGGCCCGTCCATTCGGCGCTATGCACGACAAGAGCTCTGACCGTTTCCGGCCAATAGCCCGGATTGTCGGCGGTCAGGCGAGCGACCATCCGTGCCGCTTGTGCCGTTGCTGCACTCGTTGCCTGGAAGGCGGTCAAGGCGTCAACGCCGAGCGTGGAAGACGTCGTCAACAACGACAGGGAATCGAGTGTCAGCACCTCACGCTTTGCCGGGCTGACCGCCCGATTGCCTGCTTCGAAGACCACTTCCGGCTTGATTGGCGCACGGGAATGTCCCCAGTTCACGCTTGTGCGGCTATGGGGGCTGAGTTCGCCGGCTGCAGCGAAGCTCGACCAGGTTTCATAACCCTTATCGGCAATCGCGGTGAGGTCGGTGTAACCACCAACGGTCAGAGCGTTCCAGGCCTGGCACGGATCCTCCGCGGGAAAATCGTCGGTTTGAGGGAGCCTTGCGAATTCGATCTCGGAGGGCACATTTCCTGCCGAAATGACGAACATCCGCTTGGGCGCGGTCTCGTCATCCGCATTCATGGCGCCGGCTGCCGCCTGATCGATCGCAGCGCTCCAGGTCGAGGGATGCGCGCCTGAAACGTTTTCGTTGGTCACGGCCATGCAGAAGACGCGACTTCGCTCGGGCGCTGCTATTTCCACCAGCGACACGCCCGTCTGGGTGATGATACCGTAGGACTGCGGGTCATTCGGGTCGGCGCCGGCGGGCGGCAGGAGTTTCACCGATTCCAGGCGATGTCCGAGCTGGCGTACGGACCGGTCCGACAGCGCCGCGGTCAGATCACCATGCAGGGCAAGCCCTGCCATTGCGCTACCGTGGCTGTGGTGATCGTCGACGCCCCAGTCCGGGTCGATCGCGTGCTGGTCGGTTGCCCCAAGAGCAGGTTCGATCAGCGCGTGGCCGCGGTTGACACCGGTGTCAAGGATGCAGACGGCGGGTACCTCGTTGCCAGGCCAGACGATTCGCTCGGCTAGATCGTCGATCCACTCGTTCTGGCTGTCCTGGACATCCTCCAGAAAAAAGACAGGCGTATCGCTTGCGCGCCGGAGTTCGCTGACGACCCCAGTCGCGAATGTCATAAGCTCGATCGCAGCACGACGGGCGAGAACTGGAATGACGACTGCTTCCGGAAAATAAAGGCGGCGATCGCTGGAAGCTGCTCGAAGGCCAAGCCGTTCGCATACGGTTTCAACAGCCGGTTCGTGCTCGCGATGCGCCCATATCGCCCACCACATGAGATGCTGCGGATCACCAGGCAGAGCCGCCGGATCGTCCGTCCAGAAGACCTCAAGCCGGGCTCTTCTGATTTCCTCGATCTTTTCGATCCGCCCCGAATGCGGTGGATTTCCCTTCTCCGACAGTGGACCGTTCAGGTAGTCGTCGAGAATCTGCCGCAATGCCTCCTGCGAGCTGTCCGGCACATAGAGGGCCACCGTGCGGACATCATCCTGGTCTTTGGTCGCACCAGGCCGTATGCCCCTTTTCTTCCATTCGACGGTGTCAGCGCTCGCGCCGCGTCTAAGCTCGACCTCAATAAAGCCGCCTTCGGCAGGCTCCAGCCGTGGGTCGGCTCCTCGCAGTTGGGTGATAGCGGCAAGCGCCACGTTCAACTCGTTGGAGAGCTTCCTGCCGTGCTCGGCTCGGATCCGCGGGATGCTGGACCCGCCGCTGCCGGTACCACTGTAGGGACTTGACGATTGAAGGGCCGAAACGTCGATATGAGGAAGAGTGAATCGGCCAGCCATGTTTAATCAGCGCGCCTTTTGTCGAGGAATGCCTCGCGCATGCCGCGCCGCTGATTCAATCGCTGCAGGACATCATCTGTGGTGACCGCCATTCGTTCGTCGAGGATCGCCGTCTTGACCGCATCATCGGTCGCTCGCACGATTTCGGACTGGCTGAGCCCTTCGGCCGCCTTGATGATCTTCGACCAGCCCAGCCGGGCCGACGACATCGGTTTGAGGTTGTTGACAATGATCCGTTTGATCTGATCAGCGGTCGGCGCCTCGAATTCAAGGACCAAGTCGTAGCGTCGCAGCAGTGCTCGGTCGAGAAGCGACGGATGGTTGGTCGAGCAGACGATAAGGCTGTCGGTCGAGTTGCCTTCTTCCATGAACTGCAGAAAGGAGTTGAGGACGCGTCGCATCTCGGCGACATCGTTTGTCGAGGTTCTATTGGCGCCGACGGCATCGAATTCGTCGAATAGATAAACCCCGCGACGCCGCGCCGTCTCATCGAAAACCAGTCTAAGTTTCGCAGCCGTTTCGCCCATATAGCGAGTGATCAAGCCTTCCAGCCGGATCACATAGAAGGGAAGCTTGAGTTCGCCGGCGATCGCTTCGGCAGACATCGTCTTGCCCGACCCGGGCGGTCCCACAAAAAGGACCCTACGATTGGGCGTGCGACCGTGTTCCCGCAGCCAGTCGCGCTTCCGCTGCTGGCGTATCATGTCTCCCAGATCGTCAAGGAGCGGTTGGGCCAGCACCATGTTGCTGAGTGTGAACCGAGCTTCCCTCAGCTCCAGGAGACCCTCGAGATCGCCACGTGGGGTGCCGAGCGGAATGGCAACACTCGCCCCGCGAGAGCGGCGCGCGCGTGCCTTGTCGACTTCGGCGCGCATGTCCTCTGCGGTTGACTTGTGCCCCTGGCGCGCTTCGGAGGCTGCGATCTGCAGGGCGATCGAGAAAAACAGGTCGTCGTCACCTTCGGCGCGGCTTCTCAGCATGGCAAGGATTTGCTTAGCGTTCGACACGGTTTTCTCTTTTCGTTGAGCCATCCTATTACAAAAGGGACCGGCAGGATAAGACGGCATCATACGTCATCCACATCGACATTATGCTTTACAACCCCCAACGGTTCCTTACCGCGGGGATTCCGTTGCCAAATGAATTTCCATGCCGGCATCTCTGTCGGCGCCGGTGATCACTTTCGATAGGAACATAAACGGAACATAGCTAGACGGCAAGCGCTAGCTGGCCAGTCGGAAGATGCGACAGGACATCGTCCGCGCATATGACGCGGCGCCCGCGCGACACAGGTCGCGTTGAAGATCTGAAGTCACGAACCCCTCGACCCTCGGATCATTTTCGACCGCAGCGGGAACCAAAGGTAATGGCTGAACCGCTGACACGGCAATCGAGAATGGCTCGAAGCTGAAAAGGGGACGCGAAGTCTTACTCGCACGTTTTCAGTCACCTAGTCGTCATCCGGAACAAGAGTATTTGCAGGTCGTGAGTTCAGATCCCATCAAGAGCTTAGCTGCGTTCTAGATAGTCATGCACATCGGAAATTTCTCAAGTGATAACTTGTCGCTGATCAAAGCGGCCAAGGCAGAGGTAATTGGTGAAGTGGGTCTTGGGAAGCGCGGGCGAGGCACACATTGCGAGGATGCGGTCATTCTTGATTGTTAAGCCGATGGTGCACCCAAGCATTGCGGCCGGCTCAGCCGATGCTTTGCCCTGTCGCCTTTATAAGTGCATTGTACAACCGTGCAGCGGTCTCAGGCGTATCCAACTTCTTGACATGATCCTCGCTGATGCCAACTTGGTACTGCTCGTTCACTGGACCGTAATAGTCACCAGACTTCGCGTCTGGATGCGCCGCGGCATACAAGACAGGAAGCACGGCTAGTTCGGAGGGCCTGAACCGGTCTGGCTCCTTACTGAGAACCTTCCCAACCTCACTGTCGGGACCGAGGCTAGTCGGCATGAAGGTTTTCGCGGTGCCGGGCTGGGTCGCCGTAACGTGCAAACCCCATCCAGATGCTTCGCTGCGACGATGCAGATCGCGCGCCATGAGAAGGAGAGCCGCCTTCGATGTCACATACGCCGTCATCGGCGTGTAGCTCTTTTCTGTTTGCATGTCGTCAAACCCTGTCGAGCGCCTGGCCGCCCCGCTACCCATGATAACGAGGCGCGGGTTCGATCCTTCCTGCAGGAGAGGGAACAAGTGCGAGGTGAGGCTGAAATGTCCGACCACATTGGTTGCCCAAACCAGTTCCAGTCCAGCGCCGTTCAACCTGCGATCGCTAGTTCCGGCAGTCCCGCCATTGTTGATTAGAACATCAATGTGGTCGACCTGCGTTCTTAGTCGGTCGCTGAACGACTTGACCGATGCCAGATCGGCGAGATCGAACTGCTCGAACCGTATTTTCGCCGACGGATATTCCGCCTTGATCACAGCAATCGCTTCACTTGCATTTGCCGCGCTGCGTGAGGCGATGATGACCTCGGCGCCCTTGCCGGCCAGTGCCCGCGCCTGCTGGAAACCCAGGCCGCTGTAGATCCCCGGAGGCGGGAAGGTCCCTGGCGCAATTGTTTTCGGTGCACCGTTTCCGCCTGTGATTACCACAATGCGTCCAGTCTGGTCGGGAATGTCCGCGGCAGTCCACCCAGACGCCAGCACGGAGGCTTCTGGAGCCTGTTGTGCTCGGACGTTCGAGCCGACAGCGGCCGCCAGCGAGGCAGTCGCCGAAAGTGCCAGAAAGCGTCGACGGTCAATCGGGGCGAACTCTATGGTCCCGGCATCTAGGGCAGTTCTGAACCTGGTCATCGACAATCCTCCATTGAAACAATGTGTCGGAGCCCGATTGTTAGCGCGCCTTTGTCCTGCAAGTGTGCCGGATCTATAGAGAATTGTTGCAATTTGTAATCGACAGCCCTCTGATCAACGCGCGCGAGCAACGGTGCCTTGTAAAATATGACAGGGTTACCGTTCCAACCTAAGGTACAGTCCGATTTACTGGGCTCTTTGGCTTGAGCCACCCATGGCAATTGCTGTGTGCTTTTCGACGACTTTGGCGACCAAGAAACAAAAAAACTCCTCAGCAAAGTCGGTGTCTAATCCAGCGTCACCAGCGATTGCTCGGAGTCTCGCAAGCTGAAGTCGTTCCCTTTCTTCATCACGTGCCGGAAGATTGTGCTGTGCCTTGAGGCGCCCGACCTGTTCTGTGCAGCGGAACCGCTCAGCGAGGATATTTATGAGCGCAGCGTCAATGTTGTCGATCGATTGGCGATGATGAGAAAGGAGTTTTTGGGTTTCAGAATTCGTCATGATTAAACCTTCTTGGTCTTGCGGCGGCTTGAGACAAGCGATGCCCCCTACACGCTCAAACTGTAGTCAAGCACCGCAGCAAATGCCTGCGGCTGTGGTTGAGTTCGTGATGCTGCCTCAACTATAAGGGGCGTTGCCTCGACGAACCCTACATTGAAGGCGTCGGCCGGAATGTCCGCATTCACCGGGACCACCACCATGGACAGGTTTCTGGCAAGGAAGCGTCCATACCGCGGCTCAACGAGTGAAGCTTCCATGGTCGCCTCACCCCATTCCCAGATAATGCCGCAGATCATCTGACTCTTGGCAGCCATTGGATTGATGATGCGGCCTGCAGAGTAACGCGCCACCACGCGTCGCAGGCGAATAAGCCCAAGATCGCGATCGACGCCGACTTCCACGAAATTGGCGCCCCATGTCTGCATCGCGACTTTCGCAAGGGCGACCTTATATCTTCGCATCGGCCACTCCCGCGCTATCCATCAACAGAGTGAGACCCACCCAAGCAAGTAGCCCAGCGGCACCCCGCACTAGCCATTTCTTGCCCATCTGGTAGAGGTGTCGCAGTCGCGAATAGGAGAAAATAAGCGCGACACAGGTATACCAACCCGCTTCGATGACAAAGATTCCCATTAGCAGCGACGGGCTGATGTCACCTTGCTGATCGGGAGGAAGAATTGCGGCGAAGACGCCGACATATGCAAGTATTGCCTTTGGATTTATCAGGTGGGTAATGAAACCGAGACGGAAGCTTCGAGGGATGGATCTCGGGTAACCATGAGCACCAGGCCACGGTATCGGTGCCGATTCCATATGCCAAAGTTGCATCGCGATGAATACGATATAAATCCCTCCAAAAACCTTCAGAGCAACGAAGGGCCAAAGCATAAGCGTCATCAACTCGATGATCCCAGCCAAAGCAAGAGAAGCGAAGACAGTGCCGCAAAGCCCAATGCCGATGGCTGCCGCAAGCGCCTCTCGGCGCGAGCGAGCAACTGCTATTTGCGAGACCATGAGAAAGCTCGGACCAGGGATCACCGCTGCAATCAGGATCCCTCCCAAAATCGTCGCGAGTTCAGTTGTCGTCGACAGCATAGCCAATCTCCTCAGTTGGCAAGGCAACACCTTCAGCCTTCAAAATGTCTCAGCAATGAGTGGTCATAAGGATAGGGTTTCAAACGTAACGTACTCTTCTGCCGCATAAGACAAGCAACGGCTTCCACACGCTCAAACCATGCGCGACACCGCAAGGTCTTTGAGCCATATTGGCTAAGTTTGTGATGCTGCCCAGCTCGCAGCCGCGATGCCGTCTCAGGCTTCTGCATCAAGGATATGATGCGGCAGAATAGGGACCTCGCGTACTCGCACGCCAATAGCGTCGTAGAGTGCATTGGCGATTGCGGCGCAAACGCCAGTGCTGCCCAGTTCTCCGATGCCCTTGGCACCGATCAGGCTGGCGTGCTCGTCATATTCGTCTATAAACCCGACATCGATCGCGTCTGCTGGAATATCCGCGTTGACCGGCACCGCGACATTGGAGAGGTTTTTGGCCAGGAAGCGCCCATAGTGCGGCTCGACTACCGAGGCCTCCATGGTCGCCTTGCCCCATTCCCAAATGACGCCTCCGATCATCTGGCTCTTCGCTGCCATCGGATTGATGATGCGGCCTGCAGAGTAACGCGCCACCACGCGACGCAGGCGAATAAGCCCAAGATCGCGATCGACGCCGATTTCTACAAAATTGGCGCCCCATGTCTGCATCGCGTAAGGTGTGCCGGAACCGTTCATGCTGGCCTTTGCGTCGTCAGGAAAACCGAACTTGCCTTCGCCAACTATTTCGGAAACACCCGCCACGCTCATGAGAGAAGCAAGATCCAACGGTCCCTGACCGGGCGCTCCGTGAGCCTTGAGCTTGCTACGGGCCTCAAGCGCTGCCAGACGGACAGCGCTCCCCATCCCGATTGTGTGCGAACTGCCGTAGACGGGACCAGCCGCCGGAAGCCGAGAATCCCCCCATCGGAAGGAGACATTCGATGGGTCGGTACCAAGTGCCTCAGCGACCGCGAGCACCACAACTGTCTGGATACCTGTGCCGATATCGTTGGAGCTCGCTTCGGCGATCACGCTGCCGTCTCGGTTGACACGCACCCGCGCTTCGTTGGGGAACCGGGCGCAGAAAGTACTCGCCATCGACATCCCCCTTCCGATCGTCCAGACACCGTCCTGTTTCGGCAGGGTTTGCCGGTCGCGCCAACCAAACACTTCAGATGCCTCGGCGTAAGCATCAAGCAGCTTGTTCGACGACCAAGGCTTGCCATCGAATGGCTCTTTGTCGGCAAAGTTCTTGAGCCTCAGATCGAGTGGATCGATGCCGAGTGCGATTGCCAGTTCGTCCATGGCGCTTTCCAAGGCCCAGCCGCCTGGCCCTTCCACTGGCGCGCGCATCGGGCAGGACCGAACCAGGTTCACACGTTCCACCTGCTGATCGATGTCGATTGATGGCGACTTGTAGTAGGTGCGCGTCGCCATCGCCGGGCCTTCAAATTGCATGTCAGCGATCGACGTGGTGTTGATTGCGTGATGACGCATCGCCGTCAACTGACCATCTGCGGTGGCCCCTAACGTGATTGTCTGCCGGCACTCGGGTTGATGCCCGTTCATTGTGTACATCTGTGATCGGGTGAGCTGCAGACGGACGGGTCTTCCGGTCAGCTTTGCCGCTTGAGCGGCGAGGACCTCATGGGGCCAGACCGATCCCTTGGTGCCAAAGCCCCCACCGGTATGTGGCGCTATGACGCGAACCTTGGCCTTGTCGATACCGAGTGCCATCTCCATACCCACCACCGGGTTCTGGCTGAACTGGGTCGAGTCCCACAGGGTCAACTCGTCGCCGTCCCAGCGAGCGACGCATGCCGATGTTTCCATCGGGTTGTGGTTTCGGGTTGGCTGGAAATAGCTTTGTTCTATCCGCTCGGAGGCGGTGGAAAAGCCTTGCAGCGGATCGCCTGTGGTGCCTTTTACCATCCACAGCAAGCCGTCGGGCGGTGTTTCGAGTTTTCCCTTCCCCGGAACAAGGGGAGTTGTCGGCGCGATCGTCGCCCGAACAAGCGGCGCCGCTTCTTCGGCGGCCTCCAGCGTGTCGGCCACTACCAGCGCGATCGTCTGGCCTTCCCATTGGATCTCCGTGGTTTGCAACGGGAAATGGGTGATGGCAAACGGATCACCAAGTTTTCCGAGCTTTGGCATGTCGCGATGGGTAAATACCGCAACCACGCCGCGTACCGCTGCAGCGCGGCGAGTGTCGATCGCGGTGATCGTCCCCGCAGCGACGGGGGATCCAACCATAATCGCGTGCAAAGTGCCGGCCGGGTAGACATCCGCAGCGTATTTGGCGGCGCCGGTCACCTTGGCCGGTGACTCAACCCGGCGAGTGGGCTGTCCGATGCTCATGCTGTGGCCTCCACTATTGCGCGCGCGGCAGCGCCTGCGGCCATTGAAATTTTGTATCGATTATGAGAAAGCGGCCTGGCGTCCGCCATCGCGGCGCGAAGGATTGGCAACACTGCCTCGCGCGTCGGCGGCTGGCCGATTAATTGTCGTTCGGCCTCGCTGAGACGCCAAGGCTTCTGAGCTACCGAACCAAGCGCGATTGACGCGCGCGCGATCGTGCCGCTGTCTAGCTCGATCGCGGCGGCGGCAGAAACGAGAGCATACTCATAGCTTGCCCGCTCGCGCACCTTCACATAGGCTGACCGCTGCCTCGGCCGGATCGGCACCTGATACCCGACAATCACGTCTCCGGGCTTCATTCGGGTCTCGGCGCGTGCCGGGTCGAAACCAGCGGCTGCTGCTTCCTCCTGGGTTAGATGGAGCTCTGTTATTGGGAGGGTTCGGCGCCCATCGCGCCCCACGAGTTCCACCTGTGCGTCGAGCGCCGCCAAGGCAACGACCGGGTCGGATGGCTGCGTTGCGACACATGCGTCGGTCCAGCCAAACAGCGCATGGCGTTCGTTCAATCCCGCATGGGCCGCGCAGCCACTGCCTGGCTGGCGCTTGTTGCAGGCCCAGGGCAGGGGCTCTTCCGCTCGAAAATAGGCGCATCGCGTTTTCTGAAGAACGTTACCGCCGATTGTCGCGCGATTACGGATCTGGGCAGAGGCTGCCGCTAGACAGGCCTGGCTTAAGACGGTCGCCCGGGTGCGGACCAAGTCACTCTCACCGACCTCATTGAGCGTCGCAAGCGCGCCGATCGACAACAAGTTATCGTTTTGCACAATGTCGCTGAGGCCTGGAATGCGTCCCAAATCGATAACGCGTTCGGGTGCCGCGATACCAAGCCTGAGCCAGTTGAGCAGCTCGGTTCCTCCGGCAATCGGCATGACTGTCTTGCCATCGGCTAACACAGCGTCTTCGGGCCTTTCGGCCACGCCGTAAATGAAGTCACGCATGCCTCAGCCCCTCATTTTGGCGGCGGCGTCGAGCACCGCGGCAGTGATCTGCGGATAAGCAGCGCAACGACAGATATTGCCGCTCATCCATTCGCGCACCTCATCCGGTCCGGTCGCGTGCCCTTCAGCAATACAGGCGACCGCCGAAACGATCTGGCCAGGCGTGCAATATCCACATTGAAAGGCGTCGTGATCGATGAAGGCCTGTTGAACCGGATGGAGTGCGTCAGCCGATCCAATTCCCTCTATCGTGACGACGTCCCGACCGGCACATTGGGCCGTCAGCGTCAGGCAGCTGTTCATACGCTTGCCGTCTATGAGCACCGTACAGGTGCCGCAGGCACCTTCGTTGCAGCCCTTCTTTGTGCCAGTCAGGTGTCGGCGATCGCGTAAGAAGTCTAGCAACGTAACGCGAGCCTCAACATCCGCCACGACCAATTCACCATTGATTTGAATGTGGGTAATGTTCCGCGTCGATGAGGTGGTTTGAGCCTGCGCTTCTATGGAAGGCGCCGCACTTGCTAAGGCAACGGCGGAGCCAGTGACCAGAAAGTCACGCCGGGTCAGCGGAAGATTTTCGTCATCGTCGGTTGGCTGCATTGGTCGTACTCCTCCGTGTCTTGGGGACGATAGATCCGTCGACGCCAATGGCGTCGTCTGCTGTGCGTGATCGTTCGACTGGCCGCCCCACCCTGAGCCGGTGCTTACTGGTAGCGTTCCCAGATTATGGTGACCTTGGCGCCGCCGGGACGCTGAAAATCTTCGGTCATCCGATTGCCTTCAACGGTCATCGTCAGTTCTTTTGTAGTACGCACGTTGCTAACCCAATTGGGAAAGGACGAACCCTCGACCTTGTTGCCGCTGAAAACGCCGGCTGCGTCGACGGTGTAGCGTCCATACAGCGCGAAGCTGCCGGCCAGGATCGCGCGGTTTTCCTCGTCCGTGCCCTTGCCGCGCTCGTTCGACTTCACCTTCGGGATGGCGGGGTCATACATAAATTCGACGAAATGGAAGTCTTGCGTGAATACCAGCTTGCCGCGTGGCTCATGACCATAGGGATGAGAAATTTCGCCGTCCGCTTCCGCGGTCGCTGAAACGATCCGCCACGTGCCTGCGACGAGGTTTGGCGACTGGGCCAATGCAGGGCCGGCCGCAATGGCAGTGGCGAAAGCAACCAGTGCGGCTGCCAATCCTATTGGTTTCATCCTATATCTCCTCTAGAACCCCTAAAATTCGGAGCGGAGTTGTCGGTCTGCTCCAGCGACCGCCCCGTTCAACGGATGCGGTCGGCGGCATAGGCCGTCTCCTTTTGCTTGCGAACTTCCGTGAGGCGCTTTTCAAGGGATGCTGAAATCCGCTCATAGGCTGCGCTGCCAAGCGCGAGCCGCAAGGGGGGATTGGCGGAGACGGCCGTGTCGATGAGAAGTTCTACCGATCGCTCTGCATCGCCCTTTACTTCAAACGACCCATCCGCGAAACCGCGGCGAGTTTTTCCGACCGGCGACGCGTCATAGTCTGGGATGGGTTCGGCCAGATCCAGATTGGTGGCGAAACCCGTTCCTGTCGGCCCGGGCTCGACAATCATGCAGTCGATCCCGAATGCAGCAACTTCTTGTGCCAGGGTCTCGACAAATCCTTCGATGCCCCATTTCGAGGCGTGATAGTATCCGAACCCAGGATATGTTGTCTGACCGCCCTCGGATGAGACCTGTATGATACGGCCACCACCCTGTTTGCGGAGATGAGGCAACGTTGCCCGAATGAAATGAATAGAGCCGAGCAGGTTCGTGCCAACCTGGCGTTCGATCTGGGCATCGCTTGCCTCCTCGATTGCTCCAAACAGGCCATAGCCTGCGTTGCTCACGACGAAATCTACCCGTTCAGACGCAAACACTTCGTCGATCTTGCGGCGCATAGTCTCGAGATCAGTCAGATCGAATATGACGATATTCAATTGACCCGGGTATTTGGCAGCGAGTTCCAGAAGTGCCTGCTCTTGCCTCACGGTCGCAAAGACTTTGTCTCCGCGATCAAGCAAGCGTTCCGTCAAAATCTGCCCTAGCCCCGACGATGCGCCTGTAATCAGCCAAGTTTTCATTCATTCCATCCGTGATTAACTAAGAGGATGGTGATTACCTAGCGTGGCGGACTAAGGAGAAAATGGCCGGTTCTTCGAACACCCTGTGCCGCGAATGGCATCAATCACGAGGTCTGCGTCAAGCGATTTGCACGGTGCGCACGCCAACGCGCCCGTGGGGGATGACCTGGAACAACTTCTCCTGAAAAATTGCGGAATACGTGAGGACGCTTGCTCTACCTCCACGACTTTTTGCAGATTGACGTGGGCTTGCCGTACCCCAGGCGCAAACAAGGAGAAGCTGAGAGGATCGTCAGCTCGACCATCACCACTGGCGGTTTCCCCGCACACTCATTGCCTGTAGGCCTTGTTGCAGTGGTCGCATCACGGTACGTAATACAGGAGGGAGGCCGGCCTCGGCTGCCGACAGGTGGGTAATACCTTACTTCGAAGGGCTACTAGCGACACGTCGCGGCAACGTCATCTGGCGCGCCTTTCGGACGTAGGCTTTCAGGATCTACGCCTTCTCCAACGCACGGACATGTCTCACAAACGCTTCAAGCGGCGCAGGGGGTACTCGCTTGCCGGGATAATAGAGCATGTAGCCGTCTTCATCGCTTGCCCATTCGGGAAGCAACATCTGCAGCCTCCCGGCCGCAAGGTGATCGTCGACGGTCTCTTTAAGAACATAGGCGATACCAGTGCCGTTGAGCGCTGCCTCGATCATGAGCGCCATGCGATCGAGCGTCATCGCGCCAGCGACATCGATCACGAGCTCCTCTGCCCCGCGGCTGAACTCCCATGAATATCTCTGGCCGCTTGGCATCCGGATGCGGATGCATTCGTGGTTCAGCAGGTCATTTGGATGCGATGGTTCGCCGCAACGCGCGATATAGTCAGGTGAGGCGACAGCGATCCATTGAAGCGGCCCGCCGAAACTGACCCCGATCATGTCCCCAGGTACGGTCCGCCCTAAGCGAATTCCTGCGTCGCAACCGCTAGCAACAATGTCGACCATCCGTTCCTCATGATAAATTTCAAGCTCGACGAGCGGGTGTAGCGCACGAAACGCCGGGATCATTTCCTTCAATAAATACAGCGCGGCCGAAAAAGACGTGTTCAGGCGCAACACGCCCCTGATCGCGTCGTCGCTTGCTGACTGAACGACAAGCGCGTCGGTAAGCTTGGCGACCAATGGCGCTATTCTGTCCAGAAACATTGCACCTTCTGGGGTCGCGGCGACGCTTCGGGTGGTGCGGTGGAAGAGCCGCAGTCCCAGGAGCCTCTCGAGCTCTGACAGCGCGCGACTGAGGGTTGACGGTGACATGTCCAGCCGACGGGCGGCTTGGCGAAAGCTTCCTGTTTCGGCGACACAGAGTGCTATCCGAAGGTCTCGCAAAGTTGGTTCGCAAACTGATTTCATGTCAACGCCTTACTCTGCAGGATTGGTTCACGGTTGCACGCCACAGCGGCCGACACGTCGACCTTCAATTGCTGTCACACGAACGAGTCCAGTCACTCGATTTCCACGGGATAAGCTCTCCAGCGCCATTACGCGGCAGAGCGCTCTTCATGCCGGCATTATCCCCATGCAGACCTGCGCAGGCCGCGTGGCTCACTGGCAACCTCGCGACCTCCATGGACACTTCCTTATCTGGGACGCGAAGGGCAAGATGTCTGTTTTAATTTGTTTCAAGATATTTCCGCGCGCTCTGTCGGCTAGATAAGATGCTCCACACGGATGGGTAGGGTACGAATTCGTCGGCCCGTTGCATGGAATACACCGTTGGCAAGTGCCGCTGCTGCGCCAACCATTGCGATTTCACCAATGCCCTTTACTCCGGCGGAATTTGCATCGAAGTCAGGTTCGTCGATGAACGACACATCGATCTTGCCGATATCGGCATTGACCGACACGTGGTACTCGGCGATGTCTGCGTTCAACCAGCCGCCGTAGCGGGGATCCGTTTCGCTCATCTCACGGAGCGCCGCTCCCAATGCCCAGACGACGCCGCCCTGGACTTGACTGCGTGCCGTGCGCGGACTGATGACGCGGCCACAATCGGCAACCGAGACTACGCGCGGAACCCGTATGCGCCGTGTATGAGGTTCAACGTGAACCTCCACGAAATGCGCAATGTAGCTGAGCGCAGTGAAGTCTGGATACGTGCCGTGCAGACCGGCAATCGCCATGCCTCCGGTCTTCAGTCTCTCGAGGTGCTCCGGCCCCTGCCCAGGGGCCACCATAGAAACCTCAACCTCGATGAATGGACGTCGCAGACGCGCAAGTTGATCGTGCATGTTGCCATTGACGGTTCTGCCGTCGAGGAGCTCCTCCAAAGCGGCCGTCATTTTCTCGGCGGCCGCTACGGCGACTGGGACCGAACTTGCCGTTCCCCATGAGCCGGCGGTGCTGTGCTGCGGCGCAACGGTGGTGTCCCCAATGAGGATTGTCAATCGGGCAGGGTCGATCCGCAATCCGGCGATTAGAACCTGAGCGATCGCTGTCCGCATGCCTTGGCCCATCTCGTGGCCGGCACTGGCGTAACGGGTCGTCCCGTTGGCGCTCACACGCAGTGTGGCGATGGCGGGGTGCATGGCTGCCTGGTAAACGCCTGCTCCGACGCCCCAGCCGATCATGGTGCCATCGGCAGCCTTCAACGTCCCCGGTTGAACTGGGCGGCCAGTCCATCCAAATTGCTCCGCGCCACGCGTGAGGCATTCGTTGAGGTGACGGGACGTCAGGCGCTTGCCGGTCGATGCATCGATCTTCGTGTCATGTGCCAGCCGGAACTCTACCGGATCGCGGCCCAGCGCAAAGGCGAGTTCGTCGACCGCACTTTCAAAGGCAAAGGCCGACGGATGCTCATAGGGTGCTCGCATCTGCGCTGGCCCGTGGGTGTCGAGGCGGAGGTCACCGGAGGTGCCGCGATAATTCTCAATGCCATACACCTTGCAGGGACCGGCATGATACCAGTCCGAGCGATACCGTCCGCGCCGTGAGTTCTGCTGTAGGCAGTCGTAATGCGCGGAAATCATCTTTCCGTTCGCGTCCGCGCCGAGCTTGATCGCGTGCTGGACATGCGGCCGAAACCGGCTGTTGTGGAAAATCTGATGCCGCGGCATGACGAGCTTGACTGGGCGCCGGAGGAGCCTGGCCGCCTGTGCGACGACGGCCGTGTGCCTCGGAACTTCTCCTCTCTGGCCGAAACCGCCGCCAATCTGCGGACTTATGACGTCCACCAAGGCTCGGTCGATCTGCAGCAATTGCGCCACCGTATTTTTCAGCCCGTTGGAACCCTGCGTACCCTCGTAGATAGTCAGCCTTCCGCCTGCCCAGACCGCCGTGGTCGACAGGAGTTCCATTGGGTTGTGATGGTTGGCCGTTGTCGTATAGATCGCCTCGATCCTCGTCGTTGCCGTCTCGAACGCTGCGTCTGCTTCCCCAAAAATCGGCGACTCCGTGTCCTCTCGCGCGGCATCTGCGTCTTCGAACCGGACTGCGAATGGTTCAGGTGCGTAGCTCACGCGCACCGCTTCGG
Organism: Neorhizobium sp. DAR64872/K0K18; assembly: GCF_050500175.1. Taxonomy (NCBI): domain Bacteria; kingdom Pseudomonadati; phylum Pseudomonadota; class Alphaproteobacteria; order Hyphomicrobiales; family Rhizobiaceae; genus Neorhizobium; species Neorhizobium sp. DAR64872/K0K18. The sequence continues at coordinate 184,690 of NZ_CP191448.1, forward strand.
CTCCTTCGATCGCCGCTTCCAGTGTTTCCGCCACAACGAGAGCCAACGGTTGCCCGCGATAGCCGATGGCATGGACGAGCATGGGTGGAGGCGGAGGACTTCCTTGCGGGCCCGGTGGTGGTGGTGGTGTGTCCTGCGGCGTCAGTACGCGCACCACACCTGGCACAGCCAGGGCGTGTTCGACATCGATCGAAGTCACCATCCCCTTGCCAATGGTGGCGGGCACCGTCATGGCATGCAGCAGGTCTGGAAAAGGTACGTCCGAGGAGTACTTTGTCTTTCCTTGCACTTTGTCGAACGCGTCGATGCGGGCGAGATCTGGAAAGGGTTGGCGGCTCATCTGACATTCCTTCCGGCTGCGATCATCAGAGCATCGGCAACTACCTGAACTCCGAGATCGATCTTAAAGCGGTTGTGACGACCAGGTCGGGCGTCCTGAAAGGCGGCGCGCCCGGCTTCCACGGCAAGCTCTCGCGTCAGCGTCCGGCCGACAATTACACTCTCTGCCTGGCGCGCTCTCCAGGGCATAGTCGCGACACCGCCCAGAGCGATGCGAACATCACGAACGACCGCTTCCTCGATTTCAATCGCGACAGCCGCCGACGCGAGGGCGAATGCAAAGGATTCGCGGTCGCGGATCTTGTGATAGGTGGATGCCCGTCCGGCGGCTGTCTTCGGGATCGTGATTGCGGTAATGATGTCGCCGCCATCCAGAGAATGTTCTGTCTGGGGTGTCTCTTCCGGCAGCCGATAGAGTTCGGCCAGAGGAAAAGATCTGTGACCGCGTGTTCCCATGATCTCGACTGTCGCATCCAGAGCCGTGAGTGCCACTGGCCAGTCTCCCGGCGATACCGCATTGCAGGCATCACTCGCACCTAGTATCGCCTGACCACGATCCATTCCGCCGATTGCGGCACAGCCGGATCCGGGCTGGCGCTTGTTGCAGGGGTACACACCCTGTCCGGCCCGAAAATAGGGACAGCGGGTTCGCTGGAGCAGGTTTCCACCGACCGTTGCCATGTTGCGCAGCTGCTGCGATGCCGCCTTGAGAAGGCTTTCAGATAGCAGGGGATATTCAGTACGGACAGTTACCGTCTCTGCCACATCGCTCATCAACGCCATCGAGCCAAACCGCAGGACGTCGCCCTCGGTCTCGATCCTCTCCAAGTTTGTGATGGAGGTGATATCTATGAGGTGGGTCGGTTTTTCCACGCCGAGTTTCATAAGGTCGTAAAGCGTCGTGCCTCCGGCGATATACCGGGCACTGGTGCCACCTGAGGAATAGACAGCTATCGCCGCCTCGAGAGTTGTAGGTCGCTCGTAGTCGATCGCGCGCATGGTTCAGCCCTCCCTCGAATTGGCCGCAACATCGGCGACGGCCGCGACGATCCCGACATAGGCGCCGCAACGACAGATGTTTCCGCTCATGAAGTCGCGGATCGATTCCGGGCTGCCTGCATATCCCTGGCGGACGCATGCCACGGCCGACATGATCTGGCCGGGCGTGCAATAGCCACACTGCAGGGCGTCATGATCGATGAATGCAGTCTGCATCGGATGCAGAGTGTCTCCGTCACTCAAGCCTTCGATCGTCGTTACCTGTCGACCGTTCATCTTGGCGGCGAGGGTCAGGCACGAAAGCCGGGTCCGTCCGTCGATATGGACAGTACAGGCACCGCACTGGCCATGGTCGCAGCCCTTTTTCGTGCCGGTGAAGCCGAGCCGCTCGCGCAGCACGTCGAGCAACGATGCGCGGGCATCGATATCGAGTTCGAGCGTGGCGCCGTTGACAGTGAAGGACAGACGTAGGGGATTTTCGATCCCGCTTGACATGGGAACCGGTTGAGCGCGTACGTGATGTTCCTTCAGAAGGCCGGGGGCCGCCACGGCGCTAGCTCCGGCTCCCAAAACTACCCGTCGGGTAACGGCTATTCCTCTAGCTGCACATTCCTGACTGTCGGTCATGATTTGCTCCTCATCGAATATCAATGCTGCTCAGCGCAGTGGATCGGCAATCCTACGCGATCACGGGGCAGGGGATGCCGCCGACTTTCTCCATCGAAGCTAGAATGAGGTTGTCGTCGAACTGTGTCAGGCAGGCCGATGATTGTCGCAAAATGTATCGAGAATGGCCGATGGAAGCGTCTGTCACGGCTGTTCGCGCGGGTACAAATCCTGACCAAACGCTTGCCACGTGCAAAACCGCTGCGGCGCCGCCCTTTCGGTGATCGGATCGCCGCGGTGGAGATGGTTGCAATCCGAGGTCGCCGTGTGAAACTTTGATACACTTTTTCTAATGCGGCAAAGTGCGGTTCCCTATTATACTAGGATGACAGAGGTGCTGAAAATGCAGGACGCCGCCCATATTGTGGTCGTCGATGATCACGGCGATATTCGCGATCTCGTTCGACAATATCTTGAGCAACAAGGATACAAGGTCAGCTCTGCGGAAGGCGGCAACGCCTTGCGACGGCTGATGGAGCGCCATCCCGTCGATCTGATCGTGCTCGACGTGATGATGCCGGGCGAGGACGGCCTGTCCGTCTGCCGCCATGTTCGGGCATCGACGAACATTCCGATCATTTTCCTGACGGCCATGGCGGACGATACCGACCGCATTATTGGCCTCGAGCTCGGGGCGGACGATTACCTGGTCAAGCCGTTCAATCCGCGTGAACTCTTGGCACGAATTCGCGCTGTTCTGCGGCGTGCAAACGGCGTGGGTACCCAGCAGATCGTGCAGCAATCGAAGACCGTTCGCATCGGACCCTGGCGGGTCAATATGGGCCGCCAAGAGATATCGGGTGAAGACGGTGTCGGCATCCCGTTGAGCACGGCGGAATTCCGTCTCCTCAAGGTTTTTCTCGAACGGCCGGGTCTTATCCTCAGTCGCGAACAACTGTTGGATTTGACTGTCGGCCGTACCGCCGACATCTTCGACCGTAGCATAGACAACCAAATCAGCCGGCTTCGCAAGAAGATCGAGGACAATCCAAAGAACCCGTCGATCATCAAAACCCATTGGGGTGGGGGTTACAGCCTTTCGGCAGAGGTGGCATTCGAATGATAAGACTTTGGACGCGAAGCCTTGCAGCCCAGTTCATCGGGTTCACCTTGGCGGCTCTGCTCGTCTCCCAGGCTATTGCCTTCGTCATTTCGTGGCAGGAACATTCGAAGGCTCTCGATGATGCCGCCAAGAGCGAGTTCTTCTCGCGCACCAGGACGATGACACAGTTGATGTCTACCGCCGATCCCAAAACCCGGGAGCAGTCGCTTCTGGCGAGCGAGACGGGAGACTCGCGTTTCTGGCTGACCGACGAGGATACCGAAGATGCTTCATCCTGGCGGCTGAAAGCGGTCCAGCAGTTCTCGCGGCCGCTCGAGAATTTCGTCGATCTTGTTCAGGTGTTCAGCGGCGGGCCGGCAGTGCCTCGAATCCCCGACGCAAAGAAGGTCGCCTCCTCTAACCGTGGAGAGGATTGGCGCAAGCCCATTCAGAATCTTTGGGCTCTGCCTCAGCCAGTAAAATATGTCTATTTTGATGGTTCCCGGGGCTACGGGATGGTTATCAAGCTAAGCGACGGAAAATGGCTGAATGCCGCGTTCTACCTAAAACAGCCGGGCGGGTGGTGGACCTCGACCTCTCTGACCTCCCTTGCCTTGACTGCTTTCATTCTAGCTTTGATTGGGGTGCTGGCCGCCGGCCGCATAGCCAGCCCCCTTCGCAATCTGGCGCGTTCAGCGGAAGCGTTAGGCAGGGGGAAAATCTACCGCCTCTGCCAGAACAGGGGCCGGAAGAGATCCGACGCACCGCCAGTGCCTTCAATCAGATGCAGGCTCGTCTGCACCGGTTCATCGAAGATCGAACCAAAATGCTGGCAGCCATCGGCCACGACTTACGAACGCCGCTTACCTCCATGCGGCTGAGGGCCGAATTTGTTCGAGACGAAGACGTTCGGGCAAAAATGCTTGCAACTATCGAAGAGATGCAGAGCATGACCGAGGCCGCGATTGCGTTTGCCCGTGGTGAATCGACAGAGGAAGAAACACGGCCGATCGAGCTCGGGGCACTGATTGGCAGCATATGCGATGACCAGGAGGATCTTGGTCGCCCGGTCCAATTCGTGCAGGGCGAAAAACTGACATTCCGCTGTCGACCGGAAGGTTTGCGGCGCGCGGTTCGCAACCTTATCGAAAACGCGGTCCGTTACGGCGAAGAAGCGAAAGTGTCGCTGCGCCATAGGGACGGAAATGTGGAGATTGTCGTGCAGGATCGCGGTCCGGGCATTCCCGAAATGATGCAGGAAAAGGTCTTTGCCCCTTTTTTCCGGCTTGAAGCGTCCCGAAACAAGGAAACTGGTGGTATCGGTTTGGGCTTGTCTATCGCGCGCGCTGTGGCACGTCAGCATGGCGGTGATATCGTCTTTAATACCGGCAATGATGGCATGCAGACCATAATCTTCCTTCCGTACAATGTTGAAGGAAAGGAAGTCGCCGGCCAGGGTCAACGACTTTGGAGTTTCCCCTCAACCAAGCGTCAGGCAGCGAAAAAAGTTGCCATTCAGTGATTAGCGCATGACCTGAGCGAGTGGTTGGAAAAAGCCTTCTCCAAATCGGTGACAAGCTCGCGCTATGCTACCGACCAAGCTGTCTTCGCTATTCGAGATCCAATTTATCGATAGGCACCGAAAGAATTCGGTCGTCGCCCGGTCCAGGCGCTTTGCGACGTCCATCAGTGTTATTCGTCATGAACCAGAGATTGCCGTTGGAAGCTGGTACCACGTCTCGAATACGACCATGCTGGCCGATGAAATGCGACTTAAAGACGGGCTGACCGTCGTCTGCGACATCCACGGTCCACACACGTTCCCCTGTAATGCCTGCAATGAAGAATTTTCCGTCTTTATAAGCTAGGCCGCTCGGGCCCATCTCCTGCGTGCGCCATTGGACTATGGGGTCGATGTAGCTGGGCTTGCCGCCTTTGCCCTCTACGGTGGGCCATCCATAGTTTCCACCTGCTTCGATCCGGTTGAGCTCATCCCAGGCGTCGTCGCCAAAATCTGTCGACCACAGCCGGCCCCGCTCGTCCCATGCAAGACCTTGAGGGTTTCTGTGGCCGAGTGAATAGACACGCGAAGCTCCAGATGGATTATCACTGGGCACCCCGCCTTCTGGCGTCATGCGGAGGATCTTGCCTGCGAGTGACGCCGGATCTTGAGACAGATTGGGGTTCTGCGCCTCTCCGGTCGTGGCATATAGCATGCCGTCTGGTCCGAAGGCGAGGCGTCCACCATTATGCCCACGTCCGCCCGGGATCCCACCAAGAACGACCTCGGGCTCTCCGAGCGACCCGTTTGCATAAGTCATGCGGACAATCCGATTATCGGTGGCCGTCCCGTGATATGCATAGATCCAGGTTCGACCATCAGCGTTCAGCACCGCAAGGCCAAGCAGTCCTCCATCGAGGCGAGCGGTGACGTTGGGCACTTTCCCAATCGAGCGTGCGGGCGCTCCAGGCCTTAGCGATATGATGTCGGCGGTGTTGCGTTGACTGACTAGGACTTCATCACCAAGGAACACGATCGACCAAGGAATTTCCAAGCCACTGGTGATTACCGACGGTTCACTATGGGAGGCAGTGTTTCCTGTGCTGGATGCGGAGGGGGCGGCCAGCGCTGTTGACACCGCGGACCCGACGAGTGCCGAGAGCAGCGAAATCCATGTTGCAGATACTCGCGTTACTATGCCGATAGACCGTCTGTGCAATTCCCGCAGATTCTTTGATCGGATGCCTGTCATAACGTTCTCCCGGTTGAGTTAAGACGTTTGTGCTCATCGCTACTTCGTACGGTGCATTTGCCGAACGGGTATCAAAGCGTCCCGTTTTGCACGGACCTAAGCTTGGAAATCACAACAAGATACGCCACGCGCTTATTTAAGTCGCACGGCGTTTGAGGCACCTGTGGTAGGAACGTCGGGGCTAGTGGCGGCCGGCTCGACCATCAATGCTCCACCTGCCGGGACCGGCTGCCGCGATGTACAGGAAAATGAAGCAGAAGAGCAGCGCTGGCTCGCCTCCGTTGAGGACGGGAAAAAAGCCGCGCGAGCCGTGGGCCATGAAATAGGCGAACGCCATGAGACCGGATAAAACAAAAGCAGTAGGGCGGGCGTAAAAGCCAACGAGGAGCATGAGGCCGCCCACGACTTCCAAAACGCCCGCCGTGTACATAAGCCCATTGAGCGGGTGGTCGAACGGGGCCGGCCAAGCAAACAGCTTCATCGTCCCATGCGTAAAGAAAGTCGCCGCCGCCACAATGCGGACGACGCTCAGAATTTGCGAAGACCAAGCACCTAGAAAGTTCATTTGCATGCGGACGTCCCCTCGAAAGATAAAGTTTGGTTTGTGCCGGTTCTCCCGGTCGTGCCGATCTCTAACGAAGATATGTCGCAAGGCTTTGTCGCAAAGGGCTTCGATTGTCGCAAAATGTATCCGCGCGCGGTGATGAACGAAAGCCGGGTCGTTGATCAGGTGGTCGCCTCAGGGGTCTGCGCCATGCTCCTGAGCAAGTGATGAAAAAGCTGTTCGGGGTCGTCGATTTCGACCGGTGTTGCACCGATCATCTGGTTGCAGGCTTCAATGGCCAACGCATCGTCGCCGGACACTTGGAGGTGTTCGCAATATGCATCCAGTGCCCGTTTGATCTGCACCATCTGCCACACTTCGATCGCCATGTCGCTCCTCCTTACTTGCGCAAGATGAAGTGCTTGATAACAGGGAGGGGTCGCACACCTTTGCCAGACATGTCGCAAAATGTACCGCCCAGACACGCTAGACGGCATGCAGCGGAAATACATAAACGAAAACAATCTTATAGGTAAGTTTTGCGTCTACTGACGCTTGGTCGAGGGTTCAGATCCGCTCAAGGCGTTCGCTGTTCGGTGTTAGGCTCGCCGACTAGGATCGTGGGGAAATATAAAGGGCTGGCCGTAGCAACTACGGTCAGCCGTTTTTGAAGATTGCTCAAGCCGCCGTCGGTAATGAGCTCACATCCAGCGGTTCTGGTTGACTCGTCCGGGGGAAAAACAATCGCCTTCGCTATTTCGGTCGGATTCCCAGGCTAATCCAACAATCATAGATTATTAGCAGACCTCACGAAATCAGCGAGTTCCTTATTAAAGCGATGTGGCTCTTCGTAGAATGGGCTATGCCCGCTATGAGAGAAGATCGAGAGTTGGCTATTCGGGTGGATAGCCTTAATTCTCTCCAACATCGCGATGCGTACCAACCTGTCGTGAACGCCATACGTCAAAAGAATCGGACCGGTATAGGCTTTAAAGACGGGTTCCAGATCGGTCGTCTTCGTTTGGAGAAAACCTTCATACACGGCACGTCCAGTCATACCGTTGATGACAAGCATCCGCTGCATCTCTAGCTCGGAAGGGGGCTGGTGGAAGCATGCGGCAAGAAAATCAGCCGTCCCTTTAGTTCTTGTCGCTAGATCGTGAGAGACCGTTGGGCCAATGAAGTCGACCGTTTCCTTGCTGAAAAGGTCGGGTGATAGCTTTGTGACCGCATCCACCAGATTTACGCCAGCGATTGCCTCGCCACCATATTTACGAAGGTAAGCTCCCGCAACGTAGCCACCGAGCGACCAGCCCACTATTACGGGCCGGCGAAGTTTTGACGCACTGATGATAGCCGCCACGTCGTCCGCCCAATTATCCGCCTCTGAATAAGCATCCAGCGACGTCGGTTTGTCGGAGTCTCCGTGTCCGCGCAGATCGAAGGTAACAATCCTGAAGTTCTGGAGAGCTGGGTCGGATAGTTGCTTTTCCCAGCTTAAGCGGCTCTGCCGCAGGCCGTGGATGAACAAAATCTCGGGAGCTTTGGGATCGCCCTGCACCTCGCCCACAAGCATCGTGCCGTCGCTTGAGCGGGCGGTGATTGCATCGTGGGCGATATCCTTTTCCTTGACGGCGACTTCTTTAATCACGGTAGGCGCCGCGTAAACGTGCGGCGCACCTGTTGCCGTACCGATTGTCAGGGCAAATAACCCGGCCATTCCTGAAATTAATGTACGTCGTGAATGATGCATACGTCTTTTTCCTCGTTGTTTAGTGATCGCTAGTCAACATTCTTGACTTCCGTTGTCAAGTGTTGTTTAGTAACCGCTATGAAACATAGTGAAAAATCACGCGGCGGCCGACCTTGGAGCTTTGACCGGGAAAAGGCTGTCGAGACCGCGATGCGCTTATTCTGGCGAAGCGGGTACGAGGGTGTGTCGGTCGGCGAGTTGACAAAGGCAATTGGTATCGCCCCTCCAAGCCTTTATGCCGCTTTTGGCAGCAAGGCCGGGCTCTATCGGGAAGCGCTCGACCTCTACGAGGAGAAATTCGCATCGCTCGATCTGGACTTGGTAGAAAAGGCTGCCTCCCTTGCGCAGGCCGTGCGGGCATTATTGGAGGGGGCGGTGAGGGCTGTCACGGATCCAGACAGGGAGGGCGGGTGCATGATCTCCAGCGGCATGACCGCCTGTCATTCAGAGCACGGAGCGCTTGCTCGCAACGCAGCGGCTCGGCGTGATGCCATGCGAGAGCGTATAGCAAAGACGCTGGCGCCGTTCGTAACCGATGGCCAAACACTGCCTCTCGAGCGCTACCTGTCGGCTGTGCTACAAGGCATCTCGGTCCAGGCGCGGGATGGCGCAACGCAGGCGGAGTTGCAAGAGATTGTGGAGAATGTCGTTTTAGGTGTTGGAGCGTCATAGTGCTTCGAGCTGCAGAAGGGTGCCAAGCTCCGGCCCATCAGGCCTGATCGCGGCAGGGGACAATTGTCGCAAAGTGAATCGATTGCAGTTAGGGGACTATCAGAGCTTTCATCTTGGCATCGCGAACGGCCCACATGCCGCCATCAGTTAGCAGACATGGTCAACGCGTTTCGTTTCATTCAGTTGGGATTGCTTTTTTTGTGCCAGAGCCGACACCTCACTACGAGATGCCGGCCGTCTGGCGTGTCCAAATGTGACGGGAAAACAGGCTTTTGTGTGCTGAGTGCACTGAGCACGGCGGCTTGACCGTTGACAGCTTGGCGCAAAGTCTTCTCATCCGCGCGTCTCCAACGGCGAACTGCTAACCTTGTGGGCGGCGATCTCGGCGATATCGCGAACGCCGATCATGGCTAGCCCTCCGCGGGCATGGATTGATGCGAACATCCGCGTGTATTCCCGGCTGTGTTGCGACGCGCTCTCCTATCCGACCGCAAATGCTGCTCCTGTCGCGTCGGTGTCGGCGAACCACTGCCGTGTCGCAACGCATTCAGCAGTCTCTCGATTTCAGTGGAAGTGGACTTCGCCACCAGACTGCTTGCAGATCTGCTGCATCACATCGTCTTTCCGCTTATCCCGCCAGACCGGATCACGGCTGTCGAAAACGATCGGCTTGAGATAATCGGTCGGGTCGACCAGCCAGCGGATTGTCGGACGATCGGTCTGCGGCATTTTCATCAGATCCAGCTGCTCCAGATATCCGGCATAGACCGAAAGCGAAGAGGCCTCCCGCGTTGCCGTACCGGACGTCAGGTGATTGGGCACGAATATCTTCGGTTTCAGCGCCTCCTGGTACTGGATCAGATCGCGCAGGCCGTTGTTGTTGAAATTCCCGCTGGAGGCCGTTCCCATCTGAACGTCGGTCGGAGGAAGAGCTTTCAAAAGCGCCACGATCCGGCGTCCGTCTTCCGGCGTTCCATCCCATCCGCGGCCCTTGCCTTCCTTCAGTGCACCGGCGGAATTGTGCCAGACAAAGGAGAAATGGCTGCCGCTGCGCAGGATGAAGCTGAAGAACAGGCTTTCACCTCCACCAGGCTCGCCAGCGGTCTCTAGGTTCAACTGTCCGGTGAGCGGAGAATTGGTCTTTTCGTCCGGCGTCAGGGCAACACCCTTCGGAAAGAGATCGGCATCGCGCGGATCGACGACGATTTTCACCGGCGTCGGCGGAAAGGAAGGGTCGGGCGGAACCGCAACGGAGTGAAGATGGCGGAACGCCACGACGCAGGCTTGCGGTTCGATCACGTCGAGTTGGAGTATTTCGGTCCCCGGCGTGGACGCCTTCGAGGTGACTGCGGTGCAGTCGATCTTCGATGACGGGTCGAGTTTCGCGACCGCGTCCCTCATGATCAGCGGGTCCGTCTTCATGCGTTCGAGATCGGCCGCCATGACGCCGCAGGTCTCCTCCGTCGCAAAGATCCGGGCGCCGGTCTTGCCCGCGATATAGGCGGCATTGTCGGCATGGTCGTTATGCCCGTGGCCGAGCAGAATGGCTTCCGGGTCGAGGTCCACCATGTCCTTAATGACGATCGGCGTCCGTCCGGCCTCGACTTCGAGACGTGTGACATAGGTGTCCATGTAGAATACGCGACCCTCGACCGATGTGGCGAATGTCGAGTTCGACAGCCAGGAAAAGATCACCTTGTCATCGGGCAGCTTGCCGGTGGCGGCATCGACATTCTCGATGCCGAAGATCTTCTGCCGGGCAGCGATTGTCTCGACCAAACCGGCGTGGCCGGCGCTGGGCGTCAGGATGCTGGCGGCCAGCAGGCTCAATGCAGTCATGCTACGGATCATGAAACTCTCCTCCAGGTTCACGTCTTGGATGATTGTCGAAAGTGGGCGGCTCAGTCCTCCTCGACGAAGACCTTGTCGCGCTTCGAACGTATGGATGGCAGCAATGCTATGACGATGCACGCGAGGCCGACGGCAAGAAGGCTTGCCGCGATCGGATTAGTCACGAACACCATCGCATCTCCCCGCGAAATGATCATCGCCCGCCGCAGATGTTCTTCCAGCAACGGTCCGAGAACGAAGCCGAGCAGCAGCGGCGCCGGCTCGCAGCCCATGCGGATGAGAAGGAAACCGAGTATCCCGGCGACAATGATCGCATAGACGTCGAACGGGTTGCTGTTGATCGAGTAACATCCGATAGCCGCAAACACCACGATGGCCGGAAACAGCATGCGATAGGGGATGGTCAGCATTTTGACCCACAATCCGATCAGCGGCAGGTTGAGGATCACCAGCAGGAGATTGCCGATCCACATCGATGCAATAATTCCCCAAAACAGCGCCGGCTGGCTGTTGATGACATCCGGACCGGGGGTGATGCCCTGCAGGATGAAGGCTCCGACGATCAGCGCCATCACCGGATGAGCCGGAATTCCGAGTGTCAGCAGCGGAATGAATGAGGTCTGTGCGGCAGCATTGTTTGCGCTTTCAGGACCGGCAACGCCTTCGATGGCACCGTGACCGAACTCTTCCGGATGTTTCGAAAGGTTCTTTTCGGCCGAATAGCTGGCAAAAGACGCCAAGACATGGCCACCGCCGGGCAATACGCCGAGAATCGAGCCGAGGATAGTGCCGCGGATCACCGGTCCGGTGATCCGGCGAAAATCTTCCTTGCTGAGCCAGAGGTTCATCACCCGCTTGACGCCGACTTCGCGATCGCTCTCGTCCTGGAGATTGCGGAAGATCTCGGCGACGCCGAACACGCCAACCGCGATGGAGACGAAATTGATGCCTTCGGTAAGTTCCATCTGTCCGAAGGTGAACCGTTCCTGGCCGGTATAGATGTCCTGCCCGACCGTGCCGAGAAGCAGGCCCACGACGATCATCCCGAGCGCCTTCAGAACCGATCCGTGCGCCAGCGAAATGGAGACAAGAAGACCGAGCACGATCAGTGCGAAATATTCAGGTGCTCCGAACTTCAACGCCACCGAGGCGAGCGGAGGAGCGGCAATTGCCAGCAGCAGGGTCGCCACGCAACCGGCGAAGAACGAGCCGAGTGCGGCCGTCGCCAGCGCCTGTCCGGCTCGGCCCTTGCGGGCCATCTGGTAGCCATCGATCGCCGTCACGGCAGACGAACTCTCTCCTGGCAGGTTGATCAGAATGGCCGTGGTCGAGCCGCCATACTGGGCACCGTAGTAGATGCCCGACAGCATGATCAGCGAGGTGACCGGCGAAAAGGTGAAGGTGATCGGCAAAAGCATGGCGATCGTCGCGGTCGGCCCGATGCCCGGAAGAACGCCGACCAGCGTCCCCAGCAGGACGCCGACGAAGCACCAGACGATGTTGACCGGAGTAAGAGCTGTCTCGAAGCCGAGTGAGAGATTGGAGATAAGATCCATCATTACAATTACCTCAGCGTCCGAAGACTGGTCCGAAGGTCGGCAGCGTCACGGCAAGACCGATCTTGAAAATCACGAAACAGAGCACGGCCATCACGAGCGCCATGACACCCGCGGAGAAAACTGTGTTCTTGCGGGATGCCATCGCCGACATGAACGTGCAGATGACGACCACCGGTACCAGTCCGAGCGGTCGGGCGCCGGCGCCGAAGATCGCCAGTGCCAGGCAGACGAGCACGAGCGCCCGCCAGGACACTGGATCGTCATGCGCCTCAGGGACCTTTCGAAAGCCGGCAATCATCGTGAAGGCGCCGAATATCGCCAGCAGAACCGCGAGCACGACGGGAAAGAACCCCGGGCCCATCTGCGTCGCAGTGCCGAATTCGTAGCGGGATCCCTGGATTGCGAACAGTGCGGCAATCGCGATGAAGATCCCGCCGGCGACCACGTCGCGCCGACTTCCTTGTTGTTGTTCAGTCATGGTTCCCTCCCTGTTCAGCCATTGCTTCCTGATGGTCAGAGGATATTCGATCCGGCGATTGCTTCGCAGACAGCGTCGGTGACTTGCTGGGTATTAGCGGTTCCGCCGACGTCGGGGGTGAGGATGCCGGCCTCGGTGACGCGTTCGACGGCGCTCATCAGCCGGGTGGCTGCGTCCTTTTCACCGAGATGCTCGAGCATCTGCGCGGCGGTCCAGAAGGTTGCGACCGGATTGGCGATGCCCTTGCCGGTGATGTCGAAGGCAGAGCCGTGGATCGGCTCGAACATCGACGGGAAGCGGCGTTCCGGGTCGATATTGGCGGTCGGCGCGACGCCAAGCGAGCCGGCCAGCGCGCCGGCCAGGTCGGACAGGATGTCGGCGTGCAGATTGGTGGCGACGATGGTGTCGAGGCTCTGCGGCTTCAGCGTCATGCGCACGGTCATGGCATCGACAAGCATCTTGTCCCAGGTGACGTCGGGAAACTCCTTGGACACTTCGGCGGCGATCTCGTCCCACATCACCATGCCGTGGCGCTGGGCGTTCGACTTGGTGACGACGGTCAGAAGCTTGCGCGGACGTGCCTGGGCGAGCTTGAAGGCGTAGCGCATGATGCGGGTAACGCCGACGCGGGTGAAGATCGCCACCTCGGTGCCGACTTCTTCCGGCAGGCCCTTGTGAGCGCGGCCGCCATGGCCGGAATATTCGCCTTCCGAGTTTTCGCGCACGATCACCCAGTCGAGATCACCTGGGCCACAATTGCGCAAGGGTGGCGTGATGCCCGGCAGGACCTTGGTCGGACGGACGTTGGCATATTGGTCGAAACCCTGGCAGATCGGCAGGCGCAGACCCCACAGCGTGATGTGATCCGGCACGTCCGGCGCGCCGACCGCGCCAAAGAAGATGGCGTCGAACTTCTTCAGCTGCTCGAGGCCGTCGGAAGGCATCATCACGCCGTTCTTCTTGTAATAGTCCGAGCCCCAGTCGAAAGTCTCGGTGTGAATGCTGAAGTCGCCGCTGCGCTTCTCCAGCGCTTCCAGGACCTGCAGTCCCGCGGCAATCACTTCGGGGCCGATCCCGTCCGCAGGGATCGCGGCTATCTTGTATTCACGCATCGTGGTTCTCGACTAAGGGAGTTAAGGGAGACTTGGGCAACGCTCCATCAGGGTTGCGCGCCTTGTCTGTCGTAAGGTATTCGAGGACGGCGCGCTCCGGCCGTCCTCGGGGAAGCCTACTTTCCGGCTTCGCTGACGACTTTGGTAAGACGCTCGACTTCAGCCTTGAATTTCTGATCGAGAGCCGCAGGTGTCGCCATTTCCTGGGCAACAGGCACGGTACCGAGGCTGGCGAACCGTTCGATCACCATCGGGTCCTTAAGTGCGGTCTTGAGCGCCTCGGACAGTTTTTCGCGGATCGGAGCTGGAGTGTCCTTGGGTGCCCAAAGGGCGTGCCAGGCGCTCAGTTCGAAACCCTTCAGCCCACCTTCTTCGACAGTCGGAAGATCAGGAAGGACGTCGATCCGGGCTTTTGTCGTGACGGCGTAGGCGTGCACTTCGTTGGCCTTGATCTGCGTCGTGGTATTGGTGGTCTGGTCACATGCCAGATCGATACGTCCGCCGATCAGGTCGGTCATTGCCGGACCCATGCCCTTGTAGGGAACGAGGGTGATCTTGGTGCCGAGTGCATCCTGAAGCAGTCGACCGCAGAGGTCCGAAACAGCGCCGGTACCGGCGGTCCCGAAGGTAACGGTCGTTGCGTTCTTCTTCACGTAGGCGACCAGATCCGCAAACGTCTTCGGCTCGAGATCCTTGCGCCCGACGATCGTCATCGGAACTTCGGTAATCAGGCCGACGCTCGAAAAATCCTCGATCGGCTTGTAGGCAAGGTTCGGGTAAAGTGCCGCAAAGGTTGCGACGCCGATATGATAGAGCAGCAGCCGGTAACCATCCGGATCGGCTTTGGCGACGTTGGCCGCTCCGAGTGAGCCGCCGGCGCCACCCATATTCTCCACAAGAACCTGCTGGCCGAGCGTCTTCGACATCGACTGGGCCACCAGCCGCGCGACCGTGTCGCTCGGACCGCCGGCTGCGGCGGGTACCATGATGGTGATAGGACTGCTGGGGTAGCTGTCCTGTGCCTGCGCGACCCAGGGCAGGGTGGTCGCAGTCAGAAGTACGGCAATGAAACGGGAATTTCTCTGGGACACTTTCACCTTCCTCCTTGGCGAAAAGATTGTCAGCCTCCACTGACGATCAGGCATGCCAGCTTGCATGCAAGGTGAAATCTATTGACTTACGGGTGTTTGTCAACATCAAAGACAGTTCTATATTCGTGCATTATGCGGGACACCGGAGACCATGGTAAAACCAGGCCAGATATTGCGTGCTGCCGTCAGGGAAACCGCAGAGCCACAGCCGGAACCAGGCGGCGATGCCGTCTCTTCCGCGGGCCGGGTCAGCGCTGCCTATCAGGCGATCCGCAATGCTATCCGGACCAACGTCTTTCCCCCGGGCTACCAGGCTGCCGAAATCGAGATCGCCCGTCAGCTTGGGATGAGCCGGACCCCGGTCCACGAAGCCATGGCGCGGCTGCAGGAAGATGGGCTGGTGCGCATCCTGCCGAAAAAAGGCATCATCATTTGCGCGCTGTCTCCTGCCGACATCGAGGAGATCTACGAGGTCACGATAGCGCTCGAGGGCGCTGCCGCAGCGCGGCTTGCCATGATCGACGCATCGGTCAAGGTCGAAGTGGTGGCGATCTTGCGCGATGCGACCGAAGCCATGGTTGCAGCGCTGGATCGCAACGATCTTCCCGCCTGGGCAGCGGCGGACGAAAGGTTTCACGAAACGCTGGTGGCGCGCAGCGGCAATAGCCGTTTGACCCGCATGGCCGGCACGGTCGCTGATCAGCTACATCGCTCCCGGATGTTCACCCTCAACCTAAGGCCGCTGCCGACTTGGTCCTCGGACGAACATCTCGCGATCATCGAGGCGATCGAACGGGGCGATCCGACCACCGCAAGCCGCGCCGCCCGGTTGCACCGCAAGCATGCTCACGATCAACTGGTTCCGCTTATCGCCAGGTTCAACCTCAAAAATCTCTAGCGCAGATTGCGTGACGCGCCGTGTCTGCCGCCGTCAACCCGCTTGGGTGACGCGCAGGTTGTTGGTGCTGCCCGCGGTCGCAAAGGGAAATCCCGTCACCACGACGATCTGATCGCCTTTCTCCGCCAGGCCGGTTTGTACGGCGGCCTGTGTGGCGCGATCGACGGATTGTTCATAGGTGTCGATTGTCGGCGAAAGCAGGCTGACGACGCCCCACATTAGTCCTAGCTGACGCGCGGTCTGTTCGGATGGCGTCAGGGCGAGGATCGGGAGCGGTGGCCGTGCCCGGCTGATCCTGGAGGCGGTCGTGCCGCTGACCGTGAATGCGACAATCACCGGTGCCTTCAGAGCAATGGCGACATCTGCCGCAGCGGTGGCGACTGCGTGCGGAGGGGTATGGGCAATCTGTGGTTCGGTCGCTTCGAGGATCGGCCGGTAGAATGTATGCTTTTCGGTTTTCTCTATGATACGGCTCATGATCTCCACCGTTTCGATCGGGAAGGCGCCGGTTGCGGACTCCGCCGAGAGCATAACGGCGTCGGCGCCGTCATAAATCGCTCCCGCCACATCCGAGGCTTCCGCGCGTGTCGGTGTCGGCGAGGTTACCATCGAGTCCAGCATCTGCGTGGCGACGATCACCGGTTTGGCGGCGATACGGCAGGCGCGGATGAGTTCCTTCTGACGGCCCGGCACATCCTCGGGCGGAATTTCCACACCAAGATCTCCGCGCGCCACCATGATGGCGTCGGAAAGCGCCACGATATCGCCGATCTCGTCCAGTGCCGAGGGTTTTTCGATCTTGGCGATCAGCCCGGCCCTGTCGCTGACCAGCGATCGGGCTTCAATCATGTCGCGGGCGGTCTGCACGAAGGACAGGGCGATCCAGTCAACGCCGAGTTCCAGCCCGAATTCGAGATCCTTGCGATCCTTCGGGGTGAGGGGGGAAATATCGAGGACGGTTCCCGGCAGGTTGACACCTTTGCGGTTGGATATCGTTCCAGCGACGATGACTTTTGCATCGATGAATTCGTCGCTGACGCCAAGCGCCCGCACTCGCACCCGTCCATCATCGATCAGCAGATCGTCGCCCGGCTTGACTGCCGCGAAGATCTCGCGATGGGGGAGGGGGATGTCCGTCAGGCCGCGACCCGGTTCGCTTCCGCAGACGAAGCGGATTTCCGCGTCCTTCGCCAGCTCCAGCCGGCCTTCCTGAAGCACGCCGATGCGGATCTTCGGGCCCTGCAGGTCCTGAAGGATGCCGATCGACGTTCCCAGCTCCTTTTCCAGCGCGCGGATGTGGCGGTAGACGGCGGCATGGTCGTCGCGACTTCCATGGCTGAAATTGAGCCGGAACGTATCGACGCCTGCGAGGAACAGCGACCTCAGCATGGCCGGTGAACTTGAGGCAGGGCCGACCGTTGCGACGATCTTGGCGCGGCGGTTGCTGCGAATGAACATGTCGAATTATCCGATCAGGATTGCACGTATGTCGTTGACATTTGTGAGGGTCGGTCCGGTGATCACCAAATCGTCGATCGCCTTGAATGCGGTGTAGCTGTCGTGGAGGGAAAGTGCCGAGCGGGGGTCAATTCCACTTCCGCGCATGCGTGCGAGGCTGTCCGGGCCGATCATGGCGCCGGCGGCATCTTCTATCCCGTCAATTCCGTCGGTATCGCCCGAGATTGCCCATATGCCCTCCGCACCGTCGAGGCCGATCGCCAGGCTGAGAAGAAATTCACTGTTGCGGCCACCACGGCCCTTCGTATCGGCGGGAATCGAAACGGAGGTCTCGCCGCCGGAAAGAAGCACCGCCGGGCCGCGGACCGGCAGGCCTTTTGTGCTGGCCGACATGGCGATGCCAGCAAACACGGTTCCGACATCCCGTGCTTCGCCCTGCAGCGCATCGCCGAGGATGACAGGGGTAAGGCCGTTGGCAGCGGCGACGGCGGCGGCTGCATCCAGCGCCATGGACGGCGAGGCGATCATCCTCACATCCGAGGATACCTTGCCGGTACAATCGCGGGCGCCGCCATTGGCCAGCACATCCTGTGCTGCCGGAGGAAGGACGAGGCGATATCTGGCGACGATCTCGCGGGCATCGTCGATAGTCGTGTCGTTAGCAACCGTCGGACCCGATGCGATTTCGGAAGGATCGTCGCCCGGCACGTCGGAGATCACTAGCGTTACCACTCTTGCCGGATGGGCGAGTTGGGCGAGCCTGCCGCCCTTTATGCCCGAGAGCTGCTTGCGTACTGTGTTCATTTCCGAAATGGTTGCGCCGCTTGCCAGGAGCGCCTTGTTGACCGCCTTCTTGTCCGCCAGCGTCATCCCGGCTGCAGGAGAGACGAGAAGCGAGGAACCGCCGCCGGAGATCAGGGCGATGACCAGGTCGTCCGGCCCGAGATCCCTGACGGCGCCGATGATCCGAACCGCGGCCTCGACGCTCATGTCGTCCGGAACGGGATGTGAAGCCTCGATGATGCGTATCCGCCCGGACGGCACGGCGTGACCGTACCGTGTCACCACGACGCCACTCAGATCCACATCGCTCCAGGCGGTATCGAGAGCTGCCGCCATCGCCGCGGACGCCTTTCCCGCACCGATGACGACACAACGACCCATCGGGCGTTCCGGCAGATGCCGGCTCAGAACCCTTGCCGGATCGGCACTGGCCACCGCTGCGTCGAATATTCGACGCAGCGTATTGCGGGCAGAGGCATTTTCCCAGGTCATCCAACCGCCGCCATTTTTAGGATGTTCGATCCGGCGATTGCTTCGCAGACAGCGTCGGTGACTTGCTGGGTATTAGCGGTTCCGCCGACGTCGGGGGTGAGGATGCCGGCCTCGGTGACGCGTTCGACGGCGCTCATCAGCCGGGTGGCTGCGTCCTTTTCACCGAGATGCTCGAGCATCTGCGCGGCGGTCCAGAAGGTTGCGACCGGATTGGCGATGCCCTTGCCGGTGATGTCGAAGGCAGAGCCGTGGATCGGCTCGAACATCGACGGGAAGCGGCGTTCCGGGTCGATATTGGCGGTAGGAGCAACGCCGAGCGAGCCGGCCAGCGCGCCGGCCAGGTCGGACAGGATGTCGGCGTGCAGATTGGTAGCGACGATGGTGTCGAGGCTCTGCGGCTTCAGCGTCATGCGCACGGTCATGGCATCGACAAGCATCTTGTCCCAGGTGACGTCGGGAAACTCCTTGGACACTTCGGCGGCGATCTCGTCCCACATCACCATGCCGTGGCGCTGGGCGTTCGACTTGGTGACGACGGTCAGAAGCTTGCGCGGACGTGCCTGGGCGAGCTTGAAGGCGTAGCGCATGATGCGGGTAACGCCGACGCGGGTGAAGATCGCCACCTCGGTGCCGACTTCTTCCGGCAGGCCCTTGTGAGCGCGGCCGCCATGGCCGGAATATTCGCCTTCCGAGTTTTCGCGCACGATCACCCAGTCGAGATCACCTGGGCCACAATTGCGCAAGGGTGGCGTGATGCCCGGCAGGACCTTGGTCGGACGGACGTTGGCATATTGGTCGAAACCCTGGCAGATCGGCAGGCGCAGACCCCACAGCGTGATGTGATCCGGCACGTCCGGCGCGCCGACCGCGCCAAAGAAGATGGCGTCGAACTTCTTCAGCTGCTCGAGGCCGTCGGAAGGCATCATCACGCCGTTCTTCTTGTAATAGTCCGAGCCCCAGTCGAAAGTCTCGGTGTGAATGCTGAAGTCGCCGCTGCGCTTCTCCAGCGCTTCCAGGACCTGCAGTCCCGCGGCAATCACTTCGGGACCGATCCCGTCCGCGGGGATCGCAGCTATCTTGTATTCACGCATCGTGGTTCTCCGTTCAAGTTCGTCTATCAATGTTGATTTGCGGTACGCGTGTCGACGGCTTTGGGGCCAGACCGCGCCAGGATAAGTGTAAGGATCGCCGAGATCAGGAGGAGGCCGGCGACGAAGTAGAGGCCGCCTGCGAAGCTGCCGGTGGTGTCCTTGATCCACCCGATCATCGATGGTCCGACGAAGCCACCGAGGTTCCCGATGGAGTTGATGGTGGCAATGCCAGCGGCTGCCGCTGGACCCGAGAGGAACATCGTTGGCATGCTCCAGAGCGGCGGCTTCGAGCAGCTGATGCCGACATTGACGATGGTCAGAGCGATGAGAACCATAACCACGTTGGTTGCGCCGGTCGCAAAGGCAAGTCCGGCTGCGGCGAGCAGGCACGCTCCAACCACGTGCCAAGTGCGCTCGCCCGTCCGGTCGGAATGACGGGCCCAAAAGACCATGGCTACCACCGCGAATATGCCGGGAACAGCGTTGATGAACCCTACCTCGATGGCAGAGAGGCCGAACTGCTTGATGATCTGAGGCGCCCATATACCGAGCGTGTAAAGACCTGCCGAAGTTCCGAAGTATACCAAGGCAAGCGCGATCACGCGGATGTCAGCCAAGCCAGCCATGACACTATGGTTCGCCGTGCCCTTGCCTGCCTGCTCAGCATCCATGGTTTTCACCAGCCAATTGCGTTCTTCTTCGGTGAGCCAGTTGGCCTTCTCGGGACGGTCGGTCAGGAAGAACAGTACGACGACGCCGAGGATCAGTGCCGGAGCCGCCTCGATCAGGAACATCCACTGCCAGCCGGCAAGCCCCATCAGACCGTGCATTTCCATCAACGCGCCTGAAATTGGAGATCCTAACACCGTCGAAAGCGGTGCAGCGGCCATGAAGATTGCGGTTACCGCGGCTCGACGCCGGGCAGGAAACCAGAAGCTGAGATAAAGGATGATGCCGGGAAAGAAGCCTGCCTCGGCGACACCAAGAAGAAAACGGAGGGTGTAGAAACTGGTTGTCCCTTGCACGAAAGCCATTAACCCGGACACGATGCCCCAAGTGATCATCACTCGGGCGATCCAGATGCGGGCGCCGACCTTGTTCAGAATGAGGTTCGAGGGCACCTCGAACAAGAAATAGCCGACGAAGAAAATACCTGCACCGATACCGAAGACCGTCGACGAGAAGCCAAGATCCTGATTCATGGTGAGAGCTGCGAAACCGATATTCACACGGTCGAGAAACGCGATGAAATACAGCAGCATGATGAAAGGTACGATACGAAAAGTGATCTTGCGCAGCACGCGCGCCTCAAGGTCGTTCGTCACGACGCCATCCTCCCGGAATAGATAAAGAAGCGCACCTCCTGCGCTTGCGTCTATCTAGAGCGTGTAAGCCTTGACCCTCAACTGCGTCAGAAATATATAAATATTTGATATAATAGTTTCGGGTGTGTCTATGGAATTGAATCAGCTTCGGTGCTTCGTTTCGGTTGCCGACGAACTGCATTTCGGCCGGGCCGCTCAGAAGCTGGGACTTATGCCTGCATCTTTGTCGCGGCATATCCGAATGCTTGAGGAATCACTCGGCACTCGCCTGATGGCGCGCACAACACGCAGCGTCGCATTGACGGACGACGGATTGTTTCTTTTGGAGGGTGCTCGGGAAATTTTGGAGCGAACTGAGGTCCTACAGAATCGCTTTCAGACCTCTCGACAAGAGCGGGTGGAAATCCTTCGGATTGGTGCGATCGACAGTGCCGCGGCTGGTCTGTTGCCAACGCTTCTTCATGATTTTAGGCAGCAGTGTCCGGAAATATCGACCCAACTTTCGGAGGACAAGACCATCAGGTTGATCCCCAAGCTGCTGTCAGGCGGGTTAGACCTCGCGTTCATCCGCGCACCAGACTTCGTCGATCCGAAGCTAAAGACGGTTTTCCTGTTTCATGAGACGGCTGTAGTCGCGATGTCGGAAAATCATCGCCTTGCTAATAACACGAGCGTCACGATCCATGATCTCGCAGATGAACCGCTCATCGTGCCCGAGAGAAGGTCGCGCCCGCACAGCCACGATCTGACGATGAAGCTGTTCATTGAGGCTGGTTTGCAGGCACGCGTGGCTCAGCTTGCGGAAGAAAAGCAGACGATCGTCAACCTAGTAGCTGCTGAGATTGGTCTTGCCATCGTCCCTCTGTGGACTGCACGACTTGCGGTGAGTGGGGTACGCTATGTCACGTTGCAAACGAACGCAGAGGAAGCGATGAACAAATTGCCTCTATCAGCGGCGTGGTTAAAGGGCGTTCGCGACCCCGCCCGCGACCTTATCGTCAGCTTGTTGCAAAGCCGGATCTCGCAATATGCAGAAAATGCGTGAACCGGTGGGCAAATGAACTGCGCATCTCACGACGTAATTGACGCGCGAGCCACACTTAATGACTCACTCCACGCGTGTACCAGCCGCACGGAATTTTCTAACTAAAACTGCAGATGAATTTGCGTGTAATTTCAGCCGAGTTGCCCGGTCTCCAATCAGTTCAACAAGAACGGGACTGCCTGAAAATCGCTTTTTCAGATGCTTGTTTAAGTGAGTTTGGTGGGCCGTCAGTTCGATCCCTTTCAAGGCGTTCATGCTAGAATGCTAAACATTGCTTTCTACTCATCTTACTTCAGGTCTGTCGGGCTCAGCCGCGTCCGGCGGCAGTCGAGCGCATGCCGTCCAGCAGTACCGCGGTCAGTATGTTCAGACCGTTCAACAGATACTGGTAGAAGGCCTCATGTCGAGCAGGTTCGTGACGCTGATCTTCACCACCAACTGCAGCACACCGACTATGTCGTGCTCGGACTACCGTCAGCACTGTCTATCAGGCATCGCAAGAGCGCCCGACGTAATCACAGGATTGGGAAGGCAATCAATCGGGCACGGTAGCGGAGAGGCGGTGGCAAAGAGCATCAATGTGAACAGAGCAGATATCAGAATGATTTCTGCGATCCACCGCTTAGCCGTTGAGGCCGTAGCCTCGATGCAGCGAGTGACGTAATGCGGATCTTCATCGTTCATCATCGTCTCGTCCTTCTACGTGCGGTTCCAAACCGGGTAGGTGATTGTACAAAACGTCATTCAAATACGAGAAACGATACTGCTTCGCGCTCACTCGTCAGCTGCCCATGTCTTCGCATGTAGGGGTATAGCAGCTCATGCGCGTTTGCTTGGGCAATGATCTCTGCTTCGAGAAGCGGCGAGACAGATGCAGTAAAGGGAGAGCGTCGGCGATTGCAAAACATCTCTCCACGTCGATCGAGCGGCTCGCAAGCGGCCTTCCGCACTTCTATTGAAGACGCCTTGCAGCGTTAGCCTGCGCTTCCCGGATGAGACCCCGATACATCTTCTCTTTCCCCGGATACCACGGCATGGTTCCGATAGAGCCATACCCGGGAATCGTTTCCATATGCGCTACCATCCGGACACGCATGCGTTCGTCAGGAAGCGGACCTTGCATGGCCTGAATGTTGTCGCTCATATGATCCGGGTTCGATGTTCCACAGAGCACGCTCGTGACTGCAGGATGCGCCATGACCCACTTCAGGAAGAACTGCGCCCAGCTTGTTGCTCCGAATTCCTGCGCGAAACCGGGAAGAGACTGCCCCTCGACTACTTTTATAAGACGCGCCTTTTCCAGCGGCAGATTGACGAGCACACCGACGCCCTTGTCGGCAGCGAGCGGAAGCAGGCGCCGTTCGGCGTCGCGGCTGAAGATCGAGTAATTCGTTTGGATAAAATCGACATCATCGCGTTGCACGATTGCGGCCAGCTGATCCTGGGCAGCAGACTCGTGATGCGTCACGCCGACGTGCCGTATAAGCCCTTCCTGTTTCCACGCCTTCATCAACGGGATGACGACGGGCGCATTGGTGATGCTGTGGCACTGCATGAGATTGATCGCCTTGCGCCAGGTGCGCAATCGAGACTGTCGAAAACTCTCCTGCGCATGGCTTTCGTCTCCGAGATATTCCCCTGTCGACCAAACCTTATTGGCTAGAAACATCGCGTCGGGCTCTGGCGTTTCGCCCATGAACTGGCCGACGGTGACCTCTGCCGAGCCGTAGAGAGGCGATGTGTCGACGACGCGACCGCCGGCTGCGATGTATCTCTGGAAAACCTGTCGCAGATCATCGCGGGGATCACCGGGTTTCAGATCGAATGTCAGGAACGTGCCGAGGCCAAGAGCCGTCACCGTTTCACCGGTTCGCGGCAACGTGCGGGTCAGAACTTGCGGTGTGGATGTCGAGGCTGGCGCCGCCGTTGTCGTTCCTTGCGCGGTCGCAATCCTTGCGGGCAGGGCAAGAGCCGCTCCGGTTGCGGCTGCGCTGACCGTTCCGAGAAACCCGCGTCTGTTGATTTTCGACTGGTTCATGAAATGTCTCCTGTTGATTTGGCGCCACCGTCAAAACTGCCAGTTGGCAGGAACCCAGGCGTAGCCGCCGTCGGTCTTGAGCATCCGGCCGAGGCCGGGAAACGGAAAATGGAAACCGAGAACTGGAATCTGGTCGGCGGCTGCCCTGTCGAAGATGCGGCGGCGAGAGGACAGCGCCGTTTCCTTGTCGCGGTCGGGGCCGGGAAGCCAAGGCCTGTCGACGTTGACGACGGGGTGGTAGGCAAGGTCCGACGTCAGCAACAACTGATCGTTTCCGGAATGGACCAGGAACGTCGCCATGCCGGGCGTGTGGCCCGATGCAACGATTGTCGTCAGCCCCGGAACGATTTCGGCGCCCGCCTCGTAAAGCTCTACGCCATTTCTCACCGGCTCAAGGCTGCTCTTGATGGCAGCAGCAAAGCGCAGACGGAATTCCGGCGGGACCGGCATGTAGGACAGATCGGGATCGGTGAGGACAAAGAAATCCCAATCCGCCTTCGGCAGGAAAACCGTGGCGCGAGGGAAGGCTTTGCCACCGTCCGCGTTCCTGAGGTTTCCGACATGGTCGGGATGGGTGTGCGAGATGACAATCGTGTCGATGTCGTCCGCACTCAGCCCGATAGCGGCAAGGTTCTCGAAAATCCGACCGCCATTCGGACCCATCGTGCCGCCTGCTCCAGCTTCGATGAGGATCCGACGGCCACCGGTTTCGATCAGCAGTGTGTTCAGGTTGAGGGTTAGGTGATCAGTCGGCAGGAAAGCACGCCGCAGAACCTCTTGAAGGTCAGCTTCTGGCGCATCGCTGGCGTAGATCCGTGGCGGGCCGCCGATGATACCATCACTGAGGACCGTTGCGCTGATTTCACCGATGCGGAAGCGGTAATGGCCAGCATTGCGGGCTGTGGAGGATTTGGTTTGTGCGTTTGCAGTTCCGCTGGTGCCGAGTGCCGGAACGATCATGCTCGATGCCCCGACGACAGCTGAGAGCATGACGGCCCGCCTGTTGATGGTGAATGCGGTCATGGTGTTTCCTTTCAAAATCGATTTTCGCGGCGAGTGCGCGATGGAGCCATTGGGAACCATCATGACAGCCACGCTCCGCGCTGATAAGCTGTGCAAATCAGACCGGCTTGGTAAGGTTAGCTTCGCAATGAATGCATTACGTCTGGACAGCTTTGATGTTTTTGCCGCCATTGTCCGCTGTGGTGGCTTTCGCGCCGCTGCGCTCGAGCGCGGCGTCTCTTCGTCCGCGCTCAGCCAGACAATCAACGGGTTGGAAGAGGCTTTGGGCATTCGGTTGCTCAATCGAACCACCAGAAGCGTGTTTCCGACTGAAGCGGGACAGCGTCTGCTCGACCGCCTCGCGCCGGCTCTGGCCGACATCAGGCTGGCGGTTGCCGAGGTCGACGAACTCAGGGACACACCGTCAGGCACCCTGCGGATCAATGCGCCTGCTCCGGCTGTCGATCATCTTCTGTGCCGCCTCGTCTTCGACTTCATGGAGTCATTCCGCGAGGTAAAGGTGGAGATCATCAGTGATGCAGCTGTGATCGATATCGTCGAACAGGGTTTTGACGCTGGTGTAAGGTTCGGCAAGCAGTTGGCCCAAGACATGATCGCGGTCCCTTTAGGACCATCGTTGCGATATGCGATCGTCGCGTCACCAACTTATCTTGAAAGAGCAGGCCGGCCCGAAACACCGCATGATCTTGTCAATCATGACTGCATCCGGCGAAGGTTTCCTGGCGGCACGCTGATGACATGGCGGTTCTTCAAAGGAGGCGAGGAATTTGAAATTACGCCGACGGGCCGCCTGACACTCAGTTCGGCACACAATGAGTTGCAAGCGGCGTTGGCCGGCAAGGGTATCGCGCATGTTCTGGACGACTATGCAAAACCCGATATTGAGAGCGGTCGACTGATAGACCTGCTCGTCGACTGGCGTCCAGCCTTGCCGAGTTGGTTCCTCTACTACCCCAACCGGCGTCTGCCCAGTGCAGCGATGCGCGCGCTTCTAGATTTTATCAGGAGTTACCGGTGGGACGCCCGCGGATGAAGACGGCCCTGATTCTCTCATGACAGACTCTTGATACGTTTGCCGAACCATTGTGGACGGCATTGGTGGGTACGGAGATATTGAGGAACGTCAGGCGCCTTGCACGTTGCGATTGGCATATTGCCTGTAAAGACGTTGCTGGTTGAGCGCGTCCTGCTTCGGCGCTATTCCAAATGTTCTGGAATATTCGCGGCTGAATTGGGAGGCACTTTCATACCCGACCTGATAGGCCGCATCTGCTACGTTTGCCGCCTCTGACACCATCAAGCGGCGCGCTTCCAGCAATCGCAACTGTTTCTGAAACTGGAGCGGCGTCATGGATGTCAGCGCCTTGAAGTGCTGATGGAACGATGACGAACTCATCTGAGCGACATCTGCCAGATGCTCAACTCGGAGCGTCCCTGCAAAATCGACGTGTAGCATACGAATGGCCTTGGCCAAACGTTCTGTATTGGTTTCCGGAAGTGCAAGACTGCAAAGGTCGCTTCCGTGAGGCCCGCTTAAAAGCCAAAAACAGATCTCCCGCATCAGGGACGGGTAGAGGATGGGAATGGCCTTCGGCGTGTCAGACATGCGGACAAGGCGCAGGATGCAATCGGCCAGAGGTTGATCGACGTTACCGACGAAGACACAGGGACCGGGTTCGGTGGGAGCAGTAGGCGGCGTATCGAGTTGTTCCAGCACCTCGCGTAGCACACCGACATCAAGGTCGATCATAACGCCAAGATAGGGTTTTTCCGCACTGGCCTCGACGATTCGGCCACTGGCAGGTAGCTCCACGCTGACCACCAAGCATTGCATTGCCTGATACTCCAGCCTGTCACTGCCGAAGTGTATCTCCTTGGCGCCTTGGATTACAACGCAAAGAGAGGGTCGGTAAATCTGCCGCATAGGCATCATGGATTGGAAAGACCGAACGACGTTAACACCGGGGATCTGGGTCGGGAACAGGCCCTGGCCGCCTCCCTGGCTCTCGACGTAATCAGTTACGGCCTCGAGAAGCGGTGATGACAATTGAATCTCCGACACGCGGATAGGCCAAGATATGACCGAGCTACTAGGTGCAAGCGTATCGTCGCCTGCAGGAATAGGCAAGTTTTTTGCGAGTTCGGGCATTCTGTTCATGGGGTACTCCATCTAGCTTGAGATTGCGAAACCGAAGCCAGGAGTTCACTTAACATGACAGAGATCTATCGTAGATCAAGCGCAATTCGCGAAACTCCAACGGATCGTCATACCGAGAAAGCTCAAGCTCGCTCAGGGTAACCGCAGCGTCGGCATATCGGCCTGTGGCTTTTCTGGACAGGTCGTCACGCCCCCAGGTTGACGACCTGCAGGGCCACCAAAGGCGAGCCCCTCGCATCGAGCGTGCTCGGTGGCCCATGAAACACCAATTGAAACAGAGAAGGGCTGGCTATGGAAATCGACCCCATTGGCGTGGTCATGAGATGGATCAGCGTCTACGGCCTTATCGGACTGTTCGCTGCCGCTTTGGCTGAACGCTTTATGCCTGTGATCCCGTCACATGGACTGCTGCTGTCCGTTGGGATCAGTGCATCGGACGGAGCCTGGTCGCTACCAGCAGCAGTCCTTGCCACCTCGATTGGAAGTTTCTGCGGCTGTGCTACGTGCTTTTACTGTGTTCGGGCTTTGGGCGACGAGCGCTCGATGCGCATTCTCTCGTCGGTCAGCCGGTTACTCGGCATTTCGCCCGATCGGATCAATGATCGAATAGCATCATTCCGCCGCAGGCAGACGGCGCTGGCTTTTGGCCTACAGCTGGTTCCGACAATCAGGTTGTTGGCACCCATTTTTGCGGCCTTTCTGCGGGGTAATTCAAGAGGTTTCCTGACCGCTTCGGCTGCAGGAATACTGACCTGGAGCAGCCTGTTTGCCGGTATCGGTTTCTTCGCTTCGCACAAGATCGAAGAAACCAACTCAACGGTGCTTGCGGTGTCTGTTCTAGGTTGCGTTCTTCTTGCCGAGTTTGCGGTTCTGTGGGTCACCCGAAGGGTTCAAGCAAATCGAAAGGTGGGTAACGTCTCATGGCAAAATTGATCAAACCGATCCGTGCTTGTAGAAATCAAAATACCAAAGTTTTAGGACATCCAATGGATTCCAATGCTGTTGAAGCATGGGGCTTCTTCCAGGCGTGGCTCCGGAATCCTTTGCGGATAGCTGCCATTGCCCCGTCTGGCGCAGCGCTTGCTAGGCTCATCACATCGGAAATTTCAGCGGACACTGGCCCGGTTATCGAGCTCGGGCCCGGAACCGGCGCATTCACCCGCGCTATCATTGGTCGCGGTGTTCCCCAGTCGGAGCTCGCCTTGATCGAGTTCGAGCCGAAGTTCGCCGTGGCTCTTCGCACGCGCTATCCCCAGGCGACAATTTTCCGGATGGATGCCGCGCGGCTGTCGTCTGTCGAGCTCTTCGATCGTCGGCTCGCCGGCGCCATCGTCAGCGGTTTACCACTGCTCTCGATGTCGCCTCTCCAGGTCACAAGAATTTTGGCCGCAGCATTTCAGAAGATGAGTCCAGGCAGCGGGTTCTACCAATTCACTTACGGTCTCCGTTGTCCGGTTCCAGCCAAGGTGCTGAGCCGGCTCGGCCTCAAAGCTGTGCGGACTGGCGGAACTCTAGCGAACATTCCTCCGGCGGCTGTCTACCGTATCCACAAGATTGAGCAGTAAGCGCGATCGTGAAGCTTATGCAGCTTTGAAAACCGAATTTTACATCCGGCGCTTTGGTGTAATTTTGAAAGGACAGACAATGCGCGACAGATGGACCATCGAGAATATCCCGCCCCAGCATGGGCGAACGACGATTGTGACCGGTACAGGTGGCCTCGGCCTCGAAGGCGCCCTGGCCCTTGCAAGGGCAGGCGGCGACGTGATCATCGCCGGCCGCAATGCCGAAAAGGGCGACGATGCCGTAGCAAGAATAAAGCGGGACGTGCCGGATGCGGTCGTGGCCTTTGAGCCTGTTGATCTTGGCAGTCTGGAATTGATCGCAGCCTTCGGTAAACGGCTTCGGGACAGTCGGGACAGCATCGACGTGCTGATCAACAATGCTGGCGTGATGACACCACCACGACGCAAGACTACGACGGATGGCTTCGAACTCCAGTTCGGCACCAACCATCTCGGCCATTTTGCACTGACCGCGCATCTTCTGCCGCTGCTTCGGCGTGGCAATGCACCGCGGGTCGTGTCGGTGTCCAGCGTCGCGGCGCGCAGTGGCGCAATCCATTTCGACGACTTGCAAGCGGAGCGCGGCTACAAGCCGGGGCCTGTTTACGCCCAGTCGAAACTGGCGTGCCTGATGTTCGCATTCGAGCTTCAGCGGCGCAGCGATGTCCACGGATGGGGAATAACCAGCATCGCAGCCCATCCTGGCGTGTCACGGACCGATCTTCTCCACAACGCGCCGGGCCGATCAAGTCCGATGGGGCTTATTCGCTCCTACCTGTGGTTTCTGTTTCAGCCCGCTGTCATGGGCGTCCTGCCGATCCTCTTTGCAGCGACGTCAAGAGACGCGCAGGGCGGCGGATACTACGGCCCGGATAAACTCAGCGAGACGCGAGGGTACCCGACCGATGCAAAACCACCGCAACGATCACTGGAAACCCATGTCGGACGCAGGCTGTGGGACGTTTCGGAGTCCCTCGCAGGCGTATACTTTGGCGAGCAACCACAGTCGGCCGTCGCTCTCGCTGGATGACTGCGCCGGGCTTTGAAACGGAAACTGCTCCCGGAACCTGCACGAGGCTTTTGATAGCCGCCGCTTTGGAGAACCACCACCATGTCGTTTGCGCTCTCGGTCAATGGCCAGTCTCACCTGGTCGAGGATGACGGTGACACGCCGCTGCTGTGGGTCCTTAGGGACAGGCTAAGCCTGACCGGAACCAAATACGGTTGCGGCGTTGCACAATGTGGCGCCTGCACGGTGCATCTCGATGGGCAGCCCAAGCGCTCCTGTTCCATTCCGCTGAAAGCAGCAACCTCGGCGCAGATTACCACCATCGAAGGCGCCGAAGGTGATGAGGTTCGTGTCCTCCAGGCCGCATGGGTAGCGCACGACGTGCCGCAATGCGGCTTCTGTCAGTCGGGACAAATCATGAGCGCGATCGCGTTGCTGCGTCAAAACCGAAGGCCGACAGATCAGGATATCGACCTGGCCATGAGCGGCAACCTTTGTCGATGTGCCACATACAACCGAATTCGCGCCGCCATTCACACCGCCGCCGCACAGCTGGAGCAACGGACATGAGCGCGCGGCAAACACCGACCCCGTGGACGTGGCGTCGCCGCCTGAAGGCGGGGCTCCTGTCCATACTCGCGCTGACGGCGGTGACTGGCACGATCGGCATCGTCTACGCGCTATACCCCCGAACCATGCCGCAGACCGGACCGATCGAGGCCAGGCTGCTCCCGGCAGAAATCGAACGATTGCGGTCGGTGTCGGATTTCGATGGGATCGCCGATC